>NZ_CP026372.1:1386250-2772500 GCF_002953135.1 Sphingobium sp. SCG-1
TGAGACGACCTTTGCGAATGAGCTTGGGAAGCAAACGATTGAACAGCCACATAGGGAGGACTTAGGACGCAGCTAAAGGTAGGTCAAATACCTGCGTACCATTCATAACCTGCGACATCTTCCCAGTAGCCGCCTTTACCGCCATGAATGTCTTTCAGGCTGTCCACTGCCTCTATCTCCATCAGATATTTGGCGTGTTTGTACCCAAGATGCCGTTCAACCCGCAGCCGGAGCGGTGCGCCGTTTGCAACGAACAGCGGCTTGTCATTAAGCGCATAGGCAAGGATCGTCTGCGGGTGAAAGGCGTCGATCATGTCGATGCTCTCATAATAAGGCCGCGCGCCGCCGTTCGTGTCGGCGCAATGGAACACAAGGTATTTCGCGTTGGTCTTTAAATCGGCAGTGCCCAGGATGCTGTGCAAAGGCACCCCACGCCATTTGCCGATCGCGCTCCAGCCCTCGACGCAATCGTGCCGCGTGATTTGTTCGCGATGGGGCATGGCCTGCAGTTGCGGCAAGGAGAGTGCCAGCGGCCGATTGACGAGGCCCGTGATCTTCAGCCGCCAATCAGCGAAGTTGTTGGCCGAGATCGCGGCATATTCCGGCGTGCTGGGATTGCGTGTTCCGTTCGGACGGAAGTAGGGCGACATCTGATCCGGAGAAAATTCCTGTGCGAGCGCATTGCGGTTCGTCAAAGCACGTTGCGTCCAGCGATGAACGTTTTCCGCGCTGAATAGCGCATCGCGGAACGTTTCGTTCTTGGCCAGCCTGTCGCAACCCGTGAGCAATCCTCCGGCGGCGAGCGCTAAGCCTTTGACCAGAGACCGGCGCGTGAGCATAGTCATCGGTCGTGCCCTCCGGTTTGACGGGGATGCGGGAGGCGATACCAGCCAGTAATGATCGAGCGCAGTTCATTGATTGGCCCTGCCAGCAACACCATTACGATGTGGACGAAAAAGAAGGCGACGATCGCGAAAGCCAGAATGAAGTGGATCGACCGCGCCGACTGCCGCCCGCCGAACGCTTCAGTCAGCCATGACAAGGCGGCATTCATGCCCGGCGACATGGTTAGACCGGTCAGAATCAGACCAGGGATCAGAATGAAGATTACCCCGATATAGCTCGCCTTTTGCAAGACACTATATTGCAGCGCCGCCGTGCCCGTGGGGAAGCGCAGCCGCGCGTGATCCTTGATATCCTGCCAGATGTGCCGTGGTGCGATTTCTTGCCCGCGGAAGGCAAGGTCGCGGCTGATGTGGCGGTTGATGAGGCTCCAGATCATATAGAACAGCGTCGCGAACGCAAATATCAACGCAAACGCCAGATGCCATTGCCGCGACATGGCCAAGCTGTAGCTGCCGGGCAGGGTGATCCAGCCGGGAAAGCGGCTGAGTTCGAGCCAGGGTGTGTCGAAGTTCGCGCCATATTCTCCCCAGTAAAGCCGAGGATGCGCATTGAAGATGCCGAGGCCACTCATAAAAAGCGTGGCAATGGCAACCGCATTGACCCAATGCCAAAGTCGCGTCGAAAGGCGGTGCCGCTTGACCAAAGTGCCCGCTGTCAGTTCGCCTTCAATGACTAGCCCAGTCTTCATGGAAAGCCGCCTGTCCACAGGGTCGCCGCCGAGAATGGCAGGCCGACCGAAGGTACGAAGGAAAAGGTCTTAAAGATCACGAGCAGCAAAAATAAGAAAGGATGGGGGAGAGCCGCTGACTGGATCGGGCTCGATCCCCCATGCCACAGCCTCGCCTTGCCGGTCTTACCGGCGGCACCGCTCCAAATTATTTTATTCGGCGCGACAGCAGCGAGCACGTCATAGATGAAGCTCCGCCTAAAAAAAAGGGCTGATCCGAAGACCAGCCCGAAAAGTTTTAGGAGAGGATGCCTGAAAGGCACAGTCCTTATGGCTGACACCGGTGTTTGCTGCAAGTGCGAACGACGACAGAGTGGATGCAAAAATTGCAATCGCCTGAAAAGCCTTAAAATTTCAGAAGGGTAGCGGCTGTAAATCAGGAGCGGTCCAGCTTTTTAGCGCTGTTGTGCTCATCAGCAATTCGGTCGACCAATATCTTAAGAGCCAATCCTTTTGGCCGCAATTTCCCTCCATAAGCCAAGCGTGAATGATGTGGAGAGGCGTATTTTGCCTGCTTTTATCCATAAAATGCCGGGTAGCCTGAATGGAGGCCAGCGTAATTGTCTCATGATACCCCGTCGAGTCGCTGTTCACACCGCCTGTCGATCCGTTGTACGCTCGGATCATATCTGGCATGTCTCGTTCCGCTATCAAATCCTCCCGGCAACGAAGCAGCCACAGGCAAGCTGCGAAATGCGCGGCGTGCGTCCACTGCGCCTTGGGCAAGGTCCGGTCAGCAAAGCCGGTCCCTATCGCGAGAATCGCCGCTTCGTCAGGGTAGACGAGCAAGGGGTCAGCCAAGCGCTGCCTGCTTCTCCTCAGCCAGCCGGTCGAGTTCGGCACGGCTCTTCTTTTCCGATGCGGATTTCAACTGCCCGCACGCCGCCATGATGTCGCGCCCGCGTGGCGTCCGGATTGGCGCAGAGATGCCGGACGCGAACACCAGATTGCTGAACGCGCGGATGCGTTCGGGCGTCGAACATTCATAGGCCGCACCGGGCCAAGGATTGAACGGGATCAGGTTCACCTTGGCGGGAAGCTTGTAATGCTTGATCAGGCGGACGAGTTCGCGTGCATCGTCGTCGCTGTCGTTCTTGTCCTTCAACATCACATATTCGAAGGTGATGCGGCGTGCATTGTTCGCCTTCGGGTAATCGGCGCAGGCCTGTAGCAGTTCCTCGATCCCGTACTTCCGGTTGATCGGCACGATCTCGTCGCGCACTTCCTTGGTGACGGCATGGAGGGATACCGCCAGGTTTACGCCGATCTCTTCTGCCGCGCGGGCCATCAGCGGCACCACGCCGCTCGTCGACAGCGTGATCCGGCGCTTGGAGAGCGCAAGTCCGTCGCCGTCCATTACGACCTTCAACGCGTCGCGCACATTTTCGAAATTATAGAGCGGCTCACCCATGCCCATCATCACGATGTTGGTTAGCATTCGCCCGTCGGTGGTGTAGAGCGGCGCGTCTTCGTCCTCATCTTCATCGTCGATCGTCGCTGCCATATTGCCCTTGGGCCATTCGCCGAGCGAATCGCGGGCGAGCATAACCTGTCCCACGATCTCACCCGGCGTCAGGTTGCGCACCAGCCGCATAGTGCCCGTGTAGCAGAACCGGCAATTGAGCGTGCAGCCGACCTGACTGGAAATGCAGAGCGTTCCGCGATCCGCGTCGGGGATGAACACCATCTCATAATCCTGCCCATCGTCGGAGCGGAGCAGCCATTTACGCGTGCCGTCGCTGGAAACTTGCGCCTCCACGACTTCGGGACGTCCGACGACGAAGCGCTCCGCCATCCAGAGGCGCATCGGCTTGGCGAGATCGGTCATCGCCGCAAAGTCGGTTTCGCCACGATGATAGAGCCAGTGGAACAACTGCTTGGACCGCAGCTTGGCTTGCTTGAGGTCCAGCCCCGCCTCCTGCAACGCGCCCTGAATCTGCGCCTTGTTCAGGCCCAGCAGATCGACGCGGCCGTCGGCACGGGGTGTCACGGTGCGCGGAACCGGCACCGGATCGATATGTCCGGGAATTTGCATGGCGCGCATATAGGGCGAAATGTCTGAAAATGCCAGCGCCCAGGCTCAGCGGCGGGCGCATCCCAATGCGGCAGCGTCGATAGCGGTGGCCGCGCCACGCAGCGCATAGACATCGGCAAAGCCGCGCCCGCTGTTGGCGACTGTCTGCACGCTCATGCTCGTGCCCGATCGCATGGCTGCAATGATAGCCGCATCGACGCGCTTGTCCGGTGCCCATGCATCGGCATTGCCTGCCACCAGCGCGAAATGCTGTTCCCCGATGCTGAGCGATACCGCGCTGCCGGTGCGGCGGGATTGGCTGAGGCGGATGTGCAATTGCCCCCGCACGCCCTGCCGCGGCCATGTCGCGACGGAGGCGAACGCTTGCCATCCGGCACGTCGGCTGCCCCGCGCAGGTTCGGCAATCGCGTAACAGCGCGGCACAGTCGGATCGCGGAACGCCCCCCAGCTTTCGAATATGCCAAGCGAATCGCGCGCCGCCGCTGGAAAGGGCTGGGCGCCGATCAGCGTACAGGCGATTAGTCCAAGGAGGTGCGTGCGCTTCATCATTGCCCGGCAAAGCGTACCCCACGCATTTTTGCAAGCGGCGCGCTTGCCCATCGTTGCATAGTCGGTAATGAAGGAGCGGCATCTTGCCCGACCGTCCGGACTCGGGCGGCACCCATACAGGCAAGCAGAACAGAGCGGGACCAGGGAATGAAGGCCACTATCGAACGCGCAACGCTCCTGAAAAGTCTGGGCCATGTCCAGTCGGTGGTCGAGCGTCGCAATACCATTCCGATTCTGTCCAACGTGCTGATCGAAGCGACGGCGGATGGATCGATAAAGCTGATGGCTACCGATCTCGACTTGCAGGTTGTCGAAAGCGTGCAGGCTCAGGTGGAGACGGCTGGCGCGACGACGATTTCGGCGCATACCTTGTTCGATATTGCCCGGAAGCTGCCCGAAGGTAGCCAGGTTTCGCTGCATGCGTCGGAAGGCAAGATGCTGATCCAGGCAGGACGTGCGAAATTCAACCTGTCCACATTGCCGCGTGACGATTTCCCGGTGATCGCGGAAGGCGATTTGCCGACGAGCTTCGAATTGCCTGCTTCGACGCTGATCCAGATCATCGACAAGACGCGTTTTGCGATCTCGACCGAAGAGACGCGCTATTATCTGAACGGCATCTTCCTGCATGTGTCGGACGATCCGCAGCCGGTGCTGAAAGCCGCCGCAACCGATGGGCATCGGCTGGCGCGCGTCACTGTCGCACGTCCCGATGGCGCGGAGGGCATGCCCGACATCATCGTGCCGCGTAAGTGCATCGCCGAACTGCGCAAGCTGCTCGATGAAGTCGACGGCAGCGTGCAGGTTTCGCTTTCGGCGGGCAAGATCCGCTTTGGCATCGGCAGTGCGATCCTGACCAGCAAGCTGATCGACGGTACCTTCCCGGATTACAGCCGCGTTATCCCGACCGGCAACGACAAGCTGCTGCGCATCGACCCTCGCGGGTTCGAGGAGGGCGTCGATCGCGTTGCGACCATTGCGACGGAGAAGACGCGCGCGGTCAAGATGGCGCTCGACAAGGACAAGATCACGCTGTCTGTCACCAGCCCCGAAAACGGCACGGCGGCGGAAGAAGTCTCCGGCGATTACGCTGGCGACAATTTCGAGATCGGCTTCAACGCGCGGTATCTGCTCGACATTCTGGGGCAGGTCGATGGCGACATCGTGGAACTGCACCTCGCCGACGCGGCTGCTCCGACGCTGATCCGCGAGAACGACAAGAGCGCGGCGCTGTACGTGCTCATGCCGATGCGAGTTTAGTTGGCGGTCAAGTGGTAGTGTAGGTCAAGAACTCAACAATCCGTTCGGGCTGAGCTTGTCGAAGCCCCCCACTGAACGAAGTGAAGTGTGCTTCGCCTGCGGCTCAGCAGAACCCCCGACAAGCTCAGGGCGAACGGGGTTGGGGTGTTTTGCCTCCGATAGAGGCGGCGCTATCCCTTCCGCTCATCCCGCACCATGTCCGGCGCCAAGTCCAGCCCTGCCGCACCCCCAGCCGCCGTATGCGAGGGCGCGTGCGGGCGCTCTACATATTCCGGCTCTTCGACCTCCAGCATCCCCTCCCATTTCGTCACCACGGACGTAGCGATGGCATTGCCGACCACGTTGGTCGCCGTCCGGCCCATGTCGAGGAACTGGTCGATGGCGAGGATGAACGCGACCCCCTCAACCGGCAGATTGAATTGCGCCAGCGTCGCGGCGACCACCACCAAAGAAGCGCGCGGCACGGCGGCGATGCCCTTGCTGGTTATCATCAGCACCAGCAGGATCGTGATCTGCGTCGCCAGCGGCAAGTGGATATTATAGGCCTGCGCTATGAAGATCGTCGCGAAGGACGCGTACATCATCGACCCGTCCAGATTGAAGCTGTAGCCCAAAGGCAGCACGAAGCTGGAAATGCGGCGCGGTACGCCGAAGCGGTCGAGTTGCTCCAGCAGCTTGGGATAAGCGGCTTCCGACGATGCGGTAGAGTAAGCGATCAGCAGCGGCTCCCGCACATAGCGCGCCAGCGTGAACACCCGCCGCCCCAGCACGAGAAAGCCCGCAAAGCCGAGGATGATCCATAGGGTCAGTAGCGCCAGATAGAACTCGCCGATCAACTGCCCGAAGGTGATGAGCACGCCCAGACCCTGCACCGTCACCACCGAGGCGATTGCCCCGAACACCGCAAACGGCGCGACTTTCATCACGTAGCTGGTGACTTGCAGCATCAGTTCGACCAGCGATTCCACGACCGCGAGGATTGGCTTGCCGCGCTCGCCGATGGCAGTGAGGCCGACGCCGATGAACAGCGAGAACACCACGATCTGCAAGATGGCGTTGGTCGCCATCGCGTCGACCATCGAAGTCGGGAAGACGTGCAGGACAAAGTCGCGGAAATTGAGCGCCTTGGTGTCGACGCCCGCATCCGCGCCGCTCTGCACGAGGTTGAGGCCGACGCCCGGCTCGAAAAAGTTGACGAATATGAGGCCGAGGCTGAGCGAGATGAGGCTGGCGGTGATGAACCACAATAGCGCTCGCCCGCCGATCCGTCCCAGCGCGGCGCTATCGCCCATGTTCGCGATGCCGGACACAAGCGTGGCGAACACCAGCGGCGCGATAATCATCTTGATGAGGTGGAGGAAGATGTCGGCGAGCAAGTGGAAATAGCCTGCGACGTCCTTTGCCTGATCCTTGTCCGCGCCGATCCACTGGTTCGCGATGAAGCCAGTGATGACGCCGAGAATCATGGCGATCAGGATGATGGAAGTAAGGCGCTTGGCCATGCGGTCCCCCGGAAATATGTTCGAGGGATTGACCCCGATGCTGTTGCCTACTGACTATCAGGGCAGAACGGTCGGGGCAACGCAAGCCGCCACTGGCACGCGATGGGGCGAGAAATGAGCCATGTTGGGCCGGAAGGTCACGAAAGTCACGCTACGTCACCCCCCACTTGGCTTCCGCGGCCTTCTGGTAGATCTGAATAGAAGTGCGAGAGGGGGCGTGAGAGCATAGGGGACACGCGGGCCAGCCGACCCCCGGATACGTGTGCAGCTATGAGGGGCTGCGCCCAATTTCCACCCACAGCCTTTGCCGTCAGTGCAATGATGCCGCCATGTGTCGCTCCGGCTGGTCGTCCCGAAATGGGTCGAGGGGATCGCGGCATGGACGTGCTTGCGGGACGTTCGGCTTGAGGTAGGGCGCGACTGTAGCGGCGGGGAGAGCGTGTAGGACAGCGCAATCTGCATACCTAATAAACAAAAAGGCGGCGAGTGGACGCCGCCTTCCTGTAAAATTTGCCTCTGAATTAGAAGCGATAGCCCAGACCGATTACCGTCTGATACAGTTCGCCGTCGGCTTCATAGTTGCCGTAACGTGTTTCGATATTTGCATAGAGGTTGCCGAACTTCTGCTCGACGCCAAGGCCGACCTTCACGCCGTCCAGCGAGCCGGAAAAGCCGTTCGCGTCCAGGTTGGTATAGCCGAGCGTGCCATAAACCAGCGTCCGCGGCGTAGCCTTGAAGCCTGCACGGGCGGCGAGCGTCAGGTCGCGGAAGTCGGAATTGTCGTCGTCGAAGAGACCAGTATATGAGCCGGTCACGCCAACAACGGTGTTGCCAAGATCGAAATCATAACCAGCGTTGATACCATAGGTTGCTTCGTCGGTGCCGGCGAAATCATCGTCAACGGCACCGAGTTCGACGCCAACGCGCGCGCCGGAAAATTCTTGAGCGAAAGCCGGCGTGGCGGTCAGAGCGGCCACAGCAAATACGGCAAAAAAGCGCTTCATTGTAAAAACAGTCCTTTCATTCCGTCGCCGATACGAGGCGACGGGAGGCCCTCTACTGCCAACCATTTCCAGTTTCACCTCAATTATGACAATGACTGTCACATCTCTCGGAGGTGTAGCTTTTTGGCAACAGAAACTGTTGCAGGGCGTTTAAAAAGAAGATGAGATTGAACGCATGGATTTCTAATAGTGGCGGTAATCAGCCAAAAACAGCGTCGTTGGCTCGCGTCGCCAAAGCACAAATCACCATGAAATTGTTGTATATCTGCATCGAGGTATTACGAAAGGCTTCCACATTGTGCCCGATGAAGGAGACATTGGTCCGCCAACACCAGAGCCATCATCGCCTCCACGACCGGAACGCCGCGGATGCCGACGCAGGGATCATGGCGGCCTTTGGTGATGATGTCCGCGGCTTCGCCTTCGCGGGTGATCGTATCGACGGGGATCAGGATGGAACTGGTCGGCTTGAAGGCGACCCGGACCTTGATCGGTTGGCCGGTAGCGATGCCGCCCGCTATGCCGCCCGCGTGATTGGCCATGAAGACGGGCTTGCCGTCTTCGCCGGGGCGCATGGGGTCGGCATTGTCTTCACCGCGAAGGCGCGCGGCGGCGAAACCGTCGCCAATCTCGACGCCCTTGACCGCGTTGATGCTCATGCACGCAGCGGCAAGTTCGCTGTCGAGTTTGGCATAGAGGGGCGCGCCCCAGCCTGCGGGCACGCCGATGGCAATGCACTCGACCACCGCGCCGAGGGATGAGCCATCCTTGCGGGCGCTGTCGACCAGAACTTCCCAGCGCTTTGCGGCTTCCGGATCGGGGCAAAAGAAGGGATTCTCTTCGATCTGCGCGGCGTCGAAACGAGCCAGGTCGATGGCGTCGCCGCCGATCTCGCTGACATAGGCGAAGATGTCCACGTCCGGGATGACCAGCCGCGCCACGGCCCCCGCCGCCACGCGCGAGGCAGTTTCGCGCGCGCTCGAACGCCCGCCGCCGCGATAATCGCGAAAGCCATATTTCGCGTCATAGGCATAGTCGGCATGGCCGGGGCGATACGCCTTGGCGACGTCGGAATAATCCTTGGAACGCTGGTCGACATTCTCGATCATCAGGCTGATCGGGGTGCCGGTGGTGCGGCCTTCGAACACGCCGGAGAGGATGCGGACCTGGTCCGGCTCCTGCCGCTGCGTCGTATATTTGGATGTGCCGGGGCGGCGCTTGTCGAGGAACGGCTGAATGTCGCTCTCGTCCAGCGACAGGCCGGGAGGGCAGCCGTCCACTACTGCGCCGATGGCGGGGCCGTGGCTTTCGCCCCAGGTCGTGAAGCGAAATACGCGGCCGAAGGTGTTGAAACTCATGCGCCTACTTGTCGAGGCCGATGTCGGGTGCATCCTCGGCCTTCATGCCGATGACGTTATAGCCTGCGTCGACATGGTGGATTTCGCCGGTGACGCCGCTGGCGAGGTCGCTCAGCAGGTAGAGCCCTGCGCCGCCGACATCGTCGATGGTGACGTTGCGGCGCATCGGCGAGTTATATTCGTTCCACTTCAGGATGTAGCGGAAGTCGCCGATGCCGCTGGCGGCCAACGTCTTGATCGGTCCGGCGGAAATGGCGTTCACGCGGATATTTTCCGGCCCCATGTCCATGGCGAGATATTTGACGCTGGTTTCCAGTGCGGCCTTCGCGACGCCCATCACGTTGTAGTGCGGGATCACCTTTTCCGCGCCGTAGTAGGACAGCGTCAGCAGTGCGCCGCCGTCCGGCATCAGTTCGCGCGCGCGCTTGGCGACGGCGACGAAGCTGTAGGCGGAGATGTTCATCGTCATCAGGAAGTTGTCGAGCGTGGTGTCGTAGAATTTGCCCCGAAGCTCGTTCTTGTCGGAAAAGCCGATGGCGTGGACGATGAAGTCGATGGTGCCCCAGCGTTCCTTGAGCGCGTCGAACGTCGCGTCGAGCAACGCCATGTCCGACACGTCGCATGGGATCAGGAAGTCCGAGCCGACTTGCTCGGCCAAGGGGCGGACGCGCTTTTCCAGCGCTTCGCCCTGATAGGAGAAGGCAAGTTCCGCACCTTGGGCATGGAGCGCCTTCGCAATGCCCCAGGCGAGCGACTTATCGTTCGCAAGGCCCATGATGAGACCGCGTTTCCCCTTCATCAGGGTGCCCGTTATCCCGTCAGTCATGCCTTTTTTATCCTTTTATTCTTGTGTGACGGGGGCGGTATCCCCGTCCGGAAATTCCGCCAGCGCCGCATTGAGTTCGGCGCCAATTACCACGCCAAGCCCGACTAGGAAGAAAAAAATGAGGGTAATCATGACGCCTGCAAGGCTGCCATAGGTCAGATCGTAGCTGGTGAGGTGCGACAATGCGGCGGGCAGGAGGATAAGCGTGCCATACCACCATGCCGCCGTCAGCAGCGCGCCGGGCCATTTGGGGAACTGCGATCCCCGGTATTTGCTGGGCGTGAGCGACACGAACAGCGAGTAGAGCGCGAGGGTAAGGACTGCCATCGGCACGACCTTGCTGGTGGTAACGATGCCGATTGCCTCGTCTGCGAAGGGCAGGACGCGGACGAGAAATTCCTCCGCGCCTTGGAGCATCAACTGGATCGAGAAAGCGAACATCGCGGCGAACACGCTGACGATGATGATGCCGATCGAGCCGAGCCGGTACTGCCAGAAGGCGCGGCCGCTGCGGGTGCCGTAGGCCCGGCGCAATATGTCGCGGATCGTTTCAATGAGGCTGCCGACCGACCACAGGCCGACGATCCCGCCGAGCCACAGGACGCCGCTGGAAAGGCGGGCGTTGATGACCTGCTCGATCGGGCCGCGCAGCACATCGGCGACGCTGGGCGGCACTGTCAGCAGGAAGCCGTTCACGGCGGCAAGGCCGTCCTGCGTGCGGCCGAAAATGCTGGTTATCGCGGCCGCGACGATGAAGAACGGGAACAGCGTGAGCAACGACATATAGGCCAGGTTGCCCGCGTGAATGAAGCCGTCGGTGTATACGCCGATCGCCACCCGCTTCATTACCTGTATTGCGTTAGCGCCGGGTTTGAAGCGCGAGAGCCGGAAGCGGTGCGCATGTTCCGGCTCCGCGAGCAGACGCTGCCGCCGTGCCTCGGGCGATTCGGGGGAGACGTCTCTCATGCAGGGATCAACGCCTCAGACGCCGAGATGCCCCCGGACGGTGCGCTTGTCCTGCCAGCTTTCCACGAACGCTTTCAACGCGGCGTCGTCGGCGGGCACGTCGATCATCAGCGTGACGAGTTGATCGCCGCGCGTGCCGCCCTTGCCGGTGAAGCCGCGATCCTTGAGGCGAAGCGTCTTGCCGGACGCCGATCCGGGGGTAATGGCGAGCATCACCGGGCCTTCGACGGTCGGCACCTTCACCTTCGCACCGTTGACTGCCTCGTCTAGCGTGATCGGCAGGTTCAGGCGCACATTGTCGCCGTCGCGTGTGAAGAAGGGGTGATTGCCCACTTCGATGGTGATGATGGCGTCGCCCGGACCAGCCGCGCCCGGCGCGCCTTTGCCGGCGAGGCGCATCTGCGTGCCGGTCTCGACGCCTGCGGGCAGCTTTACGTCGATGGTTTTGCCGTCTTGCAGGGTGATCCGCTGCGGCGCGCCGATGGCAGCGTCGATGAACGACACGGCGAGGCGATAGGCGACGTTCGCGCCTTTGGCTGGAGGTGCGCCGCGACCGCCGCGCCCGAAACCGCCAAAGCCGCCACCGCCCGCCGCCGCGCCACGTCCGCCGCCGAACAGTCCTTCGAAGATGTCGCCGAAGTCGCCGCCGCCCTGGCTGAACTCGAAATCGCCCGGAGCGCCGCGTCCACCACCGGGATGGCCACGACCGCCGCCATAGCCGAACGGCATCGCCGGATTGCCATCGCCGTCGATCTCGCCGCGATCGAATTGCGCGCGCTTGTCCTTGTCGGTCAGCAGATCATAGGCGCGCGTGACGTCCGAGAATTTCTCGGCAGCCTTGGGATTGTCTTTGTTGCGATCGGGATGGAGCGTCTTGGCCAGCGTGCGATAGGCCTTTTTGATCTCGGCTTCGCTCGCGCCGCGCGCCACGCCCAATGTGCTGTAGGGGTCCGCCATTTTTACCTTTTGCATGTCCGTAACAAATTCAACGAAGTTGAAGGTCAGCTATCATGTGGAAAGCATCCTGTCGCGCTTCAAGCGCGTGCGAACGCAAGAAGGCCAGGTTTCCGGTGCGCCTCGACAGTGTGGCCTATGGTCCCTAAACAGCGGACATGACCGATGAAACGCCCGATGCCGACATCCACGATCCCTTCCTGCTGTTCGACCATTGGTATGCAGCGGCACGCGAGAGCGAGATCAATGACAGCAACGCGATGGCGCTGGCAACGGCCGATGCGGCGGGGCATCCGTCGGTGCGCATGGTGCTGCTGAAGGGGCACGGGCCGGAGGGGTTTACCTTCTACACCAATCTGGAAGGGCGCAAGGCATCGCAGATCTTCGCCAATCCGCATGTCGCGCTGCTGCTCCACTGGAAGTCGCTGCGGCGGCAGATCCGGATCGAGGGTGCGGTGGAGCGCGTCGATGACGCGACGGCCGACGCCTATTTCGCGACGCGCGGGCGGGATTCGCAGCTTGGCGCCTGGGCATCGGACCAGTCGCGCCCGCTGGCATCGCGCGAAGTGTTCATGGATCGCTTCGAGGCGATGCAGACGAAGTTCGAAGGCGGCGACGTGACGCGCCCGCCGCATTGGTCGGGCTTCCGCGTCGTCCCTGAACAGATCGAATTCTGGCAGGATCGCGCGCATCGCTTGCATGAGCGCCGCCTGTTCGCACGATCGGGCGATGGCTGGGCGGAATGCCTGCTCTACCCGTGAGCGGCACTATCGCGCAGCGCGCCGCGCTCGCCAGTGTAGGCGTGGCGTCGGTGCTGCTGGTGCTGAAGGTGATGGCGGTGTCGCGCACCGGATCGGCGGCGATGCTGGGGTCGCTGGCAGATACTGGACTGGACTTGATTGCCAGCCTCGTCACCCTGCTGGGCGTGCGCGTGGCGGCGACGCCGGCCGACCACAACCACCGTTTCGGCCATGGCAAGGCGGAGGCGTTGGCCTCACTGTTCCAAGTGGCGTTGATCGCCGTCGCGGCGGTGGCGATCGGCTGGCGCTCGCTCAATCACTTCTCCGGCGCGCATCAGGTCGCGTCGGCGGATTACGGCATCGGCGTATCGGTCGTCGCGATGGTGCTGAGCATCGGCCTGATCGCCTATCAGCGCCGAGCCATTGCGCAGACCGGATCGCTCGCGATCGGCACCGACAGCCTGCATTATCAATCGGATCTGGTCCTGAACCTGTCCGTCATCGCGGCGCTGGCGCTGGAGCAATATGCGGGCATATCTGGCGCGGACCCGGTGTTCGGCGTCGGGATCGCGCTGTGGCTGGCATGGGGAGCATGGAGATCGGCAAACGCCGCCATCGATCAACTGATGGACCACGAATGGCCCGTCGCCGAGCGGCAGCACTTCCTGAAGATCGTGGCGCAACATCCTGAATTGAAAGGCATTCATGACGTGCGCACCCGATCGAGCGGCGCGCAGCGCTTCGTGCAGTTCCATGTCTGGGTCGACCCCGAGATGACGGTCGCCGAGGCGCATCGGGTGATGGATGAAGTCGAGGCGCGGCTGGAGAAGGAATTCCCCGGCGTCGAAATTCTGATCCATCCCGATCCCGAAGGCCATGTCGATCCCGATGTTAAGTCCGTGGCCATTTCGCACTGAGCGGCCCTTTGCGGCGCGCGGAGGCCATGGCATCAGCGGCGCCATCGTTTCTCATCAGGATGTGAGCCATGCCCGCCATTCCCTTCTACCAGGTCGATGCGTTCGCCGACGCGTCCTTCACTGGCAATCCGGCGGCGGTGATGCCGCTCGACGCGTGGTTGCCCGACGACATGCTACAGGCGATCGCGGCGGAGAATAATCTGGCGGAGACGGCATTCACTGTGCCCGATCTGACCGGAGAAGCGGATTACGAACTGCGCTGGTTCACGCCGATGGTGGAAGTCGCGCTGTGCGGTCATGCGACGCTGGCGAGCGGGCATGTGCTGATCGAGGGTGATGCGATCCGTTTCCGCACGCGCAAGGCAGGCGTGCTTGAAGTGCGGCGCGACGGCGAAGGCTATGCGCTCGACTTGCCCGCATGGGAGATGGTCGGCAGGGACTTGCCGGAGATCGTGGCGGGCATGGGCGGCGCGCCGGTCGAAACCTATTGGCGCGATGGCGGCTACAGCCTGCTCGTCTATGGCAGCGCCGCCGAGATATTGGCGCTGACGCCAGACTTTCACGGCCTGCGTGCGATCGATCCCGGCGACATCCTCTACATCGCGACAGCGCCGGGCGACGACACCGACATCATAAGCCGCGTCTTCGCACCGGGCGCAGGGATCAACGAAGACCCGGTGACGGGTTCCGCGCACGCGTTGCTCACGGCCTATTGGGCGAAGCGGCTGGGGCGGGACAGCTTCACCGCGTTCCAGGCGAGCCAGCGCGGCGGGCGATTGACATGTCGACTGGCGGGCGGCCGCGCGGTGTTGGGCGGGCGATGCGCGACGGTGATCGAGGGCGTTTTCCGGGTATGAAGCGGTAGGTACGACACTCATCTTCGCCCGTTTTCATGCCGCCCTGGCCAGAAATATTCGTCACCGATCATGAGCGTCAACATCTGTTCGATGACGCCGTTGCCGAATATGACCGTCTAGTCACGGGGTACAAAGATTTGAGGTATGAGGTGAAGATCTTGCCGAAGGTCGCGGTGGAGGATCGGGTTGCGTTCGTCCTTCGTCATCTGTGCTGACTATTACGATAATGAAGTCGCGCCTCAGCGAGCGGAAGACGGGCTAAGACGGCTTTGTGATTACCACAGTCTCTGTCTTGGGCGTTGTCGCTGCCGGCGGTGTAGTGGCGGCGGGAGGCGTTGCGCCGGCGGGCTCGCGAAGCCGCATGCATTCCGCCTTGTTTCCACGCGGCGTGCGCGCGCAGTTCCACAGCGCCCGCTGCAACCCGCTCGCCGCGTCGTGGATATAGCTGAATGCCATGCTCGACAGCACGGTCTCGGATATGGGGAACCCCTTCGGTACGATCGCCCGGTCATTCCATGCGAGGATGCGGCATCGGGGTCGTCCGGTGCAGAACACTGCGGCCATGTTCGCATAGGTCTCCGGCTTCTTCGGATCGAGCAGCAGGATGAAGGCCGTCGCACCCGGCTCGACTGCCATCAGCGTCACGCCGGACAGTCCGTCCGCGCCCATGCTTGGGCTGATGAGGCGTGCCGTGCCTGCCGCCATCGTTGCGGGGGAAAGCAGGCCAAGGCCACTGCCCGGCAGCATCGCCAACGCTCCACCCGCACCCTGATGCGCGGGCGATAGGCGCGCGATCTGCACCACCGCCGGTTCATTGCCATCCACTGCCCGGCGGAACGCAGGCGGCGTGCCCCACCATCCTGTCCAGCGGAAGAACAGATGCGTCTTCACCGCCGCCACCTTGTCCAGGCTGCTGCTCCAATAGGGCACCACCCAATCAGTGTGATAATGCGTCGAATAGCCGACCTTGCGATAGACCGATCCCGCCAAAGCCGCCCGCGCCACATCCTGCGCCCGGCTCCATGCGGCGGCGGATGGCGTGCGCGCCAGCGCCCCGTCGCACGTAAACGTGAACTGGCACCCGGTCTTCCGCTCGGCCCCCTGAAACACCACGCCGCACACCGTCTTGGGGAAGGCGGGATGCCGCAGCCGGTTCAGCACCACTTGCGCCACCGCCTTCTGGCCCGTAGTGTCGTCGCCCGCCTCATAATAGCCCGCCGCCGCCAGACAATCGATTGCCCGCGCCAGTGAGTCGGGCGATCCGGCAAAGATGAACGGCCGCGCCGCCGGATTGGGCAGGCGGGAGAAGGGCACCCCCGCGTTGATCTCCTGCGCTTCCTCGGGTTTGACTTCGCGCACTACCAGCGGCTCGACAGGAGGCGGCGGGGAAGGGGGGCGCACCAATGGTTCGCGCGGATGCGCCTCGGTCGATACGCCGGAAGCAACGCGCGCCGAATCGAACTGCGCGACCGCCCCCGGCAGCCCCGCGAACACCAGCAGACCGCCGATCGCGGCCACCCAGTTTTTCAAGCCATCACGCATGCCGGAACCGCCGTTCGCCTACTCCGGCAGGAAGTCCGGCACCGAGAGATAACGCTCACCCGTATCATAATTGAAGCCCAGCACCTTCGCGCCCGCAGGCAACTCCGGCAGCTTCTGCGCAATCGCCGCCAAAGTCGCGCCCGAAGAAATGCCGACGAATATGCCTTCCTCGGTCGCCGACCGGCGCGCATAATCCTTGGCAACCGCAGGGTCGACCTGGATTACGCCATCGAGCAACTGCGTATGCAGGTTCGTCGGAATGAAGCCCGCGCCGATACCCTGAATGGGATGCGGCCCCGGCTGCCCGCCGCTGATGACGGGAGAGAGCGTCGGCTCCACCGCAAACACCTTCAACGCAGGCCATTGCCCTTTCAGCACTTGCGCAACCCCGGTGATATGCCCGCCCGTGCCGACGCCGGTGACGATGGCGTCCAGCGGCGTCTCGGCAAAATCGGCAAGGATTTCCAGCGCGGTCGTGCGGACATGCACGTCGATGTTCGCCGGATTCTCGAACTGCTGCGGCATCCACGAGTTCGGCGTCTGGTCGATCAGTTCCAGCGCGCGCTCGATCGCGCCCTTCATGCCCTTCTCGCGCGGCGTGAGGTCGAACGACGCGCCATAAGCGAGCATCAGCCGCCGCCGCTCGATCGACATGCTCTCGGGCATGACGAGGACCAGCTTATAGCCCTTCACCGCCGCCACCATAGCCAGGCCCACGCCGGTATTGCCCGATGTCGGCTCGATGATCGTGCCGCCAGGCTTCAGGTCGCCCGTTGCCTCGGCCGCTTCGATCATGGCCAGCGCGATGCGATCCTTGATCGACCCGCCGGGGTTCGACCGCTCCGACTTGATCCACACTTCAGCGTCGCCGAACAGGCGGTTCACGCGGATATGGGGCGTGTTGCCGATGGTCTCCAATATGCTGGATGCCTTCATGTCGTCGTCTCCTTGACCTGCTTTACGGATGGTTCGGGTGATGCTCCGGTCGGCCGTATGTCGGGTGGGTCGAAGCTGCGTGCAAGCCTGATTTCGGGGAAGAGCCGCGACCATGCAAGCGTTATGATGATCGCGCCGATCCCGCCCGCGATCACCGCCGCAACCGGCCCGATCAGCGCAGCGAGAAAGCCCGACTCCGCTTCACCCAGTTCATTGGAGGCGGAGATGGTGAGTTGCGACAGGCTTCCGACGCGTCCACGCATCTCGTCCGGCGTATGCAACTGGATGAGGGAGGTGCGGACATAGACGGAAATCATGTCCGAACAGCCGAGCACGAGGAGAGCGCCCAGCGCCACCTCAGTTGCAATGTCATTGGGGAGAAATGCGGTCAGGCCGAACACGATGGTGGAGGCACCGAATACGACGACAGCGATGAGCATCTTCAGGCCCACTTCCCGCTGCATGGGTCTAAACGCAAACCACAAAGCGGTCAGGGCCGCGCCGACGGCCGGCGCTGCGGCCAGATGGCCCAGTCCCCTGGAGCCGACGTGCAATATGTCGCGGGCATAGATCGGCAGTAGCGCTGTCGCTCCCGCCAGCAACACCGCGAAGAGATCCAGTGTGATCGTCGCAAACAAAAAGCGATTCTGCCGAACATAGGTTAACCCGTCGATCATCTGCCGGATGGGATGCCGCGTCGTGTCTCGCGCAGCCTGCGGCACCTTGCCGATCATCAGCATGGCGATGAGGGCCACGCCATAAAGCGCTGCGCTCAAGGCATAGGCACCCCAGGGTGCCGCTGCATAAGCATAGCCACCAACGGCCGGACCGATGATCTGGCCCGACTGCCACGCGACGCTGGATAGGGCGATGGCGCGCGGCAACGTCGCCTTGGGCACCAGATTGGGGGCAAGCGCGCCAAAGGCGGGCCCGTTGAACGCCCGGGCAATGCCCACGATCACGGCGATCCCGAAGATGAGTGGCAGCGATACCCAGCCCTCGTACGTCGCGAAACTCAGCAGCCCCGCGCCCGTGACGAGCAGCAGCAGCGTACATCGCACGATCATGCGCCGGTCGAAATGATCCGCAACCCATCCCGTCACCGGCGTCAGGAAGAACAGGGGCAGGAACTGCGCCAGCCCTATCAACCCCAGTTGCGCCGCCGCGCCCTGCGTCCCCATGGTTTCGCGCGCAATGTTATACGCCTGCCAACCGAGCACGATCATCATCGCATATTGTGCCAGCACCGCGCACACACGGCCGATCAGGTAAGCGCGAAAATTGGCGAAACGCAGCGGATGGTCGGGGGACATCAAGGCCATGTCGCCCCTCTAGGCGGTGCACTCGGTGGGGAGCAACATGCTTATGCTTTGCGCCGGCACGAATCCACTTACATCAGATATCGTCCAGTGAAGCTCTGACTGCCCCTGTCGCTTCCCGGAGAATGTGGCATGGTGTGGTAATACACCCGAATCATCTTACTCCGGAGATACCGATTGATGCGCCGCCTGCCCGTCGCCCTGTTCCTTGCCGCCGCCACCTTGTCCTTGCCTCTCGTCTCCGCCTGCGCCGAGGCTCCCGCCAATCAGCAGGCCGTGACCGTCACCGACGCGGGCGCCGCCGACCCGGCATGGGCCGCCTTCTCGCAAAGCTTCCTCGACGGCTATTTCAAGCGTGATCCGTTCTTCGCCATCTATCAGGGCCGCCATGAATATGACGGCAAGCTGCCCGACTGGAGCGACGCGGGCCTCTCCGCATCGGCGACCTATCTGAAGGACAGCATCGCCAAAGCCGAAGCGTTCGACCCTAAGAAACTATCCAAGGAGCAGACGTTCGAGCGCGCTTATCTTATCGCCGTTGCGCGCGGCAAGCTGTTCTGGCTGGCCGACGCGGATCAGCCGCACACTAACCCGGCCTACTATATCGGCAACGGCCTCGACCCCAATGTCTACATCGCGCGGCCCTATGCCGATGCCACGACCCGGATGAAGGCGTTCATCGCCTTCGCCCGCAACGTGCCGACGGCAGCGGCGCAGATCAAAGCCAATCTCAAAATGCCGATGCCCCTGAGCTTCATCGACTATGGCAAGGCCGGGTTCGCTGGACTGGCGAGCTACTATAAGGGTGACGCAAAGACCGCATTCGCGTCCGTGAAAGACCCTGAACTCCAGAAGCAGTTCGACGAAGCCGCCGCCGCCGCCTCCAAATCGATGAGCGACCTTGCCGACTGGCTCGAAAGCGGCCGCGCCAAGGCTACGCAGGATTTCGCGCTAGGCCCGGATCGCTTCGCCAAGATGGTGCGCGACACCGAAATGGTTGACGTGTCGCTCGACGAACTCGAACGCATCGGTCAGGCCGACCTCAAGCGCAATCAGGATGCGCTGAAAGCTGCCTGCGCCCAATATGCGCCGGGCGCGACCATCCCGGCGTGCTTCGCAAAGATGAATACGCACAAGCCCGAAGGCGGCGTAGTCGAAGCCGCGCGCAAGCAATTGCCCGGCCTCAAAGCCTTCATTGCGGAGAAGGATCTCGTCTCCATCCCCGGCACCGAAGAAGCGCAGGTTGAGGAGTCCCCGCCCTATAATCGCCAGAACAGCGCCTATATCGATATCCCCGGCCCCTATGAGAAAGGGTTGCCCTCGGTCTATTATATCTCGCCGCCGGACCCGAGCTGGTCGAAGGCAGTGCGGGATGGCTATATCCCCGGCGAGAAGGACTTGATGTTCACCTCCGTCCACGAAGTCTGGCCGGGTCACTTCCTGAACTTCCTCCACGCCAACCGCTCCAAATTCACCTTCGGCAAGGTGTTCGTCGGCTATGCCTTCGCGGAGGGCTGGGCGCATTATACCGAGGAGATGATGTGGGAAGCGGGCCTCAACAATGGCGACCCGGAGACGCACATCGGCCAGCTCAGCAACGCGCTGCTGCGCAATTGCCGGTTCCTCTCCGCCATAGGCCTGCACGCACGCGGGATGACGCAGGAGCAGTCGCGCAAGATGTTCGTCGAGCAATGCTATCAGGATGAAGGCAATGCCCGGCAGCAGGCGGCGCGCGGTACTTATGATCCGGCCTATCTCAATTACACGATGGGCAAGCTGATGATCCGCAAGCTTCGCGAAGACTGGACCAAGGACAAGGGCGGTCGCGCGGCCTGGAAGACGTTCCACGACCAGTTCCTGAGCTACGGCGGTCCCCCGATCCCCCTCGTCCGCGCACAGATGATGGGCGGCGATCCGAAGGCAGTGTTCTAAAGCCTTGAACCCTCTTCCGTTTTCGCGGGAGAGGGTACACTGTCTACAACAGCCCCAAGGTCCGAAAGCTGCTGTGGCCCTGGCTGCCGATGATGATGTGGTCGTGCACCTGGATATTCAGCCGCTTGCCCGCTTCCACGATATGTTTCGTGATCTCGATATCCTGACGGCTGGGTTCCGGCGCGCCGCTTGGGTGGTTATGCACCACGCAAGCGCGGTTTCCAAGTGGTTAACTTTTTTGGATAATTTGCTGTGCTCGTCGAAAGTGGTGCCGGTAACCGGGGGCTGCTTTAGATGTCCCATCGTGATCATCACGCTCGATCACTCACCGTATCCGACAGTCGCCTTGATGCACGGCAAGGCACCTTATTCGTTTCGTCCCACGCATCAAGGGCATCAATAGGGTACAGGACGGCTTTACCAACTTTGACGAAGGACGGGCCAAGACGCATTGCGCGCCAATTTCTGAGTGTTCCGACTGAGATGCCGCCACGGTAGCGCTCAGCGACCTCTTCCGGCGTAAGGAATTTGTTTTCTGCCATTGCAGCCTCCCTCGGCAGCGACGGCCAAAGTCGATGTGCCGATTATTACTTAATCGTTGATCGCGGGGCAGTTGACGTCTGAACACGTCACCTGCGAGCACCACTTCGATCGCGGAGGCCTGTTGCCTCACGGTCCTGCATGGACGTGATGCTATGCAATTTGGGTCTGCGAAAGACGTTTCAGGCACGCGTCGGGAAAATGGATACGAAGGGCGGCACATTGGTGGATTTACCTTGTTCGCTGGTTTCGATCACCTGCGATGCTAGGTGCGCCCTAGGTGCTGCCGAATCCGTGCAGGAGAATTTTTCGCCACACGATTGAAAAGCGATGATGGGCCCGCCGTAGTCGAAAGGCACCTCCCGACCTGAACAGCAAAAGCGAAACCGCAAGGACCAATCGCATGAATTCGATATCGATGGGCTCTCTCCGGGGCACCGGGCGTGCACTGACGGCGATCCTGCCATCGATTACGTAGCGGACCTTATCGCTTATGAAATGCAGGAGATGCGCTCTGCAATCCATGATCGTCTTTTGGATCAAGGGCGAAGATAATTCACCTGCAATGGGATAGTTTCGTTCCATCAGCGAGACGCTGCGTTCAAATCCAGGCACTGCCGCGCCTTTCATGGGCGGGTTATCTCTTGGATATGGGACGCGCTTCGATCGATGGTCGATCTTGGTTGGCGCGTCACCTTTCCGAAGGACTATTCGCCATGAAAGATATCTGGACCCCCATCACCGTTGGCCGCATGAGCCTGCCGCATCGGCTTGCCATGGCCCCCATGACCCGAAGCCGCGCCAAGGTCGACGGCACGCCCGGTGCTCTCGCGGCGCAATACTATCAGCAGCGCGCTTCTATGGGCCTGCTCATCACCGAGGGCACGCAGCCCTCGGACGACGGCCAAGGCTATCTGACCACGCCGGGCATCTACACCGACGCGCACGTCAAGGGCTGGCGTGAAGTCGCGGACACGGTGCACGCCGGGGGCGGCAAGCTGGCCATCCAGCTCATGCATGTGGGCCGCATGTCGCACCCCAGCAACACGCCGCACGGTCGCCAGCCCGTTGCGCCTTCGGCCATCGCGCCCGGAGTCGAAATGTTCACTGCGAGCGGTATGCTCGACATTCCCGAGCCGCGTGCACTGGAGACCAAGGAGGTCGGGCAGACCATCGCAGATTTCGTTTTCGCCGCGCGCCGCGCGATCGAAGCCGGCGCCGACGCGGTCGAGATCCACGGCGCGAACGGCTATATCGTGCACCAATTTCTCGCGCCGAACGCCAACGCCCGTTCCGATGTCTATGGCGGCTCGATCGAAAACCGCGCGCGCTTCGCAGTCGAGGTCGCACAGGCGATCGCTGATGCGATAGGCGCCGATCGGAGCGGTATCCGCCTCTCGCCCGGCATCCCGATGGGCGGCATCGAAGAGGGTAGCGGAAACGACGAGGTCTATCGCTACCTCGCCGAGCAGCTGAACAAGATCGGCCTCGCCTATATCCACTTGCTGCACGGCGGCAACGAGCAGCTGCTATCCGACATTCGAGATCGGTTCTCCGGCACCCTGATCGTCAATCGGCCGAGCCGTACGCGCGAGCAGGTCGGCAGCGATATCGCCGCCGGCACGGCCGATATGGAGTCGATTGGCGTGATGAGCCTGTCGAACCCCGATCTGGTCGCTCGCCTCAAGACCGGCGCTCCGCTCAATGAGGTAAAGTACGACAAGTTCTACGGCGCCGGCGCCGAAGGCTACGTCGATTATCCCGTGCTGAAGGACGCCTGATCCCGCGGCGGGGCTGAGTCCGGCCTGGCCCCGCCTCCGCTTCTGCCTGCGAGATCCCGGTCAGAGGGGGTTACGCCTCGTGCCGACCAGTCTTTGAGCCCGGGGCAACTTCCTCATCACGAACATGATCGGACAACTCCGATGACATACCATTTCAAACCCGCCGATGCCGCTCTGCTACTGGTCGATTATCAGGTCGGCACGCTGCAACTGGCGAACGCCACTCCGGCCTACGAGGCCCTCCGCAATGCGGTCGTGCTTGCCAAGGCAGCCAAGGTGCTGGGCATGCCAATTGTGCTGACCGCGAGTCAGGAAGACCATGTGCAGGGCCCCACGCACGACTGGTTCTCGCGGGTGCTCCCCGAGGAATTCGAGCAGCGTGTTCTGCGCAGCGGGGTCATCAATGCTTGGCAAGATCGAGCCTGCCGCGGCGCTGTCGAGAAAACGGGTCGCAAGCAGCTCATCATCGGCGCAATCACCACCGATATCTGCCTCGTCTTGCCTGCGATCAGCGCGCACGAAGCGGAATACGAGGTGCAGGCCGTGATGGACGCCTCCAGCTCACCCTACAGGATCAACGAGGAGATCTCGCGGCACCGGCTCGACCGCGGAGGCGTCGAGATGACGGTCACGAACACGATCGTGGCCGAGCTGACGCAGGACTGATCGACGCCGGAAGGTCAGCAGATCGCACAGATCCTGCCGACTGCGTATTTGATGCGCCCTGTTGATTAAGAGCATGGCCGCGACGAGGTGGCTCGGCAATGCCGTTCCGCCTCGCTTTCTTCAGTTGCTGGAGGTTGTGCGAGGCGTGTCTTACCAGTTCTCGCGGTAGGGTCGCACCTCGACTTCGAAGCTCCACGCTTGGCGATCCTGCGAATGCAGCGCCCAGGCCGTTTGCGCGACGCCATCGGGTGACACGAAAAAGTCGTCCGGTTTATCGCGCATCATCGATCGCGCGGCCGGCTGATCGACCACGCCGTCGACGATCAGCAGCCCGATGTGAACTCCCAGCGGCCAGAGTGATTTGGCCATGGATTGGGCGAGACTTCGCTGCGCCGCCTTTGCGGGTGCAAAGGCGGTGGTTTTCTGTGATCCGCGCAGGGACGCCGTCGCGCCGGTGACGATGATCGAACCGGAACCCTTCTCGGTCATCGCCGGGATGACCTGTTGCGCGCACAGCAAGAGACCCATTGCGTTGATCCGCCAAGAAGTCTCGAAGTCCGCCGGCGACAATTCCTGAATGGTGGCGAACACCCCCGATCCGGCGTTGTAGAGCAGCACTTCGACGGGTCCCATCGTGTCGCGGATCTGCGCGAATGCTCGCGCAATCGAATCCGCATCCTCCACGTCGCATGTGAAAGCTCGCGAATGCGCGATCTGCGACACCATCGCATGCAGTTTCTCGGCTCCCCGCGCGAGCAGGGCCACCTGATAGCCGCTCTGGCTGAAGCGTTCCGCCAGCGCAGCACCGTTGCCCGCGCCGGCCCCGACCACCACGGCCACCGGTCTTTGTTCATCCGCCATATTGCGCTTTCCTTTGTTCGAGGCGTGCTCTGAAGAACATGAATTGCACCCGTCGCTTGACCTAGCGAAACTCACGTAACATATAAAGAGGCATGAGACGCGATAGTAGGATGTCGGGTGTGCTGCATGTTCTGCTGCACATGGCCGAGATAGATGGTCCGGTCACATCGGAGACGATGGCGATGATCATGAGCACCAATGCCGTCGTCATGCGGAGGACGATGGCTGGCCTTCGCGATGCCGGTCTGGTCAGATCCGAAAAGGGTCATGGCGGCGGCTGGACGATCAAGCGTGATCTTTCGAAGGTCACCCTGCGGGACATCTACACCGCGCTCGACAGTCCGGAACTCTTCGCCATGGGCAACCGCACCGATGCCCCCGGTTGCCTAGTCGAACAAGCTGTCAATACGGCGCTCGGCAGCGCCTTCGATGCGGCGCAATCCCTGCTGCTCGATCGCTTTGCCGCCGTGACGCTGGCCGAACTGAGCGCTGATTTTCATCGTCGCATGCTCGCCAGCGGCAAGTCCGAAGATAGGGAAATCACTCATGCATTTTGACGCCATCGTAGTCGGTGGAAGTTATGCGGGCCTGTCGGCCGCGATCCACATCGCGCGTGCGCGGCGGGCCGTCTGCGTCATCGACTCCGGCTCTCCGCGCAACCGCTTCGCCGATGCCTCGCATGGGTTCTTCGGTCAGGACGGAGCCGAGCCGCTAGCAATGATAGCCGGTGCGAAAACGCAGGTTGAAGCGTATCCCGGCGTACGGATGATCAAAGGCGAGGTGACCGACGTCTCCGGCGCCGATGGCGAGTTCGAGGTGACCCTGGCTGGAGCGGAGACGCTCACGGGCAGGAAGCTGGTGCTGGCATTCGGCATCGCAGATATCCTGCCCGACGTACCCGGCTTGGCCGAGCGTTGGGGAAGCAGCGTGCTCCATTGCCCATATTGCCACGGCTACGAGCATGGCGGGGGTAAGCTGGGCGTGTTGTGGACCGCGCCCCTGTCGGCGCACCAGGCGGCCCTGATCGCCGACTGGGGGGCAACCACGCTCTACCTCAACGGCAATGCGGTACCCGATACGGAGGCACGTGCCATACTCGATGGACGCGGCGTAGCGATCGAATCCGCGCCGATCCTCGGGGTGCAGGGCGCCGGAGAAGCGCTGTCCTCACTGCAGCTAGAGGATGGGCGCGAGGTTGCGATCGACGCACTGTTCCTCGCCCCGCGTTCGAAGTTGAACAGCCCGATCGCCGAGCGGCTCGGCTGCACGCTCGACGATGGCCCGTTCGGGCCCGTCGTCCGCACGGACGCCGGCAAGCTGACCAGCGTGCCGGGAGTGTATGCAGCGGGTGATATAGCCCGAGTACCGCACAATGCGAGCTGGGCTGCAGCGGACGGTGTGACGGCGGGCATCTCGCTCCACCAGTCGCTCGTGTTCGCGCCACTCGCCGCTGAGGCTGCACGATAATGATAACGCTCTATAACTCGCTTGGGGACTCTATCCTCGCCGCGTCGGCATCTACCTTGTAGAAAATGGGATTACCAAGATCGGCCAAGTTGCGTCCAATCTTATGGAGGGCTCGCCGCCGCCGGAGCTGGAACGATTGAGTCCGCTCGCCACTGTGCCGATCCTGCAGACCGACGACGGCACGCTGATCCGGTCTTCGATTGCGATCCTTGAATATCTGGAAGAGCACTGGCCAGCGCCAAGCCTGCTGTGCGAGACGCCGCAGGCCCGTGCACGGACACGTGAACTGGTTGCGGTGATCGACGAGGCCACGCTTCAATTCGGCATCTGGTGTCACAAGGGCAGTCCTGCCTTTGTCGGGCGCGAACCGCAAAGAATCGAAGCGGCAACGTCCGCGGCGAACGCCTATCATGGTCGCTTGGGAATGCTCGATAGGCTGGCCGGCGAGACGGAGGGCCGTTCCTAGCCGGGAACCACGTTACCATTGCCGACTGTATCGCCATGCCCACGCTACAGTTCGCCGAAGGGCTGTACGGCGTTCCAGTACCTCCGAACTGTCCGGTCCTGACCCGATGGTATGCGATGTTCCGGGAAGGCCGAGTGCGACGCCCGTGCCGTTCCCCGCACCGCTGCTGGCGGTCGCGCAGGGTCTCTGCGACGTGTGTCCACCGTCGAACGGGTAAAAGCGCGCTGCCCGCGCCTCCCGTCGCAGCTGATCCGACGAGAGACGTTGGGGCGTGCGGAGCCGATTAGAATTGCCGCTTGAGAAACTCGGCAGTTCCATCGAGCGCATGAGCCGATGCCTTCAGCATCGCGACATTGGTCGGGAAGACATGAACCATGCCTTTCCAGACATGGGTTTCGACTTGGCGGCCAGCTTCGCCCGCTACCGCTTCGAAACGCAGCGAATCATCGAGCAGGATCTCGTCGCCGCCGACATCGATCCGCACGGGTGGCAGCTTGGCGAAATTGGCCTTCAACGCGTTGACGCGAGGATCGCTGGGATCCGCACCAGCAAGATACTGCCGTGCTCCATCGGTCAGAGACTGCCGGTTCAAAATCGGATCCACATCGCCAAGGCCCTCGACGCTCTCCCCTTCGAGAGCGGGATCGACCCACGGGGAGTATACGACGATCGCAACGGGTGCAGGAATTGCTTCGGCGCGGTTCATCGCGACCGAGAGCACCGCGCCGCCGCCTGCCGAGTCGCCCATCAGAGCAACTTTGCCGCCGGTGGTGCTTGCGAGCTCTGCGTAGGCCGTGCTCACGTCGTCGTAGGCTGCCGGGAACGGATTTTCCGGGGCGAGCGCATAGTCGATGACAAAGATCGGGCGACCGGCGCGAATGGCGATCTGGCTTGCCAGTCCGCGATATGCCTCGGCGCTGCCCAGAACATATCCTCCCCCATGAACGTAGAGAATGGCGCCGTCTTCGACATGCGTGCCGGCGGGCGAAACCCACCAACCGGGCATCCCGGCGACTTTGCCTGGGTATGTCTCGATACCATCGGCGATCTTCGTGCGGGAGATCAGCTGGTCGTACGCCTCGCGCGCGCCCGGTTCTATCGAGAAGCTGCCGGAAAGGCCCATCATGGCCCGCATCGCCAGCATGGCGGCACGGTCGCGGAATGCCTCGTCGTGATGGATGATGCTCATGATATTATCCTTCGGTTGGTAACTGCCACCGAAGGTAGCGTCCCGCTGCCACCAGCGGCAGGGCATCAATCTGAACGCAGTGTTCCACCAGTGGGACTAAGCTGGCTTGCGCGACATCAGCGCACGAAGGCGGCCAGTTCGTCAGCCGATCCCGTGGGGAAGGTGAGTTTGAGATGGTCGAGGAACGCGGAGACGCGCGAGCTCAGCAGGCGCCGCGACGGGTAGAGCGCCCACAGCTCTGTACCCGGCGTGTCGAGCTCGCCCCAGAGAACCAGAGTGCCCCGTTCAACCTCGTTATGGACAAGCGAATAGGGCAGGGCCGCCGCTGCATTGGTCTGGCGCAAGGCATCGCGCACCATGACCAGCGAAGATAGCGAGAGGATCGGCTCGATCTCCAGCTTCTCGATCCCGTCGCCGCCGTGGCGCAGACGCCAGTTGGTCTGCTTCCAGTCGGTGCCGCGCACGATCGCCGGTACGCTCTTGCGTGAAGAAGGTCGCGCCAGACCGGCACGAGCGACCACGACTTGATAGTCTCGCAGGAAAACTCGCCCGATGAGGTTGTCGTCGGCAGCGGGGTTGATCCGGATGACGAGGTCGATTCCTTCCTCGACCATGTTCACCGCCCGGTCCTCGGTGGTGATCTCAAGCTGGACCTCGGGATAGGCGGCGCAGAACCGGGCCGCGACCTCGCCCATCGCGATCTGGCAGAAAAGCAGCGGCGCACTGATCTTCATGTGCCCGCGCGGCGTCTCGCCGCCCGAGGCGATCGCCGCGACGGTCTCGTCGAGATCGGTCAGCAGCTTGGCACTGCGTTCGTGGAGTGCGCGCCCCTCCTCGGTGAGCTTGAGATCGCGGCCGCCCCGCTCGAACAGGCGCAGGCCCAAGCCCGCCTCGAACTCCGCCACCCGGCGCGACAGCGTTGCCTTGGGGCGATTTGCGGCGCGGGCAGCCTTACTGAAGCCGCCGTGGCGGGCAACGAGGTTGAAATCGGCAAGCGCCACGAGATCCATGTTTCACCTGCAGGACAGTCGAACGGATAGCTGCACACTTCGCCTCGCTCGCGAAACAGTCAATACCGAAGGCGATGTTCGTCGAGACCGTTTCGAGGCTCATGATCTTTCCTAAGAAGCGAAGGGCGAGGTAGATCCCAGCGCCTCCGATAGGCGCCGGTCGCCGATCACTCGCCGGTGAAGGTGTAGTTGCAGATCTTGATACCTGCCGGATCTCGAAGATAGGAGGCATAGGCACCGGGCAGATGACTGCGCGGACCTGCAGCGCCTTCAACGGTGCCGCTGTTTGCAATGCCCGCTGCATGAAAAGCATGCACCTCAGCCTTCGTCTGCGCAGCAAAGCCAACGGTGGTGCCGTTGCTCGAGGGCGCCTCGCCATTACTGCGCTTGGCAATGACGAACGCCGGCTTGTCCCGACCGTACAGGATCCAGTCGCCGAACGGTCCGAGATTTTTGATGTCGAGCGTACCCAGTACGGCGTCATTAGAACTTGGTCGAGGCGTCCATGTCCTTCGCCCTGATGAACATGTGCGAGAAGACGTTGTCACCTGAAATCAATGCGTCAGCCATGAAAACTCTACTTACTATGTGAGATGTTCGTTAGAAGACCACGACCGAGCGAATAGACTTGCCCTGGTGCATGAGGTCGAACGCGGTGTTTATCTCTTCCAGCCCCATGACATGGGTTATCATCGGATCGATCTCGATCTTGCCGGTCATGTACATGTCGACGATCTTCGGTACGTCGGTGCGGCCCTTGGCGCCGCCGAACGCGGTGCCGCACCAGTTGCGTCCGGTGACGAGCTGGAAGGGGCGCGTGGCGATTTCCTTGCCGGCCTCGGCGACGCCGATGATGATCGAGGTACCCCAGCCGCGGTGGCAGGCCTCGAGCGCGGTACGCATCACTTCGGTGTTGCCGGTTGCGTCGAAGCTATAGTCAGCGCCGCCGTCGGTCATCAGCACGAGCTTGGCGACGACATCCTCGCGGCTCATTCTCATGCTGTTGAGGAAGTCGGTCATGCCGAACTTGCGGCCCCACGCCTCGCGGTCGGGATTGATGTCGACCCCGATGATCTTGTTGGCGCCCGCGAGGCGTGCGCCCTGGATCACGTTGAGGCCGATGCCCCCCAGACCGAAGATCACGACATTGTCGCCGACTTGGACCTTCGCGGTGTTGATCACCGCGCCGACGCCCGTCGTCACGCCGCAGCCGATATAGCAGCTGCTCTGGAAAGGCGCGTCCATCCGGATTTTCGCCACCGCGATTTCAGGCAGGACGGTGAAGTTCGAGAAGGTCGAGCAGCCCATATAATGGAAGATGGTCCGGCCATTGTAACTGAAGCGCGATGTGCCGTCGGGCATCAGCCCCTGCCCCTGGGTCGCGCGGATCGCGGTGCACAGGTTGGTCTTGCCGGAAAGGCAACTTTTGCACCGGCGGCATTCAGGCGTGTAGAGCGGGATCACATGATCGCCCGACTCCACGCTGGTGACGCCGGCGCCGACCTCGCGCACGATGCCAGCCCCCTCATGGCCAAGGATCGATGGGAAGATTCCTTCGCTGTCGAAGCCGTCCAGCGTATAGGCGTCGGTATGGCAGATCCCGGTCGCCATGATCTCGACGAGCACCTCGCCGACTTTCGGCCCCTCCAGGTCGATCTCAACAATTTCAAGCGGTGTCTTTGGCGCGAAGGCCACAGCGGCTCGGGTCTTCATATACTCTCAAACTCCATCTATTTTTCTATTAGCACTCTAGTTGCGGTTGATAATCCCGGCTATTTGCAAGACATTATTACTCTGTGGGAATAATCACTGATGGATCGGTGGGATGGAATCGAGGAATTTGTCGCTGTCGCCACTGCGGGGAGTTTCGTTGGCGCGGCGCGAACTCTCGGCGTTTCGCCTGCGCATATCAGCCGCTCTATCGCGCGCCTGGAAGCCAAGCTCCAAAGCCAGATCCTCCTGCGTACGACTCGTTCGGTTCGCCTAACCGGCACAGGTCAAACCTTGCTCGACCATTGCCGAAGGATCATCACCGAACGCGACGAGGCCTTCGCGATGGTCGGTGCCAGCGGGGAACCGCAGGGCGAGCTGAGGATCACATGCTCCGCGACGATGGGTGAGCGGTTCCTCGCCCCTATCGTCCGCCGTTTTTGCGAGCGGCATCCAAGGATTAGTGTGACGATCGAGTTGAGCAGTCGCATCGTAGATCTCGTCGGCGAAGGCTTCGACCTCGCAGTGCGAACTGGGGTACTGGCCGACTCGCGCCTTATCGCAAGCCGTATCGCGTCTCGCGCGCATTACACATGCGCCTCGCCCGATTATCTGAGCCGCCGTGGGACCCCCCTCCATGTGAGCGACCTCGGCCAGCACGAATGTCTCACGGGAACTGCGGCCGCATGGCATTTTAAGGTCGCGGGCGAGGAATATTTTCACCGGCCACGCGGACGGTGGCGCTGCAACAGTGGAATGGCTGTCATTGACGCGGCTCTCGCCGGGATAGGCATCTGTCAGCTGCCGGAATTCTATGTGCTTCCCTACCTCAAGTCCGGCGCACTACAGTCGATACTGCGATCGAGCCAGCCGGTCGAAGAGCCAATATGGGCGGTCTACCCGCAGCGCCGCCACCTGCTTCCCAAGATCAGCCGCCTCGTCGAACATCTGCACGCAGAGTGGCCCCTGGCTATGGCGAGTGGCTCGGATGGACGGTCATAGGGCGGGCGCGCAGTTCGCGGGTTTCTTATCGATATCGCTTATAGATGGGTTCCATGCGTGTTTGGCTGACGGCGATGTGGTGTCGCATGGCATCGGCGGCGGCGTTGGCATCACCGGCAGCCATTGCCGTCCAGATGGCGGCATGCTCCTTGACGGCGGCCTCCGTGACGGCGGTCTGATGCCCGAGGCGGATGAGGTGCATATGGGCGTAGATGCGTCCCAGCGCCTCGATGATATTCTCGTTGCCACAGGCTTCGGCGATGATTTCGTGGAAGCGCGCGTCGAGGATCGCGAAGCGGCCATAGCTCGGATCGCCGGGCTCGGCGAGGCAGGCTTCCATGGCGGTGATCATCGCGGTGAGTTCGGCGCGCTGGGCCTCATTCATGCGCTCGGTGGCGAGCGCGGCCGCCGCAGGCTCGAGCATCATCCTGAACTCATACATGCCGCGGAAGCGCTCGCCCGATGGGATGGGCGCGGCGCTGTAGCCCGCATTATGCTTGCGCAGGACGAGCCCCTCGGTCTCGAGCCGGATCAGCGCCGCCCGGATCGGCGTCTGCGACACGCCGAAATCGCGCACGAGGGCATCGACCGAGATCCGCTCACCTGGCGCAATGCGCAAGGTGATGAGCTGGGTCAGAAGGGCTTCATAGACATCGTCGCCCACCGCATTTCTGCGGGGCAGGGCGAACTCCTCGCTAGGGGAGCCTGACAAGCTGAGCTGGCTGAATCGAGACATGAGCTCTCCTTAGCAGGTTGACGCAGATTTACATCCCTTATATACGATATCCGATCGGATTCGGATCAATGGGCGCATCTCAAGGTGCCCCTCGACATTCGAACATCGGCCTTTCCATGGGCCTGCGGGGAGGCAATATTGAGTCAACAAGCTGCCGTAACCGTGTCTTCGCTGGCGAGAGGTTCGCTTCGCTTCTCGACGGGCGACGGGCATCGTGTTCCGATTGCCCTTGTGGAGGAGGTATGCGTTGAGGCGCTAACCCTTGCCGGAGTTCCACGAGCCCACGCGGAGCAACAGACTTCGTTGCTCATGGAGGCAGAACTTAAGGGTCATCATTCCCACGGTCTGCTGAGATTGCCGAGGGTCATAGAGCGGATCGCGAACGGAGTGACAGATCCGGTGACGGCGGGCGAACACCAATGGTCAGGCAACATACTAAGGGTAAATGGCCGCAATGGGCTCGGCCCCGTAGTGGCTTTGACCGCGCTCGATCTGATTTCGAAGCGGGCGCGTGAGAGCGGGGTCGCTATTGCGGCCATCCGCGACTGCAATCACCTTGGCATGCTCGCCTGGTATGCGGAGAAGACGACGCGCGAAGGCCTAGTCTTTCTCGGTTTAACGATCAGCGAAGCGCTGGTCCATCCCTGGGGTGGCCGACGAGCCATGCTCGGCACTAACCCTATCGCCATAGGCGTCCCTGCTGAGCCTACTCCGTTCATTCTGGACATGGCCACCAGTACCGTTTCTATGGGAAAAATCCATGATCATGCCAATCGTGGCGAGCCCATCCCGGCAGGCTGGGCGCTAGATACCGATGGAGAACCAACGACTGACGCGATGGCGGCCAAAGGCGGTGCCATCGCGCCATTCGGAGGAGCCAAGGGATACGCGCTTGGTCTAGCCTTCGAGGTGCTTGTCACCAGCCTGACCGGTGCAGCCATCGGCCGGCAGGTGACGGGCACACTGGACTCCGACACGGAGTGCAACAAGGGTGACGTCTTCATCGTCGCCGAGCCATCGCAGAATGTTGGGCCATTGGTTTCAGGATTTCTCGATGAACTCCGGGCCTCGCCCCCGGCGGATCCAAAGCGCAGTGTGTCGATACCAGGCGACCGTGCCTCGATGGCAGTGGCCGCGCGGCAGTCAGGCGACATCGAAATTCTCGCCAAGGTCTGGACTCAGATATGTGACCTCGCTCGCCGCCCCGACCTCGTCCCAACTCATTCCGGGTGCTGATATGCAATTTGAACTGGGCGTAACGCGCGCACCCTCTCGGCTCCTGTTCGGCGCGGGACAGCGGCATGCGATTGGGATGGCCGCAGCCAGCCTCGGTACGCGGGCGCTGATATGCACCGACTCCAGGCTCGCGGACGCCCCGCTGATGGCGGAAATTTCTGCTGATTTGCGCGCCCATGGCCTTGAAGTCGAGATATTCGGCGACACCCAGCCCGAACTGCCGGCTGACGGCATTTACGCCTGTGTCGAACGCTACACGGCCTTCGATCCAGATGTTCTGATTGGCATTGGCGGCGGAAGCTGTCTTGATCTCGCAAAGCTGGTAAGCCTTTTGCTGTCCCATGGCGGACCGCTCTCGAACTATTATGGCGAGTTTAAGGTGCCAAGCGCCATCAGGCCATTGATCCTTGTGCCGACTACGTCGGGCACGGGATCGGAAGTGACGCCTGTGGCCGTCATTGGTGATCCTCAGCGGGAGATGAAGGTCGGGATCTCCAGCCCTGAGCTGATCCCGCATACCGCGATCTGCGATCCCGAACTCACGCTAACCTGCCCGTCATCACTCACCGCGATCTCGGGTGCTGATGCTTTGGGGCACGCCATAGAAGCCTTCGCCGCGGTCCGCCGGCCACCTGATCCGGACATCGCTTTCAAGCGGGTCTTTATCGGTAAAAATATTCTGAGCGATCACTACGCCCGATCAGCAATCCGACTGCTCTTCCGCTGGCTTCCCACGGCTGTCCGCGAGGGAGGAGATATTGAGGCGCGGAGCGCGGTCATGCTCGCCTCGACACTCGCCGGCTTAGCTTTTGGCACCGCTGGCACCGGGGCGGCGCACGCCATCCAATATCCGGTAGGCGCTCTCACCCACACCGCTCACGGTCTCGGCATCGGCGTTCTCCTTCCTTACACGATGTCGTTCAACGTGTCGGTCGCCAGAGAAATATATGAGGAAATCGCCGACCTTGTAGAAGACAGCGTGACCGACGGCGACAAAGCCGGAGCCGCAATAACTGCCGTCAGAAAACTGTTCGCCGACATCGGCATACCCGTTGGTATCGATGCGCTGGGCGTGTCCGAGGCGGATGTCGAGTGGCTCGCGGAGCGGTCTATCCTGGCAACGAGGCTTGTCGAGAATAATCGTCGCGATCTCGATCTGGCCGGAGCTGCCTCGATCCTGCGTGACGCGCTGAGCGCGTCGCATCACTTTAAGTCGGAGTGACCGCGTGCAATCTGCCTCGAAATCCATCCAAGATATTCCGTACGCGCAATTTAACAACCTGCTGATCGGAAGCGCATGGCAACAGGGCGGCCAAACTGGCCGCATTTCCGTGGAGGACCCATCGACGGGCGAGCACATCAACGACGTCGCCGACGCGACAGTCGCCGACGCTGCCGCCGCGGTTGACGCAGCTGCAGCCGCCGCAGAAGGCTGGGCCGCTACGGCGCCTCGCGAACGTGGCGAGATCCTGCGCCGATGCTTTGAACTCATGATCCGGGATGCGGATCAGCTGGCGCGATTGATTTCGCTCGAGAACGGCAAGGCACTCAAGGATGCGCGTAGCGAGGTGCTCTATGCGGCCGAGTTTTTCCGCTGGTTCGCCGAAGAGGCTGTGCGGATCAGCGGTGACCTTGCGATCGCTCCAGGCGGTGCGAACCGGATCCTGGTTCAATACCAGCCCATAGGCGTGTCCTTGCTGATCACGCCCTGGAATTTTCCTGCCGCTATGGCGACCCGGAAGATCGCGCCGGCGCTCGCGGCCGGATGCACATGCATCCTCAAGCCGGCGACCGAGACGCCGCTAACCGCCTACGCCATGGGCGCATTGTGCCTCGAGGCGGGAGTGCCCGCCGGTGTTATCAATATCATAACCTCATCGGCAACGAGCGAAGTCGTCAACGCTTTACTGAGCGACAAACGAGTGCGCAAATTGTCCTTCACCGGTTCAACAGAAGTCGGCCGCATCCTCCTGCGCAAGGCGGCTGATCAAGTCATAAACTGCTCAATGGAACTCGGCGGCAATGCGCCCTTCATCGTTTTTGACGATGCCGATATTGAAAAGGCCGTCGCGGGCGGGATGATCGCAAAGATGCGTAACGGGGGTGAGGCATGCACAGCGGCCAATCGCTTCTATGTGCAACGGGGCGCGGCAGACAAGTTCAGTCGGCGCTTTGCAGAGGCGATGGAGGGGCTGCGGGTCGGGCCGGGCGCCGATCCTTCCACGGATTGCGGACCGCTCGTAAACGCCAAGGCCGTCAGCAAGGTTGACGAGCTCGTCAAGGATGCCGTGCGACGCAGCGCTCGTATTGTCTGCGGCGGCAGCCCGATTGATGGCGCCGGATACTTCTACGCACCGACGGTCCTACTCGACATGCCCGCCGATGCCGACATTACGCGCGAGGAAATATTCGGCCCAGTTGCACCAATCTATATCTTCGATACGGAAGAAGAGGCGATCCAACTCGCCAATGACACCGAATATGGCCTCGTATCCTATGTGTACACGGAGGACCTGCGACGAGGGCTTCGCGTCTCGGAAAAGCTTGAGGCGGGAATGATCGCGATCAATCGCGGCCTTGTTTCAGACCCGGCGGCTCCGTTTGGAGGGGTGAAGCAGAGCGGGCTGGGTCGCGAGGGCGCGCATCACGGCATCCTTGAATTCATGGAAGCGAAGTATATCGCGACCGACTGGTGACGTCCCGCTCGTCCCATGCGGCTGAAGGATGCGTTCGCCATCGCGCCGTCACCATTCCCTACGGAGCCGATCGCATATGACAAAGCCACTTGCGCCCGCAGGCCGGTTATCGCGGACGATTTGCGTGGGCTGGGGCCTAGGCACGCTGGCTCCAGCGATGGTACTCATGGCATGCAACGTGCTCTTGTTGCGCTACCTAACCGATCAGGTCGGGGTGGCGGCCGCGCTCGCGTCGACGCTGATCGCCGTCTCCAAGCTGGTCGATGCCATTCTCGATCCTTTGATGGGATATGCGTCAGACAGAACGAAGAATAAAAGAGGCAGGCGTAGACCCTATTTGATTCTGGGGGGCGTGCTCTTGGCGATGTCGGTCGTCGGTTTGTTTACGATCCCGTCGTTCACCGACGCGGATTTGCGTGCAGTGTATGTCGGTGGGGTCCTCCTATTCTACGCTATTGCTTATACCGTCTTCAATATTCCATACCTCGCGATGCCCGCGGAAATGACCACCGACTACCATGAGCGCTCGTATCTCATGAGCTTTCGTGTCTATGCCCTTGGGTTGGGCGCGATCGCGGGAGCCGTCATCGGCCCTATGCTTCTGGCGGCACTCGGCGGTGGATCGAAGGCCTATCTCGCAATGGCCCTGGTGTTCGTCCCGCTCATCCTCGCCTCGGCCTGGGCGAGCTTTTACTATACTCGAAATGCGCCGTTCGCACCGTCGGAACCGGGTTCGCGCCTGCCAATAGCCGAACAAATTCACTCGATTCTTTCCAATCGCCCGTTCGTGGTGCTGATTGCAGCGAAATTCCTAACACTACTGTTGATGGGCATTCAGTCAGTGTTCGCTTTCTATTTTACCTATGTACTCAAGCTATCGGACGCTTATCTCGGCCAGTATTTCCTTGCATTTTCGCTAGGGACGATAGTTTCGCAGCCACTCTGGCTCAAGGTTGCACGCTGGACAGGTAGCAAGCGGAACACGTTCATCGCAGCACTATTGCTCGGCATCCCTGCCTATCTTTCCTGGCTGGCTGCAACACCCGGCGAATCGTCGGTATTCATTCTCTTGCGAGCGCTCGTCATAGGCGCATCGGGCGGCGGTGCGGTGTTGATGGGACAATCCCTTCTACCCGACACAATGGAATATGACTACCGCAGGACCGGTCAACGCCGCGAGGGCATCTACGCAGGATTCTTCACGACCGCCGAAAAACTCTCGGGCGCGCTGGGGATCGCGCTGGTTGGCGCGATCCTAGGCGCAGCGGGATACGTCCAGTCGCAGGGTAGGCCCGTGGCGCAGCCACAATCGGCCATCGAGGCAATTTATGCCATCATGGCTTTGCTGCCCGTGCTGATCAACATTCTCACGATCCTTTGCCTCAGCTTCTACTCGCTCAGCGAAGAGCGTCTCAAGACAACGGGCCGGCTGGTCTCGAACCACGAGGCCTAGCGCCGTTCTCGGCAATCCGTCTTTCTCCCGCTGATACGACGGGGCTGTCAGGCGCGTTCCGAAGGCATGAGGAAGCGCGCCAGAAGCCTGCTGAAGGACGCGATATAGGCTGGGCCATCCCGACGCGCTTCGCCCAAAGCGAGGGTTTTTGATCCCTCCAACACGCTCATCAACATTCGTGCAGTCACGTCGAGGTCGAGTGACTGCTCGACCTCGCCTTGCCGCTGACCATGACGCAGGAGATCGACGAGGAGAGCGCTCAGCTTGCGATGATGGTTGTGCAGTAGGCGTGCGATCCCGGCGGTTCGGCCCGACTCTGCGAGCATGTCGAAATACAGAAGAGTGCCGAAATGACCAGGACGTGCAAGGCTCCACTCGAGCTGGGAGACAAGCGTACTGATCACCGATCCACCCGACGCTGCCTCCGCGAACCGCTCCGCCGCACGGTCGACGACCGTATCGGCTATGGCTTCGACGATATCCTCCTTGCTCTCAAAATAATGATACAGGTGTCCAGGACTGATCCCCGCTTCGCCGCAGATGCTTGCGATGGACGCCCCGCGAAAGCCATGGCGCGCGAAACAGTGGGCCGCGGCGGCGAGGATATCTTCCCGTTTCTGTCTATGTTGATCTGGATTTATTTTTCTCACTGACGACGCGACCTCGGCATTGCATCGTTCCAGATGGCGTTATGCTGGGTCCCTGTCCAGCGCCAGCATTCTGGCTTGCACGAGTGGGGCAGGGTCCCGCCGATTGAGAATTGCTCCAGCCATCCACGCGACCCAGCCAGCGGTGACGCGCTGGCCTGAAAATCCGAACGCAGCACGAGTTCCTTAGCGCTACGCTTGGAGCATGCTTCAGGCGAGTGTTGGAGGGCGCCTCTTCCGGCGCGCCGCGGCAAACACGGCAAGGGCGAGCATCGCTACGAAGATGGCGGCGAGCTGTGGATTGAACCAGACCATTGTCACGATCGTGACCGAGGCCATCAGAAGCGCGAACGCCGGAAAGGCTGGATAGAAGGGCGCTACGAAAGGACGATCGAGGTCCGGCTCAGATTTCCGAAGTTTGAACAGCGCTGCCATGGAAATGATGTAGAGTATGAGGGCGCCGAACACCGAGAGCGTCACGATGCTTGCTGTTAGGGATTGACCTGCGATCTGGACGAAATTGTCGCTGTAGATCGCTCCAATACCCACCAGTCCACCCGCGATGGTTGCAATATGAGGCGTCTTGAACCTCGGATGCAATCGCGCGAACACCAGCGGCAGCAGGCCCGCCCGCGCCAGGGCGAAGATCTGGCGCGCATAGCCCATGATGATGCCATGAAATGACGCTATCAGGCCGAAAAGACCTAACCAGACGAGCATATGCAGCCAGCCGCTCGATTCTCCAACCGCACGCTTCATTGCCTGTGGTAGCGGGTCATTGACGCTCGCTAACGCCGCCCAGTCCCCGGAACCGCCCACGAAAATCATCACGCCAAAGGCGAGGACCGTCAGCGTGAGAATACCGGTAATATAGGCCCGGGGTATGGTACGGCCAGGATCTTTCGCTTCCTCGGCGGCCATCGCGACGCCCTCGATCGCCAGAAAGAACCAGATCGCGAAAGGTAGGGCCGCGAAAATCCCGCTGATCGCGGCAGGCGTGAAGTGATCCGCCCCGGACCAGCCTCCCGAAACGAAGCTTTTAAGCTCGAAAATTGGAGCTGTTACGCCCATGAAGACGAGCAACTCGGCGACCGCTACCAGGGTGACGACCAATTCGAACGTCGCGGCGATCTCTATCCCTGCAATATTCACGGCCATGAAGAGAATATAGGCCGCGACAGAGGCCAGCTTGGGGTCGATCTGGGGAAACTGCATGTGGAGATAGGCGCCAATCGCGAGGGCGATTGCCGGAGGTGCGAACAGAAACTCGATGAGTGTCGCGAACCCGGCGATCGCGCCGCCCCAGAGGCCGAAAGCACGCGTCGCATACGCAAACGGTCCGCCGGCGTTGGGAATTGCGGCGGTCAATTCGGTGTAAGAGAAGATAAATGTGAGATACATCGCCGCCACCGCGACGGTGGAAACGAGAAAGCCTAGCGTTCCAGCTGTCGCCCAGCCAAAGCTCCAGCCAAAATATTCGCCTGATATGACGAGGCCAACCGCTATGCCCCACAAATGGAAGGTGCCAAGGCGTCTTTGCAGGTGGCTTTTTGATTTGTGCTCCATGGTTCCCCCGTTCAGTTCTGTTCGGCGCCCCTTGTCAGCCTCTCGTGCTTCATCCCTCCCTCTTTTATCAGGGATGGTTGGTCGTCCTTCAAATTGACCCCGGACAGCTGCAAACGAAACGCCTGCTTGATGAGCCGCGCCAAAGACGCCGCCGCCACATCCTGCGGTGTCCCGCCGCGGCCGTGGATATTGGATATACAGTTTCGCTCCGAATCCCTCCGACCACGTTGCGGCGCAAAGGTGAGATAGATCCCAAGGCTGTCCGCGATCGTAAGGCCTGGCCGCTCCCCGATGATCATCACGCTAAGGGCCGCATTTAGGCGCTCACCTATCGGATCTGCCAATGCCACCCGAGCCTGCTCGGCAAGAATGACGGGACCGATTGCGAAGTCCGATAGCTGGGCGATGCAGGCTTTGACCAGCGACGCACCCCTATCCTCAACGGCTTTCGCGGAGAGGCCATCGCCAACGATGAAAAGGATGTCGCAGCTCTCGTCAGACGGCAGTCCCGCGAGAGAAACTTCGGACAGCTGCCGCCCCAGATCGGGCCGGCGCAGATAGGTCGCACGATCTGCGGCCGCGCTGCGCACGTGCAGGACGGGCAGGGGCGCAAGTTCCAGCGCTAGGGATTTCGTATCAAGGCCCGACTGAACCGCGTCGCGCGCGCGCGCGTGCGCTAACTGAAAGTCGAGCAGCGCATCGAGAGGGGGGACTGCACCCACCCGGCCCAGCCCGATCCGGGCGGGGGTCGCGTCACGCAGCCTGCGCCAGAATTCCTCCTGCTCCTGTGCCTCGGACGGAATGAGGCTGGCGCTAGGCTCCGATCGTTCCCCCATAGCGCGCGTCACCGAAGCCGGCGGGCTGGCGGCGATCCGGCCTGAGCCCGTATCGCGCCCAGCGGTCCCACAACGCCCATCCTTTCGAGCCAGTCTTCAAACTCGGGCGCCGCGCGCACGCCGAGCTGTTCGCGAAGGAACACAGCGTCATGGTTCGACAGGCTTTGATAGCCCAGCATGATGTCGTCGCTTCCTGGGACGGCGATGAGAAATGTGCACCCCGCGAGCGTCAGCACCGTCATCAAAATGTCCATGTCATCCTGATCGGCTTCAGCATGGTTGGTATAACAAGCGTCGCAACCCATTGGCAGCCCCAGCAGCTTGCCGCAAAAATGATCTTCCAAGGCCGCCCTGATGATTTGCTTCCCGTCGTACAGATATTCCGGCCCGATAAAACCGACCACCGTGTTCACCAGGAGCGGGGAAAACGTGCGTGCGACGGCATATGCCCGCGTTTCCATGGTTTGCTGATCCACGCCGTGGTGGGCGTCCGCAGAAAGCGCCGCGCCCTGGCCAGTTTCGAAATACATGACGTTTTGTTCACCGCGTCTCAGGGCAAGGGCGGCCTCCTGCGCCTCACGAAGGATTCCAAGATCCACGCCAAAACCCCGGTTGGCCATTTCGCTTCCCGCGATAGATTGAAAAACAAGATCGACCGGCGCCCGTCGGTTCATCATCTCAATCGCATTGGTGACATGCGTGAGAACGCATGTCTGTGTGGGTATATCATAGCTGTCGCGAAGTTCGTCGAGCATCTGGAGAATTGCGATCGCGTTCGGCACGTTGTCGGTCGCCGGATTGACCCCGATCACCGCGTCGCCGACACCGTAGAGAAGACCATCGAGGACACTGGCCGCTATCCCCTCGAGATCGTCTGCCGGGTGGTTTGGCTGCAAACGCGTCGACAGGCGGCCCTCAAGGCCGATGGTCGATCGAAACGCCGTGACCACATTGCATTTGCTGCCGACCGCAATGAGGTCCTGATTTCGCATCAGCTTTGACACGGCCGCGACCATCTCGGGGGTCAGGCCAGCCGAGACTTTCGCAAGATCATCCGTCGATGTGTCGGAGTGCAGCAGCCAGTCCCGCAACTCCCCAACGGTCAATGAAGCCACTGTCGAATAGGCGGCCTGATCATGGCTGTCTATGATGAGCCTAGTGACTTCATCGTCTTCGTACGGCACGACCGTTTCATTGAGGAACGTGTTAAGCGGAAGGTCCGCGAGAATATCGCGGGCCGCGATGCGTTCGGTGGCGCTCCTCGCCGCAATCCCGGCAAGCTCGTCACCCGAGCGCGGCGGTGAAGCCGCGCCTAAGACCTGACGCAGATCGACAAAATTATGCCGCTCTCCGCCAAGATCGCATCGATACTTCAATGGGCGATCTCCACGTCAACAGACAGTATCCAAAGGGCGTACCCCGGCTCGCCTCGCCATAACAGATGGCAAAATCATGGCCGCGATATGCGCAGGGGATCGCGGCCCCGCCTCTCACCGCGTGGTTGATTGTCAGCCCCGCCCCCGCGGCGGGAGGGCGAAGCAGAAATGCTCCCAGGAGCGCGCCGTCCGCTGGACGGAGGAAGGGGCGGTGGTTCGAGCATAAACTGCAGCAAACCGGCGAGGGGCGGAGCGCGATGGAATTCCATCGGTCGCGGTGATGTGATGCTGTTATCATCGCGGCAATTCTACATCTTATTTGACCCCGCTCCACGCGCCTACCGTCACTCTTCAAAGAACGCGCTCGGCGCGCCGGAGACAAGGAAGGAGAGGCCATCAGGGGAAAAGGGGAACAGCAAATATGTACAAGACATGGCTTATGGCTTGTGTGGCCATCACGCCGGGCGTCGCGTTCGCGCAAAGCGCCTCTGAGAACGGCCTTCAGGATATCGTCGTTACCGCGCAGCGCCGCCCCGAAACGGCGCAAAAGGCCGCCGTGGCAATTAATGTGGTCTCTGGGACGAGCCTACTTGATGCGGGCATCACCCAGTCGGACCAACTCGGGAAAGCGGTTCCCGCATTGACCATTCAGCGGATTGGGCCCCAAAGCGCCGCGTTCATTCGCGGCGTCGGAAATTTCTCGGTGACATCCCAGAGCGACCCGGCGGTCGCCTTCAACTATGATGGTGTATATGTGGGCCGCACCACGGCGACCACCACTTCCTTCTTCGATCTCGACCGCATCGAGGTGCTCAAAGGGCCGCAAGGCACGCTCTACGGTCGCAACGCCACGGCAGGCGCAATCAATATCCTTCCAGCTCAACCTAAATTTGGCACCAATTCGGGTTACGTCACCGCCTCCTACGGAAACTATCAGGCACTCACCACCGAGGGCGCCGTCAACCTGGCACTCGGCGACGACATAGCCATCCGGGCTTCGGGCACGGTCATTCACCGCGACGGTTATCTGGAGGACGGCACGTCCGACGACAAATCGCAAGGCGCGCGCCTCCAGCTCAAGGCCGCTCTCACACCTTCGCTGACAGCGCGCCTGGCCTTTGATTACTCGCATATCGGCGGAAATGGCCTGGGTCTGAGCTATCTAAACAGTTTCGCCTGCAGCGCGGCAACCAAGAGCTGTCAGGTGACCCCCGTGGGCATTCCTTTGGCGCAAGGCAATCACTCCATCGCCTCGCAGGCATACTGGCAGTCGCGCCCCGTCCTGACGGTCGCGGGCCGCACCATGGACGCGTTCCCAGCCTTGTTCCGAGATGCCAGCTTTTATGGCTATACCGGCACAATCGAATATGACACCGGGCGTGGCGTCCTGACCGTCGTTCCGGCCATACGCATCGACAATGACCGTCATCTCACCCCGAGCGGGGGTTTCCCGGCACTCTCTGACGAGAAGCATGACCAGTACAGTGTCGAAACTCGCTTCGCCGGCAAGATCGCGCCTTTCGACTACACGGTCGGTTTCTTTTACTTCCGTGAGAAATCACGAGCGCTCACTGGCGCGAACACGGGAGGCTTCTCGGCGAGTTTTCAAAGTCCGCTCAATGTGGAAACCAAATCCTATGCGCCGTTCCTGCGCCTGACTGCAAACGTCAGTTCTGCCCTGCGGCTCGTTGGGGGCGTGAGATACACGCATGATGACAAGACTTCGGACGCTACGGTAACGAGCTTCACCGAAATATGCGTCATCGCGCGGTGCCCGACGGCTATCCTCCCGCCAGCTGTTCTCACTGCGTCTCAGCTTCCGTTTGCCGTACCTGCCGCGGGCGGAGCGCCCGTGCCGGGACCGACACCTGGCACCATCATCACTCGCTCCGACATCGCGTTCGATCAGGCGAAAACGTTCAGCAAGGTAACTTGGCGGGCTGCCATAGAATATAACGCAGCACCCGCCTCTCTGCTTTACGCCAGCGCGGAATCCGGGTTTCGTTCTGGCGGGTTCAGCACATCTGTGGGCTACGAGACCTACGATCCCGAATATATCACTGCCTATACTCTCGGCGCGAAAAACCGCTTCTTCAACAATATCCTTCAGCTGAACCTCGAACTGTTCTGGTGGAACTATACCAATCAGCAAGTCGCCAAGCCTGGCGTCGACCGCGCCGGGCGACCAGGAAATTTCACGCAGAACATCGGCAAAAGCCGGATCAGGGGTTTCGAACTTGAAGGGCGGCTTTTGATAACGCCGACCACCGAAATTTCGGGTGACGTCCAGTATCTCGACACCCGATTTACCAGCTTCGTCTATCAAACGGCAAAATCGCTGGGATATCCCCGCACCTTGTGCGACGTGTCGGACAGCGTCGCGGACACCACCTCATACGATGTCAACTGCTCAGGCATGCCAGCCTATAACGCGCCCAAATGGACGATCAATCTGGCCGCGCGAAAGAGCGTCCCGGTCGGTGACTATAAAGTGGCTTTCGGCGTTGACACACAATTTAAGACCGGGAGATTCATAAACGCGGATTTTGGTCCGGAGCAATATCAGCCCTCCTTCTGGACGACGAACGCGCAGGTGAGCTTTGGACCTTCCGACAACCGTTGGTCAGTTCAGGCCTTTGTACGCAATCTCCAAAATGACCGAACACTTACCGCCGTCATTGGCTTCCTTGGCCTGCAGTCAGCCTATATCAGCCCTCCGCGCACATACGGGCTGCGCGGATCCGCCAAGTTCTAGGATGCTAGCATCGCCCGCGCCGGATCGTGCGGCCCGGCGATCAGGCCTGCACCGCTGATCTATCGCCGGCGCGCTGCCCGCGTGCCAGTTCGCAGCTTAAGCGCGCGCCTGGCACGTGCGTGGTAATTGTCTGAACATTCGGAGGTATGCGGCCGCCGCCAGTCACGCTGTGCGCACGCCAGACGCCTTTTGCCAACCGCAGCTTGACGCATCATCCGACCCCTTATATACGATATCCGATCGGATCGAGTGACGATAACGTCACCATATGGATGTCATGAAAGGGGAGGTTGATGAAAAAGGCGATATTTTTAGCGGGCACGGCAATCTTATTTACGTCGAACATTGCGTTCGCACAAACGGGACCATCGGAAGCCCCCGCATCGACCCCGGCCGATCAGTCAACGACCGGTCTTGAAGACATCATTGTCACCGCGCAGCGAAAGGTCGAGACAGCGCAGAAGGCGGCGCTGCCGGTCAGTGTGGTTTCGGGCTCGGATTTGAGCGATTCCGGCATCACGGCATCAAACAGGCTGAGTCAGGCCGTGCCTGCGCTCACGCTGGTTCGGATCGGTGCCCAAAGTGCGGCATTCATCCGGGGCGTCGGCAATTTCTCCGTGACATCGCAAAGCGATCCTGCGGTCGCATTCAACTATGATGGTGTCTATATCGGGCGGAACACGGCGACTATCACGTCCTACTTCGACCTCGATCGGATCGAGGTGCTGAAAGGCCCGCAGGGCACCCTCTACGGTCGCAACGCTACGGCCGGGGCTATCAATATCATTCCCGTCCAACCGAAATATGGAGAGTTCTCCGGCTTCGGGTCGGCTTCCTACGGAAATTACGACGCAGTCGTCCTCGAAGGGGCAGTTAATGCGCCCTTGGGCGAAAATGGTGCGTTGCGCGTGTCGGGAACCTACATCAATCGCGATGGGTATCTGAAGGACGGCACGTCGGACGACAAGTCGCACGGCCTGCGGGTGCAGCTCAAATCGGACCTCACGCCGTCGCTGACAGTCCGCGCGGCCTTCGATTATTCGCATATCGGTGGAATGGGCTATGGCACCAGCTACCTCAACACTTACACATGCAGCGCCGTCACGACCGCCTGTACCGTCACGCCACTCGGCATCCCCGTATCGGACGGCGTCTTGTCGCCGCGGTCGCAGGCGTTTTGGCAGTCGCGTCCCGTGCTCACCGTTCCAGGAAGAAAATATAATCCGTTCCCTGACCTGTTTCAGCAGAGCAACTTCTATGGCGGCAGCGTCAATATCGAATATGATACCGGCGCCGGTGTCCTGACGATCATCCCCGCAGCACGCTTCGACGAAATGAAGGGGCTTGCCGTGTGCGGAGCCTTCCCATGCATTTCTTCGGAAAAGCATGATCAATATAGTGTAGAAACGCGCTTCGCGGGCAAGATTTCACTATTCGATTATACCCTTGGCTTCTTCTATTTCGACGAGGAATCGCGTGGGCAAACCCAGGCTCAGGCGTTGCCATTCTCGGCAAGCTTCCAAGGTCCGCTGAATGTTGCAACGAAGTCCTATGCGCCGTTTGTGCGGCTCACGGCAAACCTTACGCCGCGGTTGCGTATCGTGGGCGGGGCTCGCTACACGCATGACAGGAAGAAGTTTGATGCGACGGTGACGGGCTTCACGGAAATATGCGTCCTGCCAAGCTGCCCCAATGCCATTCTGCCTCCACTGGTGCTTTACCCCTCGCAACTTGGCTTTAATGTCCCCGCTCCGGGTGGGCCTCCGGTCCCGGGGCCGACGCCCGGCACCATCATCTCGCGATCTGATGTCTCTTTCAGCCAGCGCAAAACCTTTGAAAAGGTAACGTGGCGCGGGGCCGTCGAGTATGACGTCGCGCCAGCGTCAATGCTGTATGCCAGCGTTGAGACAGGTTTCCGGTCTGGCGGATTCAGCACGTCGGTAGGATATGAAACCTACCAGCCGGAGTATATCACCGCTTATACGATCGGTTCGAAGAACCGCTTCTTTAACAATCGCGTGCAACTCAATGCCGAGCTGTTCTGGTGGGATTATTCCAATCAGCAGGTCGCCAAGGCCGGCGTCGACCTTCTCAACAGGCCGGGGAATTTTACGCAGAACATCGGCAAAAGCCGCATTCGCGGACTCGAAGTGGACGGTCGATTCCTTGTCACCACGACGACGGAAATAAGCGCCGATGTCCAGTATCTGGATTCGAAGTTCACGAGTTTCGTGTACCAGGCAGCCAAGTCGCTTGGATATCCTCGGACGCTTTGTGGCGTCTCAACCAACGCGTCCAACGCCACGCTTTACGACATCAACTGTTCTGGAAAACCGGCGTATAATGCGCCGAAATGGACGGTGAATTTTTCGGCCCAGCAGACCGTTCCCTTGGGTGACTATAAGATCGTGTTCGGTGCGAACACCCAATATCGCAGCGGTCGGTTCGTCAATGCGGAATTCGGCCCGGAGCAATATCAGTCGTCCAGCTGGACTTCCAACGCCCAGGTCACCTTCGGCCCGGAAGATAACATGTGGTCTCTCCAAGCGTTCGTCCGAAACATCGAGAATGATCGCCTCCTGGTGTCGGCGACCCAATTCAACGGTTTGCAGGCGGCATATACAAGCCCTCCCAGAACTTATGGCGTGCGAGGTCTTTTCAAGTTCTGAGCACGCTCTCGCTACGGAAAATGCCCCGGCCTGCAACGGCCGGGGCATTTTTTTATCTGCTATCGTGCCGCCCATGCGAGGCGGTCTGGTCTCTATATCGAGAGCTACTTCTTGGTGGTCTTGGCCAGCGCGCAGATTCGAGCGATCGGCGTGGGATCGACGCGACCAGGCTGATTAACATTGAACCAACGGTCCGGCACCGGCGGACTGGAGATAGGGTCCTTCAGATTGAAGCTGGCGAACCCCTTCACTTCAATCTCGCGATAGCTGGTTTCAGGGCAATTGATTTCCAGCTTCTTCAGAATGGAGCGCATGCCTTGACCGTTCGCACGCAGGCGAAAGACTTCGCCCCTAATCCAGGCCGTGACATGTCCGTTGGGAAGTTTTTCAATGCTGGTCGGATCATAAAGCGTAAACCGGGTGGTATCGAGCGTATTTTCGACGAAGTTCCCCTTGGTGATGTTCCGGCCGACCCAGTCGCGCAACTCCGCTTCACTAGCCCCCTCGGCAGGCGGTTGGACGGAGGCGGTGGCGTGGTGGCCGGTGCTCATGTCCTCGCTCCACGCTGAGGCGGGGACCGTCGTCGCGAAAAGCGCCGCCGCCAACGGCAGCCAGTTCATGTAAAGTGGGCGTCTCATTAAAAAATCCTCTTTGCTCGATTGGGGGACTTCAACACCGTGTCCAATAGCCGTCAGTACGCGCCAGAAGGGCCGTTCCACCGAGAGACCATGAGAGCGGGGCGCTGGCCATAAGGCGCAATCGCAGCGCGGTCCGTTTTCACTTGTCCGACGCCGCCCCGCTCACTTCTGATGGGTAGGCGCGCGGAACGCACTTGTGGCCGTCCTGAACTAGCGGACTGGGGGGGCTCGGTCAGATATGAAATACATCTCACCGATCACAAATTACCATCTCCGGGTTTCTTATCGATATCGCTTATAGATGGGTTCCATGCGTGTTTGGCTGACGGCGATGTGGTGTCGCATGGCATCGGCGGCGGCGTTGGCGTCACCGGCAGCCATTGCCGTCCAGATGGCGGCATGCTCCTTGACGGCGGCCTCCGTGACGGCGGTCTGATGGCCGAGGCGGATGAGGTGCATGTGGGCGTAGATGCGTCCCAGCGCCTCGATGATATTCTCGTTGCCACAGGCTTCGGCGATGATTTCGTGGAAGCGCGCGTCGAGGATCGCGAAGCGGCCATAGCTCGGATCGCCGGGCTCGGCGAGGCAGGCTTCCATGGCGGTGATCATCGCGGTGAGTTCGGCGCGCTGGGCCTCATTCATGCGCTCGGTGGCGAGCGCGGCCGCCGCAGGCTCGAGCATCATCCTGAACTCATACATGCCGCGGAAGCGCTCGCCCGATGGGATGGGCGCGGCGCTGTAGCCCGCATTATGCTTGCGCAGGACGAGCCCCTCGGTCTCGAGCCGGATCAGCGCCGCCCGGATCGGCGTCTGCGACACGCCGAAATCGCGCACGAGGGCATCGACCGAGATCCGCTCACCTGGCGCAATGCGCAAGGTGATGAGCTGGGTCAGAAGGGCTTCATAGACATCGTCGCCCACCGCATTTCTGCGGGGCAGGGCGAACTCCTCGCTAGGGGAGCCTGACAAGCTGAGCTGGCTGAATCGAGACATGAGCTCTCCTTAGCAGGTTGACGCAGATTTACATCCCTTATATACGATATCCGATCGGATTCGGTAGCGATCGTTCCGCTCGCGACCGCAGCGTCGATGTCTTGGCTGCTACACCATTCAGTGGGAGGGGCGCAAAATTATGAACACACCCCTCGGGCCGACACCGTCTTTACGTGCCGTGCAATTCTTGTGATGAAGCTCACCCACATTCGCGACGTCATCGCCGTTGCCGAGCGGGGAAGTTTGCGCGCGGCAGCGCGGCATCTCGGGGTTGCACAGCCGGCCATCACGCGAAGCATACGCGAAGTCGAGAACATTCTGGGCGTGGTCCTGTTCGAGCGTCACACCCGGGGCGTCGTAACAACGGCGATGGGCGAGACCTTTTTGCGGCGCGCAGTTGTTGTGCAGAACGAGTTGAGACTTGCCCAGGACGAGATCGAGCAAATTCGTGGCGCCGAATCTGGGCATATCTCTGTTGTGCTTTCCACGGCGTCGCATCTAACGCTGCTACCACGCGCACTGGAGCGGTTTCGCCGGCGTTTCCCTCACATCGTCTTGCACGTCCGAGAAGGCCTGATCGCGAATTGCGAACCCCTGCTGCAGGACGGTTCCTGCGATTTCTATATCGGCCCGCTTGCCGGCTGCCAGCCATCTCACCAGTTCCTCGTCGAGAAGCTCTTCGACAGTCGCAGCGTTGTCCTCGCTCGAAAGGGGCATGCGCTAGCTGGATCCGTTTCGCTGGCCGATTTGGTTCCGGGGAAATGGCTAAGCGCTGCCGACGCTATCGCCGACGACAACGAGCTCGACTCGCTGTTCGCACGAAACGGCTTGCCGGCCCCTGTGGTCGAGATGTTTGGCGGTTGCGGCCTGACGACCTTGATCGCAGCGGTCAGCTCCGACCTGTTGGCGCTGGTCCCCGACCAATGGCTCGTTCTTCCCAATATCTACACGATGTTCGAGACGATCAACGTCGCAGAAGAGCTTCCGAGCTCGATGACATGCGTAGTGCGCAGGGCCCATCTCCCGCTCACGCCTGCTGCCGAATATCTATGCGACACCCTGCGTTGGGCCAGCCAGGTCTATGTCGCTGCTGTCACGCACGGACACAAGCACGCCCTGTTCTCCGACAAGCCACCGCTGGGTCTTGTTCGCGCGCTCGGCTGAGCCTGCGGCGCATCCACGCATAATTAACTGAGATATAGAATGGCGCGACGCCCTCAACATGCTGGTCAACATGACCTAACCACAGGGCCGATAGCGTCGAGCCTGCTCGCGTTCGCGTTGCCAACGCTCGCTTCGAATGTCCTCCAGACGCTCAACGGTTCGGTCAACGCGATCTGGGTCGGCCGTTTCCTTGGAGAAAGCGCCCTCGCCGCGACCGCGAACGCGAACATCATCATGTTCCTCATGTCGAGCGCGGTGTTCGGTTTCGGCATGGCAGCGGCGATTTTGGTGGGCCAGAGCTTTGGCCGGCGCGACGTTGACAGTGCGCGTCGCGCTTTCGGTTCCGCTGTCGGCATGGTCGTTGTCGGCTCAATGATCATCGCGACGCTCGGCTGGATTTTTGCACCAAATATTCTGCATGTACTTGCCACCCCGGGGGCCGCCCTGGCGTTCGCGCTTTCCTATCTCCGCGTCATTTTCATCGGGCTGCCAGCCTCAATGTTGCTGGTGCTGCTCACTGGTGGACTGCGCGGTTCGGGCGACTCCCTTACCCCCTTCTGGTTCATGGGGCTTACAGTTCTGCTCGACGCCACGCTGAACCCCGTCTTTATCCTTGGTCTTGGGCCGTTTCCCGCGATGGGAATCGCTGGCTCGGCCATGGCAACGCTGATTGCAAATGTCGTCTCTGTGGCCGCGATGCTCGGCTACATCTATCGGCGCAATCTGCCGATCCGGCTTCGCGGAGCGGAATGGCAATATCTTCTGCCGGGCCGCGCCTTGGCCACGACCATTGTCGCAAAGGGCCTCCCGATGGGAGCGCAGATGGTGGTGGTGTCGGTCGCCGGGTTGACCATGATCGGCCTCGTCAATCGGCTTGGAGTCGATACGGCCGCTGCCTATGGAATCTCGCTCCAGCTGTGGGCTTATATTCAGATGCCCGCGGTCGCGATCGGCGCCGCAGTCAGCGCCATGGTTGCGCAGAATATCGGTGCCGGACGGTGGGACCGGGTTTCGCGCATTACTACCGCGGGTCTTCTGATAGGCTTGGCGGTCACGAGCACGATGGTGACTTTCATCTTGCTGTTCGACCGTCCCATTATGACGCTCTTTCTAGGCTCGCACAGCCCGGCCTTGCCTATCGCCAGCCATATCCAGCTTATCGCGAGCTGGAACTTCTCCCTTTTCGCGATGACCATGACCTACTTCGCCGCAACGCGCGCGAACGGCGCGGTCATGGTTCCCCTGCTGACACTGCTGGTCGCGTTCTTCCCCGTGCGCATTGGTTTCGCCTTCATCGCCAAACCATGGCTCCAAGCCGACGCTCTCTGGTGGAGTTTCCCTGTCGGTTCAATCGCGGCGCTCGGGATAGCCGCGACATATTATTATCACGGCGGCTGGCGCCGGAACGTACTCAAGGTGGCGCCAACGCCTCTCGAGACCGATGATGGCGTCGAGGCCGTCGCAACCGACGTTGGGCGGCAGCATCCCAATGGTTGAACTGCGGCCACACCCCGTTCGTCCCAACTGGCGCCGCGATACGTGCAGCCGCGGCGCTGGCTTTGATTTGGCCCAAGTCGGCCGCTCACAAGCATCCCGCCGCAGGCAGGGCGCACGCAATCACTTCTCCTCGAGGGAGCATGACGAAGGCGCGCGCCCACTTTGCAAAAGCACAGCCCGAACCAATCGGCCGAAACGCGCCGCGCCCTCTTTCAGCAAGGCCAAGGAAGCCGCACATGCCAATTGAAGATATTGATCTGCTGATCGTCGGTGCAGGTCCCGCGGGGCTTCTTGCATCTATCATCGCCTCGAAGCTCGGCCTAACGCACCAGGTTGTCGAGCGGCGCGCGGGACTTCACACCGAGCCGTCCGCCCATGTGCTTAAAACCCATAGTATGGAGGTATATCGCCGCCTCGGCATGGCCCACTCGATTGTCGCCCAAGGCACGCCTGAAAGCCTTCAGCAATGTGTGACGTGGTGCGAGAGCGTCACCGGCGTCATCTACGGCAAGCTGAATCTGGTCGGCCAGAAGGGCAGGGTGCCTCGTTTCACCGAAATCAGCCCTGCCCATTCAGTCAATATTCCGCAGAGCGTCGTCGAGCCGATCCTCCATGCGCGCGCGAAAGCGCTCGGCGGCGATAACATCGTATCGTTCGAAACGTACTTTCGCGGCTTTTCGCAGGATGGTGACGGCGTCATCTCGACGCTTGAGGATGGGGCAGGGACGCGCGCAGTTCGGTCGCGCTTTCTGATTGGCGCCGATGGCGCTGGCAGCCGCGTGCGGCGCGCAGCCGGAATTGATGTCGAGGGTCCGCCAGCGCTCGCGAACTTCCTGGCGATCCACATCCATTCCGACGTCCGCCCGCTGCTTGAGCGAGCACCCGGCGTCCTTTTCTTCATTCACACACCCGACCTCGAAGGCTTCTTCATCATGCACCAGCCTAACGGCTCCCAGGTGCTTATGATGCGGTACGACCCTGATCTTACGCCGTTCGAGAGCTTTGGTGAGGCTCAGTGCCGCGATATCATTCGGCAAGCGATAGGCGCAGATCATGCGTTCACCGTGGCGGCCATCGATCGCTGGGCCATGACAGCGCAGGTCGCGCGCGACTATCGCCGGGGCCGTGTGCTTCTGGTCGGTGACGCAGCCCACCGCTTTCCTCCGACGGGTGGTTTGGGTCTCAACACTGGTGTCGAAGACGTCGAAAACCTGATCTGGAAGCTCGGCGCGGTGCTGCGCGGGCACGCAAACATGACGCTCCTCGACAGCTTTGCCGAGGAATGCCGTCCGATCGCGATACGCAACACCAAGCAATCCGTCACGAACCGAATCCGCATGGCGGAAGTTGCAGCCGCAATCGGGGCAGATGGCAGCGATGCCGACTTCCGTGCAGCAATCGAGGAGTTGAGATCCGATCCCGGGGGCGCCCGTGCGCAGGCGGCACAGCAGGCAGTCGACGACCAGCTGCCGCATTTCTCGTTCCTCGAACTGGAAATGGCCGCCACGCCGCTCAGCGGCGCCTTCTTGCCTGCCGAGCGGTCCGTCGCGCAGCCGCTCGCGCCGGTCGAAGGCTATCTGCCCAGCTTTGCTCCGGGCAGCCACATCCCGCATCTGTGGATCGCCCCGGATGTGTCCACCATCGACATGCTGCGCTTTGATAGTTTCACGCTGTTCGTGCCCAAAGAGGACGAGGCTGCATGGCGGTCCGCCGTGGCGGAGCTACCGGGGCAGGGGATGCCCGTGGGCGTGGTCGCGCTCTCAGGAGATATGCGGTCCGATCGAGCGAGCGCTGCCGACTATTGGGGCGACACGCCTTATGCTGTTCTCGTTCGTCCCGATGGGCGCATCGCCTGGGTCGAGCCTGCGGCGCTTCGGGACCGCGCCGGCGCGCTGCGCGACGCGCTGCACAAAGTCACACGCGCTGCGGAGCATCCCGACGAGGCGGCGGCAGCATGAAACGCGTGGTCCTAATATCGCCGCCACGCCGCAGAGGACGGCTCGCCGCGTGCCCGAGCTGCACATCATATTTTCAAGGAGACCTGATTTGAAACTCGTGAGCTTCACCACCGACAACGGTCCGAGCTTCGGCGTGCTTCGTGAAGATGGCATCATCGATGCGGGCGCGCGTATGCCGCAATATGCTGATCTGACGGCAGCGCTGGGAGATCTGCCGGGCCTCGAAGCCCTGGCGGGCGATCCGGCGGACTATCCGCTCGGTTCGGTTAAGCTTCTCCCGCCCATCCCGCGTTCGAGCCGCATCATCTGCGTAGGCCTGAACTATAAGACCCACATTGCCGAGACCGGTAATGAGCCACCAGCCTTTCCAAGTCTGTTCCCCCGCTATCCCGACTCCATCGTCGCGGACGGCGAGCCGATCATTCGCCCGCGGGTATCGGTAACGCTCGATTTCGAAGGCGAACTGGCCGTCGTCATCAGCAAACCAGGCCGGAACATCCCGGTAGATGCGGCGCTCGACCATGTCGCAGGTTACGCCTGTTTCAACGACGGATCGATCCGAGAATTCCAACGCCATACCAACCAGGTTTTGCCCGGAAAGAATTTCCACCGCACGGGCAGCTTCGGACCTTGGCTCGTTACCAAAGACGAGGCCGGCGACGTAAACGACCTCCAGCTCACCACCAGGCTCAATGGTGAAATCGTGCAGCAGTCCGGGGTCGACGATCTGCTTTTCGGCGTAGAAGCCCTCATCGCCTATGTTTCGCAGATCTGGGAGGTTCAGCCGGGCGACGTGATCGTCACCGGCACCCCGGGCGGCGTAGGCGCGCTTCGCAAGCCTCCATTATGGATGAAGCCTGGGGATCTCGTCACCGTGGAAATTGACCGGTTGGGGACATTGTCGAACCCGGTCGTCGCTGAGGAAGACCTGTTATGACAGCGCCTACCCGCCTCTCCCATATCGTGCACCGAACCAATGAACTTAAAGTGATGTGCGACTGGTACTGCGCCGTCCTTGAGGCGCATGTCGTGTTCGCCAACGACCGGATCGCCTTCCTCACCTATGACGATGAGCATCACAGAATCGCGTTCGCTGCTACGGCGGAGTTCGCGCCGCGCCCCACAGTGCCGACCGTCGGGTTCTATCATGTCGCCTTCACGTACGAGACGCTCGGCGATCTGCTCGACACCTACGAGCGGCTCTTAGCGGCAGGTATCCGCCCATGGCGGACCATCAATCATGGTCCCACCATGTCCTTCTATTATGCCGACCCCGACGGCAATGACGTCGAGCTCCAGGTGGATCGTTTCAAGGATCCTCTTGACGCACAAACGTGGATGCACGGAACCGCCTTCGCCAACAATCCGATCGGTATTGAGGTGCGGCCGGAGGATCTCCGCCGCCGGCTCGAGGACGGTGAACCGTTCGATTCCATCATGGTCCGCGAGGATGAACTCGCGCTATGAATTCGGCGGCTCATCAACCTGCGCGCCCGGGACAAGCAGCCCGGTCAGGCGCAGCCTCGTTGGCTTTTGGCGCCCAGCTCGACGCGAGAGGGAAATGAAGTGATCGACAAACGAGAGGCTACTGCCGAAGACGCGCTTCGTGACGTTGCGGACGGCGCCACCGTCCTGATCGGTGGCTTCGGCGAAGCTGGTAGCCCTACCGAACTTGTTCATGCCCTTATTGATCAAGGCGCGCGTGACCTCACGATCGTCAACAATAATGCAGGAAACGGGGAAATGGGCCTCGCACGCCTTCTCCAGGCGGGTCGTGTCCGGAAACTGATCTGTTCCTATCCGCGCAGCTCGCACAGCTTCGTGTTCAGTGCGCTGTTCAAGAAACGTGAAATCGAGCTCGAGCTCGTGCCACAGGGGACGCTGGCCGAACGGATCAGGGCGGGTGGCGCCGGCATTCCGGCCTTCTATACACCAACTGCCGTCGGCACAGCCTTGGCCGAAGGTAAGGAAGCGCGCGAGTTCAACGGGCGGGCCTATTTGCTCGAGCACGCCATCCAGGGCGATTTCGCGCTCGTCAAAGCGCGCGCGGCCGATCGATGGGGCAATCTCGTCTATAGCAAGGCGGCTCGCAACTTCGGGCCCCTCATGGCGATGGCTGCGCGAACAACGCTGGTCCAGGTGCGCGAGCTGGTGGAACTCGGCGACCTAGATGCTGAGGCGATCGTTACGCCGTCCATTTTCGTCGATCGGATCGTGCAGATAGCCGAGCCCGTTAGCGAGCGCGAAGAACTCCTAAAACTTGGTCGAAAGAAACTATCGTGAGCGGTTGGTCCACTGATGAGATGGCGACCCGTGCGGCCGCCGATATTGAAAATGGCTGGTTCGTCAATCTCGGCATCGGGCTGCCCGAACGCGTCTCCGATCATATTCCAGAGGGCCGCGAGGTGATCCTGCACAGCGAGAATGGAATCCTTGGTATGGGGCCGCGCGCACCCGTCGATCAGGAGGATTCGGATCTCATCAATGCAGGCAAAAACCCCGTCACGCTTATCGCGGGCGGGGCCTATTTTCACCATGCCGACAGCTTCGCGATGATCCGCGGGGGCCATGTCGACCTCTGCATACTGGGCGCGTTCGAGGTGGCTGCAAACGGAGACGTTGCAAACTGGTCGAGCGGCAGCGACGAAGTGCCGGCGGTCGGCGGCGCAATGGACCTCGTCGCCGGCGCTCGATTGGTCCGGGTGATCATGTCGCAGGTCACGCGCGCCGGCGCACCGAAGCTGCGGGCATCGCTATCGCTCCCTGCCACCGGTCGCGGCGTCGTCGATTGCATCTACACCGATCTGGCCGTACTTCGCCCGGCCGGAGACCATTATTCCCTTGTCGAACTCGCGCCGGGCATCTCGCTCGACGAGCTCCGCGCGAAGACAAGCGCGCCGGTTCGCGCGTGAACCAACGCGTTCCGATCCCTTGGAGCTCTCCGCTTCATGTGGCCGGGGACGTTCGGTCGCCTTGCCATAAAACAGGGCGGCGATCGCGCACGCCCGACCGTTGTGAATGGGAAACGGACCTCCTACCGATGACAGCAATCGCGTCGCACGGGCGCAGACAATGAGCACATCCAACCGGCTCGACCGCCGTCACGCGCTCGCGCTGGTGGGATGGGGTAGCCTTGCAGCGTTATTCCCGCCGTCCGCACGAGCCGCTGCCAGGGACCAACGTATGGACTTGGATGCCCATGGCTGCGGGGCACCGCAGATTGGCAACATCATCGATGTCCATGCTCACGCAATCCTGCCTTCCTGGATAGACGCCCTCAAGCGAAGCCCGAGCGATATGGCGCCGTTGGCTGCCATCCCCTGGAGCCCGCAAATGGCCATCGATACGATGGACCAGAACGACATCAGCCTCATGGTGCTGTCAAATCCGCTTGGGACCAGAGGGTTCGCGGGTTCGGACGCCAACCAGCTGGCGCAACGCATGAATAACGAACTTGCGGCGATGGTCTCGGCTCATCCGCGCCGCTTCGGCGCTTTCGCCGCCCTTCCTCTGACCGATGTCGAGGCCAGCCTGGTCGAGCTCGACCGTGCCCTCGGGTCGCTCGCCCTTGACGGTGTCTGCCTTCAGACCAACGCGGACGGCGCGTATCTCGGTGATGGAAGATTCGACCCGCTGTTCGCTGAACTGGACCGCCGTCGCGCTGTCGCCTTCGTCCATCCGGTAGCGCCAAAGTTTCAAGCCAGTATCGGCCTGCCGTTCAGCCCCGGCATCATGGAGTTCATGTTCGACACCACCCGAGCCGTCGCCAGCATGGTGTTTTCGGGCATGCGCAGCCGCTATCGGAACTTCACCTATATCGCTACCCATGGCGGGGGTACAATTCCCTATCTCGCCGAGCGCTTCGCGACTGACAATATGCTCCCGCAGGGCGGCTACCGCGTCGCCATGAGCGCGGACGATATTCGCCGCGATCTGCGGAGTTTCATATTCGATCTAACCTCGGCGACAAGCGCCGGTAGCATCGCGGCCCTCAGAGCGCTGGCGCCCGCCGATAACATCGTGATGGGCTTCGACTATCCAATGCGGCACCGCGAGAAGATCGCCGAGGCGCTCGCGGACATCCTTCGTTCCCCGTCGATAGCAAACGCAGACCTGCCTGGTCTTTGTTGCGGAAACGCACTCCGATTGCTGCCTACCGTCGCGCGGAGACTGAACTGATGGAAAGTCTATCAGTGACGTCAGACCTGAAGCCGGGGTCGCTGGAGCCGGCCGCGCGCGTTGGCCGATCGGCCTACGCCGCGCGGCGCGTAGCAGCCCTCTCGGCCGATGCCCTTCAATCGATAGAGACGGCCCATGTATGATTTGTTAAAAGGGCTGAGGATTGTCGAAGGCGCCGCGTTTATCGCGGGACCGTCGTGCACGCTTCATATGGCGCAGATGGGCGCCGAGGTCATCCGGTTCGATAACATTGGAGGCGGTCCTGACTATCAGCGATGGCCTCTGGCAAGCGCGCGCGACCATTCTGCCAGCCTTTATTGGGAGGGGCTCAACAAAGGGAAGAAGTCGATCGCACTCGATCTGTCGAGGCCAGAGGGACGCGAACTCGCGCTCGCTCTCGCGGCGGCGCCAGGCGACAATGCCGGGCTGTTCGTTACAAACTACCCGGCGCGCAGCTTCCTCTCGCACGCAGCGCTCGCCGCACGTCGCGCCGACATTGTCTCGATCAGGATCATGGGCTGGGCCGATGGAACGCCAGGGGTCGATTACACGATCAATGCAGCAGCCGGCATTCCGACGATGACCGGGCCCGTAGACGCCGACCGCCCGACGAATCATGTCCTTCCCGCGTGGGACCTACTCGCCGGCGCTTATGCCGCATTCGTCGCGATCTCAGCGATACACAGGCGCTCTCTCACCGGCGAAGGTGCAGAAATCCGGCTGCCTCTGTCCGACGTGGCCGCCGCGAGCCTCAGCCACCTTGGGCAGGTCGCAGAGGTCCTGCTCCACGGCGATCGGCCCCGCATGGGCAATGAACTCTATGGCGCGTTCGGTCGCGATTTCCTGTGCGCCGACGGCACCCGACTGATCGTCGTTGCGATCACCTCCCGCCAATGGACAGGCCTTGTGATGTCGCTGGGGCTGGCCGAAGCGGTGGCGGCGATCGAGGCCGAGACGGGCGCGCAGTTCGAGCGCGATGAAGGCGCTCGGTTCCAGCATCGGCACCGCCTCTTTCCCTTGGTCGAAAAGGCCATGGCGCTGCGCAACGCAGATGATCTCGGTGCGGCTTTCGACGCCGCCGGCGCGACCTGGGGACGCTATCAGACATTAGGTGAGGCGGTCTCTAAGGATGCCAGGTTCGTCTCCGGCAACCCGATCTTCGAACCGGTGCGTCATCCCAGTGGTCATAGCTACCCCACGGCCGGCGCCGCCGCGACCTTGGTCGCCGAGAACCGCGCGGCGGTGCCACGCGCGCCTCGACTTGGCGAACATACCGATCAGCTCCTCGCCGATCTCCTTGGTCTCAGCAACGGCGAGATCGGCGCCCTTCACGACGCCGGCCTGATCGCATGATTCTCTCAGAAGACGATATCCGGTACTGGCAGACATGGGTCGGGCGTACCGCTGCGCGTGATGAACGCCTTGATCCTGCTGCGCTGCGCCGGTTCGGATCGGCCCTGGGGGAGGCCGGGCAGCCCTCCCTCGCGCACTGGGCGTTTTTTCTGCCCGACATCCCTGTCGATGAACTCGACGTCGACGGACATCGCAAGCGTGGTGGGTTCCTGCCGCCCGTGACTCTGCCACGACGCATGTTCGCTGCGGCCACAATGCAGTTTCGCGCGCCTTTGCTGATTGATGAGCAAGCGACACAGACCGCGACGATCCGCTCCGTTACGCGCAAGTCCGGCCACGCAGGCGAACTGGTCCTTGTCGAGGTCGAAAACAGGATCCTTCAGCGCGATCTGTTACGGATCGTCGAGGTCCAGACCATCATCTACCGCGATGAAGGCCCGGCCACGCCGCCGGTTGCGCCGGCTCCCTTCACGGTGCGTGAAGAGGATATGGTGTGGCACCCAAGCACCGTAGAGCTATTCCGTTTCTCAGCGGTGACTTTCAATGCGCATCGCATCCATTATGATCAAACCTATGCGACCTCTGCCGAGGGATATCCAGGGCTTGTCGTGCATGGCCCACTTACCGCAGCGCGGCTTTTCAGCCTAGCGTATCGGCAGGGGCAACCTACCGGCTTCGCATTTCGCGCGATGGCGCCGCTCTTCCAGGGCCAGCCAATTTTGTTGCGCGCCGGGTCCGCCCCCGGCACCTTCGAAGCCGTCCGTTGCGACGCGGCGGTCGCGATGCAAGCCAGCGCCACCTATGGCTGAGCCATCCCGGCACGCCTCAACCCACCGAGAATACGAGGAGCTTCTTCATGCTGAACCGCAACTTCCTACAGGCCTCACGCTGCGCACAGCGCGTACAGGGGAGGCGCTGATATGCGCCGCGCCGCTATTGTCAGCCCGCTGCGTACGCCGATCGGCGGCTTTGGCGGAGCCCTGCGCGATGTTCCGGTCGAGACTCTGGGCAGCCTCGTCGTCAACGCCATACTTGAGCGCACCGGTCTCGATCCCGCGCGGATCGAGGACGTCTGTTTCGCACAGTCCTACGCCAATAGTGAAACGCCCTGCGTCGGACGCTGGATTGCACTGGAAGCGGGCCTCCCCATCGAAGTTCCAGGTTTGCAGCTGGACCGGCGCTGCGGGGGCGGCCTCCAGTCGATCGTGACGGCCGCGATGATGGTGCAGTCCGGCGCCTGTGACGTGGTGCTCGCAGGCGGCGTCGAAAGCATGAGCCGCATCGAATATTACAGCACCGAGATGCGCTGGGGCAGGCGATCAGGCAATGCCGCCCTCTACGACCGACTGGATCGCGGGCGGGAACGCTCCCAGCCCGTCGGCCGCTTCGGCTATATCTCCGGGATGATCGAGACGGCTGAAACGCTTGCACGCGAATATGGCATTGATCGCGCGGCTGCCGATGCCTTCGCCCTCGAAAGCCATCGTCGAGCGGCTGCCGCATGGGATGAAGGGCGGTTCGCCGACGAAGTCGTTCCGGTGCCCGTCCCGCAGCGCAAAGGCGAACCTAAGCTGTTCGAACGCGACGAGGGTATCCGTACGGACAGCTCAGCTGAAACTATGGCGAAGCTTCGTACGATCACGCCCGACGGTGTGGTGACCGCAGGCAACGCCGCTCAGCAGAATGATGCCACCGCTGCCTGCCTTGTGGTCGCCGAGGACAAGCTCGACGCCCTCGGTCTCGATCCGATTGCCTTTCTGGTGGGCTGGACCGCCGTGGGATGCGACCCGGCCCGCATGGGAATTGGCCCGGTTCCAGCAACGTTGCGCCTGTTTGCAAAAACCGGGCTCAGCTTCGACGACATGGGTCTCGTGGAGGTCAACGAGGCCTTCGCGCCCCAGGTCCTCGCTGTGCTCAAGGGCTGGGATTGGGATGACCGTAGCCGCCTCAATGTAAATGGTTCGGGCATCTCCCTCGGGCATCCCGTCGGCGCGACGGGCGTCCGCATTATGACAACGCTAACCCATGAGATGAAACGTCGCGGTGTGCGCTACGGCCTGGAAACGATGTGCATCGGGGGCGGGCAGGGGATGGCCGCGATCTTCGAAAGGGCTTGAATCGCTTCCCCCTGCGAACGCCGGTCTCGCTCGCAGACTTCGCTCCTGAAGACCGGCGACGGTTTGACGGACGGGGTGTCGCCTGCCGTCGATCGATACGACGGCAGGCGAGGGGCTGGCGCCTGCCGGTGCCTCGTCGAACCACCAAGTCTCACGCGCGATAGGGATCGAGCATGGCGGTTTGTACGCCATCGAGGATTTCGATGGCGGCGAGCTGCCCGATAATTGGGGCCATGGTCAGCCCGTTGTTCATGACGGCGACAAACAGATTTAGATGGCTCCTGACCGTTCCCGCAGTGGCAAGGCCGTCCTTTCGCCATGCCGGCCTGCCAACCGTCATGAAATCGAGCTCGGCATGCCTCATCTTTGGGAAATAGGCGGCAGCCTCGGCGAACATTTGCCGGCCCAGAGCCTCGGTCGGCGCAAGGCTCCTGCTGCCGGCGAAGTGATAGCCTGCAACAATCCTCCCGTCCGGGTTCTGCTTGATGCTGAATTTCGGAAGAAGGACGACCCGATCGATGATCGGTGCCATCGCCTTGCTGTGCGCGAGGACCCCGGATCCTTCGACGAGCGACGCATCGACGCCGATCTGCTGCGCCAGCGCGGCGGAAGGGAAACCGGACGCAAGAACGAAATGGTCCGCGTTCATCTCCCCGCGGTTCGTCATGATCCCTTGGACACGTCCCCCGGTCGCCCGCAACTCGGTCACATCGCAGGGATAGACGAGCTTCGCTCCGTGGGCCTGCGCTTTCTCGAGAAGAATGTTAGTCGCATGGCTTGGGTCAAGTGTCGCTTCATTTTCGCAAAACGCCGCGGCAGCGACGGGTCCGGTCCGCACCCCCGGCAGCAGCGCGCCGATCTCGACCGGATCAACCAAACGGACGGAAAGGCCCATCCGAGCGCGGGCCAGCGCGTTCACCTTGAGCGCCTCCGCCTGAAGATCTTCGCCGACCCATTCGACGCTCCCGCCCCACTGGATGCGAAGCGCGGGACCGATCTCAAGTGCTAGGCGCTGCCAACCCAATATACCAGCGACGTGGAGATCATAATAGGGCAACGGGTCGCGCGCGTACGCGTTAATCCAGGCGAAAGACCCTTGCGTCGCTCCCGAACCCGGCTGCGCTTTGTCGAGAATGACGACCTCGGCGCCGCGAGCAGCGAGATGATACGAAATCGAGGCGCCCATGATGCCCGCGCCGATCACGATCACGCGCTTTCGCTCGCTGGCGCGGGCTGGAGCCAGGGGAAGCGCGGCGATGGCGCTGGCCAGAGCTAGACTGATCTCGCGGCGCGTCATCGCGGTCATGATTCCTCCTCCGGTAAGCTAGACCTCGTCACGCGTTAGACCCTGTAGGGGTCGAGCAGGTCAGTGAGCACGCCATCAAGGACCTCGGTCGCCGCGAGTTGTCCAATGGCTGGTGCAAGCGTGACACCGCTATTCATCACCGCCAGGAACAGGTTGCGATATCGGACGGTTGATCCGGCCACGGGGAGACCATCCGTGCGCATCGCTGGCTTGCCCAAGGTCATGAAATCAAGCTGCGCCCACTTCAGCATCGGCAAGAAGTGTGCGGCCCTGGCGAGCGTCTGCTCGCCGAATTCGCGTGTCGGCAGAAGTTTGCGGCTCCCGGCAAAGTGGGCTCCGGCTACGATCCTGCCGTCCGGATTCTGTTTGATGCTGAACTCAGGCAGCAGAACCACGCGGTCGATGAGGCGGGGCATTGGCTTGCTGTGGGCCAGGACGCCGGAGCCTTCGATGATCGGAGCCATAATTCCGACCTGCCGCGCCAGATCCATCATGCCCCCCCCGGCCGCAAGGACATAGCTGTCGGCCCGCATCCGGCCGCGGTTGGTGATCACCGCATCGATGCGGCCATCCCGGGATTCTAGCGAGAGAACATCGCACCCGCTTATCAAGCGCGCCCCCAACCTCTGCGCGTCCGCAAGCAAGGCCCTGGTCGCCTGAAGCGGATCGACCGTCGCCTCGATCTCGGCGAAGCTCGCCACCGCGACCGGACCCGTCTCGACCCCAGGCAGAAGCGCGCGAACCTCGTCAGCAGTGATCAGGCGGATTGGGTAGCCCATCCTTTGACGTTCGCTCACCGTGGTGCGCAGCGCTTCAGCCTTGTCCGGTGCGTCGAACCATTGGACGCTCCCGCCCCATTGAACGGTCAGCGCGGAACCCAGTTCGCGTGCTACGCGGCGCCAGCCCATCACCCCGGCCAGATTAAGTTCGTAATAGCCTGCCGGTTTTTTGTCATAGGCATTGATCCACGCGAACGAGCCTTGTGTCGCACCGGCGGCCGGACCTGCCTTTTCAAGGATCGTGACTTGTGCGCCGCGCCTCGCGAGATGAGACGCGATCGACGCGCCCATGATCCCCGCCCCCACAATGATCACATGTCTTCGCGGTACCCTGACTGCGCCATGGACCGGGATACCGGTCAGGGAGGCTGCAAGACCTACTGAGAATTCGCGGCGGCTCACCTTGGGCATTGTCGCATCCCTCATCGCGGACCGTGAGCTGATCGCTCCGTTCCAGCCGCTTCGCGCCTGCTCGCTCGCTCACCGCAGGTTGCGCACGCCCAAGGCCGCCCACTTATAGTCGAGCGCGGGCTTTCTGGAGCGATGGTATTTTCTGACGGGTGATACGGCCCGGTTGTCGTCCCGGATCCTAGATCTCGGTTGCCCTTACTCTTTGGGAGCGTGTCCGCGGCTGAACAGCCGCTCCCCCGACACGCGGCGGAGCGGCTGGCGTTAGAACTTGGCCGAGGTACGCACGCCATAGGTGCGAGGAGGGCTGGTATAGCCTGACAGAAGGCCTAGAAACCCTGTTCCGGCGACGATCAGGCGGTTGTTCTCGATATTGCGGACATAGCCCGCGATCGACCACCGGCCGTCTTTCGTACCGAAGGACAATTGCGCGTCGCTCGACCAGCTCGCCGCCTGAACCTGCTCGGGGCGATAGTCGACATTTGTATGGCGCGCCGAGCGATGTTGTGTGTTCGCGCTCAACACCATCTTATAGTCGCCGATCGGGATGGTCTGCTCGCCCCTCAGATTGAAGGTCCAGGTCGGAGCGTTGTAGGATTGCAGACCGGCGCAGTCGACGTCGTAGAGCGCCGCGTTGGCGGCATTGGTCGACACCTTGCAAAGAGTGCGCGGCAGTCCGAGGAACTTGGCTTGTTGATAGGTGAAGTCGATATTCCTTGCCTTGAGATACTGGACATCGGCGCTCAGCAGGCTGTTCGGCGTCACCAATATGCTAGACTCGACCTCCACTCCTTTCATCCGGCTCTTGCCGATATTCTGCGTGAAATTACCCGCGCGCCCGATCAGATCGACGCCTGAATGCGCGACCTGGGCGTCAGTATAGTCCCACCAGAACGCCTCCACGTTGAGCTGGACCCTGTTGGCCAAGAAGCGGTTCTTCGAGCCGATCGTATAGGCTGTCAGATATTCCGGCTTATAGGTTTCGTAGCCGACCGAGCTGCTGAAACCGCCCGAACGGAAGCCTGTCTCAACGCTCGCATAGAGCATGGAGGCAGGCGCGACGTCGTATTCGGCGGCGGCCCGCCAGGTCACCCGGCCGAAGGACAGGTGGTTATCGAAGGATATGTCGCTGCGGCTGATGATGGTGTGCGGGGTAGGACCAGGCACGGCCTGCCCGCTTGCCACCGGAATGGCGAACGCAAGCTGCGAGGGGTAGAGAACCGCCGTCGGGAGGATGGCGTCCGCACAGGTAAAGCCTGCGGCGCAGCTTTCCGAGATGGTGATGCTCTTCACGCTAAACTGCTTGGCATCATGGGTGTACCGCAGACCCCCGACGACCCGGAGCGATGACGTCAGGTTCGCGGTGAGCCTTGCAAAGGGCGCGTAGGATTGTGTCGCAATCTTGCTCGGCGAGGAAAACCCCGCCGAGATCCCGCTGGTGACCGACCCCGAAACCGATTGCCCGTCGGCGTTGAAATAAAAGAAGCCTAATGTGTAGTCGACCTTCCCCACCTTACCTGCGAAGCGCGCCTCAGCGCTATATTGAAGGTCGCTGATGCGGTTGGAGATCGGGAACCCTCCACCCGGCGCGACGTGTCGCAATTCATCGAAACGGACCGCGGGTATCAAGGTTAGGACGCCGGCCCCAGTGTCATACTCGACGGCGGCATTAGAGCCGTAGAAGCTGTAATCCCTGTTAAGACCGGGGAACGGATCGTATTTCCTCCCCGTCACGCGTGTTGCCTGGTTCGTCCAGAATGCCTGCGCGGCGGGGGACAGGTTGCCATCCGATCGCGGGATGTTGGTCGGCTTGACGAGGCAGGTCAGCGTCGTTGCGTTGCAGCTGAAAGTGCTCAGATAGTTGATGCCAAGCCCCGCGCCGCCCAGGTGAGAATAATCGAACGCTGCGCGGACCGTCAGCGAAGGCGTAAGCCTTGCTTTGAGTTGAGCCCGGAATGCCTGCGACTTATCGTCTGAGGTCCCGTCACTCAGATAGCCGTCACGATTAACGACATTGCCCGAGAGCCTGACAGCTCCGTCATCGCCGACGGGCAGATTGATGGCGCCCTCGACCACCAGATCATTGTAATTTCCATAGGATAGGGAGGCGTAGCCCGAAAACGATCCGAATTTGGGTTGAGTGGGGATGACGTTGATGACGCCAGCCGTCGCGTTGCGGCCGTACAGCGTGCCCTGCGGACCCTTCAATACTTCGACGCGTTCAAGGTCGAAAAAGGTTTTCGGCGTGATAGCGCTGTTGAAGTAGACACCGTCATAATTAAGGGCGACGGCGGGGTCACTCGTAGACGCTACGGAGAAGTTTCCCACTCCCCGCACGAAATAGACATTCGAAGGACCAACTTTGGCGATGGTCAGCGATGGGACCAGCTTGCCGAGCTGGTCGGTCTCATAAACGCCAGCTTCGACGAGGGCATTTCCTCCGACGACGGTAATGGCGACGGCTGCGCGCTGGGCACTTTCCTGCCGGCGCTGGGCGGTGACCACGATCTCATCCAATCCACCTTCACTCTCGACCGCCGCTGACGTCGACTGCTCCTGCGCCCGACTCACACTTGCCACACAGCTCAACAGGGCTGTTCCACCCAACAACAACATTTTTCGCACGTCTATCCCCCTGTTAATAAGAATCGCCCCTCCCTTGTGATTGTCGCAATAGGCTTGTTGATCGTTGCCCAACGGCAGTCGCGACAGATGCAAAAATTTGTGCAGTGATGTGACAATGGAGGCGCCTGGAGCACATCTATCGCGCCAACTCCTGAAAACATGGCGACGCCGCCCTTTGGTCTGCCGCGTAGTGCCTGCTAGCACGTGCTGAACGCAGCAACCGGCATCGCACCGTTCTTGACGCTCTCTCCCGCACGCTATATGCGATATCCGATCGGATTTTATAAGGTTGTGGAGAGTCTCTGATGCGTAAGAAGTTTCGCGCCGCCGTTATCGGTATGGCTCTGGTCTGTACGCCCTTGACGGGGGTTGGCCTGGCTTCCGCGCAAACCCCTCCCGCCGGCGAGTCTCCGCCAATGCACGACCGGATCGTCGAGCAACTGCGCAAGCTCGCCAATGCACCCGTCAACGTCGTGCCGTTGCGCGGCGGGGCCTATTGGGTTCCTTCCGCCACGGGATCAACCAACGGCGGATTCATCATTGGCGATAAGGGTGTCATCGTCATCGATGCCCAGATGTTCAAGCCAACGATCGATAAAATGCTTGCCGAAATAGCCAAGATCACTCCAAATCCGGTTACGACGATCATCCTGACGCATTCGGATCCTGATCACATCAACGGCTTGCCCTTCTGGCCGCGAGGGGTCGAGGTCATCTCGACGACAGAGACCAAGGCGCAGATCGAACGCATGCTGGTCAATCCGAAGGTGAATGGCGAACTGCTTCCGACTCCCGAGATCCGCGACTACGTCCCAAGGCTGGCGATCACGGGAAAGCGGCGGATCGTGCGCAATGGCGTGACGATCGAACTACTACACATCGCACCGGCGCATACCGACGGGGACCTCGTCATTTATCTCCCGCAGCAGAAGATCGTTTATGCGGGCGATCTTACCCCGCTTGGGCCCTATCCGGGCATTCACACCTTTAAAGGTGGGTCGCTCGCGGGCTGGATCGCGACGATGAAGGCCATGTTGGCCCTGGATGCCGACACCTATATTCCCGGGCATAACGACATCCTCAGCAAGGCGGAATTGCAGCGCCGTCTCGACGCGACAATCGCCCGACGCGCGGAGATCAAGGCAATGATCGAAAAGGGCATGACTCTCGAACAGGTCAAGGCAGCGTTGCACGATCCGGCGCCAAGCGGCGAGGGCGCTATGTTCCCGGGATTCACCGAGAACACCTATGAAGAGCTAAAGGCTCCAAGCGAACGCGCCAAGATTAAGTCGATGATCGCCAAGGGCATGACCCTCGAACAGATTAAAGCTGCCGTGCACGAACGGGCGCCAATCGGACTGGAACGCCAGTTCCCGAGTTTCGTCGAGCGTACTTATCGCCAGCTGACCGCACGGAACGGATCGCGCTAGATCCATCGAGGGCGGCGGCGCCGAAAGCGGCGCCATGTGCGCCCAATGCAGCCCTAGGTACGGGCTCCGCGATGGCGGCGACAGAACGGTTGAGGCCGCTCCAAGATTTCAATTTCTGAGGCGGAAACGAGGGCACGCGATTTAAAATAGAGCAAACACTCTAGAAAAAGCTTGTGACGCAGTACATTTTAAGTAGATCAAACGCTCTAATATTGCATGGGAGGGCTCTGAGCGCCGCTCCCGCAACCATCCTCATGAGGAGACACTAATGCAGATGCGGCAACTTGGCGCTAATGGCCCACAAGTTTCGGCGATTGGTTTAGGTACCATGCGAACCTCCTTCGTGCCCGGTAGCGGGGATGAGGTCACGATCGCGACCATCCAGGCCGCGCTCGATGCCGGCATCAATCTGCTCAATACCGGCGACTTCTACGGAATGGGCTCCAACGAGTTGACGATCGGCCGCGCCATCAAGGGACGACGCGACGACGCGCTTGTCAGTGTCAAATTCGGACCCATGCGGACACATTCCGGCGGTTTCATCGGCTTCGATGGGCGGCCGAGCGCCGTGAAGAATTTCGCGGCCTATTCGCTCACTCGCCTGGGCGTCGACGTCATCGACATCTACCAGCCCGCTCGCGTGGATCCGGCAGTTCCCATCGAAGAGACCGTCGGCGCCATTGCCGACCTCATCAAGGAAGGGAAGGTGCGCTATCTCGGGCTTTCCGAGGCCTCGGCTGACAATATCCGACGGGCGCATGCGGTCCATTCGGTGACCGCTCTCGAGATCGAATATTCGCTCGCAACCCGCTTCATCGAAAAGACCATTCTTCCCACCGCGCGCGAGCTCGGTATCGGCGTGGTTGCCTATAGTGTGGTCGGTCAGGGGCTGCTCGTGGGCAATATCGAGGGCGTGCTGCCACCCGGCGACCCGCGTAAGATCTTCCCGCGCTTCGAGGATGAGAATCTCGTTCACAATCTCAAGCAGGTAGCTATCCTGAAGGACATCGCCAGCCGCAAAGGCTTCTCGCCGGCGCAGATCGCGATCGCCTGGGTCCTCTCGCGCGGGGACGATATCGTCCCTCTGGTTGGCATGAGCCGGCCGACCCGCGTGCCCGAGAATCTCGCCACCCTCGATATCGTGCTAACCGATACGGAACTGGCTGAACTCGACGCGGCCTTCGCGCCGGGCATGATCGCCGGCGACCGCTATCCTGCGCATGCCCGAGCCCTCGCGCCCGAATAGGCTCGAACGGATCAGGGATACACGCTCGTCAAGGTAAGGGCGGCTGCTTCCTGCGCGGCCGGCCTTTCAACTGTCGGCGGTCGGGTCAGCGGCCGAGGGCAGGCCTCGTACGGTTGCTTGAATTGCCAGACGGCGCCCTAAGATAGAACGTGGGCGTCCACGACAACTCGACGCCGGGACCATGGGGTTGAAAGATCATCTCGCGCACGCCCCACAAAGGCACGTTGACCGCGTCCGTGTCACCCCTCCGCGTAAGCGGCTAGGAGCCGTTCTGCTCTTTGCAGATGCGGTCGGTCGACCATCTTGCCGTCCAGCTTGAGTGCGCCAGCGCCAGGTGCTGCGTTAAATGCCGCGACAACCCTGCGGGCGTGCGTCGCATCCTCGTGCGATGGCGTGAATCCAGCATTGATAGCAGCAATCTGGTTCGGATGGATCGCCATCATTCCGCTGAAGCCATCGCGTCGCGCGCGAGCGACGTAATTGCCCAAAGCATCGAGTGCGTGGATATCCGCAAACACCGTCTCGATGGCCGGGACGGATGCCGCATGCGCGCCAAAGAGCGTGAGCGCACGAGCGACGGCGAAAGGCGACGTGAGACCCCCGTCCTCGTCCCGCGGCGTTCCGGCACCAACCGCGGTCGCGAGGTCTTCCACGCCCCAGGTCAGGCCCGCGAGGTCCTTTTCGACTTCGGCGAACGATCCTATGCCGAAAATCCCCGCAGCATGCTCAGCCGCTATGGGGAGGACGGGCGGCAAGGCGGTTCGCGCCCTTGCCTGCAGGGAGCGAACGGTCGATCCACCTTCCGCCTTGGGTAAGACAATGCCGTCTGGCCTTACGGCCGCGATCGTGTCCAGATCGCGGTCGATTTCGCCACTGTCGAGCGGGTTGATGCGTACAAAGGTCGTGATTCCCGGGTCCGATGCGAGCCAATCCAGCACCGCGGATCGCGCCGACGGTTTGTGGTCTGGTGACACCGAGTCCTCCAGATCCAAGATCAGCGCGTCAGCACCCGAGGCCGCCGCCTTGGAGAAACGCTCGGGACGATCGCCCGGGACGAAGAGAAGCGAACGAAGCCGCATTTACAGCCCTTTCCACGCAGTGCCTGATGGTGGCTTGAGGCGGCATCTGCGAACCCGGCCTCAGAACGGGGCCGGACCGACGAAAGGAACTATGATACGGCGCCGCCCACCGGATCGACGGCCGGTCCCGCCGCCAGCTCTCAGGACTTCGAGAGAAAGCCCGTGTGACAGGTGCTTTGCTTCCAGCTGTCACCAACACGGTTCCACGTCTGACTGACGATAGCGGTGATGTTAACGATGTTCTCGCCGCCCGCCACTTGCACCGACTGCGACAACGGGCCCACGACGACGACGACATCGCCATAGACACGAATGTTGAGTTCACCGCGCTCAACCTTGTGAAAGGTGTATTTGCTGCGGATGCCCTCCAGATATTCGGACTTGGTGTCGAACTTGCCGGTTCCATGCACATGGACGAGGTCGTCGATGAGCATTGCATCGAGGGCATCGACATCGCCTGACACCAGCGCCGCGCAGCGCCGCTTTTCAAGTTCCTGGATCGCCTGCACCACGGCTTCACTCATTTCTGTGACCTTTCCCTCTAACATACGCGCGGCTAGCGCCGCTCGCGATCCTCTATCATCGATTCAAAGTAGACACTATAGTCTCGTATGAGTTTTTGGGCGCAACGATCTGTCCCGCTGCGATCTCGCAAGTTTCGGCTAAACGGGCCCAGCCACGCAGCCCGCAGTTGCCGCGAAGCGATGACACGACAAGCTGGGCGCGCCTTTTGACCCAGGATAGGCCGCTTCCTCTCGCCGAATAAGATCGATAATTTCGCTGGCTGATAACGAATTGCCATCGCCTCTTTGGCCACTCAGCCACGCGAGGCCCGGTCTTAGGACAGCCACGGTCTGGCAAACGATGCAAGCCGTGGAAGGTCGTAACAGATCGATGCGCGATCATTATCACGGTAAAAAATTTACATCTTCCCACGTGGCCGATGCCCCCCCTAGCGGGGATCTTCAAAAACCTGCCGGCCAAGGCTTTGAAGTAGAGGATGTGGCGAGGGGTCACGCCGGGCGCGTCGCGCGGCACCCTTTCCCCACCACCTCCGCGTCGAAGCCCAACATTACGCGATACCGCTGTGGCTCGATGCTACGGCGCCTGCGCTCGACCAAGATGCTCACAGTGCATCTTCAAATGAAACAGACGAGTTCCGCCAAGGGGCCGCCGTGTGGACAATGAGGGAGGGGATATGAAGAAGGTGACGACAAGCAGCGTTATAGCGATCGGCTGCGCGCTGCTCGCGCAGGCTGGTTTGACATCTGCGGCCCAGGCACAGTCTAACGGCGGGGAGGGCGGACCCGCAACGAGCGCGGCTATGCCGCAAGACCCTAGCGACGCCGGCATCAAGGACATCGTCGTCACCGCCACACGCCGTTCAACCAACCTGCAACAGGTGCCCGTGACGGTGACCGCCTTGCCCGCAGAAGCGCTCAAGGCCCAGAATATCACTGGCGTCCTGCAACTCTCCGATGCTGTTCCGGGCCTACAGGTGTCAGCGACCGGAGGCAATAACCTCTATCTTCGTGGCGTCGGATCGACCAGCGGGGGCTACGCTGAGGGACAGGTCGCGATGTATATCGACGGCCTCTACCTCACCAATCCAGCGATGAGCATCTTCTCGTTCAACAATATCGACCAGATCGAGGTGCTCAAGGGGCCACAAGGCACGCTCTACGGACGGAACGCCACGGCCGGCCTCATCTCGGTCACAACCCGTAACCCTGGCGATGCGCCACGGCTCGACGCCACGGTCGGCTATGACAACTACCAGACCCGGACCGAAACGCTCTACGGATCCATCCCCGTCTCCGACACTCTGGCGGCCAATGTCGCGGTTTATGACACCAAACAGAATAAGGGTTGGACCAGGAACAGCCTGACGGGCCGCGACGGACAGACCGCCCGTGAAACTGCCGTCCAGACGAAGCTCCTGTGGAAGCCAGGCTCCGACACGAAGGTCACGGCCAATTTCATTTATGATACGAACAACCGTACCTACGGGCTGGTGTATCAGGAACTTCCCGGCACGATCGCATCGGACGGCACGCCCTTCCTCGGAGGAGACCGGTTCGTCGCGCGTGTCGATCCCAAGGCGCCGCTCAAGGCGCAGATCGCCTCGCTGAAGATTCAGCAAGATCTCGGCTTCGCGTCTTTGATGAGCCTTACCGGCTATCAGCACAGCAAACAGGATCTCGTGGCGCTTGGTACGGTCGCGACGCGCGATGGCGTTGTGCTGGACTTCAACAACAGCAGCCGGAGTTGGAGCCAAGAACTTCAGCTCACCTCGCGCACGAGCGCCTCCCGGCTTGATTGGATCGCGGGGTTCTTTTTCTTCAACGACCACACTGTCCAGTCGCTGGGCATGTACACGACCTGTTCGGGATCGGTCTGCGTTCCCGGGCCCGCGCCGACCAGGGCCACGGGGCGCCCCAAGACCAATTCCTACTCCGGCTACCTTGACGCAACTTACCGGCTCTTCAGCGCAACGAAACTGACGGTCGGCCTGCGCTACACGAATGAGACGAAGTCGCTGACGAGCGTCCGGGTACCGATTCTCGGTCGACCGGACAGCGTCGCCTCGCCGACCCTCTTATTTCCGGGAACGTCCGGTATCCCGGGATCTACCAACTTCGAGAAACTCACCTACCGCATCGTCCTCGCCCAGGACTTTGGTCCCAATGTTCATGCCTATATATCGGACAATCTCGGCTTCAAATCGGGGGCCTATAACGCGACAAGCTTCGTCAATCCGGCCGTGAAGCCGGAAACGCTTCACGCTTATGAGGCAGGGGTCAAAAGTCAGTTTTTCGATCGTCGGGTCCGGCTCAACCTCGCCTACTTCCATTACGACTACAAGGACGTGCAGGCCCGCTTCGCGAACCCGCCCGCTCCGGCGATATTGCGTAATGTCGCCAAGGAGAGGCTCCGGGGTCTCGACGTCGACTTCACGATTGCACCGTTCCCAGACTTTTCCGTCAACGGGGGGTTTGAAGTCCTCGACAGCAAATATATCGACTATCCAGGAGCCGTCTGCTGGACCAAAGGACCAGATCGCACTGTAAACGGCGTCACGGTCGGAACTGTGACGTCGGCCATATGCAACGTAGCGGGCCGCAAAGTCCCCTATGCCGCACCGTTCACGGGCACGCTCGGGTTCAGCTATACGGTCGACACCAACCGGGGTCGGTTCACCTTCAGCGCCAATGACCGCTATACCAGCCGCTACTCGCTGGCGCCCGATGGCAGCATTGATGCGCCGCGCGCGCACAATGTGAATGCAAGTCTGGCCTGGACGTCGCCCGAGCGCCGTTATGACGTTCAGCTCTACGTGCGCAATCTCACGAACAAGTACAGCTATGCCGCCGGCGTGACCTCAACCTCCGGTTTCACTATCACGCCCAACGCGCCGCGCGTCTTCGGCATGACGGCCGGCCTGCATTATTGATGGCTAGCTGTGTGTGGCGTCGGTACGTCACGCCCGCTAAACGAAGCACTTCAAAAGACGCCTGCTGGCCGGCTCCGGCCTAGCCAGCAGGCCGGCTGCCCAGCTGCCCAGCCAGGCCAGCGCGTCGTCCCGGTTTGCAAACACCTTGAAGAGGCCGCCGGATTTGACGCGTTTCACCTGCAGCTTGACCAGCACACTGGAAATCACAAGCGCGGTCGGACCTGGCAGCTTCGTGCCTGCGATCACAGCCGACAAGGCGCGCAAGACGTCCTGACCTGCGGCGGCTGGTCGGAGCAATCCGCGAGATAATAGACGGTCTCATCCGGATCCACACTGGCGCGAATTTCAACCATCGCCTCGCGCCATCGCTGCTCAAAGGCGGCGACGGTGTCGAGGGTCCAGAACCCTCGTGCTACCGCAGTAACCATCCGATTGTGCCGATCTATCTCGAAGTCGAACCCCGGAACGATGCCGTGTCGGCCATGTTCAATTCCTGTCCGCGCCATGGAGACACTGACGATTACATCATGGCCAGAAGCCTGTCTGTCGTTTTCGCACCCACTCGGCCGATCATGTCGGGGCGGGCCTTTTGCGAGCGGTGCGATCAGTCTGGCAGACACGGCTCTAGTCGAACGGCCGCCACCAGGACAGGAGCTCGGGGCCTTCCTTCTTCAATCTCTCGGCCACCATCGTTGCGGTCGCGTCCGCGTCCGCAGGAGGAATACTGAGGCTCCGGAGGAACATGCTGGTCATGGTCTCAATATAGGCTCGCGGAGCAGTCACGCGGCGCAACTGATGCATGGCTTCGACCTTCGTGCCGATAATGAGGTCGACCGCGATATCGAGATCGGGAATCGAGAAATCACCAGAGACGAAACCCGCCTCGAGATCCTTGCGCATGTCCGACGTCAGCGCATTGCTTCGGCTCAGACGATGGCCATGCGTGATGAAGGTTGCCCAATCAGGATCGATCACCGCCCGCGACAGAAAGAGCTGAAAGCCCGTTGCAGCGCGAAATTTCGGATCGGTCAAATCCGAGTAAATGGACGCCCTCATCAGCGCGAACTCTTGCGACAGCTGTGCAGTGAGCTCCTGCACCGCCTCCTCGAGCGAAGTGAAATGCTTATAAAAGGTCGCTCGCGAGATCTTCGCTTCTCGCACGACGTCATCAACGACCGCTCCGCTGGGGTCGCTGCCTGGATAGGCCACAAGCACGGCGTCAAGGATCTGCGCGCGCGTCCGAACCCGCTTGGTCTGCGCCGCGCGCGCGCGAAAATTGCCAGCATCAGACCCCGTCATTGTCACAATCGCACTTCTGTCCCGAGTTCAACCTGCCGCGGACAGGCTTCCGCAACGGCGCCTGTTCGTAGGCAACAACGTCCCTCATGAAAAGCGCCCCGTCCGTCCCCGCCGCCGGCATCCATCACATCCGCCCATGACTGATCCGGATCGCTTGCTCCAAGGCGCCCGCCGCACCCTCAGGACCGCTCTTCGAGCGCCACAGGACATGACCATCGGGACGGACTGCAACAGCGCCATGATCGCCGATCCCCAACAGATCGCGCGCGGCGTTCCCAAAGGACTGTGCGTCTACATGATAGCACTGCACCGCGATGCCGGCCGTTGCCGAAACATTCTTCGATACTTCCCGCCACCGCGGTTCTGCATAGAACAGCGTGACGCCTTCCGGCTGGACCTGGCCGAGCGTAGAGGCGGCGAAACATCCGCTCGCCGAGGCAAAGGGCAAACGCGCACCCGGGTGCGCGTCCGGCCGGTAGTGGCAAGGCCCGGCGGACGGCGGCGGCGATCCATCCGGAACGAAGGCGCCCGCGATATAGGAAAAGCCGAGATCAGTGCCCGCGCCCTGCGCAAAATGCTCGGCCTGCGCATCGATCGCTATCTGAACGGCCGCGCGATGCGCCTCGGCCTGCGCGCTATCGCCGTCGATCCGCAGCGTGCCCGGCGCATAAGCCGAAACAGGGCCCTTCGCAGCGTCTGCGGCGATCGGCGCAAGTGTTGCAACACCCAAGGCTTCGTCGATCAAGCTCATCTTCATGAGATTTTGCACGCTTTGATCAGTGTTGCGCTGCGCCACGGGCCGGCGCTCGCTCTCGTAGCTGTCAAGCAGCGTCTCTCGCGCACGTCCCTCGATCACCGCAGCAAGCTTCCAGACAAGATTATGCGCATCGTGGATCCCGGTATTCATGCCGAGACCTCCCATGGGTGGAAACCGATGGGCTGCGTCTCCCGCCAGAAAGATGGGGCCACTACGATAGGTGCCGGCGACCTGGGCGCTCATGTTCCAATGGTTGAGCCCGATAATGCGGACGTCGACGGCGTCGGTGCCGATCGCTTTGTTGACGAGCGCGCGCGCGTCGGCAGTGTCGAAACTATCCGCGGGCAGATCCCCGATCGGCACGAGCATTGCCCAGACCTGTCCCTCCTTGTCGAAGGAGATGAACACCCCCCGCGCGTCCTTGCCGCCGATCCAGTAGAGTAGCCCCCGCCGGTTCACACGAAATCGCTCGAGGTCGGCATGAAAGTAGATGGTGAGAAACCGCGCGAGTGTCCGCGGCCCATGCATCTCAATGCCGACCGAGCGTCGTACGGTACTGCCCGCGCCGTCGCAGCCGAGAAGCCAGTCATAGACCTCGCTGGCGGTCTCGTTCGACGCGATCGATCGTATGGAGACGCGGGCGCTGCCATCATCCGCCGTCACATCGACCGCCTCATCCCCGAAGCGCACCGCGCCGCCAAGCGCAAGCAAACGCTGATACAGGATCATTTCAATGAGATTTTGCGCGATATTGACCGAGGAAAAGGCGCTGAGCGGTCCGCGATCATCCTCGGCCGCGCCTGCGATCCGCAGCACGCCATATTGACGCGCGGCCAGGCTCTCGACCCAGACGACCATGCCGCTTGCGCTACTGATCGCCGTCGGATCGCCCTGCTCGGCCATCGTTTCGGCCAGCCCCATCTCGGCGAGGATCTCCATCGACCGCGTGTTGATGACATGCGCCGCCGGCAGGCTCTCGAGCCGGGGCCGTCGATCGATCACGGTCGGACGATACCCTCGCAGCCTCAGCAGGATGGCACCTGAGAGGCCGGTCGGGCCGGCTCCGACGATCAGGATATTATCTCTTGCCGGCGGTGTCGAACACTGCACGCTGTTGCCCCCCCCTGAAGATGTACGGCCGTCTGATCGGCCGCCCAGCCTTGACCGATCAGTGACCCAGACGAACCATGGCGCGCACGCCATAGGTTCGGGGCGCCCCGATATTCGCGGCGATGAGGCCGGGAATGAGAGCATTTTGGATGCCCCCTGAATAATAAACGGACCCTGTCAAGTTGCGCCCAAAGACACTGACGGCATAGCGCTGATCGGGCGAATTATAGGTGAGACTCGCGTCGAAAAGCGCATAGGCATTGTCTCGCTCGGCCGGAACGAAATCGATCGTCAGCCATCGCGCACTGGCGAAGGTCAGATTGCCGTCGAAGCTGATCGAGCCCCCGTTGGCGAGGCTGAACTCATGACGGTAGCTGGCCAGGCCCGACCATTTGGGAACGCGGGCGACCTGAAAGCCGCGGCAATCGCCCAGGAAGGCAGGCGACGGCCCGGTATTGGTCGACGATCCATATGCCGGCACGGGAAGGGCTGCCCCCGGTGCATAGGGACCGGTCACCGCACACCCAGTGCTCGCAGGGTTGAAGCCGGGGGCAGGGGGCGGGAGGCTGGGCGCCAGGAAGGAGAAGCTGTCGTAGCGCGAATGAGTATATTCGACGGACAGCGAGAAACTGTCCGCGCGTGTCGGACGCGCGGTCAGTTCCAGCGTGCCGCCATAAAGCGTGGCGTCGCCTGAATTGAATGTCGCGACGCCGAGAGTCCCCGTCGCGTCGATCGCGGGACGGGTGTCCTGAACCGCCTTATATTTCCAGCGGAACCCCGACAGGTTGATCTGCAACTTATTGTTCAGGAACCGGTTCTTCGTGCCGATCTCGAGCGCCTCGAGCCGCTCGGGCGCATATTCGTTGGGAGACGCCGACGACGAGAAGCCGCCCGACTTATCGCCGGTGCTGTAGGTCGCGTAAAGGAGGTTGCGCGACGACACGTCATATTCGGCGCCGACCTTGTACGAAACCTTGTTGAAGGTCGCGTCGCCGGTATAGAATTTGGTGCTGTTGGTGATCAGGCTGGTGTTCGACCCGGTAAAGCGCTTCCGTTCGCTTGTGTAACGCAGGCCGCCGATCAGGCGCGCGCCGTCGGCAATCGTTACTGTCGCCTGGCCAAAACCGGCATAGGATCGCGTCTTGGGTTTCGAGATGATGTACTGACTGAGGAAGGCTGCCGCCTTGGCGAATGACTCGCCCCGTTTCGTGTCTTCGTCGAAATAGTACCCGCCAATGACCCAGTTCAGCGCCGCGCTGCTATGGGAGAGACGCACTTCCATGGACTGCTGGGCGAACACATTATGGTTCTCGACACGTGCGCCGAAGTGCGCGGCGTAATTGGTGTCGACATGCCGATATGCAGGGATGAGCGTTAGCGTCGCGAAGGGCAGGGACCAGTCGAGCTGGGCGCTCAGATTATAGAGCTTTGTGTTCTGAAAGCTGTCGGGCTGCACATCTTCGGCGAGCAATCCGCCTGGGAGCGCATTCTGATAGGCGTTTGCCGCTGCGCTCGATTGCGCTTCATACGGATCGGAACCAGGGCGACGGGGCAGGTAGACCCGATCGTAGCCCTTCCCACCCAAATGGCTGTAATCGGCGTTCAGCAACAGCGAGACGTCGGGGGTCGCCTCCCATTTCAAGCGGACGCGCGCCGATTGCTGAATATCGTCATTCGTCCCGTCCGATAGATACCCGTCACGGTGCACGATGTTGCCCGCAGCCCGGATCGCGGCGGTCTCGCCGATGGAAAGATTGATCGCAGCGGTCAGCCGCCAAAGATCATAATTGCCGGCCTCGCTGCTAAGATCGAGCGAACGGGTGCCGAGGCGCGGCTCATTCGTGATCAGATTGATAGCGCCGCCTGTTGCGTTGCGACCGTAGAGCGTACCTTGGGGGCCCTTGACCACCTCGACGCGGGCCAGATCGTAGAAATTGCCGCTCGTGCCTTCCGGCCGGCCAACATAGATCCCGTCGACGTTGAAGGCGACCCCCGGCACCGACATGGGGTTGGCAGCGGCGCTGCCGACGCCCCGGATGAAGACCTGCGTGTTCCCGCCGCTCTGGCCGATCTGAACGCCTGCCGTGACCCGCTGCATGCCGGAAAGATCCGTAACGCCGCCCTTGTCGATCTCCTCGCCGCTCAACACCTGGATGGTGATCGGCGCGCGCTGCGTCGTGGTTGTCAGGCGCTCGGCGGTCACGACGATGTCCGTGACGCCGCTATTGTCCTGCACCCCGCCATTACCCTGCGCCCCGGGGGAGGCGCCACCAGCCGTCTGGGCTATGGCCGCGTCCGGCAAGAGCAGTACAGCAACGAGCGCCGCTACGGCACACGCATTACAGAATTTCCGTCTCATATCCCTCTCCCGGTTTTCTCTTCGGACGGCAGGTGTGTCCGCTCTGCGATCCCGGCTATGACCGGTGACCGAACACGTCCCACGCGTTCTCTCGCCTTCTCGGAAGGGCTGCAGCCGCCCTGCCTGACAGTCTCCTGTCCGAACCAAGTCCGCTGCCCATTTAGAATAGTTTAGATCCCGCTCTCCGCGATTGCGGCCGCGGAGAGCGGGACCTTTACGCGGCGCTGGCGCCCCCTTTGCCCCAACCCGACGCAAAACCTCTCGCGTGCGTGTGATCAGGCTCCCAGTCGATACCGCCGATCGTTCGTATCGCGACGGCGGTGTTTCGCCCAGGCGCGCTGCCCGCATCGCGAGCCCTGTCGACGCGGTCTTCCGCGCTGCGCGCTGCCTCGAGCCCAGGATGATGATGGATGATGATGGCTCCGGGCACCGTCTCAACACTGCTCAATCCGAATCCGGCATCTCCGGAAGGCGGCATCGAGCAAAGCGTCCGGCCGAGATCCGCGCCTCTTGATCGGCTGACGAACAGGCTCGAGGCCCCTTCGCTCGCCCCTTCGCTCGGCCGCTCCGGCACCAACATGTCGTCGGTCGCGATCCAGAAGGCGGCTCCCAGGTCAGTATCCTTCCCTGACGGCGCATCGAGGACGTCGGCCAGGTCACCCCGAGCTGCGCCTTGATCGAGTTGCGCCGCCAGTTCGACAAGTGGAGAGCCACGGCACAATAGCCGGAGTTCGGCGACCAAGGCTGCGACCTGAGGCGGGCGGTGCGCGGCGACGACTGTCCTGAGCCGATCGATCCAGTCCCTCGCGACGACTGCTGGCAGCTTCACGAAGCCATCGCGCGCATAATCTGCGGCTTCCTGGCCGGTAATCGAGCGCAGTGCGGACATCGCGTCACTCTCCTTATTATCTAACCGACCGATCCGAACTGGAAGTGGCTCAGTCGGCGCCACACGCATTCAACGTCTCGTCGATCGGCCGCTTGCGATCTGGGGTCGCATTCGCTGCCTCGTTGCACCGGCCAGGTCAGCCTGCCCCGTCGGGCAGCCATCCACGGAAGGTCTCCGACAACCCGAAAGGGTCTCGCGAAGCCTGGCCTCGCGCGCCCTCCCGACTCCGCCGGCAACGTCCCTTCGGGTTATACAAGATGGACATATTAGTCAATTATGAGTCTCGCCATCTTATATGTTGGCACGACGGACGCCAGGATGGCAGCCCTAGGGCCGTCCGTCCCGTCGCCACCAATTTTGGAACCTGCTTCAGGCCACCGGCGTCCGATCTTCCCACACGATCGGAAATTCCGGCGAATCCATGACGTCGCCTTCGCGTAGCGAGGGGCTGGTCATATCGGCCTGGGTCCGCAGATGATAACGCAGATCAGCGCCCCCATAGCGCAGCGCGGCGGCACGCCGGATCCGGCTGGGATCCGTGTTCCCGGTCGACCCGTGCAGCGTCCGATAGTGGTGAACGATGATGTCGCCAGGCACGGTCTCGACATAGCGAACGCCATATTTCTCCTCGTTCCCCTCGATATCGGGAATACGCTCACCCGCGGAGCCGGGCAGGGTGGTTTGACTTACGAACATATTGGCTGCGAACTGGCGGCCCCACAGATGTGAGCCCGGCACATAGCCCATCGCGCCATTCGCCTTGTCGACGATATCGACCGGTATCCAGAAGGTAGCGCACTGCTCGCCGGTGCAGTTGAAATAGCTCTCGTCCTGATGGAAAGCCGTCCGCCGCGCCGCGCCCGGCTCTTTCAGGAAAATCTGGTCGATGAGGAAGTTGACCTTAGGCGACCGGTAAAGCTGCGCCGCAAGCTCGGGCAAAGGCGCGCCCAGGCAAAGCGCCTTCAGCGAGGGATGATCCTTCCACACATTAGTGCTGAAGCAGAAACGCCCAGTCAACGCAGAGCCTCCGTCCGACAACAGATCATCGCCTGCGGCATTGGCCAACTTCTCCAGAGTCTCGGCTTCGGTCGAGCGGACGACGCCGTCGACGTACAGCGTCTGGATGACCTCGCGCAGCCGGTCCACCCACTCGCTCGGGAGTATCTGGGGCAGCTTCACGAAGCCGTCGCGCTCGAAATCGGCGATCTCCTGGTCGGTTATGGAACGGAGTGCGGACATGACGATATTCTCCTTGATCATTGGCATGTCGAAAGGCTCGACTGCTCTGTTTTTCCGGGGTGTTCTGGCTCGGTCCTGTCTTGCCCGAGCCAATCTTGTTCAGCGCGCCGAAGCGCGGTGATCTCTTCGGGCCGATCAATGCCGGGCAAGCTGCTCGAAACCGCTCGCCCGGCGCGCGCGCTGCTATAGGCGATCCACCGATACGGCATGCGCAGCGACGCCAAGAGTGCGTCGTCGATGGCGATCGCCTGATCCGGACGTACGGGGGCAATGGCGTCAAACAGATAGTAGGCCCGGAGCCCTGCGACGAGCCAGTCGCCGTCGGTTCTGACGGCACGCCACAAAAGTCGCGTCTGGCTGGTCAACTGAATCTGCGTGCCGTCCATTTCGGTCAGCCCCCTCATCGTGCAACCGCAGTCCGCGATCGCGCGTTCCCCACGAACCGTAACGACCGCGGGGCTCATTTGATGAATGCCCAGGATCGCGCTCGCGATTTGCCGGGAGGCGGCTACGAAACCAGCGCCGGACCCGCGAAACCAGGATATCTCCACAACGGCATCGGGATGGTAACAGGCTGCCATCTCATCCCAGCGTTCGCCATCGCGCGCCGCTCGCTCTCGTTGGATGAGCGCGTCGATGGCGTAGCAATCGAGATAGGTATGGCTACCGTCGCGGTCGGGCATCTGCAGTGTCTTCCTCTAAGCGGGGTGTCAGATCTTGACGCCTTCGACACCGACCGGTCCGCTCGGCGGACGCCGCTTGAGTTCCTCTTCATTCTCGCCAGCGAGCAAGCGCTCGCGCAGCGCGTCCGGATCGAACTCGACGCCGATCGGATTGATATTGAAGGCATCCGTGAAGAAGAACTGTGTAGCCTCTTCGACCGTGTCGAAATTCTCTACCTGGAACTCAAGGTGATTTCCGTCCGGATCCTTGTAATAAAGCGATGTCGTCGGCCCGTGATTAATCGCCCAGGCCGGCTCAATGCCAAGCGCCTTGAGGCGGGCATGGTTCTCGAGCAGGTCGGCTAGCGACCCGTAGGTGAAGGCGACATGGTGAAGGCCCGCCGAAGCGGATGATTGTTCGCCCAGAGCCGGGATGCTGACCACTGCAATCCGATGATGTTCGCCGTCATATGTCAGAAAAGCGAGGCCGGGATTCTCGTATGACGCGGTCGCGTGCATCACGAGCTTGTACCAATTTACCAGTTCTTCGAAGCGTGAGGTACGCAGGACAAAATGCGCGAGCTTGATCGGGGGTACGATCTGGGCTGCAATATCGGATGATGGGTTAATCAGGCTGGCCATCGGAGCTCTCCTTGATGTCGGCGAAAAATCGGAGCGGGCTGGGGCGGTTGTCGAACGCGAACGCCGTCCCTACGCTGCGACTTCGAGAAGCGAGCGGCCGTAACCGACCATCGATCCCTCAAAGAACGCGTGCGTGCTGATCATGTTGATGTTGCGGAACGCCAGCTGAAGGCGCGAATCCCCGCGGAACGCGTTCGCGCCGCATCCCAACACGAGATCGTTGACTGCATCCCTGCAGAAACGGGTCAGGAACGTCGCCTGAGCCTTGAATGCAGCAAGTCCGGCGGCATCCATGTTGGCGCCTTCTGGCGACTCGACCAAGGCGAGCATCGTGTCGAGCAACGACTCGGCGACCCAAGCATTGGTCAGGCCCGTTCCGATCATGTCTTGAACGCTCTGCTTTTCCTTGGCCTTGGCACCGTCGTTCGTGCCGACGCGACCCGTCGAAATATCGAGCGCCTCTGTAGCCACGCCGCGCAGCGCGCCGACGAACGCCGAAAGGACATAGGCGAAGGTCACGAGCATCATGGGCCGGGTGTAAAAGCTGTTCTCGTGCAGCGCCGCTCCCGGCGTCGCACCCTTCATCAGCGCTGGCGCAGGAACCGTGCGGTAATCCGGCACGAACACTTCGTCGAACAGGACGTCCCAGCTACCCGTCGCGCGCATACCCGCCACGTCCCAGCTGTCCTCCAGGGTGACGTCCTTAATCGGCACGATGAGGCTGATCGGCGGGCCCTTGGGCGTGCCGCCCTCAAACACCATCCCGGCTCCAAGGATCCAGTCGGCGTGGGGTGCGCCCGAGTTCCAGCCATTGCGGCCGCTCACGCGAAATCCGCCGTCGACCGGCGTCAGCCGTAGCTTGGGCGCAAGCACCCCGGCGGAGCAGGGCGAGGGGTTGTCCGCGAAAATCTCCGCCTGTCCCTGCTCGGGGAACTGACAGTGAAGGAAATTATGTCCGATATAGAAGGAAAGCACCCAGGCCGTGGCGAGATCGGACGCCGCGACGATCTGAATGATCTTTGAAGCCGTGACGAGACCTGCCTCAACCCCCCCGAAACGGTGCGGAACGAGCGTCGAAACCAGCCCTTCCTCGACGAACCGCCGCGCGAGATCATCGGGCAGTTTGCTGTCACTGTCGATCTCGCGCGCGCGCGCCCTGACCTCGTCGGCAAGCTTGCGCGCGCGATTGATCAGGACTGTCGAAGTCGGCTGCATTCTTGTTCCTCTCCATCATGTCGCTCGGAGTGACCCTCCGCTGCGATCCGAAAATCTTAGCTTGGTGTCGCAAAGCCGCTCGCGAGCAGGTCGAGCGCCTCGGTAATCAGCGGCAGAAAAGGACCGGGCGCCTCGGACCTCAGAAAGATCGCGATCGCTGTTTCGGTAACCGCAGCAACGGCCGCGGCCACGGAACGCGCGTAGAGCGCGCCCGCCTCCATCCCCGTACGCTCGGCGACTGCGCGCGCGAATTCGGAATTCTCGGCAAGCGCCTCGCGCATGATCTGGCTCTGGATCGCGCCATGGCCAAAGAGCAGGCGCAGTTCGGCCATCGTTGCGGGTGACGGGCCGTCGGCGTTCTCGGCCGAGCGCAGCCAAGGTTCTCTGACGGCGGCGCGGATCGCATCCCACAAAGGCTCGTCACGGGGGCGATCGCGCAGCACATCGGCGGCGAATTGCATGCGTTCGACATAGCGGTAGGTCACCGCCTCATATTTGTTGGCGAAGTAATTGTTGAATGTCCGTGGCGACACGCCCGCCGCCTCGGCGATGTCGGTCGTCCGGATCGATTCGAGCCCTCCATTGTGCATGCCCAACTGGATCGCGGCGTCGGCAATCGCCCGGCGAGTCGACAGCTGATTGAGCTCGCGCATTGAGGGCTTTTTGCGGGATGAGACCGTTTGCATGGAAATCTCCTAACTGAAACTTGCGCATTCGGCAAGTTATGCGTAATGAGCATGGTGTCAGCTCCGGTCAGCACCCTGCTCCGAGCCGCTCCAGCATAGAAGGGTTCACAGGCATGAGTCGTCGCTTGTTGTTGGGATTGTCCGGCAGTTTACGCCGCGGCTCCGTGAGTACCGCGATCTTGAAATCACTAGCGAGTGCAGTGAGCGACAGAGCCGAGCTAAGGATTCATCCGCTGGGCGATCTCCCGCTCTACAACGGCGACGAGGATGGCGAGCATGCGCCCGAGTCGGTCGCCGCACTCAAAGCTGCGATCGCCGACGCCGAGGGCGTCGTGGTGGCCTCGCCAGAATATAATTATGGTATCTCCGGCGTACTCAAGAATGCGATCGATTGGGCATCGCGTCCGGCCTATGCATCGGTACTGAAAGGCAAGCCGGTCCTTATCATCTCGTCATCGCCAGGTCTCACGGGCGGCGTGCGTGCGCAGGCCCAGGCCCGACAGACATTTGCGGCGACGTTGTCGCGGGTCATCGCGCACCCCGAGGTCGTCATCACCGAGGTCTATCAGAAAGTCGTCGAGGGCGCGCTGGTCGATGAGACGGCACTCGCATTTACGACCGCCGCGCTTGATGCGCTGCTTGCTGAGATCGCGCTCCTCGCCGAAGCCGAACCCGAGGCTGCGCTCGCGTAGCACGCCGTATCGCCGGGGGGGGCGACCAAGGCCGACACGCGGTGCGACGCCCACCTGTCCGGCGCATGGTTCCAGCGCCTCAAAAAATCATCAAACTGGAGAGATTGCCGTGGCTAAGATCATTATTTCCTGCGCTATCACGGGCGGTATTCACACGCCGACCATGTCGGATGCGCTTCCCCAGACGCCCGAGCAGATCGCCGAAGAGTCGATCGCGGCAGCCGAGGCCGGTGCCGCCATTATCCACTTGCACGCGCGCGTTCCCGAAGACGGCAGACCGACCGGCGATCCGGAAGTGTTCGCGCGCTTTCTGCCTGTCATCAAGCAACGCACCGACGCCGTGCTCAATCTCACGACTGGCGGGAGCCTCACGATGCCCGTGCAAGAGCGCCTGGCGGCGGCGGTGCGGTTTCAACCGGAGGTCTGCTCGCTCAACATGGGCAGCATGAACTTTGCCATCTTCCCCGTCGCCGGACGCATCACCGAATGGAAATATCCCTGGGAGAAAGATTATGTCGTCAACTCCGACGACTATGTCTTCCGCAACAGCTTCCGTGACATCGCCTACATGTTCGAGACGCTGGGTGGCATGGGCACCAAATTCGAGCACGAATGCTACGACCTTTCCCATCTCTACAACCTAGCGCATTTTGTCGATCGCGGTCTCATCGAGCCACCCTTTTTTATCCAGATGGTCTTCGGGCTGCTTGGCGGCGTCGGCGCAGATCCCGAGAATCTGGCCTTTATGAAGCAGACCGCCGATCGTCTGTTCGGCAAGGAGAATTTCCAATGGTCGGTCCTAGCCGCCGGTCGCCATCAAATGCAGTTCGCGACACAGGCAGCACTGCTCGGCGGACATGTGCGGGTGGGCCTCGAGGATAGTCTGTATATCGAGCGCGGAAAGCTCGCCACGTCGAACGCCCAGCAGGTCGAGAAAATCCGGCGCATTCTCGCCGAACTGGGCCATGAGCCTGCCACCCCGACCGAAGCGCGCGAGATGCTTGGCCTGAAGGGCGGCGACCGTACCCTGATCTGATGATCGTAGCGCATTGGCGGCAGGTGCTTCGCCGACGCGCCTGAACCCCCTTTGCCGACAAGCTTGAGAGACGCCGCATGAACATGGTGATAGATCAATCGAGGCGCGACCTGGTAACGGCGCTGGAGCATCTCGATACCCGGCTGCTCTGGCTGTCTTCGTGGATGATCCACAATGCCAATCACATCCGGCCGAAGCCAGATGGACTGAAGGTTGGCGGGCATCAGGCGAGCTGCGCGTCGATCACCGCGATCATGGCGGCCCTCTACTTCCACGCGCTCGGTCCCAACGACAAGGTCGCCGTCAAGCCGCATGCCGGTCCGGTCCTGCACGCCATCCATTATCTGCTCGGCAATCAGACGCTCGACCACATGCAACGATTTCGGGGACTGGGCGGCGTGCAGAGCTATCCGAGCCGGACCAAGGACATCATTCCGGTCGATTTCTCGACTGGCTCGGTCGGGCTTGGTGTTGCAGTGACGGCATTCAGCAGCCTCGTCCAAGACTATCTCATCGCCCATGGTCAGCTCCGCGAGGAGCAGGCAGGTCGCATGATCGCGCTGATGGGCGACGCCGAACTCGACGAAGGTAATATCTATGAATGCCTAATCGAAGGCTACAAGCATGATCTGCGCAATTGCTGGTGGATCGTAGACTATAACCGCCAGTCGCTCGACGCCACCACTGCGGATCGCATGTTCCGCCGCTTTGACGACATCTTCGAAACCTGCGGCTGGCGTGTGGTTACCCTTAAATATGGCAAGCTCCAGCAACTGGCGTTCAAACGGCCAGGAGGCAAGACACTCGAACAATGGATCGATGCGTGCCCGAACGCCGACTTCGCGGCTCTGACCTATCAGGGCGGCGCCGCCTGGCGCGCAAGGCTTGTCGCCGATATTGGGTTGAAGCCGCACGTCGGCAAGCTGCTCGCCAGTTACGACGACGACGGACTCGCCCGGCTCATGACCAATCTTGGCGGCCATTGCCACGAGACGCTGATCGACGCCTTCGATGGTGCCCGCGACGAAAAGCCAACGCTTTTCATCGCCTATACGGTGAAGGGGCACGGTCTCCCGCTAGCCGGGCACAAGGACAACCACTCGGGCATGATGAATCCTGCCCAGATGGAGCAATTCCGGGCGAGCCTCGGCGTTGAGTCAGGCAAGGAGTGGGACTTTTGGAGTGGCCTCGGCGATAACATCGCCTCTGAGCTTGAAGCAGTCGTCGCGGCCAGTCCCATTGCGCGCGCGCGCGCCGAGCCGGAGGCGCTCCCGGTACCGGTTCCCGCGCGTCTGCATGTGCCTGACGGCGCCGAACAGTCGACCCAGGCGGCGTTCGGGCGCATTCTGCTCGAGCTCGCGAAATCGAGCGACGAACTTGCGGACCGCATCGTAACGACCGCGCCTGATGTGACTCAGACAACGAACCTTGGCGCCTTCGTGAACCAGCGCGGACTTTTTCGTCGCCAGGAGCTCGCTGACGTCTTCCACAAGGCGAAGATACCATCCGCACAGAAATGGTCCCAACATGCCGCCGGGCAGCACATCGAACTCGGCATCGCCGAGAATAACTTCTTCCTGCTGCTGGCCTCGCTCGGGCTGGCCGCCCCCCACTTCGGCACGCGTCTTATCCCTGTCGGCACCGTTTATGACCCCTTCATCTCGCGCGGCCTCGATGCCCTCAATTACGGCTGTTATCAGGATGCGCGCTTCCTTCTGGTAGGAACGCCGTCCGGCATCACGCTCGCGGCCGAAGGCGGCGCGCACCAGTCGCTCAACACGCCGCTGATCGGCATGGGGCAACCAAACCTAACCTATTTCGAGCCGGCGTTCGCCGACGAGCTGACCGTCATGATGCGCTGGGCGTTCGATCACATGCAGCAACCCGACGGGAGCTCGGTGTACCTCCGACTCACGACACGCGCGATACCGCAGGCCACTCGCGACGGGCTTAGTTGGGAAGCAGACGCTTTGAAGGGCGGCTATTGGTTGCGTGGGCCCGGGCCCGACGCGCAGGCGGCCATCGTGTTCACCGGTGTCGTGGCACCAGAAGCCCTAGAAGCCTGGGAAGAGCTGGCCGACGACATCCCCGGCATCGGTCTGCTCAATGTGACCTCGCCCGACCTGTTGCACCGCGGCTGGTCTGCCCGTCGCGCGGCGCGTTGGACCGGCGGAGGCGTCGAACCCTGCCATGCCGAGACACTGCTTGGCGCGCTGGCGCCGCACGCCGGCCTGGTCACCGTCCTCGATGGCGCACCGGGTGCGCTATCGTGGCTCGGAGGCGTAACCGGCATGCGTGTCAGCCCGCTCGGGACGGACCGCTTCGGACAAACCGGCAACCTTCCCGATCTCTACCGAATCTACCGGCTCGACAGCGAAGCGATCGTCGATGCCGCGGCTGAACTCTTTCTGGGCAAGTGACATGACGGTGCAACTCAAGATGCCGGCCTTGTCGCCGACGATGGAAAAGGGAACGCTAGCGAAATGGCTGGTTGCCGAAGGCGACCTGATCAAAACCGGCGATCTGATCGCAGAGGTCGAGACCGACAAGGCCACAATGGAGGTCGAAGCCAGCGACGCCGGGCGATTGACAAAGCTCGTGGTGGCCGAGGGTACCAGCGACGTGCAGGTCGGAGCGGTGATCGCCCTCATCACCGGCGCTGAGGAGTCAGCGGAGGCGGTGTCTGTAAAATCGCCGCCCTCAGCTGGCGCGGAGGCACCCGCCGCTGTCTCGCCGCCGGTCGAAACAGCACCCCGCGAGACGACTCCGGCAGCAGTTTCAACTGAAGCCGAGCGCCCGCCCCGTCAGAGACCGGCCGATCGGATCAGGGTCAGCCCGCTCGCTTCGCGCATTGCACATGCGAAGGGCATCGACCTGTCGGATATCCGCGGCACAGGCCCGGGAGGGCGGATTGTTCGCGCGGATTTGGGCGTTTCGTTACCAAGCGAGGCGCTGGTCGCCTCGGCGACCCCACCCGCAGCGCCCCTCGTTGCCGCCCTCGTATCGCTGCCGCCAGAGGGCGTACCGGTAACGACGGCGAAGCTTAGCGGCATGCGCAGGACGATCGCGCGTCGGCTGACCGAGAGCAAGCAGACGGTTCCTCATTTCTATCTAACCATACGCTGCAATCTCGATCCCTTGCTCGCGCTTCGTGGCGAACTCAACGCCGCGCTGGTGCAGCGGGGCATCAAGCTCAGCGTCAACGATATGGTGATGAAGGCGATGGCCCAATCGCTGATCGCCGTTCCCGATGCCAATGTCCAATTCGGAGGCGACGACCTTCACCGCTTCGGGCGAGTCGATATCGCGATGGCGGTCGCTATCGACGGAGGACTCATCACGCCGGTGATCCGCGGCGTGGACACGCTCTCACTGTCGAGCATCGCGCAGGCGAGCAAGACGCTCGCCACCAAGGCGCGAGACGGCAAGCTGCTGCCTGAGGACTATCAAGGCGGCACCGTCTCGATCTCAAATCTCGGGATGTTCGGTATCGATGAGATGGTCCCCGTCATCAATCCGCCGCAGGCGCTCATCCTTGGCGTTGGCGCGGGGATCGAACAGCCCTGGAAAGTGGGAAGCGAGATTGCCCTCGCCACCGTCGTCGCATTGACGGCTAGTTTCGATCACCGCGCGATCGATGGGGCCGTTGCCGCGCACTTCATGCAGTCGTTGCGCGAGCATATCGCCGACCCGCTGTTGCTCTGCAGTTGAGGGGCAGGTCGTGGTGACGGGCAATCAAGGACGGCGCGCGGTCGCGGCGCAGTGCGCCAGGCTAACTGGCCGGTCCCTTGCTGAACAGCTTGCGACCACCGACAGCCTCGCCGGGGGAGACCTTCGATGATGGCGACGAACATCTCTTTCATGGCGCGAGGCGCGTGCGGCGCCCAAACGGTGTCGCCAACTACCCGGCCAAAGCCATGAGCGTAGTGGACCCGCAGCAGTTCCGCCACGTCCTTGGCCATCACCCAACGGGCGTCTGCATCATTACGACCGTGCTTGAGGATGGCGCACCAGCCGGCATGGCGGTCGGATCCTTTCTGTCGGTGTCGCTCGATCCACCACTCGTCGGCTTCCTCCCCGCCAAGACTTCGGCAAGCTGGACGAAAATCGAGAAATCGCCCCGCTTCTGCGTGAATATATTGGCCGACAACCAAGTCGATCTTTGCCAGCGTTTCGCATCGAAGACCGAAGATAAATTTGCCGGCGTAGCCCATCATATGTCCGCTTCCGGATTGCCGATGATCGACCGGGCCGTGGGCTGGATAGAGTGTACGCGTCACGCCATCCAGGATGCGGGCGATCACTATTTCGTTCTCGGCGCGGTGGAGACGCTGGCACTCGCCGACGATCGCCGACCGCTGATCTTCTTCAGGGGCAACTACGGCCAGTTCATGTCGCTGCCAAGATGGCCGGATCCCATTGTCTGATTGCGAGTATTCCAATGAAAACTGAACCCGTTGTGATCGCCAGTTACGCCCGGACTCCGATGGGTGGCTTCCAAGGCGCGCTATCCCAACTCACGGCGACGCAACTGGGCGCCGCAGCCGTACGCGCCGCCGTCGATCGCGCCGCCGCTCCGATCGCCGCGATCGAGCGGATCTACATGGGCTGCGTCCTGCCTGCCGGGCTTGGCCAGGCGCCGGCCCGCCAAGCCGCGCTCGGCGCCGGCCTTCCATCGAGCGTTCAGGCGACCACGGTGAATAAGATGTGCGGATCAGGGATGCAGGCCGCAATCATGGCAACTGAAACGCTGCATGCGCGAGCCGCAGACATCATTATTGCCGGCGGCATGGAGAGCATGACCAATGCCCCCTTTGCTTTGCCCAAGCATCGCGGCGGCGCACGCATCGGCCATGATCGCGTCATCGATACGATGATGATGGACGGGCTGGAGGATGCCTACACGGCAGGCAAGCCCATGGGCGCTTTTGCTCAGGACACTGCCGACGCCTATCAGTTCACCCGCGAAATGATGGACGCTTATGCCGTTCGGTCATTGACCCGGGCGCGCAATGCCCTCGAAAGCGGGGCCTTCGCCGACGAAATCATTCCGGTGACCGTGCCCACGCGTTCCGGACCGATGCAGGTGCACACCGACGAACAACCCGGCAACGCGCGTCCCGATAAAATCGCTTTGCTCAAGCCAGCCTTCGCGTTCGGCGGCACGATCACGGCCGCGAGCTCGGCATCCATCTCCGATGGCGCCGCGGCGTTGGTGCTGACGCGCGAAAGCGTGGCGCGAAGCCATGGCATGCCCATGCTGGCACGCGTCGCGGGAACAGCGGCATTTGCTCATGCCCCGGATCAGTTCGCCACGGCCCCAGTTCACGCCATTCGCGCGGTACTCGGAAAAGCCGGATGGTCCGTAGCGGACGTCGATCTCTTCGAGGTCAACGAAGCATTCGCGGCCGTCGCCATGATCGCGGCACGGGATCTGGACCTCCCGGACGACCGCCTCAACATCCATGGCGGCGCGACAGCACTTGGCCATCCGATCGGCGCCTCGGGCGCGAGGATCATCGCCACGCTGCTTGCGGCTTTGCGCAAAGTGGGCGGTCGCCGCGGGGTGGCGAGCCTTTGCATCGGCGGAGGCGAAGCCACTGCGATGGCGTTTGAACTGCTCTGAGGAGGACCAGATGGAATTAAGCCAGGTTGCAGCGATCGTGACAGGTGGCGCGTCCGGACTAGGCGCGGCCACGGCCGATCGACTTGCCCATGGCGGCGCGAACGTCACCATTTTCGATATGAATGCCGACTTGGGGGACGCAAAGGCCAAGGAGATCGGCGCACGTTTCGCCTTGGTCGATGTCGCGGACGAGGCGGCGGTTAAGACCGCGGTGGCTCAGGCCGAGGCCGCGCATGGCGTCGCCCGGGTCCTCGTCAATTGTGCCGGCGTCGCCACCCCGGGCAAGGTCATCGGTCGTGACGGCAAGGCAAGTGCTCTGGCCGATTTCTCGAGGATCGTTACGATCAATCTGGTTGGAACCCTCAACGTTCTCGCCGCCTTCGCCGAACGCCTGCACGATGCTGAGACCCTCGGGGAAGAGCGCGGCGTCATCGTCAACACCGCCTCGGTCGCCGCTTATGACGGCCAGATTGGCCAGGCCGGCTATGCGGCGTCGAAGGGCGGCATCGTCGCGATCACGCTCCCTGTTGCGCGCGAGTTCGCGCGCTATGGGATCCGCGTCATGGCGATCGCACCTGGCATCTTCTGGACGCCGTTGCTGGCAGGGCTACCGCAGGATGCCCAGGATTCGCTCGGCAAGCAGGTCCCGTTTCCGAGCCGCCTCGGCAAGCCGGAGGAATATGCTCAACTCGTTGAAAGCATCGTCGCCAATCCGATGCTCAACGGCGAGGTCATCCGGCTGGACGGCGCGATCAGAATGGCGCCGAGATGATCGCATGACTCCGTTCGTCCTTGTGGCCCCGGCCGGCACGCCCGCCGCGCGTGTGCCGGCAGGCATGGCGGGGAGGCGCCCGTTCCAGGAAAGACTGAAACACCGCTTCTCGGCGCACCGGAGGTTATCTCTAGCCGAATGGTCGCTATGAGGGACGCTTTCATTCCGCCACATACGCTGCCGACGGTCAATCGCCAGATGGCACTCGTGCAGCGTCCGGCCGGAACCCCTCGCGCATCAGATTTCGAATGCTTGCGGGGGGCCGTCCCCACTTGCGGTGAGGGCGGATTTCTCGTCCGCAACCTCTATCTGTCGGCGGATCCTGCGCAGCGCGGCTGGGCGGCAGATACCGCTCTCACCCCGTTCGGAGCGCCAATGCGGGCCCTGGCCGTCGGGATTGTCGTGGATAGTCGCGACGAGACGGTGGTGCCGGGCGACATCGTCTATGGGCGTTTCGGCTGGCAGGATTATGCCGTCGCCGGGCATGACGACCTGTTCTCCCAAATCCGTGATCCGCAGACCCCCATCTCCCTCTATGCAGGCGTGCTCGGCATGCCGGGGATAACGGCGTGGCTGGCGCTGCGACAGCTTGCTTCGCCTTGTGCGGACGATCTACTTCTGGTCACCACGGCCGCAGGCGCTGTCGGGAGCGTCGTCGGACAGCTCGCCCGGATGAGCGGGGCACGGGTGGTTGGTCTCACGGGAAGCGATGAGAAGGCGGCGCGCTGCGTGGCGCGCTACGGCTATCATCAGGCGCTGAACTATCGGACCGGAAATCTGGCCCAAGATCTGGAAAATGTTGCGCCCGAAGGGTTCACAATCTTCTTTGACAATGCTGGCGGCACCATTGCTGACATCGCCCTCCGCACGATGCGCCGGCACGGGCGAATAATTCAGTGCGGCACCGCTGCAACTCCGGCGTGGAAGCCGATACCAACGGGACCGCGAAACGAGCGCGAGATACTTATGCGCGCGCTCAGCTGGACAGGCTTCATTATTTTTGACCATCGCGCGCGCTTCCCCGGGGCGCTGGAGGCGCTGACCGCCATGGTGTTGGCGGGCCAGCTGACTCATGATGAGGAGATAGTGTCGGGAATGGACCAGATCGCCACAGCGTTCGAAGGTATGATGACCGGTCGCAACAGGGGCAAGATACTGGCTTTCATTGGGGAGGACCGAACCGGATGACCAGCTTGGGCAGGGCGGCAGCCGCAATAGAACCGCGCAAAGCAGATGGGAGCTTTCTCCAGTGCTGGCGTGCAATTTCGCGGTGGCGTGCCAGGCCACAACGCCGGCCAAGCCGCCACAGTTACGAAGGCAAGGCCCGGAAGATGCGACGAAACAAGTTGATATCAAGATGGACGAACAGGTCCATCTTGACTCAGGGGCGAGGCGCGGGATAGCCTCGGCTTCTCAGATCAGGCGCCCGCCGCGCGCTCGGCACGATGGTCCATATTGGATCAGCCAGAAGTTCTGGCAGGAAGGATGTCCGATGAAAAATAAGCGCTTGGGAGTCGGAATCATTGGCCTTCAGCCCGGACGCAGCTGGGCCTCTCGCGCTCATATCCCGGCCCTGCGTGCGCTGGCCGATCGGTTCGACATCATCGGTGTCGCGAATAGCAGCCCTGAGAGCGCCAGCGAGGCCGCCGCGGCGTCGGGCATCTCGAAGGGGTTTGCCGACGCTCGGGCGCTGGTGACGGCGCCGGAAGTCGATATCGTCACCGTCACCGTCCGCGTGCCTTTTCACCGCGAGTTGGTAACCATTGCGCTTGAGGCGGGAAAGCACGTCTATTGTGAATGGCCGCTTGGCAACGGGCTGGTCGAAGCCGAGGACATGGCAGCGCTCGCACGATCGGCCAATGTGCTCGGTGTTGTCGGGACGCAGGCCCGCGTCTCGCCGACAATACTCCATCTGAAACAGCTGCTCTCCGATGGCTATGTCGGGGATATCCTGTCCTCCACGCTTGTCGGCCGCGGTGGCGCTTGGGGTGGCCCGATCCAGGACAAGAAGGTCCAGGCCTACCAGCTAGACGCCGCGAATGGTGCGACCATGCTGACAATTCCCGTTGGCCACACGCTTGCCGCCGTGCGCGAGGTTCTAGGCGAGATCGGTGCGGTGGCGTCCGTGCTCGCCACCCGACGACCCGTAACGATCGTCGCTGGAACCGAAGAGAGCCTCCCGGTCACGGCGCCTGACCAGGTCCTCGTCAGTGCGACCTTGATCGACGGCGCGCCGTTATCGCTCCATTATCGCGGCGGCGCGCCACGCGATGGGCAAGGCTTTCTATGGGAAATCAACGGAACGAAAGGCGATATTCGTATCCGAGCGCCGCTCGGCCATGTCCAGATGGTCCCGCTGTTGCTCGAGGTCGCCCGAGGCGACGATAAGCTCTTCAGCCCTATCGATATACCACAGGAAATGGTGGGAGACCTGCCGGCCGATCCGGTGACCGGCAATGTCGCGCGGCTCTATGAGCGCATGGCCGACGATATCGAACACAGCACGCGATCCGCCCCGACGTTCGATGACGCCGTCGCGCTCCATCGTGTGATTGATGCGATCGAGGACGCCGCCAGGCGGCCTGGAACGCGCGTGGAAAGCTGACATCGGTGCAACCGGCCGTCGTAGCCCTGCCGCCACGGCGCTGCTTCTGCCCTGCGCCGCTTACACACTGACATTAGGCACGAACTACAGAATATTTCAGGAGGGAATCAGAGTGACCGACAAATCCTATCGCCGGCGAAACCTTCTTCTCGGTGGCCTCGTGGCCGCGCTGGCCCCGCTCGCCGCCAGATCGGCGACCGCAGCCCCCAGAGCCAAGGCGGGCACTGGCAAGACCCCGCCACCGCCCGGCGGTGGAGGCCATCTCAAGGATGCCGCCGGCATGCTCGATAGGGTTGCGATCGAGCAGGTCCTGTTGCGCGAGCGCTTCGGCCGCGAAACCCACGACTTCGACACCGAGCAAGCATGCTTCACGCCCGATGCGTTCATCGAGGCATCCTGGTTCAAGGGCAGTGCAAAGGACTTCGTCGATCAAGGGCGCAAGCAGGTCGCCAACGCCCGGGGTTCCAGCAGACTCATCAGCTTCGATTCTCTTAGTCCTGTCGTGATCTGGGTAAATGGTGATCGCGCGATCGCCGAGGGCTCGACCGCCGTGCACCAGGTTCTGCCGATCCAAGGAATCGAGGCGCATATGACGAGCTTTACCCGGATAATGTCGCGTCTGCAGCGGATCGACGGCGAATGGCTCATCGCCGCCAAGCACGCCGTCTATATCCGGGATGTTCTCGAGCCGATGAACCCGAAGGAAGTCCCCGAGATCGACACGGAAAAGCTGAAGCAATACCGGCCGTCCTATCGTCATCTCAGCTACGTCCTCTCGCTTGCGGGCATACCGCTGCGCGACGACCTTCCCGGCGTTGACCGCCCTGAAGCCGTGACGGCGCTGCGCGTCTCGGAACGCGAGTGGCTGGCACAGGGCTGACGTCCGCGGGGCGGGAGCTTGATGGCGTCGGGCCAGGCCGGTCCTGGCTTTTGTCGCCGGGGCCGTGCGGCGGGCCGGGTGTCTGTAGCTGACCCCGCCTGCCTGAACAGTTTCCGGCCCGATCTCGGTTCCGCGACCTCACCTCGATGGCGCGCGTCGAACGACCGCGGCCGCGCCCTGGATCGTGGAGGCTAGAGCGCTTTTCGATCAGTGTGGATCATAGCCGCACGACAACGTCGCCGGGCCGCAGTTCGGGCACGAGCACCTGGGTGACATAGGCTTCGAACCAATCGCCGTTGATCGGCCCGTCCAGCACCATCGGCGCGATCATGCCGGTCATGCGCAGACCCGCGACCAGCGTGGTGGTCTTGCGGTGGCCGTGCGGGAAGCCCATCCGCAGGCGCTCGCCCCTGGCACAGCGGCCATGGCTGCGGGTCATGTTGGTCGCGGTCCAGGTTTCGTCGATGAACACGAGCCGTTCGGGGGCGAGGTCGGTTGGCCATCGAACCAGTCATGCCGCTGGCTCAGGACGTCGGGGCGGTCCTGCTCGATCGTATGGCCAGTCTTTATGGATGGCCCACCCCTCACCACCGGCGCAGGCTGGCGTCGTACAGAGGAGAAGCTGACCATTATCAAGACGCCCGTCGCCGTGCTGGGAATTGACCTCGGCAAGAACAGTTGCAGCCTGGCCGGTCTGGATGCCAGCGGCGCCGTAGCGCTGCGACGGCGGATGACGCGGGAAGGCGTGATCGTGTTTGTGGCCAAGCTGCCGGCCTGCGTCGTGGCTATGGAAGCCTGTTGCGGGGCGCATTTCCTTGGACGGACGTTTCAGGCGCAAGGACACGAGGTGCGGCTGATGTCGCCCGAGTATGTCCAGCCTTACGTTAAGGCTCAGAAGACCGACGATCGTGACGCGGAAGCGATCGCCGAGGCGACGACTCGGCCGACCATGCGGCTGGTGACACTGAAGACCGAGGCGCAGCTCGACTTGCAGGTGCTGCACCGGGCTCGGCAACGGCTGGTGACCTCGCGGACCCGCCTGACCAATCAGCTCCGTGCGGTTCTGCTCGAACGCGGCATCATTCTGCCCAAGCGTCGGGCATCCCTTGTTCAGCGGCTGGACGAACTGATGAACGGTGAGCTCCCGATCAGCGTCCGAGCGGTCCGGCTGCTCGGCGACCTACGGGACGAGTGGGCGAGTCTGGACCGGCGGATCAAGAGCTATGACGACGAGCTTGCGGCACTTACCCGTGACGACGCTCAAGCTCGCGCGCTCGCCACCATCCCGGGTATCGGCGTCATCAACGCTACCGCGCTGCTCGCCGCTGTCGACGACGGCTCGGCCTTTGCGAGGGGAAGAGATCTGGCAGCGTGGCTTGGCCTGACGCCACGCCAGCACTCCACCGGCGGCAAAACCAGGCTGCTTGGCGTCAGCAAGCGAGGGAACAAGTACATTCGCGTGCAGCTGATTCACGGCGCGCGTGCGGCCATGGCGCACTTCGTCAGGCAGGCCACGCCGACGGGCGAGTGGGTGCGCCGGCTGGTCGCACGTGCTCACCCCAACGTCGTGGTGGTGGCGCTCGCCGCGAAGCTGGCACGGACCGCATGGGCCGTGCTCCGTCATGGACGCAGCTTTGATCGTCAGACGCCCGTGGCAGCCTGACCAGGAATAGCGGCTCTGCTCAGCGCCGACGCCGCTCACGATGTCTGTGGAGGTGAAGGACAGATGGCGTAACGGTTGACCCCGCGTCGCGACAGCCTGGGCAAAAATGTGGTGCTCGACACCCCCGTCTTTATGAGGCCCGTGACGCGCGAGATCCATCTTGGCCAGGGCTGAAGCCTTGAGACCGGATACGTTGATGCAGACCAGCACGTCGTCCAATTTCACTCTTGCAGACGGGGTGGGCCATACGTTTTTTGCGCGTCATACCGTGACGAATGAAGAACCGGTGAAGCCCGGCCACCGAGACCTCCAGGCCAAGCTCGAGCAGCGCCAGGCGCAGTTCTTCCAGCGAGATGTCCTTGCGCGCCTCCCACACGGCGAGGATCTCCGCTCGCCGCTCCTCGACCCGGCGCGAGCGCATGTCGCCACCTTGAGGCTTGGGAGCAAAGTTGCCGGTCATGCGCCGCTGATCCTGCCAGCGGATCGCCGTCGAGGGCGCGACCCCGAAGCGAGCCGCCGCAGCACGGCAACTCATCCCATCATCGATCGCCGTCAGAAGCCGCCTGCGCAAATCCATCGATAGAGGTTGTCCCATCCATGCCGGCCTCCTTCACCAGCACGGATTCTGAATCAGAAATCGCGCACGGTGGGAATCCCTCGACGATTCATAACGGTCGAAAATCGCTCTAGCCACTGTCTTGTTCGATGGCAGACGGAATAGCTAGTGTTAGGTCCGCGTGCCCGGCGACATATCGTTCGAGCATCGCGGAAGCTATCGTCACGCTGACGCGCGGCCACCTGAGCAGCCATTTAGAAGGTCCGGCGCTATCGTGCATTGCCGTACGTGGACAGCTTTGTGCGAGCACTGAACGTGCCTGACTGACACCTCGCGAGATCAAGCCGCAGAATTTCAGAAACTGGCGATGATGATTGAACCGGCGCAGATCGCCGGCTTCCGCCAGGATGGTCAGCGCGTTAATCGGGCCAATATCAGGAATCTTGCGCAGCAACTGGTAATCGACATGCTCGGCCAGCCTGGCATGCGCAAGACGCTCGATCTCATTACGCTGCTGGATGAGACTGCGCGCCTGCGCGATGATCATACGGAACATCGTAATGGCTGCCGAGTCCTCTGGGACCGGCAGAGCGACGGAAGCGCAGGCCGTTTCGTAAATATCGTTGATGAGCCGTGCCTTGGAGACCTTGCGACCGATGAGCGGGCAAGCTTCCGCTGAGAACGCCTCACGGTCGAGTGCCATGATACTGGCAGGCGCCGGAAAGCGCTCGATAAGTGCAAAAAACCGGTTGGACCTGCTGTTGCCAGCGAAGCGGGCGATCTCGGGAAAGTAGAGCGGCAAATAGCGGGTGAGGATCTGGTGCCAGGTTTGCGTCTTGGCTTTGGAAATCGTCTCGTGAATCTTCGACAGTTCCTGCAGGTCCTTGATTCCGGCGCCAGCGGATCGACATAGCGCTGCGTCGCGCCGATCCGCAACATGTGCAAGATTACCTGCGCATCTTTGGAATCGTTTTTGTCCCAACCGTTGTGCAGTGCCTCGCGTGTGCGGGCGAGCGCGACTGACGAAATGAGGCGCAGCTCAAACCCCGCGTTCAGCAGTCTCTGTGCGCCAGCGTGCGACAGTAATTTCTCAAGCTGGACCTCGGGATAGGCGGCGCAGAACCGGGCCGCGACCTCGCCCATCGCGATCTGGCAGAAAAGCAGCGGCGCACTGATCTTCATGTGCCCACGCGGCGTCTCGCCGCCCGAGGCGATCGCCGCGACGGTCTCGTCGAGATCGGTCAGCAGCTTGGCACTACGTTCGTGGAGTGCGCGCCCCTTCTCGGTGAGCTTGAGATCGCGGCCGCCCCGCTCGAGCAGGCGCAGGCCCAAGCCAGCCTCGAACTCCGCCACCCGGCGCGACAGCGTTGCCTTGGGGCGATTTGCGGCGCGGGCAGCCTTACTGAAGCCGCCGTGGCGGGCAACGAGGTTGAAATTGGCAAGCGCCACGTGATCCAGGTTTCACCTGCAGGACAGTTAAGCGGAAAGCTGCACACTTCGCCTCGCCAGCGAAACAGTCAATACCGAAGATGATAGGGGCTTTCGCGTATGCAACGAAACCGGACGGCGCTGGGCCGCCCGGTTTCGCAGGCCGAGAGTCCGGCCGATATCCGTTGCGTGTTAGTTGGCGAGGAAGGGATTGATCGCGGCGACCGTTTCTTCGAAGCGATCCTCCTTCTCCGCCCGACGCATAAAGTCGACCTCTTCTACCAGCACCTCGGTCGGCGTCTGATCGCGCTGCATCTGCTCCATGACCTGGTCGATGAATACCTCGGGCGGCATGAAGCGCTCGTTGTTCTCCTGTCCCGGCGTCAGCGTGGTGCGCAGTGCTGGCGGGGCGATCTCGATCACCTCCACCTTGTCCTTGAGCACCGCGCGCAGCGAGACGGTGTAGTTGTGAATGCCGGCCTTGATCGCCGAATAGGTCGGCGCGATCACCAGGGGCACGAAGGCGAGCCCCGAGGTCACGTTGACGAGCGCCGCATCCGGCTGCGCGACCAGATGGTCGATCAGTGCGTTGGTGAGCCGGATCGGACCCAGGAGGTTGTTGGTGACCGATTCCTCCGCGTCAGCAAGATCGCGCTTGGAAGCGAGAGTGCCTTCCATACGCATGATGCCGGCATTGTTGATCAGCACGTTGGCCTGAGGGAAGTGGCTGGCGATCCGCTGCGCGAAGGCATCGATGCTGGCCGGATCTGTCTGGTCGAGCGGCAGCGTGTGCATGTTCGCATATCCCTGCGCCGTCTGAGCGAGCGCCGCCGTGTCACGGCTCGCGATGATGACGCTATTGCCCGCATCGTGCAGCCGCTGCGCCAGCAAGCGACCGATGCCCGAGCCGCCGCCGGTGATGATGATGGTGTTGCCGCTCTTCTTCATGTCAGTTTTCCTTCATTGATGGATACGGAATGCTGTTCCGTCTCTCTGAAAGATGAGATATATGTTCAAAGAACCGGAGATAAGCCGCTTGATTGGCACGCTCCGTTCCACACATGAGACACTAAAAGGAGTTCTGCATGAGTTTGGAAGGTGGTTGCCGCTGCGGCGGGGTTCGGTACGAGTTGGCGAGCGATGATCTGCCGCTGACCTATGCCTGCCACTGCCTCGACTGTCAGACGTGGAGCGGCAGCGCGTTCGCGCTCCATGCGATCGTAGCCCAAAATGCGCTTTCGATCGAAGGAAGTGTGCATGACTTCCGCCTGCCCGAAGGACAGGAGGCGAGGCCATCCGACCATATCGGGTGCGCAGTCTGCCTCACTCGTATCGTCAACAGGAACGAAGCGCTGCCGAACATGCTTGTGCTACGGGTTGGTACGCTCGACCGGAGCCGCGATGTCAGCCCCGCCGTGCACATCTGGACGCGTCAGAAGCAGGAGTGGCTGACGATCGACGATAGCACGCCTACCTTCGAAGTCTCCCCCACACCGGCCGAATTCGCGGCCGCATTGAGCGGATAGAAGCGTCTTAGGCCATGGCGCCATCGAATCGGTTGCGCGCCGACGCGAAGCGCAGCGAAGAAGCAGTCATCAAAGCTGCGCGCGATCTCTTCGCCGCCGAAGGAATCGACGTGCCGAACCGCACGATCGCGCAGGCAGCCAATGTCGGTGTCGGCACGCTCTACCGACGATTTCCGACCCGCGCCGACCTCATCGCGGCCGTGTTTCGCCAGGAGATCGATGCCTGCGCGCGGGCGGCCGGCGAACTCGCGGGGACACAGCCGCCTTTCGAGGCGCTCGCCGACTGGCTGCGGCGGTTCGCGGCTTTCATCATGACGAAGCGCGGCTTTTCGACCGCGCTGCATTCGGGCGATTCCGCCTATGCAGGGCTTCCGGTGCATTTTGAGGAGCGGCTTTATCCCGCACTCGACGGCCTGCTTGCAGAGGTGCGGAAAGTGAAGGCGATCAGGGCTGATGTGACGGCCGACGATCTCGTCAAGGCGGTCGCTCGGCTCGTGGCGCCCGAGGACACAGGTCTCGGCGAACGGATGCTGGAAATCCTGATCGATGGGCTGCGGGCAAACTGACGAGGTTCGCAGTCCGCCCGCAGCGGCGATCGAAGCGCAACGCGCGCTCGATCTACTTCTGTTCGATGGTGCCCTGCGGAACGGGCGCATCGGTCACGTCGCTGACCGCCGAGCGCCACGCTTCGTCCGAACCCGAAAGGGTGCTGCGCAGGAAGGCGGTCGATAAACTCTGGACAGCAGCGACCCGCGCCGGGTCTTCATCGGTCGTCTCACGAGCTTCGTAATTCGGAATGCCCCCGAGCGAATGCTCGCCGCCACGGACCTCGAACAACGCCTTGGCGCCAGGGCTGAGGTCGTAGGCTTCGCGCCACCAGTCGGGACCGCGGACGGTCATCGCGCCATTGTCGTTTTCGCCCGCCACCACGAGGGTCGGGGTCTGCAGGCCGGAGAAGTCCGGGTGCATGAACGGGAAGTTCTGCGTAGCGAACTCACTCAGATTGTCTCCGCCGGTCCCAGGCACCGCAAACAGCACGCCGGCCTTTACGCGCCCGTCGCTCAACGAGACGGTCGACCCGTCATCGGGATCGGGATGCGTCGCGCCGAGGAACATGCTAGCGGTCTGCGCACCCCAGGAATGCCCCGCCACGGCGACGCGGTCCCGGTCGATCCGTCCTTTAATAAAGGCGACGGCCTCCTCGATCGCGTCGAGATTGTCGAGCAGCGCGAGGATATCCTGCTCGCGGTGCCGCCAGAGTTGGGGACGGCGCGGATCGTCCGCGGCAAGCGCGATCATCCGCGAGTCCAGATGAGTCGGGTTGATAACCGCGAAGCCGTGAGACGCCCAGTAATTGACGAGCGGGCCGTAAGTATAGAGCGATTGCCCATTCCCGTGCGAGAAGAGGATCACCGGCAGGCTGCCGCCCTCGGCGGGAGCGGTCACCCGGTAGGTCAGATCCTCGCCGCGTCCTTCGATCGGAAGCGAGAGAGGGCCCATGGACAGCGCGGGTGCAAGGTCCATGGCACCCGACCGGATGGTTGGGTTGGCATGTGCTGGCATTGGGATCTCCTTGTCTCCGGCAAGAGCGCCGAAGCGATGGCCGATTATATGCGGAACGTTGTTCCGTTTTCAAGACGTGGGTAAGAAGGCGTTTCTAGAGCGAGCCGTCCGCGAGCATCTCGCGGGTGCGCTTCAGCGTCGAGGGAAGCGCAGCCTTGTAGCCTTTGCCGCTGTCGAACTGCGCCTGCTCGGCTTGTTCTTCCGGCCCACCGGGCTCTTTGCCGCGCAGACCCAGATAGCAGTAGAACTTGAGCTGCAGCGCGCCCTTTTCATCCTCGAACAACTCGTTGATGATTGCGCCTTCACGTGGGCCGCTGGCCTGGAAGAAGGTCACCTTGGACTGCGGTTCGAGCGCGATGATCTCGCGCACGGCCTCGTTCCCGATGGTCGCTTCGCGCACGAAATGGGTGGCACTTTCCTCGGTCACTTCGCAGCGCGTCCAGACACCAGGCGGAAGGAACAGCCGCGCGTCGCGCGCCTTACGCTCAAGCCCTTGCCAGATCTGGTCGCGGGTGAGCGGAGTCTCGCGATCGGGGTTCACTGGCACGGCAGCGGTCGAATAGATCATGATGTGTCCTTCGCGATTGGGGTGGAACGCCTTTCAAATTAAGGGTCCGCCTCGCGCGCACTAGGCGCCGACTTCGAACGTACCGTTTCATTGGTTGAACGTCGGCGGCAATTGCGATTGTCTCTGTGGCGAGACGATACGTCCCAATCGATCGTCTATTCGCTGCTCGGGTAACCCCTAATCTCCAGCCCATCACGGAGGAGTTTCGCCATGACCCGCACCGCCCAGTCCGCGCGGAATCCGAACGATGTACCAATTACGCGCGAAGCTCTCGTCCCCGGCGCGATCCGCGACGTGTTCGACTTCGTCGCGGCCGAGGACGTTTTGCCGAAGATCCTGACCGGTTACGGACTTGTGCCCGGGATATCGCACACTTCCGACATCACCGGCCCCTGGGATCAGCCCGGCCCGCGGCGCATCGTCCATCTGCTCGACGGCAGCACTGTGCGCGAGGGCGTGACCCATTATGATCGGTCACACTATTTCGCGTACCGGGTGAGCGACCCGAGCTTCGCACTGAAGCACCTGATGGTCGAAGCGAAAGGCGAGTTCTGGTTCGAGGAGACCGATGCCGGAGCGCAGGTGCGCTGGACCTACACCCTCCGCGCCAAGAACCGTCTCCCGAAGCTCCCGCTTCGCCTCTTCGTCGGCACGCAGTGGACGGGCTGCATGGACGTCTGCATGACGAACGTCATCGCGCACTTCGATGCGCTCCGGTCCGCTGGTGTGCCGCAACCCGCGCTCGACGCCACCGCGCTGCCACAGACCTGACGGGCAAGCGCCGCTCGCCCATACCGGAAAAGGAGTTCGTCCGATGATTGAGAGAAAGACATTCGAGACCGCCCGACACCGCACCGCCTATCTCGAGGCGGGACCTGCCGACGGCCCGCTGATGATCTTCGTCCATGGCTGGCCCGAAGCGCCGTTCGTGTGGATCCGCCAGATCGAATACTTCTCCGAGCAGGGCTGGCGCTGCATCGCACCGTGGATGCGCGGCTATGGCGCATCGTCCGTGCCGAGCGACGTCGCCGCCTACAGCAACCGCGAGACGGTCGCAGACCTCGTTGAGTTACACGACAGCCTCGGCGGCGCGCCGGCAGTCTGGATCGGTCACGACTGGGGCAGCCCCGTCGTCTGGGCACTGGCCGCGCACTATCCCGAGCGATGCCGCGGCGTGGCGAGCGCGAGCATCCCCTACATTGCCCGCGGCTTCGCCCTGCCGAGCCTCGTCCCACTCGTGGACCGGGACATCTACCCGGTAGACACCTTCCCCGTGGGGCAGTGGGACTATTGGCTAGCCTTCCGCGAGCACTTTACTCCGGTCGCGCGCGCTATGGAGATGGATCCCGCCGGCATCCTGCGGCTCGTGTTCCAGCCCAGTCCTTCCTTGCCCGAAAAGCGTGGACCGGCCTTCTCGGCCACGAGCCGCCAGCGCGGCGGTCTATTCGGTGGCGTGGAACTCGCCCACATCCCTGGCGATAACCTGCTGCTCGACGGAGCCTATGTCGAAGAAATGGCACACGACTTCGCCGCAAACGGCTTCTCGGGTCCGATCGCCTGGTATCTCAACGACGACGCGAACATCGAATACGCTCGTGAGGCTGTTGATTTCGCGCGCCTCTCCATGCCGATTCTCTTTGTGCATGGCGGTCGCGACGAGGTCTGCGAGACGGTCCATAGCCAACTCGCCGAACCCATGCGCGAGGACTGTTCGGATTTGACAGAGGTCGTGATCGACGCTGGCCACCAACTGGCGCTCGAAGATCCGAAAGGGACCAATCGCGCGATCGCCGAATGGCTGGCGGAGCGCAACCTCTAGGCTCGTTTGGCCAGGCGGGCCATCTTCTCGCCCAGTCAGGGCAAGCGCGAGCGTCTCATCGCGGTCTTGCCGATCAGGCCCCGGAACCAGCGCTGGGCGAGATTGGCATCGTTGCGTCGATGCCAATTCATCGTGAACGGCGCGGACGGGAGATCAAGCGGGGTTTTGGCGAGAACGACCTTGCCCGCCGCCTCGAATTGATGCGCGAGACCAGTCAGCATCGTGCAAAAGGCATCGGTCCGCTCCACGACGAGCGCGGCGGCGAAGGCGTTAGGCACGGTGAGCACGAGGTTGCGCTGCAAGCCCAATTGCTCGAGGCGCTCATCGACGATCCCGAACCGGTCGTCCTCGGGGGAGAACAGGACATGCGGCCAGGCGAGGAAGTCGGACCGGGTTAGATCGCCTCCTACAGCGGGGTGACCGCGCCGCATCATCGTAACGAACCCATCCTCGAATAGCGGACGAGAAAGGATACGACCGGCCTTTTCCGTCGGCGGGACGCCGATCGCGACGTCCGCTACACCTCTGTCGAGCAGAGCGATTGCTTCATCGCGGTTATCGAAGCCGCGCACATGCATGATGATGCCTGGCGCGGCGCGCGTAAGCTGCTCGAACAAGGCAGGAAGCAGCGAGATCGTCGGCGGATCGGACATAGCAATGGTGAACGCCATCTCCGCCGTTTCCGGCTCGAAGTGGTCGCGGAAGGAGAAGGCCGCTTCGATCTGCGCCAGCGCCTTGCCGACAGGTTCGTGCAGTTCGAGAGCGCGCGGCGTGGGCTGCAATCCCTCAGCCGTACGAATGAAGAGCTCGTCTTCCGTCAATTCGCGCAGGCGCGCCAGGGTGCCGCTCATGGCGGGCTGTGTGCGTCCGACGCGCGCGGCGGCGCGGGTCACGTTGCGCTCGGCCATGAGGGCCTCGAACCCTACGAGCAAATTGAGATCGATGCTGCTGAGATTCACGATCGGCGCAAACCTTCCCGCGCCATATCATAAGCAGCGCTGATGATGTCATATCAGGATTATGTGGTTACGCAATGGCGCAAAGCTTGCCACCTTTGACGGGCAGTCAAGGAGCAAGTCGATATGAAAGCCCTCGAATACACAGATTATGGCAAGGCACCGGTCGTCGCCGAGCGGCCCGTTCCTGAAGCGAAAACGGGTGGAGTGCTCGTGAAGATTGCGGGTGCCGCTCTCAATCCGCTCGATACCAAAATCCGCGCCGGTTACATGACCGACTTCTTCCCGGTCGCATTTCCCTACGTACCCGGAACCGACATCTCGGGAACGATCGAGGCAATCGGCGACGGAGTGTCGGGCTGGAAGCCGGGCGATGAGATCGTCGCCCGGCTCGATCCCTCCCAGGGCGGCGCGTTCGCTCAATATGCTGTTGTCTCTGCCGACCAGTTGGTTCGCGCGCCGACATCGATGCCACTCGCCGAGAGCGCGGGTCTAGTCACGGTCGGCGGCACGGCCTGGCAGATCCTTTTCGAGGAGTTCGCGGTCGCTTCGGGCCAGCGGGTTCTCGTGCACGGCGCTGCCGGGCCGGTCGGTGCCTTCGCGGCGCAACTCGCCGCACAGGCTGGCGCGGAGGTCTTCGCCACTGCTTCGGCTGCTGATGCCGACTACGTCCGAGGTCTCGGCGCGGCGACGGTCATCGACTATCGCTGCGCACGCTTTGAGGATCACCTTTTCGATATGGATCTCGTCATCGACACGGTCGGCGGCGATGTCGAAGAGCGCTCGCTCAAGGTGCTGAAGCAGGGCGGCACGCTGATCGCTACGCCGATGCCACCCAACGAGGAGCGCGCTCGCCAGGCAGGGGTCGAGGCGAAGTTCGTTTTTCACGCCTCCGACGCAGCGAAGCTCGGACACGTCGCGGAGCGCGCCGACCACGGTATCAAGGTGCGCGTCGACCGGATTATCGGCTTGGAAGAAGGCGCGGACGCCTTCGCCCGCCAGGCAGGCGGCGAAGCCAAGGGCAAGATCATCTTCGAGCCGCAGAGGTGAGCGAGCGATCGGAAGGGTCGGTCAGCTCTTTCGGCGCGGCTCCTCGCGCAGCCTTTCGTCAACCGCGTCGTCGGGTTCCTAACCGCGCGCGATCCATGACACGATATCAAGAGGACATTCACATTATGGACGCCATCACCACCACCAAGGGTGCGGTCCAGGACGCATGCCTTGAAGCCTTGCGCCGGTTTTACGCGGCGTTTTCGACCGGCGACGCGGCCGAACTCGATCATGCACTGACCGCGGATTGGGACGAAGAACCCCGTAACCAGGGGCAGGAGCCCGGCCGCGAGCCGATGAAGCAGTTTATCAACGGCGTGCGCCAAGCGCTCCCCGACCTAACGATCGAGATCAAGGAGGTCGTCTTCGGCGGCGAGAAGGCTGCTGTTCGCGCCGAAATGCGCGGTACGCATTCGAAGGATTTCTTCGGTGTTGCTGCAACCGGCAAGCCTTACGCGATCCGCCTGCACGAGTTCCACGCGTTCGAAGGATCGCAAATTGCCTACACCTGGCACATGGAGGATTGGTTCGGTTTCCTGAACCAGATTGGCGCTTGGCCCGTCGCTCCTGAGGGAGACGAGAAATGAGCGGTGCAGGTCAGGTCGCGATCGTCACTGGTGGATCGGGCGGCATCGGCCGCGAGACGGTGCTGCGGCTCGTCGCGAGCGGATTCAATGTCGTTGCAAGCTATTCATCGTCCGAGACGGATGCTCGGACCCTTTTGGCCGAAAGCGAAACCTTGCCCGGAAGGGTTGTAATTATGAAGGCCGATGTGTCGGTCGCCGGTGATGTCGAGGCCCTGTTCAATAAGGCGGAGGAGAACTTCGGCGGCGTCGACGTCTTGGTGACCGCCGCGGGCATCTTCAAACCAACCACCTTCGCCGAAGCGGACGAAGCGCATTTCGACCGCGAGATGGCCGTCAACCTGCGGGGAACATTCTTCTGCCTTGTACAGGCTGCACGCAGGCTGCGCGATGGTGGGCGGATCGTCGCGATCTCGACGACGACCCTAGCGCTCAAGCCCCCGGGCTATGGCATCTATAATGCCGCCAAGGCCGCAATCGAAGCCATGATCGCCATTCTCGCTAAGGAAGTCGGAGGCCGCAGCATCACCGCCAACTGCGTCGCGCCGGGTCCGGTCGAGACCGACTTCTTCCTGAAGGGCAAGAGCAAGGAGGAGATCGCCGCACGGGCCGCGGGTGCCCCCTCCGGTCGCTTGGGACAGCCCGACGACATCGCCGACGCCATTGAGTTGCTCGTGTCGGGGAAGGCCCAGTGGATCAACGGCCAGAGCGTGCGTGCCAATGGAGGCATGGCATGACCGCCGGTACGGAAGAGCGTCAAGTGGCACTGGTCACCGGCTCGGCGTCGGGCATCGGCCGCTCGGTCGCCGATGCGCTGCGCGATGCAGGCTACATCGTTTACGCCGGCATGCGCGGGGTAGAGGGTCACAATGCGGAGGCGGCCGGGTCGCTACGGGCGGAAGGCGACGACCGCATCCATCCGATTGAAATGGACGTTCTTTCCGAAGATAGCTGCGTGGCTACGGTCGAAGAGATCCACGGCTCGTGCGGCAGGCTCGACGTGGTGGTCAACAATGCCGGCATGCTGATGAATGGAATGGCGGAGAGCTTCACGCCGGACCAGTTCATCTCGATACTCGACACAAACGCCGTGTCCTGGCTGCGCGTCAATCGCGCAGTTCTGCCGGTGTTGCGGTCGCAGGGTCGGGGAACGATCGTCTATGTCGGTAGCACGACGACCTACATCCCCGAGCCCTTCATCGGCGTCTACGAGGCTAGCAAAGCTGCAGGCGACGCGCTCGCGCGGGCTATGGCGCTTGAGGTTCGGCCGTTCGGGATCGAGAGCCTGTTTCTCGTCCCGGGCGCCTTCCCCATCGGAACCGATCATTTCGCCGATGCCAGAAGCGGCGAAGATCGGGAGCGGAATGCCGCATATGCTGGGCTCGCGGGCCGGTTACCTGCGCTGACGCAGCGGATCGAGCATATCGACCGGGAGAACGGCCTCCAACTCACGGTGCGATCAGTCGGCGAACATCTCGCACAGGCGCTTCGCTTACAATCCGGCGATCGGGCGGATCACGTCTTCGTCGACGGGCAAGCGAAGGGCGCCGATGCTATCGCTGAGCTCATTGGGCAGGCGCAATCACGCTTTTTTGCGAAATTGGGTTTTGGCGACCTACTGCCAAAGCATCAAATCGCAATGCAGAGATGACCCAAAAGGATGTGCTCAGAACGCGAGGGAAGGCCAGCTTTCGCATGCGAAGCAGTTTCCGCTTCAGGCAGAAATGCATGAACGGCGCATACATCTTCCACGGGATCCGGAGGTGGCTATGCTAAACGGAAGGCGCGGCCCGGGTTCCCGGTCTGCGATCGCTTATGTTGCGATATCTGCTGGTGCTGGCAGCGTAGAACTTGGTGTGCCGAGGGAAATCGATAGTAACGAGGGCTAGGCATCATGCCCGATCTGACGCTAGACCTCCGCTACCTGAAGTACGCAGTCCATGTCGCCGAGGCGGGAAGCTTTCGCCGTGCTGCGGAACGGCTCTCGATCGCGCAGTCCACAGTGAGCCGACGCGTGCAGTTGCTTGAACGTCAGTTGGGCGTTTCGCTTTTTGAACGTTCGCGATCGGGAGTCGGTCTGACTCCTGAGGGGGAGCGCTTCCTCCAACAGGCTTCGGTGGGAGCGCGCTATCTTCGTGACGCCGCTAGTGAAATTCGAACCGTCAAGCGGACCACGACCGGGTTTGTACGGTTTGGATTGCTTGAAGCTTTTACAGCGTGCCCGATCATCGATGTTCTCGGCCGCTTCCGAAGGCGCAACCCGACAATCGAAGTCAAGCTGGAGGAAGGTACATCGGAGGCGAACACTATGGGCGTGAAGCGTGGTCTGCTGGATGCAGCGATCAGCCTAAACGCGACTGTTGGGTCTGTTTTTCGAGTTCGACGGCTTTGCGAACCTGATTTGTACATCGCGCTATCTCCGCTCCATAATTTGGCAGCGCGGCAACATCTCACATGGGATGAAATCTGCGATGAAATCTTCCTCGTTCGCTCGGATGGCGCCGGCCGCGAGCTTACCGCCATGCTTCACCGGATGGTAGGCGCCGTTCAAGGGGCGGTTCAACTCTCCATCCACCAAGTCAGCCGAGAGACCCTGTTGACGATGGTTGAGGAGGGGTTTGGCGTCACTGTCACAAGTGCGGTCTCCCGGGCGGGCATCACGTTGATCCCGTTCACGGCAGTGCGTCCGCCTACCGCCACGATGATATCGTCCCGTGACAACGAAAATCCTGCCCTGCCGCTGCTGCTGAAGTGTTTCGATACACTCCCCAGCGTTCTGCCGAGCAGCACAGTTTAGTTGTTGAGTGTGCTCCCTCGTCTCGCCCTCGCGAAGCCCCGGTCGGTTGCGATGAACCGCAGTAGCATGGGGACAATTAACTTAGCGGGCTCGATAGCAGACTGCCCCTGCTCGCGGCCCAGTAGGTCACCGTAGTCGACAAGGTCCTGGTGGAGTGTCGCGGGTAGTTCGACCTGCACCTTGACCGGCTTCTCATCTGCGATGGGTCCAAGCTTCAGCTTCGACATCATACCCCTCCATATGGTTCGAGAACCAGATCTTGCGTCACAATGACGCGCACCGGAAAGCCAGGCCGGATAGTGAGGGTCGGCGCAACATTGAGCTGGTGACGCACTAACTGCTGGCCAGCATCGTTGATCGTATCCTGACCTCCGTTTCGGATCGCTTGGACAAGGCGATCGTCGTCATCGACTGCGAGTTCGGCGCCGACGCTGAGTAGCGTCGACAAGCCTGCGGCGTTCGCGAGGTCCCGCCAGTGATAATCGACGCCGTCTTGCAGGCCGGCGAACCCCTCAGCGTCTGCACCTGGCTGACGCTCCAGAATGAGCGACCGGCCGTTCGGAAAGATCAAGCGGTTCCAAACCAGCAGAACGCGGCTTTGGCCGAACTGCACATTGTTGTCGTACTGGCCGATGACGCGTGTGCCCTGAGGCACCAGAAGGATGCGGCCTGTCGGACTATCGTAGATGTTCTCGGTTACCTGTGCGGTGATCTGGCCCGGGAGGTCGGAACGGATGCCGGTTATGAGCGCCGCCGAGATGACTGCGCCCGCCTGAAGGATGTTGGGCGACGCCGGAGCAACAACGCGATCAGCGGCAACGGTGCGGCGATCGGTAGCCGCATTGAGAAAAGCGTTCTGGCGGTCCTGCGCCGAGGGTGTCGCTGGCGGCGGCGCGAGGCCAAGGCTCGCCAGGTCGGGGAGCGCCGGCGGCGCGATGGTGGAGACTGCGGCTGAGGCGCCAGCACGCGTCTCGGTGCCGGAGAAGAGACGGCTTGTCCTGGCTGTTTCATTCTCCTGCAGCCTGCGCTGTTCCTCCGGACTGATGCCCGGATTGGAGGTAGCGATGCCGGGCGTGGGCACGGGCTGGCCGCGTTCCTGCGCGCCGACGATGGGCCGGCCGAGATCTCCGGGCAGCGGCGGTCCAAGGCGAGGGACGCCACTATAGTCACGCGGCAACCCGGCGAGGCCATCGGCGGTCGAGCGGTTCTCCGTTGAATAGAGTTCCTCGTTCGGGCGCCCGCCATCGCGGGTTTGAAGCGCATAAACGAGAGCACCGCCGAGCCCGACGCTGGCGACGAGGCCGATGCCCGCGAGGACCTTACGCGACAGCCGGGTGACACGCGGCGGCTCGGCGCGCAGTCGCATCGGCGCGGCGCTGACCGACTCGCCGGTCAAGGGCTGCGTATCGTCGTCCGGCAGTTCCTCGTTCCGGGGCGGATTCTTGCTCACGATGCGGGCCTCCCGTCGGTGCGGGTGACGCGAACGCGCTTCTGACGATCGCCAGAGCCGAAGCGCAGTTCGGCCGCAGCGAAGAGCCGGTCGACGATCATGTGGTGACCGCGAACGCGGTAGTTGACCAGCTCGGAGGTGTTGCCCTCGGGACCGACCACGAACAGCGGCGGCATCTCCCCCTGGCCAATGCCACGCGGGAATTCGATGAAGACCTGACGACCGTCATCGAAAGCGCGCAGCGGTCGCCACGGCGCGCGGTCGCCCTCGATCGCATAGCGGAAGTTGACGTTGGCGAGGTCGACGCCGCTGGCCACAGGCTGTGAGGCCTGCGCCTCGGCGTTGTGTCGGCGCAATGCGATCAGCTGATCCTGCGGATACTGCCAGGAGACAGACGCCATATAGGTCCGCTCGGTTGAGCGGAGCTCCATATGATAGGTGCGCAGGTTGGTATTGATAACCAGGTTTGTCATCAGGTCCGCACGGGTCGGCTTCACCAAGATGTGGATTTGGCGCGTCGCTCCTGAACCGCTCTCGGTATCGCCGATGATCCAGCGCACCGTATCGCCGGCGGCAACGGGACCGGCGCCAACGAGCTGTTCGCCGGGCTGCAATGCAACGTCCGTGATTTGCCCGACGGCCGTGTAGACCTGATAAAGCGCGCCCCGGGTGAAGGGATAGACCTGCATCGAGTTGATGAAGCCGTCCCGCACTGGCTGGATGCGCGCGGCCGCATTGGCCTGGTTCACCCTCGCCGCAGGATCGGCCGACTCGGGCGCGCGCCGCGTCTCCTCAACCGGCTTCATCTGACCCGGCAGCGGTAGCGGCTGCGGCAACTCGACAACCTGCACAGGCGCGGGCGGATCAATGGTCTGCACGGCCGGTGCGGCATTGTCGTAGGAGATTTCCGGCGGCGGCGTGGTGGTAGCGCAGCCGGCGAGCGCGGACGTCGCCAGCAACACGAACGGCAGTGCGGATTTGCGCAGAGCCGGAAATATCAGGATGTGTGAAGCCGGGCTTCCGGCTTTACGGAAAGACGGTTTCATTGCCCAAGCTCCCGTGACCAAGAAATAGCGTTGACGTAGATGCCGAGCGGATTCGCCCTGAGGTGGTCCGCATTGCGGGGAATCTGCACCACGATCGTCAGGATCGCGGTCCAGCGTGTGGTCTCGGCGAGCTGACCGTTCTCATAGCGGCGCTCGACCCAGGCGACGCGGAAGCTGTCGGGCGACGCGCGTATGACGCTGGAAACGTCGATGGCGATCTGCTGGCGACCGACCTTGACGAACGGATCGTTCGCTCGGGCGTAATCGTTCAGGGCCATGGCGCCGCGATCGGTCGTAAAATCATAGGCGCGCAGCCAGTTCTGCCGCACGATGATGGCATCGGCCGGGATGGAGCGGACCTGCTCGATGAAGCGCGCCAGGTGAAAGGCGATCTGCGGATCGGACGGTCGGTAGTCTGCGACGGCAGGCGCGACGGCCTGCGCTTGGCCGAGGCGATCGACCTGCACCACCCATGGAACGATCGTTCCCCGCGCCGACTGCACGACGAGCGCGGTGGCAAAGCCGGCCGACAGGATTAGCGAGCCGAAGGCCATCAGCCGCCAGTTCTTCGCCTGGACGCGCGAGGCGCCGATGCGCTCGTCCCAGACGTGGGCGGCACGCTGATAGGGGGTCTCTGGCTCTGCGGCTTTGCCGTAATGGGTGGAGGGTCGTTTGAACATCAGCGATCGCCTTCGGAAAGATTGACGGAGGAGCCGCCGCCATGGGCGTCGCCGGAGCGGACGGCATGGGCCGTGGCCTGGACGGCATGGGTCATGCGCTGCGAGCGGCGCATCCGCTGGGCCCATGCGGGCGGCCCGCCGTCATTAGCGGAACGGGCGGTATCGCCGACGGTCGAACCCATGGTGGAAGAGCCGCCCGTCACCTCGAATGCGGCCTTGCCGCCGGCGTTGAAGCTGGAGCGCATGCTTTCGACCGCACGCGATGCCGCGCGACGCAGCGGCGAGACAGCGGCACGTCCGCCAGCGCGGGCAACGCCGCCGAGCCCAGATGCGACCCCGGCCGCGCCCGACTGTCCGGCCGCGCCGAGGCTATAAGCGGTGGATGCGCCTCCCGCGGCGGCTGCGCCGCCGCGAGCGGCTGCGGCCGCTCCTCCGGTCAGGGCCGCGCCACCGGATGCCGCGGCGCCGACGGCGCCTGCACCGAGCGCGACCATGCCGCCTGCGGCGAGGCCGGTTCCGACCGCGGCGCCGGCGCTGAGCTGCGGACCGCCGGAGACGAGACCACTGGCGATGCCGGGACCGAAGATGCCGAGGCCGAGCAGCGACAGGGCTGCGAGCACGATCGCCATGGCTTCGTCGATAGTGGGTGTCGCCCCGCCAAAGCCGGAAGTGAACTCGGAGAACAATGTCGAGCCAATGCCGATGGTGACGGCGAGCACCAGCACCTTGATGCCGGAAGAGATGACATTGCCGAGCACGCGTTCGGCCATGAAGGCGGATTTGCCGAACAGGCCGAACGGAATCAGCACGAAGCCGGCGAGGGTCGTCAGCTTGAACTCGATGACCGTGACGAAGAGCTGGATGGCGAGGATGAAGAAGGCGAGCAGCACCAGCGCCCAAGCGAGGAACATGCAGGCGATCTGGATGAAATTCTCGAAGAACGACCAGTAGCCCATCAGGCTGGAGATCGAGTCCAGCAGCGGCCGGCCGGCGTCTAGTCCGGTCTGTGCGACCTTGCCGGGGCGCAGGAGATCGGCTGTGGTGAAGCTGGTGCCGCTGGCCTTCAGACCGAGGCCGGCGAAGCTTTCGAAGATGATGCGGGCGAGGTTGTTCCAGTTGCCGATGATGTAGGCGAAGACGCCGACGAACAGCGTCTTCTTCACTAGGCGCGCCATGATGTCGTCGTCGGCGCCCCATGACCAGAACAAGGCGGCGAGCGTCACGTCGATCACGATCAGCGTCGTGGCGATGAACGCGACTTCGCCGCTGAGCAGGCCGAAGCCGCTATCGATGTAGCGGGTGAAGACTTCGAGAAAATGGTCGATGACGCCTGTGCCGCCCATGATGCTATCTCGCCTGGTCGAGCTGCGGCGGCGCGATCGGTTCGGCGGGCTCGAAATTCGGCTGATCGGTGCGGCCTGGTTGGGGGGTGACATTGACCTGCGGCGCTGGCGGCATGTCCGGCAGTCGCTCGGCAGGACGCGCGCCGGGCGCGAGGAAGCGGTTGCGGTTCTCCGCCCAGGCGCGCAGGCATGCCGGATCACGCGGACCGGCCTCGCCGAGCAACTGGCAGCGGATCAACTCGTCGCGCAACGGATCGGCCTGCACCTGATTTGTCCGGGCGGAAGGCCAAGCCTCGGGCGCTTCCTCTTTCCGGTTCATCTCGATCGCGGTTGCGGTGATCGCGACCGCCACGAATACGACGGCGCCAAGCCGGGCGAGCATCTTGCCGTCCATGGCCGCGCCCTCAGTTGCCGTTCGGGAACATGCGGGCGTTGCCCGGCTGATAGCCGGCGCCCGGCGTCAGGAAGCGGCGGCGCTGCTCACGGCCCTGTTCGGCCGCCGCCGCGCGTTCCGCTTCGGAGAGGCTCTGCGCACGGCCATTGGCGGCGACGACGGCGGTGAGATCGGCGAGTTGCTGTGCCTGCAGCGCAAGGAGCTGGTTGCCGGCCTGGCTCGCCTGCAGCGCGCCTGTCGCGCCCTGGCTCTGGCCGACCAGCGCCGACATCAGGGTCCGGTTGGTGTCGATGTTGCCGACAACGCCGGCCTGCACCCGCATGGCGTCCTGCAGGCCGCCGACGGTGTTCTGCCAGCGCTCGCGCGCGCCGGCGACGAGTTGCTGATCGGACGCCGACATCGAGGCATTGCCGTAGGTCGTGCGGAACGCCTGGTCGATATTCTGGACGTTGTAGGCGATGCGCTGCGCCTCACCGAGAAGTTGCTGGGTGCGCTGCACGGAATGCTGAAGCTGCTGGAGAGACGAGAATGGCAGGCTTGTAAGGTTGCGCGCCTGATTGATCAGACCGGTCGCTTCGTTCTGAATCGAGGTGATCTGGTTGTTGATCTGCTGAAGCGCACGCGTGGCGGTCAGAAGATTCTGTGCGTAGTTCGTGGGGTCGTAGACGATCCCTCCGAACTGCGCGAGGGCGGGCGCCGCCAGAAACGGGATCGTGGAAACGGATGCGGCGAGAAGCGCGGCGGTCATGCGCAATGCGCGCGAGCGGGAACGAACGGAACGGGTCATGGGCGTGCCTCCGGATCGGTTTGGGGGGTGATATTGGTGAGGTCGGCGACAAGGTCGGCGGCCCAGGCGAGCCGGTTTTCGGCAAGCCATTCGGCAAGGAATCCGTCCGTGCCGCTACGGGCGTGAACCGCGGCGATGAGCGCCTGGTGCTGCTTCGACGAAGCTGCACAGAGCGCGAGCGCCACATCCGACAGGCCCAGCTCGAACAGCCGGTTGCCGCGCCGCGACTGGCAGTAATAGTCACGCTTGGGCATTGCCCGCGCGAGGATCTCGATCTGGCGATCGTTGAGGCCGAACCGCCGATAGATGGCGGTGATCTGCGGCTCGATCGCCCGCTCATTCGGCAGGAGGATGCGGGTCTGGCAGCTTTCGATGATCGCCGGCGCGATCGCTGACCCGTCGATGTCCGAAAGCGATTGGGTGGCGAAGATGACGCTGGCGTTCTTCTTGCGCAGCGTCTTCAGCCACTCGCGGAGTTGACCAGCGAAGCCCTCGTCGTCGAGGGCAAGCCAGCCTTCATCGACGATCAGCAGCGTCGGCCGTCCGTCGAGGCGGTCCTCGATGCGGTGGAAGAGGTAGGCGAGCACAGCTGCGGCGGCGCCGGTGCCGATCAGCCCTTCGGTCTCGAAGACCTGAACATTGGCCTCGCCCAGATGCTCGGCTTCGGCGTCGAGCAGCCGCCCATAGGGACCGCCGACACAATAGGGCCGGAGCGCCTGCTTCAGGTCGTTGGACTGGAGCAGGACGGACAGACCCGTCAGAGTCCGTTCGCTGATGGGCGCAGAGGCCAGCGAGGACAATGCCGACCAGAGATGCTCCTTGACCTCGGGCGTCACCGGCACGCTCTCGCGCTCCAGGATCGCGACCAGCCAGTCGGAGGCCCAGGCACGCTCGGCGACATCGTCGATCCGCGCCAGCGGCTGAAGCAACACGCTGTCGTCGGACCCTTCGGTGAGGCCGCCGCCGAGATCGTGCCAGTCGCCGCGCATGGCGAGAGCTGCGGCCCGGATCGAGCCCCCAAAATCGAAGGCGAAGACCTGTGATTGCGGATAGCGCCGGAACTGTAGCGCCATCAGCGCCAGCAGCACGGACTTGCCGGCGCCGGTCGGACCGACGATCAGCGTATGGCCGACGTCGCCGACATGGATGGAAAGCCGGAACGGGGTCGAGCCTTCGGTCTTGCCGAACAGCAGTGGGGGTGCTGCGAAGTGTTCGTCCCGTTCCGGTCCCGCCCACACCGCAGACAGCGGAATCATGTGGGCGAGATTCAATGTGTTGATCGGCGGTTGCCGGACATTGGCGTAGACATGGCCGGGCAGCGAGCCGAGCCAGGCATCCACGGCGTTGATCGTCTCGGGCATCGCGGTGAAGTCGCGGCCCTGGATGACCTTTTCGACCATCCGCAGCTTCTCGGCGGCAATGCGCGGATCATCGTCCCAGACAGTGATCGTCGCCGTCACATAGGCCTGTCCCGCGTAGTCTGCGCCCAGCTCTTGAAGAGCCATGTCGGCGTCGGCAGCCTTGTTGGCGGCATCGGTGTCGACCAGCGCGGAGGCTTCGTTGGTCATCACCTCCTTGAGAATGGCGGCGATCGACTTGCGCTTGGCGAACCATTGCCGTCTGATCTTGGTCAGCAGCTTGGTGGCGTCGGTCTTGTCGAGCAGCACGGCGCGCGTCGACCAGCGATAGGGAAAGGCCAGCCGGTTCAGCTCGTCGAGGATGCCGGGCGTTGTCGCGGTGGGAAAGCCGACGATGGTGAGGATGCGCAGATGCGGGTCGCCCAGCCGGGGTTCGAGCCCGCCGGTCAGCGGTTGATCGGCCAGCAGCGCGTCGAGATACATCGGCGTTTCGGGCACGCGGACGCGATGCCGCTTCGTCGAGACGGTCGAGTGCAGATAGGTCAGCGTCTCGCCGTCATCGAGCCAGGCGCATTCCGGCATGAAGGCGTCGATGAGCTGGAGGATGCGATCGGTGCGATCGGCAAAGCCGCGCAGGATCTCATGCGCGTCAACGCCGGCGTGATCGCGGCCCTCGTAGAGCCAGGTCTCCGCGCGGGCGGCGTCCTCCGCCGGCGGCAGATAGAGGAAGGTCAGGAAGTAGCTGGATTCGAAATGCGCGCCGGCTTCCTCGAAATCGGCCTTGCGTTCGGCATCGACCAGGCCGGAGGCGCTGTCGGCGAACATGCTGGCCGGATAGGTGGCGGCGCCATGGCGCTGCGCCTCAACGAAGATCGCCCAGCCGGAGCCGAGGCGCCGGAACGCGTTATTGAGCCGGCCGGCGACAGCGACCAGCTCGGCCGGCACGGCACTGTCGAGGTCGGGGCCGCGGAAGCGGGCTGTGCGCTGCAGGCTGCCGTCCTTATTCAGGACGATGCCTTCGCCGACCAGAGCGACCCAGGGGAGGAAATCGGCGAGGCGGGTGTTGCGATTGCGATATTCAGCGAGGTTCATCATTGCCGTCGCTCCTCAGACCGAGAGATGGCCGGGAATGCGCAGATGCTTGCGCACGACCTCGACGAACTGCGGATCGCGCTTGGCCGCCCAGACGGCAGCAAAATGCCCCACGGCCCAAAGGCCGAGGCCGACCAGCCAGAGGCGCAGCCCGAGGCCGACCGCGGCGGCTAACGTGCCGTTGAGGATAGCGAGCGAGCGCGGCGCGCCGCCGAGCAGGATGTGCTCCGTCAGCGCCCGGTGGACCGGGACAGAGAAGCCCGGCAGTTCGCCGCCATGGTCCGAGCCGTTGGCCATCAGACGAGCGCCCCGCCGCCGAACGAGAAGAACGACAGGAAGAAGCTCGACGCCGCAAAAGCGATCGACAGGCCGAAGACGATCTGGATCAGCTTGCGGGCGCCGCCCGACGTGTCGCCGAAGGCGAGTGTCAGGCCGGTGATGATGATGATCATCACAGCGATGATCTTGGCGACCGGTCCCTCAATGGATTCGAGGATGGATTGCAGAGGCGCTTCCCAGGGCATCGACGAACCGGACGCGTGGGCGGCCGGCGCAAGCGCGAGCGTGAGGAAGGTGACGGACACCGCCGTTGCGACGTGGCGGCGGATGCGCAGAGCATGCTTAATCATGACGGGTCTCCTGTGAGGGGCTGGTGTGCGGGGGTGACGCGGTAGTCGCCGTCGGGGCCCAGGCCCTCGATGCGGGCGAGTTCGGCCAGGCGGCGCGATGCGCCCCGGCCCGAGAGGACGGCGACGAGATCGATCGTCTCGGCGATCAGCGCGCGCGGGACGGTGACGACGGCTTCCTGGATGAGCTGCTCCATGCGGCGCAGTGCGCCGATGGCGGTGCCCGCATGGATGGTCCCGACGCCGCCGGGATGGCCGGTGCCCCAGGCTTTCAGCAGATCGAGAGCCTCAGCCCCGCGCACTTCGCCGATCGGGATGCGGTCGGGGCGCAGGCGAAGCGAGGAGCGAACGAGATCGGAGAGCGAGGCGACGCCGTCCTTGGTCCGCATGGCGACGAGATTGGGTGCCGCGCATTGCAGCTCGCGGGTGTCTTCGATCAGGACGACGCGATCTGAGGTCTTCGAAACCTCGGCGAGCAGCGCGTTGGTGAGGGTTGTCTTGCCGGTGGAGGTGCCGCCGGCGACGAGGATGTTGCGATGGTCGGCGACGGCCTGCCGCAGCGTCTCGGCCTGACCTGCCGCCATGATCCCGGCGACGACATAATCGTCGAGCGTGAAAACAGCGACGGCGGGCTTGCGGATCGCGAAGGCCGGCGCGGACACCACGGGAGGCAACAGCCCCTCGAACCGCTCCCCCGTCTCGGGCAGCTCGGCCGAGACACGCGGGGCGCCCGGATGCACCTCGGCACCGACATGGTGGGCGACCAGGCGGATGATCCGCTCGCCGTCAGACGGCGACAGCAGCTCGCCCGTATCAGCCAGTCCCTCGGAAAGCCGGTCGACCCAGAGCCGCCCATCGGGGTTGAGCATCACCTCGACGATCGCGGGGTCTTCCAGATACTGGGCGATTGCGGGGCCGAGCGCGGTGCGCAGCATGCGCGCGCCGCGAAGGATCGCCTCCGATTTCTGGTGAGTGGCCGCCACGTCGTCCCCGTTCTCCTGCGGGTCCGCGAAGTGCGGCCCTGGATCGGGGATGAGTAGAAGAGGGAGAAATCATGGCCTGACAACAACCATAATGTGGTCGTCGTACTGTGGCGTACAAAGACAGGGAAACGGCGGAACGCAGGAATACTTGCGCCGTCCGACGTCGTGATTAATCCGTGTCGCGCGCGGGCGCGATGTCTTCTGAAATCTCTTGCCTGAGCTTCGGCCCCTGCGCGAGTCGACGGCCAAGTGCAGTGACGAACGCTTCGTAACGCTCGCCGGCTTTGGAGCGCGCCGCAGCTTGGGCGGGCTCTGGCAGCGGCGGGTTTGTCGTCAGCCAAAAGCGGACGAACACCGCCAGCGTTTCGACCGCTATGCCAAGGTCGCGCTCCATCCGCGCCATGCGCCGGTCGAGCTGATCGAGCCGTTTGGCCGTGACCGCTTCCTGGCGTTCGGCCGCATCGGGCGACAGGAAGGACGCGATGCCGGCTTCCGCGATCAGCGAGAGGGATTGATCGCGCCGGGCGGCATGCGCGGCGAGCGCCTTCATGACGTCCGGTTCGAGATAGACCGACAGCCGCTGCTTTTTCGGAGGCTTTGCCACAGTCGCCTCCTACAGCTCGATGCCGTCGCCGGGATCTAGGGACGCCTGGCGAGCCACCTGGCGCATGGTCTGGTTCATGCGCGAGAGACGTGCGGCGTCTTCATCGGCGTCGTCGCGGGGATCCATCTCGAACTCGTTCTCGATAGGTTTATTGATCTCGACTGGCTTCGCGCGGCTCAGCTCGGGCTGATGCCGGCGCTCGGAGTCGGTCGTATCCTCATCTTCCGATCCGCTCCCGCCGCCGGTAGCAGTCGCCCCGGGCGGTATTGCCGGAAGGGGGAGCGTGCTCCAGTCGTCGGGCCGGGCCGTTGTCGGTTTCACCAACGTCGGCGGCGTCAGGATGCGCTCCTGAAACCGGCGGTCCTCATAGTATTTGGCCTTCTTCGCGCGGATCGGCGGGGTTCCCGCCACCATGACGATCTCGTCGGCGGGCGGAAGCTGCATGATCTCGCCGGGTGTCATCAGTTGCCGGGCTGTTTCCGAGCGCGAGACCATCATGTGACCGAGCCAGGGCGAGAGGCGATGGCCGGCATAGTTCTTCATCGCTCGCATCTCGGTGGCGGTGCCGAGCGCATCGGAGACGCGCTTCGCGGTGCGTTCGTCATTGGTCGCGAAGCTGACGCGGACATGGCAGTTGTCGAGAATCGAGTTGTTCGGCCCGTAGGCCTTCTCGATCTGGTTCAGCGACTGGGCGATGAGGAAGGCTTTAAGGCCGTAGCCAGCCATGAAGGCGAGCGCACTCTCGAAGAAGTCGAGGCGGCCGAGCGCCGGAAACTCGTCGAGCATGAGCAGCAGCCGATGCCGGTTTCCCTTCGACTGCAAATCCTCGGTCAGGCGCCGGCCGACCTGATTGAGGATCAGGCGGATCAGCGGCTTGGTCCGGTTGATGTCCGAGGGCGGCACGACGAGGTAGAGCGTGGTCGGATGCTTGCTGCCGACGATATCGACGATGCGCCAGTCGCAGCGGCGCGTGACCTCGGCGACGACGGGGTCGCGATAGAGGCCGAGAAATGACATCGCGGTCGACAGCACGCCCGACCGCTCGTTGTCGGACTTATTCAGCAGTTCGCGTGCGGCGCTGGCGATCACGGGATGCGGGCCAGCCTCGCCGAGATGGGCCGTCTTCATCATGGCGGCGAGCGTCGACTCGATCGGCCGCTTCGGATCGGAGAGGAAGGCGGCGACGCCAGCCAAGGTCTTGTCGGCTTCTGCGTAGAGGACGTGCAGGATCGCGCCGACCAGCAGCGCATGGCTGGTTTTTTCCCAGTGATTCCGCTTCTCCAGCGAGCCTTCCGGATCGACGAGAATGTCGGCGATATTCTGCACGTCACGAACTTCCCACTCGCCGCGGCGCACCTCGAGCAACGGATTGTAGGCGGCCGACTTCGTATTGGTCGGATCGAACAGGAGCACGCGGCCGTGGCGGGCGCGATAGCCCGCCGTGAGTGTCCAGTTCTCCCCCTTGATGTCGTGGACGATGGCGGAGCCCGGCCAGGTCAGCAGTGACGGCACGACCAGGCCGACGCCCTTGCCGGATCGTGTGGGCGCGAAGCACAGAACATGCTCGGGACCGTCATGGCGGAGATAGTCGCGATCAAATTTGCCGAGGACGACGCCATCCATGCCCAGCAGGCCGGCGGCGCGGACTTCGCCGGCGCCAGCCCAGCGGGCGGAGCCGAAGGTCTCGGCGTTCTTGGCTTCACGCGCCCGCCAGACCGACATGCCGATCGCGACGGCGATGGAGATGAAGCCGCCGGACGCGGCGATATAGGCGCCCTCGATGAAGATCGGCGGGGCATAGGCATCGTAGAAATACCACCACCAGAAGAAGGCCGGCGGATAGTAGATCGGCCAGTCGGCCAGTTCGAACCATGGAAGTCCGAGCTGCGGCTGGAAGCCGAGACGGTAGGCCGTCCACTGCGTCGCCGCCCAGGTTGTCATCAGCACGATCAGGAAGACGGTGAGGATCTGGCCCCACAGGATTTTGGTCGCCGACATGCGGGCACTCCTTTCTTGGTTGGGCTACATGCCGAGGCCACGATTGCGGCCGAAACTCCAGTCGACGCCGCCGGCGCCGCGCGAAACGCCGGAGACGTGCTGACCGATCTGGCGTTCAAGGGTTGGCGACCAGGGCACGAGCTGGAAGCCGAGGCCGTCGTCGATCATGGCGAAGCGGCCGGAGGCGAGCGCGAAGCGCTGGCGATAGGTGCCTGCCACGTACTCGCCCGTCCCGGCCTTCGTGAACTGACGCCCGGTCTCGGCGGCGAGCTGCTCGCCCAGGGCCTCCACCTCGCGCTGGCGCAGCTTGTCGATCAGGCCCGGCGAGAAGCTGACACCGCGGGTTTGCCGCTCCGCGAGCCCCTGGCCGACGAGATGGTCGGCACGCCGGTCCATCGCTTGGCGCACCTCCGCGCCGAAGCCGCCGCCGCCGAGCGCGACGGGATCGCGGGCGATGGCTTGCCGATCGAGCCAGGTGGCGCCGGTCGCATTGACCTGCCGTTCGATGTCGAGATCGGAGCGGACCGCGAGCGCGACGCGGCGGCGGCCTTGCGCGTCATCGAACTTGCGCAGCTCGACGATCGAGCCCGGCGCGCTGTCCCCAGCGGCATCGAGGTCGGGCAACTTGATGTGGTGGGTCCGCCCATCGGTGCCATCGACGACGGCATAGGCGGTGCCCTTCAGCTCATCGTCGAGACCACGATCGACCAGCCGTCCGACGACGGGATCGTTGAGGCTCTCGCCGGCGAGCACGTAGCTGGCTGCGCCGCGCTCGATGCCGCGCTCGGTCAGGCCGCGATGGATGCGCTTGATGATGTCGCCGCGCTCGCCCAGCTCGCGCAGCGTTTCCTCGGCGTTCTCCGACACCATCCACTGGCCGGGGCCGACCTGATCGGCGAGACCGAGCGTCTCCAGCTTGCGCAGCCGGCCGACCTTCATCGCATGAAATTCGTCCGGTTGGCGGTCGGGGTGCGGGGCAAGGTCGATGACGCCGGTGCGATAGCTGTCGCGGGCAAGTTGCCGGTCGAGATTGGTCCAGCGCTCCGCCTCGATCTGCCGTTCAAGGTTGCGGCGGATCTCGTGATCGGTGCGCGGCCCCAGCTCCTGGGTGACGAGATCCTGCGCGCGAGCGCGCATGCCCTCCTTGATGTAGTCGCGGGAGATGACGAGGTCCTGGCCGTCATCGGTGCGGCCGCGCAGGATGATGTGGACGTGCGGGTTGTCGGTGTTCCAGTGATCGACGCCGACCCAGTCGAGCTTGGTTCCGAGGTCGTCTTCCATCTGGCCCATCAGATCGCGGGCGAAGGTCTTCAGGTCGGACATCTCCGTTGCGTCCTCGGGTGAGACGATGAAGCGAAAGTGATGGCGGTCATCCTGGGTGCGCTTGGCGAAGGCCTTGGGATCGGCGTCCTCGGTGTCCGGCCCAAACAGCTTGGCTTTCTCCCCATCCCGGGTGACACCCTCGCGCCGCAGATAGCTGAGGTGGGCAGAGAGCGGGGCGGCCCGCGCCGTATGACGGACGACGCGGGTCTTGATCACCGTGTTGCGCGATCGGCTAGTCAGGAGACGATTGGCCTGCACGGTCGCGCGCTGACCGCGGCCAAACCGCGAGCGGTTGCCCGAGCTGATCTTGCCGGAGCGTGAGACGCTGCCGCCGGCCCGCTGGGCGGCCGCGAGCGCCTGCGCGATGAAGGGCCGCGCCTGCTGTGCGCGGGTGGAGCGGATGCGGCCCGGCCGGATGCGGAAATCGTCCTCTCCGCTCATGGCCGCGATCCCGCACATCGCGCAATCGCGCGGAAATCCTTAACGAAATGGCGAATGCGCAGGCTGCGCCGATCAGGCGCACCTCGCGCAAATACTCTGTAAGTTCCTGAAAACACACGACCGCACCAAGCCGCACATCGCGCGCTTTTATCTCGCCATCGTGCGGTTGTGTTGCCTGCTCCTCCTCCCCGGACCGCCTTCTGTCCGCCAGAGCCCGCCATTCCCCGATCCGGTGCGAACGCCGTCATCGGGGGCTTTCTGATGCATTGCGAGCCACGAACAGCCCATCGGTGCGTGGCGCAATCGCGTTTGGATCGCGCGCCGGGGCTGGCGTTGTTGCTTCATCCGGTGCGCTTTCACGTTGCACCGGAGCGACGGTCATGCTGCTCGATGGCTGCACGACGAAGAGCGGCGCACGGGTCCAGGCGAGCGGATCGGCGGCCGCCACCACGACGGGGGAGACCATCTCGCCGCCACCGACGACGGGTCCGAGCATGGCGACATAGGTGCGCGTTTCGGCGGGCAATGGGCGTCCGGCGAGAGACTCTTCGTAGCGCCCAGGCCCAGCATTGTAAGCCGCGAGGAAGCCCGGCGAACCGTAGCGGTCGTGCATCTCGCGCAGATACGCCGCGCCCGCCAGGATGTTGTCGCGCGGATCGTAAGGGTTCGCCCCGAGGCCGTGACGGGCGCGAAGGCTGGCCCAGGTGGCCGGCATGATTTGCATCAGCCCCATCGCGCCGGCCGAGGAGATGGCGCGCACATCACTGGCGCTTTCAACGCGCATGACGGCGCGAATCCACGCTTCGGGAATGCCGAACCGTTGCGCCGCTTCGGTGATGAAGGCGGCGTAGGGATCGGCGCGCGACGGGCGATCGGCGGGCATCTCCTGCGCAGCGGCGGGCGCGAGCGGCGCGGCGAGGAGCAGGCCGGAAAGGAGAAGGAAGGCTGCGCGTCGGAGGGCGATCCTCCCTCCGACGACAGGTTGCGACCGGATGACGGGCATCGCTTTAGTCCCGCTCGCCGCGCTTCGGCGGGCGGTTCCAATGCAAGCCCCAGCCGGATTTATCATCGGCCGACTGGAAGAGATTGGCGCGGATTGGATGACCGAAGGTCGGATCGTCGATCTGCAGCGAGACGTAATCGCCGGCCTTCTCGCCGGTACGCTTCCAACCCGCGCCGATCTCGGCGCCGGGTTCGTTGTTCATACCGTCGAAGACATGAACGCGGAAATCCGGCGCATTCTCGGCATCGGAGGCCTCGGCCGGAATGATGATGATGTCCTGCTGCAACAAGAGCGTTTGCAAATGGCCGATGAAGCCGGAATCGTCGCGCGTGAATTGACCGATCAGGGACATGATTTTCTCCGTGGCTGTGCGGTGGACAAGGTCATGGGCGTGCCGTCACCGCGTCGGCGCGCGCCAGACGAAGCGGCCATCGCCGACCTCGTCGGTGTAGAGCGGGGTGGCCCGGCCAATGACCGAGCTGGCGGGGAGCGGACCGAAGTAGCGGCCGTCGAGGCTGTCGCGGACTTCCCAGTTCATCAGGAACAGCTCACCGTCCGCGACCACGCGGCAGCCTTGCCAGATCGGCAATGGTCGGCCGCGACGGTCGTGGTCCAGCGCATCGCCCATCGGCACGGCATCGACCGTGATGGCGAGCCCTGTTCTGCACACGCGCTGCCCGGGAAGCGCCGCGACGTGCTTCATGAGAGGCACGCCGCGCGGCAGATATCCGCCGTCCGAGAGGAAGGTCGCGAGCGGCTCGGGCGCGCGGACTGCGACCAGATCGGTAACGTCCAGCCGGCCAGGTGCGCCGATCGCGTACAGGCCGATCGACGTGCTCGCCGAAGCATTCCAGATCAGCTTCGGCGCGAACGAGGCGATCGACGCGATGCCGAGCAGCGACACGGCGGCCGTCGTGACCAAGGCATAGGCGAGCCGCGTCATGCGCCAATCTCCCGGCGCAGAATGAAGGCGCGGTGCTGCTGCGCATCGTAGGCGCGCGGGGCTTCGCCGACGGTCAGCCGGTTATGGACATGACGCCAGTGATCCGGTGAAACCTCGATCGCATCGATGCCGCGCGCCTCGATCGCATCGATGAGCTGGAGCACGCGCTCCACCTTCGGCCAGCCATCGGCGCGCAGCAGGATGTCGCCACCGGGGCGCACGAATGGCAGGGTCTGACAGTGCTCACCGGCATTCACGGCGCGGACGATGTCGAGGCGCGACAGCGCGGTGCCGTAATCGTTGGAAGTCCAGCGAACGAAGGCGAAGACGCTGTTCGGTGCGAACGACACGACGCGTCGACGGCGGTCGAGGATTTGTTCGGCTGTCTCAAGGCCGAACCTGATCCAGAACTCGATCTTCTTCTCAATCCACGTCAGCTCGACATGGGTCAGGGCATCGGCGGCAAGCGCACTCGGCAAGCCGCTGCGCACCGATGCGTGGGCGACGCCGATCATTGTGGATCTCCTTCGCTGTGTGGGAATTCGCGCTCGAACAGGGCGCGCAGCATGTCGGCGACGGTCTGTCCGCGCTGGAAGGCTGCGATCTTGATCCGGCCGCGCATGTCGGCGGTGACGTCGATCGTCAGTCGGGCAGCGAAGTCGGCCGCGGGCTCCGCACGCGGCGATGGCCGGTCTGGCGCCTTGATCCAGCTTTCCGGGTCCGCCGGCCGAGCGGCGAAGCTGCGTTTCGGGGATCGCTCGCTCATACGCCGATCCTCGCGACTTCGGCGGCGAGTGCGGCGATCTCCCGCGCGGCAGGCGAGGTGTCGTCCTGCTCGGCGGCGAGCCGTCCGGTCTGAACGACATCGGCGAAAGCGATGCGCTGGCCGATGGTTGTCAGGAGCGGCGGCGGGTCATGATCGGCCAGCGTCTCGGCGGTCTCCCGGGCGAGCACTGTGCGCGCCGCGCAGCGGTTCAGCACGAACCGGGCTTTCAGGTCCGGGCGGTAGATCCGCGCTTCGTTGAGCAGCGTCAGCATCTCGGCCGACGCCCAGCCGTCGAGCGGCGATGGCTGGACGGGGATCAGCACGAGGTCGGCGGCCAGCAGCGCCGAGCGCATTAGCCCGGCGACACGCGGCGGTCCGTCGATGACGACGTGATCGACGTCGCGCGCCAGCTCCGGCGCTTCGCGGTGGAGCGTATCGCGCGCCAGGCCGACGACACCGAACAGCCGTTCCAATCCCTCCCGGCTGCGTTGCTGCGACCAGTCCAGCGCCGAGCCTTGTGGATCGGCGTCGATCAGCGTCACGCGCTTGCCATTGCGCGCCCATTCGCCGGCGAGATGCAGGGCGAGCGTCGTCTTGCCGACGCCGCCCTTCTGGTTGAGGAGCGCGACGATCATGACGGTCTCCCGGCGATCGGGGACTCGTCCACAGCCGTCGAAAAACGGACTTCCGTTAGAAAGATTCCGTAGGAATCTAGGTTAGATAAGTTACTGGGCTCGCAAGGCGCTGATTTAGCGCGATGAATCGGCGATTTCGGTCCCCGATAGCACGAGAGTCCGGTCCCCGATGGCACGATAGTGCCGGTCCCTGATAGCACGAGATGATTCACAGCTTATCCCCAGGGCGAGTTGTCGAGCGGCGACGTCGGCGCGGGATGCCGAGAGCGTCGGGATCGGTGGGTACGAAGGACAGGATTTCGGGGCCGCCGACGCATTGCTCGATGGTCAGGCGGTAGCCAGGTAGCGGCTGGCGGCGGACGATGTCGCGCAGGTCGTAGGCGAAGTGCTTGAGCGGCGAGAGGCTGCCGGACTTGGCGTGGAGATGCGGGAAATCGAAGCTCCAGCCGAACTCCTGTTTGCCGCCATGCTTGCGCACGAGGCGATAGAGCCAGCGCTCCAGGCCGCCGGTCAGCCCGAAATAGTTGCGGTCGATGGTCAGCACCAAAGCATCGTCGAGCACCGCGCCGTAGAACCAGTCGGGCAGGATCAGTTCGAGCCCGAGCGGCCGGCCGCGGTGATCGGCGCGCTCCTTCCACTCGTTGATCCAGGAGAAGCGGTGCATCCGCCGCTCGGTCGGCTGGCGGATCGAGGTCGCGATGGTGGTGGATTGAAGCCGGTCGAGCGCGGCCTTCAGCCGGTCGTAATCGCGCAGCGAGACGCCGCGTCCGATGAAGTTCAGGATCTCATAGGGCGTTGTCGCCATGAGGCGAGACGGGCGCAGGCCGACGTCGCGCGCTTCGACGATCTGCGAGGCCGCCCAGATGAGCACGTCAGCGTCCCAGATGGTGGCCATGCCATGCTCGGCGACGGCCTCGACCCTGATGACGACCGAGCCCGCCTTGAAGTCGATCGGCGCCAGGCGCTTCGACTTGGCGAGCGAGAAGAACGGATAGGCCATCAGGTCCTGCGCATCGCGTGGCGCGAGATCGCCGGGGAGCGCTCGGAACAGATCGAGCTGCGCGCGTTCGTCGTGGTGATGCGGGCGGGACGACATGGCCGGACGCCTCAGCGCGGCTGGCGGCCGGCGAAGCGGCGGTCCGCAGGCTCTTGCCTCTTGGCGGGCAGCACCGTGCCGCGCGGATCGGATGTCGAGCTGACAAGGCCGCGATCCGCCCAGGTCTGGAGATCGTCGATGGCGTAGACGACTCGGCCGCCGAGCTTCCGGTAAGCCGGACCGGTGCCGTAGGTCCGGTGCTTCTCAAGCGTGCGCTCGGACAGTCCGAGGAAGCGAGCGGCTTCCTGCGTTCGCAGGTAGCGTGGCGGAATGCCGGCGGTAGTTTCGGCCATTGTCGAGCCTCCATGGTCTCGTTGGGGGCCGCTGCCGTCAGGCGGCGGTTCGAGAGCACGGTGGCGTGAAGACGGTGGGTCGGACGATGTCGAAGATAGAAAGCTAATTTCGACACGCCCCAGCCGGCCGAAGGCAGGCTATGATCGGCGGGGTCGGCGCAGGAGGGAGCGGTAACCGCCTTCGACGAGTTTCACGCCGTCGCGCACGAGCCGGATCGTTGTTTCACGAACCGAGTTTCCGACCCAGGATTGCGCGTCGATCTGGTATCCAAGGAAAAGGGTTTCGCCGATGGCGCGATAGGTCTCACCCGCATAGTGCGCGTCGACCGCTTGGAGCATCCTTCGCATTCGCTGGCGTCGTGGCGTGGTCAGGCGATCGTCGGGTGGGGTTTTCTGCCTGCACATCGTCGACCAGAAACGGTCGATCGCCTGGAGCCGATCCGGCGTGATGTCGTCGAGTATGACGACGACGGCGAGCGGTCCGTGGCCGGCTTCGCCATGAAAAGCCATGTCGAACATCTCGCCACCGGCGGCGAGACGAAGAGTCCCGTCGGCAGCAAGAGGAGTAGAGGAAATTTGTTCGCTAGTTACCCCTGTGCCAGCGGGCGATGCTGGTGACGGAACGAGGAGAAGTTTGAACGGATCGGCGGTAAGGGTCCAGGAGATAGCCGTAGTCAACGCACTGAGGGCAGGGTCTATAGCGAAAAGATAACCCCCAGCGATCGGATAACGCCTGCGCTTTGTCCGGAGCGAGATGCCCTAAGCGCTGAAGTTCTGAATATTCGCGGCGGTAGTCGTGGTTTCTCCGCAAAAACTCCCACGCGATATCTGGCGCATTCAGACCATCAATATAGTCATACGCCGAGCCAGTTCTCCAACTTCCTTCCTCAGACATGCTTTTACTCTCCTGTCGCGCCTCTCTGGGGCGAGCAATGCGGAGAGCACGATTCCAAGTTGTCTTTGGCTTGGGAAGTTCGAAGGTGGCGCAACGTGATGCGGCTTCCGCATCACCGTCGGATCAGTGGTAGCTCGACCGGACCAGATGGCGAAAGCCGTTCTCGGTCATCCATTTCGCGCGGGCCAGGTGGGTGGTGTAGACGCGCGCAGCCCGCTGGGCATCTTTGTCAGGGTCGAGGCCGAATATAACGGTCACCGCTTCTTCCCAGCACGCACCATTGGCCTCGGCATCCAGCAGTCGCAGATAGGTTTTCAGGTGCTCGCGGTCATAGGGCGTGAGCACCGAGCTATCGGGCGGCTGGTCTAGGAAATCTGTCTTGGTCACACCGGTCCCCTGAAGTCATTCTTATCCATTCCGGTGGAATTTGTTAACCGTGTGTCGGGTGCATCGCAGCAAAATCGGCACTGGTGATGGCAACGGCGTACCGAAGGCATGCGGTTGGCAAGGGAGACGTTATCGCTTGTCGATTTTTCCACGAACCACCATCACACCTTCGCCTTGGTCGGTGGTCAGGAGGAGGATGCCGTTGCCTTCAAGCGCCCGACGCACCTGATCGCGCGTGGTCTCATACACCTCGAGCCCGCTTGCGGATTCGAGGCGCTTCAGCGCGGTCAGTGATACCTGGGCCTTGTCAGCGAGCGTCTCCTGATTCCATCCAAGCAACGCGCGTGCGGCCCGCGATTGTCGGGCGGTGATCATGCATGATCACCTCCCACTCGGACATACGCGCACACCAGAACTACGACTATAATAGTCGTTCTTGCGGGCCGATGCTACCTCATACTGCCTTTGCGGGGTGGCCTAGCAGTCAGTGGAACGCAAACTGATTCGGTCGCCCGACAAGCGATCGGCCCCGCCCGGACTGTCCGGGCGGGGCGTCGCGCTGGCCTCACTCGCCGTTGCGGCGGTTCGGGCGGGACCAGATGAGGCTGAAGCCTTCACTTTCCTCGTCGTCGAAGAGGTTGGCGTAGATCGGGGCGTTGAAGCTGGGGTCGTCGAGCTTCAGGCCCAGATAGGCGCGGCCCTCGTTGGAGGTCTTGGACCAGGCGGCGCCGATCTCGGCGCGGCCGACGAAGATGCGGTGGCTGGGGGCGTTCTCGCCGGTGGCGCGGGCATCGGGGACGATGCGGACGTTCTTGGTCTGGAGGCTGAGGGTGACGATTTCGCCGGTGAACTCGTTGTTGCCGGTCTTCTTGAAGGTGCCGATGGTCGCCATGGTAGTTCTCCTTGAACTCTGTTCCGAGCCCGCACCATTGCGGCCTCGATGGCGATCGACAGGCCGGAGGCGATTGACGGCGCACCCCGCAGGGGCCTGACAGCAAAGGAGGGACTTTCTTGTCTCGCGAGGAATGACGGCGCAGCCGGCAGGGGATGAAAGTTTCGACGCCGCTGTTGCGGCATAGGCGATCGAGGCGCAGCCGACCTTCGGCCAGATCAGCCCATTGAAGAGGCCGTGTTGGAGCGGTCGACCTGACAGAGACGCATTACAGGAGAACGTGGCGCCCATCTTCGACCGACATGACCGTGGTCACATCGAGCGATCGCAATGTCACCCGGCAACGTCAAACCAAATGTCCGCCGGCTTCCCGCACGGACGCGCGAGATCGCACGCTATCGCCACTCGCAACGCTGGCAGTGCTGTCACCGCGCCGCTTCCAGTACCGCTTTTCGAGAGGATGGCACCCCAGTCTGGGCTAGCCGTGGACCCCAGCTTCAACGCCATGCAAGCGCACCCTACAGACGAGGAGGGCGAGCGAGAGGTAAGCATCAGCTCCTGTCCTGCAGCCGCGGGTGACGATATCAGGCGCGCGCGATGTTTTGCCCGGTCGGCCCGGGCGCGGCCATCGCTGTCACCCGGATCAGCGCCGTGATGCCAACGGCGATTGCGCCGATGACGGAGAAGACGATCTGCCAGGTGTCGGAGGGCATGGTGTGTTTCACGATGCCATGCGTCGCGTGGTAGCCGGCGAGCGCCGCGGGTGCGACGAACGCTAGGGCGATCGCGAGGCGTATCCAGAGCGGACGGATGAAGGCGAGCAGAAACTGACCGAGGCCCAAAGTCAGTGCGGCGGCGGCGAGGCCGACGACGATCGCGCCGAGCCAGCCGGCGCCGGTCTGATAGGTCCATGTCCCGGCGCTGACGCCCGCGAAGAACGGCAGCGCGAAGACAGCCAGCGTGAACAAAAGCCAGCACAGGCCGCCGATCGCGGCGATGCTGGCGAGGATACCGATAAAGATCATGGCGGTGGTCTCCGTGAGATAAAGGTCTGACGGTCGCGCCTCCACCACCACCACGGCGCGATCTGAAGTATAGCGGAAGATGACCGTTGACGGGAGCGGAAATCGGTTCGATTCCGGCGTCCTCGACTGGCGATCGCCCCCGATCAGGGGGCGAAGGGATCGATCTCCGCCACGATCTCGGCGTCGCCGTCGAACTCGGTGATGGGCGTGACTGAATGGGTGCCGTCGCCTGCCTTGAAGATGATGATCGCGACCATGAGGGTGGTGGCGAGGCTGAAGGCGTAGGCCTGTGCATCGTTGAGGGACATCGTACCGGCTCCTGTCTTGGAGGCGGGGGACCATCCCCCGCGTGACAGGCGCCCGATGTGTCCGGCTGAGGGCCGCAATCACCGCGGAGGCGTAGCTGGAGCGGCGGCATGCTCGCATAGCCGACCCTTCACGGGTTGATGGCATCAGGCCTTCGGCTGGACCAAGGATCAGCGAATGGATGCGGGGGTGGTCTTCCGCCGGTCGGAGGGGCCACCAGACAATTGGACTTCGATGCATCTGCCGGTCCGCCAGGCGTCCAACCGGTCGTGCTGCCGTCGACGTCAGCCGCTATAGTGCGGCACGAGTAACTGCCTGCGAGGTCGCTGCATGACGAAGGTGCCGAAGAAGAGCGATTTCCCCGTCGGTCAGGTGCGCCGCTATCTGGAGCCAGGCCCGATCGTGCTGGTGTCCTCGAAGTGGGAGGGCAAAACCAACATCATGACGCTCGGCTGGCAGACGATCCTGGAATTCTCGCCGTCGCTCGTCGGCCTGATGATCTCGGGCGGCAATCATAGTTTCGAGATGATCCGAAACAGCCGCGAATGCGTCATCAACCTGCCGACGACGGCGCTGACGGACACGGTGGTCGGGATCGGCAATAGGTCTGGAAACGAAATCGACAAGTTCGCCCATTTTGGGCTGACGGCCGAAGACGCCGCCGAGGTCGATGCGCCGCTGATCGGCGAGTGCCATGCGAGTTTCGAATGCCGGCTGCACGACGATGCGCTGGTCGAAAAATACAATTTCTTCATTTTCGAGGTGATGAAGGCGCACGTCGCCTCGTCGCCGAAGCATCCCGAGACGCTGCATTACACTGGCGACGGTGTGTTCATGGTGTCCGGCAAGATCATCAGCCGGCGCTCCCAATTCCGGCCCGAGATGTTGGGATAGTGGATGGCGCTCACGCGCCACCCGTGCCGAACTTCCAGACCGGGATGCCGAGCTTCTTCGCCTTGTCGGCGAGGTTGTCCTGAATGCCGGTGCCAGGGAAGTGCATGACCCCGATCGGCAGGACGTCGAGCATCTGATCGTTGCGCTTGAACGGCGCGGCCTTGGCGTGCTTCGTCCAGTCTGGAGCAAATCCGACTTGCGGCACCTTGCGATGGTCGGCCCATCGCGAGGCGATCTTTTCGGCGCCCTTCGGTGATTTTCCGTGGATCAGCACCATGTCGGGGTGCTTGGCGTGGACCTGATCGAGCTTGGCCCAGATCAGCGTGTGATCGTTGAAGTCGAGCCCGCCGGTGATGGCGATCTTCGGTCCTGCCGGCAGCAACACCTCGTTGTCGGCGCGCCTCTTGGCGGCGAGGAAGTCCCGGCTGTCGATCATCGCCGAGGTCAGATTGCGATGGTTGACCATCGATCCGCTGCGGGGACGCCAGGGTGAGCGGGTGTGCCGTTCGTATTGCTCGGCGGCCTGGTCGCGCATCAGCTCGAAGGCGTTGCGGCGCTCGATCATCGTCTGCCCTTCGGCCGTCAGGCGTTCCAGCTCGACGGCCTTCACCTCGGAGCCGTCCTGTTCACGTTGCCCGCGGCGCTGCGCCTGCTCGTTGTCGTCTAGCTCGCGTTCGATCCGGTCGGTGGCGCGGTGGAAGACGTTGACGGTCGACCAGAGGAGATCGTCGAGGTCGGGCTCGAGGCGGGTGTCTTCCAGGGTGACGATCAGGGCGTCGAAGATATCGGCGATGGCGCCGGCGACGTGATTGCCTTCGGGCAGCGGCCTTCCGTCGGGTTCGTCCGCAAAGGGACGGTAGCCATAAAGCTGAAGTTCGTGGAGGACGTGGTCGGTGGGCGATGATTCGTGATGCGGCTCGTAGCTGTCGTCGTGCTCGCTCATCGGGATGCTCCTTCGTCGGTGTGACCGCGACCCTCGCGGCCTTCTGGCGACGAAAGCCGGCAGGCGGACCGGACCTGCACCCGGAGCGAAGCGAGAGGGCTGGAGCGCAGCGGAGGACGGCGAAGGCCGGCTATTTTGTTTCGCGATGGAGAGGCCCGACGGGCCGCCGGAAAATAGTCGGGCGCCGACGTTGTTGGTCCGGGCCGTTTGCTGGCCGATCGCCCTCTCGAAGGCCGGGTTGCGGCTCTCCCCGACCCTTGGGAGCATCCGAGCGAGTGCTAAGCGACGGCGTTGCCGTCACCATCACTCCTGCCGGCTATGCCGCCAGTGCCATGAAGCGCGCGACATCCTGCGGTGCGATCTGCACCCGCGCCGCTGCCCGCAGGCTTTCCATTCCCAGGCTGCGGAGATCCTCGTTGAAGTCGCCCAGTCTCGGAGACACGACGATCGCCTCGATCCCGGCCGCGCTCGCCCGTTCGATCAACATCGCCATCGCTCCGTCGCCCGCCGGATCGTTGTCGCGCGCGATATAGAGCCTGCGCAGTGTCTCGGGGAACTCGATGGCGGAGAGGTGTGCTGCCGAGAGCGCCGCCGCCATCGCCATGTCGGGCAGCACGCATCGCAGCGACAGCACCGTCTCGATGCCTTCGCCGGCCGCCATCACCTCGCCCGGTACACCGAAGCGGACCGCGTGCCCGAGCAGATCGCCCATCGCCCGTCGCGGGGTGTCGATCGGCGCCTTGTCCGAGCCGTCGGGAGCAAGCCAGGTGCGATGTGCGCCGGTGATCCGGCCAGCCAGATCGGTGACGGAGGCGATCATCGCCGGCCAGGTCTCGGTCGGGGAATGTTCGTCCGGGCGGTAATAGCAACGCGGGTGGAATCGCAGCGATCCGGTTCCGTGCAAAGCCGTAATTGCACGTTCCCGTAGATACGCTTCCACGACAGTGCCCAAAATCGGCTGCGACATGCCGACGAGCCGCCGCGCCGCTTCCGGCAATCCGGTTGGCGCTGGTGGTTTGCGCTCGCCACCATGCGGGTGGTCAGATTCGGGATGTGGCATCGACAGGAATGTGCGCGCCTCGTTAGTGACGTCCTTGAAGTCGATCAGGCCGCAGCTCTCGCGGATGACGTCGAGGAGATCGCCATGTTCGCCGGTGGCGGCGTCGGTCCATTTGCCGGCCGCACCCTTGCCGGTGTCGCCGCCCTTCAGCCGCACGAACATCGAGCGCCCCGGCGTGTTGCGAACATCGCCGACCAGCCAATAACGGCCCTCGCGACTTCCGGCCGAGAGGTAATGACGGCAGACCGCCTCGGCCTGCCGGCCGAGACGTTGCGCCAGTTCGGAAGCTTCATGACGCGCCATCACGCTGCCTCCCGCTCGCCGATGCGCTCGACCGGGAAGCGTTCCAGCACCTTGGTGAGGATCGCCGGGCCAGCGGCGTCGGTCGGCACGAAGAAGCGCAGCTTCCAAGAGATGATCTCGCTGAACAGGCCATAGGCCCGCAGGCGATCACGCATCGCTTCGGTGAAGCCCGAGAGTTCGATGCGGTTGGCGCCCATGACGCGGACGCGGCGAAGCTGCATGCCCTCGGCGAGGTCGAGGATGGTGCGGCCGTCCATCAACGCCGTGAACGCGTCGTCTGGGGTCAACGTGCTCGCTCCCGTCGCCAGTGCGCCCGCGACCCACGCCGGCGAGACGCGGCGGCCGATGATGCGCTCGCCCGCATCGGTCTGGAGCCGATAGACCCGCGTTGACTCGTTCGGCAGACGCTTCCAGATCGGTAGGAGAAGCCCGGCGACGATGTGTATCGTGCTGTCGGCGAACTCCGACACCTCGGCCATCTCGGCGGTCCAGGCCTCCGCGAAGCTGTTCCGATCGGCTTCCTCCCAATGGCTCTCGTCCATCGAGCGCAGGGTGGCGTGGTGCTGTTCCATCGGGCGGATCAGCGCGACGCGACGCTCGATCTCGCCGTCGTCGAGCATGATGGACGATGCCGGGACCTGTACGGCGGCTCGGCCGGAGCGGTCGTTGACCAGCAGCTTCGTGCGAGGATCGGCGAGAAGATCGAACGCGCCGTCAAGCGAGGTCGGACGGTTGCGCTCGCGCCGTGTGATCGTGAGCAACTGCGTTTCGGCGCTTGTGCCCGGATGGATATGGATGGTCCTGCGGTCGGTGACGATGAAGCTCTCGGCCTGGAGCGTCTCCAGCCCGAGGTCATAGACGCCGCTGGCGATGGCGCCCTCGATCTTGGCGTTGAGGAGCTGCTCGAACGCCGTGAACAGGATGCCTTGCAGTTCGATGGTCAGCGCCAGCAGCCGGTTGAGGAAGGTGGTGATCGGCGGCAGCTCATCCTTGATGCCGTTGTCGTCCATCAGCTTCAGGCCAGTGGCGTCCTCGAACATCTGCAGAGAGCAACCTTCGACCTTGCCGCGGACCAGCAGCAGATAGAGCTGGCGCAGCGCGTCGCGCGCATAGTGCGATTCCAGATTATCCTCGGGCCGGAAAAGACCCTGGCCGCCGGTCTGGCGCTGGCCGCGCGTGATCGCGCCCAGCGTGTCGAGCCGACGGGCGATCGTCGACAGGAAGCGCTTCTCTGCCTTCACATTGGTGGCGATCGGCCTGAACAGTGGCGGTTGCGCCTGGTTGGTGCGGTTGGTGCGGCCGAGCCCCTGGATCGCGGCATCGGCCTTCCAGCCCGGTTCGAGCAGATAGTGGACGCGCAAGCGCTGGTTCCGCGCCGACAGGTCGGCGTGATAGCTGCGGCCCGTGCCGCCAGCATCCGAGAAGATAAGGATGCGCTTCTGGTCGTCCATGAAGGCGGACGTTTCCGCCAGATTGGCGGAGGCGGCGCGGTTCTCGACGGCGAGGCGCTCGCTCTTCCTCACGATCCGCCGCGATCGGCCGGTGACTTCGGCGACGATGTCCGTGCCGAAGCGCTGCACGATCTGGTCCAGCGCGCCGGGGACCGGCGGTAGGCTGGCCAACGTCTCGATCAGGCTGTCACGGCGCACGACGGCCTCGCGACTCTCGACGGGCCGGCCATCCCGATACACCGGCCGCGACGACAGATTGCCCTCGCTGTCGGTGAAGGGCTCGTAGAGCTGCACCGGAAAGGAATGGGCGAGGTAATCAAGGACATATTCCCTCGGCGTGATGTCGACGCGGACGTCGTTCCATTCCTCAGTCGGGATCTCGGCCAGGCGGCGTTGCATCAGGGCCTCGCCAGTCGAGACGATCTGGATGACGGCGGCGTGGCCATCGGCCAGGTCCTGATCGATCGCGCGGATCAGGGTCGGCGTCTTCATGCTGGTGAGCAGATGGCCGAAGAAGCGCTGCTTGGCGCTCTCGACGGCCGAACGGGCGGCGGACTTCGCCTGCCGGTTCAGCGTGCCGGTATCGCCGGTGATGTGGGCGGCCTGCATGGCGGCGTCGAGATTGTTGTGAATGATCGCGAACGCCCCGGCATAGGCGTCGTAGATGCGCGTCTGCTCGGGGGTGAGCTGGTGCTCGACCAGTTCGTATTCGACGCCGTCATAGGAGAGCGAGCGAGAGGTGTAGAGGCCCAGCGAGCGCAGATCGCGGGCGAGCACCTCCATCGCCGCAACACCGCCGTCCTCGATCGCTTCCACGAATTCGGCGCGAGTCGAAAAAGGAAAGTCTTCGCCGCCCCACAGGCCGAGCCGCTGGGCATAGGCAAGGTTGTGGACGGTGGTGGCCCCGGTGGCCGAGACATAGACGACGCGCGCGTTCGGCAGAGCGTGCTGGAGGCGCAGGCCCGCACGACCCTGCTGCGAGGCGGCGGCGTCGCCGCGTTCGCCCTTGCCGCCAGCGGCGTTTTGCATGGCGTGGCTTTCGTCGAAGATGATCACTCCATCGAAATCGGAGCCCAACCATTCGACGATCTGCTTGACGCGCGAAAGCTTCTCGCCGCGGTCGTCGGACCGTAGCGTGGCATAGGTGGTGAATAGGACGCCTTGGCCGAGCGTGATCGGCTTGCCCTGCGGAAAGCGCGACAGCGGCGTCACCAGAAGGCGTTCCATGCCGAGGGCCGACCAGTCGCGCTGAGCGTCCTCGAGCAGCTTGTCCGACTTGGAGATCCAGACGGCCTTGCGCCGTCCGCGCATCCAATTATCGAGGATGATCCCGGCCGACTGGCGGCCCTTTCCGGCGCCGGTGCCGTCGCCGAGCATGAAGCCACGGCGGAAGCGGACGGCGTTTCGGGCATCGTCGGGCGCTGCCGAGACGAGATCGAAGGTCTCGTCCACGGTCCAGGCCCCGGCGAGGAATTCGCCATGGGCCTCGCCGGCATAGATCACGGTTTCGAGCTGGGCGTCCGACAGGATGCCGTCGATGACGATGTTGGCGGGGAGCGTCGGCCGATAGCTCGGCTTCGGCGGTGCGACCGAGGCCATGGCTGCCGACTGGACCAGCTTGGTCGGGTGCGCCTGAGCGCCGGGAATACGGATCGCCTGAAGCCCGTATTCCTCGTAGATTGCATCGGTCAGCCGGCCTCCCTCGGGAGGCGTCCAGTCGACGGTCTCATAGCCGAGTTCGATGCCCTCGGGTTCGGTGATCGACCGGGCAACTGGCGATGATGCGGCGCGGGCGAGATAGCCGCGCACGGTGCGGGGAGCCGGGGCTGACGCGGCGAGCGACGGCAGTGTGACCGGCAGGCGGGCTGGGAGCTGGGCTTCGATCCAGCGGAGCAGCGTGGCGACATCAGGCGCGACACCGGCCGATGGTGGAAACGAGGCGGGATCGTCGGCGGGCACCTTGTCGATGACGGTCAACCGGGTTGCGATGGTCGTGCCATGCTTGGCATAGACCGCACCGTCGATCGCCGCAGTGAACACGACGGTGCCGCGCTCCTGCAGCCGGCCAAAAGGGTCGCGCCAGGCCGGCGCATGGGGCGCGAAGCTGGCGCCCGTGATCGTCACGAGCCGTCCGCCATCCGCCAGACGCGCCAGCGCCGACGCGACGTGGCGGTAGGCGGCGTCGGCCATCCGGCCGGAGACGTTCGCCATCACCGAGAATGGCGGGTTCATCAGCACGACGCTCGGCACGGCGGTCGGATCGAGGTGATCGTCGATCTGAGCGGCGTCGAAGCGCGTGACGGGAAAGGTCGGAAAGAGGGAGGATAGGAGTTCTGCGCGGGTGTGGGCCAGCTCGTTGAGGACCAGCCTCGCCCCGGCTAGCTCGGCGAGGACGGCGAGTAGCCCGTTCCCGGCCGAAGGCTCCAGCACGCGGTCGGTGGGTATGATCGCGGCGGCGGCGAGCGCAGCGAGACCAAGCGGCACTGGGGTAGAGAACTGCTGGAAGGCCTGCGTCTCCTCCGAGCGCCGCGTATGCGTCGGCATCAGGCTCGCGATCTTGGTCAGCATGGGTAGGCTGGCGGCCGGAGACCCGGACTTGCGCAGAACCGCCTTTCCGTACTTGCGCAGAAACAGCACGATCGCCGCTTCGCAGGCCTCGTAGGCCGTCTTCCAGTCCCAGGCGCCGGTTGTGTCAGAAGCGCCGAATGCAGCCTCCATCGCGCCGCGCAAGGTTACGGCATCGACTGGCTGGCCGCGTTCGAGGTGGGAGAAAAGATGATGGGCTGCGGCGAGGATGGCGGCCGGCGCGGGGTTCGCCGCAAGCGGAAACGACGCGGCCGGAGCGGCCGCAGAAGCGGAAGCGGAAGCGGAAGCGGAAGCGGAAGCGATGGTCATGAAGGGCACCTCGAAAGAGCGAAAACGGAGGAGCCAGCAGGCGCTCTCTCTCGACCGCACCGGCTCGAATCCGTCCCGGCCCACCTCTCACTCTGGCGCGGGGGATGACCTTTTGGCCGCTTCGTCTTCCGAGGTCGGACGCGCGGCGCTACACTCCATCATCAAACACATGGCGGGCGGCAGCCTCGACGATCGAGGACACGCGCCCGCTTCACCGAGCGAGGACAAGGGAGAGACGGGTATGAAGGGACGCGCGATCGGCATGGTGGCGGCGGGATGCCTAGTGGTGGGGTTCGGCGCGGGATTCGTGGCGCGACCGATGATTTCGCCGGGTGGGTCCTCGGCCGCCGCCGTCGCTGGCGTTGCTCAGCCCACGGAGGAGGAGGCCGTCGCCGCCGTCCGTCGTCATCGACTGTTCTCGGGAACGTCGCTCGCCAATGCTACCCTGAAGCTCGGCGACTGCTCTCCGGGTGGCGTCGGTCCTGGCGTGACATGCATGACGCAGCTCACGATGGACCCCACCCGGGCCAGCGCCACGCCGCAAAACAGGCCGGTGGGCTTCGCGCGCGTGAACGACCAGTGGGAGGTGGCGGTTTGGTAGAGTCGCCGTCCGATGACTTGAATACGGCGGCCTGACCCCCCAAATTATGGAGCTCAGGGTCGCTGCAAAATTCGTAGCAATATAAGAACCGCTTGCAGCGATAGCTGTAAGAGCTGAACAGCCCGATCAACGGGCCGCCGCTGATCTGCACCGTGCTTGCACGGGCGGGTCTCGGCTGTGCGGTTCACCGATCCCGTCAATTCCATCGAACCGTCCATTCTACGAAGGAGGTTCTGATGGGTCAGATCCTAAAATTTCCGACGAAAAGAATCGAGCCGCTCACCATCCGGAGCGGGCCTAAGCATCGAGTCAGCGTCGAAGTGCTTGATCAGGTGCGCCCGAGGCGCACGCGCTGGGCCGTTCAGTTCGAAATACAGGACGTTGCCGGGTTCGGGGCGCTCGACGGTTTCACGGATGCTGCCGTTGCTGCTGGCTATCGGCACCGGTTTCGCGTCACGAGCACCAAATCGTCGCGGCAGTTCATAGCGGAGACGGCTGACTTGGTGGCTGCGGGCAAGCTTGCCATTTGGATCGACGGCGTGCGGGTACGCTCCCGCATCGAACGGCGTGCATAAGAACCGGCTGGGGCGGTGGTTACCGCCCCAGCCGAGTCCCAGATCATTCGGCGGCGACAAGCTGATCCAACTCGTCTTCGCCGTCTGCGGCTTGCTCGTCCTCCTCAGTGAGGAAGTCCGGCAACGCGTCGGCGTCACCGGCGTCAGTCTGATCGGCAAGATCAGCAAGGCGCAGCGGTTCGGGTAGCCAGCCGCTGTCGGCCAGGAGCCGTTCGGCTTCCTTAGCCATGTCGCCCTTCTTCAGATGGTCGATGAGCTGGGCGGCCTGTTCGCCCTTCGCCTCGCGGACTGCTTCGAGGATGCGCGGCTTGGTCACGCGATTGAGGTAATTGCCGAAGGTCGGACGCCAGCCGGCCTCCACCATGTCCAGCCCGGTTGCCCGTCTCAGGCGGTCGGCCTGCACAAGCCGCATGTCGAGCGTATGCTGCGACACGCCGTTGGAGCTGTGCGGATTTGGCCGCTCGAAGAGCGCGTTGACGCCGTAGCTAACGCAGTGTGCCAACAGCGCCATGCGGCTGGTGTCGCCCAGGCCGGCCAGCCAATCCCAAAGCGCGTCGTCGTCTTTCGGGATGTCGGCGGCCCAGGCATCGTGCCGCTCCTGCACCGCCCGCGCGGAAGGGCTGTCCGCCAGACCCTCGTCCTGTGCGGGGAAGTAGATGTGCTTCACCCCCGCTTCCATGGCGCCGTTATACATGCGGGTCATGAACCGATCCGAGACGAGCTTGTGCAGCAGCGCCGTCATGGCGACGTGCGGGTTGTTCGCGACGGCATCACGCAGCGCGAGCGTGCGGTAGGCGGTCAGCTCGATGACCAGGCGTTCGGGCAGCGGCTTGATCGCGTCGTCTTCGTCGTCATCTTCCGGCTCGGTGGGCTGGCCGCCGATCGTGATGACAGCGCGCTGCACCGTCGCATTGGCGGGGTCATGCGATACGCCATCGGCCCCCGACCCGGTGTCGCCGTCGCCCTCGACCGGGATGGCCGGAACGTCCTCGGGACGGACAAAGCCGCGATCGACCGTGAGCGAGCCGTCGGCGTCGATGCTGACGAACACGCCGGCGATGGCGATATCGGCCGGCTCGTAGTGAACCGGGCGCTCCTCGAAGCTCGCGAGTGCGGTTTCGATTTCACCGAGGCGCTGATCGATCTCGTCCGGCAGCTCGTCGGCATCCTGATATTCGGCTTCGAGCCTGGCCATCTCGGCGTTCAGCGCGTCGATAGTAGCCAGCTCTTCGGCCGAGAGGTCCAGCGGCGTGCCGGTGATCTCCTGCAGGCCGCGCGCCGCATCGTACGGGAAGCTCACGGCCACCTCGATCCACTTCCAGCCTTCGGCAGCGATCGTCTCAGCTTTGGCCTTCAGCTTTTCGCCAACGAGGCGGTCGAGAAGCGCCGCATCTTGCAGCCAGCCGCCGTCGTCGGACTGGAACAGGTCGCGCATGACGATGCCGCCCGCCGACTCATAGGCCTCGATGCCGACGAAGACGGCACGTTTGTCGGAAGCGCGCACCGTCGTCTCGGTCAGCAGACGCCGGATCTGATAGGGCTCCTTGGACCAGGCGTCCTTGATCGCGTCCCAGACCTGCTGCTGGCGGGCATGGTCTTCGGAGACCGTGAACGCCATGAGCTGCTCCAGCGTCATGCCGTCCTCGGCATAGACGTCGAGGAGCGCCTGAGAGACCGAGGCGAGCCGCAGCCGCTGCTTCACCACATTCACCGGCACAAAGAACGCCGCGGCGATTTCCTCCTCGGTCATTCCCTTGCCGCGCAAGTCCTGAAAGGCGCGGAATTGATCGAGGGGATGAAGCGGAGCGCGCTCGATATTCTCAGCAAGCGAGACCTCTTCGGCGAGGATCTCGCTGTCATGGTCGCGCACGACGCAGGGCACCGGCGCGATCTTGGCGAGGCGCTTCTGCTTCACCAGCAGTTCGAGGGCGCGGAAGCGCCGGCCGCCGGCCGGAACCTCGAACATGCCGGTCTCGACGCCATCGGCATCGACGACAGGCTGGACGCTGAGGCTCTGAATCAAGCCGCGACGCGCTATCGAGGCCGCGAGGTCCTCGATCGAGACGCCGGCCTTCACGCGCCGGACGTTGGACTGGGACAGGACCAGCTTGTTGAAGGGGATGTCGCGCGAGGACGACAGGGTGATCTTCTGTACGGCAGTAGCCATCGGGGTAGTCTCCGCGACGGGCGCCGAGAGCCTCTCTCTCAGCCCTAAACCCGTCACGAAGCAAAGCGCCGCCCTCTTCCTCTAAAGGGGCAGCACCACGGAACGGACTTGAGAACACGCGGAAGCGCAAAGCCGGAGATACGGAAAATCGCATCTCCGGCTTCCCGGATGTCAGGCGGCTCGATCGAACAGTTTCTTCGCCTTGCCCTCCATGTCGAGGCGAGCGTCCTGATGGGACTTGTCGCGTGCGACGGCGGTGATGCCCTGAACGAAATCGAAGATGCTCTCGGGCGGGCGACCTTCCTCGGCCAGCACCGTGTCGATGATCTTGCCGGTTTCGGCCTTGGAGAAGCCGCGGCGGCGCAGGAAGTCGGTGCGATCCTCATCGCTGCGCGCCACGATCCGCTCGCGGGCCGCCTTGATGCCGTTGACGAAAGGCAGCGGCGAGGAATTGGCGAAGTTCGCCAGTGCCGGCGCCGCCTCATGGGCGAACCGATTGGCGGCATATTTGGAGTGGCGGATGGTGATCTCCTCGAAATCCTCCACGCCCCAGAGGTTTCGATTCTGGCAGACCGCGCGCAGATAGAAGCTCGCCATGCCAAGCGTCTTGGCGCCGACCTCGGAATTCCAGCAGTAGAAGCCCCGGAAATAGAGATCCGGCGATCCGTCCGGCAGGCGACCGGCTTCGATCGGGTTCAGGTCATCGACGAGGAAAAGGAAGACGTCGCGGTCGGAGGCATAGAGCGTCGTCGTGTCTTTGGTTATATCGACGCGCGGATTGTAGATTCCCGTCGACCAGTCGAGCACGCCTGGCACTTTCCAGCGGGTGTCGCCGGTGCCGTTGCCGGCAATGCGCTGGACGGCCTCGACCAGTTCGTGATCGTAGATGCGGCCATAGTCTGGGCCAGTGACGGCGCGCAGCTCGATGCGACCGTTATCAGTTTCCAGTGTCTTGATCTGTTCGGCCCGATTGGACGTCAGGCCGTATTGCAGGTTGATCGCGGCGAGAGGCGCGGGAAGCTGGCGCAGATAGGCTGCCGGCGCGCCGACCAGGCTGGCCAGTTGACCGAAGCTCCAATGGGTCGGGGCGATGGGCGTATTCGTGCCTGGCAGAATTAGCGCCAGGCGCTCCGGGTCGCTGCGGTTCGCCTCCACATGGATGAGGGCGCTCTCCACGACGCGCGTCCGGCTGCGGTCGGCGCGATCGCGAACGGAATATGCCAGCTCGGACAGTGACAGATATCGCTCGTCGGCCGGGCGCGAGAACCATTCCGACGAGACGCGGCCGATGCGCTCGCCGCGGCCGACATCCACCTTGTAGCCGCCGCTGGTGTCGCGGCGCGCATCGAGAACTGAAACCTGGGTCATGGGACCAATCTCCATGACGGGCGCCGGAGACCTCTTCTCCAGCCCTCAACCCGTCACGGAAAATGCCTCAGCACTCTCACTCTCAGGGGGCGTTGCGGGGCAGGCTGTGCAGAAACTCGCACTGGCCCGCCCGACGATCCGGCCCGAAGGGCCGAATGGATCAGGCGACCCCGATCATTTTCCCATGCCCGAAGGCATTCACTGCGTGAAGGACGTTGAAGGCCAGGATCGACAGGGCCGCTTCCGCTCTCACCGCTCTCAATCCCCGTGTCAGGAACCTGCCGCCACCCGACATTCGTTTGATTGTGCCGAACGGATGCTCGACCGTGCAGCGCCTAATCCTCATTAGATCTGGATCGGCATAAATGCGGGCTTCCATCCGATCGAGCGCCGCCTGATCGAACAGGCGATGGATCGTGCGCTGGGCGCCCGGAGTGCATTGCGATTTTATAACGCATGCCTTGCACGCGCCCGTTCTATAACGGATCGCTCGATTGCGCGTGTGCTTGCCCGATGGTCGGAGTGTTTCGCCCGCGGGGCATCTGATCGTGTCGCTTGCTTCGTCATACACGAACTGAGTGGGACGGAAGTGGTCGCTGTTCATGGCACCGCGTTTGATCGGCGCTGACACGGTGATGGCTTCGCGCTCGCAGCGGGCAATTTCCTCGGCGTTGGAATAGCCTCCGTCGGTCAAAACATGGAGTTGCTCGGCATCGAGCACGCACTTGGCACCCGTCGACATCGCGTGGAGGAGATGACTGTCGTTTGCGTCATTGAATACGTCGTGATGGATGATGAGGCCGCTTTCGACATCGACAACGCTCTGAAGATTGTAAGATGGCATCTTCGGCGCGCGGCCATAGCCCATCGGCTTGGCGTCCGGCTCACCGAAGACCAGAACTTTTTCCTCGCGTTTTTCCAGTTCGGCCTGACGCCTGGCCAAGCGTTCCCGACGCTGCCGGAGCGCGGCAATGGCGGACCCGAACGCTTGGCGATGAGCTGGTTTATCGCTGAACCCTTGCTCGACCTGCTCATCGATCGAGTCCAGTCGATCCAAATAGTAGCTGATCTCCCGTTCGGTGTGCGCAAGGTCTCGCGCCAACCGCTCCGCACCTGCGATGTTTTTCGGGCTGGCGACGGCCCGCATCTTCGTGCCGTCGAGAGCGACCGTCTGACCGCCGATCAACCCGTGGCTCCGGCAGAACTGCACGAACGCGGCGCTTGCGGCGACGATCGCCTCGGGATTGTCGTGCCGGAAGGCAGCGATCGTCCGATAGTCCGGCGTGAGCCGCCGCATCAGCCAGAGCGCTTCAAGATCACGATGGCAGGAGCGTTCCAGCAGGCGGGACGAACGCACTTGATTGAGGTAGCCCCAAATATAAAGACGGAGCATGTCGGCCGGATGATAACCAGGTCTGCCAGTGGCAGCGCTGATCGCGCGGTCAAACCCGAGGTCCACCAAGTCGAGATTGACGACGAAGGCATCGACGACGCGCACCAAAGCCTCGGGCGCTACATAGTCATCAATGCAGGGCGGTAGGAGAGCAGCCTGCCCGCGATCCACGCCTTCAATAAAGCCCATTCGCGCCTCCCGCCTTCTGCTTCGCGTCGAAGATTAGCGGACAGGCTGATAGCTGACAGGCAATTCAGATCAGGCGTTCGGTAGTTGAGTCGAGCGGTTCAGGCATCGCGCGGGGGGCATAACGTAGCCGATGATTCCGGTCCGAGCGCCTCGATTATCCGGCAGGTGGCGACCGTTCCACCGTCACAGGATTCGATCACGGCTTTCAGTTCGCGCCGCAACGCCGTCAGATCGGCGATCTTGCGTTCGACCTCGCGCAGATGCGCCTCCGCGATGCGGTCCACCGTCGTGCAATCACGCTGCCGATCGTCCGATAATGCTAGCAGCGCGCGGACCTGATCCAGCGAAAAGCCCAGATCGCGTGAGCGGCGGATGAAGGACAATTGCCCCAACTCGGCCGCGCCATAATCCCGATAGTTTCCGCTGGTCCGAGGCGGCTTGGGCAGGAGTCCGATCCGTTCGTAATAGCGGATGGTCTCGATCTTGGTGCCGGTCGCCTTGCCCATATCGCCGATCGTCAACGTCATGCTCTTGACCCTGTAGTTGCTACAGGGTGCATATAGGGCGTCGCGTTGAAATATCGAGGTGACGACATGGCAGGTGGATGCTGCGGCGGGTGTGAATCGACGCCGCCTACCCAGGACAAGGCGTGGCGGCGGGTGCTGTGGATTGCGCTGGCGATCAACGCCGGCATGTTCGCGGTCGAGATCATCGCCGGCGTCGCCGCGCAATCGGCGTCCCTCAAAGCCGACGCGCTCGATTTCCTGGGAGACAGTGCCAACTACGCGATCAGCCTGGGCGTTGCCGGCTTGGCGCTCCAATGGCGTGCGCGGGCCGCGCTGCTCAAGGGCGCCTCGCTGCTCCTACTTGGCCTCTGGATTCTCTGCAGCACGGTCTGGATGGCAGTCGCGGGCACGCTGCCCGAAGCGGAAACGATGGGAATCATCGGAAGCTTGGCGCTGATCGCCAATCTCGCCTGCGCGGTGATGCTCTGGCGGCATCGCGAGGGTGACGCCAATCGCCGATCAGTATGGATTTGCTCGCGCAATGACGTGATCGGCAACATCGCCGTGGTCGCCGCCGCCTTGGGCGTGTTCGGCACCGGGACGGGCTGGCCGGACATCGCGGTTGCGGCGACCTTGGCCGGACTCGGCGTCAGCGGCGGCTGGCAGATCGTTCGGCAGGCGCGCGCAGAGCTGCGTCAATCGGCGCCGAACCGGAAGCGGACACCGCCGTTGATCGTCCGCCCGTCGAGCGGCCCCCAGGCATCAACGGTCCATGCCCCGTCCGGGGCGCGGCGTGGCAACAGCAGCGGGTCATAGCGCGTCTGGCGGAAGTTCAGCAAATTCTCGGCGTTGATGAACAGGCTGACTCGCCCCAACGTCAGCTCGCCCATTGCGCCCAGCTCGACATAGGAGCGACTGCGGGATCGGTACGGGTTGTCCTCCAGCGCTTGCCGGCCAGTATAATAGGCTTCCAGCCCGATCCGGCCGCGGCCGTGCTTTTCCCATACGGCCGTCAGGCCGGCCGTGTTGCGGGGCGTTAGCGGCACCAGGCGCCGGCCAGGACCATCGGGGTTCGGCTCGCGCGCGTCCGTGTGGACGTAGCTGCCGGTGAACGTGATCGCCTCCCAGCGGTAGCGCAGCAGCAGCTCCGCCCCGCGTGTGCGCGTCACGCCATCAGCATTGACCAACTCCGCGCGCGTCGCGCTCACGTCGCGAAGCTGCACGGCATGGTCGATGTTCGAACCAAATAATGTCAGGCTAGCTTCGATAGGTCCTCGCGCATAGCCGAAGTCGATCGACGCGGTGTCGGCCGTCTCGGCCCGAAGCCCGCGCAGCGGCTCGATGCGCGACAACCCCGCTGCCTCGACCTCTTCGATGAAAGGCGTGGGCGCGTAGAAACCGCGTCCGAGGGAGGCGCGCACGGTCCACGGCCCTGGCTTGAACAGCACTGACAGGCGCGGGCTGACCCGCGTGCCATATTCGCTGTGATCGTCGAGACGCGCACTTCCCGCCAGCGTCAGGTCGGCAAGTAGCTTTTGCTCGATCTGCGCGAATATCGCCGGCACGCGGTAGGTGTAATCGAACGCCGGAAAGGCGCGCGAGCGGTAGCTGTCAACCTGATAGGCAGCGCCCGCTAGCCAGGTCGTACCGCGGCTGCCGCCGCCGAGCGACGCTTCGGTCAGCAGCGTCCGATGGCGATCATTCTCCACCACCGAGCCGAACGTATGCCGGTGCTCTTGCGTTACGCCGGACGCGCGCAGGTAGAGCGTGCCGACGCCTTCTATGGGTGTTTGCGCGTTCAGGCCGGCATCGAGACGTCGACTGCGCTGATCCTGGGGGAAGGCCGAACCGTCCGGGGTCACCCGGCCAGGAAGCGTTCCGCCGCGACGCTGTTCGGTCAAGGCGCCCATGGTTAGGAACGCCTTGGCGCCGTCCGCGCCTTCCCAGAACAGACGCGGACGGAACGTCCAGCGATCGTAGGCCGGTATGTTGGCCCAGCCATCGCCGTCTATGTCCTGTCGTTCCTGCCGGTTGAAACCGCCCGTCAGCGAATAGCTAAGTGCGTCTGTCAGCGGGCCGGAATTATAGGCGGTCACATCCTGACCCCCGCGGCTGGTCGCGTTCAATAGGAGCTCGCCTTGCTGCTCCGGCGCGGGCCGGCGTGACACGAGGTTGACCACACCTCCCAGCGCCGACGGTCCATAGAGCGCGGAGGCGGCGCCTTTGATGATCTCGACCTGGCCCAGATCCGTCGGCGGTATCTGAAGCAAGCCGATCGACGGCGCCTGGCCACCATAGAGCGGGAGGCCGTCGGCAAGGATCTGCGTATAACGCCCCTTCAAACCTTGGACGCGGATGTTCGCCGCTCCGAGCGCAGGCGATGTAACCTGCACCCGCAGGCCCGGCGTTTCACCAACCAGCATAGCGATGTTGCCGGGAGTCATGAGGATCTTTTCCTCGACTTCCTCCCGGTCCAGCACTTCGACGCGGATCGGCTCGTCCTGTACCCGCCGACCCGTGCGGGTCGCTTGGACGATGATCTCGTCAACTTCGTCAGGTTCTTCCGTCGCTGGACGGTCCTGCGCTGCCGCGGGAATTGGTGCGATAGCTGTCGCCGCGATCGTCAGAATCGCTGGCACGGCGAACGCACGGAAATGATTCTCACACGTCAAAGCTGTCCCCAAAATCGTTCGCGCAACCAGCGCGGCGCTCTCAGGGATGGCCCCATAGAGGCTGTAGCTACTACAGGGTCAAGCGGAGTTTGTTGTTCGGCGGCGAGCTAAGCGGCCAGAGTTTTCGCACAGCCTGGGGGTCTCCCCGCAGAAGGGGTCGGCCGAGACGGTACGGCTCGACCGCAGGGGAAAGCCTTCCCCATCACTCTACAAATCCAAGGTTAATTCCAAATTTAGCAAAACTTCGAACACTCGCTTCACCCAGAACGACAATTTTAGTCGTAAGGGAAATGTCTCTTGTTCAGGTGGCCCGGGATCTTTGCTTCAATTACAGAACAACATACTTCGGATGATTGCAAAGGGGGAGCCTCTTTCAGCAACCGCTCGCCAGCTTTGCCTTGAGTTCGAGTTGGTGTTCCCCGAGATCGTGTGCACGGTTCTCGCGGTGGATCGGGCCGGCTTGTTGCATCCGATTGCCGCACCGAGCTTACCCGAAGAGTTCAGTGCCTCGCTCGAAGGCGTGTTTATCGGACCGGATGTCGGGTCGTGTGGTACGGCGGCGTATCTGGGTGTCCCGATCGCAGCCGACGATATCGAGCATGATCCCAGATGGAGCAAGTACCGCGGACTCGTAATGTCGGTGGGCTTGAGGGCCTGCTGGTCGTCACCTGTAAAGGATGAAGACGGTGCGACCATTGGCGTGGTGGCGCTCTATTTCCGTGAGGTGAGAGGCCCGGACGATAAAGAGCGGGCCGTGATGAGCACAAGCATCGAACTTTGCGAGATGGCTCTCAGCAGACATGCGCGTGTCGTCGATCGTGAACGACGCGCAAGCGTGGATGCTCTGACAAGCTTGCCGAACCGGGCTGCATTCAATGCCGCGATGGCGCGCGTGCCATGTGAGGATGTCGGGTCCTGGGCGTTGCTTGTGGTGGACCTCGATAACCTGAAGGTCGTTAATGACACGTTCGGACATCAGGCTGGTGATGGGCTGATCCGGGTCGCCGCGCAGCGGATTTCACGGGCGATGATGCCGGATGTGACCTTCCGTGTCGGCGGTGACGAATTCTCGGTCATCGTGCAGGCCCACGCCAGCCTGGCGGATCTCGATGCTACTGCAGCGCGAATCTTCGATGCGTTGGAAGCGCCGGCCGATTGTGATGGCCATATGGTTGTTCCCAAGGCGACGATTGGCGGAGCGGTCCTTTCGCCCGGAGACGCGAGCGCGATGGCTGTCAGCCAGAACGCCGATTTCGCGCTCTATCACGCAAAGGAAACAGGTCGTGGGGGTTTCGTCCGCTACTGGCCCGGGATCGGCACCCGGATCACGCATCGCCGAGACGCCATTCGCGATGTGACAGCCGCTCTGCGGGACGGGCGGATCGAGGCCTACTATCAACCGATCGTTCGCCTCGACAGCCGAGAGATCGTCGGGGTCGAGGCGCTCTGCCGGATGATATCGGAGGCTGGCGAGGTTGTGGCGGCGAAGAATTTCCAGACGGCGACCTCCGATGTCCATGTCGCCACGGCGCTGACCAGCCGAATGCTGTCGATCGTGGCGAGTGATGTGCGCCGGTGGCTCGACGAGGGCCTGTCGTTTGGACACGTGAGCGTAAATGTCTCGACCGCGGACTTCTACGCCGGGAATTTGGGCAGCAAGCTGAGAGAGAGTTTCGTCGAGGCTGGCGTACCGCTGTCCCATCTCATCCTCGAGGTAAACGAGGATGTTTATGTGGGACAGCGGGACCGGGTCGTGGCCCGCGAGATCAAGACGCTGCGCGAGAGCGGCCTTCTTGTGGCGTTGGACGATTTCGGCACTGGCTTTGCCTCGCTGACGCACTTGCTTACGGTGCCGGTCGATATCATCAAGATCGATCAGTCCTTCGTTGCAAGACTATGGCCGGACGACGCGAGCCTGGTCGTCGTGGAAGGTGTGATCGACATCGCGACAAAGCTCGGTATTCGCGTTGTTGCCGAGGGAATCGAGACCGAAGTGCAGGCCAGCCAGCTCTGGGCAATGGGGTGCAAGCTCGGCCAAGGGTTCGGCTTTTCGCGTGCCGTGGGCCGCAGCGCGATGACCCGGCTCTTACAGCTACATTCTCAAGGCGCCGGCGCGGTGCCGCTCTATCCTCACCACGCGCCGCGCGAAGACCATAGCGCCGATGGTCGAAAGTGGTCGACCGCCACGGGTTGACGGCCTCGGGCGGCGGGTCCGTATAAACGCTATGCCCGGCCGTAGGGACAGCATCCCTCCTGGCGATCCCAAGATTTCGGATGTTCTGCACGAAGAAGTCTGCGGACGAACGGGGGTTCAATCTGCTAGGAGTAGTATCAGCCATTTCGCGATGAAGGACGATTACTCTCGGCCCATCAGCTACTCTAACGGCCAGGGAGGATTGTCATGGATTTTGAGGATCTGGTTACGGCGCTGTCGCCGCCGCCAAACCGGGTTGGAAAATCCGACGGCGAGCACGAACACCATCTCTACGAAGGCGCGGTCATGGTCGCCTATGCCATGCACCTGTTGCGGACGCAGGATACCCAACACGTGCGTGTTCACCCGGATGGAGAGCACGGCAAGCAATTCGACTTCGCGGCCTGGCTGCTTCGACGCGACTTCATCAAAATCTCCAGCGTCGGCACCACCAGCTATGGCGGCACCTATCGGAACGCTGCGGGTCAGGAGGTCACCGTCAATCCAAAGTCGGGGCTGGGGGATGTGGTCGCAGAGGTCGGCAATCACGTCATCTCCGCCGAATGCAAAGGCGGGATCATCAACACGAGGCATTCCGGCCAGGTGTCCCGGCTCTACAAGGGCTTGTGCGAGACCGTCGGTATGTTGATGGCGACGCCGTCGCAAGGACGGCAAGTGGCCGTCGTCCCTTTTACGGAGGGCACCTTGCGTCTGGCCGAACGACTGGCGCCGCGTTGCGCCCTGGCCGGCATCGAAATTGCCCTGGTGGGCAGGCGGGGCGAAGTCAGGGATGTGCGGCCTGGGTCGGCTGGGGGTTGAGATGGTGAGACACTCCGCACGCTCATCTCGCGGCAAACGCGCGCTGTCCATCGATCCCACATTGGGCTGGACCTATTTGTCCCGCGAGGCGCTGGCCCGCGCCAAGGCGCAAATGGATGAGGAATCCATGGGCGTACGCGACGAGATCGGATTCTTGACGATCCATCAACGCTATGCCGATCGCTTCTTTCCGGGCACATCGGTGCTGCATACACGCGCCCGCTACGCCCTCTTTGTGCCTTGGCTGTTCGAAGATCTCGCCGGAATGACTGGACCGGCAGCACAGCGGGCTCTGCGCGAACGCGAGAGGCAACTTGCCGGCCGGCTAAGGGAGATGGGCGAATCCCAGGTCATCGGCGGACGTGTCTTCCCCAAACCGTCGAGCCAGCCGCCGTCAACGGTGTATTGGAATGCGCTCGCGGTGTGGGGAATTTTGCGTCCGCGATTGAATGAGCGGACCATTTCCCGCGGTCAGGCGCACAGACTGCTCAGGACCGCCGGCGCGGCTACGGACGACGATGGTCAGCCGCTTCTCAGTTTCGATCCGCCGTTCGTGCCGCTTCCAGGGCGTCCGGAAAATTGGCAGGGCGGCGACATCACCCTTCGGTTGACGGCTGAGGAAGCCGAGTTTCTACGCGAGCGACTTGTTCAGTTGCGTCGCAACGGCGGCAACGAACTGTCTCTGCTCGCACGCCTGATTAGGGCCGAGACGGAGGCGCCCGCCGAAATGTGGGCGGACGAGACTCAGGCCGTCGCTGGACCCGATCAGGCTCCGCTCATGCGAGCGCAGCAGGCGGCCAGTCTCGCGGGCGTGGGTCGTGCGATCTATGACGCCTTGCTGGAGCGCGTCGTTGAGGTCGACGACAAACGGGAAATTGCGACCCGTCACCGTGATCATCTGGCGGCGATCATCACAACGCATGGTCGTCTCGCGGCCAAGCTCGATATCAGCGCGCTGGAGGCGGACATCGGCGCTCTGCCACCCAAATTGCTTGCTGTCGTAACGGCGACAAGAGACTGGATTGCTTCGAGATCGGGCAATCCCGCCGCGCTATTCGATGTCTATGCTGCGGCTGAAGCCCGCAAAGGGCCGCGCGCCCGGCTTGCTCCGACGCCCAATGGACGTGCTCGGCGCCTCGAATGGTCGAGCGACGAACATGGCTTGGCAAGCCCGCTCCACTATAGATGGGAGCAAGTCAGCACGCTTCTCAACGACCTCGCGGAGGCTGCATGAGCGGCGAGGTCGAGAGCTGGCCAGCCCTCTCATTCCTGGAGGGCTTGCGACCCGGTCCCGATGAAAGCGTGGAGCTGGCCCTGCTCGCGTCCTACTCGGCAGATCTAGGGACGATCGGTGCGACCTTGCTCGCCCTGGCGGGTAAGGACAGCGATGCGGGTCGTGGCAGCCCGTCCGACTTCGCCGACGCGGTCGAGCGGTTGCGGGGTAAGGTGCGGATCATCATCCAGCGCGGGCGTCTTGCGAAGATGCGGCGGACACCGCGCATTGCGGCGGTGCTGGACCAGTTCGTCCGCGAAGTGGATTTCGACGAAGCGACGCACAGTTGGCATCCCAAGGCCGCATTGGTCCGAACACGCAGTGAGGAAGGCGACATCGGCTGGCGCCTATGGATCGGGAGCCGGAATCTCACAGAGTGCGTAAATCGCGACATCGGGCTCCTGCTCACCTCGGGGGCGAAAGGCGGTTCTCCGATTCCTGGGGCAGACGAACTCGCGCGTGCGTTGGCTGACCGGGCCGCACTCAAGGGCGTGCACTCGGCTGCCCTTGCAACGACGATTGCGAAGGTGGCGTGGCGAGCGCCAGCGGGAGTTCGCGTCGAGCGAATCCGCTGGTCCGCGGGCAATGGAGAGCAGACCGCGCCGATCCCCCCGACCGGAACCGATGAAGTCGTGATCGTCAGCCCCTTCATCGACAAAACTTTCTTGGCGCGCCAAACGCCAAAGAGCGGGAAACCAGCACGGCGCGTCCTGTTGACGACGATGCGCGAGATCGAGCGGGTCGGACCGTCGCTGACGGCATTCGATGATCTGCTGGCACTGGACGCACCGGATTATCCCGTTGGTGATCCCGAGCCTGATTCTGTCTCCTCGACTTCCTCGGCTGACGTCGCCGACGGTGACGGTGACGGTGACGAGGAAGAACAGATCGGCCGAGGCCTTCACGCAAAACTGTTGTTCATCCGCGCCGGTCGGAAGCGAACCCTGTGGTTGGGAAGCGCGAACGCCACCATGCGCGCCTGGACTGGACGCAATGCTGAGGTGACGGCCGAGCTGCTCATCACGGACGCGATTGAGAAAGGCCTGAAGGCCCTTTTGGGATCGGCCAGGCTCGTTCAAGCGCCCGATACAGAATATGCGCCCGACGCGGCGATGCTGGAGGAAGAAGCGCTCGAGCGGGCACGGGCGCAGGTGGCGGCGCGTTGGGCCGCGACGCTTAGCATTGACGGAGATGAGGCATCTCTTACCCATCGCTCCGATCTCTATCCGGGCGGCCCGCATCCGGATGAATCCGATATCGTGCTCGAAGTCGGGCCGCTTCATGGCGAGTTTATAATCTGGCCCGCACAGCAAGATGAGGTGAGGTTGGGGACTGTGGTTCCCGCTGAGCGCAGTGAGTTTGTGCGTTTGCGCGTCAGTCGCGGTGAAAAGGGACTCTCGTGGCTGCAACGGGCGCCGGCCGAACCGCCGTTCGGAGAGGATCGCGACCGCGCGGCCTTCGTGCGGTTTCTCGGGGCCAGAGGATTCCTTCTCTGGGTGGCCGGCTTGCTGGCCGATGACGGCCGGCTCAGCGAAGGCGATTGGGCGGACGAAAGACAGTTAAACCGGAAAGCCCTGGGAGCAAATCCAGCGCTCGATCTCTCTCTGCCGACGCTGGAAGAGATGTTGGCGGCGTGGGCGCGCGACCGGGACAATTTCCGAGAGATCGAGCGAAGAGTCTCCGATTACCTGCCGGCCGTGCTTGAACAGGCAGCCGAGGAAGATCCACAGACGGCGGCGATGCTGAGGCGCTTCAATGATCTGTGGAGCAAGCTTCGGATCGGTCTCGGCGCTAACATCAGGGGCACGCATCCGTGAGCGAACCCAAACCGTTTCAGGAAGCAGCGGTCGATGCGGCGCTATTGGCTTTCGCGAACCAGACGGGGCGGCGGCGCTTTCTGGTGGCTGATGAGGTTGGTCTGGGCAAGACCGTCGTTGCGAAGGAGGTGGCGCGCCGCATGGCTGACGATGGTCGCCGGCCCCTGGTGATCTATTACGTCGCCAACGGTCACGCGGTGTCCCATCAGAACAAAGGCCGTGTCGTCGGTTTCCTTGATGATGGGCAATTGGAGAAGGCAACCAAAACGCCGGATCGGCTTTCGTTGATCGCGGTCGCGAAGCGGCCAGACAGCCCTGTTCTGATCTACGCGCTGACTCCCGCGACATCTTTCCCCGGCGCGCGCGCGCGCCTAACCGGCGGACGCAAGGAAGAGCGCGCATTCCTGAAAGTACTGATCGAGCGTGCCTATCCGGCATTCGCACGGGATCTTGATCCGGACATCCTGCGGCTGAGTGCGCAGGGGTCCTGGGACTGGGCCGTCAAGGACGCGGAGACGAAATTCGCGACTTCGCCCGCCCACCTCACGCAACGGTTTCGCGAAGCCCTTGCGGCGGAGTTCGGCGAGCCGGTGCGCGCGAAACTGGAGCTAGCGGTGCTGGGTGACGCCGAGAAGAAGATCAAGCCGCTGAAGCCGACCACCTTCGTTGGCCATCTCCGTCGCGCGCTAGCGCTGGCAACACTGCGCCATCAGCCGCCCGATCTGGTTATTCTCGACGAGTTCCAGCGCTACCGCCAGATTCTGGAAGAGAAAGATGCCGATCCGCTTCTGCAGGCGCTTCTCGAGCCAGCAGGCTCGACCGTTCCGCCTGCGATTTTGTTGCTTAGCGCCACACCTTACCGGCTTCTGAGCACTCGGTGGGAGGAGACCAAGGGTGCGCTCGCTCACGCCGAGCTCCTCGAACTGATCGAATTCCTTGCGGGTCGGGGGGTTCGTGAACGCGCAAAGACGCTCTTTTCCGGTTTCGGCGACAAGTTGCGTGACATCGCGGCAAATGCCGATGCTAGCCGCCCCGACCTAGCGCACGAGGTGGCCGAGGCCGCCAAGCTCAGAGACGAGCTCCGTAGCCTGCTGACCCCTGTGATGTCGCGAACAGAGCGGGACAGCGTGGGGTCGACCGATCCGCTGGCCGGAACACAATTCCTCAACGCCGATCCTGAGCCCGAGGATTTTCAGATCTATCGGCATCTGGTCGACAGCTTCTCGGAAGATGTGCGCTATGAGGCCCTTCCTTATTGGTCGTCGGTTCCTTTGCCGGCCCAATCACTGGGCCCACGCTATGCGGCTTGGAAGCGCGCAAAGATAAAGGCAGCGCCCAAACTCACACGGATGACGCGCGAGCGCCGGAACAAGCTCAGCGCGCCGGCGGCCTGGCCGGATGCGAAGCTTCGGGCACTCAGCGACGTTGCTCCGCCCAAGCTCCTGTCGCTGCCGTGGGTCGCGCCGTCCTTGCCGTGGTGGCCGCTGGGGGGTAGCTGGAAAAGCGAAGCGGCCGACCCCAAACTTTTGATGTTCAGCCGCTTTCGCGCAACGCCGCCAAGCGTTGCCGCGCTTCTAAGCTTTGGCGTCGAAGCGCATTGTCTTCCTAAGAACAAAGGCGGTTATGAGAAGGCTTATAGGCGACGGCGCTTCAAATTAGCGGCGATTCCGGGTCCGGTCATGGCCGCGTTCCATCCTTCACCATGGTTGATCCGTCACACCAACCCGCTTGTGAAAGCGGGTGAGCCGCTCAGTGTCATTCGTAAGCTGGTGCGGCGACAGATCCTCGCGGCCCTGCCCAAAGGGATTGTCGAACGAGACACTGTGAAGGCCCGGCGGCGGCATCGATCCATCGGACAGATCATAGCCGCAATCGAACGTAAGGCCGGCATGGGGGAACAGGCCGCCGCAGGTTGGAACGGCGCAATTGGAGATGATCGCGCCGCTAGGTCTGCCGTCCAGAAGTGGCGGCAGGTGCAGCCGATCGAGCGGCTTTCCCCGTCCGAACTTGAGGATCTCGTCGAGTATGCGATCGGAGCGCCGGGCGTGGCGCTCGGCCGGGCATTGCTCAGGCATGATCCGACGATCCTGGATTCGGCCCGATATCCCAGCCTGGTCCAGCTCAGTTGGCAGGGGCTGCGTGCCTATCTCGACAACCCTGTGATCCTGTCCTCGTTGCCGGGCAAGACTGCGGTCGAGCAGGTCATGAGCGCGGTCGTGGATGGCGGTTTTGAAAGCGTCCTCGACGAGCATTTCTGGCTGCGCGCGGAGAACCTGCCTGAAGGCGTCGCGGGTCTGGCCAAAGATTTGGCGTCATCGCTCGGACTGCGCGCTGGTAGCTTCAGCTTTCACGGAATTGGCGGTCAGTTGCACAAGATACCAGTGCGCTGTCACGTCGCCGTACCGTTCGGGGATGCCGAGGCCGAGCCTGCCGTCAAAATGGAAGGCGGCGTGGTGGAGACTGCTCCAGCTCGACCCGATGAAATTCGCCGAAGCTTCAACACGCCCTTTTGGCCGCATGTGCTGGCCACGACATCTGTCGGCCAAGAAGGGTTGGATTTCCACCCTTGGTGTTCGCATGTGGTCCATTGGGATCTCTCGTCGAACCCCCTGGATCTTGAACAGCGCGAGGGTCGCATCCAGCGCTATGCTGGACTCGCTGTCAGGCGCCGGCTCTCAGCGATGTTGCGCGACGAAGTGCTGAGAGACGTCGCCGTCTCAGAGGGCTCGCCGTGGCTATGCTTGCAGCGCCATGCGGAGCGCTTCGGCGATACCAGCGGCCTCCGTCCTTGGTGGGTGCTCGAAAAGGCGGAAATCACCCGGCACGTTTTCGAGCGACCTTTCGGCCGGGATGTGGCGCGCTTTGCTCAACTTCGCGAACAGCGCATGATCTATCGGCTGGCGCTTGGTCAGCCCAACCAGGAGGATTTTATCGATGTGCTGTCACGCGGGGGTGAGGCGACTCGCGCGCTCCTGCAGCCCCTCGTTCTAGACCTCTCCGCCATGGGGATTCGGTCGAAGATACCACCCACGCTGGAAGAACTGGATAGCAATCTTCCTGCTGTCAAAGCCGTCGGCTAACGGGACTGGCGGCTGATCTTTTGTGGCTCAGGTCGCAGGCGTGGTGGGTTCTGACCGTTTGGGCATCCAGTCGAGCTTTGCCCGCTGCTCCTGTAGAGTTCGCTCAACGGCTGGGCGGTCCGTTGCGTCGATCGCTCCCGCTGCAAGCTGCGCTTCCGCCAGCGCAATGATTTGCCGGCGCGCGTCATCAAGAATGGAAAATGGCGAACGATCGGCAAGCGAAAGCGGCTCCATGATGCGCTCGCAAATCGCACGCTGCCGGGCAGCAGGTATGGCAGACCATGCCGATGGGGCGATGAACCAGTGGTCCGTGCCGTGGATCATCCAGCTTTCCAGCATTTCTAGAACCGAGAATGAGCTTTGATCCTGTGCGTGAAGGTCAATGGCGTCCGAATGTTCCGATGCGGCGCCGATCATGATCTTCGTGTTTCCAGATTCGGGTATGATGGCCAGGAAGCAAAGACCGCGCTTCGCTTCGCCGTCGCGTTCGTAGTTCAGAACGCCGAAGCCGGAGAGGCAGACGGAGAGCTGAATGCCGAAGTTGGCGACCAGCATGGCGAGGTGGTCGCTACCATGGCGGATCTCGGGGAGGATGCCTTCGTACAGGGCCTCCAACTCCGGCAGATCGGACTGGATATCGGCTAGGTGGCGTACAAGTCTGTTCTCGATCTCATCGTTTTCGAAGGCGAGGCCCGATACCTCCAAGGGAGGGGCAGCTCGGGCGGATTGCATTCGGGCGATGACGAATTCGTTTCGGCGTAGCCGATGCTCCGCCAGCATGGCATCCGCCTTTTGCTTCTGGTGCCTCTTCGAATAGATCTCGCGGCAGATCGTGCGGAATGCCTGCAAGCGAAAGTGCTGTTCTTCGGTCATGGTCTTCTGGGTCTCGAAGGCCGAAAACAGATTCTCGTGCTCGGTGCAGAATCCGGGGAAAGTGGAGGCATCCCTGACGCCGACACTGACCAAGTCTAGGCCAGCCGCGCCGTAACGCGGCGTCTGCACATGCCCATTATCCGCGATAAGGCGAATGGACGCTCCGAGCGAGATGGTGTGCGACCGAGGGATACTGAGGTTAGAACATCCGTCGTGCATACACGAGCCGGGCTTCGACCATGCCCTGTCCCAGCGCTTCAGAAAGGAATGAAACACGCCATTTCGTTCGCCATCCGACGAAAAGACCGCTGCTGCATCGGCCTCCAGATCCGTCAGCGCCTGGTCGTAGGCGACAAGAGCGTCCCGCAGTTCGGCACGCTTCTCTCCGTTGATCTCGTCGGGCCAGTGAATCTCGGGTGGGTTATCGTCGTCCGCCATGAATAGTCCTGCTCGATATTGCACCCGGATATGCGGCGCTTGTGCCTCGCCGTGCTCGCCGCGGCGAAGACCGGGGAGCGGCTGAGGCGTGAAGCAGAACAGCGGAAGATCGCAGAGGACCGTCGCCGCCGCGACCTGGCTGCGCGCCGCAAGCATATTTAGGATCGCCTTACTGCTGGACTAGGCGCGATTCTCTCCGAACTTGAGGAGCTGGATCGGCTTCGTCGTCTCGTTTTCATGAGTGTCGGCTGAACCGACGCCACGGTTGACGACCTTCCTGGTGGGCGAGCGAACATTTGGCAAAACGTGTGGTCAGACTGTCGGCCGGGGCGATCGAGGACCTGTTCGAGGCGGAGCGTTTGTTCGGCAATGGTGACGATCACGGGTTTGCGCCATCCAGATTGTGATGGGCGGCAAGGCCGGCGGGCGTGATCATGGGTGATGGACAATGCAGCGTGCCTGGGGTCCGGTGCGCGTCTGGTCTCCGCCTAGCGTATTGTATCGACCCTAGCGAGGAAGGCGGCGCTGGATGCCCTCCAGAAGATAGGCGATAAGGAGGGGCAAGCCGCGCACTTCAACGCCCATCTTTCGACGCGCATTTACGGCCGCCAGCAAATCCCGCCATTCCGCGAGAAGCTCCCCTTCGTCTTCCTTCGTCAGGACGCTCAGGTCGATGTCGTTCCCCAGACGCTGTCGAAGAAAGTCGAATATCGTTCCATTTTCGATTTTCGATCTTACCTCGGAAATCGCGAGGTCGTCGTATCGTCCGCTGTCCATTGCTGCGTTGAAGTAGAAGGCCAAAAAAGTAAGAGCCGTAATCCGCATTCTTTTTCCGTTTCATTGAATGAATACAAGTTTTGCGTTCGTGGAGGGATGGCCGCGCTACCGGCCTTCTATTTGGTCAGCCATTGGCCATAGGCTTCCACGTCGATCATCGGCACGGTTCCGCTGAACTGCAGTTGGGATATCAGCTTGAACAGGAATGCCGTCGCCGGTTTATTTTCGTTAACGAAGCTGTAGCTCGCGGCCGTTTGATCGAAAGAGAAGTGGCCATGTGAGGCGACGCAGCCGATATCGAGCCGCCCGTCGCCGATATTGGCTGCTAGGGCTTTCTCAAATGAGACCCCGAGCGCGGGGCTCCATTCGCTTTCAAAGGTCAGGAGGCCGCCCAGGATCGGGATCAAGGGTTTCGCCGGATAGACGCCGTGGGCGTATGGAATCGGAAGGCTCGTGCGGTGGAGGCGTCTGACGCTTGCAACCTTTTCCTGCGCGTAGGCGACCAGGCTGGCGTCTGCCGTCTGCTTCGCCTCGAAAACGGCGTAGACGCTTTCGGCCGGGATGATCGTCTCGTTCTCATAGGTGAAGATGAACGGCGAATACTGGCGATCGAAGATCACGACATCGATCTGTTGGCTGAAGTTGCCCAAGCTATCGACCACATGCGCCTTGGCTGCCTGATAGCGCTTCGGCAAATACGTCTCCAACATGCTGATCCAGACATTCTCGCTGGCATCGCCCTTCGTCCCCGGATGGTTGAACGATTTCCGAACGGTTGCAAGACGCTGCTGAATATCTTCATGCAACGAGGAGAGAAGCTGTGACAAGGACCAATCCGACATCGGCAAAACTCACTGTGTTTCTGGTGGCTTCCGTTACGACAGCGGAAATTTCGGGCCAAACAATTCACGCCAGGCGCGCAACGCCTCGCCGTTCCGGCCGCGGCGGACATGGTCGATTGCAAGAGTCGCTTCGCGCTCCGCCGCGAGCAGAAGATCGCGCGCCCGCGTCTTGCGCGCGGTGTCCATGCCGTTGCTGATGGGCGGGCCGAGGCCGGCTGGGTCGGGCCACTCATCGAAAATCCGCGCCGCGAGCGTCGCAAAGAATCCCTGAATCTCTCGGTCAAAGCTGCCACCCCAGCCGCCATAAAGGCATTGCATCGCCATGACTTCGATAAGGAACGAGGGCTTCACCGGCTTCTCGCCGTGCTTGGGGTTGTTGTTCCAATATTTCAACATCCGCACGAGACCCTTCCATTCGCTGGAATAGGCCTGATGCGCGGCAGTGGCCTCCGCGGCATGGGTTTGAGGGTTGGTCCCGATCCACTTGCCGAGTTCGTTGTCGGGTATCTCGAAATCCTCAGCCTTGTCGAAAGCCGGGACCACATCAACGCTAATGACGCGGTAATCGGTGTTGTCCTCGGTATCGGCCTTCACGCCAAAATCGACGTTGATCGAGCGGTTCTGCTTCTTGACCTTGTCGCCGTACTTCTCGACCAGGGCATTGTGGAAATCGGTCAGCACCACCGAGGGCGCTTTGGAGCGATAGTGGTCTTCCGACGATTTCAGGACGAAAAAGATGTCGACGTCCTTCAACGGCTTGGTCTTGGTCCAACGCGCGTAGGATCCGGTGAGGAAGCTCCGGTCGATCTTGAACTTGGTGTCCAGATAATCCCGGACCTCTTTTTGGCGCGCCGAGGCGTTTGCCTGCTCCCGATCATTCAGCTCGAGCCGGCTCTTGAATTTGCGAAACGCTTCGTCGATCGTGAGCATCAGGCTCTCCTCAGATAAGACGTGCTGGCGCCGAGGCCGCTGTGCTCGACGGTCGTCCCGAGGCTTTGGCGAACCATGCCCTCCGCCGAACGTCCGCTCGCCTTGCCCCAGCCGACCACGTCGGGACGGCCGGGCTTGTTTTGCAGAAGCAGTCGATACCGCGCTTCGCTCGGAACCAGCCCCGCCTTTCTGATCGCGTATTTGAGCTGTTCGGTATCCGTCCAGAAGCTGCCGTCGCCGCCGGACCAGCCATAGGCGATGTCGATGTCCCACCGGAAAATCAGCGCGTCGGTCTTCGGATTGTAGATCTCCAGCTTTACCGTTTCGAGGTCGCCCGTGTTCAACCAGGTCTGGACGCCACGCATGTGCAACGCCCAGTCGCCGACGAACTCGGACGGGTCAAGGCCCACAAGGCGGATGATATCCTTTAAGCTTTTGAGGATGTTGTCCGCCACATAGGTGACAGAGTGAGTATAGGTGTTGACAGCGACGTTGGTCATGAGCCCAGAAACCCTTTCGGATCGAACACAAGGGTCTGTGAATTCGTGGTCGCCGCCTCGTCGGCGCTCGAGACAGCCGCATCGAGATCGCGCGCCGTGATGCGGGTGCTGTGTTTCTTGAGCGCACCCTGAACCCAGGCGAGATCGTCCGCCAGGCAAGGCAGCGAAACCCGCCAGTCCCCTTTCAGCGGGTCAAAGCCAAGCGCGTCTTCGTTGGCGTCGGAGCCCTCGATGGCGTCATCGTCATAGAGGCAATAGATCCGCGTGCGCGGACCATCGCAGGTCACTGTGATGGCGGCATCCTTCGTCGCCTGATCCGCGATCACACTGGCGGCGACACCGGTGACGGCAAGAAGCTCTGTCCGTGCATCACCGGTCTTTCCCTGGGTCAAAAGATCGACGATCGCCGTCCAAGTCAGTGAGGCGTCACGCTCCGGCGTGCTTTTGAAGGTGCGGCTGGCGACGGTGCTCATGACGTCTTGGCTCCCGACATGCGGCCCGCCTTGGCGGCGCGCGCCGCGCCGAAAAGATCCTCGATCGTCAGGCGTTCGGGGTTCATGGCCGTTTGCGGGCTGCTGGCCAAGGCGTTGGCCACCATCTTGCGGATGGCGCGTCCGTCGAGCCCGACGCATTCGGCCGCGCAGCGGTCGAAACCCTGAGAGGCGGGCAGTTTCGCGATGGCCGGGTAGGTCTTGCCGAGGCCGGTCAGGCAATCCTTCAGGATAAGCCCGCACGCTTCCCGATCGGGCAGCGGCACATGGACGACCAGGTCACAGCGCGAGGTGAAGGCCGCATCGACCGCCTGGGGAAAGTTGCTGGTGGCAAGGAACAACAGGTTCGGATGCCGCTCGGCCAGCGCATCGAGCTGAACGAGCACGGCATCGGTTGCGCGGTGGATGTCGATCGGATTGGCCTCCAGGCTCATTTTCGACCGGTCGGCGGCAAGCGTCTCGACTTCATCGAGGAGCACAATTGTCGGTCCCGCGGCGGCGGCTTCGGCGATCGACTGTGAGAACAGCTCCGATACCGCACGCTGGGTCTTGCCCATCGCCGAACTGGTAAGCGCATGCGGCTCGACTTCGAGCAGGCGGAACCCGCCACCCGGAAAGGTCTCGGCGGTACGATGCGCCAATCCGCGAGCAAGAGAGGTCTTGCCGGTCCCGGGGGGTCCGACAAGCAGAATGACGCCGTGGAGCGGAATGACACCACGATCGACCTTCCCGCGCATCGTGAAGTTCAGCATCGCCTGCGAGAGGAGCTGGGCCTTCAGGCGCTCGTCGAGGATAATCGAATTCCAGAGCGCTCCGAGTGCAGGATCGGGAAGCCGGCGGGCGCGCTGGATGCCCTTGGGCTGGTTGAAGTCCTCGTTCTGCACCGCCGTCAACTTCTGCATCTTGATCGTCCTTGCGTCGCCTGCCTGGCGGGTTGAATGAGAAAATGGGAAGAGCCGCGCCCGGGCGGCGCGGCCGCTGGGCTCACCCCTTCGGAGGGAAGGGATCGTTGCCGTAGGAAGCGGCGTCCCGGATGCGGCCATCGGGACGGTGAATCACCACCTCGCCACGCTCGCGGATCGCTGTGTTGCGCGCCGCTTCGGTAGCCTGCGCCTGGGTGCCGTGGGTCGATCCTACGCGGGAAGCTCCTTCACGGCGCGTCGCCCAACCGGAATCGTGGGGAACGACATGGATGCGTCTTGACATTCCGAATTCCTTCCTATTAGCCGCCGGCCGAATTCGACATTCACCGACGGTTAACTAATTTCACGGCGCCGGAGTGTTGTCAATAAGCACAATACAAATGATATCATTAAGCACAATATGTTTGCGACGTTGACATCACGCAGTGTGGAGGGCAAACATCAGTCATGTCAGACGAGTCGATCTATGTAGCGTTCGGGCGGCTTGTCGCCGCGAGACGAAAGACACTTGAACTCACCCAGGCCGAGCTGGCGGCAAGGGTGAGCATGTCGCGTGCGTCAGTGGCAAACATTGAGAGCGGCCGGCAGAACGTGTTGCTGCATCATGTTTACAGTCTCGCGGCGGCGCTGGAATTTTCGAAGCCCGCCGATTTGCTGCCCGCCGCGCCGAAACCACAGCCCCGGGAGGACTTGCAGATGATCTTGTCAGACGAAACCGTGACCGCGCGCGGCAAGGCTCAAATCAATGATCTGATTGCGGATGCGCTCGCCCGCCATGGTTCTGGAAGGGCCGGGTCGTGACCGCGAACCCCGAAATGGCGCGGGAGGCCGCGCGCACGATTTTGCGCGAGTTCGGAGTAAAGGCAGCGCCGGTTCCCATTGAGCGCATTATCAAGGCCAGGAACGTCATGCTCCAATACGCTCCACTGGAGGATGATCTCTCCGGCATGGCCTTCATAAAGGACGGTGTCGGTATCATCGGCGTGAACGCCTTGCATCACCCGAACCGGCAACGGTTCACGGCCGCGCATGAGCTTGGACACCATGTGTTGCATGCTCCCGATATCCAGAAGGCCGTGCATGTGGACAAGGGGTTTCGGGTCCTTATGCGCGACGATGTCTCGTCGCAGGGCGTTGACCCGCTTGAGGTCGAGGCCAATGCCTTTGCCTCTGAACTTCTCATGCCGCGAGAACTGCTTGCAAGTGCGCTCGACGCCAGTGGCTTGGACATGGAGGACGACGCCGGGATCGAAGCGCTTGCGAAAAAATTCCGGGTCAGTGCATCCGCCATGCGGTTCCGTCTGGCGGGTCATTACTAGGGAGGGGATGAATGGGCTTCGTATTCTTCGACACGGAGACAACGGGGCTCAGGCACGGCTTCGATCAGATCGTGCATTTCGCGGCAATTCGGACTGACAACGATCTCAACGAGGTCGATCGGTTCGAGGCGCGCTCGCGTCTTTTGCCACATGTCGTTCCCCACCCGAGCGCGCTTCTAACAAACGGGCTACCGATTGAACGGCTTACCGATGGGGGCTTGCCGTCCCACTATCAGATGGTTCTCCTTATCCGACATAAACTCCTATCCTGGTCTCCCTCGATTTTCGTCGGCTATAACTCCATCCGGTTCGATGAGGAGATGCTCAGGCACGCGCTTTTCCAAACGCTTCAGCCAGCATATCTAACGAGCAACCACGGCAACTGCCGCGCGGATGTTCTGGGCCTCGTCATGGCGGCCGCGGCGGTCTCGCCAGCCTGCCTGTCTGTTCCCTATGGCCCCGAAGGGCGCCCGGTTTTCCGTCTGGAACAGCTTGCTTCGGCAAACGGCGTGGCTCACACCCAGGCCCATGACGCGATGGCTGATGTAATTGCAACGCTCGGTCTTTGCCGGTGCGTCCATGAACGCTCGTCCGAACTCTGGCACCGCTTCGTGCGCTTTTCGAAGAAGGCGACGGTCGGCGATTTCGTCGACTCCGAGGACGGGTTTTTCCTCACGGAGTTCTTTGGCAACGAGGCCAATCACACGCCGGTCGTCTGCCTCGGCCCCGATCCGGATCAGCCCAACGGCCGGTTCTGTCTGCGTTTGGACGCGTCCCCCGAAGAGCTTGCCGCGATGCCGGATGAGGCATTGCGGAGCTATTTGTCAGCAAAACTAGGTCCTGTCCGCAGGCTTAGAATCAATGCCGCACCCACGCTGACAGCTTTTTATGATGCGACCGAAACGATGCTCGACGGGGCCGACATCGATGACCTGGAAGATCGTGCGCGAAGCATCAAGGAAAATACAGCGCTGCGCTCCCGGATCATTGAAACCTTAGTCGCAACGCGCGCGCCTCGTTCACCATCCACCCATGTGGAGGGCCAGATCTACGAGGGCTTTCCCGGCCCGGATGACGAGATCCGCATGGCGAACTTCCATAACGTGGGTTGGGGGGATGCCGCAGCCATCGTTCGAGAATTTGATGATGAGCGGCTCCGGATTTTTGGCCGGCGATTGATCTATTTCGGCGGCCGGCCCGCCCTGTCGGATGACCTAAGGCTTGTTGTGGAGCGGGACTTGACCGACCGGTTGATGGATGAGGCCGCCGGTGGCTTCACGCTACGCCAAGCGCTTCAGGAGACGCAGCGACTCCTGGATGAACACGGTTCTGATGTCGATGGGATTTTGGTGAAGTATCGAAGTTACCTGATCAGTCGAATCGAACGGGTGACGCAATTCCGCGCTAGGCAGTTTGCAGCAGAGCCCACTTAACACACGCAAACGGGCGTCGATCACGGCTCTAGCGTCTGTTGAGAAATGCCGCGTAAAATGCCTGTTTAAATAAGTGGATCATTGGTTTCATGGAAAGTGTTAGATTCTAGCTAGTAAAAGTATTCGCATCAGCAACCGCCGAGATTGATGAAACAAAAGTATAACGTCCAGAGGAGGCGGTCGGCTCAGTTCAATATTGCCTCAGATTGAGGTGGGGAGAGGCAAAGTGCACATCGATTTTTTGGAGATTTCCAACTTCAGGAAGCTGTTGTCGACGCGGGTCGATCTTTCGACCGCAACTACGCTGTTCGTCGGTGCGAACAACAGTGGTAAGACGTCGGCCATGCTTGCGCTACGCCGATTCCTATCGCCGCGCCGCTGCCCATTCGAAATGCACGATTTTACGCTGTGCCATTGGCCCACGATTATTCAGCTCGGCGAAAGCTGGATAGCTGCCCGCAATGCCGAGGAGGTCGTCGATCTCGTCGTTGATCCATGGGCCAGCGCGTTGCCGTCGCTGGACCTTTGGCTGCATGTCGAGACCGGCGAGATGCACCACGTGCGTGATCTTATCCCGACGCTGGACTGGGAAGGTGGAAGGCTGGGTGTCCGGCTGCGTTACGAGCCGAAGGACCTCGCACTCTTGTACAAGGAGTTTATGGGCGCCGTGAGCGACGCGGAGGCGATGCGAGCGGCGGCGCTCGCGGCCACTGCCGCGGAGAACCCCGAAGCCGATCCGCCCGCTACACCGCCCAAGCTGACAATCTGGCCGGAAAATCTCGTCGATTTTCTCAGCAAGCGCTTGTCGATGCACTTCACTATACGGGCCTATCCGCTGGATCCAGGGCAACTCGTTGCGCCCGTCAAGTCGCTGGCGCAGCCGCAGGCACTATCGGGCAGTTCTCGGCCGATCGACGGCGACCCGTTGGGCGGCCTAATCCGCGTCCACGACATCCCCGCGCAGCGAGGATTCGGTGAAGAACAGCAGACGGTCGAGGACGACGACGCCCCAGCGGCGGCGAGCGGCAGTCGACTGTCAGACCAGCTCCGAAGTTATTATGCCAAACACCTCGATCCCACGAAGGGTCCCGATCCGAAGGACCTAGGCGCGTTACAAGCGATCGAAGCCGCGCAAGACGCCTTCGACAAACGGCTGACCGAGAGCTTCAAGGCCGCTTTCACGGAGGTCGAGGGTATGGGATACCCCGGCGTGACGGATCCGCGTCCGCGTGTCTCCACCCGTTTGAAGGCCATAGACGGCCTCAACCACAACGCGGCGATTAGCTTCGAAGTGGACGTGATCGAGGGCGACGGCGCGATGACACCCGTATTGCGATTGCCCGAGGCGAATAACGGCCTCGGCTATCAAAACCTGATCTCGATGATATTTCGGTTGATGAGCTTTCGCGACGCCTGGATGCGGGTGGGGAAGGCCTCGACCGGTGCGACAGTCACCACGACGGAGCCGCTCCATCTGGTACTCGTCGAAGAGCCGGAGGCGCATCTTCACGCTCAAGTGCAGCAGGTGTTCATCAAAAAGGCCTATGCAGTGCTTCGCGCCCACGAGGATCTCGGCGAGAACAAGAAGCTGCGCACCCAACTCGTGGTCAGTACGCATTCGAGCCATGTTGCGCACGAGACGTCCTTCTCATGCCTACGATATTTCCGGAGGCTGCCGGCAGGCATGGCGGCAAACGTACCTGTCTCGACGGTGATCAACCTGTCGGAGGTCTTCGGGCCTGGAAGCGAAACCGAGCGCTTCGTAACCCGCTATCTCCGGGCCCAGCACGCCGATCTTTTTTTCGCTGACGCGGCGATACTGGTGGAAGGGCCGGCCGAACGGATGCTCGTCCCCAACTTTATCCGCGCGCATTACGATGAGCTCAACCAGTGCTACATCACGCTGCTCGAGATTGGCGGGAGCCATGCGCACCGCCTTAAGCCCTTGATCGATCACCTGGGTCTGTTGACCCTGATCATCACCGACTTGGACACACTGGCTGAGACCGGCGGCGCGTCTGTTCAGCCTGCGAAGGGTGCTGGCCAGAAGACCAACAATGCCACCCTGAAGACCTGGGTGCCGCGGCTCGACGATGTGGATGACCTGATGCGGGCCGACTGCGGAGCCAAAACGCGCCGCGAAGACAGTGACCCCTTGTTTGCCGTGCGCGCTGCCTATCAGATCCCGCTTGGCGTCACCTCGCCGGGTATCGTGGGGCCGGAAGTGGCTTATCCTTACACGTTTGAGGACGCGCTCGTGTTCGAGAACCTGAGCTTTTTCTCGGAGTTCGAAGGCACGGGTCTGGTACGTAAGTTCCGCGATGCGATCACGGAAGGCGGCGGAGCGGCCGCGATCGGCGAGCGGATGTATCTCGCCCTCAAGAACGGCAAAAAGGCTGAATTCGCGCTCGACCTGATGGAGGTCGAGAATTTCGATGACATTATTGTCCCGCGCTACATTGCCGAAGGGCTGGAGTGGCTGCTGGCACAGCTCAAGAAGAAACAGGTCGAGATCCTGCCTCAGGTTAAAGAGGATGTCGCCGCGGCAATCGAGCAGGCTGAAGCATGAGCGCGGCTGACGATAAATTCGATGCGGAGGCTGACGAGGTTATTTTCGGATGCCTGAACATGGAGAAGCCAAAGAGCTTCTTTCTCTACGCTGGCGCTGGATCGGGAAAGACGCGTTCGCTAGTCGAAGCCATCCGTACAGTCTGCAGGGAACAGGGCCGGCGACTATCTCTATCTGGTCAGCAAATTGGGGTCATTACCTATACCAACGCGGCCAGCGATGAGATCAAGCAGCGGCTTGAGTTCGATCCACGCGTTGAAGTATCGACGATCCATGCGTTCGCTTGGTCGCTGATCGCCGGCTACGACGCTGACATCCGGGTGTGGGTATCGACAAGGCTCCTTGAGGACATCGCGGAGCTGGAGGTGGCCCAGACGAAGGGGCGAGCTACCAGCAAGGCCGCATCCGATCGCGCGCGCTCGATAGAGAGCAAGCAACGGCGTCGCGCGAATCTCGCAGAGATCACGCGCTTTGTTTACAGCCCAACCGGCGACAACCGGACGCGGGATTCCCTCAACCATGCGGAGGTCATCGCGATGACCGCCGATTTTCTCGGGGCAAAGCCTGGCTTGCGCAGGCTTCTCGTGACGCGGTTTCCGATACTGCTGATCGACGAAAGCCAGGATACGAACCGCAGGCTCATGGATGCGCTGCTCGACGTCGAGGCGGGATACCGTGACGCCTTCTGCCTCGGGCTTTTCGGCGACATGATGCAGCGAATCTATGCTGACGGCAAAGATCGCCTGGCCGAGGCAATCCCGGACGTATGGGCGAAGCCGAGAAAGCGAATGAACCATCGCTGCCCGACGCGCGTCATCACGCTCATCAACAAGATCCGGCGTGGTGAGGACGGGGAGGAGCAGCAGCCACGCAGCGACGCAGCGCAGGGTACTGTCCGTCTGTTCGTCGTCTCACAGGCGAACGTCGACAAGACTGCGGCAGAGGAGGCGATAGCTGCAAAAATGGCTGAAATCACAGGCGATCCGGGCTGGGCCCACGGGACCGCGGCTATCAAGACGCTGGCGTTGGAGCATCTGATGTCTGCGCGCCGCTTTGGTTTCGAGCAGTTTTTCGAGGCGCTTTATGCTGTTGAGCGCATCCGGACGAGTTTTTTGCAAGGGACGGGCGCGGGCATCGGCCTGTTCACCCGCGAGATACTGCCGCTCGTCACAGCTCTGCGCGCGGGGGATCGGTTTGCCGCCGCGGCAGTCGTTCGCCGCACGTCGCCACTTCTTGAACGCAAGGCGCTTGAAGCAGCCGGAGACAATCAGGCCGCGATCCTCGGCGAAGTCAGGGCGGCCTGCGACGGCTTATTGGCGCTCGTTTCGGCCGAGGCGAAGCCTAGTTCCCGCGCTATCCTTCGCTATGTCGCCGAGACCTGCCTGTTTACGATCCCTGATGTCCTGGTCCCATTTTGCTCCGCCGATGTTGTTGCGCCTGACGGCGATGCCGACGCTCCGGTCGGTGACGCCGCCGACGGAGGGGACGAAGTCGACGTCAAAAGCGAGTTGGGCGGCTGGCGGTTGGCGCTTGAGGCGCCCTTCGACGAGATCGAGAAGTATGACCGCTACGTTCGAGGCGTGTCGCAGTTCGACACCCATCAGGGCGTTAAAGGCTTGGAGTTCCCACGGGTCATGGTCGTCGTCAGTGACGAGGAAGCGCGTGGCTTCATGTTCGCCTATGACAAGCTTTTCGCGACGAAGGCGAAGAGCAAGACGGATCTTGAGAATGAGGCGGCCGGGAAGGAGACCACCATCGATCGGACGCGGCGACTGTTTTATGTGACCTGCAGCCGCGCGGAGCAAAGCCTTGCCGTCGTTTACTACGCTGCGGATCCGACGCTAGCACGCGACGCGATGATACGGCAGGAGTGGTTTGAGCCCGGCGAGATAGAGCTAATCGCCTAAGCGGTTCGGCTAGGTGCAGCGGATCTGCGCAGCCCCTAAGACTGGTGATCCTTCCACTGCCGATGTTGCTCGCGTAGTGCAGCTTCGATAGCGGTGAGCCGGGCAGTATAATCCAGTCCGTTTGGGCTCCTAGCGGCGACCTCGGCGGACGCGATGACGAGGCGCCACGCACCGTACTCGTGAAAAGGGTTGAGTCCGATGACGTTGCCGAGCGCGATGTCGCGGGGTTCCGGCGCGGACAACAGCCTTGCGAAGGCTGCTATTGCAGCGTTCATGTCCCAATCGGAGACGAAGAGCACCAGCGCGCATAGGGCAAGCAACGCCGGTGGCGCGCCTTTCCATCGATAAATTTCGGGCTGCCGCTTGCCGAAACCGATGCCGCCGTTCGCAGCGACGAAGATGCAAAGTGAGATCGCTGCCTCATAGTAGGGCTGGAGCTTGGTGACGTCGAACACCTCGCGCCCATGATTTTTCTGGGCGAGTTCGTTCGCCTGTCGCCACGTCGCGTCCTCGAACGGAATCAATCCGCCTTTCACCAGTTCGAACAGATGAAGGTGCTCTTCGGTGAACTGCTTTTTTGCGGCGGCTTTCCAGTCGAAGGCGGGCATCTCTGCTTGGGATGGGTGGAACTGCCAGCGCTGATGATGGGGATGGCGCTGAAGTGCATGGGCCCAGGAAATCGCCTCCTGCGGCATCGATACCGTGAAGCGGGTGGCGGATTTAAGATCGAAAAACCACTGCCGCATGTCTCGGATACGACGCTGGTCAAATATGCCTTGCTCAATGCCCTTGCATACCAGGAGGCGTATGGCCCTCGTCTCCGCGCTTTTTTCCGACCCGAAGTCGAGGAGGCTATCTTGGGTCGAACGAGTTTCATCGTTCCCGTGGAATTCGCAGAACGGATGGTGGGCGTCGCCGCCGTTGGGATCGACAAACCTGAAGTGGGCTTGCCGGAGAATTGCCCTGGACGCTCGCGACCTTGCGGAACGAACGATGTGAGCACCGAATTTTCCACACGATGAGCATTGGATGTCGGCGCGGATCGCATCGCCGAACGTGCTGAGAATTTCAGCCCCATCTTGGTCCTGACTTGGTTGGACGCCGATCATCAAGGTCGCGAGCTGGTCGACATCGAGTTCGCGCGCGAACCTTACTGAAAATGCAGTTGCTGGCATTTGCCCCCCAAGCAGATCGATCATTATGCGTCGGGCGAGCGACCGAGCGACGCGTAGTGTATTATTTAATCAGTATCAGGGACGACGGTAGTATCGGTTACGATTTCGAGCATTCCTTCTGCCCGCATTAGGTCGATTGCTAGGTTCAGCGCCTCGTTCTCCGTGTCTGTAAATGCCGCTGATTGGTGCCGGGAGGCAAGATCAACGCTCAACTCTTCGACCAGGCGGAGGATCATGTAAATATGCAGGGCATAGGATCTTCTTGCCAGCCCCTCATCAGTCTCCGGAAAATAGCGCGTCATATTTGTCGGGCCGGGCAGGTCATCCATTTCACCGACCCACGCGGTTGCGCTCTGGACGATGTCGGCCCCGGACACATGGGCAGCAGCGGAAAGTCCTCCATAGAGACGGCCGAGTGATTGTTCGAGGGCCGCGACATTCGGGGAGCCGTTGGGCTTTCGCCGGTTCGCACCAACTGCCTTGAGCTGCGCTAAGATCTCAAGTTCCTGGCGCAGCATCGCGTGCGCCTGCAGATAGCGCGCCTCGGCAATAGCTCTTTCGCAGGGCTCAAGGCCGATGACGAAGGCGGCGAACAGGGCATCGCGCTCAAAGGCGGTCTGGTCGCCCTCGACTACGGCGCCGTTGATGCGCAGAAGGCCGCTGGCGAGTGCGCCCGTCGCAAGCATATGGGCGTCGATCAGCCGTCCGTAGGCGGCCATCGACTTCGCTTTGGCTTGATCTCCATAAACTATCTGGACGGCATAGAGTGTGGCGGCTGGTTCGATCAGCGCCTGTTTGTGACGCTCGATGGCTTCTTCGTCGAGCGTCTCAGTCATCTGAGTTTAATGCCTTGAGGTCCGCAAGGAAGATCCCGCCAATTTCCATGGCCCGTTTCGCAGCGTCCGAGTCGACGTCCACGCCATGCGAGGCTTCGTTCATGACCCGTAGTGCGCCGAGCATCTGCTCGGTGCTGGCGGGCACCGGGCCGTGCCGTTGCAGGTCGCGCAGCATGTTCATGATGCCGACAGGGCGATCAAAGACGACGCGTCGTTCAGAGGCGAGGTCGCGGACCGCGCGTTCGATTTCGATGCGAAGCTTGACCACGGACATCAGCGGGAACTCCCTGGCGAACTCCGCCACGGTCGGGAGATCCTCTTCGAGCTGTGGTGGGAGCGCATGGGAGAGTTGATACTGAGCGACGCCCATCGGCTTGCTGGAGTCTCGCAGGGCGTATTCCACGATCACCTCGTTGCGCCCCTTGCACAAGATGATGCCGATGGTTGGCTTGTCATCCGGATGCCGCAACTGCTCGTCGACGGCCGACAGGTAAAAATTCATCTTGCCCGCGAATTCGGGTTTGAAGTCCTCGATCTTCAGTTCGATCACCACAAAGCAACGAAGGCGCAGATGATAAAATAGGAGGTCGAGGTAATAATCCTGCCCGCCGACCTCGAGATGGTATTGGCTGCCAACGAAGGCGAAGCCCTTGCCGAGTTCGAGGATGAGCGAGCGTAAATGCTCGATGAGGCCGCGCTCGAGATCGCGCTCCAGCATTTCAGGGCCGAGCGAGAGGAAGTCGAACGTATAGGGGTCTTTGAGAATCTGCTGGGCGAGCTCGGATTGCTCGGCGGGGAGGGTCCGCGAGAAGTTGGTCAGCGCACTGCCTTGACGGGTGAATAGATTGCTGCCGATCTGGTGCGCTAGGACGTTACGGCTCCAGCCGTGCTCGATCGCTTGGCGGGCATACCAGGCGCGCTCATCACGAGCCTTGACCGCGTCGAGAAGGCGGACGTTATGGCCCCAGGGCAATAGTGCAACAACCTGTTGCACAAATTCGCCATCGGGCCAGGCTTCGGCGAAAGCACGCATGTACTTCAGGTTTCGGGCTGAGAGGCCCGTCATTTCGGGAAAAGCCCGACCAAGATCGCCGGCGAGGCGGTCAATCACCTTGGCGCCCCAACCCTCGCGCTCCTGCCGGCCCAGAATATCGCGGCCGATAGTCCAATAGAGAAGGACCAGTTCGCGATTGACCGAGAGGCCGGCCCGGTGCCGTGCCGCCGCGATCTTTTCTTTCAGATCGCCGACGAAGGCCGCGTAGGTCTGCGCGTCGATTTCAACGGCAGGCTTGTCGATCTTGGCGCGACGAGGCGCAGGTTTGGAAGGTGGACGACTCATGCCGCCATCTTCATGCGCTTCTTGGCCAACATGGCGCGGACGAATTTATCCCATTTTGCCATCGCCGCGCGCTTCTCCGGCATGTAGTTCCATCGGTCATAGCTCTTGGAGCTGACGTCCTGCAGAGTGTGGTTCTGCAAGCGGTCCCGAATCTCCTTGGACAGGCCGGCTTTGCCAGCAAGTGTTTTCCATGTCCGCCTCAGATCGCGGTTTGTCACATATGGGATTACCTCACGATCTCGCTGGCGCCACATGAACGAATAGAGCGTTCCGTGGCTCACTGGCTTGGACGGATCCGTTGCCGAGGGGAAGAACCAGCCATGAGCGTTGGGTGTGATTGACTCGATGAGCTCCGCGGCAACTGTCGGCACTGGGATCGCGTGGGGCTTGCCGTTTTTAGTCTTCGACCAGTCGATGATGCGTTCTTTCGCGTCCCATTGATCGACGTGCAGGCGTGCGATCTCCTCGACACGCTGCCCCGTCAGCATCAGAATTCTGACCGCGCGGGTGTATGGCGGATGCACTGGGGCATCGGGGCATTCGAGCCAGCGGTAAAGACGGAGGAACTCATCCTCGTCCAGCCAGCGAGTTCCGACCTTCTTCGGTTCCGTCGGAATGCCCGCAGCCGGATTGTAGACCAGACGGAAGCGACGCGCGGAGACCGAGCGATAGTCGTGCTCGGATTTCAGGCCCCAGCTGAAAGCCGATCGGATGTAGCTTCGCACATGATCCGCCATCGAGCGCTTGCCGCGTTCATAGATGGGGCGGAGGATGGCCGTGATCTCGTCCGGTTCGATGTCGCGGGCAGGGCGATTCCGCCCGAGCGTGTCGGCAATCTTGTTGAGCCCTTTTTCTGCCTCCTTCCAGGAGGGCTTTCCCGCGTCCTTGAGATAGGCGACATACGCTTCGAAAAGATCAGCCACGGTGCCGGCCCGCGTGTCGCCGGCGATCTTGATGCTGCGGCCCTTCTGGATCATGTCCGCGAAGTCGCGCTTGAATACCTCTCGCGCCTTGCTGAGCGGCATCGAAGGATATGACCCGAGCTTCTTTTTGATGCGTTTCTGATCGCGCCACTGCTGTGCCATCCAGTCGGCCGTGACGCGGGTTGGCATTGGCTTCATCACAAGGACGAGGCGCCCCGTTCCATGTCCTTCGCCATCGACGAGGCTAACCTGTTTTCCGGTCTGTTCGACCTCTTTCAGGGCGCGGCGTATTTCTCCATCGGTAAGGCTTGGCACTGGGGTTCTCCATCGGCTTCCTAGTGGGGTCGCCAGACGGATTTGTGGGGTCGGCGACTGGGGTCAAAAAGGGCTTTGATCCCCCTAAAACCGACCCCAATATGCCACGATATCCCACTGTACGACAACCCCAAAAAGCGTTGTGAATCAGCGGTATCCAGCGTGATCCAGCGTGATCAAAAGAAGCGAGTGGGATGGTTATGCACCAGGATCAGCGCGGTGGAGCCGAGGTCGATCGCCTTGCGGATCACTTCGCGGGTGTAGATCGCCGCTTCGTCCACCGACCCGTCGCCCATATGTTCGTCGCGGATCAGCATGTTGCGGCTGTTGAGATGCAGCACGCGCACGCGCTCCACGTTCAGGAACGCCATGTCGGCGCGCAGATAATCGAGCAGCGCTTCCCAGTTCGACAGCACCGGCTGTTCCACGACTTGTGATTTCAGCAACCTCAAGGTCGCCGCCTGCACGATCTTGATCGCCGCGACGCTGGTCTCGCCCATGCCCGGTTCGCGCTCCAGTGCCTTCCAGTCCGCGCTCAGTACACCGCCGATCCCGCCGAACCGCCGCAGCAGCGCCTTGGCCAATGGCTTGGTGTCCCGCCTGGGAATCGCCAGCGCCAGCAGATACTCGATCAGCTCATGATCCAGCAGCGCATTCGGCCCGCCGTCCCGCATCCGCTCCCGCATCCGCGCCCGGTGGCCGATGCCGTCATGTGCCGGGCCTGCCGGTGCGTCGCCTTCGCTCATGCGTCTGGCGTAGAGAGCGGCTTATTGCCTCGCAAGGATATTTCCCTGTGGTCAGACGTTGTTCATGCGTTACGGGTTGTACATAACAGCGTAGAGAACAGCCGGGGTTGCGCAGGGATGGACGGTGACATTGGGGACGAAGCGATCGAATCGCGCCCCGCCCGCCGTCGCGCGTTACTACGCTGGGCGATGGTCGTCACCGGCTTGCTTGTCCTGCTGCTGCTCGCCCTCTGGACGCAAAGGCAGCCGATTGCCGAAAACTTCATTTCCCGCGAACTGATGGCGCGCGGCGTCCGCGCCGATTATCAGATCGTGAAAATCGGTTTGCGCACGCAACGGATCGAAAACCTCGTGCTGGGCGATCCGGGCCGACCGGACCTGACCGCGGAATGGGCGGAGATCGACTTGTCCTTCTCCGGACTGTCGCCTCACGTCGTTGCCGTCCGCGCAGGCGGCGTCCGGATGATGGGCGCGCTGCACAAGGGCATTCTCACCCTCGGCGAAGTCGACCGGCTGCGCGCCACCGATTCGACTGCGCCTTTCAGCCTGCCCGACATTGCGCTCGGCCTGCGCGACGCGCGGATGCGGCTCGACACCGACTATGGACAGCTTGGCCTGAAGCTGGAGGGCGATGGAAATCTGCGTTCCGGCTTTCGGGGCAAGCTTGCTGCCATGGCCCCGCAACTCGCAATGGCGGGCTGCGGCCTTACCAACGCCAGCGCGTGGCTGAACATCGCCATCCGCGAGGGCCGCCCACAATTGCAGGGACCAGTGCGCGGCGCGGCTCTGGGCTGCAAGGATCTCGGCATCGGCATCGCGCAACCGGTCTTCACCCCCGATGTCACCCTGTCCGCCACGCTCGACCATTGGACCGGCCATGTCGACATCAACGCCTTTTCCGCAAAGGCAGCTGGCCTGACGCTGGTAAAGCCCAATGGCCGCATCGCGCTCGACAGCGACGCAAGGCGGACGCAAGGCCAGATCAGGCTTGCCGCAGCAGCGTTCGACCAAGGCACCGTCCGCCTCGCGCGCACCGAACTGACCGGAGCCTACTCCGTCGCAGGGGCCGACGCGCAACTCAACGGCGCTCTGTCCGGAGCGCGGCTGGCGCTGACCGGACCCGATCGCCTCGCCGGAGTACGCGCCGCCACTGCAGGCACGCCCGTCGCGCCGCTCGCCGTCCGCCTGACCGACGCCGTTACCGCAGCGGGCCGCGACAACCGCATACAGGCAAGCTTTAGCGTCCTCCAGAAAGCAGGCGTGGGATCGGCCACGCTCACTGCCGCAGACTTCACCAGCCGCAGCGGCGTGCGCGCGGGCCTTGGTCAGGACAGCCGCGTGACTCTTGGCTGGCCGAAGCCGGGTGGCGGCCTGAACTGGGCGTTGAACGGCAGCGTCACCCTGGGCGGCGGCGGACTTCCCACCGCCGCGCTCCGCCTCGCGCAGCGCGCCAGCGGCGGCTTCGGCGGCCAGTTGTTCATGGACCCCTACACGGCGCCAGGTGCGAGCCTTGCGCTCGAAACCGTCCGCTTCTCCGCGGCCCCCGCAGGCGCAACGCATTTCGCCACGCAGATGCGTCTCACGGGTCCGTTGAGCGGGGGTGCGATCCGTGACCTCGTCCTGCCGATCGACGGGCAAGTCGCCGCTAACGGCACGCTCACCGTCAACGCCCGCTGCACGCCCATCAGCCTCGCCAGCCTGAAATATGGCAGCCTTACGCTCGGTGCGACTCGCGCATCACTCTGCCCGGAAAGCGGTGCGTTGCTCGCTTACGGACCGTCGGGCGTGTCGGGCGGGGCGCGGATCAATGCGCTGCGCCTCGACGGAAAGCTGGGCGGTAGCGATATGCGCTTGTCTGCTGATCGTTTCCGCGGTTCGCTGGCCGCTCGCAGCTTCGCCCTGGATAACGCGCTGCTTCTGCTTGGCACCGCGCAGTCGCCGGTCCGACTGGGCGCGGCCGCCTTCGCCGGGAAGATCGACGCGCACGGCCTGTCCGGCACCATGGCCAACGCCAGCGGGCGGATCGGCGCAGTGCCGCTGCTCGTGGGCGACGCGGCGGGCCGCTGGAACTACGCCGCCAATACGCTCAGCGTGAACGGCAATTTGACGCTGACGGATGCGCAGACGCCGGGAAGGTTCGAACCGCTGATCAGCCGCGACTTCACCCTTGCGCTGCGTGACAATCGAATCACGGCAAAGGGCAGCCTCCTCGAACCGAAGACCGGCGCACTCGTCGCCCGCACCGACATCATTCACGCGCTGGGAACAGGGCAGGGCAGGGCCGATCTCGACGTTCCCGGCATCACCTTTGCGCAGAACCTCCAGCCCGAAATGCTCACGCGCCTCGCACTCGGCGTCGTCGCCAATGCGCGCGGCACCGTTACCGGTAAGGGGCAGGTCCGCTGGACCGGCAGCAACGTCACCAGCGACGGTGACTTCCGCACCGACAACCTTGATTTCGCCGCTGCGTTCGGACCCGTCACCGGTTTGTCAGGCAATCTGCATTTCACCGATCTCGTCGGCCTCGTCTCCGCGCCCGGACAGCTTGCCCGAGTGAAGAGCGTCAATCCCGGCATCGAAGTGACCCAGGGCGAAATCCGCTACCAACTCCTGCCCAACCAGCAGATGCGAATCGAAGGCGGCGAATGGCCGTTCGCGGGCGGGCAACTGAGCCTGCTGCCCACCACGATGGACTTCAGTGCCGACAAGCCCCGCAACCTTGCGTTCCGCGTCGTCGGCCTCGACGCCGGGGCCTTCATCCAGACGCTAGAGCTGGAAAACATATCGGCCACCGGCACCTATGACGGCCTGCTCCCGATGGTGTTCGACGAGAGCGGCGGGCGAATCGTCGGCGGCGTGCTGGCCGCGCGGCAGATCGGCCGCGCGCCGCTTGTCCTCTCCAGCACGAAGGATCTCAGCATCACCTGCGATCCCGCGCTGCAGGGCGGCACGCTCGCTTATGTCGGGCCAGTGTCGAACGAACAGCTTGGCGTGTTCGGCAAGATGGCCTTCGATGCGCTCAAGAACCTGCAATATAAGTGCCTCACCATCCTGATGGACGGTGCGCTTGATGGCGAACTGGTGACGCAGGTGTCCTTCAACGGCGTCAATCGCGGCAAGCTCGGCGACGCGCCCGCCGGTATCGCGCGCAGCTTCATCGGCCTGCCGTTCCTCTTCAACATCCGCATCGAAGCGCCATTCCGCGGCCTGCTCAACAGCGCGCAATCCTTCGTCGATCCAAGCGGCCTCATCCGCAACAATCTGGGCGATCAATATGCGCCCGTCACGACCGTTGCGCCGAAAACTTCGATAGGGGTTGCCGTTCAGCCTGCCGAAAGCGACAAGAGCGTAACGAAGGACAATAAATGAAGACACACAGCATCATTGCCTTGGGCCTGACCGGCCTGTCTGTTGCGGGCTGCATACAAGTGCGCGCGCCGGACAAGCCGATCGAAATCAACCTCAATGTGAAGGTGCAGCAGGAAGTGGTCGTGCGCCTGCAACGTGACGCACAGGATCTTATCCAGAATAACCCGGAGTTGTTCCCACAATGACACGCACATTCTTCCTTCTCGCCGCCGGCGCTGCCATCGCGCTCACCACCGGCCTCGCCCTTACCGCGCCCGCGCGCGCGCAATCGGGTGCCGTAGCAGGCGCAATCGCCAGCGGGGCCGTGGGCGAACAGTCGGACGGCTATCTCGGCATCGCCGGTTCGGTCTCGGCCGATATCCGGTCCGAAGTCGATTCGATCAACATCAAGCGCCGCGCCGCTTATACCGACCTTGCGGGCAAGCGCGGCGTGACAGTTGCGGACGTCGCCGCGGCCACCGGCTGCCAGACGCTCGCCAATCGCGTGAAGTCCGGCCAGGCATATCGCATCGGCACAGGAGCGTGGCAAACCAAGGGCGCAGGGGCGATTGCGCTTCCCAGCTACTGCGCAACGGCGGGCTGATCGGGCTTCACGGAGCGGCTTTGCCGCCGCGCCGACCAAGCGCCTTCAACTACGGTTGACTTGAAGGAACACCCTTTCTAAACGGGCCGCGCCTTGACGGGTGCAGCGTCTGGCGTTCATGGCCATCTTGTGCCGCTCATAGATGATGCGGTTCAGGAGGTTAGGATGGCTGACAACGGACCCGTGGAAGACCCTGTCGGGGAAGATGCACGGATCACGTCGCTACAAAAGCGGCTGGCACGCGCGGAACACGACGAAAAGGTCAGGATTGGCAGCACGGAACAGCGGGCCGACGACGGAACCCGCATGGGCAACCGGGTGCTGGCGGAACTGATCGGCGGTCTTGTCGGCGGTGCGGTAATCGGCTGGGTCTTGGACCGGCTGATCGGCACTACCCCCTGGCTCCTGCTGGTGTTCCTCTTCATGGGGATCGTCGTGGCCTTCAGGAATATCATACGAATTTCGACGGGGCGTCCAAAGTGATGAGGGCGCTCTTGTCATAGGTACAAGCTAAGGTTTCAGGGGTCTTTCGCGTGGCACAATCCGGCAAAATTGACCCGATGCACCAGTTCGCGATCGAACCATTGTTCGGGACCGATCATCTGGCCATCGGCGGCTTCAATATCGCCTTCACCAACAGCGCCTTGTATATGGTCGCTGCGGCTGTCGTGCTGTGGATCTTCATGATCGGCGGCATGAAGCGCGAACTGGTGCCCGGTCGCTGGCAGGCCGCTGTCGAGAGCATGACGGGTTTTGCCCGTAACCTGCTGATGTCGAATGTGGGAGAGGGCGGCAAGCCGTTCATTCCCTACGTCTTCTCGCTGTTCATGTTCATCCTGCTCGCCAACCTGCTCGGGCTTCTGCCGCTGGGCCTGTTCGGCCTGCATCCCTTCACCTTCACCAGCCATTTCACCGCGACCGGCATATTGGCGATCCTCAGCTTCTCGATCGTGCTGATTGTCGGCTTCTGGAAGCATGGCTTCCACTTCTTCTCGCTGTTCGTGCCCAGCGGCACGCCCGCGCTGATGGTGGTGCCCCTGTTCTTCATCGAACTCATCTCCTTCATGGTGCGTCCGTTCAGCCTTGGCCTGCGACTCTTCGTCGCGATGACCGCCGGGCACGTTCTGCTCAAGGTGCTCGCCGGCTTCGTCATCAACAGCAGCAATGCAGGCGTTGGCCTTGGCGTCACTGTCGGCCTCTCCAGCTTCGTGCTGATGATCGGCATCAGCGCGCTCGAAATGCTGGTCGCCGTGATCCAGGCCTATGTGTTTGCGCTGCTGACTTCGGTCTACATCAACGACGCCGTCAACCTTCACTAATTTCCGTTACGTTTATCCAAGTTCAATAAAGGAGTTATCATTATGGACGCAGAAGCCGCAAAGCTGCTCGGTGCAGGTCTGGCCGCAATCGGTGCAGGCATTGCCGCCCTCGGTGTGGGCAACGTGTTCAGCTCGTTCCTGGAAGGCGCACTCCGCAATCCCGGTGCCGCTGACAGCCAGCAGGGCCGCCTGTTCATCGGTTTCGCCGCAGCCGAACTTCTCGGCTTGCTGGCATTCGTTATCGCCATGATCCTAGTGTTCGTGGCCTGACAATAGAACGACCTTCCGCCTTTCCGGTCTGACCGGGGAGGCGGAAGGTCGGTTATGCCCCAAATAATTCGGGCGGAGTTCTCATGCCTCAAATCGCGCAGATTGCCGAAACCTATTCCTCCCAGATCTTCTGGTTGTTGCTGACGTTCGGCTTCGTCTTCTTCGTCATCGGTCTTGGCATGGTGCCGAAGGTCGAGGCCGTCGTGGAACAGCGCGATGCGAAGATCGGTGGCGATCTCGCCTCGGCAAAGGCGGCTTTCGCCCGCGCCGATGAGATCGAAGCCGACTATCGCAAGCGGGATGCGGACGCGCGCGCCGCCGCCCAGCATCTTCTGGCCGAAGCCAAAGCACAGGGCGCCAAGGAAACCGAAGCCCGCGTCAAGGCCAGCGACTCCGTCCTCGCGGACAAGATCGCCGCCGCTGAAGCAGAAATCCGCGCCGCCAGCATCTCGGCCATGACCGAGATCGAAGCCGTCGCCGTCGAAGCGGCGCAGGAAATGGTGGCAAAGGTATCGGGTAAGACGCCCGACGCCGAAGCGACCCGCCAGACAGTAAAGGCAGCATTGGTCCATGGCTGAGTCCGCACCACATGCCGAAGCACCGCACTTGAACGAGGCCATCCACCAGGAAGGTCTGGAGCCGGCCGGCACCGTCGCGCATGAAGGCGTGGCGCCGCACACCGATCCGCAGGCGCTTGGGCTGGACGCGACCGCATGGGTCAGCCTCGCAATGGCCTTCTTCATCGCGATCCTTCTCTGGAAGAAGGTTCCTGCGCTGATAACCCGCGGTCTCGACAACAAGATCGCCGCCATCCGCGCGCAACTCGACGAAGCCGCCAAGCTGCGCGCCGAAGCCGAGGCGCTGAAGGCCGAATATGAGGGCAAGCTCGCGGCGATCACCCGCGACGCCGAAACCATGCGCACCCATGCGCAGGAAGAAGCGAAGCAGGTCATCAGCGACGCGGAAGCCAACGCCGCGACACTGATCGCCCGCCGCCAGAAGATGGCCGAGGACAAGATCGCCGCCGCCGAACGCACCGCCATCGCTGACATCCGGGCCAAGGCAGTGCAAGCCGCCACCTCCGCCGCAGCTACCCTGATCGCTCGGGGCCACGACGCGAAGGCGGACAAGCCGATGATCGACAGCGCGATCAAGGCTCTCGGCCCGGTCGTCTGAGCCTGCTTGCCAAGATGGATTGAAGAGGCCGGGGTGATACCCGGCCTTTTTCGTTAGTTGCCAGAATTCCTGATCCGCCGTTTCGCCTTGCTCATTCCCTTTCCGCTTGGTTCACATTCTCACTCCGTTCGCCCTGAGCTTGTCGAAGGGTTCTGCTGAGCGCTAGCGAAGCACCTTCTCTTCGTTCAGGCGGGCCCTTCGACAGGCTCAGGACGAACGAGGGTGAGGTAGTACGGGGATAACAAACAAACGTATCCGCACCTTTGCAACTCCCCGCCCGCTGCCCTATCTCCCCCACATGTCGCAGCCCCAGTCCCCCGACCGTTTCAACGAAGACAAAGCCAGCTACACCGTGCGCGGCTCCGACACGCCGGATATCGATGCGGGCGTGGAAGCCATCCGCAACGTCCTGAAAACGCTCCCCACGCGCCCCGGCGTCTACCGCATGCAGGATGCACGCGGCGACGTGCTCTACGTCGGCAAGGCCCGCGCCCTCCGCAATCGCGTCACCAACTATACGCAGGTCGATCGGCTCCCCCGCCGCCTGCAACGCATGGTCTCGCAAACTCGCTCGATGACCATCGTCACCACCAACAGCGAGGCCGAGGCGCTGCTCCTTGAAGCGCAACTCATCAAGCGCTTCCGCCCGCCGTACAATGTCCTCCTCCGCGACGACAAAAGCTTCCCCTTCATCCTCCTGCGCGAAGATCATACCTATCCGCGCATTCAGAAGCATCGCGGGGCGCGCAAGGCAGTCGGCAAATATTACGGCCCCTTCGCCAGCGCAGGCTCCGTCACCCGCACGATCAATGCGCTGCAAAAGCTGTTCCTGCTGCGAAGCTGCACCGACAGCTTCTTCGCCAACCGCTCGCGCCCCTGCCTGCTATACCAGATCCGCCGCTGCTCGGCCCCCTGCGTCGAGCGGATCACCCCCGATGCCTACACCGAACTGGTGCAGGATGCAGAGGATTTCCTCGGCGGCAAATCGACCAAGGTGCAGCAGAAGCTGGGCACCGCGATGCAGGCCGCGTCCGACGCGATGGATTTCGAACAGGCCGCCGTCATCCGCGACCGGCTGAAAGCGCTGACCTTCATCCAAGGGTCGCAGGCGATCAACGCCGAAGGCTTGGGCGATGCCGATATCTTCGCGCTCGCGACCAAGAACGGCGCGATGTGCATACAGGCGTTCTTCATTCGCGGCGGCCAGAACTGGGGCCACCGCAGCTTCTTCCCGATCCACACCGCCGAAGTCGAGGAAGCCGAAGTCCTCGCCAGCTTCATGGCGCAATTTTACGAAGAAGTGCCGCCGCCCAGGCTCATTCTCGCCGACCGCCAACCCGCCGACTGCGAACTCATCGCGCAGGCGCTGACCGAGCGAGCCGGCTCCCGCGTCCGCATCGAAATGCCCCAGCGCGGCGACCGCACCCGCCTCATCAAGCAGGCGCAGCGCAACGCCGTCGAAGCACTAGACCGCCGCCTCGCCGAAACCACGACGCAGACCAAGGTGCTGCGCGACATGACCGAAGCCTTCGGGCTGGAGGCGATCCCGAACCGCATCGAAGTCTATGACAACAGCCACATTCAGGGCACGAATGCGCTCGGCGCGATGATCGTCGCGGGACCGGAGGGCTTCCGCAAATCCGCCTACCGCAAATACAACATCAAGAACCCGGACACCGCACCCGGCGACGATTTCGCGATGATGCGCGAAGTCTTCGAACGCCGCTTCGGCCGCGCCCAGCGCGAAGACCCTGATCGCGAAACCGGTGAATGGCCCGACCTCGTCTTCGTTGACGGCGGCAAGGGGCAACTCAGCGCCACCCGCAATGCGCTGGAGGAAATGGGCGTCGAGGACGTGACGCTGATCGGCATCGCCAAAGGCCCGCATCATGGCCGCGAAGGCCGCGAAGTCTTCCACATGCTCGACGGCCGCGAAATCACCTTCCCGGTCAATGACCCCGTGCTCTTCTACCTCCAGCGCCTGCGCGACGAAGCCCACCGCTTCGCCATCGGCGCCCACCGCGACAAACGCAGCAAGGCGATCACCGTCAGTTCTTTAGATGAGGTGCCAGGCATCGGCCCCGCGCGCAAAAAGGCGCTGCTGATGCACTTCGGCACTGCAAAGGCAGTGAAGAGCGCGGCACTGGAGGATTTGCAGAAAGCGCCGGGCGTGTCGAAGGCGGTGGCGCAGCAGGTGTATGATTATTTCCATGGTTGAGGGGTGGGATATCTGCTCTCCCGAATAGGTGGGTACGGTACGGCGGTGAGCGACCCAAGCAAGTCATTTAGCGCTTAATGTTGGCCTCCTGGTATCGGACATTCCGCTCATCGTCCGCCTCTCCACAAGCCGGGTCATAAAAGCCGATGGCACCGTTGAGAGGTAGCGCCGCGTGTCGAACTCACCTATAACGCTGCCGCTACAAGAAGGACCTACCACCATGGATGATCGGACGATCAGCGCCCCTTGCCCTGCTTCCTCCATTCCTCGCGGTGACCATGTCCAGCTATCTCACATTCTCCAGTCTCTCCGCTGCCACTCCTGATGGCCGCACCCTTTTCCACGACCTGACACTTTCGGTCGGCGCTGAACGCATCGGTCTTGTCGGGCGAAACGGGTCAGGCAAGTCGACACTGCTTCGCATCGCGGCGGGAGACATCGCACCCTCCACTGGGAGCGCCTCTCGCAGCGGCACAGCAGGTAGGCTCGTCCAGGATTGGCGCGACGAGGATGTAATAGCCGCCTCGCTCGGAATTGCCGAAGCCATGGCGATCCACGCGCGCCTCGAGCGAGGCGACGGAACCGCTGCGGACTTCGACGCGGTCGACTGGACCCTTCCAGCCGCAGTCGAGACCGCGCTTGCCGATATCGGGCTGCCAGGGGTGGATCTCGAACGACCGATGGGAAGCCTCTCGGGCGGCGAACGAACGCGCATCGGCATAGCGCGCCTGGCGATCGAACGACCCGACCTGTTACTGCTCGACGAGCCGACCAACAATCTTGACTGCGAAGGTCGCGCGGCGATCGAGCGACTGGTGATGGCGTGGTCCGGTGGGGCGCTGGTCGTCAGTCATGATCGCGCGCTGCTCGAACGCATGGACCGCATCGTCGAACTCAACCCGGTCGAGATCCGCATCGTCAGCGGTGGCTGGTCGGCCTTCTCCGCCGCGCGTGACGCCGAACACGCGCGGGCGGAGGCAGAACTTGACCGCGCGGACGCAGCGTTGCGCCTCACTCGTCTCGCCACCCAGGCTGCGAGGGAGGCCAAGGACCGACGCGACAAAGCAGGACATGCTTTTGCGGCCAAGCGACCGGAACCTAAAATCCTGCTTGGCGCACAGGCTGAGCGGGCGGAAAATAGCAGCGGCAACGCCCGGCGCCTTGCCGAGCGGCAGATAGACCAAGCAGCTCATGCGAGGGATGTGGCACGTGCCCGGATTGAAATACTTACTCCCCTCGCCATCGCTCTGCCTGCGGCCGAAATGCCCTCGCAGGCCGAAGTGCTCGCCATGGAAGATGCGACTGTCGATGTCGGCGTCCGCCGCTTAGGCCCTTGGACGTTCTCCATCCACGGCCCTGAACGCGTAGCGATAAGCGGCGCGAACGGCGCAGGCAAGTCGACCCTCCTCTGCTTGGCAGTCGGGGATTTGGTACCCGCCACCGGTATTGTACGACGACGGCGCGATCGGATAGCTATGCTGGACCAACATGTCGGCCTGCTCAACCAACAGAACACGATCATTGGCAATATGCGCTGTCTCCACCCGACGCTGAACGACGAGGCAATCTATGCGGCTTGTGCACGCTTCGCCTTCCGAAACCGCGATGCCCATCGGATCGTTGACAGCCTCTCAGGCGGCGAGCGCCTACGTGCAGGATTGGCGGCTGCGCTTTCTGGACGGCAGCCGCCGTGGCTGCTGATTCTTGATGAGCCGACCAATCATCTTGATCTAGACTCGATGGGGACGCTGGAACAGGCGCTTAGAGCATTTGACGGCGCGCTGATCGTTGTCAGCCATGAACAGCGTTTCCTTGACGCCATCAGTATTCAGCGAACCATAGATATCGCTGGAGCATGACGAATGCACGAGGGCCGCAAGCCAAAACGACCCATGCCGGCCGTTTAACATGCGATTTCCCCTCTTCAGCAGCCGGCCGTCTGCTATTCCGGCGACTGGCGCCCGATTGCAGACATTCAGCGGCGCTGCCATAGATGTGATTTATAGCTGGAGCTGCCTGCTTGCTTAAAGGATCGTGCCATTGCGAGAAGTCAGCTTGGACGTTGGCCGGCGATCCGGGCTCACAGCCTGCAACTGCACGCTTTGCCATCGCTACGGTGCACTTTGGGCATACGACTTCGAAGGTGGCAGGATCAGCATCACGGGTCCGACATCGAGCTTCCGCCGCGTTGGTAAGGCTGACCCTGCTTTAGAAATCTTGTTCTGCCCATCCTGCGCCGGTGTTCTCGCGTGGCGAGGCTTAAGGCTGGAACAGGATGGGAGCCGGCGCATGGCGGTAAACGTGCGGCTTGCCGAACTTTAATCCGTTGCCGACCTTTCTATCGATCACTTCGACGGGTTCGACACCTTTGATGATCTTCATTTCGACGGACGAACCGTGCGGGATCTTGGGCCTGAGAAGCACGACTATGAAAGGCGGGTCTCCACCCTCGATGGTCATTCGGCATGGTGCCTGGGCGTTGAACGCCGCGACAGTAGCCCGTCCGTTTTCGGGCGGAAAGAGCGAGCCGGGCACAACCGACCCTTAGGCTACGTTGATGCCGCCATTTTTCATTCCCAGGAGCAGACGTTCGGCTAATATGGCGGCAGACGCGTTTTTGGCAGTTCGAGCGTCGTCGAACGGACCTTACCCGGAAGCGCGATCTTGTAGGTCCATGACGCTATTGCCGCGCTCTCTACGGGTCGAGGTCCACAATGTTTGATCGCTTCAAAGTCTTGCTCCAATATCTGCTCCCCAAGCGGCATTTGACCGTTTTTGCCGGACGCATCGCGGGAGCGCGAGGGGGCGCAATCACGACCCGGCTAATTCGCTGGTTCGTGGGCAAGTACCGCGTTGACATGACCGAAGCGGAAAATGCGGACATCGTCAGCTACAAGAGCTTCAATGACTTCTTCACGCGTCCGCTCAAAGTCGGCGCTCGTCCTTTGGCGGATGCGGATTTCGTCTGCCCTGTGGATGGTGCGATTAGCCAGCTCGGCACCATCGACGATCACCACATCCTACAGGCCAAGGGGCATCGCTTTACCACTACCGAACTAGTTGGCGGCGACAATGCCCTCGCTGCCAACTTCCGTCACGGAAGCTTCGCTAACTTATATCTGTCACCCAAGGATTATCACCGTCTGCACATGCCCTGCGACGGTACGCTCACGCGCATGATCTACGTACCAGGTGCACTGTTCTCTGTGAATCCGATCACCGCGCGCGGCGTGCCGAACCTGTTCGCGCGCAACGAACGTGTCGTGTGTGTGTTCGAGTCGGCGCAACACGGGCCGTTCGTGATGGTGCTGGTCGGGGCCACCATCGTCGGTAGCATGGCAACAGTGTGGCACGGCATCGTCAATCCCAGGCGCACTAATAGAGCGACCGAATGGAGATATGCTGATCAAGCCATAGTGCTCAATAAGGGTGAGGAGATGGGCCGCTTTCTTCTCGGCTCTACGATCGTGATGCTATTCAAGCCGGGCACCATTGCCTTCAACAAAGACTGGAAGCCGGAGCGGCAAGTGCGCCTTGGCGAGCGGATGGGCGATCGCCTTGTCTAAGCAATTTCTAGGCTCTGCCTTGCCTACTTCGATTACCATCTTCTGGCCTCGACCAATTTTGGTCGCTCTGCTTATCTAGCCTTGATGCCAAAAGCGGACTTCGGGAAATTATTCGGAGGCAGTGTGGGCATAGAGGTCAAAATCTATGGCAAGCCCGCGCGCCGATAGTGCGCCTAAGGTCTGAGGAGCCAACGTGATCCCGCCGGTCCAATCAACGAAATATCCGCCAACACTCATGTAGCAGTGGTAGCGCGCAGTAAGATATTTCCATACTTCGAGGTCATCCGTCAGCCTTGCTAACAGCGTTGATATTTGGTCATTGAGATCGACAGGAGTGTTCCAGTCACCACCAAGCTGCCACTTTCCAGTGCTCGCTTCGGTACATTTTCCGTGGCTACCAAGAAATTTCTCGCCTTTCGCAACCCCCAAGCGTGGCTCTGCACCCAACAGGGCTGTAATTTCTGATGGGACGAGATCATCCTCGTCGATCAACAAAGATACGCTGGCTCGTTGTAGATTATCCATCGCCTTTCCTACCCCGCATTATCGCAAGCGGGAAGCCATTCAGCGGCAGCTATCTCCGATGCTCAGCCCAATACCGGACGTTCCGCTCCCCACCCATCTAAGACATTCCACTTTCCTAGCCCATTACCCCAGCGCTGCACATAAGCTACACTCCGGCAACAATGCCGCACCTCACCACCCCCGCGATAATCTGCGCCGTTCGCCATCATGGCGAGCATGGTGCGGTCGTGCGGGCTATGACACCGCAGCATGGGCTCGTCTCCGGCTATGTGCGGGGCGGGCGGTCGCGGCAGGTGCGGCCTGTCCTGCAGCCCGGCAACATCGTGCAGGCCGAGTATCGCGCGCGCACGCCGGACCAACTTGCCAGTCTCACCGTCGAGATGATCCACAGCCGCGCACCGCTTATTGGCGAGCCGCTGCCTGCCGCCGCGATAGATTGGACATGCGCGCTCACCGCCGCGGCGTTGCCCGAGGAGAACGCCTATCCCGCGCTTCATCAGGCGCTGGACGGGGTGCTGACCGCTATCGAAGCCGCGCCCGCCGCGCGCGGCTGGGCTGTCGCGCTCGTTCGTTACGAATTACTGTTGCTCACGGAACTTGGCTTCGGTCTTGATCTTGACCAATGCACGGTCACCGGCGCGCGCGGCGATCTCACTTATGTCAGCCCCAAGAGCGCCGCCGCTGTCAGCACCGCCGCTGCCACCGGCTATGAAGCCCGCCTCCTCTCGCTGCCCCCGTTCCTCACCGCAGGCGGGCAGGCGGAGTGGCCCGATATATTGAATGGCCTGGTGCTCACCGGCCATTTTCTCGAACGCTCGATCCTGACCGACCGCCGCCGTGACGTGCTCGCCGCCCGCGAACGCCTCGTGGAGCGGCTGAAAAGAGCGGTTGCGTGACGCGCGCGCTTCCTGCATCTGCGCCCCACAGATAGAGGGAGCCTTAGGAATGCTGGTTGCGCTGTTGCCGGGGGACGGGATCGGACCGGAAGTCACGACGCAGGCGCGGCGCGTTCTCGATGCGCTTGCCATTGACGGCTTGACCTATGAGGAAGCCTTGGTTGGCGGCGCGGCGTACAAGGCCAGCGGCCATCCGCTGCCGCCTGAAACGCTGGACCTCGCCCGCCGCGCAGACGCCATTCTGTTCGGCGCGGTCGGCGACCCGGACTGCGATGCGTTGGAGCGTCACCTCCGTCCCGAACAGGCGATCCTTGGCCTGCGCAAGGAATTGACGCTGTTCGCCAATCTGCGCCCTGCCAAGATGTTTCCCGAACTTGCCGATGCCTCCACGCTTCGCCCGGAAATCGCCTCCGCCATCGACCTGATGATCGTCCGCGAATTGAACGGCGACGTCTATTTCGGCGAAAAGGGTATGCGCAAGACCGCCGATGGCCAGCGCGAAGGCTATGACATCATGTCGTACAGCGAAAGCGAAGTCCGCCGCATCGCCCATTCCGCGTTCCGCACGGCGCAGGCCCGCCGTGGCAAGCTCTGCTCGGTCGACAAGGCGAACGTGCTCGAAACCTCGCAACTCTGGCGCGACGTGGTGATCGAGACGGCGGTGGACTATCCCGACGTGGCGCTCACGCACATGTATGTCGACAACGCCGCGATGCAGCTTGTGCGCAATCCCGGCCAGTTCGATGTGATCGTGACCGGCAATTTGTTCGGCGATATCCTCTCCGATCAGGCGAGCATGTGCGTCGGCTCCATCGGTATGCTCGCCTCCGCCTCGCTCGACAGCGCGGGCAAGGGCCTGTACGAACCCATCCACGGCAGCGCGCCGGATATCGCCGGGCAGGGCAAGGCCAATCCGCTGGCAGCGGTTCTTTCCGCCGCGATGATGCTGCGTTACTCGCTTGGGTTGCCCGCGCAGGCGGACCGGATCGAAGCGGCGGTGGCGAAGGCGTTGGCCGGCGGCGCACGCGGCGCTGATCTTGGCGGCACGATGACCACGGCGCAGATCGGCGACGCGGTCCTCGCTGCACTTTGACGAGATAGAACGGAAAGACACGCCATGAAACGGCACAGCGGCCAAGACCCCAAGATCACCGCCAACTGGCGGCCCGCTACGCTCGCGGTAAGGGGCGGCACTGCGCGTTCGGAATGGGGCGAAACCTCCGAAGCTCTGTTCCTGACTTCTGGCTATTCCTACGACCGCGCAGAGGATGCCGCTGCACGGTTCTCGGGCGATCAGCAGGGGATGACCTACAGCCGCCTGCAAAACCCCACGGTCGAGATGCTGGAAAAGCGCATCGCACTGCTGGAAGGGGCGGAAGCCTGCCGTGCCACCACGACCGGCATGGCCGCGATGACGGCAGCGCTGCTCTGCCAGCTTTCCGCGGGCGATCATGTCGTCGCGGGCAAGGCGCTGTTCGGCTCCTGCCGCTGGCTCACCGATACGCTGCTGCCCAAATTCGGGATAGAGACGACGACCGTAGACGCGCGCGACCTTTCCGCATGGGAAGCCGCCATCCGCCCGAATACGAAGGTCTTCTTTTTCGAAACGCCCGCCAATCCGACGATGGATGTGGTGGATCTTGCGGCCGTCTGCGGGCTCGCCAAGGCGCACGGGATCACCTCGGTCGTGGACAATGCCTTCGCGACGCCTGCGCTCCAGCGCCCGATGGATTTCGGCGCAGACGTCGTCGCTTATAGCGCCACGAAGATGATGGACGGGCAGGGCCGCGTCCTCGCCGGCGCAATCTGCGGTTCGGAAGATTTCATCCTCAATACGCTACTGCCGTTCCACCGCAACACCGGCCCGACACTCAGCGCGTTCAATGCGTGGGTGGTCTTGAAGGGCCTGGAAACGCTCGACCTGCGCATCCGCCGCCAGAGCGAGAACGCGATCAAGGTCGCCAATTTCCTCGAAAGCCGCGTGGATCGCGTCATGTATCCCGGCATCCCCAGCCACCCGCAGCACGATCTCGCCATGCGGCAGATGGACATGGCCGGACCGATCTTCTCGCTCTACACCGGCGGCGGCAGGGCAGGGGCGCACGGCCTGCTGAACGGTTTGCAGCTTATCGACATCAGTAACAATATCGGCGATTCCCGCTCGCTGATGACGCATCCGGCATCGACCACGCACTATGGCATGGCGGAAGAAGCACGGCTGGAAGTCGGCATCACCGAGGATATGCTGCGCATCAACGTCGGTCTCGAAGATCCCGAGGATTTGATCGCTGATCTCGATCAGGCACTGAAGTCGATTGGCCGTTGACTGTCTGCGGCCTCTGGGTGATTTTGGGGGCGTGAAATCGCTGTTCCCCTTTGCCTCGACCACGCACGACATCACCGTGCGCGTGTCGGTCAGCTTCCTGCCGGAGCAGTCCGAGCCGGATCGTGGCCGCTGGTTCTGGGCCTACCACATCCGCCTGGAGAATGAGGGGACGTCGCCTGTCCAGCTTCTCACGCGCCGCTGGCTCATCACAGACGGGCGCGGCGCGCAGCATCATGTCGAGGGCGAAGGCGTCGTCGGTGAGCAACCCGTGCTGCAACCCGGCAAATCCTACGACTATGTGTCCGGCTGCCCGCTTCAGACGCCGACGGGCGCCATGAAGGGCAGCTACCATATGGTCGGCGTCAGCGGCGAGACATTCGATATCGCCATTCCGGAATTTCCTCTGATCGCCCCAGCCATCGCCGAATGAAACGCACGCACCTGCCCCTGAATGGCCTGCGCGTGCTGGATGCCGCCGCGCGGCATCTGAGCTTTACGCGCGCCGCCGATGAGCTCGCGGTGACGCCTGCGGCCGTCGGTCAGCAAATTCGCGCGCTGGAGGACATGCTGGGCGTGGTCCTCTTCCGCCGCACGCCCAAGGGCCTCGAACTCACGCCCGAGACCGAAGCGGGCCTTGATGCGCTCCGGTCCGGCTTCCTGATGTTCGAGGAAGCGGTGCGCGCGATGCAGGTCGGCCAGTCCAGCCTGTCGCTCACCATCGCCGCGCCACGCGACATTACCGCGAAATGGCTCCAGGGGCAGCTAGCCATATATGCGCAGGGTCAGACCGATCTGCATTTCTCGCTGGTCGCTGCCGACGATATTCTCGATTTCACTGAAGCCAATCTCGACCTTGCTTTGCGCCTCACCGACGGCCCCGGCGAGCATGAAGGCGTTCGCGTCGGCACTGCGGCTTTCGTCACGGTGGAAGCGCCGCAGGGCGGTTCGGATCGCCTCATCGACTGGCCCGGATCGCCCGAAGCGGGGGAGGCCGATCCCTTCATGCGCGTTGCCGATGCGGGCCTTGCCATCGAGGCGGCGGCGAACGGCTTTGGCCGTGCGACCGTGCCGCTCCTTCTCGCCAGCCGCGACATAGCCGAGGGCCGCGTTGCCCAAGTCGGCGAACCCGTCGAATCCGCACGCGGTTACTGGCTCGTCGCGCCGCTTCCCCAGTGGCGACAAAAGAAGGTGAAGGCGCTCGTTGAAGCCCTGAAAGGCAGTGAGGCACCATGATCGCACCGGAGCATTTCACCACCGACCGGCTGATGCTCCGTCCTCTTCTGCCCTCTGATGCGGAAGCGTTGTTCCCTGCCTTCTCCGATCCCGATCTGATGACATGGTGGTCAAGCGGGCCGCACGCCACCGTCGAGGAAACCCGCGCCTACATCAATCCTGAAGGCGGCTATGGCGACGACTGGCTCGCCTGGGCGATTACCTCCAACGGTGAGGATGCGATTGGCCGCGTCGGTGCGGGGATGCGCCGTCCCGGTGTGTGGGAAATCGGCTACCTCCTGCGCCGCGACCTTTGGGGTCGTGGCTACGCGCGCGAGGCCGTCGCAGGCGTTGTCGACTATTTGTTCAACGAGAAAGACGCGCGTCGCATCTTCGCCGATGTCGATCCTGACAATGTGCTTTCGATCGGTTTGCTGCGGCGCCTCGGTTTCCGAGAGGAAGGCCGCCTGCGTGCAGAATGGGAAACGCATCTGGGCGTCCGAGACAGCCTGATCTTCGGGCTGCTCAAGGATGAGTGGAATGCAGCGCGGTGAGGATGTCACGCTTCCTATAATCCGTTCGCCCTGAGCGAAGTCGAAGGGTCAAGCTGAACGCAGTGAAGCTGCTTCGCCTGCGCTCAGCAGACCCTTCGACAAGCTCAGGGCGAACGGAGGTGGGGTAGTGGAGGTCCTAGCCTCCGACTTTCTCCGCCAGCTCCAGCCACCTCTCCTCCGCCGCGTCCTTCTCCGCCCGCGCCCGATCGATGGCCTCGGTCAGGCTCGCGAACTTGTCCGGGTTCTTCACATATAACGCCGGATCGGCCAACGCCGCCTCGTCCCGCGCAATCGCCGCTTCGATCTCCTCGATCCGGCGCGGCAGCAGCTCGTAATCCCGCTGATCCTTATACGTCAACTTCACGACTTTCGGCGCAGGTGCAACAGGCGCAGCCGCCTCAACCTTCTTCGCAACCTTAGGCGCGTTGCGCGCTTTCCGCTGCTTCATCCAGTCCTGATAGCCACCCACCACAATGTCGATTTCGCCCGAGCCATCCAGCCCCAGCGTCATCGTTACTGTCTTGTCGAGGAAGTCGCGGTCATGGCTGACGATCAGCACCGTGCCGTCATAATCGGCGATCACTTCCTGCAAAAGGTCCATCGTCTCCAAGTCGAGATCATTGGTCGGCTCGTCCAGCACCAGCAGGTTTGACTCCCGCGCAAATTCCCGCGCCAGCAACAGCCGCGATCGCTCGCCACCCGATAACGTCCCAACCTTCGCCTCGGCCAGCGACGGATCGAACAGGAACTCCTTCAAATAGCCATGCACATGCTTGCGCACGCCGCGCACGTCGATCCAGTCGCCACCTTCTGCCAGCACTTCGCGCACGCGCTTCTCCGGCGCCATCAGGCTGCGCTGCTGGTCGATGAAGATCATGTCCAGCGTCTTCGACAGCGTCACAATGCCGCTATCCGGCTCGATCTCGCCCGTCAGCAGCTTGAGCAATGTCGTCTTGCCCGCGCCATTGCCGCCGACGATACCGATCCGGTCGCCGCGCTGGATGCGGATGCTGAAATCGTCGATGATCGTGCGGTCGCCAAAGCGCTTCGTCGCGTGCGCCGTAGTGATGACGCTCTTGGTCTTGCTTCCATCGCTCGCCATCGCCAGCTTGGCGATCCCCTGCGGTCCGACCATCGCGGCGCGCTGCTCGCGCATTTCATATAGCTTAGACAAGCGGCCCTGATTGCGCTTGCGCCGCGCCGTCACGCCGCGCTCCAGCCAGTGCGCCTCGATCTTCAACTTCGCATCCAGCTTCTCCGCCGCGCGCGTTTCCTCGGCGTAAACCTGCTCCATCCACGAATCGAACCCGCCGAAGCCGATCTCCGCGCGCCGGATGCTGCCCCGATCCAGCCAGAGTGTCTGCTTCGTCAGCCGCGTCAGGAAGGTCCGGTCATGGCTGATGACCACGAACGCACCATTGTAACGGTTGAGCCAGCTCTCCAGCCAGTCGATCGCGGCGATGTCCAGATGGTTGGTCGGTTCGTCCAGCAGCAGCAGGTCCGGCTCGCTCGCGAGCGCACGGCAGATCGCCGCCCGCCGCCGCTCGCCGCCGCTCGCGGTGGCCGCTTCGCGCGACAAGTCGACGCCCAACTGATCGGCAATCGCCTCGACCTCATGCGGCTCCGGCGCGAACTCGCCAGATAGCGCGAAATCATGCAGCGTCGCGAAGGCCCGCACATCCGGATCTTGCTCCAGCATCACGACATGCTTGCCCGGCACGATCGATCGCGTGCCTTGATCCGCCTCGATGCTGCCGGCAAGCAGCTTCAACAGCGTCGTCTTGCCCGCGCCGTTGCGCCCGATCAGCGCCAGCCGGTCGCGTTGCCCGACCTGTATGTCCAGCCCCTTGAACAGCCAGCCGCTGCCCTGATTGAGACCAAGATTTTCGAAACTGAGTATAGGTGCCGCCATGCCGGTGCAGCTAGGGCTTGAACCGCCGTGAGGCAAGGGGTGCCGCCAGTCATCGCGCATTCACACCGTCCTGTCATAGATCATGAACAGATGGTTTCGGAACCGCCACGACATACAGGGCGTTTGCCGACCCGCTTGCACTGGAGAAAATGCTCATGAAGTTCGCCCCCCTAATCCTCCCCGCGTTGCTGCTGACGACGGCGGCACATGCGCAAACACAGGTGAACCTCACCGAGACTGCGCCGGTCGTGACGCTCAATGTCACCGAAACCGTGGAAGCGACGCCCGACGTCGCGACCGTCGGCACGGGCGTCGAGACGCGCGCGATGACGGCGAAGCAGGCTATGTCGGACAATGCCGAGAAGATGACGAGCCTGATCGCGGCGCTCACCAAGGCGGGCATCCCGAAGAAGGACATCCAGACCAGCGGCCTCCGCCTCAATGCGCAATATGATTATAGCGGCCGCAATCCCAACGGATCGCAGTCGCCGCCAAAATTCATTGGCTACGAAGCCGCGAACCAATTGAGCGTCACCCTGCGCGATGTATCGAAGGTCGGCGACTTGCTCGACCGGATGGTGGCCGCGGGTGCGACCAGCATCAACGGCCCCAATTTTTCGATAGACGATCCCGCACCACTGCATGTGCAGGCGCGCGGCGCTGCGCTCAAGACCGCAAAGGCACAAGCGGACTTCTACGCCCAGCAAACAGGCTTCCGTTCCGCGCGTCTGGTCTCGATCAGCGAGAGCAATAGCGGCGGTATGCGTCCGCTGGCGTTCGCGGCCGATCGCATGAAAGTCTCCTTACAGGCTGCACCGACTCCCGTCGAACCCGGCCAAGTCTCCGCTGCGGTGACACTCACCGTGCAATACGCACTGGAACGCTAGGTCATCTTGGGCCGGTAAGCCTGCTTTATCGGCCCGCATCCCCCATTCACCACCTGTTCAATGCTGGCCCACTATGCCATGAACCATGCCGATGACGTCCAAGCCCCTGTTTTTCTTCGCGCTCCTCGCCGTTGCCTTGACGGGCGTCGACGTATCGCATGCGCAGGCGATGGGCCGGCGCGACGAACAGGACGCTGCCCGCCGCGCAATGCTGGAAGGGCAGGTGATGCCGTTCTCGATCATCAAGCGCCGGGTGGAATCGGAAATGGACGACGCGACTTATCTCGGGTCGGAGTTCAATCCCTCGTCCAACCGTTACCGCCTGAAATATGTGAAGGAGGGCAAGGTGGTTTGGGTGGACGTGGACGGCCGGACCGGCGAAATCATCGGCTGGGCGCGATAACCGCCCGCGCCTGCAATTATAAAAGGAAAGGGGCCTTATGCGTCTGTTGATCGTAGAGGATGAGCCAAGCCTCGGCCAGCAACTCAAGAATACGCTGGAAGGCGCAGGCTATGCTGTCGACTTAGCGACCGATGGCGAAGATGGCCATTTCCTGGGCTCTACCGAAGCCTATGACGCGGTCGTGCTTGACCTTGGCCTGCCCGAAATCGACGGACTGACTGTCCTTGATCGCTGGCGCAAGGATGGCAAGACGTTCCCTGTTCTCGTCCTCACCGCCCGCGATAGCTGGTCGGACAAGGTCGCGGGCCTCGACGCCGGTGCCGACGACTATCTTGCCAAACCCTTCCAGAGCGAGGAACTGATCGCCCGCCTGCGCGCGTTGATCCGCCGCGCATCGGGCAATGCGTCGAGCGAACTTATCGCGGGCGACGTCCGCCTCGATACACGCTCTGGCAAGGTCACGCTGAACGGCGAGCCGGTGAAGCTCACGGCGCAGGAATATAAGCTCCTGTCCTATCTGATCCACCACAAGGGCAAGGTCGTCAGCCGCACCGAACTGATCGAGCATATCTACGATCAGGATTTCGACCGCGACTCCAACACCATCGAAGTGTTCGTCACGCGCATCCGCAAGAAGCTCGGTGCGGACGTCATTACGACGATCCGTGGGCTTGGTTACAGCCTGGATGAGCCAGTCGGCTGAGCGCCGTACTGGCCAGCATATCCAGCTTGGCGGACTCCGCAGAGCCTCGTAAGCGTAAAGGATCGACCGGCTCCCTCAGCCGGCGCATCATCGGCATTGCGTCGCTGTGGATCGTCGTGCTGCTGCTGGGCGGGGGCATTGCGCTCGACCGCGTGCTGGCGGACGCAGTGACGCGCAATTTCGACGACGGCATGAACTACGTGCTGACCGCGATGATCGCGTCGGCCGAACTTGGGCCCGATGGCGAAGTGTTCTTCAATCGCCCGCTCGCCGATCAGCGCTTCCTCGAACCGAACAGCGGCCTTTACTACCAGATCAGCGCGCCCGGTCGCGAAGACTGGCGCTCGCGCTCGTTATGGGATCGCGCGCTGAAGGTCGACACGACGCATGAGGACCGCGACTTTCATGTCTACGACAGCAAGCAGTTCCCCGGCGAGGACTTGCGCGTCATGGAGCGCCGCGTGGTCCTGCCCGGCTCCAAGACGGCATGGATGTTCATGGTCGCACAGGCCCGGTCAGGTCTCGATAGCCAGATAGAGGCGTTGCGATCGACGCTGCTCAAAAGCTTCGCCATGCTCGGGCTGGGGCTGATCGTCATGGTTGCGCTCCAGACGATCTACGGACTGCTCCCTCTTCGTCGCGTGCGGCTGGAGATCATTGCCATGCGCGCTGGTGAAAAGAGTCGCGTCACTGCGCCGATGCCGAGCGAATTGCGGCCGATGGTCGAGGAGCTGAACGCCCTGTTGGCGCACAACGAACGACAGGCGGAGGAAGCGCGCACTCACGCCGGCAATCTCGCCCATGCGCTCAAGACGCCGCTCACCGTGATCATGAACGCCGCGACGGCCAATGCGCCGGACCTTGGCGACACAGTCATCCGCGAAGCCACGACGATGCGACGGCAAGTCGATCACCACCTTGCCCGCGCCCGCGCCGTCGGCCGTCGCGGTTCCGCACAAAGCCGCGCCGAAGTCTGGGGCAGCCTGCAAGCCGTCGAGCGCGCCGTCGCCCGGCTTTACCCCTATGTCCGCATCGACATGGACGGCGACAAGACCGTCGCGGTTCGGGTGGAGCGTCAGGATCTCGACGAACTGCTCGGCAACCTGATCGAAAATGCCGCGAAATATGGCGGTGGCAGCGTGTTCGCGACCGTGTCCCGCGCGCTCGACATGGTCGACATAGCGATAGAAGACGACGGGCGCGGCATTGCCGAGGCCGACCGCGAACGCATATTCGATCGGGGCGTGCGGCTCGATTCGGGGAAGCCGGGGACGGGGCTCGGCCTTGCTATCGTGCGGGACGTGGCGGAAATATACGGCGGCACTGTCACGCTTGAAGAGAGTGAAGACCTGGGCGGTACCCTCGTCAGGCTGCGGCTTCCCGCGGCGGGTTAGGCGCCTGCGCGAACCAGATGATCCCGCCAAGGATCATCGCCATTCCGACGAGATGATAACCCGCCAGCGTCTCTCCCAATAATAGTACCGCCATCAATGCGCCCACCAATGGCATCGCATTGATGAACTGCCCCGCAACGGCACTTCCAACCAGCGAAACCCCGCGCACATAGAACACATAGGCGAGGAGCGAAGGGAACGTGGCGACATAGAGCAGCGCGCCTATCGAACCCGGCGTCCACAGGATGCGCGCGCCGCGTAGGAATTCCCAGATCGCCAGCGGCACGACGCAGACCGCGCCGATCAGGAACGTGACCGCCAGGAACGTCAGCGGATGAACCTCCGGCCGCTTCGGTAGCAAAATCGTATAAGCGGCCCAGGACAACGCTGCGATCAGCACCAATATGTCGCCGCGATTAAGCGTCATATGCATCAATGTGTCGAAGCTGCCTCGGGCGATGACGACCAAAACCCCCAGCATGGAAAGAAGGGTGGCCGCCAGTCGGGGCAGGGAGGTTCGCTCGCCTTGGCCGAGCCATGCCATCAGCAGGATGATGGGCGGTATCGCAGCCTGGATGAGCAAAGCGTTGCTTGCCGTTGTGTAATGCACGCCGAGATATAGCAATGTGTTAAATGCCGCCACGCCCAGCAAGCCAAGAATGAGCACGATCTTCCACCTGGTACGCAGCAGGGGCAGGTCAGCGCGAACGTGTGTCCAGGCAAATGGCAGGAGGATGAAGCTGGCGCCAACCCAGCGAAAGGACGCCAATGCCATTGGCGGCACGCTTTCGCGGACAGCCCGACCGATGACGCTGTTCCCGGCCCAGAACAAGATCGTCAGACTCAGCAAAAGATAGGGCCGCTGCCACAGCTTAGCGCCCAGCGCTGCCGCCCCGTTCACTGGTCTCGCGCGCGCTCATGGTGGCGGATCACTTCGTCGATGATGAACCGCAGGAACTTCTCGGTGAAGTCAGGGTCCAGATTGGCGTCGCCAGCCAATTGCCGCAGCCGCGCAATCTGCCGCTCCTCGCGCCCCGGATCGGCAGGAGGGAGCTTGTTCAACGCCTTGTGCTCGCCCACGGCCTGCGTCACCTTGAAACGCTCGGCCAGCATGAACACCAGCGCGGCGTCGATATTGTCGATACTTTCGCGATAGCGTTGCAGCGTTTCGTCCATGCCGGTCTCCCTCGTCTGGAGGCGCTTTTTGCCGCATCGGTGCGTCAAGGCAAGGGCAAGGTCCGCTTTAGCACCATTTAGCGGTTGCCTAATCGATTGCGGATCGCCACTTACGCCCTGTCATGACCGCAACGACCTCCGGAAATGTAGTACGCCTGGGCCGCAACAGCACGCCGTCGCTCGACCCGATGATGGCGCTGGTCGCAGGCGGCATGAACAGCGTCAACAGCGTGATCCTCGACCGGATGCAATCGCGTATCCCGCTGATCCCCGAACTCGCCGGGCATCTGATCGCGGGCGGTGGCAAGCGAATGCGTCCGATGCTGACGCTGGCCTGCGCCGAACTGCTGCAATATCCCGGCACGCGGCACTATAAGCTCGCCGCTGCCGTCGAATTCATTCACACCGCCACGCTGCTGCATGATGATGTCGTGGATCAGTCCGGCCTGCGCCGTGGCCGCCGTACCGCCAACATCATTTGGGGCAACAGCGCCAGCGTGCTGGTCGGCGATTTCCTGTTCAGCCGCTCCTTCGAATTGATGGTGGAAGACGGATCGCTGAAGGTATTGAAGATCCTCGCCAACGCGTCGGCCGTCATTGCGGAAGGTGAAGTCAGCCAGCTCACCGCGCAACGCCGGATCGAGACGGACGAGAATCACTATCTCGACATCATCGGCGCAAAGACCGCCGCCCTCTTCGCCGCTGCCTGCCGCATTGCCGCCGTGGTTGCCGAACGTGACGAAGCGCAGGAACAGGCACTCGACGCCTATGGCCGCAACCTCGGCATAGCGTTCCAGTTGGTCGACGACGCCATCGACTATGAGTCGGACGGCGCGACCATGGGCAAGGACGCGGGCGACGATTTCCGCGACGGTAAAGTCACGCTCCCCGTCATCCTCGCTTACGCACGCGGGAACGAGGAGCAACGCGACTTCTGGAAAGCGGCGATCGCGGGTCACCGCACCTCCGACGAAGACCTGACATACGCCACCACGCTGCTGCGCGAGACCGGCGCGATCGCCGACACTATGGCCCGCGCCCGGCATTACGGGCAGCGCGCTATCGACGCCCTTGGCCCATTCACCAATGGCCAGGCCAAGGCGGCGCTCACCGAAGCAGTGGAATTCGCCATCGCCCGCGCTTATTGATGCGGCGCTGCCTCTCCCGAGGGAGAGGATGATCGATCGATGACGGACCTCCCCATATACGCCGTGCTGCCGGATTTGCTCGCCACGTTGCGCGCGGGTAGCAACGCCGTGCTGGTCGCCCCTCCCGGCGCTGGCAAGACGACCGCCGTTGCCCCGGCGCTGCTTACCGAACCGTGGTGCACCGGCCAGATCCTGCTCCTCTCGCCCCGCCGCCTCGCTGCGCGCGCCGCCGCAGAACGGATCGCCGAAATGCTCGGCGAAGCGCCCGGCAGCACCGCCGGCTACGCGACCCGCATGGACAGTCGCCAGTCAGCCCGCACACGCCTGCTCGTCCTCACCGAAGGCATTTTCCGCAATCGCATACAGGATGACCCGGAACTGTCCGGCGTCTCTGTCGTGCTGTTCGATGAAGTCCACGAACGCAGCCTAGACAGTGACTTCGGCCTCGCGCTCGCGCTGGACGCGCAGGCGGCGCTACGCCCTGACCTGCGCCTCATCGCAATGTCGGCGACGCTCGACGGCGCACGCTTCGCCGCGTTGATGGACGGCTGCGCCGTCATCGAGAGTGAAGGCCGCATCTTCCCACTCGAACTGCGCCATATCGGACGCATCGCGGAAAAGCGGATCGAGGATGAAATGGCCGCCGCGGTAAAGCGCGCTCTTGCCGACGAAGCGCAGGGCGACATCCTCGCCTTCCTCCCCGGCGTCATGGAGATCGAGCGCACGGCGGAACGCCTCGCCAGCCTCCCGTCCTCGATTCGCGTCCACCGCCTCCACGGCTCCCTCGAACCGAGCCAACAGCGCGCGGCGCTCCGCCCAGCGGGGGCAGGGGAACGCAAGGTCATCCTCGCCACCAGCATCGCCGAGACAAGCCTGACCATCGACGGCGTGCGCGTCGTCATCGACAGCGGCCTCGCGCGCCGCCCGCGTTACGACCGCGCGGCAGGCGTCACCCGGCTCGTCACCGAAAAAGCCAGCCAGGCCGCCGCGACACAGCGAGCAGGGCGCGCCGCCCGCCAGACGCCGGGGGTCGCCTATCGCCTCTGGGAAGCCGCCGCGACCGCGGGCATGCCGCCCTTCGATCCGCCCGAGATACTGGAAAGCGACCTCTCCGCACTGCTGCTCGACTGTGCCTTATGGGGCGTCAGCGATCCCGCGACGCTGCGCTGGATCGACTCGCCGCCCGCCGCCGCCATTGACGAAGCCCGCACGCGTTTGCAAGCGCTCGAAGCGCTCGACGCGGACGGTCGCATCACAGCGCACGGTCGCCAAATCGCCGCCTTACCGCTCGCCCCCCGCATCGCGCACATGCTCGTCCGCGCAGCAGAACGCGGCCTCGCGCAAACCGCCGCGGAAATCGCGCTACTGCTGGGTGAGCGCGGCCTCGGCGGCACTGACACGGACCTCTCTCAACGCCTGACACGCTGGCGGCGCGAGGGCGGCCCACGCGCCGAATCGGGTCGCAAGCTGGTGAAACGCTGGACGGCGCTGGTCGGCGGTAATGCGGGCACCAGCGACTCAGATGCTGTGGGCCTCTGCCTCGCACTCGCTTTCCCCGACCGCCTCGCCAAGCGCCGCTCTGCCGATGGCGCGCAGTGGGCCAGCGTCGGCGGGCGCGGCTTCAAACTCGACCCGCTGAGTCCCCTTGCGCGTGAGGAATGGTTGGCGGTCGGCGAGGTGCAGGGCAGCGCGGCAGGCGCCCGCATTCTCTCCGCCGCGCCTATCAGTGAAGCGGACGTGCTGACACTTTTCGGCAACCGCGTCGCGGAACATCGCGTCATCCGTTTCCGCCCCGAGACCGGCGGCATAGAAGCATTGCGCGAACGCCGCTTGGGCGCTCTACGCCTGACCTCCGGATCGGACGACCGCCCCGATCCCGAAGCTGTCGCAAAAGCACTGCTGGAAGGCGTGCGGGCAGGGGGCCTCGACCTCCTCCCATGGTCGGAAGCCGCGCAATCCCTGCATATGCGCGCCGTCTTTGCAGGCGTCGAAGCGCTGTCCGACGCATCCCTGCTCGCCAGCCTCGACGATTGGCTACCGCCGCTGCTCACCGGACGGCGGCGCCTCACCGACATAGACCGCTCCGCGCTCTCCCAATCGCTGGAGAACATCATCGGCTGGGACGGCAAGCAACAAATCGACCGCCTGGCCCCGCCCGATTTCCTATCGCCCGCAGGCAGCCGTCACGCCATTGATTACACCGCGGAGGGCGGCCCCCGCGTCGAACTGCGCGTGCAGGCGCTCTACGGTCTTGCCACGCACCCCTGCGTGGGCGAGGCGCGTATCCCTCTCATCCTCAGCCTCACCTCGCCACCGGGCCGTCCGATCCAGACTACGCGCGACTTGCCAGGATTCTGGGCCGGAAGCTGGTCCGCCGTCGCCAAGGAAATGCGCGGCCGCTACCCGCGCCATCCCTGGCCCGACGATCCCGCCGGAGCCGCCGCCACGCTCCGCACGAAAAAAGCCGACGCGCGCGGGAAATCTTGACCTGCCCCCGCGTTCCGGGGCAAAGCCACTTGCGACCCATGCTTCGGAGAACGCCGTGCCCGCTCGTATCTATCAAATGCCGAAGAACGCGATGCAGTCCGGCAAGGCGCGCACCGGAACATGGGTGCTGGAATTCGTTCCCACCGAAGCGAAGAAGCCCGATCCGCTGACCGGCTGGGCTGGCTCGGGCAACACGCCCGAACAGGTGTCGCTCAAATTCCCGACGCAGGACGCGGCCAAGGCCTATGCGGATCGTGAAGGCATCGAATACAGCATCGTCAATACACCGCCCAAAACGCTGAAAATACAGGCCTACGCCGACAACTTCCGGTAGAGTCAGGCCCGCAGGAAGTCGGTGCCGAGCAACAGCAGCAACTTCACGTCCATCGCATAGCCCTGCGCGCGGAAATCCGCAGCGTAACGGGCAACATTGGCGAGTGGCACGCGATGAACGATGATGTCCTCATCCTCGACGCCTCCGCCGACGCCTACTCGCTCAAGGTCCGTGGCGCGGAATAAAGTGAAGCTTTCCGAGACCATGCCGGGCGAACTGAAGAACTCGCCGAGGCTTTCGACCGTGCCTGCGCGATAGCCCGTCTCCTCTTCCAGCTCGCGGCTGGCGGCGATCGCGGCATCCTCATCAGGAATGTCGCCATCCCCCACAAGGCCCGCCGGCAACTCCAGACAGCGCCGCCCTAACGGCACGCGATACTGGTCGACCAGCAGCACATGTCCGTCATCAACGGCCAGGATAACCGCCGCCTTGATGCCGCGCGCGCGCCCGACATATTCCCAATTGCCACGCCGTTTCGCCGCAATGAAACGGCCTTCCCACATGATTTCTTCCGGCGCATCCGTGGTCATAATTCTATCAGTCGATCCGGTAATTCGTTGCGGTCATCCGCGCTGCGGGGGAAATGTTCGGCCAGCACGCCGCCGACGATCTCGACCGCGCGCGCCATGCCGTTGCCGGGGTGCCCGCCGCGAACCTCCTCGATCAGCGCGGCCATCGCGTCACCCCAGACTTCGGCGGACACCTTGCCGTTGATCGCGGCGTCGGCGACGATCTCGGCGCGATGCTCGTCCAGCGAGAGGTAGATCAAGACGCCCGTCTTCGCCCGCGTGCGCGCCTCGACGGCTGCCCGGAACAGCGTGATCGCGCGGCGACGCACCCGGCGCGCCTTGGTAGCCTTCGGAGTCAGCAGCATCCGCAGCGGCATGATCGCCAGCAAATATCGCACGGCCAGGAACTTGACGATCAGCAGGCACAGCACCGCCGTCAGGAACTTCCAGTCCTCCAGCTCATGCTCCCAACTGCCAAGCACCGTCAGAACGACATGCTCGAACCAATTCGGGAAGGCGGCGACCACGGAAAGCGCCAGCAGCATCGCGGCCACGGCCCAATGCAGCCCCACGTCATGGTAATTATCCGACCGCCGCGCCACGATCGTCACGATTTCGCCATCGCTCAGCGCCTCGGCGCGGGCGACAGCGCTGGTGACGAGATCATGGTCGGCTTCAGAAAGGCGCTTGAACTGCACCATCACCAGTCCCCCGACGCGCCGCCGCCGCCGAAGCTGCCGCCTCCGCCCGAAAATCCACCGCCGCCGCCAAAGCCGCCACCGCCGCCCCAGCCAGAACCGCCGCCATCGCCCCAGCCGCCGCCAATGCCCGGCCCCCACAGGACGACCGGCAAACCGCTGCGCCGATGCCGCCGCCCGCCGCGTCGCCCGAACAATGTGGGCAGCACGAAGAACAGCAGGATCGCGATCCAGAAGATCACCATGAAGCCATTGCCGCCACTATCGCTGCGCTGCTCGCCCTTTTCCGCTGCCGCCGCTTGCGCCCGTGCCTCGTCAGGCGGCAGCGTCAGCAGCGTCGCAATAGCGCCCGCCCCTGCCTCTATGCCACCCGGATAATCGTTGGCTTTGAACCGGGGCACGATCTCGTTGCGGATGATCCGCGAGGACAGCGCGTCGGTCAATATGCCTTCCAGCCCGTAGCCGACTTCGATCCGCACCTTCCGCTCATTGGGCGCAACGATCAGCAAGGCACCGGTATTCTTGTCTTTTTCGCCAATGCCCCAGCTACGCCCCAGCCGGTATCCATAGTCGGCAATGTCATAATCCTGCAAACTAGGAATCGTCGCGACCACCAGTTGCCGCCCGCTTTGCTGTTCCAGCGCGGCGAGCTTTGCCGTCAGCGCCTGCTCGCGCGCCGGATCGAGGATGTTTGCCGCATCGACGACTCGGCCCGTCAGCTTGGGAAATTCCTGCGCCCACGCATTCGGCGCGAGCGCTAGGAGCGCCCACAGCAGGCACAGGCGCAGGACATGGCGAAACGGCACGGTATCAGGCGCCGAAGTCGACCTTGGGTGCGTTTTCGGCCCCCGGCGTTGTCGCCTGGAAGGGCGTCATCGGCTTCGCGCCATGGATCAGCTTCGCGCCGATCGCATCGGGGAAGGTCCGAATGCGCGTATTATACGCCTGCACCGCCCCGTTATAGTCGCGGATCGACACGGCGATGCGGTTCTCCGTCCCCTCAAGCTGCGACTGCAATTCCAGGAAGTTCTGGTTGGACTTAAGCTCCGGATAGGCCTCAGTGGTGGCAAGCAACCGCCCAAGCGATTGGCTGAGCGCACCTTGCGCCGCCTGGAACTGCGCCACCTTGGCCGGATCGGACAAGTCCTCAGCACTAACCTGCACCGACGTTGCCTTCGCACGCGCTTCGGTGACGCGAACCAGCGTGTCCTGCTCCTGCTTCGCCGCACCCTTCACTGTGGCAACAAGGTTGCCGATCAGGTTCGAGCGCCGCTGATATTGCGCCTGAACGTCGGCCCACTTCGCCTTGGCCTCTTCTTCGGCGGTCGGCACACTGTTTATGCCACAGGACGCAAGTGTCAGCGCCGCCATTGCGGCAAACAGGGCAGGGGCAAGGCGGTGGATCGTCTTAGGCAACATCGAAACTCTCCCCACGGAACTGGTTGCGCAGACGTAAGGCGTGCAGCGACGGAGCGCAACTGGACAACGACGACGCGCTTCGTCATCTTCCATTCAAGACGCGGCAAATACGGGAGATTGGCGATGAGCATTATTTCGGAATTCAAGGCGTTCGTGGCGCGGGGCAATGTGCTGGACCTTGCAATCGGTGTCATCATCGGCGGCGCATTTGCTACGATCACCAAGTCCGTCACCGAAGATCTCATCATGCCCGTGGTCGGCTGGCTGTTCGGCGGCGTGGATTTCACGCGCTTCTTCATTCGCCTTGGCCCGATCCCCGCCGGGTTTAAAGGGTCGCCGGAAAGCTATGCGGATCTCAAGGCGGCTGGCGTCGCAATGCTCGGATGGGGCGCATTCCTGACTGTCGTGGTCAACTTCCTGATCCTCGCCTTCATCATTTTCCTGCTGATGAAGGGCATTAACCGGCTGCTGCGCGCGCATCAGAAGGCTCAGGAGGACGCTGCGCCGACGCCGGAAGAAGTCGTGCTTCTGCGCGAAATCAGGGACTCGCTGAAGCGGAATCCGCAGCCTTAAAATGCGCGCAAAAGTTACGGATGCGACGAGACGTGGAACCTTAGCGACAGACACAGGTTACGCCCACTTGGATAATTGACGCACATCAAGCGCGATTGCCCAAATGCGCCATGTCTGCCCCAGGGGGGCTCAACAGGAGAATTACCCGTGAAAACCTTTGTCAAAGTGATTGGTCTCGCGAGCCTTATCACGCTCGGTGCTTGTGATTCCAAACAGGAAAACAAGGTCGAGAACGCCTATGACAACCAGGCCGACGCTTTGGAAAACCAGGCGGACAAGATGGAAGACAAGGCTGACAACATGACCGGCAACGCTGCTGAAGCGGCTGAAAACGTGAGCGATGCCCTGGAAGAAAAGGCAGACGCGACCCGTGAGGCTGGCGACGTAGCGGCTGACAAGGCCGAAGCGAAGGCTGAGAACAAGATGTAATCGCCTTTGGGTTCGACGGAGCGCCTGGAGCCTCCGCAGACCCGGGCAAGAAGGGAGCCTCGCAGCACCGCGAGGCTCCCTTTTGCATGTAGAGAAGAGTTCACGCCGCGATGCTTCGGCGCATATTTTCGCCCATAGTCACTTTTCATTCAGGCGATAGCGCCTATATATGACCTGTCGGGTTCGCCCGACTATGGCGATAAATTGTGCCGTGTAATAGACGCAGCGGACGCGGGGGCAGTACCCGCCGGCTCCACCAAATGTCCCGATGCTTTCAGCTATGGGGATACCTGACGGGGCCGAACCAGGATCGACGTGTGTTCAAAGACGGTATTTTTGCCCGGCCCGAGTAAGCCGTGAAACTGTTCAAAACCCATAAGTGCCAACGATAACGAAGCACTCGCTCTCGCAGCGTAATTAAGGCCTCACGGCTGAGATTACTCTAAAAGAACGCGGTTGGACCCACCGGGCAACAGAAGGGTTACAGCGGCTTCCGGGAGAGCCGGGCAACAGAATCTCCCGGACCTTATCCTACATCTCCGTTTCCATCACGATGTGCGTCCATGACACACGTTGCTGATCTGCTGTGAGCAACCTTGCTTCTGATCGGATGTATCCTTCGCGAATCACTTCAGCGCTCCTAGCGATTTGCATTTGTGACAGTGTGATGACACAATGCCTCGTTTCTTCGCAAATGCAGAACATGGCAGATAAATAATTGAAAAGGTTGTGATAAAATTTATCCGTAGGACGATCATCCATATTGCTGATCCGTCATAAAAGTGAAATACTCCTCGCTATAGTAAGAAGTTTTTCATTTTGGAGGGTGCGATGGTGAGACGGTCTTTCGTGATGATCGGCGCGGCGCTATTGTCGGTGGCGATGTCCGGCGCGGCATCGGCAGGCACTCAGTCTGAAATTGGATACGCTCCCGGTTCCCTTGGCGTCTCTGCGATCCTCAGTGGCGATTACAGCGCTGCTGCCGCGAAGTTGAACAGCCTGGAGGGAACAACCAAGCGTGATCCTGCTCGCCTCATCAATCTGGGCAATGCCTATGCAGGTATGGGGCGGACCTATGACGCGGATCGAGCGTATCGCAAAGCCCTGAAGTCGATGCCGGTCGATCTGCTGCTGGCGGACGGATCAGTGGCGTCCTCGCATATAATTGCCAAAGAGGCGCTCAGTCGCTTGCCGCGGACTACTTACGCGCTGCGCTGATTCATTTTTCAGGGAAGGGGCGTCTGATCCGGCGGCAGCGCGCGATATGCGCCTGCCGCCGGATTCAGTTTGGGAAGGCGTGCGTCACTGAAAGGCGAGGAGGCCCGCCGTGTCGCTGCTCACCGCAAAGTCCACGTCACCGTCGATCAGCCAGCACTCCTTGGCGGACCAATCCTGCCCGTCAATCGTGCCCGCTCCGGTGATCGGCACGAACCAGCACGGCTTATGTGCAGGAAGGGTAGGCCGCTCGCCTGCCTTCCACGACACCATGTCCATCGTGAACGGCGCGTAGCTGCCGTCCACTACGCGATCGTGCGTGCCAAGCGGCAGGGTGCGATCACCATCGGGAAAAGGCTTGGCCTTGCTGACCGCGACGCCGTCATCCAGATGCAGTTCGCGCGGTCGCCCGTAATCGAACAGGCGATAGGTCACGTCATTGTTCTGCTGAACCTCGACCAGTGTCACGCCCGCGCCGATCGCGTGCACTGTTCCGGCCGGAATATAATAGAAGCTGCCCGGCTGGACTTTCTTCCAGTCCATCAATTGCTCGATGGACCCATCCAGCGCCGCTGCCCGCAGGGCGTCGCCGTCCAGCACCTGCGTCATGCCGATGCCCAATCGGGCGTCGGGTTCAGCGTCAAGAACGTACCAGCATTCGGACTTGCCGCCCGTCAACCCCCGATCCGCCGCCTCGGAATCATTCGGGTGCACCTGCACCGACAATTTCTCGCTGGTGAAGATATACTTGACCAGCAGCGGCGGATGACGCCCCTCCGGCCCATCGAACCAGATTTCGCCGATCTTCTGTTTGTCCGGATTGGGAAAGCTCTCGGGCAAATCATAGCGGCCCCATGGCTTCTCGACCGCCTTCTGCGTCAGGCGCACGGCCCCGGTTCGCGGCGTGGACGTCATTGCTCGGTTCCTTTCACATAGGCGCGCTTGCCGCCCACCCATGTCTCGATCACCTGCGTTTCGCGGATATCGGCAGGGCGAGCGAGCGTTATATCCCTGTCGACCAATATAAAGTCGGCCTGTTGACCCGGCGTTAACGTGCCGAAGCGTTTTTCGGCGAACCCCGCATAGGCCGCACCCTGCGTAAATGCCGCCAGTGCTTCCTCAAGCCGGATGCGCTGCTGCGGCATCCATCCGCCGAACGGTTCGCCCTTAGCGTCCTCCCGCGTAATCGCGACCGCGATGCCGGGGAAGGGATTGGCTGACTCCACCGGCACGTCCGATCCGAACGCCAGCGGCACCTTGTTGTCCAGCATCGTGCGCCAGGCATAAGCGCCCTTTAGCCGCGCCTCGCCCATGCGCGCGGTCGCCATCCGCCAGTCGGACGCCTCATGCACCGGCTGCATCGAGGCGATCGTGCCATGCTGCGCGAACCGCGGCAGGTCCACCGGATCGACGATCTGCGCATGTTCCACCCGCCAGCGCCGATCACCCTTGTAGGTGTCCGCGATCTCGTCGATCGCATCGAGGATTTCGGCATTGGCCTGATCGCCGATCGCATGCACCGCGATCTGGAAATTATCCATGGCGGCGCGGCTCATCTGGTTGCGCAACTGCGTCGATCCCGTCAGCGGCAGCCCGCGCTGGCCCGGAGCGTCGCTATAGTCGGCCTTCAGCCACGCCCCGCGCGATCCCAGCGCGCCATCGAGATACAGCTTCACGCCGCCCAGCCGCAGCCGGTCGTCATACAGCCATGGCGTAGGCTCCGGCCCGGCGATCGCGATCATGTTCTCGATCCCCGACGCATAGGCCATTATCCGCACGCGCAATGCGCCGCGATCTCCCGACCGGCGGAATGTCTGCCAATCGTCCATGCTGGTGCCCATGTCGGCAATCGCCGTAATGCCATAGGAGAGCAGCCTGGCCTGCGCCTTTGCAAAAGCCAGATCGCGGTCCTTGGGAGCGGGTGGCGGCACCACGCGCTCGATCAGCGCCTGGGCCGCATCCACGAACACGCCCGACGGCTTGCCGCCCACCATTTCGAAGCGCCCGCCCGCTGGCACTTTGGTGGCGACCGTAATGCCCGCCGCTTTCATCGCCGCGCTGTTTGCCCAGCCCGCATGGCCATCGACACGCTCCAACCAGACCGGAATGTCGCTCACCGCCGCATCCAGTTCCGTCGCCGTGGGAAAACGGCCAAGCCCCCAGAGTTCCTGGTTCCAGCCGGTCCCGATGATCCACTTGCGCCCGGCATTTTCCCGCGCATAGGCCGTGATCTTCGCCTGCACCTCGGCCAGCGATCGCGTGTCCGACAGATCAAGCGTCAGCAGCGACAGGCCAAGGCCCATCACATGTCCATGCCCATCAATCATTCCGGGAAGCAAAGTGCGTCCCTTACCGTCCAGCTTGAACGTCGGCCTTTCGGGCCGCTTGTCCTTGCCTTTCAGTAGCTTCTCGACCTTGCCATCGTCGCCGATCACCAGTGCGTCGAACGACACAAGCTTGCCCTTGTCGTCCAGCGCCACGCCATTGACGTTATCGATCAGCGATGAGGCAAGGAGCGGAGAGGAGAGGGCGGAGGCCAGCAACGCACTCGCCAGAACGAAACGCCTCATATGCGCGTGATCCGCCGCACAAGCGCGCTGGTATCCTGCCGATTGCCGCCCATCGCCTGAATATCGGCATAGAATTGATCGACCTGCGCCGCCATTGGCAACGTCGCGCCGTTCGACCGCGCTTCCTCCAGCGCCAGCCCCAGATCCTTGCGCATCCAGTCTACCGCGAAGCCGAAATCGAAGCTGTCCTGCGCCATCGTCTTCCAGCGGTTTTCCATCTGCCAGCTTTGCGCCGCGCCGCCCGAGATCGCCTCAAACACCTTGTCGAGGTCGAGGTCCGACGCCTGCGCAAACCGGAGTGCTTCTGATAATCCCTGTAGGACGCCGGCAATGCAGATCTGGTTCACCATCTTCGTCGTCTGGCCCGCACCCGCCACGCCGACATGCACGATCCGTGCGGCATAGCATTGCATCACGATCCGCGCCGCCTCGACGGCCGGTTCAGTTCCCCCGCACATGATCGAAAGCTTCCCATTTTCCGCGCCCGCCTGTCCGCCGGAGACCGGCGCGTCGACGCAATGGATGCCGCGGCTTTCGCCCTCTACGAACAACTGCCGCGCGATCTTCGCCGACACCGTGGTGTGGTCGATGAACAGCGCTCCCTTGCCCATCGCCCGAAACGCGCCGTCGCGTCCCAGCGTCACCGCCGCCAAATCGTCATCGGCGCCGACGCAGCTTATCACCACCTCTGCGCCTTCGGCGGCTTGCATGGGGCTTACCGCTACCGTTCCGCCATAGGCTTCGGACCAAGCCTTCGCCTTGCCGATCGACCGGTTGTAGACGCTGACCTGATGTCCCGCCTTGGCCAGATGCCCGGCAATCGGACCACCCATAACGCCAAGGCCGATAAATGCTATATTCGCCATTGCACCTGCTTAGAAGTGAGTCCGCAACAAGGGTTTGCCCCGCATAGGGCGAGTTTTGGCCAAGAGCCAGTTTCTTCTTGGTCCACGATGGAGTAGGGGCGGCGGTCATGAACACGCTGACAAAGATCGAGGGCGCGCTGCCGCTGCCCGTAACCGTGGATGACATATTGGCCGCACGCGCCCGGATTTCCGGCGCGATCGTGCGCACCCCGACGCTGATTAGCCGCACGCTCTCCGATATGGTTGGTGCGAAGGTCTACCTCAAGTTTGAGAACCTTCAGTTCACGGCGGCGTATAAGGAACGCGGCGCGCTCAATCGCCTATCGCTGCTGGACGATGCCGCGCGGGCCAAGGGCGTTATCGCCGCGTCCGCAGGCAACCACGCTCAGGGCCTTGCCTATCACGGTGCGCGTCTCGGGGTTCCGGTCACGATCGTGATGCCGACGACCACGCCAACGGTGAAGGTGATGCAGACACAGGGCCACGGCGCGACGGTCGTTCTCCACGGCGAGAAGTTCGACGATGCCTACGCCCATGCCCGCACGCTGGAGAAAGAGCGGGGCCTGACTTTCGTCCACCCCTTCGATGAACCGGACATCATCGCGGGGCAGGGTACGATAGCCCTCGAAATGCTGGAGGATGCCCCGGACATCGACACGCTGGTGATCCCGATCGGCGGCGGGGGCTTGTTCTCAGGAATGGGCACAGCCGCCCGCGCGATGAAGCCTGACATGCGCCTGATCGGCGTGCAGGCGGAACTCTATCCGTCGATGTACGACCTGATGAAGGGTGAGGATCTCGCGTGCGACGGGGATACGCTGGCGGAAGGCATTGCCGTCAAGCAGCCGGGCCTCCTCACGCGTTTGTTCGTGGAGCGATTGGCCGACGACATCGTTCTGGTAAATGAGCGATCGCTGGAGCAGGCGGTCAGCCTGCTGCTTCAGATAGAGAAAACCGTCGTCGAGGGTGCAGGCGCCGCGGGCCTTGCCGCAGTACTCTCGCACAAGGAGATGTTCGCGGGCCGCACTGTCGGTCTGGTGTTATGCGGCGGCAACATTGACACACGGTTGCTTGCCAACGTCCTGTTACGCGACCTTGCCCGCTCGGGCCGCTTGGCACGGCTACGCATCCGCCTTCAGGATCGGCCCGGCGCACTGTTTCAGATCGCTCGTATCTTCGATGAGCAAAAGGTCAACATCATCGAAATCTATCACCAGCGAGTGTTCACCAGCCTGCCGGCAAAGGGCCTCATCACCGATATCGAATGCGAGACCCGCGATGACGCGCACCTACAGGGCTTGATTAAGGCAATTGCCGACGCGGGCTATGAAGTCTCACCGGTGGAGCTGGCATAGCGCCGGCTTCATCCCTTCGATGCAGCCGCTGTATGTCTCAACGCGTCGAAGCCCGACTCTCTAAAGCAGAATAACCGTGGCGATGCCGATAAACCCGGCAACCAGCACCACTATGCCTGAGACCCGCGAGACCGACGATATAAGACTTTCGACAAATGCATCCTGGGGCGCCCCCGCTCCGGAACATACGCTCATTTCGTTTTGAGAACTGTAATTCATGACCTGACCCACCAGTTGGCCGTGCGGAGCAACATTGCATCCTGCGGCACATCTTCCCCCGAATTCTTATGTTCTTGTCTTTCTATGTAGGTATTTTTCCGCAAGTGACAATATCGAAATTGTGTCTTCGCAATTGAACATGGCTTTATACTGCGGCGCAACATAGAAGATGGTGATGATGCATTACGCAATAACTTGGCTATCTATTAGAAAGAGAGCGGTGTTTATAAGCTCGTCAATGATCTTCCTTGCGAGGAAGTCAGTATAGTTTCTATGAAGAAGCCAATAAATGACGCCCGACGACTAACGATATTCAATCCATTCAAGCAGAGGATGGAAGTTAAACACAGAATTCTCCTCTCGCCGCAGCGATAGCTCCATTGGCCGCACGTATTTGTTAACCATATTATGCAGAAGGTAGATGCAGCCCTGCATCATCTGGCAGTGGCGACCCGTATTGTTCACGTAAAAAAATCTCCGTTCGCCTCTGCAAAAGCGCGCTTTACGGTAATATCGGGCGACGTCTCCGCCATCCGCCCCATTGGGCTTCATCCACCTGTTGTCGTCGGAAATCCTGCATTCAGGTTTGCGTGTCAGATTTGATCGATAAGGGAATGGGAATGCATTTGCGACTTAACACACTTGTGGTGGAAGATGACACACAGGCGTCTCAGCATTAGCGCCGATTCCTAATGTCGTATTAGCGTTCAATTGCAAAAAAGCTAATTACGCAAATATACGTACAGAGAGCATTAGTATAGATTTAGGAATATGACGATCCCGCAATGGTACGGTATTGCGTAATTGGTTACTGCTCTTGCTGCATACGCGAAATCCTACTAGTCTGAATCCCATATATCTGTTCGTGGTTGGGGTTTCGCACGTGAAATTAAGATTTCTTCTTTGCCTGCTGGCAGGCATATTTCTACATGCATGTGCCACATCAGCTGCCCCGGTCATAGAAACCGGCGAGCGGTACATGTCGCAAACGGCCAAGATCGAGGATTATAAACTCGGCGCGGGCGACAAGATCCGCATGACGGTCTTCAACGAACCGACGCTGTCTGGCGAGTTTTCGGTCAGTGCAGATGGCGCTCTTTCGCTGCCACTGCTCGGCGACGTTCAGGCTGTCGGCAAATCGCCTGCTGAAGTCGCCTCGCTTGTGCAGACGCGCCTCGCGGACGGTTATCTTCGCGAACCGAAGGTCAGCATCGAAGTGACCGCGTACAGGCCGTTCTTCATTCTCGGCGAAGTGTCTGCGCCTGGCCAGTATCCCTATGCGAGCGGCCTGACGGTCCTGAACGCCGTGGCTACGGCGCAGGGCTTCACGCCGCGCGCCAGCCGCAAGGTCGTCTACATCCGCCGTTCGGGCGCGACCACGGAGGAAACCTACCGGCTGACGCCTGATCTCATTGTGCGGCCAGGCGACACGATCAGAGTCGGGGAACGCTACTTCTGATCTTCGGGAGGCAATGAGAAATAAGGGGGCAGGGATGACAACGCAAAGGGATGGCTTGACCGTAAACGGTGCAAATTGGGCGCTGCCGCAACGGCGGACGCTTGGCTATGCCGCGCCGCTTCTCGCTTTGTTGGCGGCAGCGGGCGCGAGCTACGCCGTGGTGGATGCGCAACCCGAAACGCAAGCAGCGGTTCCGGCGCAGGACCCTCAGCAGGTCGCGAAGATCGCTGCGGCCATCCAGTCCGACTTGTCGCAACTCGCACCGACCGCATCGGTCGAAGATACCGAAGCGGCCATCCTCTTCGTACTCAGCCAGGGCGAGTATTCGCTGGAGGCGATGGAGGCGGCGCTTGATGTGGTCGAGGCAGGTCCCGGCATGACGCCGACGATCAAGGAAGCCATCGCCAATGTCCGGCTCGCGCTGCGCCGCAAGTTCCGTCGCGGTACGGCGGCAATCCCCGGAGGCGGTGGCGATGGCCTGGGCGGCAGTGGCTTCTCGGCGCCTGCGATCAGCGTCGGCGGTGGGGGCGCGAACTATGGGAGCTGATGTCCTGACGACGCAGCGTCGCGATCCGCCCTCCAGCACATCCGTTAATTCAGGTATAAACATAACGATGAAAACATCTTTTCGGCGGCTTCTGATTGGCTGCGTGGCCGCCAGCGCCTTGCAAGTGGTTGCGCCGACGATCGCTCATGCGCAGATCGAAGCCAGCCCGCTGATTCCCGCTACGCTGCCTGACGGCTTCGACAAGGGCCGCAATGTCAGCGTCACCGAGCGCCCCCGTCCGGATTATGACCCGCTCGGCGTCAATCTCGGCGGATTTACGCTGTTTCCCAAGGTCGATACCGGCATCGGATATACGAGCAACGTTTATCTGACGGACAATAATAAGGAGGGCGATGGTTTCGTCGTCTTCAATCCTGCGGCGCGCCTGCGATCGGAATGGAACCGGCATCAGGTCCAGTTGAACGCGGCTGGCGCATTCCGGCGCTTCTTCAACAACTCCGTGCGCAATGAGGACTCCTACAATCTTGCTGCGCTGGGACGGCTTGATGTCGGCGATGCGCTCACGGTCACGGGCGAAGCGCAATTCGCACAGCAGTTCGAAACGCCGATTACCGGCGATGTGGCCTCCAGCCTCGCCGTGCTCTCGCAATACAAGCGCGATTTCCTGTCGCTGCGCGGTCAATATGGCGTAGGGCAGGGCCGTCTGATGCTGGCGGCCGATCGCAGCCACTTCGCGTTCGATCCTATCCGCCTGCCAAGTGGCACGGCCATCGATCAGGAAAATCGCGACAGGACGCTCACGCGGGTAACGGCGCAGGCGGAATATGCCTTCACGCCCAGCATATCGGCTTATGGTCAGTTGAGCTACGGCGACACCGACTATGACACGCTGCTGCTGCCCAACGTCGCCAACCGCGATTCGGACAGCTACCGCTTCATTGCGGGCACCAACTTCGATTTGTCGGCGCTGGTGCGCGGCACGATCGGCGTTGGCTATGCCCAGCGCAATTACAAAAGCCCGCTCTACAAGGATGTCGATGGCCTCTCGATCGAGGCCAAGGTCGAGTATTTCCCGAGCGAACTCACGACTTTCGGCCTTGGCCTCCGGCGTGTGATCGAAGATTCGAACATCGGCAATACCAATGCCTATTTCGACAATCGCGGGTCGCTACGCGTCGATCACGAATTGCTGCGTAATCTTATTCTGAATGCGATCGCTGAATATGCGCAGCAGGATTTCATCGGCAGCACGCGCAAGACCACCTTCTATCGCGGCGCGGGCGGGGCACGGTATCTGATAAACCGGCTCCTGGGCCTGCAACTACAGCTTTCCTATATAAAACGAGATACGACGGGCGAGGATCTGGGGCAGCAATTCGACGAATTTCGTGGGCAGCTAACGCTGGTCGTCCAGCGCTGAGCCGCGCCTCTCCAGCCGGTGCATAAGCGTCCGGTGATAATCAAAGCAAAGCGGGTTACATCATGGAAATTTCGAAGCAGATGACTGACTATGACGGCCAGTTATCGGATTTGCTCCAGACCGTTCGCGATGTCGTTCGCCGGCGCTGGCTGACGCTTGCGCTCGTCGCGGCGGCGGTCCTTGCGCTCGGCATCGTCCTCATGTTCATGATGACGCCGAAGTACGAGACGACCGCGCGCATCCGTGTCGATCCGGCGCAGAGCGTCGCGCAGAACACTGGCGGCGGGACCAACCTCAATCCGGAGGCCATCGAGACCGAAGTCGCCGTCCTCAACTCGCTTGAGCTTGCGCGCGAAGTCGTCAAGCGGCTGAAGCTCACCAACGATCCGGAATTCAGCGCAGGGCTGGCCAACCGTCCCGATGCCGCGACGCTGGGGCAGGGGGACCGCGAAACCCTCGTCGCGCAGTCGCTTCTGGGTCATCTTGGCGTGGAGCGTGACAAGCTTACCTACCTGATCGCCGTCAGCTTCACGTCGAAAGATCCGGTCAAGTCGGCACGTATCGCCAACACCTTCGCTGAAGCCTATCTCGATACGCGCGTGGGCACCAACGCCGGCGCTGCTGAAAAGCAGTCGGAGCAGCTTAAGCGTCAGGCCGCGCAACTCGGCGAAGAAGTGCGTGCGGCTGATGCCGCCGTCGCGTCCTATCGCGCACGGGCTGGCCTTACCACGACCGGCGACGGCACGGGATCGGGCGGCACCATCGTCGATCAGCAGGTTGCGCCGCTCTCAACGCAGCTCGCCACCGCCGAGTCAGAAGCCGCCGCCGCTCGCGCCAGCGTTTCCGCCGCCGAAGGGCAGATCGCCCGTGGCGGGCTGGACGCCGTGTCCGAAGTCCGCAACTCCAACGTCGTTGCGGAACTGCGCCGTCAGCGCGCCGAAGTCCTGCGCAACGTCGGAGAAGTGCAGGCCCGCTATGGCGAGAAGCATCCCGAATATCTCCGCGTCCGCGATCAGCTTTCGTCGATCGACTCGCAGATCAAGGATGAAGCGCAACGCGTGATCGGATCGCTGCGGGCCAATGCGACCGCGGCCGACGCTCGCGCCGCCAGCCTTCGCGCATCCATGGGACGCCTCGAAAGCGAACGCGCCGTCAACACGCAGGCTTCAGTCATGGCGCAGAGCCTGGAGCGTGATGCCGTTGCCAAGCGCGCAGCCTTCGACAGGGCTTCGCAACTCGCACTGGAAAGCACGCAGGCTGCGCAGAACCGCATCTCGCAGGCGGTGATCGTCGATCGCGCCCAGCCGCCGACGAAGCCGACCTCGCCCAACAAACCGCTGATCCTGGCGCTGGCGATCGTCGCCGCGCTTGCTGCGGGATCGGGCACCATCGCCGTGCAGGAAATGCTGGTGACCGGTATGCAGACGGTGGAGGAACTGGAAAACCAGCTTGGTATCCCGGTCCTCGCCGCAATCCCGAAGGTGCCCAAATCGGTCAACCCGGCGGACCTGTTGTTGGAAAAGCCGACATCGCTCTTCGCCGAATCGCTCCGCATTGCGCGGGCAGGCATATTGGGCGTGCGTGCGAACACGCCGCCCAAGATCATCGCCTTCACCTCCGCCCTGCCCAGCGAAGGTAAGACCACGACATCGCTGTCCTTCGCCCGCACGTTGGCGTCGAACAATTCGCGCACGTTGCTGCTCGAATGCGACGTCCGCCGCGCCGCAATGCGCGCGCTCGTCTCCAACCCGCCGGTAGGGCCGGGCATCGTCGAAATCCTGCACGGGAAGGCTACTGCCGAAGAAGCGATCGTGCCGGGCGATGTGCCGGGTCTCGATCACCTTCTGGTGCGCGCGCCCTATTTCAGTTCGGAAGATCTGTTCGGCGCGGACGCGATGAAGAACCTGCTCGCGCAATTGCGCACGCGCTACGATCACATCGTGCTCGACTTGCCGCCGCTGGTGGGTCTTGCCGACGGCCGGTTCCTGTCGGTCCTTGCGGACGCGACAGTGCTGATCGTCCGCTGGAACGGCACGCCGGCTGCGGCAGCGGTGTCCGCGCTCGGCTGGCTGAAGTCGGACGGTGCGAATCCCGTCGGCGCGATCTACACGATGGTCGATTCTTCGGCGGAGGCCATTGGCGGTCTCTATTATTCGAAGAAATATTCCGCCTACTACAATCAGGGGAACTGATCGGTGGCCGCTCGCAAGGGCGGCCACTGCGTTTAAAAGTCGAATATGCCGCGCCGACCCGAAGCTCCTTCCGATCGTGCGCGGCGGTTCGCCTGCATCGCCATCGGCCTGCTTGGCATCACCACGGTGGTAGCGGCCGCCCTGTGGCTACAGGAGCGTACGGTCGCTTCGTCCGATACGCAGCTTCAGGCGCAGACTCTGGCGCTTTTTCGCAACGATGACGCGTCCGACACATCCCTCGTCAAGGTGGACGCAAGCTCTCCGCCGCGCCTGCTCCTCAGCGATGCCCTGTATCGCGCCCGCGCTCTGCGGCGCGCGAAGGGCACTGACCGCGAAGCCGCGTTGACGGCATTATCGCGTCAAGCCGATCTCGCCATCGAAGCGCGCCCGCATTGGGGGCAAGCGTGGGTGGTAAAGGCTTATATCGAATCGCTCCAGCAAGGGCCGGACCATCGCCAACTGGGGCTTGCCGCGCTTTCGCGGTCCTATGCCGATTCACCCTTCCTGCGCGACGCGGCGGGATGGCGTGTGACGTTTGCGCTCGGTCACTGGGACGAACTCGACGCCTTTGTTCGGGCAAGGGCAATCGAAGAAGCCGTCTGGCTGTCGCGCGTCGATGGCGGCTCGCGGCGGGCAATCTTCGCGGCGGCGCGCAACACCAATGGCTATCAGCCGCTCGTCCTGCGGTGGCGGGACATGCGCCTTAGCGATGGCGATTATTTCGCCGCGCCGGTCGTCCGCCGCGATCCGGACTGACTGCTGCCGCGTCGGGTGCGATCCCGCCACGGCCCCACAGCAGTCCCGTCAAGAACAGCACAAGCGCAATGGTGGATGTCACGTCGAGCACGATGTCGATCATCCCGCACGCCAGCATCAGCAGCACTGCCCCCGCGACCGACCACCGCCGCGTGGACCACGGCGACGCCGCATAGTCCCGCGCCACATCGCGCACCACTCTCCAGCCCGCCACGCTCAGCAGCAGCAGATAGGGCACCCCGCCAACGAGCAGCAGTTGCAGCAGGATGCTATGCGGGGAATTGACGATCCACGCCCCTTCGGCAAATTGCACGGTCGGCATGGTGAACACATTGATGCTCGAAAATCCGCCCAGGCCATAGCCATAGAAGGGCGACATCAGGAACACGTCCCAATATTGCGACCACAGCGCCACGCGCGCGTCCCATTCGCTCGCCGTGCTGCCCAGCCGCTGCTGCAACAGGTCCGCATGGCCAATCATCACGATCATCACGGCGGCGGGCACGGCAAAGAGCGCCCAGCGCCGCCAGTGCATACGCCCCAGCCCGAAACTGCGCAGGGTAAGCGCCCCGATCAGCACCGCTGTAGCCATGATCGGCGCGCGCGAGGCGGTGGCGATCAGCGCCGTGACTGCGATCAGCCAGCCCACAGCATAGGCGGCAAGGCTGACCATCGTCCTCTGGCCCCGCTGTCGCTGCGTAATGTCCTGCGCCAACCGCAGGATACGCCCGGTTGCGAGAAGCGCCATCATGCCCGCGACGACCGCAGTGACATTCGCATTTCCCACCGTCCCGGCAAATCGCCCCTGACGCGAAAGCGACCAGTAATCCAGCGCTTCCTGCCCGCCCACGCTGCGCACGATCAGCCCGATCATTAGCACGGCGCAATTGGCGAACAGCAGCATGTTCATCATCCGCCGTGCGTCGGCGCGGTTCCCCGCCATCAGCGCACCGATCAGGAACGCCTCGAAACCGCTCAGCCACCCCAGGAACTCCGGCGCGAAGAGGTCGGGTGCGAAGGCGACGGGCCTGCTTGCAAAGGGCACGAGGGGGATGCCCGCCTGCACCACGATCAGCCAAAGCGCCGCCGCGCCGACGAGCAGCACTATCGGCATCAGCCTGCGCCAGAAGGACAGCGGCGGCGGTTGCAGGGCGAGGATCGCCATCAGCATGAGCCCGCCGATCACCGCACAGGCGGCGGACCCCTGCGCCCCGTCGAAACCACGGAACAACATGCCGAACGTCAATCCGATCGGCACCACGACAGGCAGCAGCGATTGCAGGAACGGTTGCGACAGGATAGGCCTGACCGGCTCACCAATGCCCCCCGGCAGGACCACCGTTCTTTCCGCCTGCGCGGCCGCACCGTTCATGCGTCAGTCGAGCATGTTGCAGGCGTCGTCACCCGCCGCCTTCGCGCCCACGGCGCAGGGCGACGGTTCGCCATAGATCCAGCCTGATCCCTTATACCCGACATATACTCGCCCGAACACGTCCTTGTCCGCTTCGATCACCGTCACCTGGTCCAGCCGCCCCAGCGGAAAATCGGTCAGCCGCTGCCAGTGCCCCGCATCGTCGATCGACCGCCAGATCCCGTATCGCCCGCCGATGCGCCCCGACACATAGATCGCCGGATAACGCCGCCCCCGCGCAGGCTTGCCGAATGCTATGTCATCGACCCTGTTAATATGGCGTAACACCGTCCAGCTTTTTCCGCCGTCCCGCGACCGGCGCAGCGCCGTATCGCCGTCTCCATTGACGCCGCTGGTGAAGAACAGATGCCCCGCATGGCCCGGCACCACGCGCAGCTTCGCGGCATAGCGGCTGGCAGGCGCGATCTCGCCCCTGAACGGCCGCGTCCAGTGCCGTCCGCCGTCGCGCGTGACCCACAGCCCCGCCGACTGCGGGCTGCTGCCGTCACCGCTATGCACCAGATAGAAGGTGCCCGGCAGCACCCGGTCCGCCGCCAGGGTCTTGCGCTGCATCCATTTGTTGCCGAACGATCCCGTCAGCGGCCCCGTCTCCCCCGGCAGCACCACGCGCTGCCAGGTCCTGCCCCGGTCCAGCGTATAGAAAGGCGCGCGATTGAACGCGGGCTCCCACACGATATTGTCGATGCTGTCGGCGGCCACGGCGATGGTCCCGAACGACATGCGCCACGGATCGTCGGCGCGCGTGCCCGGCGGCTGCGGCAGGCTCGCCAACTTCGCCCAGTTCCTGCCGCCGTCCATGCTGTATCCCGCCAGCACGGCGTCGCCATCCTCCGCACAGCAATCGCGCGTGTCCGACGCGTTGGTCACATAAAAGCCGGGGCGGGTCGGGGTCCACGCCACTTGCGGCGCAGCGATGATGACGCGCTCCTTGGGGCCATAAGTGGTAGAGAAGGCATTCAGGTCAGGCTTCACATGGATGCCGAAGTCGAACCCCGCGAACAGTGGCACCTGTCCGCCGACATGGACGATGTCGGTCGTGACGATCTCCTCCACGCCACGCGCTGCGCTCTGCCAATCGGCCTGCTTGCAGCCCTTGTCCAAGTCGGCGAAGAACGGCCCCTGACCCTGCGCCAGCCACAGCCGTCCCGCCTTCGCCCCGTCAAAGCGGATCGCGCCGGACGCGAAATATCGCTGATTGGCGACGCGTAGCCAAGGCACATCGCCTTTGCCCGCCGATACGCTGCGCCCCATCGCCTGCCAGCGGAGGCCATTATCGACAGAGCACCAGCTTTGCCCCGCCTGACTCATCGCCACGATGCGCCCATCCTGCGGGCTGGTGGCAATCCCGACATAGGCCGCCTTGCCCAGCGCGCCCGCGACGTTCAGGTTCGTCCATCCCCCCTTCGCATATCGCCAGACCGTCTGTCCCTCCATATCGGTCGCGACAAAGCTGCCGTCACGCGCAAAGCTCCCCTGCGTCAGGGTGAGCGGCCCGCGCGTCTGCCGATTGGGCAGGGGCCGGAACGTCGCGCCGCCGTCCCCCGACACGAACACGCCATGCCCCGCCGATGCCGCCCATATCTCGCCGCTGGTTGCGAACCAGATCATGATGCCCGGTGCCTGCTTGCCGGGGGTGGGCACCGAGGCAACAGCCGCCCACCGCTGCCCGCCATCGTGCGACTGCCACAGCCCCTGTTCGGGCGTGCCGAACAACACATGATCCGGATCGGCAGGATCGGCCGCCAGAAACGGCCCGGCAAATCGAAATTGCGAATTGGGATCGAACCGGAAAGCGGGCGTCCCCGCTTCCGATCCTTCCCAGTTCCGCCCGCCATCCGCCGAATGATACACGCCGCCCTTGATCGCCATATACAGCCGCTGCGGATCGGACGGCGCCACCGCGATCTCGTACACGCCCTCGGCCATCCCGTCCTGCACGCGCGCGGCGGCGGGCATCGCCTGCGCCGTCACAAGCTGCACCCACCGATCCGCTGCCGCATCCCAGCGATAGGCGCCATAGACATCGGTGCGGATAACGCGCGTCCGCCCGCTGGCATCGCTCGACAATCCGGTAATGAACCCGCCGCCGCCTATGGCCACCGGCCGCCAGCGATAATGCTCAGCTTGCTTCGGCCCATCGGCATGAACCTCCGGCTTTGCTGCCGGGCCAGCACTATCCTTCGCTGGCAGCGTCGAAATGGCGAGCGAGGAAAGCGCCGCGACCGCCAGCGACAAGGGCAGAGCAATCGCCGCCTTCACGCGCCACGCATCCGGCAACCATGGTAAAGAACAACCCGCAACATCACGCCGCAAGCTACAGCATCCAAATGATTTAGCCCACTGCTTCGCCGCCGCTCGCGTAAAAGAACCGCGTGCCCGATGCGGATTTCGCCCTGCCGATCCGCTGAACCGTTGACAGCATCCGTTAAGCGGAACGAACATAGACTATTATCGTTACGCATGCGGCGAGATTATGGGACGGGCGGGAGACTATCGGATGGCAATGGGCAGGACGGACGCGTTGTTGCGCCCGGAGGACAATTGCTGGCGCATAGAACATGCCGACCGTTTCTCGCTTATCGTCGATGCCGACGATTATTTCTGCGCCGCCCGCGAAGCCATGCTGGCCGCGAAGAAGCGCATCATGCTTATCGGCTGGGACTTTGACGCACGCATCACGTTGTGCCGGCCGGGGGAGAAGGACGAAGCGCCGGCCAAGCTCGACGATTTCGTGATCTGGCTGGTGGAGCGCAATCCCGATCTGGAAATCTACGTCCTGCGCTGGGACGTGGGCATGGTGAAGGCGCTTTTCCGCGGCAATACGCTCCTCACGCTCCTCCGCTGGAAGGCGCATGCCCGCATCACCGCGCGGGCAGACAGCGTCCACCCCTTCGCCGCCTCCCACCACCAGAAGATCGTCGCGATTGATGACAGCATCGCCTTCTGCGGCGGCATCGACATGACCAGCGAGCGCTGGGACACGCGCGACCATGCCGACGACAATCCCGATCGCGTCCTCCCCGGCACCACCAAGCAATATAAACCATGGCATGACGCAACCAGCCTGTTCGATGGCAAGGCCGCCGCCGCTATCGGCGAACTCGCGCGCGACCGTTGGGAAGCGGCCTGCGGACAGAAGCTGGAACCGCTAGATCAGAGCGCCCCGCAATGGCCGCCTTCCTTCTCGCCGATGCTGGAAAATGTCGATCTCGCCATTGCGCGCAGTTATCCCGATATGAAGAACCGCCCGGCGATCATAGAGATCGAGCGGCTGTACGAAACGCTGATCGCCGACGCGAAGACGCTGATATACGCGGAAAGCCAGTATTTCGCCTCGCGCCGCATCGCCATCGCCATAGGCAAGCGGCTTGCGGAACCGGACGGGCCGGAGGTCGTCATCGTCAATCCGCTGACCGCCGACGGATGGCTGGAACCCGTCGCCATGGACACCGCCCGCGCCCGCCTCGTTGCAGCTCTGCGACGGCTGGACAAGCATGGCCGCTTGCGCATCTATCACCCGCAGACCGCCAAGGGTGCGCCGATCTACGTCCATGCCAAGGTGACGATCGTCGACGACCGCGTGCTGCGCGTCGGCTCCTCCAACTTCAACAACCGCTCGCTGCGTCTCGACACCGAATGCGATGTCGCGCTCTGCGTGGACGATGACGCGCAGAAAGCGACCGTTGCCGGACTGCGCGACAACCTCATCGCCGAACATTTGGGCGTCGATCGTCAGACCGTCACCGACGAATATGCCGCGTCCGGTTCGATGATCGCCACAATAGAGAAATTGCGCGGGCCGGGACGCACGCTCGGTCCCTATGAAATTCCCGAACTGAACGACGTCGAAAAGTGGCTGGCCGACAACGAGATACTCGATCCTGAAGGGCCTGAAGCCATTTTCGAATCCTTCGCCAACGACAATCGCGGCAAGCGCGGCCTCTTCCGCGGCTGGCACATGGTTCGCCAGATCCGCATGCGCCGCGCGCGAGGGTAAACAGCTCTCCTTTTCCGTTCGCCCTGAGCGAAGTCGAAGGGGCAAGCCGAGCCGCAGGTGAGGCACGCTTCGCTTCGCTCAGCGGCTCCTTTCGGTTTCGCTCAAGGCGAACGGAATTGAAGCGTAAAGGAATTCATCGCCACCCCCTCACGCTGCGCCGCAACATGTGCTAGGGGGCGGCCATGCTGAATGTGAACAATGTCACGGTGCGCCTGGGTGGGCGCGTCATCCTTGATCGAGCGACCGCGATGTTGCCGCCGCGCAGCCGTGTCGGCCTCATCGGCCGCAACGGGGCGGGCAAGTCCACACTGATGAAGGCGATGATCGGCCAGATCGATCCCGACGAAGGCGAAATCGAAAGCCCGCGTGGCACCCGCGTCGGCTATCTGCGCCAAGACGCGCCAAGCGGCACGCAGACCCCGTTCGAAACCGTCCTCGCCGCCGACATAGAGCGCGACGCGCTGCTGATCGAAAGCGAAACCTGCGAAGATCCCGACCGCCTGGGCGACATCTTCGAGCGCCTGAACGCCATCGACGCTTACACCGCGCCCGCCCGCGCCGCCCGCATCCTCGTCGGCCTCGGGTTCGACGAGGAGATGCAGGGCCGCCCGCTCGATAGCTTCTCGGGTGGCTGGAAGATGCGCGTCGCGCTGGCCGCGCTCCTGTTCTCGCAGCCCGACCTGCTGCTGCTCGACGAACCCTCGAACCATCTCGATCTCGAAGCGACGCTCTGGCTGGAAAACTTCCTCAAGACCTACGCCGCGACGATCATCGTCATCAGCCATGAGCGCGACTTGCTGAACAATGTCGTCGACCACATCCTGCACCTCGAACAGGGCAAAATCACGCTCTATCCCGGCGGATACGATGCGTTCGAGCGGCAGCGCGCCGAACGCCTCGCGCAACTACAGGCCGCGAAGGAAAAGCAGGACGCGCAACGCGCCAAGCTTCAGGATTATGTCGCCCGCAACAGCGCCCGCGCCAGCACCGCCAAACAGGCGCAATCCCGCCAGAAGGCCCTCGCGAAGATGCAGCCCATCGCGGCCGCCCTCGAAGACCCGAGCCTCTCCTTTGCTTTCCCCAGCCCGCCCGAACTACGCCCGCCGCTGGTCACGCTCGACATGGCGTCGGTCGGCTATGACGACACGCCGATCCTGCGCCGCGTCAACCTGCGCATCGATCCCGATGACCGCATCGCGCTGCTCGGCCGCAACGGCAACGGCAAGACCACGCTCGCCCGCCTGATCGCCGCGCAACTTCCCGCGATGGAAGGCGAAATGACCAGCAGCAACAAAATGAAGGTCGGCTATTTCACTCAGTATCAGGTGGAAGAACTCGACACGACCGACACGCCGCTGGAGCATATGGCCCGTCAGATGAAGGGTGCGACGCCCGGTGCGGTACGCGCACAACTCGGTCGCTTCGGCTTCTCGGGCGACCGCGCGATCCAGAAAGTCGGCAGCCTCTCGGGCGGCGAACGCGCCCGCCTTGCCCTCGCGCTCATCACCCGCGAAGCCCCGAACATGCTGATCCTCGACGAACCGACGAACCACTTGGACGTCGATAGTCGCGAGGCGCTGGTGCAAGCGCTGAACGAATATCAGGGTGCGGTCGTCGTGGTCAGCCATGACCGACACATGATCGAGCTGGTCGCCGACCGCCTCGTGCTGGTCGATAGCGGCACCGCCAAGGAATATGGTGGCACGCTGGAGGACTATACCGACTTCATTCTCGGCAAGAGCGGCGGGGTGTCCGACACCGGCGAGAAGATGTCGAAGGGCGACCGCAAGGCCCAGAAACAGGCACAGGCGCAGGCACGCGAGCAAGGCAAATCCCTCCGCGAAGCCGTGACCAAGGCAGAAAAGGCGCTTGCCGCATTGACTGCCCACCGCGCCCGCATCGAACGCGCCATGTTCGATCCCTCGACCGCCGGGCCGGAGGAAGCCAAGCTCACCATGGGCGAATTGATGCGCAAACGTGGCGACATCGAAAAGCAGATGGAAGTCGCCGAGGCCGAATGGCTCGCGGCAAGCGAAGCGCTGGAGGCAGTAGGGGCCTAACGCGCCTTCTGCCGCTCCAGTGCGTGCGTCTCCGCGAGACCGAATAACAGCGCCAGATCCTCGCGGCTCACGTCGAACGTCTCGCCAAGGTCGGCCAGCGCCTTGTCCACATCTTCCAGCGACACCGACGGCTTCGGCTCCGCGGGCACGTCCCGCCACATCACCGGTACCGCGCGATGCGGATAAGAATGGCCTGAATAGCGATGGAAGAACCATCCGATCGCCACCAGCAGCACGGAGTTCAGCACGACCGGGACCGCCAGCAGTTCATAATGTCCCGCTGCAACGGCCGGACCGGCAAGCACGGCACTCAACGCAACCGCTCCTCCCGGAGGGTGCAGGCATCGCAGGATGGACATGATCGCGATGGCCGACGCCACCGCCAGTCCAGCCTCAGCCAGCGGGGCAAGGGGCAACTGCGCGATAGCCAGCCCCATCAGCACCGACACGCAATTTCCGCCGATGATGGACCAGGGCTGCGCAAGCGGACTGGACGGCACCGCGAACAGCAACACCGCCGAAGCCCCCATCGGTGCCACCAGTGCGGGATGCGGAAAGGGCGAAATCTCGGCGTATGTAAGCCCCGCCAGCCCAATCCCGAGAAACGCACCGACACATGCCACCAGCCGGTCGCGCAGATTTCCGCCCGCCAGCAGGGGTTTGAATAGGCGGATATGCAGGTTCTTCATCGCACGATGGCACTCCGGCATTAGCGGGAAGGCTCCGATAGGGAGCTTGGCCGCCCACAGGAAGACAGAATTTCGAGGCACCGCGAAAGCGCGCATATGGCCTGAACCGAGCGGCAGGCGAGCAGGAGCCACATTCATCCTGTCCTACACCTTGTCGGATAGGCTACACAGCCGACTACGCTCAACCAGACGCCTCGCCAGGCAGTCCCGGCCGGATACTCCCTCCGCCCCTCCGCTTTTCGGATGCGTGGACAGCCGAACGCCCACGGACCGCATTCAGGCATAGCGACAGCGGAGTAGCGTGACGGCCCGCAGCGGCCTTAAGCTGTGACTATTCCGGGCGGGAGTTTTCGGCTGGCCCGGATCATGCGGTTCGATGCGAAGGGGGGGGGCGGGATAATGGCATGGCAACATTGCCGCCTGAGCGCGGCTGATACCTTCGAATACGTATCGGCTGCCCTTCTTTCAACACTGGCCCAAGTGCCTCAGTCCTGCTCGATCGCTCCCGACGTCTCGCCACCGGAAGGCGCTTTCCAACAACCGATATGGACCCTCTCGGGGGGTGACGTAGCGTGACTTTCGTGACCTTCCGGCCCTACACGCCCGCTCTACCGGCCTCCCGTGCATATAAAAAAAGACCCGGCCGCCTCGCACGACCGGGTCTCGATTAACGGGCCGGAAAGGAACGGCCCGCCCTAGAGTCAGACGGTCTTAGCCGCTGTAGTACATGTCATATTCGACCGGCGAGGGAGTCATTTCCCAACGCGCCACTTCGGGCCACTTCAGCTCGATATAGGCGTCGATCTGGTCCTTGGTGAACACGTCGCCCTTCAGCAGGAAGGCGTGATCCGCGGTCAGGCTGTCCAGCGCTTCACGCAGCGATGCGCAGACCGTGGGCACTTCGGACAGTTCCTCTGGCGGCAGGTCGTAGAGGTTCTTGTCCATGGCTTCGCCAGGATGGATCTTGTTCTCGATCCCGTCGAGGCCCGCCATCAGCAGCGCCGAATAGCAGAGGTACGGGTTAGCAAGAGCGTCGGGGAAGCGGAACTCTACGCGCTTCGCCTTGGTGCCGGCACCGTAAGGAATACGGCATGCCGCCGAACGGTTACGCGCCGAATAGGCGAGCAGCACAGGCGCTTCATAGCCCGGAACCAGCCGCTTGTAGCTGTTGGTCGACGGGTTGGTGAAGGCGTTCAGGGCCTTGGCGTGTTTGATGACGCCACCGATGAAATACAGGCACATGTCGGAGAGTCCGGCATAGCCGTCGCCCGCGAACAGCGGCTTGCTCTTGTCCCAAATGGAGATGTGCGTGTGCATCCCCGAACCATTATCTTCCTTGATCGGCTTGGGCATGAACGTCGCCGACTTGCCATAAGCCTGCGCGACCATCTTCACGACATATTTGTAGATCTGCATGCGATCGGCGGTCGTGACGAGCGTGCCGAAGGTGAGGCCGAGCTCATGCTGTGCCGCGGCGACTTCATGGTGATGCTTGTCGCAGGGCAGGCCCATTTCGAGCATGGTCGACACCATCTCGGCGCGAATATCGACGCACGGATCGACCGGCGCGACGGGGAAGTAGCCGCCCTTGGCACGGGGACGGTGGCCGAGGTTCCCGCCGTCATAGTCGCGGCTGGTGTTGGTGGGCAGTTCGGTGTCGTCGATCTTGAAGAAGCTGCCAGCATAGTTGGTGTCGAACTTCACGTCGTCGAACATGAAGAATTCGGCTTCCGGGCCGATGTAGACGGTGTCGCCGAAACCGGCGGCCTTCACATAGGCTTCGGCGCGCACGGCGGTCGAGCGCGGATCGCGTGCGTACAACTCGCCATTGTTCGGTTCGACGATGTTGCAAAACAGGATCATCATCGGCGTCGCGCTGAACGGATCGAAATACACCGCGTCCAGATCGGGCTTCAGGATCATGTCGGATTCGTTGATCGCCTTCCAGCCGTCGATGGAGGAACCGTCGAACATCAGGCCGTCGGTCAATTCATCCTCGCCGATGACGCCCGCAACCATGGTCAGGTGGTGCCAGGTGCCCTTGGGATCGGTGAAACGGACATCGACCCACTCGATCTCCTTCTCTTCGATCATCTTCAGAATGTCTTTCGGCGTATTCGCCATGGTAGCTTACCCTTCCGTATGTGCCCCCGCGGGCAGTGGTCGTTTGTAGTGGAAAATTATCCATCTTGCGCCGGACCGGCTGGTCCGACTGAAAATGGTATGATGTCAGATGGCGTCGTCGTCGCGCTCCCCGGTACGGATGCGCAAAGCGGACTCGACGGCATAGACGAATATCTTGCCGTCACCGATGCGCCCGGTCTGCGCCGCTGCGGCGATTGCTTCGACCACTCGCTGTGCCATACTGTCCTCGACAACGACTTCCAGTTTTACCTTGGGCAGGAAGTCGACCACATATTCGGCGCCGCGATACAGTTCGGTATGGCCCTTCTGCCGCCCGAACCCCTTGGCTTCCGTGACGGTGATGCCGGATACCCCCACTTCGTGCAGCGCCTCTTTCACTTCGTCCAGCTTGAACGGTTTGATGATGGCTTCGATCTTCTTCATCAGACTTCTTACAACCCCTCTTTGCGACAGGCGCTTCAAACCCATGCGAAACCGCACTGCAGTCGATTTCGGACATGATCCTGCGTGCCCCGCCCACGCATGTCGCATCCGTAAACAAACAATTACCGTGCCAATTGCCGAATCGCGGGAACAGCTTCGGCGATGCAGCATTATTTGTCCATCGCGCCCGGTTTTAGAGCAACGCTGGCGGCGTCTGCCTAAAAATCAGGCAGGAGGATTGCGCGGCGGATTATCGTCCGTAAGGGGGCGCTTCCAATCCCGCAGGGCTCTTGGTGAAGATTTCACAGCCATCCTCGGTGATACCGATTGAATGCTCGAATTGCGCCGATAACGTCCGGTCACGAGTCACCGCCGTCCACCCGTCCTCCATCATCTTCACGCCGGGCTTACCGATGTTAATCATCGGCTCGATCGTGAAGAACATGCCCGGCCGCAGTTCCGGCCCCGTACCGGGGCGGCCCAGATGCACAACTTCGGGACTGTCGTGAAACACCCGTCCAACACCATGCCCACAGAAGTCGCGGACGACGCCGTAGCGATGCCGCTCGGCGTGACGCTGAATGGCATATCCAATGTCGCCCAGCGTATTGCCCGGCTTGGCTTGCTCGATGCCCAGCATCAGGCACTCATAGGTGACTTCAACGAGCCGCTTTGCCTTGATGGGCGCTTCACCGGCAATGTACATCCGGCTGCTGTCGCCATGCCAGCCGTCGATAACGGGCGTGACATCGATGTTGACGATGTCGCCTTCCTTCAGTTCCCGATCGCCAGGAATGCCGTGGCAGATTACATTGTTGATCGATGTACAGCAGCTATGCGTATAGCCGCGATAGCCGAGCGTCGCGGGCACGCCGCCCCCCTCGATCGACATGCGGCGCACGATGTCATCCAGTTCGCCCGTCGTCACCCCTGGCACCACATAGGGCACCAGTGCGTCGAGGATCTCTGCGGCGAGACGCCCGGCTTTGCGCATCCCCGCAAAGCCTGCCTCGTCATACAGCTTGATTACAGGAGAGCGCGACACCGGCATGTCGGCAGTGATGGTCATATATTCGGTCATCCCATGCTTATAGTATTGGCGCGGCGCTTTTGCGAGAGGGCGCTTTGCCGATTGGTAACCGCACGCTATGGCGGTGCCATGACCATGCCCGAACGTATCTGGACTGCCGCTCTCGTCGTCATCGGCGATGAAATCCTGTCGGGCCGGACGCAGGACAAGAACATCGCACAGATCGCCAGTTGGTTGAACGTGCAAGGCATCCGGCTGAAGGAAGTGCGCGTCGTAGCGGACGATCAGGGTGCCATCGTGGAATCCGTCAACATCCTTCGAACTCGCAATGACTATCTGTTCACGACCGGCGGCATCGGCCCGACGCATGACGACATAACTGTGGATGCCATTGCCGCGGCTCTGGGTGTGGAGGTCATCATCCATCCACGCGCCCGTGCCGTTCTGGAGAAGTACTATGAAAGCCGCGGCGGCCTTACCGATGCGCGGCTACGCATGGCGCGTGTGCCGGACGGTGCCGACCTGATCGAAAACCGCATGTCCGGTGCGCCGGGGATCAAGCACGGCAATATCTTCATCATGGCGGGCGTACCGCATATCACGGCAGGAATGCTCGAAAGCCTGACCGGCACTTTGGAAGGCGGCCTGCCGCTTTTGTCGAAGCAAATCGGGTGCTGGGTAGCGGAAAGCGAAGTCGCTGATCTGCTGCGTGTCACGGAGAAAACGCACGAAGGTTGTCAGATTGGTAGCTATCCCTTCTTTCGCGAAGGGCGTGTGGGAGCGAATTTTGTAGTCCGATCAACGAACCAGGCGACACTGGATGTGTGCATTGATGCGCTAAAAGCTGGACTGGGAGAGATTGGACGTGAAGTGGTGGACGGCGGTATCTGAACGCTGAAAATCCCGGTCGATTGAAGCGACCGGGATTTTAAGTTGTCCTAGGCTCCTAACGCGAAGCGGTTTGCGTCAGCCCTGCCTGCGTGAATGCTTGAGCCTTTGCGTCAGCATAGCAACGACGATAGTCTCGCTTTCCTTCATTGCTGTAGATCTGTTTTTCGCTGCATACCGATTTCACCGCCGCGGCGATGCGGCCTTCGGCAACAGCCCGCCCCTTGGGACTGGAAAGCCGCAGGTCGGAGATGTCGACGGGCAACGACTTGGTGACGGCGTTATCTGCGCCGTAAGTCACTACGAGGTCGGATTGAGCCAGCGCCGGTGCAGCAAGCAGGGCGGTGGCGGGAAGGGCGAGCGCTAAAGCGGCCCGCCGCAACGTGCGTAACGTTAACATGGCATCCTCCTGACGAGGTCGGCCTTTGGCCAATCCTCTTGGTCGCTTCGAAGATGAAGCACGATCACAGGTGTCCCTTCCGCGCCCATTTTGCAAGTTCTACCGCAGCTTTTTGAGAACTATTTCTGCCAAGAGCAGCGATCCCGCAAAAATTGATAATTCCAGAAGGCCGATGGCGGATCGCGTTCGGTCCTTCGTTGAGGGATGTTAGGCATAACCCGAAGAGAGGGCCTCAAGAGGATGGCTGGCATAAAACAAGTCATAAGGCGCTAAAAGGGAGAGGCTCCGAGAAAATCTGAAGACAAGGGGGCCGATACGATGAAAAAAATGGGGTTAGTTTCGCGAGGGGCGCTGATTACAGCGCTGACGTTGACCATCACGCCCGCCATGGCGCAGGAAACCGCAGCACCACAAGCGTCGGATGAGCAATCGGACGGGGGCGTCATCATCGTCACCGGCACCCGCACAACCGGCATGAAAGCGGCTGACAGTCCCGCGCCGATCCAATTGATAGGGTCCGATGCCTTGCAACGTACGGGTTCACCGGACCTGCTTCAGAGCTTGGCGCAGCAGTTGCCATCGATTCAAGCGCAGGCCTTTGGCAGCGATCTTCAGGCGCATACACTGCAAATGAAACTGCGTGGCCTCAGTCCCAATCACACGCTGATCCTGGTTAACGGCAAGCGCCGCCATGGCACCGCAAACGTGTCGGTCGCAGGCGGCCCCTATGGCGGCAGCGCCGCGCCGGATATCAGCTTCATCATCCCGGAATCCATCGAGCATGTCGAAGTGCTACAGGACGGCGCGGCCGCACAGTACGGCACCGATGCGATTGCGGGCGTCATCAACTTCATCCAGAAAAAGGCGGATCACGGCGGATCGATCAACGCCACGGCGGGCGAATATTACGACCAGGGCGGAAAGACCTATTCCATAGGTGGCAACATCGGCATCGCGCCGTTCGAAGGCGCTTATCTGAACATATCTGCGCAGAAGAAAAAGAAAGGTTTTAGCTTCCGCGGCGACATCAATCCGCAGTCAGTCGATGCGGTCGCCGGAGGCAACGAGGCCGTCGCCGATCTTCCGGGATATCCCTATACCAACCGCATCATCGGCGATCCCAGGATCAATCAGACCGTCGTCATGTATAATGCCGGTTATGAATTCGGCGATTACGAGGTGTATAGCTTCGGCAGTTATGGCCACAAGAAGGCGGCCGCATATGAGAATACTCGCTCGCCCGCAATCATCCCCGGACTTTATCCGGCGGGGTTTCAACCGCAAGAGCGTATCGACGAAACCGATTATTCCGTCACCGGCGGTTTCAAAGGGTCGATTGGCGAGACGTCTTTCGACTTGGCATCGACTTACGGCAAGGACTTGGTAAAAGTCTACGTTTGGCAATCGGGTAACGCTCAGCTTTATGCCGACACCGGCTTCACCCCGACTACGTTCCATAACGGTGATTTCTTCGCGACGCAGTGGAGCAATACGCTCGACCTGACGCATGCCTTCGACGTCGGACTCTCTGCTCCCGTGAACGTCGCCGCGGGCCTTGAATTCCGTCATGAAACCTACGGGATCAAGGCGGGCGATCCCGCATCCTATTATGGCGGCGGTGCTCAGTCGTTCTTCGGCTACAGCCCGAACGACGCCGGCAAGTACAAACGCGACAACTTTTCGCAATATCTGGACATCAGTTTCAACCCCGTGGAAAACTGGCTTGTCGACGGTGCGGTACGTCACGAACATTACAGTGACTTCGGTGACACCACCGTTTTCAAGCTCACCAGCCGATATGACTTCAGCGATGCATTTGCCTTGCGCGGTACGGCCAGCACCGGATTCCGCGCGCCGACACTGGCAGAAGGCGGCTATTCGGGTCTGAACGTTGGGCCAGGCTTCATTGGTGGCGTCCTTCCACCTGCCTCATCCGCCGCTGCGGCGCTGGGCTTTGGCGGCCTGAGACCGGAGAAATCAACCAACTACAGTTTAGGCGTCGTGCTTAACCCCGCGCCCAATTTTACTATAACGCTCGACGCTTACCAGATCACGATCCGCAATCGTATCATGATCTCCACGGGCTTTTCAGGTTTCCAGGGCAATCGTTGTCCTGAAGGGTATAACGGTTCTAACGCGGCCGCATGTCTTCCTTACAATGCGGACCTCTACGCCATATATAATCAGTTGGCAGTGTTGGGCGCAGTTAACGGGGCGTTGGGCGGAAGCTCCACCGTTACGGGTCTTGGAGATGCCACTGCAGTTCCTGGATATGTTATACTCGCGGAAAACGGCGTGGATCGAAACACCGAAGGCGGCATATCGGTTCAGAGCTTCGTTAACGGCGTCAAAATGCGGACCCGTGGCCTTGACCTGATGGCGAACTACAAAGCCGATCTTGGCAATATGGGCAATCTCGATCTGACGTTTACGGGCAACTACAATGCCAATAAGGTGCTGAGCATCAACGCGTTGCCTTCGGCGCTCTACTCCAGCACGGCCAATCCCGAGTTGACTCGTCTGATCGACGCTTCCAGCGAAGTTGAGCTGGAGCATACCACACCCAAGTTCCGCGGAACGTTGAATGCCTTCTGGTCGTGGGGAAAGTTCAGCGCGAACTTGCGAGAGAGCTATTATTCCCAAGTTTACACATTTGAAACAGCACGCGCCGCTGGCCCCGGCTTCGATGCCGGCGATCTTATCAAAGTGCCAGTGAAGTCGTCTTTTATCACGGACTTGGAAGTCGGTTACCAGATTGCTGAACCGATTAAGATATCCATCGGCGCAAACAATCTCTTCAACAAATATCCGACAGAGCGATCCAGGGAATATATCCGCAATATAGAGTTGCAAAACCGTGAACGCGGCTACTCGACCAGCAAATATCCGACCATTTCGCCCTTCGGCATCAACGGCGGATATTATTACGCCCGTATAAACGTCACGTTCTAAAGTTATCTTGCGGGGCCGGTGCATATCTTTTGCACCGGCTCTCTGAGGCAACAAGAAGCAGAGATGTGCTGTGTCCACACTCCTTCTGCCTCCGATAACAGACGCCACTTGGACTACCTGCCCATTCCACAATGCAGCAAAAATGTCTCTCTCACACCGCTTGGCGACTGCTGCCGATGAAACTGCGCTTCGCAATCTGATCATGCTTGCGATCGACAAGCTCCAGACATCGTTTCTGACGTCGGATCAGATCGTAGCCAGCCGAAGGTTCATGGGGTTGGACCAGCGCCTCATTGAGGATCGAACCTATTTCATAATAGAGCGGGAAGGCGCGATGGCCGGATGTGGCGGCTGGAGCCGCAGGGAGACGCCTTACGGTCATAATGCGACGCCTGGGCGAAGCGACCGTATGCTTGATCCTGCGTCTGAAGCAGCACGCATCCGCGCGATGTATACGCACCCCGATCATGCCCGCCGCGGCGTCGGTCGCCATATACTGAACTTGTGCGCGGAGGCGGCTCACGCGGAGGGCTTCCTCGCGCTGGAGCTTTCGTCGACCTTAGCGGGCGCACCTTTGTACCGGGCCTGCGGGTTTCAGGAAGTCGCTCGTTTCTCCGATAGTGGCGTGCCGCTCATCACCATGCGGAAAAATCTACAATAGCAAGGTTCATCTCATGCTGTACTTCAACCGTGCCATTACGTGCCGGTCTCTTTCGATACCTCAGGCGATCGCCAATTGGCCTGCCGTGACCGACTATAGCAGGCTGGGAGCACGCTAATGGACATGGCGACCTTATCCAGCATCGGCGTGCCGCTCGCTTCACTGTTGGCGGCTGGCCTGTTCGCAGGTTTTGCTGCGGGCATTTTCGGGATCGGCGGCGGCTTTGTAGTGGTGCCCGCGCTGTTCATCGTGTTGCCGCTCTTGGGCGGGTCTAAGGAAGCGATTGCGCATGTCGCTATCGGCACATCAGCCGCGACGATCATCGTAACGTCCATCCGCTCGCTCTTGGCGCATGCGAAACGAGGGGCGGTGGAGTTTGAAATCCTTCGAACCTGGGCACCATGGATCATCCTGGGCGATGGCGTTGGTGTGCTGCTGGCCGGGCGAGTAAATGGCCACGTGTTGACGATGATTTTCGCGGTAGGCGTGTTCCTCATGTCGCTCAATTTCCTGCTGCCCAAGGTGGGCAATAAGGTCGTGAGCCAGAACATGCCGTCCGGTATCATGCGCGTCGGGATCGCAGGCGGCTTAGGCACTTTTTCGGCTTTGTTGGGGATCGGCGGTGGAACAATCGCGATCATGGTCATGACCCTCTGCGGCCGATCAATTCACAAGGCGATCGCGACTGCGTCCGGCATCGGCACTTTAATTGCCATCCCCAGCGCGATCGGATTTGCCATCATCGGGCTTGGCGCAAAGGATCTTCCCTGGGGTTCATTGGGCTATGTCAATGTGCCGGCTACCCTCACCGTTGCCTGTATGTCGGTTTTGACGGCGCCGCTGGGTGTCGCAGCAGCGCATAGCTTGCCCGCTGCGCCGCTGAAGAAGGTGTTTGGCATCTACCTGATCGTCATAGCAATAGTGATGTTCCGCAATGCCATGAAGATGTGATGGTTTGAGGCGGGAGCACTCCATTTGACGCGCTCAGACTTCCGCCTCTAAAGCCTCCCGATATTATTCGGGAAACTTACGCACATGGATGCCGCACCCAGCTATATACTCACCTTCACGGCCGAGGATCGGACGGGCATTGTCGCGGCTGTCAGTGGCTTGCTGGCCGGAATGGACGGCTTCATTCTGGACAGCCAGCAATATGCCGATCTGGAGAGCGGACGTTTCTTCATGCGGGTCGCCTTTCAGGCGGCGGGGCCATCGTTTCCACAAACTGTGGAGGACATTCGTGCGGCCTTTGCGACGGTGGGCGAGCGGTTCGCAATGGAATGGTCTCTCGTTCCGGCCAACGAGCGGCTCAAGATCGTCATTGCAGTCTCGAAGGGAAGCCACTGCCTCAATGACCTCCTTCATCGCTGGTCCACAGGAAGCTTGCCTGTCGACATAACCGCCGTTGTCTCCAACCATGAAAATTGCCGCGCCCTTGCCGAATGGCACGGCCTGCCATTCCACTATGTCCCGGTGAGCAACGACAATCGTGCTGAACAGGAAGCGGCGATATTGTCGATCATCGCGGAAACCCGTGCCGAATTGCTGGTCCTCGCACGGTATATGCAGGTGCTATCGACCAGCATGGCCGAACAGGTCGAAGGACGCTGCATCAATATCCACCACAGCTTCCTGCCCGGCTTCAAGGGAGCAAATCCCTACGCCAGGGCACATGCGCGGGGCGTCAAGCTGATCGGAGCGACGGCGCATTACGTAACGGCGGATCTCGATGAAGGACCAATCATCGAGCAGATGGTGGAGCGAGTGGATCATCGCGCGTCAGTCGAAGACCTGATCCGCATTGGCCGCGATATCGAAGCCCGCGTCCTGGCGCACGCCGTAGGTTGGACAGCGGAACGCCGGGTCTTGCGTAACGGTATACGGACGGTGGTATTCCGGTAGCGATCGCGACGGTCGGTTGAAACTAAGATCAGAACTATGTTGACCAGCCGCCTGTTCGATCCGAACGTGACACAGATTAGTTTCGAAGGACAAGATAGGCAGTGACGGCTCCAGAAATTCTGATCGTCGAAGATGACCCGGCGCTACGCACCTTGATGATGCGTTCGCTGCAGCAGAACGGGTTTAATGTCCGCACCGCTGCGGCAGCACCCGAGATGTGGAATGCATTGGCGGATACGCCGGTCGATGTAGTTATTATGGATATCATGCTGCCCGGAACACAGGGTCTCGAACTATGCCGCCAACTCCGCCAGAAGAGCGAAGTCCCGATCATCTTCGTCAGCGCGAAGGGCACGGAACTCGATCGCGTCATCGGGTTGGAATTGGGCGCGGACGACTATTTGGCGAAGCCTTTTGATACGCGCGAACTTATTGCACGCATCAGAGCGGTGTTGCGTCGCGGCCGTATGGAACGGCAGCATGAGGGGGCAGGGCGGCGGGAAGCCCGGTTCGACGGCTGGAGAGTCATATTCCCGCGACGCGAAGTGATCTCTCCCGCAGGCGCAGTGGTCGATCTTACCGGAGCGGAATTCGACCTGCTGGTTGCTCTGATCGACAATCCGCAGCGGGTGATAGCGCGGGAACGCCTGATCGAGCTTTCACGCGCAAGACTGGGCGACTCCTCGGACCGTAGCGTGGACGTGCTCATCAGTCGCCTGCGCCGCAAACTTTCGACTGAGGAAGGCAAGTCGCATATCGTGACCGTGCGTGGCGTCGGATACATGTTTACGGCCGAGATCGAGCGCCTTTGAAACTGCTGTTGCATCCATCGCTGGGGCTGGTCGGTCGCATCCTCGCGATCGTCCTGCTCACCATCTTGGTGGAGTTTTTCGCCGGAACAGTCCTTTACGACCGCGCGAGCAATTTGCGCGTGCGCGAAGATGAAGCCAATCGTGTGGCCGAGCATCTCGCAACCGCTACCCGCGTGATGACCCAGCGCGATCCGCTGGAACGACCGGCGCTCGCCAATCGCCTTTCAAGCCTCAACTTCACCGTCTCGTGGCAGCGCAGCCTTCCGTCTCCTCCGCCGATGTCAGCCGACCTGCTGGAGATGCGAGAGCAAATCGTCGTTCGGGAACCCGTGCTGAACAACCATGATCTGCACCTGTATCTTCGCGAACCCGGTCGGCGCACGCTGGTAACAGGAAGTCTGCGTCTGGACGATGGAAGCTGGCTCATCTTCACGGCGCCCCAACTTGTCCAGGAGGGCAAGTTCCGCCTCGCATGGGTCGCAATGATGATCGTCGTCGCCGTGGGCCTCAGCCTGATCGCGGCCGTCATGATCCGCTCGACCCTGCATCCCGTCCGTCAATTGGCTATCGCAGCGGCGCGGATCGGTCATGGCGAGCAGGAGCCGATCAGGGAAGTCGGCGTCCGTGAAGTACGCGATCTTATCGGTGCATTCAACGAGATGCAGGCGCGCATTCATTCCCTGATCGCGGATCGGGTGGAGGCTCTGGCGGCGGTCGGTCATGACTTGCGTACGCCGCTTGCTCGCCTTCAACTACGTGCAGAGGGGATAGGCGATCCGCAGTTGCGGCAGGCCATTGGCGCCGACGTACGCGAGATGGCGGCGATGGTGACATCGTTGCTTGCCTATCTCGGCGGCGATGAAGATCCCGAAGATCCGCAGTCCGTCGATATTGCCGTGATGGCGGCGACCTTGGTGGATGACATTACAGATCAGGGGCGAAACGCCGAATACGTGGGACCAGATCATCTGACGCATAATTTGCGCCCGATCGGCTTCAAGCGCGCATTGCGGAACATCATCGAAAACGCAGCCAAATATGGAGAGTCCCTCCGTGTGACGGTACTGGAGAGCGGCGATCGGCTCAAGCTGTGTGTCGAAGATGACGGTCCGGGCATCGCCGCCGACCGGCTTCAGGATGCGATCCGCCCTTTCGTGAGGCTGGATGATGCGCGCGGACGCGACACGCAAGGTTTGGGCCTTGGTCTCGCCATTGCGGCACGCGCGGTTGAGATCGAGGGCGGTACGATCACGCTGTCAAACCGCGAGGCTGGCGGGTTGTGTGTGGAAATCGCTTTGCCTCGCCATGCATCAAATGCAGACTTGCCTTCTCGAAAAGGGATTTGATCTCACGCGGTGTTACGACAATTTGCGACAATTGCCCGCTGGCGCTGACACACTCCTGGTACAACAATGGTCCATTTCAGGTAGCAGGATAACTGACTACGAAGGACCAACCGATGAAGACCTTTCTGATTTCCACTACACTTGGCACGATGCTTATTGCAGGCGGCGTTGCGTTTGCGCAGACAGATGCGCCATCTCGTGCGCCATTCATGCACGGCCCAATGCAGGCCGACGCGAACAAGGATGGAAAGCTGACCAAGGCCGAAGTCACGGCCGCTGCTGAACAGATGTTTGCGAAACTGGACGCTAATGGTGATAGCAAAATCACCAAGGAAGAACGCGACGCGATGCGTCAGAAGCGCTTTGACGAACGTTTTGCCAAACTCGACGCCGACGGCAACGGCCAAGTGAGCAAGGCTGAATTCCAGGCCCAGCGCGATGCTCGTCAGCAAAAAGTCGCCGAATGGCGCGCCGAGAAGGGCGGGTCTGGCGGCGGACACATGGGTCGAATGCGCCATCATGGCGGCAAGATGGGCGGCGGGATGCGCGGCGTAGATGGCGACAAGGATGGCACCATCACGAAGGCAGAATTCCTTGCCCGTCCGCTCGCCATGTTCGATCGTGCCGACGCCAACAAGGACGGCGCTGTCACTGCTGATGAGATGAAGGCGGCACGCCCGGGCCGCCACATGGGCCGAGGCATGACGCCGCCGCAAAACTGAGCAGTTAATAAGGAAAGCCGGACGGGAGACCACCGCCCGGCTTTCCCTGCCGCTTTATCCTTGCTCCCTAACAAGACGCCATGACAAGACAGGACCATGACAGACCGGCCGCATCTCCTTCTCGTTGACGACGAGCGCTCCATTCGTGAGCCGCTGGCGCAATATCTTCAGCGTAATGGCTTTCGCGTGACGGCGGTCGAAAGCGCTGCCGAGGCGCGGCTGCGGCTGACAGCAAATGCCATCGATCTCATCATCCTCGACATCATGATGCCCGGCGAGGACGGCCTGAGCCTATGTCGTCACATTCGTGAGACCAGCGATACGCCTGTCATTCTGCTGACTGCAAAGTCGGAAGAAACGGACCGCATCGTCGGCCTTGAAATGGGCGCGGACGATTACGTCCTGAAACCATTTTCGCCACGTGAATTGGTGGCGCGTATCAAAGTCATCTTTCGACGCGTGGCGACTGGCGGTCAACGCGTCGCGGGCGCGGATGGCGCGAGCTATGCCTTTGCGGGTTGGGTGCTGAAATCGCAGGAGCGCACGCTGGTCGACAGCGAAGGCGTGTCTCTGCCGCTCTCCACCGCCGAATATAATCTGATGATCGCGTTTGTGACTCGCCCCAATCATGTTCTCAGCCGCGACCAGTTGCTCGATATCACCCAAGGCCGCGAAGCCAACGCCTTCGACCGCGCAATCGATAATCAAATTAGTCGGCTGCGAAAGAAGATTGAGGAAGATCCGAAGAATCCCACTCTCATCAAGACCGTGTGGGGCGGGGGCTATACGCTGGCTGCGGAAGTGCGCAAGCTATGACAGGGATTTGGCAGCGCCTGCTGCCCAAGAGCCTCGTCGGGCAGATCATCCTGATCGTGGCGCTGGCCTTGTTTGTGGCGCAAGCCATCAACTTCACCCTCCTGTTACGGGAGCGCAACCGGATGCTGCTCACGACCGCAACCGCGCCAGCCGTCGCGCGGATCGTCGATGGGCTTGATCGAAGTGAAAGCGATCGCCCGAGAGGCGCCCCCAATCGTGTGGGGTTTTCCAACTCCCGGCCCTTCCTGGGGGGCGTTCGCCGCGCCGACGCGGAGAAACGCGCGCTCGATATGCTCCAGGATGTAGGGATAAGGCCGATCAACATCATGGCTTTCGAGGATGTAGACGAACCTCGCTTTAGCCGCCGATCAAAAGTGCGGGACCGGTTTGACCCCCTCGGGGCGCGTAAGGTGCACCGGTTGACGCTTACGATAGAATATCGGCCCGGATTATGGGTAACGGCGCAAAGCCGCATGGGCAAGGGCTTGCTGCGCCTTAATGGCTGGCTCGTCGGGCAAACCTTGATCCTCTACGTCATCGTGCTCCTCCCGCTTCTGTGGGTGGGGCGCAGGCTCGCGCGCCCACTAAAAGAACTGACAGAGGCGGCGCGGCAGTTCGCCACGACCGGCGCGGCCGATCCCGTGCAGGAGCGTGGTCCGGGCGACGTGCGCGACATGACGATGGCCTTCAACGCCATGCGCGCGCGGTTGTTGAGTATGCTCGATGAGAAGGATCGGATGCTCGGCGCAATCGGCCATGACTTGCGTACCCCGCTCGCGTCTCTTCGCGTGCGCACGGAGTCCGTGGAAGACGAAGCGGAACGCGCCCGTATGTCGGATACTATCGAAGAGATGAGTCGAATGCTCGACGACATATTGTCGCTGGCACGGGCAGGACGGAGCATGGAGCCCTCGGTCAAGGTCGATTTGTCCGCGCTTGCTGATGCCGTGGTGGAGGACTTCATTGAGCTTGGATCGCTTGTCGAAATGGCGGACAGCGATCGTGCAGTTGCGCCCGTGCGGCCGCAACTGATCCGCCGAGCGCTTCGCAATCTGATCGAGAACGCCGTCGTTTATGGCGATCGGGCGCGCGTGTCTGTCGTTGGCGAAGAGGCGGTGATTCGCATCAGCGTCAGCGACGAAGGCCCCGGAATTGCTGAAGACCGGATGGACGAGATGATGGAACCTTTCACACGCTTGGAAGGCTCAAGGAATCGGGAGACCGGCGGTGCCGGGCTGGGACTGGCGCTCGTTCGGGCAATCGTCGCGGAACATGGCGGATCGCTCCGCCTCGTCAATCGACCGGAAGGCGGCCTGGAAGCGAGCCTCATCCTCCCCGTGCACTAATCTCTAATGCTTGCCCGGCTTCTTGGCTTCTGACTTGGCATCGGCATTGAACAATACCGCCCCTGCCGGAAGCCCGGTGCCGCCCATGTCGAGCGCCTTCGCTTCCGCCTTCGACTTGCGGATCGGATCGTCGCGTTCCTTGATCGCGGCGCGTATGTCGGCATCCTGTTCGGCGTCGTCGTCGCCGCGCGGTGCGCCACCTTCCTTCGACCATGCCAGCACGATTGACATACGGCGATTGCGCGGATCGTAGATGTTGCCCGCCATATAGGGGTCGCGATCCGCCACGCCTTCGATCTTGGCAAAGCGCGTATTGGGGATGCCGGTCTCTGCCAGCGTCTTCCGTGTGGCTTCCGCCCGCGCCGATGACAGCAGCCAGTTGTTCATCGTCCGCCCTGCCGCATAGGGCAGGCCGTCGGTATGACCGCGCACGATGATGTCGTTCGGCATATCCTTCAGAACTTTGGCCACTTCGCTGATGAGCGCGCGTGCCTGCGGTAGCAGCCGATCCGTTGCCATCGTGAACATCGCGAAATCGGCTTCATCGATCAGGTCGATGCGCAGCCCTTCGCGGGTTTCGGTGAAACGGATATTCTTCTTCAACTTCATCATCGCCTTATTGGCGGCGATGCGTTGCTCGATTTGCTGCTTGATCTTCTCGAACTTCTGGCGATCCGCAGCCTTCTTCATCCGGCCGCCCTCGTCCTTCGTGCCTGAAGCATCGCGCGGGATCGTGATGGCCATGTTGCCCTGGCCGCCGGTCGTCGGGTAATTTTCCTTGCCCGTGATGCTATCGCCGCCAAGCAAGCCGGTCGCGCCTGCGCTCCCCGATTTCAGGACGACCATCGTTGGCGTAAAATAGTCGGCGAGCGCCTTGCGCTGCTTCTCGGTGGTCGCGCCGAGCAGCCACATCAGCAGGAAGAACGCCATCATCGCGGTCACGAAATCGGCATAGGCCACTTTCCAGGCGCCGCCATGATGCCCGCCATGTCCTTCGACGATGATCTTCTTGACGATGATGGGCCGCGGTTCAGGCTCGTTGCCGCCGCGCTTCTTGTCCGCCGCCATGGCTTATTTGCCCCGCATGCCGTCGAACACTTCGGCGAAGGCAGGCTGATTGGCATGGGTAAGGCTGGACCGCGCGGCTTCGATCACCAGCGGCTGGGGGTGGCCGTGGAGCGAGGCGATGATGATCTGCTTCACGACATGATAGATCGCGCCATCCGATTCGATCACCGATTTGCAGCGCGTCGCGAACGGGCCGACCAGACCATAAGCCAGCAAAATACCAAGGAAGGTGCCGACCAGCGCCGAGCCGATCATTGCGCCGAGAATCTCCGGTGGCTTGTCGATGGAACCCATCGTCTTCACCACGCCTAGAACGGCCGCGACGATGCCGAGCGCAGGCAGCGCGTCGGCCAGACCCTGAAGGTTCTCCGCCGGTTTTATGGCTTCGTGGTGGTGCGTTTTCAGCGTGTTATCCATCACCTCTTCGACCGCGTGCGGATCGAGCGTGCCGGAGGACACCACTACCAGGCGCAAGGTATCGCTGATGAGATGGACGAGCGTCTTGTCTTTAAGGAGCTTGGGATATTCGCTGAACACTGCCGACGATGCGGGGTCTTCGATATGCGGTTCGAGCGCCACCGGGCCTTCGACGCGCAGCATCTTCATCAGCTTGCTGACGAGGAAGATGCAGTCGAGGAAATCCTGCTTCTTGTAAGTTGCGCCCTTGAAGACCTTGCCGAAGCCGCCGCCCAAAGCCTTCAGGTCAGCGCCGCTGTTGCCGATGATGAGCGAACCCACCGCAGCGCCGCCGATGATGAGCATTTCGTGGGGAAGGGCGTGAAGGACAGGCCCGAGGTCGCCGCCGGTAAACGCGAAACCGCCGAATACCATCAGGATTAGGACGACGATGCCAATGACTGCGAACATGCTGTTCCCCGCGTGAAACTCTGATGCAGCGGTTGCCCGTTGCGATACCGGTTCCTTGTACGGGTGATTTGGTTACCGGGGAGTTTAGGATGTTGTGATTAGTTCAGATAAATCGCTGCCCCGGTGCGTTTTTTGGGAAAGTCGCTGCCTTATCGGATGAGATCGAACAGAGTCTGTTGATTGATCTTGGCAAATACTGCCTGGGCGGCCTCCAGAGTCGTGAGCTTCGACTGGACGCTGGCGAGAGTCGAGGCGACATCGGTATCCTCAAGAGCCGACCGGCGATCGATCAGCGTCAGGTCGACATCGATCAGCCGGTCCTTCGCCGTTTCAAGCCGATCGCCACGAATGCCTTGTTCGGCCTGCTGATTGATGATGTGGTCGAGGCCATTATTCACGCCGCTAAGCGCCGCCGTACGATCCGCCGCCGTTCCCGTCGTCACGGATGCAAGTGCGTCCCCAAGAATATCATCGAGAGACTTGGTCGTGTTCCCGACCGTGATGCCGCTGGACACTTGGGCAAGAGTACCCACGACCTGAAGGTTGATCCCGCGCGAAACCGGAACCGCCGTGCTCACGCCATTGTCAAAGACAGGCGTGCCCTGAAAATCTTTCTCCGAGAGCAGTTCCGCCGCCACCGTCCTGATATTTCGTAGCTCGGCCGCGATGGCGTTAAGGTCGGACGCGCTGGTGGTGGCTGTCGTAGCCTTCACCATAAGTTCCTGCGCGCGTTTGAATACGTTGTTGAGTTCGGTGAGGTTCGACGAAGCCTTGGCATCGCGCGACTGTGCATAGTTCACATTGCTGGTCCACGCCGCCTGCTGCGACTGCTGTCGGGCGAGATCGGATACCTGCACCCACGCCAGCGGATCTTGCGATGCCTTCGTGATGCGCTTGCCGCTCGATACTGCGGCCTGATCGGCGGCAATGCTCTGCGACAGAGCCTTTTGCCGACGGATTTCGTCGGCCAGCGTCTGGGCGGTGATGGCTACCATGGCGCGTTCGTCCTCGTCACATTATCTGGAGAATGGCGTCGACGGTCTCCCGCGCGACTTGAATGATCTTGGCGCAGCCCGAATAGGCCTGCTGCACGCGGAGCAAGTCCGCCGCCTCGGAATCGAGATCGACGCCACTGACATTCTCGCGCGCGGCGCGGGCCTGATCGTCGCGGTTCTGCGTCGCTGTATTTTCGGCGGTGAGGCCATTCAGTAAGTTGCCGTGGGCGGCGATGATGCTGGTCCAGCCCTGCTCGATACTGCCGGTGCCACGCACGGACGATATGTTGAGCAGATTGCCGTTGAGGCGACCATCCGAGGATTTGGCCGCCAGATCCTTGCCGTCGCTGATGACCAGAGCGAGGCTGGCGGCGTCCGTGCCGGAGAAGAGCGCCCCACCTGCAACGCCTGCGTCAGTCCTGCCTTGAGCATGCCATGCGTTCAAGTCGGTCACGAACTGGCCCGCAAGGCTGTTCAGCGTCGTCAAACGATCCCTGGCGACGGTGGCGCTCTGAAACAGGCCCCCGATCGAGCCGGTGCCCGGCGCAGTGACTGCGGTGCCCGCCAGACTGAGCGCCAATGTCTTGTCCGCGTTCTGACTGACGGAAAAAGCGGTCGGTACGGCGCCGGACAGGACCGTCGCGCCGCCATAGCTGAGTTCCACCGTGCCGCCCGCGCCGAACGCGACCGTCATGTCCATCCGTTTGGTGATTTCGGTCAGCGCGGCGTCCCGGCTGTCAAGCAACTGCGCCTGGTTGGCAGAACCATCCTGCGCGCGCAGGAGGTTGGTGTTGATGCGAGCCAGTTCAGCGACGGCATTGTTGACCGACAGAACGTCATTCTTGGCGTCGGTGGCAATGCCCGCCTGTGCATCGGTGATGCCGTCCGCCGTTTGATGAAAGGCATCCACGACGCGCTGCATTCCGTAGATGAGGGTCGTGCGCAGCGATGGATCGGCCGGATTGGCCGCAAGTTTTTCGACGCCGCTGAACATATCGGACAGCAAATGGCCCACGCCGGTGTCCGTGTCGTCCAGCGCCGTCTCTATGTCGCTCATCCAGCGCATGCGCGATGTCGTGCTGCCCAGCGCCGTGCCGGTGAGACGCGCCGTGGCGTCGAGATAGGGATCATTTGCGCGATTGACGCGCGCAATGTCGACGCCGCCGAAGCTCGTCTGCGGCGCGTACAACAGCATCGTCGATGCGGAGGCGAGGGATTCGCGCGTGCTCACCGACCGCCGATTGAAGTTCTGGGTATTGGCGTTTGCGATGTTCTCGGAAATTGCGCCGAGCGCCGCCCGATACGCCTTCGTGCCCGAAGCGCCGATGATGAAAAGATCGCCGCTCATGCCGCAGGCTCGCCAGGCGTTGTCTGCGCGGCGGGTGCGATGTTCAGTTTCGCGCCCAGTTGCTTCATCAACAGATCCGCGATGCCGAACTTGCCCGTCTCCGCCATATTGTCGGCAGTTCTGGAATCGGACATTTCAAGGAACTGATCGGAACCGCCGTTGTCCGTCAGACCTTCGCCGAGGCTGGACGAGCGCATCGTCGAAATCATCTGGCGCAGAAAAATAGCCTCGAAAGCCTTGGCGGTCTTTTCAAGTTCCGCTTTTGCCTGCGCGTTCGGCTGCGCCGCACCCTTGGCTGTGGCAGTCGTGTTGGCAATTTGCATCGTCATAGGACCACCAGCTCCGCTTTCATGGCGCCGGCCTGCTTTAGCGCTTCCAATATCTCGACAAGGTCGGACGGGGAGGCGCCGATCGCATTCACGGCTTTGATTATATCGGCTAAAGACGCGCCACCTTTAAAATCTATTACCGGGCGCTTCTCTTCCTCGATGCTGATGGAGCTGGATTGCTCCGTCGCGGTCTGCCCTTGAGAGAAGGGCGCGGGCTGAACGACGGTTGGCGCTTCCTTGACGCTAACGGTCAGTTTGCCGTGTGCGACAGCGGCTGGCGCGATGCGCACCGCGCCGTTGATGACGACGGTGCCGGTGCGGGCATTGACGATGACCTTGGCCGGGGCGTCGGCGGGTTTGACTTCGATATTCTCGATCATGCCCATCATCAGGATGCGCTCTTCGGCACCCGGCTTGGCGTCGATAACGACTGAGACCGCGTCCATTGCGCGTGCCCGGCGATCACCGAATGCGCGGTTGACGCCATCGGCGACGCGCAGGGCGGTGGTGAGATCGGCTTCGGCGAGGTTGAAGGTGAGGGTAGGGGCAGTGTCGAACCCGGTCGCGACGGCCTGTTCGATCGTCGCGCCGCCCGGAATGCGACCGGCGGAGGGAACGTTCACTGAAACCTGGCTGCCATCCGCGCCGGACACGCCAAGGCCGCCGACGGCCAGGTTGCCCTGCGCCATCGCGTAAATCTGTCCATCGGCACCGCGCAGGGGCGAGAGGATCAGGGTGCCGCCACGCAGCGACTTTGCCTTGCCCATGGCGGAGACGGTGACGTCCAGGCGCTGCCCGGGTTTGGCGAAGGCGGGGAGGTCCGCCGTGATGAGGACCGCGGCCGCGTTCTTGAGCGCGGGGTTCACACCCTGCGGCAAGTTGATGCCGAAGCGCGAGGCAATGCCCTTCACGCCTTCGGTCGAATAATTCAGGCTGTCGTCGCCTGTGCCTGCAAGGCCCACGACGATGCCATAGCCAGTCAACTGGTTAGGCCGGACGCCCTGAAACGTGCCAAGATCCTTGATCCGCTCGGCATGTGCCTGCGGCAGGAACGCCACGATCGCCAGAAAGCAGAGCGTGAAGCTGACGCATCGAAGCGAGATCGAGAGGGTGCGGAGGCAGGTCATAACGTGTGAAATCCCGCTTAAAATGGGCTGATGCGCGTGAAGAAGCGCTGGAGCCAACCCTGGCCGCTGGCGCGGGCGATTTCACCCTTGCCGGTGTAGATGATCTTGGCATCGGCTACGCGCGTTGAGAGGACGCGATTGTCGGAGCTGATGTCAGCCTGCCGCACGAGGCCGGAGATTTGCATGAACTCATCGCCGCGATTGAGCGTCAGGGCCTTTTCGCCACGGACCAGCAACGTGCCGTTGGGGTAGACCTTGGCGATGGTCACGGTCAGTTCGCCCGAAAGGGCGTTGGATTGCGCTGCCGTGCCTGATCCTTTGAACGCATTGTTGCCGCCCGACCCGATGTCAGTCGGTTTGAACAGGTTCAGCGGACCGGTGGCTGGCGGCGTCAGGCTGATCGAGCCATCGCGACTGGTGTCGGCGCTGTTGCTCTTCGTTGCCTGGGTTCGTTCCACTAGTGCAATGGTTATGATGTCCCCCACCATTGCCGCACGCGCGCCGCTGGTGAGCGGCGAATAGCCCGATGCGATCTGGAAGATCGAACCATTGGGCGCAGCGGGCACGGGCAAGGGTTCGGAGAAAGTGGGAGCGTACTCCACCTTTTCCTTCTTTCTCGCCAAGGCTGGCTGCGCAACCAGCGCGGCCGACAGGACAACAATGAAAGCGGTTTTATGCATCATGTTCGCTATCAACTTCACAGTTGCTGGTTCACATATTGCAGCATTTCATCAGTCGCCTTTATCATCTTGGAATTGACCTCATAGGCGCGCTGCGTTTCGATCATGTCGACCAGTTCCTCGACCACATTGACGTTGGAGCCTTCGAGCATACCCGACCGGACCGAGCCTCGGCCTTCCAGACCCGGCGCGCCGACCTGCGGCGTTCCCGAAGCGGCGGTTTCGGTGAGGAGGTTGGCGCCGATCGACTGCAGGCCCGCCGGATTGGCGAAGCTTGCCGTCTCGATCCTCCCGAGCTCAGTTGCGGCGGCTTCACCCTGAAGCGTCGCGGACACTGTGCCGTCATTACCAATGCTAACTGCCGTCGCGCCTTGCGGAACCTGGATCTGCGGGATTAGCGGAAGTCCTTCCGCGCTGACCACAGTGCCTTCCGCCGTCAGGCTGAAGTTGCCAGCACGGCTGTAGGCGATGGTGCCATCGGGCTTCTGTAGTTGAAAATAGCCTGCACCCTCAATCGCCATGTCCAGCGTGTTGCCGGTGGTGTTGAGCGTACCCTGCGTGTCGATCTTGCTCGTACCCGTCAGCGCCACGCCCGATCCGAGCGACAGGCCGGTGGCATATTTGTTCTCGCTGTCCGAAGCGGAACCGGCGGCGATCATCTGCTGATAGGCCAGCGTTTCGAAATCGGCGCGGTCGCGCTTGAAACCCGTGGTGTTCACGTTCGCAAGGTTATTCGCGATCACGCGCATCTTGGTGTTCTGCGCGTCGAGGCCGGTGCGGGCGACGTGGAGGGCGGCGTTGCTCATCGTTCAGTCCTTCCTAAGATCTATCAGCTGTCGAGGCGCATCAGCGATGCGCCGCCGTCGTCGATATCCTTGGCCGTGTTGATCATCTTGATCTGGGTTTCCCAGGCGCGGCTGGCTTCGATCATCTGCACCAGCGCCGATGTCGCATTGACGTTCGAACCTTCGACCGATCCGGAGGTGACGGTCGCCAGCGGGTCTTGCGGCAGCGCACCGCCGCCATTCACTTCGCGGAACAGGCCGTCGAGGCCCTTCTTGATGCTCGATCCCTGCGCGGAGGCGAGCTTCAGGGCATCGACGCGTTGCGGCTGGCTGGCTTCGCCGCCCTGCGGCACGATCCAGATGCTGCCGTCCTTCGCGATCGAAATGCTTTCGGCCGGAGGCAGCGTGATCGGGCCGCCCTCGCCCAGCACGGGATCGCCATTACCAGTGGTCAGCAGGCCGCTGTCGTTCAGCTTCAAATCGCCGCGCCGGGTGTAGGCTTCGCTACCGTCCGATGCCTGTACCGCGAGCAGGGCGTCGCCGTTCAAGGCCACGTCCAGCGGGTTGCCAGTTTCGGTCACGGCCCCCTGGTTCATATCGGCGGCGACGACCTGCTCGGCCTGCTGCGCGCGGGTCTTGAAGGTCTGGCCGTCGATATATTGGGTCGACGCATTGGCAATCTCGGCCCGGAAGCCGACAGTGTTGGCATTCGCCAGATTGTTGGCGATGGCCGTCTGCCGCGCCATAGCGCCGCGCATTGCCGTAAGCGAAGTGTGAACCAGGCGATCCATGATCGGTCCTTAATTAACGCGTGAGATCAGGTACGCAGGTTGACGATCGTCTGCGTGATGGCGGTGCTGGTCTCGATGGCCTTCGCATTCGCCTGGAAATTGCGCTGGGCGGAGATCAAACCGACCAGTTCCTCGGTGATGTCCACGTTGGAGCGTTCCAGCGCGCCGGAGCGAACCGAACCGAACATGCCCTGACCCGCACCGCCATAAATGGCGTTGCCGCTGTTGATCGAGGCTTCCCAATGCGCGTCGCCTTTCTGACGCAGGCCGTCCTGGCTGGCGAAGTTGGCCATGGCCACAGAGCCGATCGCGGAGGTGGTGCCATCGGCGTAGGTGGCGGCAACGACGCCCTTGTCGGAGACGGAGATGCTGGCGAGTTCCACCGGAGGCGTCGCGCCGTTGTTCGCAGGAATTTGCAGGTCGCTGAGCGTGGTGCCAGTGATCGCGCCGGTCGTGGCGTCGACAGGCAAGACCTGAAGGCGTGCGCCGGTTGTGTCGACGACGAAGCGGCTCTTGTCCATGCTGAACGCGCCGTTGCGCGTGTAGGAGGTCGTGCCGCCGGTGCCCTGCGTCTTGACGGTGAAGAAGCCTTCGCCGGTGACGGCGAGGTCAAGCGTCTTGTCAGTGGTCTCGATAGTACCCTGCACGAACTGCTGATTAATGCCAATGACGCGGACACCCTGGCCGGCAACCTGACGCGTGTTCTGCGTCGGGGCGGAGGCGAAGATGTCGCCGAAGCTGGTCTTGCTCTTCTTGAAAGCGGCCGTGTTGACGTTGGCGACGTTATTCGAGATCGCCGAAAGGTCGGACTGGGCGGCTTTGAGGCCCGAGAGCGAGGTGTAGAAGGACATGTGCGGTACTCCTTGAGGAAATGATCAGCTAAGCCGGATGGCGTCGGATGGGTTGTAGGTGCCTAGCGGCGTGATGAGTTTGGATGCGGTGCCGTCGGCAGGCGATTGCACGGCGGCGATGCTCGCCCAGGTGGCGACGACTGGCGCGGTCGCTCCGCGAACCTTCACTTGCAGCGCCTGCGTGCCCACGTTGTTGCCGTCGGCGTCCTTGCCATCCCAGTAGAAGGAGACGTCGCCCTTATCGCGAGCGCCAAGGTCGATCGTCTTGACGACCTTTCCGCTGCCATCGACCAAGTCGACACTTAGCGCGTCGGACGCGGCCGGAAGCGTGACCTGTCCGGCGTATTGGCCTGCGGCATCCGGAGCCGCGATGTTGCTCTTGACGAGCATCGAGCGGCCGATCCAGCTTGCGGCGTCGCCAAGGCGCGTCCCGGCAAGCTGATTCTTGATGTCGCCCAGCGTCACGTTCATTTCCGCGATGCCGCTGGAATTGGTGATCGTCGCCATCTGTGCGACCATCTGGCTGTTATCCATCGGCTCAAACGGGTCTTGGGTTTGCATCTGAGTGGTCAGCAGGCGCAGGAAGTCGGCTTGGCCCATAGCGGACTTGCCGGTTTCCTTGGGTGTCACAGGCTGCTTGAGCGTGATGCCGGCGTTATCGGTTACTGTCGTCATTTGCCGATCCTTATGGTTTCGAGCATCAGGGATTTGGCGGTCTGCAAGACCTGCACGTTGTTTTGGTACATCCGCGCTGATTCGAGCATGTCGACCAACTCGGCGCTGCTATCGACGGCCGCTTCGAATACGTCCCCATTGGCGTCGGCCAGCGGGTGGTTCGGGTCGTGGCGCTTCACGGGCTTGGCGTTGGTGGTGACGACCTCATCGACCTTCACCGTCGAAACGCCGGGCTTCTCCGTCACAGACTGGAACACCGGACGGATCGCGCGATAGGCGGTCTTCTCGCTGCCTGTCACATTGCCCGCGTTTGCCATATTGGAGGCGGTCGCGTTCAGACGGACAAGCTGGGCCGACATGGCGCGCCCGGCAATGTCGAAGACGTTCATGGGTTCACCCGCCATCGTCATTCTCCCCTGAAGGCGCGGTTGATGGTGTTGATGCGCCCTTCGAGGAAGGAGAGCGTCGTGCGATACTTGACGGCGTTTTCCGCAAAGAGCGTCTGCTCGGTCGAAAGTTCGACAGTGTTCCCGTCGAGGCTCGGCTGAAGGGGCACGCGATAGCCCATAGCGCCTTGCGCGGCATTGGCGGTGTCGGCACCGGATTCGGTCGCGGTCTTCAGTGCCGCTTCGAAGTCTATGTCGCGCGCCTTGTAATTAGGCGTCGATGCGTTGGCGATGTTGGAGGCAAGCAGGGACAGACGCTGCGAGCGCAGCGCAAGCGCTTTTCCGTGCACTCCAAACAGGCTGTCTTCCAAGCTCATCTTTTCTCGTCATCCCCGTTAAAGTTCATGTTCAGCCTGCCGTTCTTGTTCCTGTGGACCATGAAGGCGGATTGTCCGTCCCATATCTGCAAAGGCCGTGCCAATTTGTTGGCCGGTGCCGTCTGTTGATGCAAAGTCCAGCAATTCTGCGGGTTTTGCAGGGGAGGGCGGCAAGAGCGGCAATTTTTTGCCGGTCGGCGGCAGGCTTTTGCCGCTGTGCAGCCCCGCGTCTCGCGCGGCTGTATGTGGGGGACGGCAACGATGAGTTTTCTGGCGCATATCCTTGATCCGTTGACGCTCACGCTGATGATAGCCGGCGTGCTGGCGCTCGCGCTGTTGCAGAACGGGGCCATGGCGTTCGGGCAGGGGATGCGCGCGTTGGGGCCGCTTTTCTCGTCCAAGCCGGAGCGCGACAGGGATGCGGCACGGGCCGCGATGATGCAGGTCGACCATCTGGCGCAGCTGCGCGGCCTCGCCTGCACCGATCGCGTGTGCACCGACCGCGTTCTCGCCTCTCATCCGTTTCTGGGCGAAGCCGTACGGAAGCTATCGCATTGCGAGCGGATGGACCAGTTCGAGCTTTGGGCGGAACAACAGCTTGCGGATCGGGGTGAGCGGCATCGCGCGGTGCATGGGTTCTGGTACTCGGTGGCGGATGCCGCGCCTGCGATTGGCATGGCGGGGACGATCATCGGCCTGATCGGCATGTTCGGTGCGATGGATGATCCGGCGAAGATCGGGCCGTCGATGGCGCTGGCGCTGCTCACGACGCTGTACGGCGTGGTGATCGCAAACCTGATTGCAGCGCCTATCGCGGGGCGTCTTGTCGATCTCTCAACGCGGGAACTGGCCTGGCAGAAGGCGCTGTGCGACCGGATGCTGGCCGTAGCGCGCCGGGAAAACGCGCCGGTACGTCGGGCTGCCATTCGGGAAGTCGCATGATGCGCGCGCGCAATGCGCGGTGGGCGATAAGCTTTGCCGATCTGGCGCTGCTTCTGCTCGGTTTTTTCGTTCTTTTGCACGCAAGTGGGAGCCGCAGCGCGCAGGTGCTATCCGGCGTGCGTGCGCAGTTCGGATCGTCCGCATTGGCCGGGGCGGACGAGTGGCGGGCGGACGCGCTTTTCGTGCCGGGTGAGGTTATCCTGACACCTAATGGGATGACGAAAATACGGGCCGCGGCTTCGCATGCAGTCGCGCGCGGCGGGTCGGTCGAGCTGGCGTCGGCGGGGCAGGACAAGGGCACCGAACGCTTCGACAGCTGGGACTTGGCGGCGGCACGGCTGGGCGCGGTGGCGCGAGCGCTGAAGGCGGAGGGCATCAGGGAAAATCGCCTGGTGATCCGGGGTCTCGACCAGCGCTTGGGAGGCACTGGCGGACAAGTTATCCGCGTCGCGCCGGGACCAGCAAAATAGGCGGAAACAACAGGTGGCACAGTAATTGCTTATAGTCGCGTAATGAATGTCAGGAGACAAACCTTGCGCGCTTTTCCGATTTTGATTGTGGCCCTGGCGGCGACAAGCCCCGCAGCCGCACAGCAGAAGTTCGAGAATCTCGACCGGCTCGATAGCCTGGTGGCAATGACCGTGGGTGCCAATTTGGGCGAGCCCGGCGGTCCCGCCGCTCCGATCGATCGACGATTGAAACTGGCCGCGTGCCCACGCACGGCGAGCGTCGATGGCCCGGTTTTCGGGGCCGCGATCGTCAAGTGCGAGGCCCTGGGCTGGCGTATTCGCGTGCCACTGGTGGCGGGAGGTTTTCAGGCGAATGTGACGATGCCCGCGCAGCGTGCCGTCGCAATGCGCCCGGCGCCTTCGCGCGAGATGGTCGTGAAGAAGGGCGATCCGGTGCAGTTGGTGGCGGGTGGTCCGGCGTTCAGCGTTTCACGCCTGATGGTGGCGGACGAGGATGGCGCTATCGGATCGATGATCCGGGTGCGCGGCGAGGACAAGAAAGCCTCGCCCGTATTGGCGCAGGTCATGGAAATGGGCATGGTGCGCATTCCTGGATTTAAGGAAAACTGATCGGTGCCGTATATAGGTGTTGAGTATAGTTTTTTTGAGCCATTTCGAGGTTCGGACAAGAAGGACGTGACCGATGATTAATTCCGTTGGACCGGGGCTTGCCGCCGCCATCGAAACTTCGAAGCTGCGTGAAGGCGCAAAGAGCAAGAGCGTAGGCAGCGTCGCGGGCGTGGCCACGCAGGCTGCCGGCATGTCGTCCAGCCCGGCGGCCCGCATGGCGGCGCAGGGCGCGCCCGTCGATCTGGACAAGATCGGCGCAATCAAGGCGGCGATCGCATCGGGCAACTACCCGGTCGATGCCGACGTCATCGCGCAGAAGATGCTCGACCTCGACTTGCCACAGGGCTGATCGATAATGCCGCTCACCGCCCTAGACGAACTGCGTGACGCGTTCTCCGACTTGCGCAATGCACTGGATGGAGACGATATCATGCTGGTTGACGCCGCAACGGCGCGCGTGCGCGATGCGACGGCCACCGTGCGCGCCGCAGGCGCGTGGCGCGACGAACCGGCAGTGCGCGATCGGTTGAACAGCCTTATGCCGCTGATCGACGCGGCTCGCATCCGCACCAATGTGTTGAACGACAATGCCCGCCAGCGTATCGATATGCTGGCCGCACATGGGGTGGCGCAGGCCCCCATGACATATCGCCGATAAAGGGCTTCCGTTACCGCGCAAAATCGTGCGTTAACCCCTAATTCCAAAACTGGCACGATCTTTGCTTAAATAGCCCTATATCAATTGGGGGTTATTGGGTGTCTGCCTTCGCCGACATGAACATTGCAGGGACGAACGGCAGCAGCCGCAGCGGACGCGTGACCAACGCAATCGCGATGGCGAGCCGTCGGACCGGCGTCGACTTCGAATATCTGCTGGGGCAGGCGAAGATCGAAAGCGGCCTCAATCCGTCCGCACGCGCATCCACATCGTCCGCCACCGGGCTGTATCAATTCGTGGACCAGAGCTGGCTCGCTGTCGTCAACGACCACGGCGCGGAATATGGCCTCGACTGGGCATCCGATGCTATCAGCAAGGGCAATAACGGGCGCTATTATGTGTCCGATCCCGACCTTCGCAAGCAGATCATGGATCTGCGCAACCATCCCGAGACGGCGTCAGTAATGGCGGCCGAGCATGCCTCCGACAACAAGACTTATCTTGAGAAACGCCTTGGTCGCGAGGCCGAGCCCGCCGACCTCTACATGGCACACTTTCTGGGCGTCGGTGGCGCGGCCAAGTTCCTGGCGGCGAACGACAGCACGCCCAATGCGGCGGCGGCCTCCCTATTCCCGTCGGCCGCACGCGCCAATCGGTCGATCTTCTTCGACCGGCAAGGTAACGCGCGCAGCTTCGCCGACATCCGCGCGAACTTCGCCGCCAAGCTCGACAAGAGCGTCCAAGGGGCAAGCGTCCAATATGCAAACGTGCCGATCCCTTCCGGCTGGTCATTGCCCGAGGGTTCAAAGGCCGTGCAGCCCGCAGACTATGTGCGCATCGAAACGGAGCGCCTCGCTTCGCAAGTGAGCGCCGTCGACACCAACAAGCCGCAGCCCGCAACGGCGCGGCTCGCCTATCTCATGCTCGCGACGTTCGGAAGGTAAGTCCGCATTATGACACGTGGTCAGGTCAACGGAAAAGTGTGGATGAGTGCCGCCAAGGGGGCGTTGCTCCCGCTGGCGACATTGATGGTCGTCCTGTTTATGATGGTGCCGGTGCCGTCGCTGATGCTGGACATCGGCTTCATCACCAACATCATGATTTCCCTCGCGGTGCTGATGGTCGCGCTGAACGCTGCCAAGCCGCTGGACTTCTCCAGTTTCCCGACGGTTTTGTTGTTCGCAACGCTCCTGCGGCTGGCGCTGAACGTCGCATCAACGCGCGTCGTGCTGGTGTCGGGGCATACTGGATCGGATGCGGCGGGCCATGTGATCGAGGCGTTCGGGCATCTGCTGATCGGCGGCGACTATGTCGTCGGTATCTTCGTGTTCGCAATTTTGATGATTATCAACCTCGTCGTCATCACCAAGGGTGCGGGTCGCGTATCCGAAGTGTCCGCCCGCTTCACGCTGGACGCGATGCCCGGCAAGCAGATGGCGATCGATGCCGATCTTAATGCTGGCCTGATGACCCCGGAAGAAGCCAAGCTGCGCCGCGCGGAAATCGCGACGGAGGCGGATTTTTACGGTTCGATGGACGGTGCGTCCAAGTTCGTGAAGGGTGACGCGGTTGCGGGCATCCTGATCCTCGTCATCAACATTATCGGCGGCATCGTGCTTGGCACGGTGAGCCACGGCCTGTCGCTGAGCCAGGCCGCGTCGACCTACATCATCCTCGCCATCGGCGATGCGCTGGTGGCGCAGGTTCCTGCCTTGCTGCTCTCCATCGCCGCCGCCTCCATCGTCACGCGCGTCAAGTCGGAGATGGACCTGTCGGGCCAGATCGCCAGCCAGTTTGGCGCTGGCAAGGCTTGGGTGCCGGTCGCCGCCATCCTCGCGTTTCTGGGCATCCTGCCCGGCATGCCGCATCTTATCATCCTGCCTGCTGCCGTGCTGTGCGGCTTCCTTGCCTGGAAGCTCAACAAGGCGGCGAAGACCAAGGCCAATGCGCCGGAACCCGTCGCGGAAGCGCCGAACCCCGCCAATATCGAGTGGGACGATGTGTCCGACGGCGCGGTGCTGGGCCTTGAGATCGGTTATGGCCTGATCGGCATGGTCGACGAACGCAAGGGTGCACCGCTGATGGCGCGCATCACCGGCATCCGCCGACAGCTTTCGCGCGAACTCGGGTTCGTGGTGCCGATGGTGCGCGTGAAGGATAACCTCGCGCTTGAACCCAACGCCTATCGCATCACCATTGCCGGTGTCGTGGTCGGTGAAGATGAAATCTGGCCGGACGATCTTCTGGCCCTCGACAGTGGCGCGCTGGAAGGCGAAGTCGACGGACGCCTCTGCAAGGATCCGACCTTCGGTCTGGATGCGGTGTGGATCGGGCAGGAGAAGCGGAGCGAAGCGGTCGTCTGCGGCTACACTGTGGTCGATCCGGCGACCGTGGTGGCGACGCACCTTAATCAGCTCATCGCGATGAACGCTGCCGAGATGTTCGGCTTGGACGAAGCCCGCAAGCTGCTGGACGCGCTGAAGGAAAATGCGCCGCAGTTGGTCGATGGCCTTACGCCGGGGATGATGAGCCTCGCGCAGATTTCCGCTGTGTGTCGCTCGCTGCTGATCGAGGGCATTGCGCTGAAGGACTTCCGCCGGATTTGCGAGGCGATGATCGACGCGGCGCGGCCCGACTATAGCCATGAGCAATTGGTCGAGGCGGTGCGTCAGCGGATCGGTTCGCTGATTATCCAGGGGCTGGTGCCCGTGAAGATGCCGCTGCCCGTCATCACGCTGGACGGTGAACTGGAGGCATTGCTGGCGCAGGCGATGCGTCTGGCGGGGGATGCGCGGCATCCGATCGAGCCAGCCCTCGCCAATCGGATCATCGAGGCTGTCACGATGGCCGCGCGGCCGATCATGGGACAGGCGCGCAACTTTGCGATCGTCACGTCGCCGATGGCGCGTCGGGCGCTTGCACGACTTTTTAAGCCTCATCTGCCAGAAACGCCTGTGCTGTCCTTCCTGGAGATTCCCGACGGGAAGCCCGTGGAAGTGGTGGCTGTGGTGGGGGGCGATCAGCAGCGCGCCGTGCCGCGTCATGATCCGGTGTCGATCGGTGCCCCGATCCGCGAACGAATCGCCTAAGGAGCGACGCGTCGATGTATATGAAGAAGATAACCGCGGCAGACGCCAACACCTACGGGCGTGATGCGGGGCCGATGAGTCCGGCGAACCTGTCGAAGCAATATATGCCGCTGGTCCGTAAGATCGCCTGGCATGTGCACGGGCGGGTATCGAGCGCGATCGAGATTGAGGATCTGCTGCAGATCGGAATGCTGGCGCTGGTCGAAGCCGCGAATGGCTTTGAAGATCGCGGGCATGGCTTTGCGACTTATGCGCAGATGCGCGTGCGCGGGGCAATGATCGACCATCTGCGGCGGCACGCGACGCTATGCCGCTCCGCGATGGCTACACGCAAAAAATTGGGCAAGGCGCGCGGCGAACTGGAGCAGCGGCTGGGGCGCGTGCCGACCGAAGCGGAAATGTCGGGGCATCTGGAAATGGCGCCTTCGGACTATCGCATTGCCGCCGACAGTGCGGAGATGGTGCAGCATACGAGTATCGAGGACGCCTATTCGGATCAGTCGATGTGGTTCGCGGACGTCGAGGATCGCGCCGATGAAGTTCTCGAGCGCGAGAGCCTGAAGAAGGCCATCGCGTCAGGCATCGGTAAGCTACCGCAACGGGAAGCCATGGTGCTGCAACTCTATTTCGTCGAGGAAATGAACCTTGAGGAGATCGGCCTGACGCTCGACATCGGCGCGGCGCGGGTTTGCCAGATCAAGAAAGCGGCTCTGGACAAACTCCGCGGCATGCTGAGCGATTGGGACTGATCTCTATGCGTCGTTGGCCACGCTGATCGGTGCGGTCCAAACCGACGTCGACCGACCCACTGACAGCCGCGTACGCAGCGGACGATAGCTGGTAAGCTGCCACCAAGCCTTGGGCACGATCAACAGGCTACGCGTTTCCAGCACACGCCCAAGATCCTTGCGCGCCGTGACGGCAGCCAGAACCGGCGCGAACAGCAGGCCAAGCACGATCGGCAAAAGCCAGATCATCGTGATGCCGGATAACAGGCCACCAACCAGAATGATGGCCCCCAAAGCCACATGGTAACGGAACGTCCGAAAAGCGTCCGCCATCGGAATGCCGTCGCAATCGCGCGTCTGACCGTTCCAGGCGCTTTTGCGACCCGACAGGATGCTCACCAGATTGATGCTGTGCGTCAGCATCTGGATCGGCGCAGCGAGTATCGAGAGAAGCGTCTCGATCAGAGCACCAGCCCATAGTCGAACTGGGCCACCAAAGGCCGTCCGCCGTTCTTCGTCACGCAGCGTCAGGACGATCGCCATCAGCTTGGGACCAAACAGCAGCATCAGCGTGAGCAGCAGCAAGCCATCGGCGGGCAGCACGGCATTGGCGCGCCAAGCTCCCGCCATTTCGCCACCGATGACCAGCAGGATCAGGCATAACCACATCGGCGACGTCACATAGGCCGACGCGCCGACGAGTAACTGGAAACGGTTTACGACGTGCAGCCCAGCGATGCGCGCGATCAGCGGCACATGCTGGATATTACCCTGGCACCAGCGACGGTCGCGAATGGCTAGGTCGGGCAGAGACGGGGGGAATTCCTCAAAGCTGTCGTCCGTCATGACCATGCGAACCGCCCAGCCGCGACGGCGGAGGAGGGCGGCTTCGACCATGTCGTGACTCATGATGTGACCACCGAAAGGCGCCCGGCCCTTGAGTTCGGGAAGGCCGCAGCTCTCGGCAAAGGCGCTGACGCGAATGATGGCGTTATGGCCCCAGAAGGTCGCCTGACGATCGGACCACCAGATCGCGCCAATCGCCGACATCGGGCCATAAAGGCGGCTCGCGAACTGCTGCCATTTTGCGAACAGCGTCTGCGCTCCGACGACGGCGGGAATGGTCTGGATCAGCGCGACATTGGGTTCGCGGTCCATTTGCGCGGCGAGCTGGCTCATCGTCTTGCCGCTCATCACGCTGTCCGCATCGAGCACGATCATATATTCGTAAGCACCGCCGAACCGGCGCACCCAATCAGCGACGTTACCGGGCTTGCGGCCGACGTTGATGTCCCGCCGCCTGTAATAGACGGGGCGCACGAAGGCTTCCTTCACGCACTCATAGGCTTCTTCTTCGGACTTCCCGTTTTCCGTATTGGAGTCGGACAGGATGAAGAAGTCGAACTGATGATTGCCAGGCAACTTCTCCAGCGAACGCTCCATAATGGAAAGCCGCCCGATGATCGTTAGAAAGTCCTCGTTGCATACGGGAAGGAGGATGGCGGCGCGGCCCTCCGGCACGCGGGTCGTCGATCTTTGATACCCACGGCTATTATGCACGTCCCGCCAGAGAATCAGCGCGAAACCGATCGCACTATTGGCGAAGCCGAAGGCGATCCAGGCGAAAAGCGGCACGGCAAGGGCCAGATAGGCGATTTCCCACGCGGAAAAGCCATGAGGTTGAAGCGCGTCCGTCATCATCATGACGCCGAACACCGATGTCGCAATGGAAATCAGTAGCAGAACCGAGATGCGCGAAATGCCCCGCGCAACGGGGGGAGTAGGACGGGAATGCGGCGGCGCGACCGAAAAGTCCTGCACCGGCATCGCAATAGGACATTCCAGCGGCAAGGCGGAGGAATGTGCAGGCTTGGGCTTGGCGACCGAGGCGTTATGACGAGTTAGATTCTGCTTCTGGATGGGTCTTCGCGTTTCATGCTCAATTACATTATCCATTGCGGAATTTATCCCTCTTGGCGTCGCACGCCTGCCTCGATCTCTCCCGAACATGATTCATGTTTACTATTTTCAACATAAATGGAGGATGTACGAGGAAGTTCCGTCAAGCGTTCAGAGGATAATGCACCATTTCGGATATCGCGTTTTCGCCACGCCTCAACTGAACGCGAAGTTCAGCACCAAGACCGGGATCGGGCTGCACATCGATAACTGAGCGCCAGCGACCGGCTTGCCCCAAAACCGGGTAGCATGCGCTTTTGAGGACTTTTGCATGCGCAGCCTCAGTCCATGCTGATATGCCACTGCCCTCCGACGGCCCTCCGGCAAAATCCATCACAATACGAATGCCGCCGGTTTCGATTGCCCCACGAAAGATTTCGACCAAGGGCAACAGCGAAGAGGCTGGCGCGGGGGCATCGTCCTGCCAGTCGAGCCGGTACGAAAAATCGATTCGACGGCCGGGCGCAGCGGCGACTGCCGGAACCCAGTAAGCCGCGACATTGTCGTTATACTCGCTATCAGCCGAATATTCGTAGAGTCGAACCTGCCCCTCGCCGAACGGCTGGCGCGATGTCGCGAAAAGGGAAGGGCGGCGTTCGTAGAATACGCCGTCGTCCTGATAATGATCGAAGTTGCGATCCCGCTGTAGCAAGCCGAATCCTTTGGCATTGGGTTCGGTGAAGCTGCTGACATGCGGCGCGGCCGGGTTGATAAGGGGCCGGGCCTGAACGCCACCATTGGCTGATCGGATCAGCAGCGTATCAGAATCGTGGATTTCGGGCCGCCAGTCGGCCGCCTGCTTGCGATGCGCCTGATCGTACCAGAACATGCTGGTCATCGGCATGAGGCCCAATTCCGCAATGGCGCGTCGGGGGAACAGCGCAGCGTCGATATCCTGATGCACGCCCATCTCATCGATGCTGTTGCGCAGGCGATAAGCGCCGGTGATCCCCGGACCGTCGAGCAGCGCATACACCGTCACTGCGTTCGGCCCGTCATGTTCGAGCCAGAAGTGGGTAAAGCGCGGAAATTCCTCCTTGCCTAGGCTGGTGTCGATGGCGATGGCGCGAGCAGAGAGGCCATATTGCTTCCGGGCGCCGGACGCACGGAAATAGCTGGCACCCATGAACACCAGCCAGTCGGCATCGCGCGCTTTTGTCATCACGCGGAAGCCGGCAAATCCTGCGTCTGACCCCAGGGCAATGACGGGGCTGTCCGAGGGCATGTCGAAGTAGGATGTGTCATACGCCAACGGAGTAGCGCGGCCGTTTTCCACGATGTGAAGGAAGACAGGCTGGTTGGCATAGCGGCTCAACGGGAAAAGCCGGATGCCGGTCGAGTCTTTGCGATCATTCCAGATCGTACGATCGTCGCGGAATTGCACCTTGTGAAGCGCGTCGTAGTCTACGGCGTGGGCGCGGGGATGCGGATCGACATTTCGGTAAGGCGTCTGAGAAAGCGCTTTGGCTCGTCCGACTAGAGTTGCCCAATCGAAACGCTGGGCGGCCGCATCCTTGGTGCGTTGTCCCTGCGCTGCACCGGCCATTAACAACGCCGCGCCCGAGGCTGCGACAACTTCCCGTCGGTTCCATTGTGTCATCGCCTGCTACTTGGGCAGGACGCGGCAATAATCAAGCGACGCTGGCCGTTACGACCGCGAAACGCCGCTTCTTTGCGGCAGATAATCGGAAAAGAAGAAACCCTCGCCCGGGGGGACGAGGGTTTCGGGTGATCCTTGATCGAAAGGTGACCCCCGGCGTGGTGGGGACCAAGTTAGCGCCGGGAGCCTATCGAGAGACGCGGTGGACCAAGACCGCGCCGCTCAATTCAGTATCTTGACTATTAACGAATGAGGCTCAGGACGTTCTGCTGTGCCTGGTTCGCCTGGGCGAGCATCGCGGTGGATGCCTGCGAGAGGATCTGCTGCTTGGCGAGCGCGGTGGTTTCAGCCGAGAAGTCGGCGTCTTCGATGCGCGAGCGGGCTTCGGTCAGGTTGGTGACGGTCGAGTCCAGGTTCGAAATCGTCGCTTCGAGACGGTTCTGTACGCCACCAAGGTTTGCACGACCTTCCGAGATCATAGCCAGTGCACCCTTGGATGCGGCAGTGGCAGCAAGTTCAGGAGCCGTCGGGGCTGCGGGGTTGGCATAGGCCGCCACTGCTGCGCCGGTTCCGTCGATCAGGCCCAATGCCAGCGTTGCATTCGCGGACGTAGAGAGATCGATCGTGGACAGGTTGAGGCCGACCAGACTCATGTCAGCGACTGAGAAGGAGACGGTGTCCGTAGCACCGGTGCCGGTCTGGAGCTGAAAGTTGCCCTTGCTCAGCGTGTTACCGTTGAACTTGGTCGTGGTGGCGATGTTAGTGATCTGCGCGGTCAAGGCATCGGTTTCCGCCTTGATGCCCGTGCGGTTGGCATCGCTGATGGTGCCGTTGGCGCTCTGGACGGCCAGTTCGCGGATACGCTGCACGATGTTAGCGATTTCGCCCAGTGCGCCTTCTGCAGTCTGCGTCAGCGAAATGCCATCCTGAGCATTGCGCGAAGCCTGTGCGAGGCCACGGATGTCGGCAGTCATTTTGGAGGAGATGGCAAGGCCCGCTGCGTCGTCCTTGGCGCTGTTGATGCGCTTGCCGGTCGACAGGCGCTCAAGGGCCTGCTGAAGGCCAGCGTCGGCCTTTGATGAAGCGTTTGCGGCGCGCAAGGCCGATACGTTAGTTCCGATAACGGTCATGGTAAGTTCCCTTTTCCCGAATTACTCAGGTCGCCTGCCCGATATCGGTTGCGGCCTCAGATGTTAGAACGGCAGGTGCGCGGGGATATTTAGAGTCGCGCGGGTTTTTTTGCGTTCTTTGAAGAAGAAACCCTCGTCCGGGGGGACGAGGGTTTCGGATGATCCTTGATCGAAAGGTGCCCCCCCGGCATGGTGGGGACCAAATTGCGCCGGGAGCTTATCGAGAGACGCGGTGGACCAAGACCGCGCCACTCAATTGGGTATTAGCGGATGAGGCTGAGGACATTCTGCTGTGCCTGGTTCGCCTGAGCGAGCATCGCGGTCGATGCCTGTGAAAGAATCTGCTGCTTGGCGAGCGCGGTGGTTTCAGCCGAGAAGTCGGCGTCTTCGATACGCGAGCGGGCTTCGGTCAGGTTGGCGACCGTGGAGTCGAGATTGGAGATCGTCGCTTCCAGACGGTTCTGAATACCGCCAAGATTTGCACGACCTTCCGAGATTACCGCGAGCGACCCCTTGAACGCGGGCGTGCCGGCGGTTGCCGTGGAGTCACCATCGATCAGCGTCAGGGCAGCGGTTGCGCCAGCGGCGGTCGACAGATCGAGACCGGTCAGGTTCAAGCCGGCGATGCTCATGTTGGCGACGGAGAACGACACGGTGTCGGTTGCGCCGGTGCCGGTCTGGAGCTGGAAGCTGCCATTGCTCAGCGTGTTGCCATTGAACTTGGTGGTGGTGGCGATGTTCGTGATCTGCGCAGTCAGGGCATCGGTTTCTGCCTTGATGCCGGTGCGGTTGGCATTGCTGATCGTGCCGTTGGCGCTCTGCACGGCCAGTTCGCGGATACGCTGCACGATATTGGCGATTTCGCCGAGTGCGCCTTCCGCGGTCTGCGTCAGCGAAATGCCATCCTGAGCGTTGCGCGAAGCCTGTGCGAGGCCACGGATGTCGGCGGTCATTTTCGAGGAGATAGCAAGGCCCGCTGCGTCGTCCTTGGCACCATTGATGCGCTTGCCGGTCGACAGGCGTTCCAGAGCCTGCTGGAGGCCAGCATCGGCCTTGGATGAAGCGTTTGCGGCGCGGAGCGCTGCGACATTGGTTCCGATAACGGTCATGGTAAGTTCCCTTTCACGAATTACTCAGGTCGCCTTGTCAAATGACGCTCGCGGCCTCGACCATCAGAACGGCAGAGAAGAGAGTATATTTAGAAACGTATTTACTTTGTTCTCTGCTTTATGCCGAATGAGGGGCATCTACTTGAAAATAAGCAGCTAAAAATCGTGGATGGCTTGTATGGTCTGCGGCGCCGGCACTGAATTTGCTTATCAACGAAGAAACCCTCGCCCGGGGGGACGAGGGTTTCGGGTGATCCTTGATCGAAAGGCGACCCCCGGCGTGGTGGGGACCAAGTTAGCGCCGGGAGCCTATCGAGAGACGCGGTGGACCAAGACCGCGCCGCTCAATTCAGTATCTTGAGACTATTAACGGATGAGGCTCAGGACGTTCTGCTGTGCTTGGTTCGCCTGGGCGAGCATCGCGGTCGATGCCTGCGAGAGGATCTGCTGCTTTGCGAGCGCGGTGGTTTCAGCCGAGAAGTCGGCGTCTTCGATGCGCGAGCGGGCCTCGGTCAGGTTGGTGACCGTCGAGTCCAGGTTCGAGATCGTCGCTTCCAGACGGTTCTGTACGCCACCAAGATTTGCACGGGATTTGGAGATCACCGCCAGTGAACCAAGGCCCGCCGCCGTGTTGGTGGCACCCGTCGGGTCCGTACCGTCGATCAGCGTCAGCGCAGCCGTCGCACCAGCCGCAGTAGAAAGATCGAGCGCGGAGAGGTTGAGGCCGGCAAGGCTCATGTCGCCAACCGTGAACGACACGGTGTCGGTGGCGCCGGTGCCGGTCTGAAGCTGGAAGCTGCCGCCGCTTACCGCGTTGCCGTTGAACTTGGTGGTGGTGGCGATGTTGGTGATCTGCGCGGTCAGGGCGTCTGATTCAGCCTTGATGCCAGTGCGGTTGGAGTTGCTGATCGTGCCGTTCGCGCTCTGGACGGCCAGTTCGCGAATACGCTGCACGATGTTGGCGATTTCGCCGAGTGCGCCTTCTGCGGTCTGCGTCAGCGAAATGCCGTCCTGGGCGTTCCGCGAAGCCTGAGCCAGACCGCGGATGTCGGCCGTCATCTTGGACGAGATGGCGAGGCCCGCTGCATCGTCCTTGGCGCTGTTGATGCGCTTGCCGGTCGACAGGCGCTCAAGGGCCTGCTGGAGGCCAGCGTCGGCTTTCGATGCAGCATTGGCTGCGCGCAGGGCCGATACGTTGGTTCCGATAACTGTCATGATAAACTTCCCTTCCCGAATTGCTCAGGTCGCCTGTCAACTGACGGTTGCGGCCTCGAAGGGGTAGAACGGCATGCGGCAATGGGCCTTTAGAGTAAGCGGCAATTAAATTCCGCTTCCTCCCATCCTACTGAGAAATAAGGGATTAGACATTAGTAAATCCGGCAAACGCTTGCCGATGGCGGCAATGATGGACTGGATGAACCGTGCTTCTGACCGCGCTTTGCCGCTATCCGGAAAATTCTTGCCGCTTTCCGGCAATCCTTTCCAAACGTTAACCATATCATAAGGTCTTGGGAGCAAATTGGGGCCATCGAAAGAGATGGTGCGGCACGGGGGTGCCAATCCATCACACATGGGGACTGATTTGCATGTCGGGACTGGACCTGAGCCGTAACGTCTGCGCACTCCTTCCGGGGTTGGCGGTATGGCTCGACAATGCCTTTTATACTGTAGGCCAGGTCGATGCCGCAGCCCCGCGTGAAAAGGGTGCGGTCCGGATCATGCTGGCTAGCGAGATCGCCCATGCCACGCATCGCGATATCCTGATCGAAGTGCGCGAAGGCGCGCCGCTCTATCAGCCCGCCGCATCCGGTATGCCCGCTCGGGTCGGCTTCGCTCTGGAAGACATGGGCCTCGCCATGGCGCTGATCGCCGAACTGGCCCGCCCCGTGGGCATGCCTGCTGTAGGCGACGCTGGCAGCGCGAAGTTGATGCGCCTTGCCACCCGGATCGCCCGCAGCGACGCGACCGTATTGGTGCAGGGTGACACCGGGACCGGCAAGGAAGGCATGGCGCGCTTCCTTCATGCGCACAGCGCGCGGGCCGACAAGGATTTCATTGCCGTCAACTGCGCGGCGCTTCCGGAAACCATGATGGAAGCGATGCTGTTCGGGCACCGCAAGGGCAGCTTTACCGGCGCGGCCGCCGCTTCGGACGGCCTGTTCCTCGCTGCCGACGGCGGCACGCTGTTCCTCGACGAAATCGCCGAGCTTCCGCTGGCGTTGCAGGCCAAGCTGCTGCGCGCCTTGCAGGAAGGCGAAATTCTCCCCGTCGGCGCAACGCATCCGGTGCCGGTCAACGTCCGCGTGATCGCGGCCTGCAACCGCGATCTTGCCGCCGAAGCAGAGATGGGCCGCTTCCGCAACGATCTCTACTGGCGTCTTAACGTGATGCCGCTGGAACTGCGTCCGCTGGCGCAACGCCGCAATGATATTGCCGCCATCGCCGCCGCGCTGCTGCTGCGTCAGCACAAGCAGATGCTGGCGCTCGGCTCGAACGATGCCTTCCCCTGGCCCACCACCGACGCGATGGACAAGCTCGCCGCCCATAGCTGGCCGGGCAATGCCCGTGAACTGGGCAACGTCCTTCAGCGCGCAATGGTCCTGCGCGAAGGCGAGCGTATCGAGACGCATGATCTCCACATCACCGGTGCGGTTTCGCAGGAAACCCTGAAAGCCCGTGCGCAGACGATCGCTCCGGTTCGCCTTCAGGAAGTCGCCCGCATGTCGAAGATCGACGCGATCCGCGTCGCCCTGCGTGAAACCGACGGCCATCGCGCCATGGCCGCGCGCAAGCTCGGCATCTCCGAACGCACGCTCCGCTATCGGCTTGCCGAAATGCGTGAGCTGGCTGCGGCATAAGGGGAGGCTGAGCGATGAACGGCATATCCACTGACGGCGTGATGGCGATCCGCAACGCGATCCTACAGAAGAACAACGCCTTACGCGACGTCACCGCCCCGCAGACCGGCGGCGCGGGTGGCATTGGTGGGGCGGGCGGCACGAAGCCCGGTGACTTCACCGACGCGCTGAAATCGGCGCTGCAACAGGTCGACGGCCTCCAGAACAAGGCAGGCGACGCCGCCGCTGCGTTCGAAAGCGGCCAGACTACCGACATCGCTGCGGTCATGCTGGCCAAGCAGCAAGCCTCGATCGGCTTTGAAGCCACGCTTCAGGTCCGCAACAAACTCCTGTCCGCCTACAAGGACATCATGAGCATGCCGGTATAAACGATGAGCGACGCAAATCTCCTTCTCGATGGCGCCGGGCGCGCCGGTTCCGGTCTTCCTGCGCTTTCGGGCGGCGGTGGTGGTGGCGGCATCGATGCCGTGCGCGCACGTTTCTCCGGCTTCATGGGTCAGGCGGCGATACAGAAAAGCCTGCCGATGCTCGGCCTGCTGGTCGTCATGGCGATTGCCGGAGCGGCGTGGCTGGCTCTCCGCGAACCGCCGCAGCGCGACTTGTTCCGGGGCCTGCCCGATAGCGACAAGGCTGCGATCAGCGAAGTGCTGGACAAGAATGCCATTGCCTATGACTTCGACAGCAGCGGCGCGCTGACGGTCGGCGAAGACGATTACTTCAAGGCGAAGATGATGCTCGCGTCCGAAGGGCTGCCCAAGAGCGCGCCCGACGGCAACAGCATGATCGACAGCCTGCCGATGGGCGCAAGCCGCGCCGTCGAAGGTGAGAAATTGCGTTCGGCCCGCGAAATGGACCTGGCGCGGACGATCGAAGCGATTGACTCGGTCCAGAGCGCCCGCGTGCATCTGGCCGTCGAAGCGCCCAGTATCTTCCTGCGCGACCGGACCAAGCCTGCAGCTTCCGTCATGTTGCGCCTGGCCAATGGCCGCCGCCTAAGCGATGGTCAGGTGCAGGCGATCGTGCATCTGGTCGCCTCGTCCGTGCCGCAGCTTTCGCCCGACGATATTTCCGTAGTCGATCAGAACGGTCGCCTGATGTCCGACAATGGCGGCGATGGTACCTCCGACAAGCAGATCGAAGTGCAGAGCAAGATCGAGGAGCGCTATCGTCAGGCGGTCGTCGCACTGCTGACGCCGATCCTGGGTGCGGACAAGTTCTCCGCCGAAGTGCATGCCGACGTGAATTTCGCCGAGCGTCAGGCGACTCGTGAAACTTACCCGCAGGACGAAGCACGTCTGCGCACCGAACAGGGTAGCTGGCAGGCAGACAAGGATGGCGCGGCTGGAGGCGAAGCGAAGGGCATTCCCGGCGCGCTCTCCGACCAGGCACCGCCACCTGCGACGGCCACGCCGACGCCGCCCGTGGCGCCTGCCGCTGCCGGTACGACCGCTGCCACCCCTGGAACGCCTGCCGATCCTGCCATGAAAACGGCTGAAACCTTCAACCGCAGCTTCGAGCTGGGCCGTGAAGTGTCGGTTACTCGCGACGCAGTAGGCACCGTGAAGCGCGTGTCGGTCGCCGTGGCGCTCGACACGGACGCCAAGGGCAAGCCGCGCTCCAAGGAAGAAATTGCTGCCCTCGAAGCGCTCGTTAAAGGCGCGGTTGGGTTCGATCAGGCTCGCGGCGATACTGTGGCGCTCTCCTCACGCGGCTTCGTCAAGGAAATCGTCGAGGAAGCTCCCTGGTACGATGCAAGCTGGGTCGCCTTGTTGACGCGCAATGTTTCCGCGCTGATCGTGGTCATCGTCCTGCTGCTCGGCATCGGCCGCCCGCTTCTGAAGCGCCGCGCCGCCGCCAAGGAAGAAGCGGTCGCTCAGAACGCGGTGCAGGGGCAGAAGGTCGGCAAGGAAATCGCCGCGGAACTGACGCGCAATGCGCAAGTCGATCCGGCTCGTCCGATCACGCTCGACATGATCTCCTCGACCCCGGACTATGCGCAGCGCGCCAGCCTCATCAAGAATTTCGTCAAGCAGGACCCTGATCGCGCCGCGCTTGTGGTCCGCGACCTTCTGAAGGAAGGGAAGAAGGAAAATGCCTGACGCAGCCACGGAAACGCGCCTGAAAGGCAGCGCGGCTGCCGCCGTCCTGCTGATGCTGTTCGACGAAGACGAAGCCGCGCAGATCCTTTCGCGCCTTGAGCCGGAAGAAGTGCGCCAGCTTGGATACGCGATGTACGATGTCGCCGATGTCGAGATCGACGAAGTGAACGAGGCGCTCGACCATTTCGTCAACAAGGCGAAGAAGCGCACGACCATCGGTTACGGCGCGACCCAGCATATTCGTGGCGCAATGACCAAGGCTTTGGGGGCGGAGCGGGCCGACAATATGCTCGCGCGGATCACGCCGCCGACGCGTTCGAACAAGCTGGCGGTTCTGAAATGGCTGGAAGCGAAGGAAATCGCCGCGCTGATCGAAGCGGAGCATCCGCAGATCATGGCAATCGTTCTCGCGCATCTGGAGCATAGCGTCGCCGCCGACGTGTTGCAGCTTCTGCCCGCCGAATATCAGGAAGAAGTCATCTACCGCGTCGCCACTCTGGGTCCGGTCAGCACGGAAGCGCTGGACGATCTGGAGCAGTTGCTGATGCGCGGTTCGCCTTCCGCCAAGCCGGGCAACAGCTCGCAACGCGGCGGTACGCTGGAAGCGGCGGCGATCATGAACAACGTTCGCAAGGACAATGAAGTGCGGATCATCAAGGCGCTCGCCAAGCGCGACAAGATGATCGCGCAGTCGATCGAGGACGAGATGTTCGTCTTCGACAACCTGATCGACATGGACGACAAGAACCTGGGTGCGCTGATGCGGACAATCGACAACGAGATCCTCGTCGTGGCGCTGAAGGGCGCGAACGACATGCTGAGAGGCCGGATCTTCGGCTGCATGTCGGCGCGTGCCGCATCCTCGATTCAGGACGAACTCAACGAACGCGGTCCGATGCGTCTGGCCGATGTCATCGAGGCGCAGAAGCTGGTGATCGCCACTGCGCGCAAGATGGCGGACGCGGGCACCATCATGCTGACCGGCAAGGGGAACGACTTTGTCTAATTTCTGGCGCGGGGACGCAGGCGCCGACGCGGTTTCGGTGGGCATAGGCGATATCGGCGGCGTCATCACGCAGCCGCGCGCGGGCTTTCGCGCCTTCTACAGCGACCGTCAGGACGCGCATTCCTTCGGCATGCATCAGGGGCGACGCGCCTCCGATCGCGAACCGCAGGCCGATCCGATGGAGCAGGCGCGCGTTGAAGCCTTCACCATGGGTTTCGAAGACGGGCGTCGCCTCACCGAGGAGTCCTTCTCGGCCGACCAGGACGCTTGCCAGCGGCTTGCCGATGCGCTGGAGCAACTCGCGCCTGCGACGAGCGGTACGCTGTCCACGATATTGTCCGCCGCCGTGATCCGGCTGGTCGGGCAGATCGTCGGTGAAGTGGAAATCGATCGCGACTTGCTGCTGGAGCGTTGCCACACGGTCGCCGCCTTCATCGAAGATACCGACACCAAGCAGGCATTGCATGTGCATCCTGAAGATCTGCCGCTGATTTCCGGATCGGAGATCGGTGTGCCGGTGGTCGCCGATGCGGGATTGCGGCGCGGCTCCGTGCGGCTGGATACGGCGGACGGCTGGATCGAGGATGGCCCGGACGTGCGCCTCTCCCGCCTCAAAGCCATGCTGGACGATATGGAAGGCAAATTGTGATCCAGGCTGCGCTGCGCCAGGCGGAAACGCTGTTCGAACATCTGCAAGTGCAGAACAAGGCGCCGCGCCATGTCGGGCGGCTGGTGAGCCATGATGCGGGGATGCTGGAAGTCACGGGCTTTCGCCGCCCCATCGGCGCAGGCGCAAGGTTGACGGCGAGCGATGGTACGACCGCACGCGCCGAAGTGGTGGGCTTTCGCGGGAACAAGACATTGCTGGTGCCGCTGGATAGCGACGCGCCGCTGGAAAATGGCGCGCGGGTCGAACCCGATAGCGCCGCGAACATGGTGCAGGTCGGCGAAGGGCTGATCGGGCGCGTGATCGACGCGATGGGGCAGCCGCTCGACCGCAAGGGGCCGATCATCGCGGGCGGCATTTGGCCGCTGAACGGCGTGCGCGGGAATGTGCTCGATCGTGGGCGCGTGACCGAGCCGTTCGATTTGGGCGTGCGTGCCGTGAACGCTTTGCTGACCGCAGGGCGTGGGCAGCGCATCGCCATCATCGCGGGCTCCGGCGTCGGTAAATCCGTGCTGATGGGGCAGATGATAGCCGGCGCGGAAGCCGATATCGTCGTAGCGGGCCTGATCGGCGAGCGTGGCCGCGAAGTCGCGGATTTCCTTGAAACGAAGCTTTCGGGCGGGATGATGCGCAAGAGCGTCGTCGTCGCCGTTCCTGCCGATCACCCCCGGTGCTGCGCCTTCGTGCAGCGGCGCGGGCAACTGCGATTGCCGAATATTTCCGGGCGCGGGGCAAGAAAGTGCTGCTGCTCCTCGACAGCCTGACGCGGTGCGCCCATGCGCAGCGGGAAATCGGGCTGGCGTTGGGCGAACCGCCTGCAATGAAGGGCTATCCGCCCTCTGCGCTGGCGCTGATCCCCAAACTGGTCGAGCGGGCAGGGGTGGACGTCCGCACCGGTGGGTCGATCACCGCGCTCTACACCGTGCTGGCCGATGGCGACGATACGGACGATCCGATCGTGGATGCCGCGCGCGCCATCGTGGACGGGCATTTCGTGCTGTCGCGTCACCTCTCCGAACAGGCGATTTTCCCTGCCATCGACATCGGCAAGTCGCTCTCGCGCGTGATGGCCGATGTGGTGGATGACGAGCATCTGGCGGCCGCGGCATCCTATCGACGGTTGTGGGCGGCGTATGAGGAAAATCGTGACCTCATCCTGATGGGGGCTTACCGGCCCGGCAACGATCCGATCATCGACGAGGCTGTGGCGCGGCGGCAGGAAGTCCTCGATTTCCTGCGGCAGGACGTGAAAAGCCGTATCGACCTCGATAGCAGCGCCGCCGCTCTGGTTGCCGAGTTCGGCGCATGAAGGGCCTGCTGGCGCGTCGCCACCGGGTGCTTCGAGCCCGTCATGTTCAGCACGCGCTGGCCGTGGCCGAGACCGTGCGCGCGCAGGACGAGGCGAACAACATTTCCCGCAATGCAGAGCGCGTTACGCGTGTGCGCGAGCAATTGTTCGAGTCCACGGAACAAGTCAGTGGCGCGTCATTCGGCGCGCATCGTGAATTGGCCGAGCGGCTGGAGCGGGCGAAGCGGCAACTCGATGGCGCATTGTATGACGCCAATCGCAAGGTCGAGCAGAAGCAGGGCGAGCGTGTCGAGGCGACGCGCGAGAAGGAAATTGCCGAGCGGCTGAAGGATCAGGCGCGCGCGCTGATGGAAGAGCGAATGGAGGCGCGCCTCGCTGCGTTGCCCCGATACCGCAAGATACAGAGGGTGGAAGGATGAACGCCATCATGGGCAATCTGGGCAAGGCTGTTTCGCAATTGCCGCCGTCGTCGGCTGGCGCGTCTAAGCCCGCGACCGGCAAGGAGGGGGCGCCTGCGCCGCGGTTTGCCGCTATGCTGTCCGATGTGGCTAACAGCACTGCGAGTGGCCGACAGGCAGCGCCCGCACCCGTAGAAGGCGAAGCGGCAGGTGCCCCATCGTCCGGCGATCTGGCGTTGGCGGATCTGCCATTTACAGCATATTCCGAAGTTGGAGCCACAGGCGCCAACGTGTTGACCGCTGCCTCTCCCGATGCCGGGATGAAGAGCCTCGCGCCCCAAAAGCCATTTACAAAGCAACGTGCCGAACCGGCTCCGTCCTTGACGAATGCTGCTGTCGAAACCGGCAATGCTGATCCTGAAGTTGATGCCACAACGCCTGTTTCAGAAGACGAGATCGATATTGGAGCCGCACTGGCGCAATCGAGCCAGCCCGGCGATCCCGTGGTCGTGCCGACCACGCAAACCGTAAGGGTCGCTCCACCTCTGGAAACTCCGCCTGGCAAATCGACCAAAGCGGAGAAAGCTCCGATGGCGATCGGCACGGACAAGACCGGGGCGGCTCTTCAAGACGCTGTGCCTCAACCAACCGTCAACTTACCGCCGGTGGTGGATAAGCCACGCGCCCCTGGAGCGACAGTGAAGAAGGCCGTGACTGCGGACAGCAGGGCACAAATGGTCGCGGATGGTGATACCCAGCCGGCGCCGCTCGTGCGTCAGCAGAACGCCACCGTGCCGCTTCTGGCCGGATTAGCGCGGCAGAAGGACTTGCCGCCCGAAGTGACTGCCAAATTGATGGGGTTGACCGCTGTCCAACCCAGCGTGAAATCAGACGGCAAGGACGCGGGGGCAACGCTTCCTGATGTCGCTGGCCTGAAGTCGGCGGCGCAAGGCGTATCGGCTTTGTTGAGCCATAAGGGGCGGGAGGAGCTTGCGATGATGGCTTCCGTCCTTCCCGCGCAGGAACGAGCCAAGCCCCTCGATCGCGCTCTGTCCGATACCACGACGCTCTCGGTCGACGGAGCGGTGGCACCCGCAGCCTCCAACCCAACACTCGGCTACGCCATCCAGTCTCCCGCGGCGGCACCCGTTACCGATCTCTCCGCCTCGCTGGGCCAGCAGGTCATCGACATGGGATCGGGTGGACAGTGGATCGACGGACTTGCGCGCGAGATCGCGGCGCTGAGCAAGGGGGAGGGGCATGGCAGCTTCCGCCTGTCGCCGGAAAACCTCGGGCCGATGCGCGTCGATATCCGGCCCGGTGAGCAGGGCGCAAATGTTACGCTGACCGTGGAAACGAAGGCCGCCGAGTCGATGCTGATGCAGGACCGCAACCTGCTAAAGGCCGACGCGCAACTCGCGGCAGTGAAGATCGACGAGGTGACTGTCCAGCGCGTTGCGCATGTGCATGAGCCTTCGCGGGCCGATACGGCGACGGGGCAGGGCACTGGCGGGCAGTCCCAATCGCAGACCCAGACATCGTCACAGGGGCAGTCCGGCCAAGGCTCCAACAACGCCGCGCTGGCCCAGGGCCAGAATCAATCGGGCCAAAATGGTAATAATCCCCGCAACCATAAAGTTTCCTCCGACGCGACCGTATCTAGTCAGGCGGAGCCACGCGACACGGCGGACAGCCGGTCATCCGACACGACCCGTCGCGCACGCTACGCCTGATCGATCCATGGTGATCGGTCGGGGACCGATCCTGCCGACGACCAGCGCTACCCAAGGGGACTGAAAGATGAGTGACGACGCCGCACCGAAGAAAGCCAAGGGCAAAGGCAAGGGCAAGGGCAAGATGATCATCATCCTGGCCGCCGTGGCGCTGCTGGGCGGCGGCGGCACGGCCGGCGGACTGTATGCGGCGGGCTTCTTCTCCAAGGAAGATACCGGCCCCAAGATCGATCCCAACAAGCCTGTGCTGGTCCTGAAAGGGGAAAACCCCGAAGACATCGCCGCAGCGCATGCCGCCCCCGAAGGCGCGCATGAGAGCGAAGACAGCGTCGAGAGTTCCGCCGCGCACGCCGCACCCGGCAAGGGCCATGGGCCAGTCGCCGACAAGGGCATAGACTTGCCCACACCCGCCGATCCGTCGAAATATCAGGCGACCTACTTCCAGGTGCAGGCGCCCTTCACCTCCAACATGGCCGACAGCGACGCCTTCGCGCAAATCGCCGTCGCGGTGAGCACATATTATGACGGCCGGGTGATCCAGGCGATGACGACTCACGAGATGGCGATCCGGTCCGCAGTGTTGATGGAACTGGCGCAGCAAGATCAGACGGCCCTCGAAACGCCGCAGGGCAAGGAAGCGCTGCAGAAGAAATTAAAGAGCATTATCAATGGGGTACTGAAACAGAAAACCGGCTACGGGGGCATTGATAACGTTTATTTTACCAATTTCGTTATTCAATAGGGTTGTCGATACCGGGTCAGTCCCTTGGTGTTGACCGGGGACTGACAATTAATGGACGACGTACAATCTTTCGCATTCGGCAAGGGCGATGCCCAGGCGCCCGTAATGCTGTCGGGCCTCGACCGGCTGGGCGACAAGCTCTGCCGGCGATTGCGGGCAGTCATGGAACCCCTTGTCGGATCACGCCCTGATGTCCAGATGCAGCCTGTGTCCGTCGTCGACTTCGCGCTATGGTCGCAGGACGTACCCAGTTCCTCCAGCATCGGCATTTATCGTGCACTGCCGCTGAAAGGGAACATGTTGCTGCGGCTAGACGCGGGCATGATCTCCACGCTGGTGGATTGCTTCTATGGCGGCATCGGCAACCGCACAATGCCAGCGCGTGCCGAATTTACGCCCACCGAAGACCGGCTCATCACGCGCCTCTCGCAGCAGATCGTCGAGCAACTCGCGTCCTGCTGGCAGGACGTCATGCCGCTCGACATTGCGCTGGCCACGCGCGAGGTCGGCGTCGGCTTTGCCGCTGCCATGCCCGCGACCGACCAGATGGTCGTGCAGCGTTTCACCGTCAGCCTGATCCGCAACGAGCAATGGCCGATCGACATCGTCTTCCCGCTGGCCGCCTTGCGCGCCGTGGAGGCGCTGACCGGATCGAAGGTGCATGATGAGAATATCGTCACCGACCCCGTGTGGCAGACACGCATCGAGCGGCAGATGTCCAACATCCGCCTGCCTGCCCGCACCGTGCTGGCGCGCCCCAGCCTCTCGCTGACCGAGCTGATCGCGCTTCAGCCGGGTGACGTCATTCCCGTACATATCAACCGGAATCTCCCGCTCATCGTGGGCGACCGCATCATTGCCCAGGGCTCCATCGGCGAGCAGGACGGGCGTGTGGCGTTCATGATCGAAAAGATGAATTAAGGACCAATGCAATGAGTGACATGAGCGAAGCCCCCCGCATCGATGGCGCAGTCGCCGCATTTGGCGCGCGCTATGCCGACAACCGGCAGTTCCGCCTGCTGGCCGACATCCCCGTGCGCCTCTCCGTCGAGGTGGGTTCCACGTCGCTGAAGCTCGCCGAAGTCATGGACCTCGCTGAAGGCAGCATTGTCGAATTAGACCGGCAGGCCGATGAATTGCTTGACATTATGGTTAATGGTGCGCTGATCGCCAAAGGCGAAGTGGTGACGGTGAACGGGCGTTATGGCATCCGGATCGTCGAAGTCGCCAACACCGAAACGCGGATGGCCGGCGTCGAACGACGCGGCTGATCGCGGGCCGGTGTACTATCGGGCGCGGGGACATACATGCTGGATTATATCATCAGGCTTCTGATCATGGTGCCATTGGTCGGCGGCATGGCATTCGGAGCCTTGTGGCTTTGGAAGAGGTTTCAGCCCGGCATGATCGGCGGGCAGGGCGAGCGGGCGCTGAAGATCGTCGAGGCGATGCCAATGGGTACGTTCGGCAAGCTTGCGATCGTGGAGTTCGACGGGCAGCGGTTGCTGATTGCTATCACACGAAGCCGCATCGAGAAACTGGCCGAGGGCAAGGCGGTGCCTAAGAGCTTGGCAGGCGCTTCGGCAGCGGAGATCGCCGGGGGCTTCGGGCGTGTTCGCTAAGGGCATTCGATTTCCCGCATCTACCGCGTTGAAGTGGTTCCTGATCCTGGCCGTGGCTTTGTGCGCGGCCTTTCTGCTTATCGACCCCGCCTTCGCCCAAGCCGCGCCTGCGGCCGCGCCGCCTGCCGGTCCTGCGGCGGCATCGGGCGCGTTGTCGCGCGCCATGAACCAGGTTTCGGGCGATGGTCGCCCGCTCTCGCTTTCGCTGCAAATCCTTATCCTGATGAGCCTGCTGACGGTATTGCCGTCGCTGGTTCTGATGATGACGAGCTTTACCCGGATCATCATCGTGCTGTCGCTGCTGCGGCAGGCGCTGGGGTTGCAGCAGACGCCGCCCAACCAGGTGCTGGTCGGCCTTGCGCTGTTCCTCTCGCTCTTCGTGATGCGGCCCGCGATCGACCAGATCAGCGCGCAGGCATACACCCCATACGGCAACGGCCAGATTTCCATCGAGGAAGCCGTCGGGCGTGGTGGCAAGGTGCTGCATAACTTCATGGCGAAGCAGACGCGGGAGAGCGACTTGAAGCTGTTTTCCGGCCTCGCCGAAGCGCCGCCGTTCCGCACGGTCGCGGATGTGCCGTTCACGATCCTGCTGCCCGCATTCGTGACGAGCGAGTTGAAGACGGCGTTCCAGATCGGGTTCATGATCTTTCTGCCGTTCCTGATCATCGATCTGGTAGTGGCGTCGACGTTGATGGCGTTGGGCATGATGATGCTATCGCCGACTATCATATCCATGCCATTCAAGCTGTTGCTGTTCGTTCTTGTAGACGGATGGGCACTGACGATGGGGTCGCTTGCGGGATCGTTTGCGACGTGATGTTGAAGGTGAACCTGATCCACCCCCATCCGTTCGGTTCGAGCCTGTCGAGAACTGTTCTCGGAACCTCAGTTCTCGACGAGCGCTTCTCGACTTCGCTCGAAGCTGCTCGAACCGAACGGCTGAGGGGCAATGGGCAGGACGGATCTACCCATGGATAACACCGACTTCTTCATGGGCCTCGCGCAGCAGGCATTATGGATCACGGCGCTGGCCGCTGGTCCGATTTTGCTGCCCGCGCTGATCGGTGGCGTCATCATCGGCATGATCCAGGCGGCGACTTCGATCAATGAACAGACCGTCAGTTTCGTGCCCAAGCTCATCATCGTCGCGGCGACGCTGGCGCTGTTCGGCGGATCGATCCTGCTGCTGATCGCGGATTTCACGCGCGAGATATTCGAACGTATTCCGGACGTCCTCAAGTGATCGCACCGGGCTTCATCGGGGTCGAGGCGCAGCTCTGGATCTGGCTGATCGCGATGATCCGGCCCGGCGCGGCGTTCATCGCTGCGCCTATCTTCGGCGCGAACGCGGTCCCGGTACAATTGCGTCTCATATTGAGCCTCGCGCTCGGCATTGCGGCCGTGAATACTGTTACGATCACGCTGCCCGCGGGCGGCATCGCGACGTTCGCGGGCATTTCGATGGTCGTCGGCGAGGTGCTGGCCGGGCTCGCCATGGGGTTCGCTCTCCAGATCGGCTATGCGGCGGCGTTCGTCGCGGGAGAGACGATCGGCAATACGATGGGCCTGGGCTTTGCCGCGATGGTCGATCCGCTGTCGGGGCAATCGACGCAGGCCGTCGGGCAATATCTCTCGATCCTTGCGACCTTCATCCTGCTGTCGATGGACGGGCACCTGATGCTGGTGAGCTATGTCGTGCAAAGCTATCAGGCGTTGCCGCCGGGCGGCCCCATGCTGTCGGGGGAGGCGGCCTATAATCTCGTGATGTTCGGCGGTACGCTGTTGGGCGCGGGGCTGACTGTGGCGTTGCCGGTCGGTTTCGCGCTGGTGCTGGTGCAGCTTATCATGGGGATGCTGGCGCGGTCCGCGCCGTCGCTCAATCTGTTCTCGGTGGGCTTGCCGGTGACGCTGCTCTTCGGCCTTGTGCTGATGGCGATGGCGGCACCGATCATGGGGCAGGGGATCAGCGCTTCCTTGCGCGCGGGCCTTGAGCAGGCCGAAGCGATCGCGACGGGGCACTAGGCGATGGCGCAGAACCCTACCGGCGGCGGCGAGAAAACCGAGAAGCCGACAGCCAAGAAGCTGCGGGAAGCCGCCAAGAATGGCGATATCCTCCAGTCGAGGGAATTAGGCACGGCGCTGGTCGTGATGGCGGGCGTCGGCTGCATGGCGGTGACCGGGCCGATGCTCTTCTCTGCAATGGGTGATATGTTGCGCCGTGGCCTGCGGTTCGACCGCGCGGATCTGGTCGATTTCTCGCCGGCGGAGCGTGGTTATGCGCTGTTGCAAACCATCGCCTTCCCGGTCGCGGCGATCCTGTTGGCAACCGTGGTCGCGGCAATCGCTGCACCCGCGATTCTGGGATCGCTCGGCTTCCGCGCAGGCGCATTTTCGCCCAAGGCATCCAAGCTCAATCCGATGAGTGGCCTCAAGCGCATCTTCGGCCCACAGGGTTTGATGGAGTTATTGAAGTCGCTGGCCAAGGTGGCGCTTATGGGCGCGGTCGGCTTCTGGCTCATATGGGGCCGGATGGAGGCGATCGTCGGCCTTGGCACGGCGGGGCTTGAACCTGCGCTGATGGAACTGGGTCGCATCTTCATCTTCGCCTGCATTGCGATGGCGGGCGCGCTGATGATCGTCGCCGGGATCGACGTGCCCGCGCAGATTTTCCAGCGCGGCAAACGGCTCGCCATGACCAAGCAGGAAGTAAAGGACGAGCATAAGGAAAGCGAAGGTTCGCCCGAGATGAAAGGGCAGATCCGCCAGCGGCAGTTTCAGATGCTGAGCGGATCGGCGCGCAAGGCGGTTGCCGAAGCCAATGTCATCATCACCAACCCAACGCATTTCGCCGTGGCGCTGCGCTATCATCCCGGCAAGGATTCCGCGCCGGTCGTGGTCGCGCGGGGAAGTGACGAGATTGCGGCCGCTATCCGCGAACTGGCCGACACGAACAAGGTGCCGGTGCTGCAATATCCCGAACTCGCCCGCGCCATCTACTTCACCTCTCGCGCCGGGCAGATCGTAGACGAGGCGCTGTATATGGCCGTCGCGACCGTGCTGGCCTTCGTCTTCCGGGTCGAGAACAAGATGGCGAGCGAGATGGACCGGCCCTTCATCACCGTGCCCGACGCGCTGAAATTCGATGCCGAAGGCCAGCTTCCGGGCGGCACAAAAAGGTGAATTAAAGTTTAGCCTCGTTCGTCCGTATTATCTTCACGGGGACGCATTAGGATGATGCGTTATGAACGACTATGTGCAGATCAGCGAGATATCGCCAGTAGATCGAGTGGCGCCGCGCCCGATCCTGCCGGTTGCGCCCGTGCGTTCCACCGTCGATGCAGGACAGCGTGCCGATGCCGCATCCGTTCCCGCCGATGAACTGACCGAAGGCGCGGACATCGCGACCGGCACCGAAGACCAATTGGCAAGCGCGGCGGAAACTGCGCGAACGCAGGCGCAGGTCGCGGACATATTGGCGTCCATCCGCGCAGCCGGAAATAGCGCGCAGGCAGCCGAAAGCGCGAATGCCGCGCTTCAGGCGCTGGTGCCGACGCCCATCGTGATCGTGCCGCTTCCCGCCAGCAAGGATATGCTGGAGCAGGCAGCGCGCATTGCACAGTCGCTCGTGGCCAATGCCGCACTGGCGCATGCCTCTCAGGCGCATGTGCAGCCGGGCACCGTCGATCAGATCCTCTCGCAGGTCGCCTGATTTCCGACGCCTCCGTCGCGCTCTGTGCGGCGAAAAAAGTCCCTAAAGATCTTCGGCGATCTGCCGTTCTTTCTCCTTGAAAGGATCGCACGTCATGTCTTCGATCAGCAACAGCATCGCCACTTCCCTGGGAGTAGGATCGGGGATCAACTCGGCACAAATCGTGTCGGACCTGACGGCGGCGGTGCGTGGTCCCAAAGAAGCGGCGATCAACACCAAGGTTGCACTGAACAACGCGCGGATTTCGGGCCTCGCCTCCGCATCCAGCGCACTCACCAATTTCGCCAAGTCGCTGACGGATCTCGTCGATGGCACCGGCTTTTCGGGCCAGCCCGCCTCCAACGACCCCACGATCGTCGGCGTCAGCCTGCTCCCCGGCGGTGTGCCTAAGGGCCTGCCCGCGCAGATCGAAGTCGAACAGCTTGCCGCCAGCCAGACCAACGAGTCGGGCTTCCTTGCGGCCAAGACGACGGCCGTGGGTATGGGTAAGCTGACGCTGACAGCAGGCGGCAAGGACTACGCAATCGAAATAACGTCCTCCAACAACACGCTGGAGGGCCTTGCAGCGGCCATCAACGCCTCGGGATCGGGCGTCGGCGCTTCGGTCGTGACCGACAATCGCGGCGCGCGTCTGGTTCTGAAAGGCCAGACTGGCGCGGCCAACGGCTTCTCCATCGCACCGGGCACGGCGGATGCCGATCTGCAACGCTTCGCCACCACCGGCACCGCCAGCACCATGACGCAGAAGTCGACGGCGCTCGACAGCATCATCAACGTCGATGGCGTGGAAATGCGCAACAGCAGCAACACCGTCGACACCGCGATCCCCTATATCCGCATCGACCTTAACAAGGCCGCGCCGGGCACCAGCGTCACCGTAGCCAGCACCGAGCCGACGACCACGATGCGCGATCTGGTGACGGAGTTCGTCTCCGCTTACAACACGCTGCGCACGGCGCTGAACACCGCCACGGCCGTGGGCGACGATGCGTCGTCATCGGGTCCGCTGATCGGCGACTCCGGCGTGCGCGACATGGTCCGGCAGCTTTCGCGCCTCAGCTCGTCGGTTCTGGCGACATCGGGTCCGTACCGCACGCTGGGCGACCTTGGCGTCGGCACCAATCGCGACGGTACGCTGAAGGTGGACACCGCCCAACTCGACGCCGCTATTGCCGCCAATCCTGCCGCCGTGACGCAGATGCTGAACCCGACCGTCACCAGCGACACCAATCCGGGCCTTGCCGGTGCCGTTACGAAGGTCAGCGATGCGCTGCTCGGCACCGACGGCGCTCTTAAGAATTCGTCTGCGAAATATGACAACCTTAAGAAAGCCTATGCCGAGCAGCTTGAGAAGCTGAATGCCGATATGGAAAATTACGAGGAACGTCTCTCGGCCGTCTATTCGGCGATGGATACCAAGCTTGCCGCGCTGAAGGCGACGCAGAGCTATCTCGACCAGCAGATCAAGGTTTGGACCGGCAGCAATAGCTGACCTCTACGAAACCGCCTCAACTTCACAATAATCTTATTCAAGGGACCAGACTCATGTTCAACAGCCAGGGATATGCAGGCATCGGCGCAACCGCACGGGCCAACAGCGCCAGCCGCGCCTATGCCGCCATTCACGCAGGCAGCCGGATCGAAGGCGCGACGCCGCATGGCCTCGTCAAAATCCTGTTCGATGAGTTGATCTTTGCTTTCGACGCTGCGATCCTGGCGCAACGCCAAGATGACGCTGCCAAGGCTTCGGACAAGCAGGCGCGCGCCGCGTCCATCCTGCATGCGCTGGAATCGAGCCTCGACTTCGATCGTGGTGGCGAGATCGCGGTTTCGCTGGCGCAGATCTATCGCGCCTCGCGCAAGCTTCTGCTGGAAGGCGTGCGTGAGCGCACAATCGAGCCAATCGAGCAGGCGCGGGCCATGGTCGCGGAAATCGCCGACGCATGGGAGCAGATCGGCTAATCAGGCCAGCCTGCCGGGAACAGCCTCTGCATCGGCGATGATCGATGCTTCGGGCGCCATCGCTTCCCATGGAAAAACGAACCAGCGCTTGTCGATAGCGCGATCAATGGATTCCGCTGCATAGTCGACGCTTGCCGCCGACCGGATGTTGTTAAGCAGCACGGCAATGCGGATATTCTCCAATCGCCCTCCCGCCTGCATTATGGCATCCCGTAGATAGAGGATGGTCGAACCGGAATCGTTGATGTCGTCGACGATCAACAGGCGCTGGCCCGCCTGCGTCTTTTCGGCGAGTTCATGCAGAAGCGCGCCGGAGAAGCCGAATTCTTCCGTGCTGAGGTCCACCGAGAGCAGCTTGTGGCCGCTGGCGTGGCTGAGGTACGCGCCGGGAACCAGACCGCCACGACCAATGGCGACCAGGTAATCCGGTTTCCAATCGTCGGCGCGGATCTGCGCAGCGATGACGGCGATCCCTGCCGTGAAACTGTCGTGGCTTATCACCGCCAACTCAGGGGACTCAGGCATTGTCATCAGGACGCGATACCCGGCTCCTGCACTGTCGGTCCAGACCCCGAATCGTTGGCGGCGGCGCGTCATGAGCGGTGTTGACGCTCCGCTTCGCGTGGCTGTATAGGCGTTCCTCGCAACAGGGCGGCCCGGCGGGGGCCGCCTTTTTGCTTTCCGGCGCTTTTGCCAACGATCACCCGCCCTCGTGAAGTACACGTAAACTGAAAGGGACGCTCATGTCGATTACGCCGCTCATGCCCGTTTACCCCCGGTGCGATGTACGGCCGGTCCGAGGGGAAGGATGCTACCTCATCGGCGAACGCGGCGAGCGCTATCTGGATTTCGCGAGCGGCATTGCTGTCAATCTGCTGGGTCATGCCCATCCCGTCCTGACCAAGGCGGTCGCCGATCAGGCTGCGACACTGATGCATGTGTCGAACCTTTATGGCAGTCCGCAGGGTGAGGCTTTCGCGCAGCGGCTGGTCGATACGACGTTTGCGGACACGGTGTTCTTCACCAACTCGGGCGCGGAAGCGGTTGAGTGCGCGATCAAGACTGCGCGCCGCTATCACTATGCCAACGGCAATCCGCACAAGCACAAGATCATCAGCTTCGACAATGCCTTCCACGGGCGGACGCTGGGCACGATCAGCGCGACCAGCCAGCCCAAGATGCGCGACGGGTTCGAACCATTGTTGCCCGGTTTCGACGTGGTGCCGTTCAACGATCTGGAGGCAGCCAAGGCGCGGATCGACGACAGCACTGCCGGTTTCCTGCTGGAGCCGATCCAGGGCGAGGGCGGTGTCACTGCCGCTACCCCTGAGTTCCTGACCGGCCTGCGCGCGCTGTGCGATGAGCATGGCTTGCTGCTGATCCTCGACGAGGTGCAGTGCGGTTATGGCCGCACCGGCACCTTCTTCACGCATGAGCAATATGGCCTGACGCCCGACATCATGGCGGTCGCTAAGGGCATCGGCGGCGGCTTCCCGCTCGGCGCATGCCTTGCCACCGAAGAGGCGGCGAAGGGCATGGTGGCCGGTACGCACGGATCTACCTATGGCGGCAATCCGCTGGCGATGGCGGCGGGCAGCGCGGTGATGGACGTGGTTATGGAGCCGGGTTTCCTTGAGCAGGTGCAAGCCATGGGCAACCGCCTGCGCTCGGCTCTGGAGCAGATGATCCCGAACCACGACACGCTGTTCGACAGCGTGCGCGGCGTGGGGTTGATGCTGGGCCTGAAGCTCAAAGACACAGCGGAAGCGCGCAGCTTCGTCGCCCATCTGCGCGACAATCACGGGCTGCTGACGGTGTCCGCAGGGCAGAACGTAATCCGTATCCTGCCGCCGCTGGTGATCGAGGAAAGCCACATCAGCGAATGTGTCGAACGCCTGTCCGCAGGTGCACGGAGCTTCAAGGTGCCGCAAGCGGCCTAATCATTCGCTCAATCCGTTCGTTTCGAGCAGCTTCGAGCGAAGTCGAGAAGCGCCTGTCGAGAACTTAGGTTCCTACACTAGTTCTCGACAGGCTCGAACGGAACGATGGGGGATGCCAAGAGGATTGGCGACTATGACCAGACATTTCCTGAACCTGTCCGATGCGGGCGGCGACGCCGTTGCCGCGATGATTAACGACGCGATCGACCGGAAGGCTGCGCGCATAGGCTGGCCGAAGGGCAAGGTCGATGCCGACGCACCGCTCGCCGGGTACACCCTGGCGATGATATTCGAGAAAAACTCTACCCGGACGCGCGTGTCCTTCGACATGGCGGTTCGTCAGCTTGGCGGCACGAGCATCGTCTTGGACGGCGGATCGACCCAGTTGGGACGCGGTGAATCAGTCGCCGATACGGCGCGCGTCCTCTCGCGGATGTGCGACGCGATCATGATCCGCACCGACGATCATGCCAAGATCGAGGAAATGGCGCATCATGCTACCGTTCCCGTCATCAACGGCCTCACCGATATGTCGCATCCCTGCCAGATCATGGCGGACCTGCTGACGGTGATCGAGCATGGCGTGGCGTTGCCGGGCAGCGAATGGGCGTGGCTGGGCGATGGCAATAACGTGCTGCACTCGATTATCGAAGCGGCGGGCCTGATGAAGTTCAACGTGCGCATCGGCGTGCCGCAGGGCTATGAACCCGACCCGCGCTTCGCCGAGGAAGCGACAGGGCGGGGTGCAAAAATCAGCCTGTCGCGCGATGCCAATGAAGTCGCGCGCGGGGCAGATATCATCGTCACCGACACCTGGATATCGATGGGGCAGGAGCATGCCCACAACAAGCTCGCCGCGATGATGCCCTATCAGGTCGATGCCGCGCTGATGGCGCAGGCGAAGCCGAACGCGAAGTTCCTGCACTGCCTGCCCGCCCATCGCGGCGAGGAAGTGACCGATGAGGTGATCGACGGGCCGCAATCGCTGATCTGGGACGAGGCGGAGAACCGTCTGCACGCGCAGAAGTCCGTGCTGCTCTGGGCGCTTGGAAAGCTGTAGGGCGTTCCTATATTTCCGGTTCGCTACAAAGCGCGTCGTTCCACTTCGCGGGACGACGATGACAGGACTTTGATTTGCCTACTTCCATCGATCTCGACCAGGCCATCGGCTTCAGCATACCATCGCGCCATGTCCGGGGCCGCCTCGTGCGGCTGGGGCCGGTGCTGGACGAAGTGCTGGCCGCGCATGCCTATCCGCCACCGATCGAGCGGCTGCTGGCGCAGGCGCTGGTCATTGCGGCGTTGCTCGGGTCGACGTTGAAGCATGTCGACGGGCAATTGACCCTTCAGGCGCAGACAGAGGCGGGCGTCGTCAGCTTGCTGGTAGCCGACTATCAGGCCGGGGCCGTGCGCGGCTATGTGCAGTTCGATGCGGACCGGCTGGCCGAGCTTGGCACCGATCCCACGCTGTTCGGGCTGTTCGGCAAGGGTTATCTTGCGATCACCTTCGATCAGGCCGCACCTGCGGAAAATGGCGGCGCGTCGCGCTATCAGGGTATCGTCCCGCTGGAGGGCGAGTCGCTCGGCAAGGCGGCGGAGCATTATTTCTCGCAATCCGAACAGATCCCGAGCTTCGTGCAGATCGGCACGCGGCACGATGCGAACGGCAAATGCCTCGCCGCAGGAGTGCTCCTGCAGCATATGCCGGAGGGGGAAGTGGGGCGCGAGCGCTTGCATGTCCGCCATAACCATCCCGAATGGGAGCATGTGCAGGCTTTGGCCGAAACGCTGAAGGACGAGGAACTGACAGACGACAGCCTGCCTTTGTCGGACATCGTGTGGCGCCTGTTCCACGAGGAAGAGGAAGTGCGCGTGACGGACCCGGCGAAGATCGCCAAGGGATGCCGATGCAATTTCGAGCATATCCGCGACGTGATCTCCCGCTTTCCGGCAAGCGAGCGCGCGGACATGGCGGACGAAGAGGGGCAGATCAACGTCGATTGCGCTTTCTGTTCGCGGATATTCCCGATCGCACTGGTCAGCTTCGCTAACTAAACATCGTTACGATTGCGGCAGGATCGTGGAGCGGTGGCTATCAAGTCGCCACAATCCTGTGCGAAGGGAAAGACTGCAAGGGGTGACGGAGCGCGGTACGCCGAAAGGCACGCGCCAGTGGGATTTAGGTATAATGATCTGCTCGTTTTTACGCGTGGCGATAGCCGGTGCGGTTATGTGCGTGGCCTTGAGCGGGGCAGGGCATCCTTTGCCGGTCGCGTCTCCGCCTAAGGAACTTGCCGCTCTCGAATCGGGTCAATGGGTGCTGAAAGATCGGGAAACGGGGCGCGAGCGGCGTTTGTGCCTGGGCGACAGGCGCCAGCTATTGCAGTTGCGTCAGGTGCGGCACCAATGCGCACGCTTCGTCGTGACGGACTCGGAGCGGCAGGTGTCGGTCACCAACGATTGCGGCGCAGCGGGCAATGAACGGACGGACATTCGCATCGAGACCCCGCGCCTGTTCCAGCTCCAGTCGCAGGGCATTGCCGATGGCGCGCCATTTGCCGCAGCCATCGAAGGCCGGCACGTCGGCATCTGCCGCTGACGGCACAGCGCGGCGCCGGTCTTGCGCGGCGTGGCTCGCGGGAGTAGCGGACGGGCATGTCACATCAATCTAACAGCTTCGCCGTCATCTTGCTGTCCGGCGGGCTGGATTCCATGGTCGCAGGCGGCCTGGCGCGCGAGGCGGGGCACCGGCTCTTCGCGCTGACCATCGACTATAATCAGCGCCATCGAGTCGAGTTGCAGGCAGCGACGCGGGTCGCCAGCGCCCTGAATGTCATGTCGCACATCGTTCTGCCGCTGGACCTCTCAGCGTTCGGCGGATCGGCGCTCACTGCCGATATCGCGGTTCCGAAAGGCGGCGTCGGCGCGGATATCCCGGTGACCTATGTGCCTGCGCGCAACACGATTTTCCTCTCGCTGACGCTGGGCTTTGCCGAAGTCACGGGCGCGCAGGACATCTATATCGGCGTCAATGCGCTCGATTATTCGGGTTACCCCGACTGCCGCCCCGAATTCATCGAGGCGTTTCAGGCAATGGCCGCCCTCGCCACCAAGGCCGGGGTGGAGGGCAAGCCCGTGCGGATCAACGCGCCGCTCCAACATATGAGCAAGGCCGATATCGTCCGCGAAGCCGACCGTCTCGGGTTGGACGCGGGGATGAGCTGGTCCTGCTACGATCCCACGCCCGATGGTTTGCATTGCGGATCGTGCGATAGCTGCCGCCTGCGCGCCAAGGGCTTCGAAGAGGCGGGCCTGCCCGATCCGACCCGCTACGCCGTAAAGCCGTGATCCGATGAGCTATGCGGTCAAGGAAATGTTCCTCACCTTGCAGGGGGAGGGGATGCAGGCCGGGCGACGCGCGGTGTTCCTGCGTTTCGCGGGCTGCAACCTGTGGTCGGGGCGGGAAGTCGACCGCGCGACGGCCGTCTGCCACTTTTGCGATACCGATTTCGTCGGCACGGACGGCTTGGGCGGCGGCAAGTTCGCCGATGCTGCCCAGGTCGTGGCGGCGGTGGCGGGCTTCTGGGGCACGGGCATGGCGGGCCGGTACATCGTCCTGACGGGGGGTGAGCCGATGCTTCAGGTGGATGATGCGCTGGTCGATGCGCTGCACTCCGCCGGGTTCGAGATTGCGATCGAAACCAACGGCACGCTGCCCGTGCATCCCGGCATCGACTGGGTCTGCGTCAGCCCGAAGGCGGGAAGTGAGGTCGTGCAGACATCAGGCAATGAATTGAAGCTGGTATGGCCGCAACCGGGGAGCGATTACGAAGCCATGGAGCGCTGGTCATTTGCGCACTGGCTGATCCAGCCGATGGACGACATTCGTGGCGTCCAGAATGTCGAAGACGCGATCGCGTTCGTCATGGAGCGGCCGCAATGGCGGCTCACGCTCCAGACGCACAAGACATTGGGCCTGCGCTAAGGACCGTCAGCCGGCCGGCTTCTTGGCGGCCTCTGCATCCCAGCGCGCCTTACAACTGGTGAGCAACTTGCCCTTCTTCCAGCACTCGTCGTTAAGCGGTGGAATAGCGGCCGTATAGCTGGACCCCGGCGTGCCAAAGTAGCGCTCGCCGGTCAGGACCAGCGACTTCTTGAGTTCGCCCATGCGCCTGCGGGCAAGGTCGATCAGCGCGCCGCGATTGGCAAAGATCGCATCGCGTCCGATGGAACCCGCCGTCTGGCAGAAATTGCGCTGCGCCTGCACCGTCGAATAGCCGGAATAGATGCGCGTGCCATATTGATCGAGCGCCTGCTGGCCGGGCTTGCCCTTGCCAGCCGTACGCTGGAAATATTTGCCGAGGGTGTCGAAGGCTGTCTGCAACTCCTTGTTATGATGCGCGATCATGGCGTTGTAATTGGACACCGTCAGCAACGTCGGCTCGAAATCGCACTGTAGCGCCGCGACGTTCAACGCCGCGCGCAGGTTCCAGACGAGGCCCGCGTTCAGTTCATCAGGCGTCGCATCGGGCAGGTTCAGCCCCAGGCTCGGCTCAGCGCCAGTGACAGGCGGCGTGGACAGGTCCGGCGGCGACCAGAAGAATTGCGCCTGTGCAGGCTGGGCGGCGACGGCACAGAATAATGCTGTGGCGAGCAGGGCAGGGCGGATGGAGGGACGCATCACTCTTCACTAATCCTTGATTATCGGCGGCTTTTCGCCTGCACTATCGCAATGATGGCAGGCTGTCAGCGTCCCTGTGCAAGAACGCGACGAATGGAGCGGAAAAGCTTTACTGGTCCGCTATGACTTCAGTGTCGGCGGCGTTTCCTGCCGGTTCGGCTGCGTTCGCGCCAGCCTTGGACTTGGGCGCAGACGCCGCGCCACTGTCGTTGGAAGGCGTCATCGCCGTGCCTTCCGATTTTACCCCGTCCAGATCGGTCATGGCATCCGAAGCGGTGCCATCGACGACTTCAAGATCCTTCATCGCGACGCTGTTCGTGCTTTCGCTGCTTTTGCCTCCGCAGGACGCGAGCGACAGCGCCATGGCCGTAAACATTATGGTGCGTCGCGCGTTCGGCAATGACTTCATCCTGTGCTCCCGGAGGGCTATGCTTTGTGCGTGACCTTAACGGGCGGTTAGGCTTCGTCAAGCTCGTGGGTTTACGGGCAAGTAAGCTTACCGTCCGCATCGCCCAAGGCGAGCAAGGAATGCGCCGGAGCGTGCTTGAAGCGCGGAGTCGAAGTCGGATAGCGGCACATGCCTGCCTAGGGCGGCGAGGCTGGTGACAGGAAATTCCGCGATGCCACATGGCACGATGCCGCTAAAATGGGACAGGTCCGGATCGACATTGACGGAAAAGCCATGGATCGTGACCCACTTCCGAACGCGCACGCCGATCGCGCCGATCTTCGCTTCGTGCCCGTCTCGGTCGTCGGTCCAGATGCCGATGCGGCCCTCTGCCCGGCGCGCTTCGACACCTAAGTCGCCCAGCGTGTCGATCACCCAGCCTTCGAGATTATGGACGAAATTGCGGATGTCCTTGCCCCGCTTGCCAAGGTCCAGCGTCAGATAGCCGACGCGCTGCCCCGGCCCATGATAGGTGTAGCGTCCGCCGCGTCCGGCGTCATAGACCGGGAAGCGCGGGTCGAGCAGTTCCGCGACATCAGCGCTGGTCCCGGCCGTGTAGAGCGGCGGATGCTCCAGCAACCAGATGCGCTCGGGCGCATTGCCGGCTGCGACGGCTGCGGCACGTTCCTCCATGTCGGCCAGCGCCTCTGGGTAGGGAACAGGCGCATCGCTGCGCCGCCATTCGACAGTGTCCTGTGTTGTCTCGGAATGATCCATGCGCCTTTCTTGACTTGCCATTGCGCCGCGATCAAGGGTTGCCCTTACCTCAAAGGGAAGTAGCGGGACAATGAAGCCTCTTTCGATCGGCAGGGCGTGGGAAGAAACGGTCGTGTTCATCAAGCGCGAAGGCGGGCTGCTGTTTCCGGTCGCTTTCGTGTTTCTCGCGCTGCCTCCGGTAATATTTCAGCAGCTAATACCTGCCTCAGTAACGGATTGCCTGAGGCAGATGGGAGACCGCAAAACTGCAATATTGGCATTTCAGGCTATTCCCCCCGGCTTCTGGCTAGGCTTCGCCCTCATGGTTGCAATCAGTGTCATCGGCGTTCTTGCCATCTATGCGCTCGCCGTGCGTCCGGGGATCAGCGTTGGCGAGGCCATGAAACTTGGGTTGCAACGTTTACCCGTGTTGATCGGGGCGGGATTGCTCGTCACGATGGGAGGCGGAGCTGTCGTTATCGTGCTGACTGTCTTGGCGGGGCTGATCAGCATCGTTGTAGGCATGGCGGCGGTCACCGCTCTCCTGACGGTCGTGGTCTTCGCCGCGCTAGGCTTTGTCGGCGTGCGCCTTTTTTTGCTGAATGCCGTAGTGATTGATCGTCCGGTGACGCCGCTCGACGCCGTTCGCCAAAGTTGGGCGCTGACGCGCGGCCAATTTTGGCGGCTTGCTGGGTTCATCATCGTTTTAGTCTTTCTGGTCACTATAGTGCAGACTGCAACCCAATCGGTGTTCGGCGTTATCGGTGGGCTGGTCGGCGGCCCCGATATCGCAGTGCTGGTCGCGGGACTGGCGACGGCTGCCCTATCCGCCGTCATCCAGGTCTATGTCATGGTGATGACGGCGCGGATCTACCGTCAGCTTGAGGGCACCGCCTGAGCAAGTAGCGGAACATGCGGCGCGGCGTCGCGGGGCAGGACGCCGAAATGCCGCGGGTCGTCGAACGTCTCCACCGCACGGCCAAAGGGCACGAACCCGGACTTGATGTAGAAATTGAGCGCCGAGGGATGATCGAGCGTACAGGTATGCACCCAGAACCGCTCGACGCCCCTGCGCCAGGCCAGCATATTGGCCTGCGCCATCAGCCAGCGGCCATTGCCCTGTCCGGTAAGTTGCGGCACCAGCCCGAAAAAGGCGAGTTCGCAATCGGGTGCGGTCCGGAAGTCTAGTTCCAGCAGGCCGATTTCTATGCCCGGCGGATCGCACACTGCATAGATCTCCACAGCAGGATCGTGGATTACGGCTTCCACCGCTTCGTCCGGTAGCACGAGGCGCGAGAACCAGAGCCACGGCTCTCCGACGCGGCGGAACAGCGTGCGATATTTCTCCAGGGCGGGCGTCTTCCATCGGACCAGCCGCAGAGGCGAAGGCGACATGGCGGTCAGCTTCGGCTTTGCGCGCATTTCCAGATGCGTGACGACCGCCGCTACCTGGCGCGGATCGACTGGCTGCAACGCCATGTCAGCTCCAGTTGGCGCGGGGCGGCAAGCTCATCAATATCGCATCGATGTTGCCGCCGGTCTTGAGACCGAAGAGCGTTCCGCGATCATGGACGAGATTGAACTCGGCATAACGCCCGCGCCATTCGAGCATCTGCTCCTCCTCGGCCGGCGTGAAGGGCATGTGCATCCGCTTGCGGACGATAGGCGGATAGGCCGCGAGGAAGGCGTCTCCCACCGACTGCGTCAGCGCAAAATCGGCTTCGAAATCGCCATCGCGATGATCGTAGAAAATGCCGCCCACGCCCCGATGCACGCCGCGATGGGGGATGTAGAAATAGTCGTCCGCCCATTTCTTGAAGGCGGGATACAGGGCGGGATCATGCGCATCGCAGGCGTTCTGGAAAGTCCGATGGAACGCTGCGGTATCTTCTGCATAGGGAATCGGGGGGTTAAGGTCTGCGCCGCCGCCGAACCAGCGCTTCGTCGTAACCAGGAAGCGCGTGTTCATATGCACCGCGGGCACATGCGGGTTCGCCATATGCGCGACCAGGCTGATGCCGGTGGCGAAGAAGGAGGGGTCGTCTCCGGCGCCGTGGATCGACCTGGCGAACTCGGGCGAGAATGCGCCGCCGACTGTCGAGACGTTGACGCCCACCTTCTCGAACACCTTGCCCTTCATGACGCCGCGCACGCCGCCGCCGCCTTCACCGGGGGCAAGACCTTCAGCCTCGCGATTCCATGCCGTGTAGGTGAAGCTGGCATCGCTGCCCGCCTCGCGCTCGATCGCCTCGAACTCGGCGCAAATCCGGTCGCGCAGGGATTCGAACCAGTCGCGTGCGCGTTGCTGCTGTGCATCCAATGCCAAGGCTGCCGTCTCGATCATTCCGGATATTGTCCTGTTTGCCGCAAGGCTTCGCTGAGCGCGATGCCCGTGGATACTGCAATGTTCAAGGATCGAAATCCCGGCGCCATCGGAATCCGGATGCGCGCGTCCACGCTGTCCCGCACGTCATCGGGTACGCCTGCGCTTTCCGATCCCATAAGCAGCACGTCGTCGGCCTGAAATGTGACTTGCGGCAACCGGGTTGCGGCGTGGCTGGACATCAGCATGATGCGGCGGCCTTCCTGTCGGCACGCCGTCGCGAATTCGGCAAAGCTTGCATGCTTTGTCACGTCGGCGGCCTGCCCATAGTCCATTGCGGCCCTTTTCAGCTTGGCGTCGGAAAATGCAAAGCCGCAAGGCATGATGATATCCACCGGAACGGCGAAACATGCCGAAAGCCGGAGGATCGCGCCGACGTTTCCGGCAATCTCGGGTTGGTAAAGAGCAATACGCATGAGCGCCCGATACTGCACTGCGGGACAATGTGTCATCCCCTTTGAAATTGCTGTTGGCAAAAGCGATGTTTCGACGCTATCAGGCCCGCGAACTACGCCGGGAATGCGGGCCTGCGCTTGCGCGCGATCCGTTTTACCAGATCGCCAAAAGCGGTCCGGGCAGAGCGTGGGTAGGGGCCACAATTGCAAGGGTTATAATGCATGGCATCGGTTGAGCACATCGAGACGGAAACGCCACCGGCGGGTGAAGGTGTGCGCCGTCGCGACTTCATTAATATCGCCGCAGTCAGTTTTGCAGGCGTCGGCGCGGTCGCCGTCGTCCTGCCGCTCATCAATCAGATGAACCCCAGTGCGGATGTGCTGGCGCTGGCGACCACCGAAGTCGATCTTTCCGCCGTTCAGCCGGGTCAGGCGATCAAGACCACGTTCCGTGCGCAGCCCTTGTTCGTGCGTCACCTGACGCCTGCCGAGATCGCCAAGGCCGACGCCGTGGACGCTTCCACTCTGCGCGATCCGCAGACGCTGGAAGACCGCACCGTTGACGGCAAGAAGCAGTGGCTCATCACTATGGGCGTCTGCACGCATCTGGGCTGTGTGCCGCTCGGCGCAGGCGAAGGCGAAAATCGCGGTGAGTTCGGCGGCTATTTCTGCCCCTGCCATGGTTCGAGCTACGACACCGCCGCTCGCATCCGTAAAGGCCCTGCACCCAAAAACCTGATGGTTCCGGAGTATAAATATACGTCCGATACCGCGATTCTCGTAGGCTGAGGTAAAGATCCATGAGTTTCCCCTGGGCAGAACATTACACCCCCAAGGCGCCGGTCATGAAATGGATCGACGAGCGCCTGCCGCTCCCGCGCCTCGTCTATGGCGCGATCGGTGCGGGTTATCCCGTGCCGCGCAACCTCAACTATTTCTGGAACTTCGGCGTTTTGGCTGGCCTAGCGCTGGTGATACAGATCGTGTCCGGCATCATCCTTGGCATGCACTATGCGGCCAATGAACTGGTGGCTTTCGGATCGACCGAGCACATCATGCGCGACGTCAACGCAGGGTGGATGCTGCGTTATGCGCACGCCAATGGTGCGAGCTTCTTCTTCATCGTCGTCTATCTCCACATCTTCCGCGGCCTGTTCTACGGCTCCTATAAAGCGCCGCGCGAAATGGTCTGGCTGCTCGGCCTCGTCATTTTTCTGCTGATGATGGCGACGGCGTTCATGGGCTATGTCCTTCCCTGGGGTCAGATGAGCTATTGGGGTGCCAAGGTTATTACTGGCCTGTTCGGCGCGATCCCCGTGGTCGGCGAGCCTATCCAGACATGGCTGCTGGGCGGTTTCGCTCCAGGCAACTCGTCGCTTAATCGTTTCTTCTCGCTGCACTACCTGCTGCCGTTCGTGATCGCGGGGGTCATCATCCTGCACATCTGGGCGCTGCATATTCCGGGATCGAGCAATCCGACCGGCGTCGACGTCAAGGGTCCGCAGGACACGGTGCCGTTCCACCCTTACTACACCGCGAAGGACGGTTTCGGAGCCGGCGTGTTCCTGATCCTGTTTACCGCGCTGCTGTTCTTCGCGCCGAACTACCTCGGCCATCCCGATAACTACATCGAAGCGAACCCGCTCTCGACGCCAGCGCACATCGTGCCGGAATGGTATTTCTGGCCGTTCTACGCGATCCTGCGCGCCTTCACGTTCGACTTCTTCTTCGTGCCTGCCAAGCTGCTTGGTGTGCTGGCGATGTTCGCGTCGATCCTGTTGCTGTTCTTCCTGCCCTGGCTGGATACGTCGCCGGTTCGCTCGGGCAACTATCGCCCGGTGTTCAAGAAGTTCTTCTTCTATGGGTTGATCCCCTGCGTGCTCATCCTCGGCTACTGCGGCGGAGCGCCTGCGGAAGAACCCTATGTGATGCTGAGCCAGCTTGCTTCGGCTTACTACTTCGCCCACTTCCTCATCATTCTGCCGGCCATTGCTTATTTCGAAAAGCCATTGCCGCTGCCGAATTCGATCACGGAATCGGTGCTCAACCGTCACGCCATCGAAGGCGAACAGCGCGCGGTGCCCGGCATGGGCAGCGATCCGCAGCCGGCTGAATAAGGGGAATTTCGAAACATGCTTCGCCCAGCTCTTATTGCAATCGGCGCGTTCTTTACGCTGATGATGCTCTACTCCTTCGCGTCCGGCGCGGTCGCTTATATCAGCGAGCCACCTGCTGCGACGGCGGAACACGAGTTCCATCTGCATCCCAAGGAACCAGAGTTCTCCTTCAATGGCCCGCTCGGTCACTATGACCGTCAGCAGTTGCAGCGCGGTTTCCAAGTCTTCAAGGAAGTCTGCTCAGCCTGCCATAGCCTGAAGTTCGTGGCGTTCCGCGACCTTCAGCAGATCGGCTACAGCGAAGCCGAAGTGAAGGCCATCGCCAAGCAGTGGGCGATAAAGACGCCTGACGTCGATCCCACAACCGGTGAAGCATCGACTCGCGATCCGATCCCGGCTGACCACTTCCCGAAGCCATTCGCGAACAACGTCGCCGCGGCTGCTGCGAACAACAATGCGATCCCGCCAGACCTGTCGCTGATGACGAAAGCGCGGCATGACGGCACCGATTATGTGTATTCGCTGCTGATTGGCTATCAGGCGCAACCGGCGGAGCTTTTGAAGAAGTTCCCCGACGCGAAGACGCCGCAGGGGCTGCACTACAATCCCTACTTTGCGAACCTCAACCTCGCGATGCCGCCGCCACTCACCAGCGAAGGTCAGGTCACCTACGCCGACGGCACCAAAGCTACGGTAGACCAGATGTCGAAGGATGTTTCCGCATTCCTCGCCTGGACGGCCGAACCGAAGCTGGAGAACCGGCGTAGCGCAGGGCTGGCGGTCATCTTCTTCCTGCTGATTGCGACCGGCCTTGCCTACATGGCGTACCAGAACATCTGGGCCGATAAGAAGCATTGATGAAAAGCCTCCGGCAGCAATGTCAGAGGCTCCAAAGAAGCAAAGTGGCGCGGTCTCCTCACGGGGGCGCGCCATCTTGCTTCTCAGTACGGCAGGATGAGTTGAGTCATGACGATGGCTGAAGGTGCCGCGTCGTCCGTCGATCTGAAGAGCCTGGTGCGCACGATCCCGGATTTTCCGAAGCTGGGTATTGCGTTTCGGGACATCACGACTCTGTTGGCCGATCGCGACGGCTTTCGCGGATTGCTCGATCAGATGGTTGACGTGGCGCGGCCGCTCGATGTGGACCTCGTGGTGGGGATCGAAGCGCGCGGGTTCATTCTGGGCGCGGCAGTTGCGGCGGAGTTGGGAACGGGCTTCGTTCCCGTGCGCAAGCCTGGGAAGTTGCCAGGGCCGACGGTAAGCGTCGACTATGTACTGGAATATGGCTCGGACCGCTTGGAAATGCATGAAGGTCAGATTCGGCCAAATGCTCGCGTGCTGTTGGTCGACGATCTGATTGCCACGGGCGGCACTGCGTTGGCAGCAGCGCAATTGCTGCGAGAGCAGGGCGCGCATACGACGCTGGCGCTCTTTGCAATCGATCTTCCCGATCTCGGCGGGACTGCGACTTTAAAACGACAGGGTATACCTGTGCACAGCATCATTACATTTGACGGCCATTGATGGCCGTTTCGGTGCTGCAATGCTATGTCGGTCGAGCAGGAGCACGGCGCCTGCTGTAAGTCGAACGACAGGGGTCACCGATGCGCAAGATTTTTGCGACTCAAACTCAGTTGCTACTTGAAATCTTTCTTGCATTGCAGCAAAGAGCTGCCATGCGAACTCTCCTCCCAAAATCACTCGCCCTTCCGCTTGTCGCCATCCTCGCTGCCTGTGGTGCGACGCCCCCTCCCGCGCCTCCACCGCCGACAGTCACGGTCGCTGCGCCGTTGCAGCGTGATGTGAAGGATTGGGACGAATATGTCGGGCGTTTCGAGGCCGTCGAGGACGTCCAGGTTTTGCCGCGCGTGTCGGGCCAGATCATGCAGATCGGCTTCCGGGCCGGCGTCGAAGTGGGCAAGGGTCAACTCCTGTTCCAGATCGATCCCCGCCCTTACCGTGCGCAACTGGAACAGGCGCGTGCACAGGTTGCGCGCGCGCAAGCCGCGCTCGCCAATGCCCGCACTGAATTGAAGCGCTCCGAAGAATTGCGGAAATATCAGGCCGTAAGTCAGGAAGAGTTCGAAACACGGTTGGCGACACTGCGTTCTGCGGATGCGGATCTGGCGGCGGCGCAGGCCGCAGTGCGCGCCCGCGCACTCGACGTCGAATTCACGACAGTTCGCTCGCCCATCTCGGGTCGCGTCTCCGACAAGCGAGTCGCTATTGGTGACTATGTGTCAGCGGGGCAGACCCTGCTGACGACCGTCGTGACCGTCAGTCCGATCTGGTTCAGCTTTGAGGGCGCGGAGAGTCTGTATCTCAAATATATCCGGCAGGCCGAGAAAGGCGAACGCACATCGTCGCGCTACGCCGCCAATCCTGTGGAAGTTCAGTTGGCGGACGAAAGCGACTTCCGCTGGCGTGGGCGCATGATCTTCGTCGATAATGCGATCGACACCAATTCCGGCACGATCCGTGCGCACGCCGAAATTGCTAACCCCGATGGCTTCCTGGTTCCTGGCATGTTCGGACGCGCGCGCCTGCTAGGTTCGGGTGTGTACAGGGCCATGCTTGTCCCGGACGAAGCGATCCAGACAGATCAGACTCGTAAGCTCGTGTACCTTGTCGGGAGGGACGGAAAAGCTGTCCCCCGTCCGGTCGAGACAGGGCCGATGGTAGAGGGGCTGCGCGTTGTGCGGACCGGCCTGAAGCCTGGTGAGAAAGTCATTATTGATGGCTTGGCGCGTTTGCAGCCCGGAGCACAAGTGAAAGCGCGTGAAGGCAAAATCGCGCCGCGGGCGGCATCGCTCGAATCGCTTCCTGCCGCGGCGCCGGCCGCCAATATCGCGCAGCCGGCATCCGATGGGCGGAAGGCTTCTGCAAATGGGGCAACCAACTGATGCGCCTTCCCCATTTCTTTATCGATCGGCCGATTTTTGCCGCAGTGGTGTCGATCCTGATCGTCATCATGGGTATTGTCGCCTTTCCCAGCCTTCCTGTCGGCCAATATCCCGAAATCGCGCCGCCTACGGTGGTCGTGAACGCCAGCTTCCCCGGAGCGTCGGCGGAAACGCTGGCGGAAACGGTCGCCGCGCCGCTGGAGGAATCCATCAACGGCGTGGAAGACATGATCTACATGTCGTCCTCCTCGACTGCGTCGGGACAGGTCGCGATCACCGTGACTTTCAAGCAAGGTACGGACGTCGACCAAGCGCAGGTTCTGGTGCAGAATCGCGTGTCCTCGGCCGAACCACGCCTTCCCGAACAGGTGCGCCAGATCGGCGTTACCGTTCGTAAGAACTCTCCGGACCTCTTGCTGGTGGTGGCATTGACGTCCCCCGACGGTAGCCTGTCCAATCAATATATGTCCAATTACGCCACGTTGCAGATCAAGGACCGGCTGGCCCGCATTCAGGGTGTGGGCGGGGTGCAGGCATTCGGCGCCCGCGATTATAACATGCGAATCTGGATCGATCCTGACCGCGCCTCGATCCGGAACCTCACTGTGGACGAGATCACCAGCGCGATACGCAGTCAGAACGTGCAGGTTGCCGCAGGTTCGGTGGGCGAGCCTCCGTTCAATCAGGGCGGCACCGCGTTTCAGCTCAATATCCAGACGCAAGGGCGTCTCTCGACGCCCGAGGCGTTCGGGCAAATCATCATCAAGCGGGATGAGCAGGGACGGCTGACACGTCTCGCCGATGTGGCCCGGATCGAACTGGGTGCGCTGGATTACGGTACGCAGGGCTACATCGACGGAAAATCTGCTGTCGCGTTGCCGGTGAGCCAGTTGCCGGGTTCCAATGCATTGCAAACCGCCGATGCGGTGCGAGCCGAGATGCAATCCCTGTCCAAGAGCTTCCCGCCGGGGCTTGCCTACTCTATCCCCTATAACCCGACGGAGTATATCACGGCATCTATCGAGGCCGTCCAGCATACGTTGATCGAGGCCCTCATCCTTGTCAGCCTGGTGGTTCTGCTGTTCCTCCAGAGCTGGCGCGCGGCGATCATTCCGATCATCGCGATCCCTGTGTCGCTCATCGGCAGCTTCGCGATGATGGCGGCATTCGGCTTCTCACTCAACAACCTCTCGCTGTTCGGGCTGGTGCTCGCGATCGGTATCGTGGTCGATGACGCTATCGTCGTGGTCGAAAATATAGAACGCCTGATGCATGAGGAGGGGCTTTCGCCGCTCGCCGCCGCGCACAAGACGATGGATGAAGTTTCCGGTGCATTGATCGCCATCGCGCTTGTCCTGTCGGGTGTGTTCATTCCGACTGCCTTCATTCCGGGCATTTCGGGTGAGTTCTACAAGCAGTTCGCGCTGACCATCGTCGGTGCCACTGCGATATCCGCGTTGGTTTCCCTGACGCTGTCGCCTGCTTTGGGCGCGCTTATTCTCAAGCCCAAGACTGACCATGCGCCTCCTGCCGGCTGGCGCGGCGTGCCTGGTCGCTTTGCGGAGACGTTCAATCGCGGCTTTGAGAAGCTCAGCCATAGGTACGGCCGTGTCACGGCAAGAGCCGTGCGCATGTTGGCGATCATCGGAATAGCATATGCGCTTTTGCTCGCGCTGGCAGGCTGGCGTTTTTATCAGACACCGTCAGGGTTCGTTCCGGCGCAGGATCAAGGCTATCTGATCGGCGTCTTGCAGATGCCGCCGGGTACTGCTTTGCAACGTACCGACGAGACGACCCGCGAATTGATCGGCATTGCTTCGAAAAATGCGGCAGTTGAGGGAAGCGTCGCGTTTGCGGGTTTCGATGGAGCGACCTTTACGAATTCGCCCAGTAGCGGAACAATGTTCGTGCGTCTGAAGCCCCATGCCGATCGGAAATCAGCGGATGAGATTACCAAGGAACTAATGGGTTCCGTCTCTGGAATAACTGCGGGCAGCGTCTTCTTCATCGCGCCTCCGCCTATTCGCGGTCTTGGCACCGGTGGTGGTTTCAAGATGGTCATCGAAGATCGCGGCGGCGCGGGCTATAAGGCTCTGGAAGGCGCAGCGTTCGCGATGATGGGCGGAGCGAACCAGACTCCCGGTCTGACATCCGTGTTCACGACCTTCAATACCAAGACGCCCCGGCTTTATGCCGACATCGACCGCCCTAGGGCTGAACAAATGGGTGTGCCCGTCGAGAATATTTTCGCGACGCTCGGCACCTACCTGGGGTCGTCCTACATCAACGACTTCAATTATCTGGGACGCACTTTCCGTGTCACCGCGCAGGCAGATTCTCCCTATCGTGACGATCCCGACGACATCGGGCGCTTGAAGACGCGTTCAGCCAACGGTGCCATGGTGCCACTGGCGGCGGTCATGACGTTGAAGAACGACAGCGGCCCCTACCGCGTCGTGCGCTATAACCTGTACCCGGCAGCGGAATTGCAGGGCGACACCGTGCGTGGCTATTCCAGCGGACAATCGCTTGCCAGCATGGAGCAACTGGCGGCCAAGGTTCTGCCTGCCGGATTCGCCTATGAATGGACCGAGATCGCGTTCGAGCAGAAGCAGGCGGGCAATACCGGCATTCTTGTGTTCGGCCTTGCGGTGGTGTTCGTCTTCCTGCTGCTGGCGGCGCAATATGAAAGCCTTGTCCTGCCGCTTGCCGTCATCCTGATCGTGCCGATGTGTCTGCTGGCAGCGATTCTGGGCGTCAATCTGATGGGTGGGGACAACAACATCCTGACGCAGATCGGCCTTGTCGTGTTGATCGGGCTGGCGGCGAAGAACGCCATTTTGATCGTCGAGTTCGCGCGGCAGGGTGAGGACGAGGGCCTTGACCCACGCGCTGCGGCTGAACGTGCCGCGCACCAGCGCCTTCGCCCGATCCTGATGACGTCGATCGCGTTCGTGCTGGGCGTGTTGCCGCTCGTCATTGCGACCGGTCCCGGCGCGGAGATGCGACAGGCGTTGGGCATCGCCGTGTTCTTCGGGATGATCGGCGTGACCATCTTCGGACTGATCTTCACGCCCGCCTTCTACGTCATCAGCCGTATGCTGGGAGACAAGGTATCGGATTGGTCGGCACGACGCCGGGAGAGGGCGGCCGCCAGATCGGCTGCATCGCGGGAGGCCGGGGCATGAAGAGTTTGATGTCCTCAATGGCGCTGCTTGCTCTATCGGCCTGCGCAGTCGGGCCGAACTATCGTGCGCCCGCACCATTGCCGCCTGCGCAGGCGAATTTGGGCGAGGCCGTGGGTAGCCCCGCAATCGCGACCGAGGCGGTGCCGCAGAAATGGTGGCGGCTCTTTAATGACGCGCGGCTGGATGCGCTGGTCGAGCAAGCCCTTGCGTACAACACCGACGTGCGCGTGGCGTCTGCCAATCTGCGGCAGGCACGTGCGCTCCTGAGCCAGGCGCGGGCTGGCCGATTGCCTACTGGAACGGCAAGCGCCCAGGCAACGGAGCAGCGGCTCGCCCCGCTCAACGGCATTCCGCAGGCGATCGAGGGCGAATATTATCAACTGGGCTACGACGCATCGTATGAAATCGATCTGTTCGGGCGCGTGTCCCGATCTATAGAGGCAGGACGCGCGGATACGGCGGCGGCGCAGGCGGGGCTGGACGCAGCCCGTGTTTCCATCGCCGCCGAGACAGCGCGCACCTACGCGCAGGCCTGCGGCTTTGGCGCGCAGGCGGCGACGGCCCGGGAGACCGCCGCGTTGCAACGGCGCACGCTGGAACTGACGCAGCGGTTGTTATCTGGTGGACGCAACACGCAACGTGACGTTGACCAGGCCGTGCTGCTGGTCGAGCAGGCCAATGCACAGCTTGCCACGGCGGAGGCGGAGCAGCGGGCGGCTGTCTATGCCCTTGCCGTTCTAACTGGTCAGCCGCCGTCGAATGCGGACAAAGCCTTGTTCGAATGCACGACGTTGCCCACCGTTGCGCAAGCCATTCCGGTCGGCGATGGGCAGGCGCTTCTCGCGCGCCGTCCCGACGTTCGGCAAGCGGAGCGGCAGCTTGCGGCGGACACAGCGCGGATCGGCGTCGCCACGGCGGCGCTGTATCCATCGATCAGCATCTTGGGATCTGCCACATCCAGCGCTCTCAGCCCCAAGGATCTTGGAACAAACCGTTCCTTTGGTTTCTCCGTAGGGCCGTTGATAAGCTGGAATTTCCCCTTCTTTGGCGCGGCGCGCGCGCGTGTACGGCAGAACGAGGCAGTCGCGGAAGGATCGCTGGCGAGCTTCGACAAGGCTGTGTTGACGGCCTTACAGGAGACGGAGCAGGCCCTTGCGCGATTGAAGGGCGCGCTTGATCGCGAAGCGGCGCTGACGCGTGGCCTTGCAGCTAGCAACAGCGCGGCGGACATTGCCGAGCGACGCTTTGCAGCAGGAGCGGACAGCTTTCTGCAATTGCTAGATGCGCAGCGTGACCGCGCGACCGCGCGGGCGCAGCTGGCCTCAGCGCAAAGTGACCGTGCAAGCGCACAAGTCGCATTGTTCAAGGCACTGGGCGGCGGCTGGGAAGACGCGCCCGAACCCGTCAGGGTAACACAAAACCAGTAAGCCGTGTGGGACCGAGGACTTAGAGCGTAATCCGATCATACAGGATCAGATTACGCTCTGATCGTCTTTGTTTTCCGTATTTCCCGAGCCAGCAGATGATGCCATCTGCTTCGAAAATACTCTAGTTCCCCTGCATCTCCGTCAACTTGCGTTCCCATGCGAGTGCATGTGTCACGATCTGGTCGAGATCGGCATAGGCAGGCTTCCACGGGAAACGCGCTAAAATAGCGCGATTGTCGGAGATCAAAGCCGCCGGATCGCCAGGGCGGCGATCTTCGAACCGGCGGTCGATTTTTATGTTCGTCACGCGGTCCACCGCGTCCAGCACTTCCAGGACCGAGAACCCCCGGCCATAACCGCAATTGAGGCGATGGCTGGCCTTGGGATCATCGAGCAAAGCCTGCAAAGCCAGCACATGCGCTGCCGCCAGATCCGATACATGAATATAATCGCGAACTCCCGTGCCATCGGGCGTGTCGAAGTCCGTGCCGAACACGCCGACATGATCGCGCTTCCCTAAAGCCGCTTCGACCGCCACCTTGATGAGGTGCGTTGCACCAGCGGTCGATTGTCCCGTCCGCGCGCGCGGGTCCGCGCCTGCCACGTTGAAGTAACGCAACGCGCAATAGTTCATCGGATGCGCCGCCGCGATGTCAGCCAGCATCGCTTCGGTCATCAGCTTCGACATGCCATAGGGATTGATCGGCCGCTGCGGAGCGTCCTCCCGAACCGGGCTTTCTTCGGGCGTGCCGTAGGTCGCGGCAGTGGAAGAAAAGATGAAATGCGGCACTGAACAACGCACGGCGCTTTCGATCAGCGCACGGCTTTTCACCGTATTGTTGTGATAATATTTCAGCGGGTTGGAGACGGATTCTGGCACGACCACCGAACCGGCAAAGTGCATAATCGCGCCGACATTCTGGTCACGCAGCAATGCTTCGACCAGCGGCTGATCCTCGATATCGCCCTGTGTGAAATGCACGTCCTGGGGAACGGCCCAGCGAAATCCGGTCACCAGGTTGTCGATAACCGCTACCGGCCAACCAGCGTCGCGAAGCGCGAGGACAGCATGGCTACCGATGTAGCCGGCCCCGCCTGTCACCAAAACCGTGGGCTTATCCGTCATCTACACGCTCCTTGCCATGCCGCCGCCTAGGCAAGCGGACATGGCATGGCAAGTCTCATGCAATAGTTACCTACGTTAGTTATGCCGCTTTTTGAGCAGCCGCTGGATAGAAGGTCGCGCCGCTTGCAGCCATGTCGCGTAGCTGAGCGGTCGGTGCAAAACGCTGCCCATGAGCGGCCGTCAGGGCGTCCAGCGTTTCTACAACCTTCCTGATGCCGACCGTATCCATGTGGCTGAACGGGCCGCCGGTCCAGGGCGAAAAGCCCCAACCGAAGATCGCGCCAATATCGCCATCTTCCGGCGTCTCCAGCACGCCTTCCTCGAAGCAACGCGCGCATTCGATCAGCTGCCGGTAGAGCAGACGGGTGCGGACATCTTCGGATGCGGGCTGCACCGATGCCAGCGGGAATGTCTCGGACAGGCCCGGCCACAATGCCTTCTTGCCGCCTTCAGGATAGTCGTAATAGCCTTTACCGTTTTTGCGGCCCAAGCGATCCATCTCGACCATTTTCGTCATCACGTCGTCGGCGGCGCTGTGAACATAGGCGTCGCCTAGTTCCTTCTTCGCGGCAGACATGACCTTGTAGCCCAGTTCAATCGACACTTCGTCCGACACGGCAAGGGGGCCGACCGGCATACCCAGTTGCTTGCCGACATTCTCGATCAGCGGGGCGCCGACGCCCTCGGCCAGCAATTCCGCGCCTTCCTGCACATAGGTGCCAAAGCAGCGCGAGGTGTAGAAGCCCCGCGAGTCATTGACGACAATTGGCGTCTTCTTGATTTGCGCAACAAAATCCAGCGCCTTGGCAATGGCGTCCGGTCCAGTCTTCTCACCAACAATGATCTCGACCAGTGGCATCTTTTCGACCGGCGAGAAGAAGTGCACGCCGATGAAGTTTTCCGGCTTGCTCCACGCCTTTGCTAGAGCGCTGATCGGCAGCGTCGACGTGTTCGACCCGAAGATCGTATCCGCGCCAAGCACCGCTTCGACCTTTTTCGTGACCTCGGCCTTGATTGCCGTGTCCTCGAACACCGCCTCGATCACAAAGTCACAGCCGTCAAGCTGCGCGAAATCCGTGGTCGGGGTGATGCGCGCGAGTGTCGCTTCCAGCTTCTCTGGCGTCATGCCCTTGCCCAACCGCTTGGTCAGCACAGCGCGCGCATGGTCCTTGCCTTTCTCGGCATAGGCCTGATCGCGATCGAGCAGTACCACGTCGATGCCTGCCTGCGCAGAGACGGTCGCAACGCCAGCGCCCATCATGCCCGCGCCCAGCATCGCCAGCTTCCTGGTGGGCGACTTCGCGACATCCTCGGGACGCCGCGCGCCGCGCTCGGCCGCCTGCTTGTTGACGAATAGCGTACGGACCATGTTGCGCGCCTGCGGATCGGCAATCACTTTGGCGAAATATTTGCTCTCGACGCGAATCGCGCGGTCCATCGGCAGCGTCGCACCCTCGTACACTGCCGAGAGCAGCGCGATCGGCCCGTTGAGGTTCCGTTGCGTCTGCTTCATCGTCATCGCAGTCGCACCGATGAAGGTCTGTACGAAGGCAGGATTAAAGCCGCCAGCGCCCCCGGGAAAACGGTAACCTTTCTGATCCCATGGCTGAACACTGGCGGCCGGATTGGCCTTCAACCAGGTTTTGGCGGCCGACACCGTATTACCAGAGGCGACGAGTTCGTCCACTACCTTAAGGCCCAAAGCCTCCTGCGGGCGGAACAGCTTGCCCTGCAGCATGTACATCAGCGCGGTTTGCACGCCAGTGATGCGCGGCAAACGCTGACTGCCGCCGCCGCCGGGGAACAGGCCGACCAGAATCTCCGGCAGCCCAAGCTGCACCTTCGCGTCATCCGCGACGATGCGGCGATGGCAGGCGAGCGCCAGTTCGAAACCGCCCCCGACGCAGGTGCCCTCGATCGCACAAGCGATGGGCTTGCCGCAGGTTTCCAGGCGTCGGAACATGCCGTTCAGCACGAACACCTTGTCGAACAGAGCGGCCATGTCCGGCGCGCCACCATTGGCAGGCACCAGCATCGATTCCATGTTCTTGAGGTCCATGCCGCCCATGAAGCCGCTTGCCTTGCCCGAACAGATCACGGCACCCTTGATGGCGTCCTCTTGCCCGATGCGATCGATTGCGGAGGACAGGTCGGTTATGAAGTCAGGCCCGATGACGTTCATCGATTGGCCGGGAACGTCGATGGTGAGGGTAGCGATGCCGTCCGCATCGACGTCGAATTGAATAGTGGTCATCTTGAATGTCCCTCCGCTCTTACAGGCGTTCGATGATCGTGCCGGTGCCCATGCCCGCACCGATGCACAGGTTGACCAGCGCCGTGCCCTTGCCGGAGCGCTCCAGTTCATCGAGCGCGATGCCGAGAACCATTGCGCCGGTGGCGCCCAGCGGATGCCCCATGGCAATCGCGCCGCCATTCACGTTCACATTGGCGGGATCGAGGTCGAGCGCCTGCATGTAGCGCAGCACGACGCTCGCGAACGCTTCGTTCAACTCCCAAAGGTCGATGTCGCTCTTCGACATGCCTGCCTTCTTGAGCAGTTTCCCGGCTATAAATTCCGGGCCGGTGAGCATGATCGTTGGTTCCGAGCCGATGGAGGCCGTGGTCTTGATCCGCGCACGGGGTTTAAGGCCATATTTCTCGCCCATCGCCTTGCTGCCAATCAGGATCGCTGCCGCGCCGTCGCAAATCCCTGAGCTATTCCCCGCGTGATGGACGTGGTTGATCTTTTCCAGTTCGGGATACTTGAACAATGCCACGGCGTCGAAGCCCGGCATCTCCTCACCCAGACCCGCAAAGGCGGGCTTAAGCGATCCGAGCGACTGCATGTCGGCCTCGGGGCGCATATGCTCGTCATGGTCAAGCGCGACTTGGCCGATGACGTCCTTCACCGGAACGATGCTTTTGCCGAACCGGCCTTCTTTCCAGGCTTGCGCGGCACGCTTCTGGCTCTCGATGGCATAGGCATCGACGTCCGTGCGGGAAAAGCCGAATTTCGTGGCGATCAGGTCCGCGCCAATTCCCTGCGGCGCGAAGTACGTGTGCCAGGCGACTGCAGGATCGAATGCCCACGCGCCGCCGTCCGAACTCATCGGCACACGGCTCATATGCTCGACACCGCCGCCGATGGCGAAGTCGGCTTCGCCCGTGGCAACCTTGGCCGCGGCCATGTTGACGGCCTCAAGGCCCGATGCGCAGAAGCGATTGACCTGCACACCCGCCGTCGTCTCGGCATAATCAGCATTCAGCACTGCTACGCGGGCGATGTCCGCGCCTTGCTCTCCAACCGGCGTGACGCAGCCCAGGATGACATCATCCACATCTGCGGTGTCGATCTGGGTCCGGTCGCGCAAGGCTTGCAATGTCTGAGTTGCCAACTGCATCGGGGTTATTTCGTGCAACGACCCATCGGGCTTGCCGCGCCCGCGCGGGGTGCGGACGGCGTCATAAATATAGGCTTCCATCATGCGTCCTCTTCTATGGACTCGCCCGCGAAGGGGCGCCTTGATGCTGTAATGTGACCTTATGGGCATGAAGTGCAAGAGGACTTTACGTTCGCGTAAAGGGAAGGTTAGTCCCACTGATAACAGATAGCCGCGTGCCGTAGGGTCAATGCCACTCCACAGTCCTATAAATTTTTTCGGATCAATCCCGCAACGAACCGTTTCCATCTGTCCATTCGCGTCATCAACGCACATAAGTTAGGTATTGCCGCCGCGCCGGAGATCTCGTCATGCAGAAATACAGCCGTACCGCTATCATTCTGCATTGGGTGATAGCACTCGCGTTGGCTTTTCAGGTCTCCCTCGGCTGGTCACTTGATGCTTTAGGTTCGCGCGGCTTTGCGCTGTTTCAGCTTCACAAGTCGATCGGCATTTCTATCCTCGTGCTTACGTTGGCGCGCGTGTTCGTTCGCCTCACAAAGCCCCGTCCCGCGCCTGCCGGAGGAGGATGGGGTGGTGCGTTGGCCAAGATCGTGCACGTCGGGTTGTACGGCTTCATGATCCTTGCGCCGCTTACGGGTTGGGCGCTTGTTTCGACGGCAAAGGTGAAAATCCCGACCTTGATCTTCGGCACGATCCCGCTGCCGCATCTGCCCTTGCCGATCGCGGCCAACGATGTGGCGGACAGGGGGCATGGGCTGCTCGCGCTGATCGGCATGGCGTTGCTCGCGCTGCATGTAGCAGGGGCGCTCAGGCATCATCTGCTACTGCGAGATGGGCTGATCTGGCGCATGGTGCCGGGGCGATCCGTTGCTGTCATGCTGGCGCTGATCGCGCTGGTGCCCTTGGGCTTTGCTGCCGGAAAGCTCGTGGCGCGCGCCGGCCCCGCGTCCGCTGCTAACCCTGCTCCAAAAGAAAATGCGCAAGAAGCTCCGGTGAAGGCCGCAGCCGACAATGCCCTCGTGGTAACCGCGGCCTCGTCCGATGCAGATAATGCAAGCGTGGTGGAGAACGCGATCGCCACTGTTCCCGCTGCCGCTCCGCCGACATGGACCGTTCAGCCGGGCGGCAAGCTTGGGTTCACCGTAGGCAATAGCGGCTACAGCATCAACGGCGGTTTCTCTCGCTGGACGGCGGACATCATGATGGACCCTGACCGTCCGGAAACGGCCGACATCCGCGTTGAAGTCGATCTTGCCAGCGCCAGCGTCGGCGATCCGACACAGGATGCGATGCTGCCCGGCGATGAATTCTTCGGCGTCGCCGCACATCCGCGCGCCGTATTTACTGCGAAGGGCGCAACCGCCACGAGAGCGAACAGCTACACAGCGAAGGGCAAGCTGACCCTGAAGGGCGTAACCGCGCCGCAAAGCATCAAGTTCACCCTCAAGGGCACGGGCCTCAAGCGGCAAGTTTCGGGGAATGCGTCCATTGCACGCAAGACCTTCGACGTCGGCAATGGCGATAGCAGCGGCGGACTCGACTCCAGCGTCGCCCTCGATTTCAGCTTCGCCGCGACGGGCAAGCAGCCCTAACGCCGCAAGTCATCGGGCGTATCGACGTCATGCAGCAACGCGCTGCTGGTTTCGAGCAGCAGGCTCTGGCTGATAAGCGCCCGCGCGCCCTGATCGCCCTTTACTGCTTGCAGTTCCTCGAAATGCCGCCTTCCGAAAAACGCGGGCGGGGAGGGGGTGAACCCGTCCGTGCTACCCACAACCGAGCGGATATCCTCGGCCGCAAGACACAGGCGCATATAATGGCTCTGCGGCACGTTGGGCATGTCGGCAAGGCACATCAGCAGGCCGTTGCACCGCAGTTCGGAGACATAGGCCGCCGCTCGCACGATGCTGCCCGACAGTCCTTCCTCCGGATTGTCGTTGACGATCAGTGTGTAGCCCCGCCGCTCCAGCTTGCGGTGGATGATGGGCGCGAGTTCCCGCCTGCGCACGACCGCGATGTGATATTTGAACGGCAGCGATGCTACGGCCTCCAGCGCATGCACGATCAGCGGCTTGCCGCCATGATCGGCCATCAGCTTGTCTTCTTCGCCAAACCGCGTGCTGTTTCCGGCCGCCAGCAATACGGCGGCTACCTGTTCGGGGCGCATGGAGTCAGGCGGCTTCCATCATGCGGGCTTCGACCCGGTTGAATGTCTGGATCATGCCCGCCGCGATGGAGAGCGCGATCTCATTCGGGCCAAGCGCGCCTATGTCGATGCCTGCAGGACCATCGATCCGGTCCAGGTCGGTAGCGGAAAAGCCCTCCGCCGCGAGGCGCTCGCGCCGCGCCGCGTGGCTCTTGCGCGATCCCAGCGCCGCGATGTAGCCGGTCGATGCTCGTAGTGCGGCACTTAGTGCGGGGTCATCGATCTTCGGATCGTGGCTCAGCGTCACCACCGCCGTTGCAGGATCGGGGCGGAGTGCCGCGACGGCCTCGTCGGGCCAGCGGTCGTCCAGCACAGCTTCGGGAAAGCGTTCGCGCGTCAGGAAACGCCCGCGCGGGTCCACGATCGTCACGTCTATACCAAGCTCACGGGCGAGGCCGCTGAGACCTTGCGCGATCTGCACCGCGCCGATGATGATGAGCCGCCGCGGCGGGCGGTAGCGATTGACGAACCACCCCGACATTTCGCCCGCCACGCTCCTGCCGCTCTGCGTATCGGTGGAGATCGCCAGCGTCTCGCCGCGTTCGCGCGCTGCTGCAACCTCGTCGAACAAGGTGGGATCGAAGCCGTCCTTCGCCACCGGCTGCACCAGAACTGCGATCTCGCCCCCACAAGGGAGGCCCGCTTCCCACGCGTCGCCGTCACTGACGCCAAAATTATGTAGTTCCGACCTTCCGGACGCGATCACGCTTTCCGCGCTCGCCAGAATCGCGTTCTCCACGCATCCCCCCGAAACCGATCCTTCAAAGCGCCCATCCTCATGCACCAACATATGCGATCCACGCGGGCGGGGGGCCGAACCCCAGGTCTGGACAACGGTTGCTATGGCCATTCGCGCGGGCATCCATGCCTGCGCTTTGGTTATTATACTGCTGATATCGTCCATGGCGGGGACACTGCCATTGCTTTTTTACCCTGTCCAGCCATCCCCCACGCTTAGGTGTTGCACTGGCAATCGGCGGCGGGCATCGCCATATTCGTTTCGCAATCAATCGAGGGAAGAGGCGTGAGCACTGAGCATGATGATGGCGGAGCGGAGCTGGTCCGCCCGAAGAAGGCCGAAGTACCCGAAAACGTTCAGGAAGCTATTCGCACCTTGATCCGCTGGTCGGGCGATGATCCGGAGCGTGAGGGCCTGATCGAGACGCCGCAACGCGTCGCGCGCGCTTGGAAGGAATATTGCGAGGGGTATAAGGACGATCCGGCCTATCATCTCAGCCGCATCTTCCACGAAGTCGGCGGCTATGACGAGATCGTGCTGCTCAAGGACATTCCGTTCCAGTCGCATTGCGAGCACCATATGGCGCCGATCGTGGGGAAGGCGCATATCGCCTATCTGCCCGACCAGTGGGTCGTCGGCATCTCGAAGCTCGCGCGCGTGCTGAACGCTTTTTCCCGCCGCCTTCAGGTGCAGGAACGCATGACGGCGGAGATCGCAGACTGCATTTGGGATAATCTGAAGCCATTGGGCGTTGCCGTCGTTATCGAGGGAAGTCATGGTTGTATGTCGGGTCGGGGCGTGCGCACGCATGGCGTGTCGATGACCACCAGCCGCATGATGGGCGTGTTCCGCGATGACGAGAAGAGCCGCAAGGAAGTCCTCAAACTGATGGGCGTATGAGCGAAATTGACGAAGGCACCGACGGCGTGGAAACGGTAGCTTTTCGCTCGCTGTCCCGGCCAGCGGACGATGCGGCGGTGCGTGAGGCCACGGGGCCGCTGCCTTTGTCGGCCAAGCGCCTTGCTCTCGTCACTGGCGGCCATCGGCGGCTTGGCGGGGCGATCAGCAAGATGCTGGCGGAGGCAGGCTATGCGCTGGCGATCCACGGCAGCCATGATGTCCGGCTGGATTCGGCGCTGGCGCTTGCTCTTGAGGCCCACGCCACTGAATGGGAAGGCTTCGTCGCCGATTTCGCGGACCCCGAAGCCGCCGAGGAGCTGGTCGCCAATGTCGCGGCGAAGTTCGGAAGGCCGCCCGATCTGCTGGTGAACAGCGCCGCGATCTTCGGGCAGGACCGTCTGGAGAATGTGTCGGCGGACGATCTGGCACGGCATTATGCGGTGAATTGCGCCGCCCCGGTTCTGCTGACGAAGGCGTTCGCCACGGTGCCTGCCGGGCAAACCGACCGCTGCATCGTCAACATCCTGGATCAGCGGATCGACCATCCGCATGGGGATCAGCTTGCCTACACCCTGTCCAAGATGGCGCTGGCGGGGTTGACGCAATTAAGCGCGCGGGAACTCGCCCCCCGGATACGCGTCAATGCCGTCGCGCCGGGCCTTACCATAGCGACACCCGATTATACCGATGAACAGATGGAGCAACTGGCGGGGGTCATGCCGCTGGCACGCCTTCCGCAAGCGACTCAGATCGCCGAAGCCGTCGCCTATCTTGCATCAGCCACAGCGATAACGGGGCAAGTGCTGTATATCGACGGCGGCGCCCATATGCAGAGCTACCGCCGCGACTTCATGCACCTTTAGCGACTACTGCGCCGTCCAGCCGCCATCCACGGACAGGTTCGCACCCGTGATCTGGCTGGCCGCATCGCCACACAGGAACAGGGCGATGGCCGCCACTTGTTCAGGCGTCACGAACTCCTTCGTGGGCTGGCCCGCCAGCAGCACGTCGTTGATGACCTGCTCCCGCGTCATGTTGCGCGCTTTCATCGTGTCGGGGATTTGACCCTCTACCAGCGGCGTCCAGACGTAGCCCGGACTGATGCAGTTGGCGGTGACGCCGAAGGTCGCCACTTCCAGCGCGACGGTCTTGGTGAAACCCGCAAGGCCGTGCTTGGCGGTGACATAGGCCGACTTGAATGGCGAGGCCGCTTTGGAATGGGCCGAGGCCGTCTGAATGATCCGGCCCCATTTCTTACCCTTCATATAAGGCACGGCGAGCCGCGTGGTATGGAACGCCGCGTTCAGATTGAGCGCGATGATGAGATCCCATTTATCGAGGGGGAATTCCTCGACCGGGGCGACATGCTGCATACCCGCATTGTTGATGAGGATATCCACTCCGCCGAAGGTGCTGGCCGCTTCCGCCATCATCGCCTCGATCTGATCGACCTTCGTAAGGTCATGGCCGCTATACAGCGCCTTCGCCCCACTAGCCGCCTCCAGCGCGACGCGCTCCTTCTCGATCGCGTCCTTGTCGCCAAAGCCGTTGATGACGATGTTCGCGCCCTCCGCCGCCAGCGTCTTCGCATAGGCAAGGCCGATGCCCGATGTCGAGCCGGTGATAAGTGCTGCCTTGCCTTTGAGTGTCATGCCGGTGTCTCCTTGGGAACTAATCTGTCGAGATCGAAGGCGGCGCTCACCCCATCCAGGATGTTGCTCGCGATCAGGTCGCCCTTGTGCATCACGCCGTCCACCGCATCGCGGCCCTGGCCCCAGTGGTCGAGCATGGTCGCGCGCGAAAATTCGAAGTCGCGCGCGCCGCTTTCCCATGCGCGGCTGCGATAGATGAGATGGACGATGTTGACCGATCCATCGTCCAGCAGCGCCCGCACGCGCTGGACCTCCGGATCGTCGCACATTTCGGCGGGCAGGTGATTGAGCACCGCGCGGATCGCCTTATGCTCGCGGCGGAGGCGCAGATACTGGTCCGTGACCTGACGCGTGCGGCTGGAATACTGAATGTCCTTCTGCCGCGACCAGACGTCGGTCATCTGTTGCGGCATCGGCCCTTCCGCAGGGAACAGGTCCACCTGGAACACCAGCATGTCGCCGCACTGGTTTTCAAGGACATGGGTAAGCGGCGTATTCGATACCAGCCCGCCGTCCCAGTAATAGCGGCCCTCGATCTCTATCGGGGGCAGACCGGGCGGCAATGCGCCGGACGCCATGATATGCCGCGCATCGATCCGCGCATTAGACCGGCTCACGCCATCCGGGCCGCGATTGTCCCAGTAGGCGAAGTTGCCGCTTTCGACATCGACAGCGCCGACGGAAATCCGCACGGGTCCGTCATTCAGCAGATCCCAGTCGATCAGCGAATCGAGCGTCGCGACCAGCGGCGTCGAGTCATAATAGCTGATTGCGCCCGCCGTCCCCTTGGGCATAAATGCCGACGGGATCATGTGCGGCCGGAAGAAGCCGGGCACGCCGAACATCGCTACGGACCCCGCCGCGGCCAGATGCGCCGCCTCGCGGATATGATCGTTATCGGGCAGCCACAGGTTCGGCATGCCGCCGCTCACCTGATCCCAGAATTGCTTCAGCCGCTCCATTCGCCGCGCAGGCGGATTGCCCGCGATGATCGCGGCGTTTACCGCGCCGATGGAAATGCCCGCGACCCAATCCACTTCGATCGCCAGCTCGTCCAGCTTTTCATAAACGCCTGCCTGAAACGATCCGAGCGCGCCGCCGCCCTGCAGCAGCAACGCGACATGCTCCGGCAGGGGCAGGGGAGGCGCCGTTCGGCGGGGGTGAGTCGTGTGAGAGTGTTTCATGCTGCAATGCAATACATCAAAACGGCGACGGGTTGCATCGTTCCTTCGTTACAAAGATTTCATCTTCATGGACCTGTGGGCATGCTCGACCGTTTCCAAGGGGCATAGTTTGCCCTACCCTTGGCAACATGCGATCATAGGGGACGATCATGCGGCTCGACGATGAAAACGAAAGCAGCCACTACGAGGTGCAGCGCGGCGGCGGAGGCGGCAGCTTTGGCGGTGGCGGACTTGGCATCATCGGCATGCTGCTCGGCAGCCGTTTCGGGCTGGGCGGCATTGCGATCCTCGTGATCGGCGCGCTCATCATGGGCATCAACCCACTGAGTCTGCTAGGCGGCGGAGGTGGAGGCGGGCCGCAGGTGCAGACAGAGCAGCCCGGCACGCAGGAACTGACCCCGGTGCAGCGCACCTCGCTCAAGGTACTGGGATCGACCGAGCGCCGCTGGTCGGAGATATTCAGCGCCGAAGGGCAGCAATATCCTCCGCCGACGCTGGTGTTCTACAGCCAGAACGGCATGTCGGGCTGTGGTGCGGCGCAATCGGCCATGGGGCCGTTCTACTGCCCGACCGATCAGAAGGTCTATCTAGACACCGATTTCTTCAACGAGATGGAAACGCGCTTCAACGCCCCCGGCGATTTCCCCATCGGCTACATCATCGCGCATGAAGTCGGCCATCATGTCCAGACGATCACCGGCATCTCCGACAAGGTGCGTGCGGGCCAGAAGAGCGGATCGGAGGCGCAGGGCAACGCGCTTCAGGTGGCGATGGAATTGCAGGCCGATTGCTATGCCGGTGTCTGGGCCAACCGCGACAAGAACCTGATGGAGGCGGGCGACCTTGAAGAGGGCTTGCGCGCTGCGCAGGCCATCGGTGACGACACGTTGCAGAAGGCGGCGGGCCGGCGACCTGTTCCAGAAAGCTTCACGCATGGCACCGCTGCGCAACGAATGGAATGGTTGCGCAAGGGCCTCAGCACCGGCGACCCGGCGCAGTGCGATACGTTCAAGGGCGTGTAGAGGCGTGAAGGTCTGAGGGCTCGCGCCCTCAGATCACGTCGAGCACGAGGCCCAGATCGCGCGCATCCTCCGCGTCGATATACCAGTTTTCCGGAGCCTTGTGATGCACTTCGTCGAAGGTGATGCTGCTCCCCCCGATAAGAGCGCGGAAGCCTTCTTCCTCGATATTGATGCTATGCTCTATCTCGTTGAGCGTCGCCTTCAGCGTCGCCACGCACATTCGCAGCGGCCCGGAAAGGTTGATCGTCTTCGTGATCTGCCGCTCATGGATCATGATCCGCGTGCCGCGCGTCAGGAAACGCTTGTCCCGCGCGAAATAGCTCATAAACGTGGCCCCGGCGGAATAGACTGCCGCCTGGCCCAGGAACAGAAGCTCCCGGCCTTCGCGTTCCTGCATGATCCGCACATCGTCGCCCATCGCCCGCGCCACTTCGGGGTCGCCGCCCATGGTGGTGAGCGAGATGACGAGCGGCCCCTGCTTGGGCGCATTGATGAGCGCCTGCCGGAAAAAGCCGTACATATTGTAGTCGACGGGACCGGCGAGTCCGATATTCGGGCTTGTCAGCAGCGGGTAGAGGGTGGAATTTGCCATGGGCAGCGTAACGGCGCACATCGAAGAGCGTTCCACACATGCAACAAACGCATTTGCGATTGCGGCGTTATTTCTTCCCCGCTTCTCCGGCCAGCCGCGACATCAGTATCGCGGCGCGCTTGGCCTGACGTTTAATGCTGGCCAAATCGACTGTTTCCCCCGGCGCATGATCGCCCTGGCTGCTGGGGCCGAGTCCGACCAACCCATCGGTGTCCGCCGCAACGAAGGCGATATCGCCCGCGCCACGCTTCAGCGGATCGAGCTCGGGCATCTTCGCCAGTTTGAGGTCCGTATTGATGACGTTCAACTTCGCCAGCAATGCGCGATTGCCCGACGTCGGCGCCATCGGCGGATAGCCTTGATCGAACAGGATCGTCGCGCCGGTGCCGGGCGCGTGCGCCGCGACGATGGTATTCATCTTCGCGACGACGCGATCGGTCTGTTCCTGGCTCAACGTCCGAAAGTCGCCGCGCGCGATGGCAATGGACGGGATGATATTCGTCTTGCCCGTCGCCGCGATCCGCACGCCGCCTGCGTCCAGGTCGGCACTCTGCCCGCCACCGATCAGCCCCACGTTGAACGTCAGATTGGGTTCGGGCAATTCCTTGCGAAACGTTGCTACGATCCGCGCCAGCTCATAGATCGCGCCATCCCCGGCACTGGCTGAGAATATGCCCGAGCTATGCCCCGATTTGCCCCTCGTCGTCACTGTCCAGCTATTGGAGGACCGCCGCGCGATCGATCCCATGTCGGCGCCGTTCTCGACAGCCAGTCCTTCGAACTCCAGCGCAACGTCAGCCCGCTTGCCCGCCGCGATCAGGTCGCCGCGCGCAATGTCGATGGGGTCGCCCGTATCTTCCTCGTCCCCGGTCAGGACGACTTCGATATTCGCGTCCTTCAGCGTGCCCGCCGCCTGCATCGCGCGCAGAGCCGCCAGCATAACGACCATCCCGCCTTTGTCGTCGCCCGCGCCCGGACCCTGCGCCTTGTCGCCCTCGCGCACGAATTTCTGAAAGGGCGAATCCGGCTCGAACACCGTGTCGAGGTGCCCGATCAGCAGCATCTTCGTCGTGCCGGACTTCCCCCAGTGCGTCGCGATGATGTGCCCGGCGCGCTTAGTTTGCGCCATCGGCTTCCAGACGACGGTAAAGCCCAGCGCCTCCAGTTCCGGCCGCACCATTGCGCCAACCGCCTCGACACCTGCAAGGTTCAGCGAACCGCTGTTCTGGTTCACCAGCTTTTCCAGGAGCGCGACCGACCGGTCATGGTCCGCATCGACCGCTGCGATCATCTTCTGCTCAGCGGGGGAAAGCGCCGCCTGCGCCGGTATCGCCAGCATCAGGCCGACGGCGGCAACAGTGGATCGCAGTGCAGCCTGCATCCTACTTGGCCAACTCCGCTTCGATGGCCGCCACCAGCTCGGCATCGTCGGGCGCAGTAGTCGGCGCGAAACGGGCGGCCACATTGCCATCGCGGCCGATCAGAAATTTCTCGAAGTTCCACAGCAACTCCGGCTCCGGATTGGGCGTCATGCCATATCCGCGCAGCTTTTCGCGAAAGCCCTTGCCATCGCCCTTGGCAACGGGCGCGGCCTCCGTCAGCGCGGCGAACAGCGGATGCTTGTCCGGCCCCGTCACCGTCACCTTGGAGAACATCGGGAAATCGACGCCGAAATTCGTCGTGCAGAAACTCGCGATTTCCTCATTCGTGCCGGGCTCCTGCGCGCCGAAGTCGTTCGCTGGAAAGCCGGTGACGACCAGACCCTGATCCTTGTACTGCGAATAGAGCTTTTCCAGCCCCTCATATTGCGGCGTCAGCCCGCACTTCGATGCGACGTTGACGACCAGCACGACATTACCTGCATAATCGGCCAGGCTGGCATCGTCGTTGAGGATGGTCTTGAGCGGAATTTCTTGAATCGCGGTGGCCATGATCGCACTCCTGATGTTTCGCGCGAAAGCTAGAGAGGCAAGCGTGGCGGTGCAAGCGCAGAGGTAGAGGCAAGTTACGCTTCAAGCTAACGCCACTGATAAGCTCGATCGCGGCGTGGTGCTTTACTCCTTCGCTGGAAGGCCTTCGACGCCCTTCTATCCCCGTCGATAGCCGGGTAAGGCCAATCCGTTGACGATCGCTGTCGCCCGCAGCACAAACCCGGCGACGGCGGCGATGACACTAGCCACTGGCACTGGCACGCCTAGCGCCGCCAACATCACGAACAGTCCTGATGCCAACGCTGCGGCGGTGACGTAGATTTCGGGGCGCAACAGGATCGATGGTTCGCCCGCTAGGAGGTCGCGGATGATGCCGCCGACGCAGCCGGTCACCACACCCATGATCGCGGCGACAAACGGCGGAATGCCGAACGAGATCGCCTTTGCCGCGCCGAATACCGCAAATGCTGCGAGGCCCACAGCGTCGAGCCAATCCAACGCGCGCCCTCGGCCGTCATTGCCGTGCCACCAACTTGTCGGCGTGAGCCACACGAGAAGCGCTGCGATCCCGCAAGCTATAGCGGGCACGGGATCGTGCACCCAGAATACGGGCGCTCCGATCAGCAGGTCGCGCACCGTGCCGCCGCCGACGCCTGTCACCAGTGCGAAGAAGGCGAATGTCACAAGCGTCTGTTGCAACCGTGCGGCTGCCAGCGCGCCGGACGCCGCAAATAGCGCCGTGCCGATGATGCCGAGCCACTGGAGCACCGGAGCGATCTGCGGAGCGATTGTGGGGAGGAGGGGGGCGGTCATAGCTCGGCGATAGCATTGCGGCGTGCCGAAGTCTGCATGGACGCCAGACACAAAAAGACCCCGCTCTCACTCAGGAGAACAGGGTCTTGTTTGTTCAGTGATTGTCAGATCAGGCCGAAGCGACTTCCGACACGTCAACCTTCACGCCCGGACCCATCGAGGACGACAGGGCGATCTTGCGGACGTACTTGCCCTTCGAACCGGTTGGCTTGGCCTTCACGATCGCATCGACGAACGCGTCGAAGTTCTTGCGCAGGTCGTCCTGGCTGAAGCTCGCCTTGCCCAGACCAGCGTGGATGATGCCGGCCTTTTCAACGCGGAATTCGATCTGGCCGCCCTTGGCTGCCTTCACGGCTTCCGCGACGTTCGGGGTCACGGTGCCAAGCTTCGGGTTCGGCATCAGGCCCTTTGGACCCAGAACCTTACCCAAGCGGCCGACGAGGCCCATCATGTCCGGCGTCGCGATCACGCGCTGGAAGTCGATGTTGCCAGCCTGGATGCTGTCGAGCAGATCTTCCGCACCCACGATGTCGGCGCCAGCGGCGGTCGCCGCTTCAGCCTTGTCGCCACGGGCGAACACGGCGACGCGAACGGTCTTGCCGGTGCCAGCGGGCAGGGTGACAACACCACGGACCATTTGGTCGGCGTGACGGGGATCGACGCCCAGGTTGATCGCGACTTCGACGGATTCGTCGAACTTGGCGGTCGCGTGCGTCTTTATCAGTGCCAGCGCGTCATCAACGCCGTGCAGCTTGTTGCGATCGACGGCGGTGGCCAGAGCCTTTGCCTTCTTGGTCAGCTTTGCCATGTCTTAGCCCTCCACCACTTCGAGGCCCATTGCGCGGGCGCTGCCTTCGATGATCTTCGTCGCGGCTTCGATGTCGTTCGCGTTGAGATCGGCCATCTTCGCCTGCGCGATTTCGCTCAGCTGCGAGCGCTTGATCTTTCCGGCAACTACCTTGCCCGGCTCTTTCGAACCCGACTTCAGGCCAGCGGCCTTCTTGATCAGGAACGTCGCGGGCGGCGTTTTGGTCTTGAAGGTGAAGCTGCGGTCGGCGAACACGGTGATGACGGTGGGGAGGGGCGTGCCCTTTTCCACGTCGCCGGTCTGTGCGTTGAACGCCTTGCAGAATTCCATGATGTTCACGCCGCGCTGACCCAGAGCAGGGCCGATCGGCGGGGACGGGTTGGCGGCGCCCGCAGGCACCTGGAGCTTGATATAGCCCGTAATCTTTTTAGCCATGTGTACTCACTCTGTTGCTGAACGGGGCAGATGCACCGTCCGGTTCAAGTTTAGCGGTCAGACAGCCAATCCGAGGATCAGCCTCCCGCGTCTTATTCCCGGTCTCCCGGAAATTTCTTACTTCGACAGTTCGACCTGCTCGAAGTCCAGTTCCACGGGCGTCGCACGGCCGAAGATCGACACGGACACCTTCACGCGGCTCTTTTCGAAATCTAGTTCCTCGACCACGCCGTTGAAGCTGGCGAAGGGACCGTCCAGAACCTTGACGCTGTCGCCGATCTCGTAATTGACCGTGACGCGGGTCTTAGGATTGGCGGCGGCCTCTTCCTTGGTATTCAGGATGCGTGCGGCTTCGGCTTCGCTGATAGCCTGCGGCTTACCCATGGAGCCAAGGAAGCCGGTGACCTTGGGCGTGTTCTTGACGAGGTGATAGACGTCGTCGTTCATCGCAAGCTTCGCAAGGACGTAGCCGGGGAAGAACTTCCGTTCCGACTGCACTTTCTTGCCGCGACGGACTTCGGTGACGGTCTCGACCGGAACCTCGACCGATTCGACAAGCTGGGACAGGCCCAGGCGTTCGGCGTCGGCCACGATCGAGTCGCGGACCTTGTTCTCGAAGCCTGAATAGGCATGGATGATGTACCAACGCGCCATGAACTTACCGAAACTCCCGCCTGTACCGTCTGTCTGTTGCTTCCCGTGACGCTCAGCGCTGGCCTGCGGCCATTGCAAGCAGCCACTTCACCACTGCACCGAAAACGCTGTCGATGCTGAAGAAGAACAGGCCAAGGATCGACGTCATGATCACGACCATAACGGTCGTCATCATCGTTTCCCGACTCGTGGGCCATACAATCTTCGACGCTTCCGCGCGCACCTGATTGACGAATTCCGCTGGGGACGTCTTGGCCATGAGAGTTACTCAACCCGTTCAAAAACAACACAAACCGCGAAGCAATACACCGCCCTCCGGGCCTTGCCTCTGTAGGGCACCCCGGATGCGGTCACTGCTCCGCGACCAAATTTTCTTCGCGTTCCATAGACTTGTACCCGTTGGGGTGCAAGCCAATGGCAGGAGCGGAGGGACTCGAACCCACGGCATTCGGTTTTGGAGACCGACGCTCTACCAACTGAGCTACGCTCCTGTGCCGGCGAAGACGGGCGCTTTAGCTTGGGCGAGGCGTCAGGGCAAGGGCTTTGCCGCAAGTTCTGTCCGGCGGCGGATGCGATCGGTAGAACCGCGTAACCGGTTGGCGCGGGCGCCAAAGCATCGTAGCGTTGCGGGCAATGACGATCGACCCCGTTCTGCTGCTTCAGGCTTACGCCATCGGCGTGTTTCCGATGTCCGACGACCGCGACGCAGAGGATATCTATTGGGTGGAACCCAAAAAGCGGGCGATACTTCCGTTGGACGGCTTCAATCTGTCGCGCTCGCTGGCGCGGACGATCCGGCGAGACCGCTTCACCGTGCGGGCAAACAGCGATTTTGCCGCTGTCGTAGCGCTCTGTGCCGAAGCCGCGCCTGACCGGCCGTCGACATGGATCAACCATAGTATCGAAACGGCCTATCTGGAACTGCATCGGCTAGGTTTTGCGCATTGCGTGGAGTGCTGGGAAGGCGACGCGCTGGTTGGCGGACTTTATGGCGTATCTCTTGGGAGGGCATTCTTTGGCGAGAGCATGTTCTCGCGGCGGACCGATGCGTCGAAAGTGGCGCTTGCGTGGCTGGTCGCGCGACTGCGGGTCGGCGGATTTTCGCTACTCGATTGCCAGTTCCTGACCGATCATTTGCGCTCGCTCGGGGCAGTGGAAATACGGCAGGCGGCGTATCTGAAGTTGCTGACGGCAGCGGTGGACGGTGTCCCGCTGGGACGCGGGCGGGCTGCGCTGGATAGCGGAGCAGGACAATATGCCGAGGCTGCATTCGGCGCTTTGGTGGAGCGTGAAGCTGGCGTGACAGGGCGGGACGTCGCGGCTCTACTAAGCCAAGTGTAAGCCTCATCTGCGAGATCCACATTCATTCGATCTGGCTGAAGATTAACAGCGCGCAAATTAGGGTGAGCAGATCAGTGAGAAAACGCAATTAATAAATTGCGCGGATAGAACGGGTTGGTGGTTTTTCAACAGTTCGGCGCCGCAGCAAGTTACCGCCATTATCGCCCTTTCCATCGCATATTAATCCAAGTTAACTTTCATCTCGGACGATTTTCCGCAAGAACGCAGTTGCACAAAAGATGCAAGGGTTCGCCAAATATGAATGCAATCACCATGTCGTCCATGACATCCTTCCTGCCGCCAGTTCGCACACCCGCCGCGATGCTGGAAATCGCCGATCCCGAGCAGAAGCGGGCATGTGCGCTACTGCACCGCATCGTCGCTCATACCGGTCTGTCGATCACAGAAATTGCGCGCGCTGCTGGGCTTTCGCCATCCACGCTGACACGCATTTATCCGACGCCATCGGTCAGTTACACGTTGTCGATGCGTACGCTGACGAAGATCCATGCAGCATTCCCGGACGCCTATCCCGGCAACTCCGCTTTGAGCGTGTCGCATGTGCCAGATGAAGCGCATGTTCCACTACTGCTGCTCGGCGAGTTCAAGAGGTCGGCGGGTATGGCCGGCATGGTGGTTCCGCCTGATTTTGAACTTTACACGCTGGTGCCCGATACCGCGCAGATTCAGGCCCCACCCTATCTGACGGTGCGGGATATGGATCGTTTCGTGACGGCCTATGTTCCGGGCAATGCCATGGCGCCACGGATCAAGACGGGTGAGATGCTTTTGATCGACAAGATAAAGCCAGCGCCCGTCGGCACGGATGTGCTCGTAAGTCTACGGCGTGGGGAAGAAGATCAGGCGGTAACGATCGGTACGCTGCTCGCCCGCGACCGCGATCATATCACACTCCAACAGGGCCGGGTGATCGCCAACTTCGACCATAGCCAGATCGGATACGTTCACCTGATCGTCGCAGTGATGCGCGACTGAGAGTAAGCGCGTGATCTTGCGCTAACTTCTGAGTGTCCCGAAGGGCAGTAGCTTCTTGGCCAATGCGGCGGCTGCTTTACCGTTGCTGGCGCGCAGGGCAGGGAGGATCGCGACTGCGTTGCGTTTCATCAAAGCGTCCAGAGGCGTTGGACTTTGGGCAGTAGCGGCAGCTTCGGCAAGCTTACGTGCCTTGGCGACGTTATCGCTGTCGAGGCGGATTTGCATCATCGCAGCCAGACCGGAAAAGAAGGCACGCTGGCCGCCGAGCGACACGGCGCGCGCCAGGGCCACTTCTCCGGTCTGGGCCTTTGCGCCGAGCACGGTGCGGGCCATGAAGCTGCCCAACTGGTCGATGGCGTCCAGATGCCATCCAGCAATCACCATCTGCGCTTCGGCGTCTTTGGCATCACGCGCTGCCAGTGCTTCGAAGATATCGAGCGACGCCCGCGCGTCCGATCGGCTGCGCGTCAGCTTGGCGCGATAGCCGATAGCCACCCCGCGCTGAAGAGTCGCTTCGTGATCGTTAGGGCGGGACGCAAGTATCTTTTCTGACGCGGAGATCGCCTGTCCGACGAGCGCCAGCGCCTTGGCTTTGTCCTGCGTCTGGAACGCGGCGGTTGTGAGTAATTCACGCGGCGTTTCCGCTATAGCCGGGGTGGTCGCGACGATCGCGGCGATGCAGGAGATTGAAAAGCGGGCAATGGCATTGGCATCGGACACGAAGGTTCTCCCAAGTCGGGTTACCGACCTGGTCCCGCTAAAGGGTCAACGTTCACCTATCATGTCAGTTGCCGGAAAAAGTCCGCGGCCGTTTACGTTGAACCTCAGCAAGCAAAGTCTTCAGCCCGCGTCGGGCGTCCACGCCTCATAGTCACCGGTCGCGCTCTGGCGCTTGCCGCCTTTTTCGATCGCGCCGCTTGGACGGTAAGCCTGCGGCGTGCCGGTGAGGTTGGGCGTAAATTCCTTTTCCCAGATCCGCGGCGGGGGCAGCGCGCTCTCAGGGGCCTCCTCGAATGTGTGGTGCAGCCAGCCGTGCCATTCAGCAGGTACGCGGCTGGCGTCGTTGGAGCCTTTGTACATCACCCAGCGGCGTGGGTTGCCATCGATGCCCTTGCCACCTTGGAAATAGACATTGCCCTCATAATCCTCGCCCACTCGCGATCCGTTGCGCTTGCTCCAGAGCGCGGTGCCGATGGTGGCGCCGTTCCACCAGGTGAAGATGTTAGCCAATATGCCCATGACCTTCGCTTAGCGCCGGGCAGGGTGCATTGGCAAGGCAGTTTTGCCGCATCGCAATGGCAGGTTAGGGGCAGAAGCTTGGGGCCGCGCTTGGTTGCGTAGTGGCAGCGCCAGGCACCGCACAGTAGCCCCATTGTACCTTGTCGCCTTCCGCCAGTCCAAGTTCCGCAGCACGGCCTCCGCGCAATTCCACCACGCCTGCAACGGGCACGCCTGCCGAGGCAGGTTCGCGGGAATATGGCTTTCGGTTCGCGCCGATGAAGGCGATCGTCCCGTCAGGCGCGACGAACAGCATGTCGAGCGGGATAACAGTATTCTTCATCCAGAAACTCGCAGTACGCGGCGGTTTCATCGGGAACACCATGCCGCCGTCGTTGGGTAGATCGGTGCGGAACATGAGGCCCTGTTCCTGTTCCTCGGGCGTGACGGCGGTCTCCACGTCGAAGCGATGCAGCTTGCCCTTGCTGGAGATGACGAGCGGGATCGTGGCTGCCTTCGCGGAGTCCTGCACGACAGCGGCATTATCAGCGGGAGCCTTGTTGGAGCACGCGGAGGCGAGCAGCAGCAGCGGCAAAAGGGCACAGGATTTACTCTTCACGTTCGGGTATCTCCCCTGGGGCGGCGTCGATCCAGATCCGCGCCATCGCATAATCGTGGCCTGCGCGTAAGAAGGCTGCAATCTGCTTATCGCGTTTTTCGCGCTCGACCGGCGCGGCGGCATAGGGACCGAGGCGCTTGCGACGGGCAAAAGCGTCGGCCGCCGCCCATTTTGCGGACGCCGCATCATCCATCGCGGGCGCGCGGTCAGTCTCGTCAACGCCCGCCGCGCGTAGAGCTTCGCCCACGCGCCGGGTGCCAAAGCCGCGCCGGGTCAATGCCGCTCCCTTCATTGCGGCAAATCCGGCGTCGTCGATATAGCCCAGTTCGGCGAGCCGCCCGGCCAGTTCGACCGGATCGGGCGGTTGCGGCCCATCCCAGCCTCGCTCGTTGATCTTACGGTTCAGGTAAGCGATCAGCTTCGACCGGGTCGTCGCGAAGCGCCCGACATAATGCAACGCAAGGTCACGCAGCTTCGTTTCGTTGAGCGGCGGACGCGGCTTTTTGGCACGGTCGAAGGAGGGGGAGGTGGTCACGCGCCACTTTTGTGCCACAGTCGGGCCGGAATTTGAACGCGCCTTATGCGCTAGAAGTGCACGCTGGAGTTCGATATGCGGTGCGACCGGCAATTTGCGTCGGCCCCGGACGTATTAACAGGATGATTTCATTGGGTGACACCAATATGACGGTTATGCAGACGCAGATGATTTCGACTCCGACGCAGGACAGCCTGCCCCGGCGGCTGTCTGATTTCGCGACGCTGGGCGAGGCGCTGGATTATGCGGCGCAGGGACTTCGCGGCCTCAACTTCCATGATCCGCGCGGCAATCTGGCGAAAGTATATCCCTATTCCGACCTGCGGCGCGATGCGATGGATTGCGCCTATCGACTGATGGCCCACGGTGTGCGGCCCAAAGACCGGATCGCATTGGTCGCGGAAACCGGGCCGGAATTCGCGCAACTGTTTTTCGGCATCGTCTACGCCGGCGCATGGCCTGTGCCGCTGCCGCTGCCGACCAGCTTTGGCGGCAAGGAAAGCTATATCGATCAGTTGGTCGTGCAGCTTTCGAGCAGCGATCCAACGATGCTGTTCTTCCCTTCCGAACTGGCTGAGATGGCAGGCGAAGCGGCGCGTCAGCGGAATGTCGAGCCGATGGCCTACGACACCTTTCTTGCCCGCGCCGCGCACCCATGCCCGCTCCCACAGGCGGCGACCGACGACATCGCCTATCTGCAATATTCCAGCGGATCGACGCGCTTTCCGCATGGCGTCGCGGTGACACACAAGGCGCTGCTCAGCAACTTGTCGGCGCACAGCCACGGCATGCAGGTACAGGACAGCGACCGCTGCATAAGCTGGCTTCCCTGGTATCACGACATGGGCCTCGTCGGCTGCTTCCTCTCGCCGGTCGCCAATCAGGTTTCCGCCGATTACATGAAGACCGAGGATTTTGCGAGGCGCCCGCTGGCATGGCTCGACCTCATCAGTCGCAACGAAGGCACGTCGATCAGCTACTCGCCGACCTTCGGCTACGATATCTGCGCGCGCCGCATGTCGAGCCAGACCAAGGCGGCCGACCGCTTCGACCTGTCGCGGTGGCGGCTTGCGGGCAATGGTGCGGACATGATTCGCCCTGATGTGATGCAGAGCTTCGTCGACGCGTTCGCCGATGCGGGCTTCTCGCCGAGCGCCTTCCTGCCGAGCTATGGCCTTGCCGAAGCGACCTTGGCGGTCACGATCATGCCGCCGGGCGAGGGAATCGTGGTCGAACTGGTCGAGGAAACCGATCTGTCGGGCGGATTCGCGACCGAGGGCCGTCCGCAGCGTTTCCGCGCGATCGTGAATTGCGGCAAGCCCGCCAAGGACATGATCGTGCAGATCCGCGACGAGGACGGCACGCCGCTAAATGAGCGCCAGATTGGCAAGGTGTGGACCACTGGTCCGTCACTGATGGTCGGCTATTTCCGCGATCAGGAAGCGACCGACGCCTGCATGGCGGACGGATGGCTCGATACCGGTGACATGGGTTATCTGTCGGACGGCTACCTCTACATCGTCGGCCGCGCCAAGGACATGATTATCATCAACGGCAAAAATCACTGGCCGCAGGATATCGAATGGGCCGTGGAGCAATTGCCCGGCTTCAAGCAGGGCGACATCGCCGCTTTCGCGATCACGACGCCGGGTGGTGAAGAAGCGCCCGCCGTGCTGGTGCATTGCCGCACGTCCGACAATGAGGAACGCTCACGCCTTCGCGATGAAATCCGCGAGCGCGTCCGGGCGATAACGGGCATGAACTGCGTGGTCGAACTGGTGCCGCCGCGCACCTTGCCGCGCACCAGCTCGGGCAAGCTCAGCCGATCAAAGGCGCGCAACCTGTATCTGTCCGGCGAAATCAGGCCTTACGACATAGCGGCCTGATTTTCGGTCGGATTCTGCAATGGCGGCGCAGCGATGCGCCGCCATTTTGCGTGGCATCATGTCGCCGAAACGGATTTGATCCCGGCGCGGAAAGTTCGTTTCGCTAACAGATTGCTAACCCTCTGCTGCCAGAACGGCGTGGTGAGCACAGAATCGTCCAGATCGCCCGATGCAGGCGGGGAAAAAATGTCCCTCCTGATGTTGACCGGCCTCGCCGTCGCGCCGCCTGCATCGGCGGACCTTCTGTACCGTCGGCAACTTTGGTCGACTGACCGGCTGCACATGTTGCAGCTTGTTCTCAACATCTTCGTCATTGTCTTCGTCTGGAACGTATTCGTCGCGACGACGCGCTTGCCGATCCTGATTGGCTGGACGGCGGCGGCGGTTGGCCTGATGGCCCTGTCGTTTCGTCTCAGCCGCAAACGTATCGGCCGCGATTATGCTGGGTTGGAACGCCGCGACATCATCGTCCATGGCGCTATCCATATCGCGCAGGGGCTGGTCTGGGCGGCAGCGACCTTTACTCTGCCGCAAACCGGCCACCCTGAACAAGTCATAGCGCTGTGGACATTGACCAGTTGTTTGATGGCGGGTGCCGCAGTCGCGTTCTCGGCATTGCCGTTGGCGGCTATCGGGTTTCTCGTCACGGCAGGGACATCCGGATTCTGGCTGTTCGAGCGGGAATATGGCCCCAACCTCCTCGCTCTCGCCACCAGCTACGCGCTGGTCCTGCTGATCGCCAGCCTCAAACATGCGCGCGCTTTCGGATCGCATCTTCGCACCAGTTCGGAACTGGCCGAGAAAAGCGAAGTCGTCAGCTTGCTGCTGCGCGAGTTCGAGGACAGCGGCGCGGACTGGCTATGGCAGACCGACAGCGCCCGCCGGATCAACGGCGTATCGCCGCGCTTCGCCGCCATCCTCGGCGTCTCGCCGGAAGAACTGGAAGGCAAGCCGCTGGTGCAGATACTGGCGGGCAAGGATTGGGACAGCGGCAACTTCACGCCCGAATTGCGCGCCCTTGCCGAGCGTCTGAAGCGTCGCGAAAGTTTCAGCAACATCGTCATGCCTGTCGAAATAGGCGGCGCGATCCGTTGGTGGGAGCTCTCCGCGTCGCCCCGCGTGGACGATAATGGCAGCTTCCTTGGCTTCCGCGGTGTCGGTTCGGACGTGACGCAGCAGCGGCAGTCTTCGGACAAGATCGCGCAGCTTGCCCGCTTCGACGCACTCACCAATCTGCCCAACCGCCTGCAACTGAGTGAAGCGCTGAGCGCCGCGCTGGAGGGCGTGACGAAGTGGAACAGCCGCTGCGCGTTCCTGATGATCGATCTGGACCGGTTCAAGGCCATTAACGACACGCTAGGCCATCAGGTCGGCGACAAGCTGCTGGAGCAGGTCGCATTGCGCCTGATGAAAGCCTGTGGTCCGGGCGAAACCTGCGGTCGTATCGGCGGCGACGAATTCGCCATCGTCATGCGCGATGTCACCGATACCTACCGCATCGAGCAATTCGCACTGCGAGTCATCGAATATTTATCGCGGCCCTATGAAGTCGATCAGCATACGCTCTACATCGGCGCGTCGATCGGATCGGCAATCGCGCCGCGCGACGGCCGCACCACAGAGACGCTGATCCGCAGCGCCGACCTTGCCATGTATCGTGCGAAGGATGAAGGCGGCGGCGTGCATTGCCAGTACGAGCCGCGCCTGCACATCCATGCCGAAGAGCGCCGAACGTTGGAGATCGCATTGCGCGAGGCTCTGGAAAAGGACCAGCTTCACGTCGTCTATCAGCCAGTCGTGAACGCCGTTTCGGGGGCCATCGAAGGTTTCGAATCGCTCGTCCGCTGGACGCATCCTGAAATGGGCGCGATTTCTCCGGCCAAGTTCATTCCCGTCGCGGAGGATGCGCGACTGATTGCACCGATCGGCGAATGGGTGCTGCGCACAGCCTGCGCCGAAGCGATGAACTGGCCGCATGACGTGCGCATCGCCGTGAATGTTTCGGCAGAGCAACTGCACAACGGGCAATTCGTCGCCTGTGTCGTGTCGGCGCTTGCACAAAGCGGCCTGCCGCCCCACCGGCTGGAGCTGGAAGTTACCGAGAGCGTGTTCATGCGCGAAGGGACCACCGCGACCGAGGTATTGGAACAGTTGTTGGCGCTGGGCGTGCGGCTGTCGCTCGACGACTTCGGGACCGGCTATTCCTCGCTCGGCTATCTCAGCCGCACCCGGTTCAACACAATCAAGATCGATCGCAGCTTTGTCGTCAGCGCCGCGCGCAATGTGCCTGAAAGCCTGGCGATCATTCGCGCGGTCGTCGCGCTGGCGAACAGCCTCGGCATGGCGACCACTGCCGAAGGCGTCGAGACGCAAGCCGAAGTCGAGATGGTGAACACGCTGGGCTGCACCAAGATTCAGGGCTTCTATTTCGGGCGACCAATGCCTGCCAATGAAGCCCTGCTGCTATTCCGCGGCGACCGGACGAGCGCTGTCGCCTGATCTGCGGCGTTAAGTGCGTGTGAGGCGCCGCTCGATGCCAGTCCATAGTTGCGCGAATTCCTGTGCGGCGGGGGATCGCCCGGCGAACGCGCCCAGCGGCATCCGCTTCGACGTCATCTGCTCGACCGCGCTTGCCATAGGAATCACCGGCCACTCAGGCTGATCGTCCAGCGCGGCGCGATGCAGACCGCGCCGCCGATCGACCATCGAAAAGACCGGTAGCATCGGCGCATGACCGCCGCCACGCTGCACGAGGTATCGCGCGACTTCTCCAAGCGCGCGCTGCGACAGAGGGGAGGGGATGACCGGCACGATCACTAGATCGGCTGCGCGGAGCACCTGCTCGCTGGTTTCGGTGAGGCCCGGCGGGCAATCGAGGATGATCCGGTCATAGGATTTACCAAGGCCGTCGATCAGCCGCGCAAGCCGCTTCTTCTTGCCCAGATCGAAAAACAGCCGGTCGAGGCCGCGCAGCGATGTGTCGGCGGCGATCAAATCTATGCCGGGGATCGTGGAAGGGCGGATCAGTGTGTCGATATCGACATCTTTGCTGAAGATCGCGGTCGCCTCATCTCGGCCCGTCTTGTCGCCTGAAATCAGCCAGGTCGCAGCCGCTTGCGGATCGAGGTCCCAGAGTAGCGTGCGGCGCTTGGATATGGTGGCCGACGCCCATGCGAGGTTGATCGCGAAGGTCGTTTTTCCCACGCCGCCCTTCAGGCTGTAGATCGCAATCGTCGCCAACTCGGTGTTCCTGACCATGGCCTAAGGCTAAACACCCGCGCCGCCCCGTGGCAAGGCATAGATCACCGGAATGTTACACTTTCGCGATAATGCTGGATAAGTGTGCGTCGCAGGAGACGGAAAGCCACGTCGCTCCCGAACTAGCAGGCGCATTTCAGGTCCCGGTTTCACGACATGGCTGCGAAAATGCTATCAGGAGCCGGTCACTCCGGCGGTAATATCTATTCGGGATCAGCGTTGCCGATAAGCGCTTGCCGGGCGTCCCTGGCAGCCTGGATGGTGTCCTCGGGATGCAGGCGCACGATATAAGGCACTTTCTTGCCCAATCGACGGGCGACCTTGCTGCCGTTTATGTCGTGCCATTCGATCAACGGATCTGGCGCAAAATCCAGCGGCGTCCGGTCGGCAATCGGCGTCACGCACAGGAGGCGTGACTGCGACAGTACGACCGAATGGAATAAGAACACGTCACCGCGCTTCCACCAACCTGCAACGGTCCTGCTGCTTCCCGAAGGATCAAGCGCAATGCAGGCCGCCACATTATTATGACATTGCTGAGGCTGCATATGCATGTCAGCCATCTCGCTCTCGGTCGCGTGCGTCACTTCGTAGAAGGTGAGCGCCAGTATCTCCTTGAGCAACTCCTGCTCGTCAAAGGAGTTTGGAGACATATAGTGTTCGAGTTCCAAGATCGCGTTGCGTCTATGTTGATCCTGACTCGCCATGAACGCCTCGCCTGCGGCCCGAACGGGCTGCATCCATGGCAACTACGCCGCTGGCGCGACAACGTTCCCAGGCGAGGAAAAAATAGCTATGCGTCTCAAGTGGTTAGAAGGCTGTGCGCCTTTGGAGCTGCGAACACCAGCGGCGTCCAGACCTAGCTCGAAGCCGCCGCGCTAAAGTAAGTCCCGCACCTTGTCCTGCGGACGGCACAACGCCGCCCCCTTGTCCGTGCGCACAAGGGGGCGCTCGATCAGGATCGGTTCCGCGGCCATCGCCGCCAGTACCGTTTCCGCGTCGGCATCGGGCAAACCACGCTCTACCGCATCGGTGCCGCGCAAGCGCAGACCCTGTTGCGGCGTGAGGCCCGCATCCTCGTAAAGCGCGCGCAGGGTGTCGGCAGACGGCGGCGTCTTTAGATACTCGACCACGGTCACTTCGACGCCCGGTGTCTCCTCAAGGATCGCGAGCGTCTTGCGCGACGTGCCGCAGGCGGGATTGTGGTAGATGGTGGCCTTCATTCCGCCCCCTCGCGCGCCAGCCACTCCTCCAGCCACTTGATCGTATACGCGCCGTCCTGAAACTCGGGATCGCGCAGCAGTGCCTGATGGAGCGGGATCGTGGTCTTCATGCCCTCGATCACATATTCCTCCAGCGCACGCTTCAACCGCATGATCGCGCCTTCCCGGGTGCGGCCATAGACGATCAGCTTGCCGATCATGGAGTCGTAATAGGGCGGTACTTTATAGCCCTGATACAGGCCGCTATCGACGCGGACGTGCATGCCGCCGGGGACATGGTAGCGCGTGACGGTGCCGGGCGACGGCGCGAAGGTGCGCGGGTCTTCGGCATTGATGCGACATTCGATGGCGTGGCCGGAGAAGACGAGATCCTTCTGCTCGACCGACAACGGACGGCCTTCGGCAATGCGGATCTGTTCACGCACCAGATCGACGCCAGTGATCATCTCCGTCACCGGATGCTCGACCTGAAGGCGCGTGTTCATCTCGATGAAGTAGAACTCGCCGTCCTCGTACAGGAACTCGATGGTGCCCGCGCCGCGATAGCCCATGTCGGCCATCGCCTTGGAGACGATCCCGCCCATCCGGTCGCGCTCGGCGGCGGAGATGACGGGGGAGGGCGCTTCCTCCAGCACCTTCTGATGGCGGCGCTGGAGCGAGCAGTCGCGCTCGCCCAGATGGATCGCATTGCCCTTGCCGTCGCCGAAAATCTGAAATTCGATGTGGCGGGGATTGCCCAGATACTTCTCCAGATAGACGGTCGCGTCGCCGAACGCGGCTTTCGCTTCGGAGCCTGCCTGCTGCATCTGAGTTTCGAGCTCGTCAGGGCTCTGTACGATCTTCATGCCGCGCCCGCCGCCGCCCGATGCCGCCTTGATGATGACGGGATAGCCGATGTCCGCCGCGATCCGCTTGGCGTCCCCGATTTCGCTGATCGCGCCGTCGGAGCCGGGCACCAGCGGCAGGCCCAATGCGCCAGCGGTGCGCTTCGCCTCCACCTTATCGCCCATGGTGCGGATATGCTCGGGCTTCGGGCCGATGAAGGCGATGCCGTGCGCTTCCACGATTTCGGCGAACTGCGCGTTCTCCGACAGGAAGCCGTAGCCCGGATGGATCGCGTCCGCGCCAGAGATTTCGGCGGCGGAAATGATGTTGGGGATGTTGAGATAACTGTCGCGCGCGGCGGGCGGTCCGATGCAGATCGCTTCGTCGGCGAGGCGCACGTGCATCGCATCGGCATCCGCCGTGGAATGCACCGCGACCGTTTTGATACCCATCTCATGCGCGGCGCGATGGATGCGCAGCGCGATTTCGCCACGATTGGCGATCAGGATTTTCTCGATGCTCACAGTTTGGTGCTCATGGGGCGTGCGATTATTCGACAATGACGAGCGGCTGATCGAATTCGACCGGCTGGCCATTTTCGACCAGCACGGCCTTTACGGTGCCTGCGGTGGGCGCGAGGATCGGGTTCATGACCTTCATGGCTTCCACGATAAGCAGCGTGTCGCCGGCTTTCACTTGTGCGCCGACGCTGATAAAGTTTGCGGCCTCCGGGTTGCCTGCGAGATAGGCAGTGCCGACCATCGGCGACTTCACGGCATTGGCGCTTACGGCAGGGGCCGATGCACCGGCTTCGGCGAGGGCAGGCGTGGCCGCAGGGGCAGCGGCCGGCGCAGGCTGCGGCGCGTACATCTGGGGCGCGGCATTGATCGCAGGCGCTTTGCGCGCCACGCGGATCTTGCGGTCGCCGTCCTCGACTTCGATCTCGGTCAGGTTCGTGTCGTCCAGCATTTCAGCCAGCGCGCGCACCAGCGCGACGTCGACCTGCATACCCTGTTCACTCTTGTCGTTCATGGATGACCCTCATGGGATTTTTGTGCTCTATTGGCGCTGCGCCTATTGCGGTTCGTCGCGGAGCGCAACCTTTTGGGCGCTTACAACTCCAGCGCCGCTTCCAGCGCCAGGCTGTAAGAAAGCGCGCCGAAGCCCGCAATCGTTCCCTTGGCGGCCATGCCTACATAGCTTTTGTGGCGAAATTCCTCGCGGCTGTGCGGGTTGGACAAGTGCACCTCGATGACGGGCACGGTGATGCTCTTGATCGCATCATGCAAGGCGATGGAGGTGTGGGTGAGGCCGCCCGCGTTCAAAAGCACCGCATGTGCGCCCTGCGCATTGGCCTCGTGCAACCAGTCGATGAGGTGGCCTTCATGATTGGATTGCAGAAACTCGATCTCTACATGCGCCCGCGTCGCGACGTCCTCCAGCCGCTCGGCAATGTCGTCCAGCGTGTCATAGCCGTAGATCTCCGGCTCCCGCGTGCCGAGCAGATTGAGGTTCGGACCGTTCAGAACGAAGATTTTCCTGCTGTCGGCCAAGCCTGCCACTCCCTCATTACGGGTTGCGGCGAACGTGCCGCGGTCCCTATATGCGCCGTGAGGCATTGCCCCGCGAGGGGTTTAGCGCCTCGTGACATGTTTTGCCAAGCATACCCCTGAAGGACAGGCCATTGAGCGTCGACGGCACCATTTCGATCCATGTGAACGGCGAACATCGCCGCATCCGCGAAGGCATGACACTGGCGCAGCTTGCCAGCGAAATGGGGCTGGTGCCGGAGAAAGTGGCGGTCGAGCGCAATCTGGAAGTCGTGCCGCGCTCCACATTGGCGCAGGTGCTGGTCGAGGATGGCGACGAACTGGAGATCGTGCACTTTGTCGGCGGTGGCGACCATGCGCCGGTTCGGGACGATAGCTGGACGGTTGCGGGCAAGACGTTCCGATCGCGCCTGATCGTCGGCACCGGCAAATATAAGGATTTCGCGCAGAATGCCGCTGCGCTGGAGGCATCGGGCGCGGAGATCGTGACGGTCGCGGTGCGCCGCGTGAATGTGTCGGACCCGAATGCGCCGATGCTGACCGACTATATCGACCCCAAGAAAGTGACGTATCTCCCCAACACCGCAGGCTGCTTTACGGGCGAGGACGCGATCCGCACCTTGCGGCTGGCGCGCGAGGCGGGCGGTTGGGATTTGGTGAAGCTCGAAGTGCTCGGCGAGGCGCGGACGCTCTATCCCGACATGCTGGAGACGTTGCGGGCGACCGAGATTCTGGCAAACGAAGGCTTCAAGCCGATGGTCTATTGCGTGGATGACCCTATCGGCGCGAAGCGGCTGGAGAATGCGGGTGCGGTGGCGATCATGCCTCTGGGTGCGCCGATCGGATCGGGCTTGGGCATTCAGAACAAGGTGACGATCCGCCTGATCGTCGAGGGCACGTCCCTGCCGGTGCTGGTCGATGCAGGCGTGGGCACTGCGTCGGAAGCGGCGGTGGCCATGGAACTGGGTTGTGCCGGCGTGTTGATGAACACTGCGATAGCCGAGGCGCGCGACCCCATACTGATGGCGGGCGCGATGAAATCGGCCGTCGAGGCGGGGCGCATGGCGTATCTCGCCGGGCGCATGGGGCGACGGATGTATGCCGATCCGTCCAGTCCGCTGGCGGGATTGATCTGACCGCCCTCAATCCCCCTGCCGCCTTTCGCGGGAGAGGGATTGAGGAAGCGGTGGCTTTCTAGAACCCCACTCGCGCTGTCACACGCAGATCGCGGCCCGGCAGCGGGGCGTAATCTTTCAGGAAGCTCGCGTGGCGGCGGGCTTCGACGTCGAAGATGTTGTTCGCGGAGAAGACGATGCTGGTCTGCGGGTGATCGGCAAAGGGTTTGAACGCCAGCGATGCGTTGACGAGCGTGAAGCCCCCCGTGTCCGTCTCGGTAGCGGCGGTGCGGTTCTGCGCGAAGCTGTGCTCGATCTCCCCGCGCGCCGTCACGCGATCGCTTGCGGCTTGCAGGCCACCTAGCAGGCGTAGCGGGGGAATGCGCGGCCCAGGGCCGGAGCCGACCACCGTCGCGCGCACATAATCGACGCTTCCATCAAAGTTGACGGCATAGCTGCCCACTTGCGCCAGCTTGGCGGTGGCCTGCGCCTCGAACCCGTAATAGCGTGCCTTGGCCTGGTTGTTCTGGAAGCAGGGGAAGTCGAGCGGTTCACCGCCGTTCACGGCCTGACAGAAGCTGTCGTTGACGATGCTCTCGTAAATGTAGCCGTCGAACCAGTTGTGATAGGCCGAGAGCGAAACCGTGTAGCCCTTGCCGACGCCCCGCAAAGTACCCTCCACACCCCAGCTCTTCTCCTTGCCGAAGCCGGGATTGCCGAGTTCGAACGCCTGCGTCCCCGCATGATTGCCGCGTGCGAACAGTTCTTCGGCAGAGGGGGCGCGCTCGCTGCGGGAGAGGTTCAAACCGACGCGCCAGCCTGCCAGGACTTCGTGGCTCGCGCCCAGCGAACCGGACAGTGAATTGAAGCTGCGGTCGTAGGCGGGATTGTCGAGGTCCGGGTCGGCGACAGCACGGATAATCGTGTGCTCGAACCTACCACCAGCCTCGAGCCGGGTGCTGCCGAGGTCGAGCGATTGCAGGGTGAAGATGCCGAACTGCTGCGTCTCGTTCTTGGGCAGGAATTTCTCTTCGCCAACGACGTTGAAGTCGCGGATGAACATCTGTCCGCCGAAGGCACCATCCCAGCCGCCATGCTTGGCCTGAATGAATTCGAGGCGCGACTCTACGGACTGATTGTAGAAGGTCGTGCCGACTTCGCCGGTATCCTCTATCTCCTGATGCTGATAATCGGCGAACCCGGCACGCAGGCGGATGCTGTCGAGCAACCCGCCGCCGGTCGATACTTCGCTGCGCAAATCGGCGCGAGTCTGCTTCATGTGCAGGCGGACCATCTCGCTTTCCACATTCGGGTCGAGCGAATAGCGCGCGGGAACGCCATAGAAATTGTCGATATGGTTGACCGAGAAGCCGATATTGCCGCCATCGGTGATGAACGCCGCGCCGCCCGCGACTTCCCAGTTCTTCGCGCTGCTGTTGGGAAGCTTGCCGCGAAGCGTGGCTAAATCGGCAATCTCCGGGTCGCCGCTCGCCGCTGCCTGCGCGCGCAGGGCCGGCGTCAGGATGTAGCTGCCGGTGTCTAGATTGCCGGTCCGGGTGTAGGTGCCGTCGAAGTGGACGACGAACTGGTCGCCGATCGGCACTTCGATCTTACCCGAGCCGGTGCGTTCGTCCGACGCGCTGCCATAGCTGCCGATGGCGTCGATATGCACTGGCTCATCGGGGACACGGCGGGGAATGCGGCTGTCGATGACGTTGACCACGCCGCCGATTGCGGAAGAGCCATAGAGCAGGGCAGCCGGACCGCGCAGCACTTCGATGCGCTCCGCCGTCAACGGGTTGATCGCGACGGCATGATCGACCGAGGTGTTCGATACGTCGAAGCTCCCGATCCCGTCGGTGAGGATGCGGACGCGCTCACCTTGGAAACCGCGCAGTACGGGGCGCGAAGCGTTGGGGCCAAAGGATGTGGCCGATACGCCTGGCTGACGGGACAGCGTCTCGCCGATAGTCGGGCGCAGGTCGCGCGTCAGTTGTTCGCCCGTGACGACCGAAGTGCCCGAGAGAATATCACCCTGCCGCCGGGGGATCAGTGCGGTGACGACGATGTCGGCGGGGCGCTGATCGTGATAGCCGTCCGCTGGTTCCCCTTGCGCATGGGCCATCGGCATCACGCCCGGGAGGGCAAGCAGGGCGGAACTGGCGAGCAACAGGCGACGCATCATCATGAAACATGTCTCGATATGGAAGAAGCGGTGCATCACCTACGACAAGATGATACAACATATCAAGAGCTATGCGGCGATTTTTGTGCATCGCATCATTTGCTTGCCTCCAATCGCCGTGAAACAGCGGCTAACTGTCGTTATCTGAACAGATATTCAGAAAGCGCGAGGACAATGGAGTCATCTTGCACTGCGCTTCGGATGGCCTGTCGCACTTCGATGGCGGGGATGGGGAAGCCAAGCGGCAATCTGCGGATGCCCGGTATGCGTCCGAAGTCGCGCGCTGCCGGACCAAAAGCCGCAAAGTAACCCGTGCCATTACGCACTGCTGTCATGATGTCGACGATGTTGTCCGTTTCAAGAACCGGCACCATCGCGGCGACACTTGCAAGCGCAAGAGCGTCATCGACAAGGGGCCGTAGTGCATTGCCGATCGACCATGTAGCCGGTGCGGCCTGCTCCAGATCCTCCTGCATTACGACGTCAAGCGCCGAGAGCGGATGCGTTTCGCCGACGTAGAGCGAAATCTGCTCGCTCCACGCATAGCGCGACGGCCATCCATCAGGCGCGTCGAGCGCATAGAAATAAGCGATATCCGCCCTCCCGGTGGCGAGGCTTGAGATCGCCTGCGCCGCACTGTGCACATCAAGATCGAGTGTGATTGCGACATCGCTGTTGGCTTGCTCGAAGGCGCTCAGGGCATCCTGGAAATGGCTGAACACAGCGGGATGCGCCGCGATAGTGATGGTTTCCGCAGCAGCCGCCTCGGTAGCGGGCGGCAGATTCGGGAAACCCCGTGTAATCTTCGGAAGCGGCTCATGTGCATATACTTCAGGCGCAACTTCGGGCGTCGCCGGAACTGCCTTTTCCTCATCATCATCAGGCGCATGGGTATCCTCCCACTGCTCCTGCGGCGTCTCGGTGAGCAACTGCATTGCCTCGACCGTCTTGTGCCCCGCATCAGTCAGCGTGGCGATGCCCCCCTGCAAATCGAACAGTCGGTGGCCAAGACGACTCTCCAGTCGCGCGATCTCTGCCTCGACATCCTGTTGCTTCATGTCGAGGTCGCGGGCGCATTCTGCGACACTGCCTGACGCAATCATCTGCGCGAAAATATCGAGCTGCCGCAGCGTCGGGGTTATCATTAACCAACGATAGGGGAAAAGCGCCTGACGGTTAAGCCCAATGTCAAAAACCCGCCGCCAAGGCAGAGTGGCATCGCACTAATGTGTGTTAATTCGCATAAAATTGAGCGCCAGCCGTAATAATCCGACGAAATGCAGTGTTTTAGGCGTTCTGACGGTGGACCTGCCTTCTTCATGTCGCTATGCCGCCTGTTCCATTAAAACAGGAAAGAGCAAACATCATGAACAATAGCGATCTTGCCGATACCGTTGCCGCCGCTCACGCGCTCAGCAAGACCGACGCGCGCAAGCTGGTCGATGGCATTTTCTCTGCCATTGCCGACGCTGCCGCGAAGGGGGACGAAGTTTCGCTGAATGGCTTCGGCAAGTTCAAGGTGAAGGATACGCCTGCTCGTGAAGGCCGCAATCCGGCCACCGGCGCGACGATCCAGATCGCGGCTGCCAAGAAGCTCTCCTTCACGCCTGCCAAGGCAGTCAAGGACAAGCTGAACGGCTGATATCGCCGGGTTTGCTGCCTAAAAATCGAAACGGGCGCGTTCTTTTTCCAAGAGCGCGCCCGTTTTGCATTCTGCACGTTTCAGTGCGGCAAAAACGCGAAGTGTGGGAGATGGTTAAATCGCGGTTTTAACCCACGGTGAGATACGCTATCTGCACGCTCATGCGTAATTCGACCTACAGATTTGCCTTTGCCGGCCTGACCTTGATCCTGCTGAATGCCGGCTCCAGTGCAGTGGCCCAGCTGCCTGCCAAGCCGCCCGTGAAGGCGCCGATCAACCTGCTGCCCACTACGCCGCCGCCTATGGCGACAACTTTGCCGCCGCCGGTGGTGCCAACGGCGCCGCTTCCGCTGCCCAGGATTTCGAGTGCCCAGGCTGCGTTCCTCACCAACTGGCTCGCCAGCGGTGATGAGCAGGGGTTGTCGGCGAGCGCTGGCAAGGCCAACGCGCTGAGCGGCGATGCGCTGGTCCGCGCGGCGCTGGACCGGGCAAGTGCGCTGTATCGCGGGCGCGTCGATACTGCGGACTTTCTGGAAGTATGGGCGTTGCGCCCGGCTGCATTTGATCCGCTACCGGGCTTCACACAAGCCGTCAAAGCCGATCGCTTGCCCCAATGGGTCGCGACGCTGACGCCGCGTTATGCCGGCTACGAAGCACTAAGGGCTGGCCTTGCCACCTACGAGGCAATCCGCGATTCGGGCGGCTGGCCGAAGCTGACCGCCACCTCCGACGCCGCTACCGTTCGCGCGCGCCTCGCCATAGAAGACAAGACCGGCACACCGGGTGAGCCGTTGGTCGAAGCAATCCAGCGGGCTCAACGCCGCTATGGCCTCAATCCCACCGGGCTGCTCGATACGCGGACGCTGACCGCGCTCAATGTGCCGGTGTCGGAGCGGATCGGCGCGATCATGGCGAACATGGAGCGGTGGCGCTGGTTGCCGCGCTCGCTCCCTGTCAATCGCGTGCAGGTCAATATCGCCGCTGCCGTGCTGACCGTGTTCGAGGGCGATGCCCCGATCAAGTCGATGCGCGCTGTCACGGGTAGCCCCGACAATGCAACGCCGATGCTGCAATCGAATATCCATTCGATCGTCGTCAATCCGCCGTGGAATGTGCCGGCCTCCATTGCCAAGCGGGAGCTGTGGCCCAAGGGTCGTGCGACGCTGAAGAAGCAGGGCTACCGCATCATAGGCACGCCCGAAACCGGCGAGCGGATCGTGCAGCCCGCCGGACCGAACAGCGCGTTGGGCCGCTTGAAGTTCGATTTCGAAAATCCGTTTGCCGTCTATCTTCATGACACGCCCGCCCGCGCGAAGTTCTCCAGCTACGACCGGCTGGCGAGTCATGGCTGCATCCGTCTTGAAAAACCCGTGCCGCTCGCTGAGTTGATGGTGCAGAGCAATCCGGAGCTTGCCGGACAAATCCAGACGCTGATCGACACGGGTAAGACCCAGCGCGTGCAACTGCCGCAGCAGGTCGCCGTGTACCTGCTCTACTGGACTGCCTTTGCCAGCGCCAACGGGACCATGAATTTCCGTGCAGATCCTTATGGCTGGGACAAGCTCCTGGCCGAGAAGATCGAAGCTTCCAGCCGCCGCGCGGCCACAATCGCCATAGCATCGAAGGACTGACCTGAATGCGCAAGATCGCTCTCCTTACTCTCGCCGGCGCGCTCGCGCTGACCGCCTGCGACCGCAAGCCTGCCGAGGAACCGCAGCCTGCAAACAACATGATCGAAGTGCCCGAGGAGTCGATCCCTGCGAACGAAGCCGAAGCGACCACAGCGGTTCCCAACAACACGGCGGAAGAACCGAAACCCGCGCCGCCGCCTTCGGTTAGTGAAACCCAGCAAATGCAGGACGATGCCGACGCGACGGGCCTCACCGCCCGCCTGCCGGACGATTCCAGCGGTGTGCCGACGAACCAGGTGCGGCAGGGCGAATAGCTGCGTTCTTGGATGGTTAAGGGAATCGCATTATATCTAACGCCATGAATCGCCGCGAATTTACACGATATGCGTTCGCCGGACTCGGCTTCGCAGCCTTGTCGCCGTCCATGGCCGGGAATGCTATTGCCGAGGGGCTTGTGCCATCCAAGCCTGTGCTCCCGCCGCCAACGCCGCCCGCGTCCAAGGTGTTCCCTGCCGGTCTTGGCACGCGGTTCAGCGCGAAGCTGCTGGACCGCGCCCGCGCGGCGCTCGATGTGCACCAGCGCTCGTTCGAGTTGCGGGACCGCGTGGCGCTGGCGGATTTCAGCGCGGCGTCGAAGGATTTGCGCTTCCACATCGTGGATCTGATCGGCGGGCAGACCAGTTCCTATCTCGTCGCGCATGGACGCGGGTCGGACCCGGAACATTCAGGCTGGCTGCAAAGCTTCTCGAATGTACCGGATTCGCTGGCGACATCGGCGGGCGCTTACAAGACCGGCGAGATTTATCAAGGCATCCACGGCCAATCCATGCGCCTGCTGGGGCTGGATCCGCTCAACAACAATGCCGAAATGCGCGCCATCGTCGTTCACGGTGCGGATTATGTGAGCGAGGATCACATCGCCCGCTGGGGCAAATGCGGCCGCAGCGAAGGCTGCCTTGCCGTGGCTCCGCATATGTTGCCGCAGGTGCTTGGCCTGCTCGGGCCGGGACGGATGGTTTACGCCGATAAGGTGTGAACCCGTGTAGCTTCGTTTGAATTTTCCGGCGCGTGCCTCTAACGCGCGCCCATGACTGCGACATCCTCATCGGCTCGCGCTGCGCCATGGCGGCTGGAAGCACGTGCGCTGTTTGCGCTCGCGCTGCCGATGATAATCGGCAATGTCGCCTGGGCGGGTATCGCTTCTACTGACCTGTTGTTGCTTGGGCGTCTGGGGCCAGATGCCGTCGCGAGCGGCGCGCTCGGTATCAATCTCTACAATGCCTTCCTGATCTTCGGCATGGGGCTGGTAACGGCCGCTTCGCCGATGATCGCGGCGGAGCGGGGCCGTCGCCTTCATTCCGTCCGCGACATCCGCCGCACCGTGCGCCAGACATTATGGGCCGCCATCGCACTCTCACTCCCGATCTGGCTGCTGCTGTGGCACAGCAAGGCCGTGCTGCTGGCGATGCATCAAGACCCGGCGCTGTCCGAAGGCGCGGCGGAGATGCTGCGCGGTATGCTATGGGCGCTGCTGCCCTATCTCGGCTTCCTGGCGCTGCGAAACTACATCTCTGCGCTGGAGCGGCCGATATGGGGCGTGACTGTCGTCGTGCTGGCGATTCCCTTCAACGTCGCGGCGGGATGGGCGCTGATTTTCGGTCATCTTGGCTTCCCCGCACTCGGCATGTTCGGCGCAGGACTCGCCAGCAGTGCGTCAGCGACCTTCATGTTCGTGGGCATGGTCATGGTGGTTATGCTGGACCGGCGCTTCCGGCGGTATCGCCTCTTCGGGCGCTTCTGGGTCGCCGATTGGCCGCGTTTCCGCGCCGTGTGGCGCATCGGCCTGCCCATCGCCATTACACTCGGCCTGGAAGTTACGGTGTTCAACGCCGCAGTGTTCCTGATGGGCCTTATAGATCGCGCTTCGCTCGCGGCCCATGCTATCGCGATCCAAATCGCGGCGCTCTCCTTCATGGTGCCGCTCGGCATCGGACAGGCGGCAACGGTTCGTGTCGGCATCGCCTTTGGGCGGGGCGATCGCGCCGCCATCGGTCGCGCAGGCTGGCTTGCCATCGGCGGCGGCACCGCGTTCGCCGTCTTCGCGGGCCTCGTGCTGATCGGCGCGCCGCGCGCGCTCATCGCGATCTTCATTGATGTCGCCAATCCTGCGAACGCGCCCGTCGTCACGCTCGCCCAATCCTTCCTGGTCGTCGCCGCACTGTTCCAGATCGTCGATTGTACGCAGGCGATTGCCGCAGGTGCGCTGCGCGGGCTTCAGGACACGCGCACGCCGATGATTATTGCCGCCATCGGCTATTGGGTGATCGGCATCGGCGTCGGCGTGCTTCTCGCTTTCCCACTCGGCCTGCGTGGCGTCGGCCTGTGGTGGGGACTTGCCAGCGGCCTCGGTGTCGTGGCGACGCTGTTGACGATTCGCTGGGCCTGGCGCGGGCGGCTGGGTCTCGTCGAAAGAGTGCCGACATGAACTAACCCACGGTGATTGCCGAACCGCCTGTTTCCCCTCACTATGACATGCAGCCCGGCTCAACGAGGGAGACAGACGATGCGCGTGATGGTGTTGGTAAAGGCCACCGAGGACAGCGAGAAGGGCCTCTTCCCGGAACCCTGGACTAGCGAGATGATGGCCGCGATGGGACGCTTCAATGAGGAACTGGTGAAAGCCGGGATCATGGCGCCCGGCGGCGGCGATGGCCTCCAGCCTTCCTCACACGCCAAACGCGTCGCGTTCGACGGCCCCGGCCGCACCGTTATCGATGGCCCTTTCGCGCATCCCGGAGAGCTGGTGGCGGGCTTCTGGCTATGGGAGGTCAAGGACATGGACGAAGCTGTTGCTTGGGTAAAGCGCTGCCCCAATCCCATGCCCGGTCCCAGCGAAATAGAAATCCGTCCGCTCTATTGAGGCAGACCCACGGCGCGCACGCTCGGCCATGACAGTCATTTTCGCGCGTCCGGCAGGTGCGCCATCGAACCCGTCAGGTTCGCAAGGCCGACCGGCCGCCCGAGCTTATGCGAGGAAAGCCAAAGGGGCGGATGCGACCGCCCGGCGCTTGAAAGCAAACGAATACTGGCGCACCCCAGAGGTGCGCTTTCGAACGATCTATTCGAAATCCTTGCTCGTTGGAACGATATCCTCAAGTCCACTTCCTTAGGGAACGTGGCACCCCCGAATAACAATCAGACGCTTATATCCCCCCGATCTAAGCGAGCTTCCCGAATAAGAGGCTGACATGGCTAAGCCTCCTTGTACAGTTTTCGTATCTGTGCGCCTGACCTTCGAGGAGAAGGCCCGGCTTGATCAGGACGCGGCGGGTGTGACCACTTCCTCTTATTTGCGCTCCCGAATATTTGATTCTCATAATCCATCGCCGCGCCGTCGCGGCAAAAGTCCCGTGAAAGACCATCAGTTGCTTGCGCAGCTTTTAGGTAAGTTGGGGGAATCCCGGCTTTCATCCAATCTGAATCAGTTGGCCCGTATGGCCAATTCGGGAAGTCTGCCTGTCACTCCTGACACGGAAGCTGCCCTCATATCGGCGGCTTTTGAAGTTAAGGATATTCGCCGCATACTCCTTGTAGCCCTTAATCTTGAGCCATAGTCATGATCCTCAAGGCATCAAAGCGCGGCGGCTCGACCCAGTTGGGGGTTCACCTGCTCAAGACCGAAGAAAATGAGCATGTCGAGGTACACGAAATCAGCGGGTTCATTGCCGACGATCTGATGGGGGCGATGAAGGAAGCATATGCGCTTTCACGCGGCACCAGATGCAATCAGCATATATTCTCCTTGTCGCTCAATCCACCTGCCAGCGAGTCCGTCCGCGTCGAGGTGTTCGAACAAGCCTGTAATACGATTGAGGAACGGCTGGGCCTGAAAGGCCAGCCCCGTATAATCGTCTTTCATGAGAAGGAAGGCCGCCGTCACGCGCATGCCGTATGGTCCCGGATAGATGCCGACACCATGACCGCCAAACCGCTACCGTTTTTCAAGACGAAACTGCGCGATATCGCCAAGGAACTCTACCTCGAAAATGGCTGGTCGATGCCGGAAGGGTTCCGGGATTCCAAGCTGCGCGATCCGCGCAACTTCACGCTGGATGAGTGGCAACAAGCTAAACGTGCGGGCCTTGATGCCCGCGAGGTCAAAGCAACGATTCAGGAATGCTGGAACAAGTCAGATAACGGGGCAGCTTTCGCTAAAGCCCTTGAAGAGCGTGGCTTGTTTCTCGCGCAGGGAGACCGGCGCGGCCATGTAGCCGTGTCCATTGAGGGCGAAGCCTTCGCGATCGCGCGTATGATCGGCCAAAAGGGTAAGGAAGTATCGGCTCGCCTTGGCGATCCGAAAGAATGGCGGACGGTCGCTGATACCGTCCGACATATCGGTGAGACGGTCGCACCGCGACTGTCTCGCCATATCACAGAAGCCAAGCGTATTGCCGCAGAGGCAATCAAACCGCTCAACGAACAGAAGTTGGGAATGAAGGATGCCCATAAGGCCGAACGGCAGAAACTGGACCGGAAGCAGCGGGAACGTCTGGCGGACGAACAGCGCACAAGATCGACGCGGCTTCGCAAGGGCGTTTCGGGGGCATGGGATGTGTTGACCGGACGTTATTTCAAAGTCCGTAAACAGAATGAAATGGAGACCTATTTCGGGTTACAGCGTGATCGCAATCAGCGTCACGATCTGGTGCAATCGCAGTTGAAAGACCGTCAAGGATTGCATACCCAGATTTCGGCTGTTCGTGAAAGTCATGCGCGGCAGATGCTCAACCTGTATCGGGATGCGGCACGATATCGCCAAATGGCGCGTGATGGCTCCTCTGGCAGAGGGAATGAGGGTCGTGGCCGTTCCTCGCCTCGCGGACCTGAATTGGGGCGTTAGATGTTTGCCTGACCTCCTACGTCTGTCGGTCTGCCTGATCCCTCATAACTTTGTCTGTTTTCCTCTTCTGTATTGCCCCGTCTGGGGCGCGTATTTGTTCGTTATACCAGCCGATGAATGACGATGGTGCAAGGCGTGTAAATAGCCTTCTCCACGTCCGTTCCGATTGCGAGGCAATGCACCTCATTCATATGGACTGATTTTTCCTTCTCAACGCGGCCCATCCGGGGCGGCGCAAGACATACAGGAGGAATCCATGTTCAAAGTAACCAAAGCTGATCTGGCACAGAAAACCGACGCGCAACTAGCCGCGCTGTTTCAACAGGCAAGCCATCACCTCAAGCCTAGCATTTCTGATACACCACAAGCGCAATCACTTCTTGCCATGATCCGCGCCGAAATTACGCGTCGCGGACGACGTCCGTGACGTAAGGCGCTTTGCATATCTACTGCGTTATGACGGTGAAATATGTCAGATAGTTGTTCCCGTCCTTCGTGCAGAATGAGTCGCGTCCATTAATGGCGGGGTCGCTCATGGCAGCGGTCGAAAACATCGATCCATTCACGAAGCTGCCGGAGGAATTCGAAGCCAACACAGCAGGTGGCTCGCCACCGGGATTGTCTGCTCCAGAAAGCTCGTTGTACGCAATGCACGTCTCGCGCTTCACGTAATTCCGCATAACGACCAGTTCCGAGGTCGTACTGCTGCCGCCATCTGTCCCAACACCAGATATCTGGCGAACTCTGAAAGCGGCATGACCGGGAACATATGCTCCGGCAATCGAAGGCTCCCCGGTCGTCATGGCGTCAGCGACAGGCAAAGCCGGAGCTAAGCCGCCGCCATTTGCGTCGAAGAGGTGGCATCTTTTGTCAGAGGGAGCATTGCTGTTTGCGCTATTGAGCATCGTTCCATCATTCTTGACGAACAATGGGCTGCTGACATCAAGCATTGTTATATCGCAGTTGTTGACCAGCTTCATTTTCATGATGGCCTGCCGTATTCCGGTATTAATCTGGAGAATTTGCGCGGCTTGGGTCTTTGCCCTTTCAGGGGAAACGGAGTGCTCGCCGTTTCTACTAGAACTGGTGACCGCGTATGACAGAGCAGCGAACAGTGCGACTGTAAGCAGGATCAGAAAAAGTACATTGCCGCGCTCGGTCCGGCGTGCGCGCTCGTAACGCATTGGTAATAATATTACCATTTTGAGGTCTATGTTGCAACCCAGCAAAGTGTCGCCTTAATTGGCACGGCGTAAAGATCGCCTTCAGATATGTCTGCTTCTCCATATCACTGCGCAAAAACGTGGATTTCGTCATGGGCAGTCTGGATGGTGAAAACATCGCCGCTCATTTCCACGTCCCGCGCCATGGCCTGCCAGTCGATGTAAAACCGCAACGCTGCGGGAACATCCAAGCTTTCTTCAGTCAAACCCCGCACATAATCTGCAAGATCGGAATAGACGCCGTGATAGCGGTCTTCCAACGCCGCTCGCGCCTCGTCCAGTGATCCGTAATAGTTGACCAGTTCCGCGCCCAGTCTTCCATGCTCGACAACGAACGCGGCCTTTTCGGCTACGCTTTCTATCCCGGCATATTCTTCGATGCGAATGCCTTCGAAGCCCTCATAATCATGGATCGCCCATTCTTCGGCATCGGCAATCGGTGAAGCTTTGAGCATCTTGGCAATGTCGTCATAGATTGCCCAAGCGTCTTGGGTTGCTTCAATCCACTCGCCATGCAGGATGGCATTATTGTAGGCCGCCAAACAGGCGACATAGATTCTGATTTCTGGTTTGTTCTCCATTTTGGTTCTCTTGGGGTTTGGGTTGCACATGCAACCCGTTGCCCATCGGCGAGATTGGGGGAGCAAACGGAGTGGATGGCTTCGCGGGGAACCTGCTGCACGAAACGCAGTGGAGGAAGCTGGGCGGAAGGCATTCCGAAGTGCGCCGGGGCAAAGCCCCAGCCCTTTTGCGTTAGCGGTCGTCACCAACTGGCCGAGACTACAGGCTCGGTAAGCGTCAGCGCATAGGACGCGGCCCGATAAGGAAACGCCTAGCAGCTAGATAGAAAGTCGATGTCGGGCTCGTAATGAAGTGTACCGCCATGGCGTTGAAATCAGCAAAAAATGTTAACCCAATGATTTAAAGTAACATTTTCCTAATGCTGAGTTTGGTGGCCGTGAAAAAGGTTCGCCAAACTGAGGGAGTAGTGTAAGCTTAATTCAGAGGGATTCAGTGTCGAACGTTAAACAAATTCTCGCAATGCTAAGAAGCCGCGCCGAAGGCGATGAGGAAACCTTTTTCTCCATTGCGCTTCAAGTTGCTGCTTCTGAAGCCCGACAAGGTCGCCGCCAAACAGCGGAAGAACTTCGATCTGAGATAGATAAGGCTCGTACGAAGAGTTCTCGGGGTGCCTCCATCCCTATTAAGTTTTCCGCTCCAAGGGGTGACGTTCAAGGCCTCATCGAAATGCGAGAAGCGCGTTTCAAGCTCAAAGACGTCGTTCTGAACGAACGCCAAATATCGGGTATGGATGATTTCATTCGCCAACAGCGGAAAAGAGACTGGTTGCGCGAACATGGCAAAGTGCCGAATCGCCGGATGCTTTTTGTCGGCCCACCGGGCTCTGGGAAAACGATGTCAGCGGAGGCTCTGGCTGGCGAGTTACTGCTGCCCTTTTTTGTTATTCGTTTAGAAGCGTTGATCACCCGCTACATGGGGGAGACGGCGGCGAAATTACGGTTGGTATTTGATGAAACTGCCAGACATCGCGGCGTTTATCTGTTCGACGAGTTTGATGCAGTAGGAGCCCAACGAACGGCGACAAACGATGTCGCTGAAATGAGACGTGTCTTGAACTCCTTCTTACAATTTATGGAGGAAGGAAATTCAACTGATAGCGTAATAGTTTGCTCTACGAACCATCCCTCCCTTTTAGATCGGGCCTTGTTGAGAAGGTACGATCAGGTTCTAGAGTTCGATGCTCCATCGGCAGAACAAATACAAAAGCTGATAATCACGAACGCTCAACCTGCCAAACTCGCTAGGATTTCTTGGAAGAAAGTTCTTGTTGCCTCCGAGGGGCTCAGCCAAGCAGAAATTGTTCGTGCGGTTGATGATTCTGTGAAAACCGCAATTCTTGATGAAAATTTAAGTATTTCGACTGAGGATCTTTTAAATCGGCTGCATGACAGGCATGTAATGAGGACTGCCTTTTTAGACAAAGACACCTGATAAACTATGCCACCTCGCTTTACGCTTCCACATATCGACATTGCACGCCTCGTAAGTTCGCAGGAGTATACCGGAACAGGCGGGGGCGGCGGCGGTAGTGGAGCTCGCGACCGCATTGCACATGGCACTCGCGTAAAAACAGAACTTGCTGCGGCTCTCAGTTTGTCAGATGCGCTTCGGCCGCAAGATGACCGACTAGATGCCGCCGAAGGATCTTACATCGAAGTGGATCTCAGGTCAGGCACGAACGCTGATGCGCTCGATCTAAAAGGGGCGGGCATTCGGTCAGGTTCTGCAAAGGTTGATAATGAAAATGATCGGACCATCACTCTTTTTGTGCCAGACAGCGCGCGCTTGGTCCTCGAGCAAATAATTGAAGACTACCTTACCGGACCTCTGACTGAGCGGGCTCAAAATCCCCCTAATCAAGCCAAAGTTGAAGCGATTGAAGCCTTCAGGACGGTGACACTAGCATCGTTTTGGACCGATGATCGTTCAGCGATGCCGGAAACTCCGCAGGAAAAAATCTGGTGGGCTTTGTGGTGCCATCCCGATGGCGAGGATAAAATAGAAGAGGTTTGCGAGAGGATGGGGCTTCGCGTAGCTGATCGCGAACGGCGCCAGTATTTTCCGGAGATCGTAGTCATTCCGGTATGGTCAACGCGAGCGGCCATAGAGCTACTTTTATATTCGACAGGAGCAGTCTCTGAGCTAAGACGAGCAAACGATTCTCCGAAATTTTTTCTTGATGACATCCATGGCGAGCAGGCACCATGGGTTGAGGATTTTGCTGAGAGGATTACTTGGCCAGCCTCGGATGCTCCGGCAGTCTGCATATTCGACACTGGAGTGAACCGGGCTCATTCCCTCATTGAGCCTGCATTATCTAGCGATGATATGCACGCGATCGATAGAGCTTGGGGTACTGCCGACCAACCTGAGGGCCATGGAACCGCCATGGCAGGATTGGCACTTCATGGCGATTTAACTGCATCTCTCGGCGACAGATCGACACCACGGCTCAAACATCGGCTGGAATCTGTGAAGATCATGCCACCTCGCGGATTCGATCCCCATGAGCCACATAACTATGGTCCGGTGACTCAAAGCGCCATTTCCCTGCCAGAAATAAGCGCTCCAGACAGAGGCCGGATTTTTTGTATGGCAGTAACTAATGATAAAGTGTCGGGAGCAAGACCCTCGGCGTGGAGCGCAGCAATAGATCAAGCGGCTATCGGGGCCATGCCCGGAGATGACGATCACGCGCCGAAAAGGCTTATCGTTTTATCCGGCGGAAACACGCCTTCACCGATAGAGTTTGCTCGTCTTCGACCGCAGGATGAACATCCAATCGAAGATCCTGCGCAAGCTTGGAATGCGTTGAGCGTTGGGGGCTACACGGATTTCAGCATCGTAGGGGAAGACGGATACGAGGATTGGACACCACTAGCAGATACTGGGGCATTGAGCCCTCATAGTTGCACGAGCGCAAGTTGGCCAAGGAATGCTCCTATTAAGCCTGAAATAGTTATGGAGGCAGGAAATCGTGGGGTTAGCCCAGCGAGGCGTGATGTGATGACGTTTGGATCGATGTCCCTATGCTCTACCGGGGCGGATGTAGCCACCGATCCCTTAGTTGCCTTTCAGGGGACAAGTGCCGCAGCAGCACAAGCTGCGCGATTGGCAGCACGCCTGTTAGCGGATCATCCAGAGTTTTGGCCGGAAACCGTACGTGGCCTAATGGTTCATAGCGCCGAATGGACCGAGCACATGATAGCTGCTCTAGCCCGGCTTCCAGGCAAAAAGGAAAGGTGCGAGTTAATCCGCCACTTTGGATACGGCGTTCCAGACTATGAAAGGGCTACTGCATCTGCGCAGAACCATCTTGCGCTATTTTCTCAAGCTGAAATTCAGCCCTTTAGACTACAGGGTGGTCGCAAGTTCAACGAATGCCATTACTACGATCTGCCTATACCCCGGGACATCTTGGAAGAGATGGAAAATAAGACAATAGAACTGAAAGTGACGTTGTCTTATTTTATCGATCCAAATCCGGGTCGATCCGCAAATATAAACCCCTTCCGATATCAGTCCCACGGTTTGAGGTTTGACCTCAGGCGCAAGGCGGAAACGTTAGCTAAGTTCAAAGAGCGCGTAAACGCATCAGAGCGAGATGACCCTCTCATCGCTCCTCCGACGGTGGCTGATGATAATCGATGGACCCTTGGCCCCCAAAATATAAATTCAGGGTCACTCCATTCGGACATATGGATTGGCCCCGCCATCGAACTACTAGGTCGAGACACGCTTTGCATTAAACCCGTAGGCGGATGGTGCCGTGATCGATCTACGCGGGAACATTGTAACGCGAAACGACGCTATTCTCTGATTGTAACGGTGAAGGCGCATGACGCCACTGTCGATCTGTACACGCCCATCAAAAATATGGTCGATGTTACGGTGGATATCGCAAACTAAACTTAACCTATGAAACGCTAAAACTATCAGTGCAATTCAGCAAGCCAATTGATCATCAATTAGCTGTAACTGTTCAGTGTACTTAAAGTCGTTCAGCCAGTTTTATGGCTTCCACAAGTGACATGGCTGGATGCTTGTTCTGCTTCCGCCAAGAAGTGTGCTCGCCAGTCTTTTTCTCGATTAAATATTTGCCGCTACGTTCAGTGAGCCTAAATCTGCCGCGATGCTTATGAAGGATGGGCTCGGGTTCCAAGCGCCAGTCTGGAAGCGCAGACCGCATGTTGCTAAGCTTGACGATAAAATCCGACATGCTTGCATACCTGTCAGTATAGTCCAGTTTGCAACATTTTCGGACAACTTTGACAAGTTCGTCCGGAATCCACGCTGGCAAGGTCCCGTAATTTAAAACCTTTCCGCTTGTTATTTTCTTTTCGATTATCGCGGTTGCATAGAACTGGTTTTCTGGCTCGGGCTTTGCGCAGTAAATCGCCAACTCCTTTTCAGAGAGCCATTCCGCTTCATTATATTTTAGAACTCCACCGAGTAGTTGATAAAGAATAATTCCTATCTGATAAATGTCGCCCTGTGGATATGCGCGACCTGTCGCCACTTCTTCCGGCGTCCTGTAGATTAGAGAATGCTTCGATCCAGTTTTCGCGTAGCCATGTTCGTTCTTTTCAACGATCGAACCGAAGTCGCCAATAACAAATTTTTTGTCAGAGTTGCAGAATATATTCGAAGGTTTCAGATCGCGGTGAATGAATCCGGATGCGTGAATTGTATTTGCTCCAGTGGCCACTTCTAAGATTATCTCGACTGCCTGCCGTACGCCAATCCCACCTTTTTCCAAATGCTCATCAAGATCACCGTGCTCACAATATGCGGTGATAAAATAGGCGTCATCTTTGTCAATGGCAGCCGCGTCTAATACATGAAGGGTGTGTGGGGAGGCGAGGTCACACAGATGCTTTGGCTCCAAATGTGCGCCGTCACCCCAATAGTAGAATTTTACAACGACTTTTTGATCCGTGATGCGGTTTTTTCCGACAAGGACATAGCCGTTATTTCCCTTCTGGATATCGTTCTCGAAGTCAATTTTCTTTGCCAGTTCTTGGGCCGTGGGAAGGAGTTGAATAGGCAATGCTGTTAGATCGACTGGCATTACGGCACCTTTACAACTTAGCCAGTTCCGAGACAGCCGCTAGATAAGCATCGCTCTGATATTGGTTGATCGTCGCGGGGATTGCTCCAGTGTTTTTGCTAGACAGCTTCGACAAGGCCTGCGGACTTACAAATTCGACCGGAATACCGGACAATTGGAATAGCCCTTCAATTTTAAAAGTGACGCCGCCAGCAGCCATCTGGCCTTTTGTCTGGCGAGTTTTGATTACAAAGCACTTTAGATTATGGTCCTTCGCAAGCGCCTTAATAGCTTCAAAAAGTACTTGCACGGACTTACAATCGCGGTCGTCATTCAAGGACAGTTTCTTGGACGCGGATTTGATGTGGAGTAAGCCCCCCTCATCATCGATTTCAACAATCGCTAGAATCGCTTCTTTTGCTTTAATCTCTACGCCGCAGACTTTCATGAATCCTCCAGATTGGAGAGTGATAGTACGCGCTCGAGATGGATTTCGAAAGAGTTCAGTGTCAATTGCTGGAACAACGATCTTTTGCTGATGCCCAGCGCTGTTTTGGCCCGTGTGAAGGCGTCAATTGCAACGGATGTGGGTAGCAGGTTGACCCTTCCATAGAAGCAGGGTCACAAGGGGCAGGCACGCCCCTTGGTCGTCTCAATGGGCGAAACCCTTGTGCAGGGTCCATGGGCGGCAAACGCTTTGGTCTTCGATGAAATCGGCATGGGGTCAGGGGGAGCAGGCACGCTCCGATTGTTGATGGGGTTTGGGGAGAGCAAAAGTCTCCCCGATGGTGCTGATCCGGCTCAAGGCCGGTGAAGTGCCAATGGCTAGAGGGATGCAACGGGAGAGCGCAGTGTCTCCCTTGCCAAGTGCTGCCGTGACACGGCAGACACCTTGCGGATGCTATAAGCCCGTTCTTCCTACTGCTGCACTCTCAATATATTTACATGCCGCCTCGCTCGCGAAGCCTTTCGAGCATTTGTTGATGTTCTCTGGCCAGACGCATCGCAGGGCTGTTTTGGATTTCACGAGCCATACGCACAACAGGGCTATTTTCGATTTCACGGGCCATACGCACAACGGGGCTGTTCTCGATGTCGCGCACCATCTTCATTGTTGGACTGTTCTGAAAATCCAAAATAGCTTTCATTGCTGGAGACAAGTCCATGCCCATCGCCGCCCTCATTACCGCGGAGTTGGGGATGGTCCCCATCGCGGCCTTCATTATAGCGGAATTAGGAATGGCCCCCATCGCAGCAGCCCTGATAGCACTTAGATCGCTCCTCGGATTTGCTGACATCTTCGCTACCTTTCTGCGCTCGCGCTCTTCGGCGCGGGCTTTGGCTTCTGCTAACAGCGCGTCCTTGCGATCTTTCCATTTCGTCTGCCACCGTCTCACATCAGCGTCACTGGCATTGCGGTTGTAACCCCGCATTGCTGCCGTCGCTTTCGTATTGGGGCGGGCGAAAATCATGTCAGCAATGGCCATCAATGCCCTGCTGTCGTCCTTTTCGCTGCCTCTAGGGCGGCCCCTACTTTTATTGGAACTGGTCATCTGCGACCTCCTTTCGTTCTAATAAGAATGTCAGTATGGGGCTGGAATTCAAGCGAGAAGAAAGCTTTGTCCAAGAAATTATACGAGGAAAATTCAAAGGGCGGATTCAGAAAGCGAGATTAAATCCTCGGCTGCCTTGTCGTGCAGTCCTATCCCCCCGGCTTGCTCACTTAGCAATGCGACTGCTGCTGTCTTACCATGAAGGGAGATAGGCCATGATCGACGTTACCGCAGTTGGAGACCTGACATTCGAAATCCGCTTTGATGAAAAGCTTCGGGAAGACCTGAAGGAAGTCGCGGGCTGGGGTACAAGCGCCGATGCCATTCAGCGCATCCTCTCCGATATCATTCTGGGATGTAATCCATACCGGGAATTCGACTGCGATTTTCCGTCGCATTTTCTAAAAAGTTTTCCGCGAAGCTGGCATTGATGACCTTATCCCCCGAATGGGCGACGATTTGGTTGCATCTGAGCGAACGGCAATCCTGCCCTTCGCTGAGGTAACAAACCATGCGTCCCACTATCGATCCCGCTTCCGACACTGGCCCACGCTTTCGCGCTGAACGCGTCCCGCGTTCAGCAAGCTTCTCTGATCTGCCTGATCTGTCGGAACGGCCCCGCCGCCGCCTGCATCCCATGGTGTTTGCAGGCGGCGTATTCCTGATGGCGAGCGCAGCCTTCTATGGCGCGGAAGCCTTGTTGCCGCCCAGCTTCAAGCCGTCCGTCTTCACTGGCGGCTATCAACGGGAAATCGCCAAGGCGAAATCCGAAGGCGAGCTTGCCTCCCGCATCCAGTATGACAAGCAACTGAAGGTTTATGAAACCGCCGCCGTAGTTTGGCAGGAACAATGCAAGGCCAGCCTTCAAGCGCTAAATTCCAACTACGAAGCCGTTTATCGCCGGGCGGGCGTCGGCTATCAACTCGCCGCCGACTTGCAAAAGCAATATGCGAACTATCGCTATGCCATCGCGCAAAGTTCGGTTGGCGGCGAGATCGGCGTAGCCAATACCGCCACGACGTTCGGGTATTGGATAGGTTTGCTCGACCCGGAAATGGGAAAGCAGTCGCTGGAATTCGCGGAAAATGCCCGGCGGCAGGCTTACGCCAAATTGGACGAGGCCGCGCAGTCGGGTATCACTGTGTCAGCCGAAGGCTGGGATGACGGCCTTGTCGATCCGGCATCGTTCTCAGGCAAGTTCCGTTGCGACATGCCATCCGCACCGCTCGCTCTTCAGCCCTCTTCGGAGGGCTGAGCCGTGCGCGAGTTCTGGAACGGCTTTTCTTCGTTTCTAGGCATGGCACGTAACTTCGAGGCTGATGCCCGCACGGCAGAGGCGATGGAATATCAACGTATGGCAAGACGCCGCGCGCTGATGATCGAACAGCGTTATCTTGACGAGGAGGCATCAGGCGATCTGGGCGACGCACGGCTGGGCGACCTGCAAGATGCGCAAGATGCTAATCTCCTCGATCCTGCTGGCCTTTACACTGGTGTTCTCGATGGCGAGATGCTGTTTCTCAACAGCGATGGTCACCATCTGGTTTATGGACGTGCGGGAAGTGGTAAGGGCGTCACTTCCGCACAGCCCAATTTGGCCCATTATACAGAGTCTATGTTCGTCACAGACTTGAAGGATGGGGAGCTTCATTATTCAAGCGCGGAGCATCGTGCCGAAACCCTCGGCCATGATGTTTACACGCTTGATCCATGGGGCATTCGGGGGCGGTCGGCGCAAGCAAATCCGCTCCATCGTCTCGGGCAGATAGTGGCCGCTGGTCGGCTGATTGATGATGAAGCCGACGAAATCACCCTGATCTTGTTGCCGAAAGGAAAAGGCGAAGGTGGCGAGAATGGTTGGGTCCGTAAAGGCGCTCGCCGCCTGATCGCAGCCCGGATGAAGTATTTGGCTTATACTGACCATAACCGCCTGACCTTGTCGGAATTGTGGCGCTTCATCAATTGCTCGGACGCCGATCTGGAAGCCTCGTTTGATGAGATGATCCACTGCGGTTTCGAGGATGTAGCTGGAGCGTCGGCTGTGATGGCCAGCGTTTTCAAAGAAGCCCCCAAGCAATTCGAGTCATATAGAGCGGAATCCATTGACGCCTTGGCAGCATTTAGCCCCGGCAGTGCGCTTGCCCGTGCGACCATGGGCAATGACATCGATTTCGGTCAAATGAAGCATAAGCCGATAACGGTTTATCTTTGCGTTCCATCGTCGAAACTGGGCGTGGCGGCACCTTGGATCGCAATGATCCTCAATCACGCTATCGAACAAATTGCCGCAACTACGGGGCCGAACAAAACCCGCTTCTTGATTGACGAGTTTGCCCAGCTACCTGCGCCGATACCGGCAGTTATGAAGGCCCTACGCCTTTACCGAGGCCGGGGCATCTTGCTCTCGATGTACTGCCAAGGCCGCTTCTCGCTGCGCGATGCGGGCTATTCGGAAGCGGCGATCAAAGAGATTGAGGATCAAGCCGCATGCTTGCAAATGTGGGGCGTAGAAGACCCATCGTTGCTCAAGGATATTGAATACTGGTCGGGCAATACCTCAATCGTTCAAGTGCGGCCCAGCCATAGCGGTGGTGCCGTTGCATCCGCATCTCTCGGGCGCAATGAAGTCAAGCGTCCTGTCCTCCAGGCGGAGGACATAAGGCGCATCGGCGATGGGCAGCAGATTATCAAGCTGCCCGGCTTCCCGCTATTTGTCACCGACCGCATTCCCTATTGGCAGGTGACACCATGGAAATCGCAGCTCCGCGATGTGCGCGATCTGCATTTTGGCACGAGCAGCGAAAACCAAGTTTCGCCTCCCCATCATCCAACTACGGAAGAATGAATATGGCGCGGACACAGGAAGGCCGGGGCGGCACGCGCGGCATCGGGCAGCGTGGTCAATCGAATGGATTACGGTCTTCTTTTCGCGAAACCGGAGCCGTTCGCCTGACATTGGCAGAAGCTGCTAAGGTACATCGCGCCACCGACACGGTGCGCGAGAAAGCGAATGCTCATTATGAGCAGCATCGGGAGGTATGGGTAGCCCGGCACTATGCTAAGCTGTTGCTCAAATCCGCTCCGACGCTTGTGCTGACGCCGCCCGGAATATCGAACGATCCCAAGGTTGCGTTGATGAACCGTGCGCGTAACGAAGTTCAGCGCAATCACGCCAAACGGCTTCAGGTGATTGAGATGGTGCGAAGGGCAATGCTCGACACCGGGAATATGCGCCAAAGCCGCACCATCGAATGGGGCGGTAAGACGGCAACCTTCAATAAGGCCACGGCCCATGGTTCTCAGGCGCGCACCTCGTCACACCCGGAAACAAAGCTCACAAAAGAAGATCGCCCGGTCACACGGACGGAGAAAGCGCGCGTTTCTGTGGCGCAGGATCGCGCCCGACGGCGGGCAGAAGCGCATTTGGCAAAGCATCAGGAGAAATGGACAGCCAAACGGTATTATGCGCTAACGGAAAAGTTCGACCTGTCGAACGGCAAGCTCTCAGGAACAGATGCGCAGCATGTCCGCGATATCGCGATGGAGGTCGCCAATCGAAGTGTGACCGCGAAACATGAAGCGCGGCTTCAACGGATCGACGCAGCATGTGACAGGATGCGGGCTAGCGGCAATATCCGGGCCAGCCGTTCCAATGGCAGAAATCTAGGATTGGGAGATTGATGGTGTTGGGTGCCTAAAACAAATTTCGTCCGGCATGAAGTGAGCGGCTTCTAATGGTGGCCGATAACTTGGCCACCATTGCTTTGATTGTTAGGACCGGCACATCGGCGGCAAGGTTTCCATGATTTGTATAACTGTCGCGATCAAACGCCAGCGACCCACTGCTTCCCGGCGCAGCGCTGGAACATCATCAACCGTGCGCCATTTGCCGTTCTCAATCACGTCACGCATCCACCATTCCGCGCCCGGCGTGAGGACGCAACCGATACCTGGGATGCCCACAGGATTTCCCAGTTCATCACGATATCGACCTTTGAAGTCGCGCAATGCTTCCACGAGCCAATCAACCAAACGTCTATACGGCAAATGGAGCCCTACCAGATAGTTTTGGCAATTTTTCCGTACCAGAGTTAAGCGGATCGTCGCCTCGCTGACGTAGGTAACACTAACCTTCTTGCAGAAGCCGGTGTCACCGTCACCTGAACCAAATTCGCACTCATCGCAAAGTCTTGGCGGTTGCTTCGCTTCATTCGCCCTCCGAGAGCCATTCGAGCCATAAATCGCATCCCAAGCAGCCAGCCGTAAAGGGCACCAAAAGGTATGCAGAAAACAGTCCTGCAGAATCTCGTTTATTGAATTTGCATCAAGGCAACTTGGAATGTTATCCAATGAGTTGACCGTTAATCCACAGGCACATGCGATTGAAGATATCATGTCGTAATCCTCCGATGCGTGATCGCGAGAAGAAATTGACATGGAAGCGCCAAAAGCGGAAACAGTGGCTTTTGGGATAGAATGCAATATTTTTGGATTATAAATCGTCGGAGATTCTATGAGCGCCAAGCCAACTCATCCTGTCCCTCTCGATCTAGCTGTGTCGGAAGCCGTGGCTCGTCTGCTGGTTGATCTGGCCCGAGAAAACGATTGGCGCATAGGAACAGTAAAGAGCCTGCTGTCCAAATTCGGGCAAGACCCGACATTCGTATATACCGAAGCAGGGCAATACGATCATGCAGAATTTGAAGCTGACTACTCAACAATAAAAAAGTTGATAGAGACCGAGAAGCCTATCAATGACTTCCACATGTGGGGGTTTTTCTTGTATTTTACAGAACAAGATGATATAAGACCTCGATTAGAGAGGTACATATTGGATTCACGACTTAAGCCAAAGATAGATTTAGTTAAATCGTTTAATAAGTTTTTCGGTTTCTTCGCGGAGGTAGATGCAGATAGATGCAAGTCTCTGGGAGGGACTTATGAGCTATTCAGACCCTCCCATATCCGTCCGAAACACGAGATCATGGTTTCCGTGTTTCAAATCGGCATCGGTGATGATCTGCTACGCTGTACATTGGAGAATTTCTTCACGGATAAGATTGGGCGTGAGCGGAATGAGAAATTTTTTGGAGAAGTAATCCCCTATGGTGCTCGCACAATGGCGATATTAAGGGCAGAGGGTCGAACGCAGACTGCTAATATCGTTCTTCATTTTGACGGTGTGGACGATCAATATAACGATCCTCTTGGTGGAGGTGATATGCACGGTATTATGCTGTCTGCTATCGGTAATGCCCCGGGGAGCGCGTGGCCTTTTTATGCTGTTAAGGTGCCATCGCATCCTGAGATCACTCCGCGTGTGGTCCCAAGTTCAGATTTTGAAAGTCTACCTGAAGATATTCAAGACAGCTTAAATCGAGGGGCTGTGCATTGGGAACCTAAAAACTATCCCAATCCTTACGTGGGATAGTTTTCTGCCGCTGCGTGAAGAAGTTTTATCGACACATAGAGATATTCCGCGCTGTAGTAATGACCATTGCGGCCTTGCGGTTTCGGTATATCTGGCCATAGTAGGTACGCAGCGGTCCATTGGGCTGGGCAGCAAAGTAATCGACCCCTTCACGCATATTTTCATTATTGCTCCATAGATATTCTACGATGCCATTTATGAGACTGCGTGAGTTCTCTGTACTGAGACCCGAATTTTGCTCTACAAACGTGTCGAATGCTTCATATATTGATTGGTCCGTCTCATCCCTTCGTCTTAGATCAGGCCCAATTACTCAACGGCTTAGGGCAGCAAGAGCGCTTTCTGAGATTTGTTCAGCCATCTTTAAAATGCTCTTTGCTTAGCCAATCGAGTTCAAGTTTGGTCGGCGGGATGTAAGCGGAAACGTTCGCGGGTTACCCAACACCAATATCGCCGTCCATCCATCACCTTCCGTCTGATCCAGTGGGATTTGGCCTATCACTAAGTTCCAACGTTGCACGTTTGTACTTCTAAATCGTTTCTAAGGCCACCCTGTGACGATGCTCGCTTTCCAGTCGCTGACTCACCCTTGCTACCGACGCTTGATAAGCTTTATCAGAGACCACTGACATTTACCCTGCGACCTCGGTTGGCCCATTACTGATTTTTACTCTCCTACTTGGTTTTCGGACTGGAACAGGCAGAGGCTCACTCAAATCCGGCTGCGCCCTAAGCCAAGCTATTACAAAATCCCAACAAGCGTCGTTGGCGGTCATGGCTTGACGATAGAGCCAGCCTCGAATGATCCGAGCGTTCAGCCCCTCTGGCACATTTTCTATCCCCTGGAGCAACGTTGCATGATCCAGTCCTGTCCGCACCAACTCCGTTCTAAGGTGCTTGGACATTTCTTGAGTAAGCTCGATACGCTTCGCCCCATCCGCAAACCGCTTGCCGCGCTTCGGTAATGAGACGCCTTCCGGTGAAACGCGCCCGGCATCGTTCGGTAAGCCCGCAAATGTGTTCAACACATAATCAATATGCGGCGCAGGAGCATCCTCGATAATACCGCTCATCCAGCGGTTCACATGAGCTACGGTCAGATGGTCGGGCTTGTCGTGCGCTTTTGTAAGTAACATCAACGCAGTCATGCCAGTGCGTTTGATTTCCGAGCGCAGCTTCTGCCTGATCGCTTTTGTGATAGGCGCTAACGTGTTCGGGTTGATGGGCTTCATGCAATCACAGGCTGGCTTTCAAATCCGCCATCGACACCATCAGCGTCATCTCTGCTGTGGGTGACTGCGCGAAGCCGAGCGCAAGGTAAAATGCGCGGGCCTCCTCGTTGATGGCGTGAACGACGATCCCGCGTATGCCGATCTCCTCGCCTGCCGCGATCACGCGCTTGGCGGCGTCACGCACAAGAGCGCGGCCAATGCCCCGGCCTTGATACGTCTGTCCGATGGCAAGTCGTCCCAAAAGGACGACAGGAATAGGCTCCGGCATATTTCGCCGCATCCGCCCGCTCGCCTCGTTCGTAGTAATCGAACCTGATGAAAGCGCGTAATAACCCGCTACGTCATCGCCTTCGCAAATGACAAAGGTACGGCTTGCGCCTGCGGCTTGATTGGCACGAGCGCGACGACGCAGCCAGTCATCAAGCGAAGCTACGCCTGAATCAAAGCTGTCCAGATTGTGATGATCGGCAAGAGGCGCAGGCGCAGATAAACTCACTGCGGTTCCCAAGGTGCCTTGGTCTGCATGGTTTTACGCAGCTTATCGTTCGGCTGCGGGGGTGCATCAAGCATCGACAGAAAGCGCCCGTACGTTTTGGCATCGACAGAAATCACGGTCTGATCCAGAATAGCGTCTTCCGCTGCTCTGCGTGAGGCCTCTATCATGAAGTCGGTACGGGACCGACCCTGCATCTGGGCGGCACGATCGATCAGAGCGCGGGTATCCTCACGCATCTTGAGATTAACGGCTTTGACATGGGTATCTGCGGTTTGCTGTGCTGGCATGGTCGTTTCCTTTTCCCAATCATATCATGGAAAGATACACGATGTGTATCTAAAAATGCATCTGCTTCAGGAGGGTTGCCGCGCCAGAGGCGAAACATGGGGGGATCATCTTGGCGCGACAGCCAAACATACCGCAACGACAAGCAGCTTGAATAGATAAAATTTGATTTTCATTTTATCGGCATTTTATCGTTTCCATAAGTATCGTTAATAGTCTTCCTTTATTATCTGACCAATGAGCGACGATATTGAAGAACAGGATAGCGAAGGAAAGCAGCCGCAGCCCGACATGGCGCAGGCGGAGCAAATTCTATTCTATCAGGACGCTCCGATAAATGGTCCCGCTTCTTTTCAGGAAGCGGCGCAATCAAGAGCCAATTTTGCGCAACGTCTGCCCGGTACATCCGAATGGACCATTGGAAACGGCGTTGGGTCATTGAGCCAGCTCACCCGCGAAGAAAAAGTGGAGAAGGATAAGCAGGAAGCTGACGAACAGTTCGAAGAGATTTACGAATCCATGGCTCGTGTCCACGAGGAAGAGCAGGAACGCCAAAAATGGGCGCAAGAGACACATAAATACGCCGGGATCGAAATGACTGGCGCAGAATGGGGTGAATTTGCCGACCGCCTGAAAGGTGACACACCGCTCCGCAAATGGCTTTTGGAGAAGCTCAAGAAGGAAGGCAAGACTGAAACAGAAGCGCAGAAAACGGTCGATGAAGTCGCGTTGCTCGCCAAGATGCAATCGCTGCCTCAAAGTCAGTGGACGGACAACATGAAGGCTCTTGACCGCGAGATGAAAGCCAACCCCGAAAAGGCATCTGAGCTTCAAAAGGTATTACGGTCCGCCAACGATAGGAACGCTGCCAACGATAGAGACAAGGAATTCGAAGGTCCCAAAACCGCGATGCAGCAGATCGCCGAAAATGCTAATACGGCGCAGGCGTCCACGGATGCCCGTGATCAGATGCTATCGGCTGACACCGGCAAAGTAATTTCCATCCCTGCCGTTGCCACGAGCGTTGCAAGCGCAACCGCTCAAGGCAATGAGGATCGGGCCTTTGCTTCTGCGCCTGATCTTGGCGAACACCATCGGGCCGCCATGATTGCGAAGGAGCCGCTGGATGCGCCTAAGCAGATTGCATCATTGACGCCGCCGAATGCACCCGCTCCTGCATCGCCGGGCGGAGGCTTCGACGTTTAATCCTATTTTGGAGAGACCATTGCAACTTGCGGGTTGAGGCGTGCAAGACCAGCAGGCGTATATTCAGTGTCGCCCATCTGCATCAAAAACTGAGGCTGCCCGTTCGCAAGACGTGTGAACAAATGCCCGCCTTTATGTTCGACGTTGGCTAGTAACACTATCGGGAGGCCCTGACGGCTCTGACCATCGGCTCCGGTATGAACCGTGTCAGCTACAACCATAGGCCGCGTGCCGAGCTTTTCAATTTCGCGTATTGCTTCATCGAACTTACCGCCAAGCAAGGCTTCCTGTGGGACACCGGGGCGGCGAGCGTCAAACAGTCGCACGTTCGTAAGCTTGGCCGCTACGCAGACCTGATGAGAAGCTTGCGCACGCGGAAGATCGCCTTCCAACTGATAGCCCAATGAACCATCTGCGTTCGATGTAACCGTATTCACAAAGCGCAGGACAGAAGCATCCTTGATTTTTCCAGTCGGGTTTTGGATCGCTTCCCGATCACCGATAACAAGAGTGCGCTGACCTTCAGCCTTAAGCGCAGCGTTCATCTCTGACATTGGAAGGCATTGTTTCGCGTCCAGCGCATAAGCCGGGGATGCAATCCCAATTGAAGCAATGAAAGCCGCAGAAAGTGCGGAACCCATGATACCAGTTTTAGCCATTATAAACCCCGTTTCGAAAGACGTAACATCAAATGTTCTACGCGCTTCGAAATCAGGCGGTCATGTTGACTTTAGAGTCTCATGGATCGTGGTCCCTGATACTCCTTTTTTCTTCAATTATGCAACGGACTGTGCTAGATATTTCTTTAGGAAATCGGCGGTTTGACCGTTGGTTGGCGCGATCAGGCAATTTGAAAGGCCACAGTCTCACCAATCACGATCTATGAGACTCCCGCCGGAACGTACCAATGACCGCAAAAACCCGCCTTATCGGCTATATCCGGGTAAGCACTGCTGAGCAGAATACTGATCTCCAGTGGGATGCCATGAAGGCTGCAAATTGCCATAAGGTATTTCAGGACAAGGTATCTGGTACGCGCTGGTCGCGGAAAGGCCTCAACGAGGCTTTAGACATGGTAAGGCCAGGCGATAGGCTGGCGGTCTGGCGTATCGACCGTTTAGGCCGATCTATCGGGCATATTCTCTCTGTTATAACTGAACTGAACGAGCGCGGCGCGGGTGTCCTGAGCTTGTCCGAAACGTGCGACACGGCCACGGAGAACGGCGAGATGCAGGCCATCTTTCTTGCCGTTGTCGCGCATATGGAACACCGCGCGATCATTAAACGCACTCGGGCGGGTGTTGAAGCCGCCGCGAAACGTGGACGCGTTCGCGGCGGTCGCCCGAAAATGTCACCTGCGGAAATAAATGAAGCAAGGTCGTTAATGGCAAGTGGTACAATGATCGCGAGTGACGTGGCAAAGCGTTATCACGTTGGACGGGCTACATTATTTCGTAGTGTTCGAGGCGTTGCCCGTACTCATGCAAATTTGCAGGCCCGGCAATGAACGTGATACGCTTAAATAATAAGCGTTTTATCGTAAGACGCGAATTTTATTTTAGCGAGCGGGCTGAAAACGCTCAAAACTATTTTGCTCAAAGAGGAACCGGGGGAAGGTTTATCCCCCCAACATTAAGACGAGTACGCAGTAGGCCTAACTCTCTCATTGCTCATTTGAGCGCCGCTACCGGGCGGCGGGAGATGTATTGGATGACTGACTTACCACCTGATCTAGCTGCAAAGTATCGCGCTTTAGTGCCAAGCATCGACTTTACGGATGCGGCCAAGGACGAAGCTATTCAGGTTATCCATCGGATAATGCAAGCAGGCATTAGTATCGCTTGGGGTACAGATTCCGCTCAATTAGCTCTCAAGCATCAATTCTCAAAAGCTTCCATTCGTAAATCTGGATGTGATAGCGTCACATTTCCCGAACAACTTGAGAATAATAGCGCCACACGCGGGCGAGACAACTACGGCAATGGATCTGAGGAATACGCGCCATGACACGTGATACCAGACAGAAAGCTATCATATACTGTCGCGTATCTGATGCTAAACAAAAGACACGCGGGGATGGTTTAGGCAGTCAAGAAACGCGATGCCGGGAATTTGCTAGTTACCGACAGCTTGATGTCGTCGAAGTCTTCCGCGAGGATTATACCGGGGCGACTGCCAACCGCCCGCAGTTTAAAGCGCTATTGGCCTTTCTCCGTAAAAACCGTTCTAATCCCCATGTCGTCATAATCGACGATCTTTCACGCCTTGCAAGAGATGTAGTTGTCTTCCGCAAAGGCCGAGACGCGATCATCGCGGCAAGTGGAATTTTGGAATCCCCTTCGATTATTTTCGGGGAAACCTCCGATAGTCATTTTGTCGAAAACGTGTTGGCGAGCGCTGCCCAGCATCAGCGGCAAAAGAATGCGGAACAAACAAAAAACAGAATGCGTGCAAGAGCACAAAATGGGTTTTGGATATACGGTGAACCCCAAGGCTATCTTTACGATAAGGCACCGGGCGGTGGGCGGATGATGTATCGCCACGAGCCTGTAGCCTCCATTGTTCAGGAGGTTCTCGAAGGGTTCGCAAGCGGACGTTTTGAATCTCAGGCGGAGGTGAAGCGGTTTTTAGAGGCGCAACCACTTTTCCCAAAAACCAAAAGTGGCCTAATTACCATCGAACGCGTGAAAGTGATGCTGACCCAGCCGCTCTACGCCGGGTATCTGGAGGTGCCCAAGTGGGGAGTGTCCATGCGGAAGGCCCAACACGAACCAATTGTCAGCTTTGAGACATACACGAGGATTCAGGAACGCTTGTATCGAAAAGCACCCGCACCCGTGCGGGTCGATATCAACGAGGCTTTCGCCCTTCGCGGCGTATTGTGCTGCGCCGATTGCCATCATCCTTACACGGCTAATTTCTCGAAGGGTTCAAAGGGAAAGCTCTACCCCTACTATCTTTGTCGGCAGGCTGGTTGCTCGAGCAACAGCAAGTCGATTGCCCGTGGAAAAGTGGAATCAGCTTTCGAAGACCTATTGAAGGCGCTTACTCCTGCGCGGGAGTTGTTCGACTTGGCGGCTGCGATTTTCCGAGACCTTTGGAATGAGCAAGCTGGCAAGGCCAAGGAGCGCAAAAAAGCGATGGTGAAGGAGGTCGCTGATATCGACCTAAAGACCAATCAACTTCTTGACCGACTCGTTGATGCTGAGAGCAAAATAGTCATGGGAGCGTTGGAAAAGCGCGTTGAGGAACTTGAGAAAAGAAAGCTGCTTCTCGCCGAAAATATCAGTAAGTGCGGCACGCCTGCTAGAGACTATGACGAAACTTTTCGAACCTCGATGGAATTCCTTGCAAGCCCTTGGATTCTTTGGGAGTCCGATGTTTTTGCTGACAAGCGTGCAGCCGTTAAACTCACGTTCGGCGACAAATTAATATACGACCGCAATGAAGGCTTTCGAACCCCTGAAACATCATTGCCCTTCAAGATGTTAGAAGCAATTTCGGCGCGTGAGGAGATGGTGGCGCGCCCGGCAGGATTCGAACCTGCGACCACCAGCTTAGAAGGCAGGTGCTCTATCCAGCTGAGCTACGGGCGCGGACAGGCGGAGCCATAGCGGCGCTTGTCGCGCGATGCAATTGACGCAGCAAAATGGTGCGATGCAGCAACGACTTTCTTGCAAAGCCGCGCCAGCAGGATATGCAGAGCGATAGATGACCGCACCGACCATCCCACCCATCGAAAAGATCGACGCCACGACGCTCGGCGCGCGGCCGCTGCGCTATTTCGATTTCGTGATGGCGGCGTTCGTGGCGATCCTGTTGCTCTCCAACATCATCGGCGCGGCGAAGGTGGCGCAGATATCCGTATTCGGCCATCCGTTCATTTTCGGCGCGGGAATCCTGTTCTTCCCGTTGGGCTATGTGATCGGCGACGTGCTCACCGAAGTCTACGGCTATGCCCGCGCGCGCCGCTGCATCTGGGCGGGGTTCGTCGCCAGCCTCTTCATGGCGATCATGAGCGCCGTCGTCGTCGCCATGCCGCCCGCGCCCGGCTGGACGGGGCAGGGCGCGTATGAAGCGGTGTTCGGTCAGGTGCCCCGCATCGTCTTCGCCTCCATCGCCGCCTTCTGGGCTGGGGAATTCGTCAACAGCTTCGTCCTCGCCCGTATGAAGATATTAACGCGCGGTCGGATGCTATGGGCGCGCACCATTGGATCGACCGTGGCGGGGCAGGGCGTCGACAGCCTGATCTTCTATCCCCTCGCTTTCCTCGGCATCTGGCCGACGGCGCAGGTGTTGACGGTCCTCGTCACCAACTGGGCATTGAAGGTCGCATGGGAAGCCGTTCTCACGCCCTTAACCTATCTCGTCGTAAACGGCCTCAAGCGCCGCGAGGGGCTGGACATCTTCGACAGTCAGACGGATTTCACGCCATTCAAGACACGTATCTGAAGCGCCGATGACGCTTGAGCATATCGCCGAAATCTGGGGCGGCTGGAAGCATCAGGCGGAGCTGTTCGTCGGCCTCAGCGCGGACGCCATGCATGTGCATGTCGGCGTCACGCTGCTGCTGCTGATCGCGCTGCTGACGCGGAAACGGATGGACCATTGGCTGCCTTGGCTGAGCGTGTTGATCATCGAATGTTGCAATGAATTCATCGACCTCAATCAGGCGCAGGGCAGCATCGAAAACAACTGGCCCGCATCGCAGCACGACATATTGAACACGATGTTCCTGCCCACGGCAATCATGATCTACGCCCGCGTAAAGCGGTTCGAGGCGGTCGGGGCATGGGGGTAGCTACCGGCGGAGCTACGCCAATCAGTGCCCCAATGCGTTGGAAATGCTTTGGAAGGGCCGTGATAACACCTCTCCAACCATCGTCGCCGCGATGATAGCTGCGATAATCGCCGCAACGCCGAATACCACATATTGCAGGGCCGACGCGATCTGACGGCTTCGCGCCTCGCCCTTCAGGGTTTCGCCAAGTCGGCTCGGATCTTTCCTGCGCTCATGACTTTCGTCTTGTCGCGCAGCGGCCTTCGGATTCTGGGAGGCGTGCGCCATCAGGGCATCGACATCGATCTTGTCCTGAGACCGGAAGCCGAACCGTCGGCCGCGTGACCATGCGACCCGACCGATCACGGTCAATGCCCCTCGCCGTATTTCGATATAGGCGCCGCGTTCGGGTGGATCGGCCGTCTCGACCATCATGCCACGACTTGATGCGTTACGTATGCGTACATCGCTCCACACGCCGTCAGAGCGCATCCGCGCGTCTGCCAGCACATTGCGCCGAGGCTCCCTGGCCTTCACGTCCGCACCTTATGCCCTCCTGCACAGCGTCATTGCTGGCGCTTCCGCAGTCTCATAATTGTCTGCATTGTCAAGTGCTTGCGAGACGCACCCTAAGTTCGGTGTCCGGTAATAAGCATGGTGCAAGGGCGGAGGAACAATCCTCTCACCGATCCACACCCTTGACCTTCCCCCACATCCGAGCGGCAGTGTAGCCAAGATAGCCAGTGCCGAACAACGCATAGAGCGGCTCCGGCAGGCCGTGCAGGTAGCCGGTCATGCCCCGTGCGATAGCGTCCGCTACATCGGGTCGCACACCCGCGATAAGCCCCATCGGGATCGACCACAGCAGCAGAGCATAGATGACATAGAGGAACGTCGGCCGCGCCCGGCTGGTCCAGAGGTCGCGGGCCGATACCTCCGCCATCAACGCCGAAGTGTCGGCAGCCGCGTCCTCCCCCTGCCGACTCGCCGCGAGCGTCAGCAGTTCAAGCTTAACCCGGTTTGCCGCTTGCCTATTAGTAACCACGCGATCGACGATGTCGAGGAGCGGCATCAGGTCGGACTGACAGATCGCCATATCTTCACCTCCCGCAGGTTAGCCGATCCGGTTCGCCAGCCAGCCATAGACAAATGCCTCGTTGGCCGGACGCTTTTCGGCAAGATCGATATATCGCGCGCCCTGCAAAGCTTCCAATGCCTTCAACAGGACCGCCTCGCCATTCCCCGCACGCACCTCCATGAACTTCCCAAGGGCAGCAAGCGTGTCCGGCCCAATCTTCCCATCCGGCGCCATATCGGCATAATCGCGCTCTTTCCGATTGAGCGCATTCAAGGCGCGCTGGAGGAACTTCGCCGCGACGGCAGTGCCCATATTGACGCCGGTGTCGAACATTTCCTCGGCCACGCGGGGCGACAGCTCCGCCACAAAGGCGAACTTCGGCCGCGTCCAGAACAGCAGCCGGTACGCCTTGACCGCCCGTTCCCTTGGGAAATCGGCCATGGCCCCGCTATACCCTAACGCCCGCGCCACCTGTTGCGAGATGCCCCACCGCGTCGGACCGCCCCGATCGGCCGGATGATCGACATACCCGCCCTCGCGCTCGATCACGTCGTCGATAAGCTGCTCGATATCCATGCCACCCTCCCGCAAAGAGGATTGTGCTAACCTATGTGGTTACCTATAGGACAGGATAAAGTGGAAGCCGATGTAGACGCCAATCCGTCAGGAGTAGAGGCTGCTCGCGAGTATGACGGGCACGAGCGCGCGCAAATAGCCGCCGCTGACGCAGCCAGCGGGCGTATCTCAATCACTACTCAAGCTAATTTGGTCGGGACGAGAGGATTCGAACCTCCGACCCCCACACCCCCAGTGTGATGCGCTACCAGGCTGCGCTACGTCCCGACCGGAGGGCGGCGTTTAGGCGGATGTCGGGAAAGATGCAAGCGCTTCTCGCGGCGCAGCGCCGGCGCGCGCGGCCATCCCCTCGGCGCGTGGAATATCCGCAGCCGCCGCCTTACAATTCACGCCCGATCAGGCCGCGCGTCCCTAATGCTGTTGCCTCCCCGCCCTGACTTGTGTTAGCCGCGCGCCCTTGGTCCCGTGGTGTCAGACAGCCGCGGTCGTCCGTATCTCTTCCGAAGTGAAAGTTGCCCCCATGTTCATCACGCCTGCCTTTGCCCAAGCCGCCCAGTCGGGTTCCGGCGCTGCGGGCGGCACCGCCGGGATCATCGCCAACATCCTGCCGCTGGTCCTGATCTTCGTCGTCTTCTACTTCCTGCTGATCCGTCCGCAGCAGACGAAGATGAAGAGCCACAAGGCAAAGATCGATGCGGTCAAGAAGAACGATCAGGTCGTCACTGGCGGCGGCCTCGTGGGTAAGGTCGTCCGCGTCGATGACCTCTATGTCGATATCGAACTCGCGCCGGGCATGAAGGTGAAGGCAGTCAAGGCCACTATCGCCGACGTGATCGACCCCACGACCGCGAAGCCGGCGAACGACTAACCCCATGCTGACCTTCCCGCGCTGGAAAATCACGCTCATCCTGTTGACGCTGGGCATCGGCATCTTGTGCGCGATCCCGAGCTTCGTGCCTGAACGCATCACGCAAACATGGCCCAAGGCGCTGCAAACGCGCGTCAATCTGGGCCTTGATCTGTCGGGCGGCAGTCACTTGCTGCTGGAGGCAAGCACCGACGACGTTACGACGGCGCGGCTGACCAACATGGAAGACCAGATCCGCACGGAACTGCGCCGGGGCGATCCGCGCATCGCGATCGGCGACATCTCGCGTCGTGATGGCAAGCTCTCCTTCATGGTCCGCAATCCCGCGCAGGTGGATGCCGCCGTCGAGCGTATCCGCCCGCTGACGCAAGGTGCGGGCATGACCGGCCAGCGCGACTTCGACGTGACCGTGGTGGACAGCAGCACCATCATATTGAGCCCGACTGAGGCGGGCATCAATGCCTCCGTCAACAGCGCGATGGAAGTGGCGACCGAAGTCATCCGCAAGCGCATCGACGAACTCGGCACCCGCGAACCCAGCATCGTGCGGCAGGGCGACAACCGCATCGTGGTGCAAGTGCCGGGCCTCCAGAACCCCAAGGCGCTGAAGGACTTGCTCGGTCAGACGGCGAAGCTTGAATTCAAGCTGGTCGACTATACCGCCAACCCCGCCGAAGTCGCGCAGCGCCGCGCGCCGGTGGGTAGCGAAGTGCTGCCTTATCCCACCAACCCTTCCGGCGTGCCCTACATTGCGGTCAAGCGGCAGGTGATGGTGTCGGGCGACGAATTGACGGACGCGACGCAGGTCTATGAGCAGCAGGGCAATCTCCCCGCGGTCTCCATCCGCTTCAACAGCTCGGGCGGCCGGAAATTCGGCAAGGTGACGAGCGAGAATGTCGATCGCCCGTTCGCGATCATCCTCGACGGCGTGGTGCTGTCCGCGCCCAACATCAACGAGCCGATCCTGGGCGGCACCGCGCAGATCAGCGGCAGCTTCACCGTGGAAAGCGCCAACCAGCTTGCGATCGCGCTGCGTTCCGGCAAGCTGCCCGTCGCGCTGAAGGTCGTGGAAGAACGCACGGTCGGTCCGCAACTCGGCGCCGACTCGATCCGCGCAGGCATCATCGCATCGGTGGTTGCGGCTAGCGCCGTCGCGGTCTTCATGTTCTTAAGCTACGGCCGCTTCGGCATGTACGCGAACCTCGCGGTCGTCATCAACATCCTCGTCATCCTGGGCGTCATGGGCATTCTCAACGCCACGCTGACGTTGCCGGGCATCGCCGGTTTCGTGCTGACCATCGGCACCGCCGTGGATGCCAACGTGCTGATCTACGAGCGTATTCGCGAAGAGCGCAGGCGAGGGCGAGGGGTCGTGCAGGCCGTGGAATTCGGCTATAAGGAAGCGACGCGGACGATTTTCGAAGCGAACGTGACGCACGCCATCGCGGGCGGCATCATGCTCGCGCTGGGATCGGGGCCGGTGAAAGGCTTCGCGATCGTGCTGCTGATCGGCATCGCGACGTCGGTGTTCACGGCGGTGACGTTCACGCGTCTGGTGGTCGCGACATGGCTCCGCCGTGCGCGACCGTCCGAGCTGCATATATGACGCCGTATACCCACCTCGCCGATTTCATGCACGCGCCCTACACTCCGTTCGGGCTGAGCTTGTCGAAGCCTTCTCCTGAACGAAGTGAAGGCGCTTCGCTGCGCTCAGCAGAACCCTTCGACGGGCTCAGGGCGAACGGACGTAAGACTGGATCACCGCAATGAAACTCCTCAAACTCGTCCCAGACAACACGAACATCGGTTTCGTCCGGGTCCGTCACATCGCCTTCGCGCTCACGCTGCTGCTGACGATCCTCGCGGTCGCGGCGGTCGGCGTGCGCGGCCTCAACATGGGCGTGGATTTCGTCGGCGGCCTGATGGTCGAGGCCAAGTTCGCCTCGCCCCCGCCGCTCGACAAGGTCCGCACCGATATCGACGCGATGAACGTCGGCGAAGTCTCGCTCCAGCAGTTCGGCGACCCGCGCACCGTTTCGATCCGCCTGCCGCTCCCCGAAAGCAAGGACGACGGCGCGACCGACAAGCTGGTGCGACAAGTGCAATCGGGCGTCGAGGCGAAATATCCCGGCGTCACCTTCAGCCGTTATGACGCGGTGTCGGGCAAGGTCTCGGGCGAGTTGATCCAGAACGGCATCCTCGCGGTGCTGCTCGCAATCGTCGGCATCGCGATCTTCAGCTGGTTCCGCTACGAATGGCAGTTCGGCGTCTCCACCTTCGTCGCGATCCTGCACGACGTGCTGATGACGCTCGGCTTCTTCGCGATCACCCGGATGGAGTTTGACCTCAACATCGTCGCCGCAGTGCTGACGATCGTCGGCTATTCGATCAACGACAAGATGGTGATCGACGACCGCATCCGCGAGAATATGCGCAAATATCGCAAGATGGACATGAAGGCGCTGATCGACCTGTCCGTCAACGAAACGCTGCCGCGCACCGTCATGACCTCGGTAACGGTGATGCTCGCCCTGGGCGCGCTGCTGCTGTTCGGCGGCCATGTGCTGCGTGGCTTCTCCGCTGCGATGATGCTCGGCATCATTATCGGCACTTACTCATCAGTCTATGTGTCGTCCTCGTTGCTCATCACGCTGGGGCTCAAGCCCGAGCCTGCCGAACGCAGGTCGGGCACGCCCGCCAAGGCAGAGCGCGTCGGCGACGGCGCGCGGCCCTAAGCTGGCCCCTATGAGCAGCCGGCTATGAGCAGCGGAATGGAGATGCGGCGCGACGGCGGCTATTCCGGCCCGCGTATCACCGGCTTCTCGGGCCGCGGCTTCCGGCTGGGGGAGACGGTGTTCCCCGGCGGCATATTGCTCAGCCCGACCGAAGCATGGCCCTGGGACCATGCGCCATCGCCGAGTGATCTAACGCTCGCGTCGCTTGGTCCCCTCGCGGCCCTGACCCCCACGCCCGAGTTCCTTCTACTTGGAACCGGCGCTGGCCTCATCCAGCCCTCCCGGACCTTCGTTCGCGAAATGGAAGCACGCGGCCTCGGTGTCGAAGCCATGGACAGCCGCGCCGCCGCCCGCGCCTGGGGCGTGTTGCGGTCTGAGGATCGTCAGATCATAGCGGCGCTGATGCCGCTCTAGAGCATTTTCGAAGCAGAGGGCATCATCTGCTGGCTTGGAAAATGCGGAAAACAAAGACGCTCTAGCGCCCGCACGCGGGCAGGACCGGCAACTCAGTCCAGATGCGCTTTCGACAGCACTGCCGGATAGAAGATATCTTCCTCCCATCGCATCCGCGTCTCCAGCGCCTGATGGATCGGCATGTAATCCGCGATGAAACCGTCGGGATTGGCGGAGATTTCCCGCGACGGCCATTTGACCGTGCATTCGACCAGGCGTTGACGCCAATCCCGGATGCCCTCGTGATAGCTCTTCATGAGCGGGGCGTGAGGTCCGCTCTCGGCGCAGGGCCTCACGCGCCGTATCAGCCGCAACTCGTCGGCAACATGATCGGACACCGCGCGAGATAATGTCAGGCGCAGCCGGGCGACCTGCCTGAGCGATCCTTCAGAATGCTCTTGTGCCGCATCGAGTATGGATCGGCCGATCTCGATCAGTTCGCGATGCTGCTGTGAATTACTGACCACGTTTACACTCGTTCTGTGAGCCTAAACGTCTAGTTGCACCGAATTAATATAGATTAAATATAGACTTAAGTCTAATTCGCGAGCGAAACGGATATATTTCAGTAGCCTAGATCGTCCCCGTGATGCCCTGCAGATGCGCTAGCAAAGCGTCGCCATTCGCCGTCCACGTGAATCGCAGCGCGGCCTCGCGCACAGTCTCGCGATCCGGCGGCGTATCGATCAGTTCCCGCACCGCCGCCGCAATATCGGCAGGCTCACGCTCCACGATCCGCCCTGCTTCGGGCCGGTCGAGCAACTCCCGTGCCCCGCCCACATCGCTGATGACGATCGGTGTACCGCAGGCCAGCGCCTCGACCCACGCATTCGCCAGCCCCTCGGACGCGGAGGGCAGGGCCATCACATCGGCCGCAGCCAGGAACTGCGGCAATCGCTCATGCGGCACCGCCCCCAATATCCCGAGCCGGTCGGCAACACCCAGCCGCTCCGCCAGAGCCTGCAAGGAGGCCCGCTCCGGCCCCTCACCGATTAGCACCAGCGTCACGTCCGGCAAAGCGGGCAGGGCGCAGATCAGCAGCGATTGCCCTTTGCGCGGGATCAGCGCGCCCACGCTCACCACTACCGGCCCGGACAGCTTCAACTCCGCCTTCGCCGCCGCACGGTTCATCGGCGTGAAGCGGTCCAGATCGACGCCGGTATAATGCACCTTGATCTTGTCGCCCTCCATGCCGAGCGCGATCATCGAGCGCCGCATGGCTCCCGACACCGCCAGCAGCCCGTCGGCCTCCCGGCCCGCGCGCAGCACGGCCTTGGCAGTCGCGGGCGCATGGCCCCAGTGATGGATGTCCGCGCCGCGCGCCTTCACGGAAAACGGAATGCCCAATGCCTTGGCCAGCCGCGCCGCGACCGGGCCGTCGGGATAGAAGAAGCTCGCGTCGATCACGTCGAACGGCCGCTCGCCATGCAGGCGGCGCACCAGCGGCAGGATCGCGCGCGTCATCGTCGCCACATTGAACCGCCCGCCGATCTTCGGCAAAATCGGGAAGCGCGGGCGATAGACGGTAAGGTCGCGCCAGCGTTCCTTCTCCGGCAATCGCGTCAGCGGCAGATAATGATCCGCCTTCGACAGCGGCCATGGCGGGATGCCGATGGGTGCCACGACAGTGACATAGGCTTCGGGGCGGCTAGCGAGTTCCCGTGCCTGCCGTTCGACGAAGACGCCGAAATTCGGGCGGCTGATGTCGGGAAACAGGGTGGATAGCATGAGGACGCGGATGGTCATTCCGCTCCCCTATAGCAGTTTGTTTAACAGGCCGTTAGCCACGCGCTAAAGCCACCCGTTACAGCGCGCGCACCAGCCGCGTCGCGACTGCGGCCCAAGGCGGATCGGCCAGCACCTGTTGCCGCGATCCCGCACCCAGCGGCAGGACATGGATCTTGTCCCCGTCGCGCCCGATCAGTCGCCCGAACAGGAAGCGCCCGCCCGGACGCGGCACCAGCACGTCGCGATTGAGCGCCTTGGCATAGGCATCCGCCGCGATCTTCTCGCACCAGATCTCGTCCCCGCCACGATAGTCGCCGATGCTCGCCAGCACGCGCACGCCCACCATCGCTGCCGTCGCGACGGGGGGCGTGAAGCTCTGCCCATGCGTCGGCGCCTTCGCACCCTCCGGCCCAATCAGCGCCGCGACTGCGACATTCTCCTGCCCCGGCATGTCCACCAGATCGGCGGACGTGACGCCCAGCGCCGCCGCGATCCGGTTGAGCCAGCCGACTGAAACGGTACGCATTCCCGTCTCCAGCCGCCCGATCGTCTGCGCCGTCGTCGGCGGATCGCACCGCAGCGCGACATCCTCCAGCGTCAGCCCCTTTGCCTTGCGAACGTCACGGATGCGGGTAATCATGGGCTTGGTCCTGTACCTATCTGGTTTTTCGCTGTCCTACAGATTGGCTTGGGAGGCAAGGGAAATCCCCCGCCCTAACAGGAGCCGCCATGTCCCGCCAGTTCGCCAGCTATATCGAGCAGACCATAGAAGACCCGAACGGCGAACACTGCGTCGTGCTGGTGAACCGTGGCGAGTCGCCGATCACCTGGCTGCATGTGCGCGGCAAGATCACCGAGCGGCAATATCTCGCCGCAGAGACCCTGCGCCGCGACTGGGAGCGGGCGGGGCTGGGGCCGCAGGTCACGATGCACTGGAACCCCGCACCCGTCGCAAAGGGTCGGCACGGCGCACCCCGCGCGCCCGATCCCACGCTCGCGCAAATGTCCGCCCGCGATCGCTTCACCGCCGCCATCGACGCAGCAGGACCGGGCCTGTCCGACATATTATGGCGCGTCGCCTGTGCAGGCGAAGGCCTCGGCGCTGCCGAAAAAGCCCTCCACTGGCCCACTCGCGCGGGCAAGCTGGTGCTGACCTTAGCGCTGGACCGCATCGCCGATTTTTACCGGATGCGGTGAGGGTTTGGGTGGAGAGTGGAACGGCGGCTTTCGGAGGGCTGACCGGCGATAGCAGCCGCTGCGCGGCAAAAATCATTCGGCAGCAATCGCTCCATTCGTACACATTTGGACAAAACCGCATCGACTTACAGCTTATTAGTGGGCGACCACCAAGAGATACGGGTTAAAGGTTCTGGGATCATCCATCGGCTCCTCCCAGAACAATTTGTCAGCAGCCATGAAAACTCGATCCCCGGCTGCGCCAAGCCATACGAAGCGACACAGCTTCGGGAAGTTGGGCGCTTCGACGCAGAGGCGCTCACCCCCACGAAATCTCTCCGTTTCCCATCGGCCAAAATATGATTTCCGAGCACGGTGACACTCGGATCGCGTCCATACACCATTGGCAGCGAAATGCTCACTCGGCGGGCATCCGCCCATCCAGAATGTTTTCACTTTTACGTTCGGGTAGGGGCGGTATGCCTCGTCGACATATAATGCGCGTCCGCGGAACGCGGCGCTGATCTGCTGACCGGTCATTGGCCGCCAGTTGGGCTGGTCCAACTTCAGAGGTGGTATCTCCGTGGCGATCAAGGCACCTCCCGGCTGTTTCGATGAGTGATTGTCGGGCGAGGCCATCACTGGGTTGGCGAGCACGAACACGAATACGACAAGTCCGATTCTCATTACGTTCCCCGATGGGCTGGTGGTCTTTCAGCCATCATATACATGTGCAATTAACGACCGCTTGCTCACAAATCTGGTCATCTATTCTTCGACTTACCGACCTAATGAGTAGCCGGTTTCAAGAATTAGGATAATCTGGCGGCGTGACCAAGAACGGTCGCCGCTTGTCATAAAAGCTGTGCCTCCAATCCACACCCTGCTATGAACATACCAAGAACAACGGAGCGACTCATGGCGAAACTTAACTATGTCGAATTTGCGATCGAGCACATTCCCACCGTCCGCCCCTTCTACGAAGCCGCATTCGGCTGGACCTTCACCGAATATGGCCCGGACTATGCCGCGGTCGAGGGCGGCGCGACTACCGCAGGCTTCAACGCCGACACCTCCCAACCCACCCCGCCGATCCTGCCGCTGATCGAAGTCGACGACCTCGAAGCCGCGCTGGCCTCGGCAACGGCGGCAGGCGGCGTCGTGCGGGTGCCGATCTTTGCCTATCCCGGCGGCCGTCGCTTTCATGTCGTCGATCCGGCGGGCCACGAAATCGGCGTGTATCAAAGCGGCCACTAGGGTCTGCTCGACACTTGACGCGAACGTAAACGTCAACTACTTTCGCGGCATGAAACATATGGCTCAGATAGCCGGCATCGAAATGCCCGATCTTACCGAGCGGGATGAATACAGCATTTCGGATTTGTCGGCGGAATTTGGCGTGACTGCGCGCGCGCTCCGCTTTTATGAGGATGAAGGGCTGATCGCGCCGCAGCGGCAGGGCCTCGCCCGCATCTATTCGCGCCGCGACCGCGCGCGCCTCGCGTGGATATTGCGCGGCAAGCGCGTCGGCTTCAGCCTTGCCGATATCCGCGAGATGATCGACCTTTACGACCTCAACGACGGCCGCGAAGTGCAGCGCCGTGTCACCATCGAAAAATGCACGGCACGCATCGACCTGCTTGAGCGGCAAAAGGCCGATATCAACGCCGCGATCGAGGAACTGGCTGCGTTCGTAGCCATTGTCGAGGCAGGCAGCCCAACCGACAGCTAAAGCAGCCGACAGCTAAAGGCTGCGGCGCTTCCTGCGCTTTTGCCAGACCGCACCCCAACGGAATTTCCGGAGAGAACCATGCCCGTTTATACTGCCCCCGTCCGCGATACCAAATTCGTACTCGACCACGTCGTGCACATCGATCGCTACACCAATCTGCCCGGTTTCCAGAATGCGTCGCCCGATATCGTCGAGGCGGTTCTGGAGGAAGGCGGCAAGTTCGCGGCGGAAGTTCTCTTTCCTCTCAACCAGGTTGGCGATCAGGAAGGCTGCACGCGCCATCCGGACGGCAGCGTGACGACGCCCACCGGTTTCAAGGATGCCTATGACCAGTATGTCGCGGGCGGCTGGACCACGCTGCACGCTTCGGAGGAATTTGGCGGCCAGGGTCTCCCTTCTGCTGTCGCCACGGCGTTTGCCGAATATGTGCTCTCCTCCAACCAGGCGTTCGAGATGTACCACGGTCTCACTGCGGGTGCGATCGCGGCGATCCTGGCGAAGGGGTCGGACGAGCAGAAGGCGAAATATGTCCCTAACATGGTGAGCGGCAAGTGGACCGGCACCATGAACCTTACCGAGCCACATGCGGGCACTGATCTCGGCATGATCCGCACCCGCGCTGTGCCGAACGGCGATGGCAGCTATGCCATCACCGGCACGAAGATCTTCATTTCCTCGGGCGAGCATGACCTTGCCGAGAACATCATTCATCTGGTGCTGGCCAAGACCCCCGGCGCACCGGAGAGCAGCAAGGGCATTTCGCTGTTCATCGTGCCAAAGTTCATCGTCAACGAAGATGAATCGCTGGGCGATCGCAATGCCGTCACCTGCGGTTCCATCGAGCACAAGATGGGTATTCACGGCAATTCGACTTGCGTCATGAATTATGACGGCGCGACCGGATGGATGGTGGGTGAGGAGAACAAGGGCCTCGCCGCGATGTTCATCATGATGAATGCCGCCCGTCTCGGCGTCGGCCTTCAGGGACTGGCGCAGGGCGAGGTCGCCTACCAGAACGCCGTGCAATATGCCAAGGACCGCCGTCAAGGCCGCGCGCTTACTGGCGCGTCGGAGCCGAACGAGAAGGCCGACACGCTCTTCGTCCACCCGGACGTGCGCCGTATGCTGATGGAAGGCAAGGCGCTGACCGAAGGGTTGCGCGCCTTGTGCCTGTGGGGCGCGCTTCAAGTCGATCTGTCCCACCTGGCCCAAACCGAGGAGGAGCGCCAGACGGCGGACGACCTCATCTCGCTGCTTACCCCGGTCATCAAGGGCTACGGCACGGACAAGGGCTTCGACATCGCTGTCGCCAGTCAGCAGGTCTATGGCGGGCATGGATACATCCAGGAATGGGGCATGGACCAGTATGTCCGCGATGCCCGTATCGCCCAGATTTATGAGGGAACCAACGGGGTTCAGGCTATGGACCTCGTTGGCCGCAAGCTGGCGCAGAATGGCGGTCGTGCAATACAGGCGTTCTTCAAGATCATCGCGGACGAAGTGGCCATCGCCAAGGCCGAACCGCGCCTCGCGCCCTTCTCCGAAGCCCTGGAAAAGGCGAATGCGCAGTTGCAGGGTGCGACCATGTGGCTGATGCAGAACGCCATGCAGAACCCCAACAATGCCGGGGCGGGCGCTTATCACTATATGCACATCATGGGCATCGTTGCGGTTGGCCTGATGTGGCTGCGCATGGCAAGCGCGGCGGTGCGCCTGCTCGATGCTGGCGAGGGGGATGCGAGGTTCCTCGAAGCCAAGCTCGTCACTGCGCGCTTCTTTGCCGAGCGCATCATGCCGGACGCAGGCGCGCTTCGCCGTAAGATCGAAGGCGGCGCAGAAGTGCTGATGGCGCTCGATCCGGAGATGTTTGCGACCGCGGCCTGATTACGACTATGCTGTCGGGCATGGAGCGGGGGCGGTGCGAACCGTCCCCGTTTGCGTCAAAGATATCTTGACATCACGAACCATATAGGTTATACGCCACGACACTTCCAACGCACCTGATCGAGGCGAAGGCAAGTGAAGGTTCCTGCTTGGCGGCTTGGCTGTCATGCAGGAGCGGTCGGCGCGGAACCATCCAGCATAAGAAGACGGATATCCGCATACTGCCGGCGTTCTGGTATCGTGGACTGTAGGGGCGTCGCGTCAGCGGCCAACCAGTAATTGCCTCCAAATGCCCGAAAGGGAGCAGCAGACCCGCCGGATCGCCAAAACATAAAGCCTCGACGCTTTATACATACTTTAGGCTACCAAGTCGTCGAGCCTGGGTGACCGAGGCAAGGACGCGCCGACCGTAATCCTTCTTCTTCTTTCCGAAGCCCGCACCCGCGCGCTTGAAAAAGGCAATCCTACAGCCAGTGCACCCCGTCGCAAGCCCGATAACTATCGGGTCGCCCGCGAACAGCAATCGCGTACGGCGTTATATATTGACCTCACAAACGCTCCGCACGGCCCGCTCGCCTCTTCATGCACGCAAGACCGCAGTTACATCCGCGAACCATCCACCAGCCCGCGGTCGCTTTCACGAAAAAACCATGTCCATTCCAGAACGGACTGAGCGCCGCTGATCCATGGCTGGCGAGCGGGGAGATGTGGCGCGGCGCTGATGATCTCCGGGCGGAAAACCTCTTCAATGCCCGAGTTTGCCGCCGACTTACAATTCGCCGCGCTCGCGTCTGATCTCGAACCAGCGCCGCACATTCTCGTTATGCTGTTGCAGCGTGTCGGCAAAGATATGCCCGCCCTTGCCGTCCGCTACGAAATACAGTGCCTTGGTCGGAGCAGGGTTCAGCACCGCCACGATCGACAGGCGGCCCGGATTGGCGATCGGCCCCTTGGGCATCCCCGTCATCGCATAAGTGTTATAGTCGTTCACCGCCGCGATCTCCGACTTGCGGATGCGTCGGCCGAGCGGCTTGCCCTTGGTGATCGGGTAGATGATCGTCGGGTCCGCCTGTAACATCATGCCCGTCCGCAGGCGATTGCCATAGACGCCCGCGACAATCGGCCGCTCCGTGGGGACCGCTGTCTCCTTTTCGACGATGCTGGCCAAGATAACGGCTTCCTTGGGCGTCTTCACGACGGTCGTCTTGCTGCGGTCCGCCCACAGCTTCGCCAAGGCTTTCGTCATCGCGCCCTGCATCCGCTTCAGCACGGCGGCGCGCGTCTCGCCCTTCTCAAAGGCATAGCTGTCCGGCAGCACGCTGCCTTCCTGCGGCACGGGAATCGAGCCGGTAAGTTCGTCCTGCGCCATCAATCGCTCGTAGACGAGGATCGACGGCATCCCCTCCGGGATCGTCACCAACCGGGAGAGGGCAATGCCGCCCTGCAGGATCTTGAGGATCTCCGCATTGCTGGCATGTTTGGGGATCTCATATTCCCCCGCCTTGATCGGCTTGCCCGCGCCGAACACCTTCGCCCGCGTCAGGAATGCGTCGGCGGAGCGGATCAGGCCCTCGCGCTTCAGTTGCACGGCGGCGCTGGTCAGCGTCGCGCCTTCGGCAATGACGATCGTCTTGTCGACGCCCGATGGTCCGTCCGCCTTCCAGCCATGCACGAACTGGAAAGCGACGAACACCAGCGCCGCAACGCAGACCGCAAGGATCACATAACCGATGCGGCGCATGGGAAGAGCCTAGATCGCTTTCATGACGAGGCTGGCATTGGTGCCGCCAAAGCCGAAGCTGTTGTTGAGCACGGCCTTCACCTTCCGCTCCTTGGCGACGTGCGGCACCAGGTCCACGCCCATGCAGCTATCGGAGGGGTTGTCGAGGTTCAACGTCGGCGGAACAATCTGGTCACGCATCGCCAGGATGCAGAAGATCGATTCGACCGCGCCTGCGCCGCCGAGCAAATGCCCGATCGCCGATTTGGTGGACGACATCGACATCGTGCCGATATTGTTCTCGAACAGCCTGCGCACCGCGCCCAGCTCCAGCTCGTCGCCCATCGGCGTCGATGTGCCATGCGCGTTGATATAGTCGATGTCGGACAGCGCCAGCCCCGACTTGCGCATCGCCATTTCCATCGACCGGAACGCGCCGGAGCCTTCCGGGTGCGGCGCGGTGACGTGATAGGCGTCGCCCGACAGGCCATAGCCGATCACTTCGGCATAGATCTTCGCGCCGCGCGCCTTGGCATGTTCATATTCTTCGAGGCAGACGACGCCTGCGCCTTCGCCCATGACGAAGCCGTCGCGATCCTTGTCATAGGGGCGCGATGCCTTCTCCGGCGTGTCGTTGAAGTTGGTCGAAAGCGCGCGCGCCTGCGAGAAACCGGCGATGCCGATCGGGCAGATCGCGCTTTCCGCGCCACCGGCCAGCATCACGTCGGCATCGTCCATCGCGATCATCCGCGCGGCGTCGCCGATCGAATGCGCTCCGGTGGAGCAGGCCGTCACGACCGCATGGTTCGGACCCATCAGGCCATATTTGATCGACACCTGACCGGAGATCAGGTTGATGAGGCGGCCATGCACGAAGTGCGGCGACACGCGGCGCGGGCCCTTTTCGTGCAGCACCAGCGATTCGCTCTCGATGCCCGGCAATCCGCCGATGCCCGAACCGATGGAGACACCCATGCGATAGCGCTCTTCTTCGGATGCGTCGGTAAGGCCCGCATCCTCCAGCGCCTGACCCGCCGCGTCGATGCCATAGACGATGAACGGATCGACCTGACGCTGCACCTTGTGATCGACGCGAAGGCTGGGATCGAAGCCATATTCATGATCCGCAGGCTTCACTTCGCAGGCGATCCGGCACACGTAATCGGTAGGATCGAAGCGCTTGATGATGTCCGCGCCTGATTTTGACGCCAGAATGTTCTTCCAGACGGTCTCAACCTGCGCGCCCAGAGGCGTCACCATTCCAAGGCCCGTTACGACAACACGACGCATACATCCGCTCCGTCAAATCTTACTTGTGCCAGTCTGGCAGGAGACGACTGGCAGGAATAGGGATAAACAGGAAAACGGCCCTCCTTCCACGGGGATGCCCGGGACGGAGAGCCGCTCAACCTTGGGTCGGCTCGTGCCGTGGCGAGGCCGTCAGGCGCCGCCGCGACCGAACTCCGTCCTTACTGCTTGCTGTCGATATAATCGATCGCATCCTTGACGGTGCCGATCTTCTCGGCAGCGTCGTCGGGAATCTCAACGCCGAATTCTTCTTCAAACGCCATGACCAGCTCAACGATGTCGAGGCTGTCTGCGCCCAGATCGTCGATGAAGCTTGCGTCTTCGGTCACCTTCTCGGCTTCGACGCCCAGATGCTCGACAACGATTTTCTTTACGCGATCCGCGGTCTCACTCATGAGCGGTCCTTCTTTCTGGGTAGTGCGGTTGAGACATGAATATCTGTTCAGCACGCCCTAGTGGCAAGGGAAGCGCTGTGCAAGAGGCAACGAATGCGCCGCCACCCGTGCTTTTGTCGCGCCGGGATCATAGTAGAGAGCGCTTTCCGGTGGACTGACCCGGATTTCGGTAGTCGCGCATTTACCGCCCGTTCACCATATTGGCGCAAACTGGCGCGATGCTGGACATGCTCGCAACCGGAAGATGGCTGACGCTCGAGCGCGCTCGTCTTGTCGCATGGGCCACGCTGACATCCACGATTCTGATGGTCGCCTTCCTGTTTTGGGGGGCAAACGGCACACTCGATTATCTGGGCCGTCCCTTGGGCACGGATTTCTCGAACGTATGGACCGCTGGGCTGATGGCGAACGAGGGGAGGGCGGCTGCAGCGTGGAGTTGGCCCGACCATTATGCCGTCCAGCAGATGGTGCATCAGTCGAAGACCGTGCCCTTCTATGGCTGGCATTATCCCCCGCCGTTCCTGATGATCGCGGTGGTGCTGGCCAAGCTTCCTTACGTGCCCGCGCTGATCCTGTGGCAGGTTGCAACGCTCGGGCCTATGCTCTGGCTCGCATGCCGGATCGTGGCGCGGCGTGATGCCTTACTGTTCGCGGCCGGAGCACCCGTCGTGCTCGTCTGCCTCGGCCATGGGCAAAATGGATTTATGACCGCGGCGCTGTTGGCGGGGGGCCTGTTGTTGCTCGACGGGCGACCGTGGTTGGCGGGCGTGCTGTTGGGGTGCCTTGTCTATAAACCGCAATTCGCCGTGCTGATCCCGTTGGTGTTGATCGTACGCGGCAACTGGCGCGCGGTCCTGGGAGCAACCGGCGCGGTCTCCGTGCTTTGCGGCCTCACGCTGGCGCTTTGGGGCTGGCCGGTATGGCAGGCGTTCCTCGATTCGCTGACGATTACGCGTCAGATCGTCATCGAACAGGGAAACACGGGCTGGGAAAAGATCCCGAGCGCCTTTTCGGCTATCCGCATGTGGGGCGGCTCAATTCCGCTCGCCTATGCGGCGCAGGCATCCGTCACGGTTTTGGCGGTGGCGCTGGCGGTTTTCGTCAGCCGCAAGGGCAGCATCGGCAATCGCAGCGCAGCGGTGATGGCGGCAGCGTTGCTCTGCACGCCCTATGTATTGGACTATGACTTGGTCGTGCTGACGATGGCTGTCGCGTTCCTCGCGACGGATATCCTCAGACGCGGCGCGCTCCGTTGGGAGGTGACGATCCTTGCCTTCGCATGGATCGTGCCGCTGTTCGGGCGGCAACTCACGGCCGTGACGTCGATCCCGCTCGAACTGATTGCGATCGTCGCAATCCTCGCCCTAGCGGTGCGGCGCGCCATCCTGCTGGACGGCGCGCTCAGCTTCAGATCATCGCCATTCCGCCATTCACGTGCAGCGTCTGCCCCGTGACATAGCCTGCCTCGCGGCTTGCGAGGTACACCACAGCCGCACCGATATCCTCGCCTTCGCCCAGTTTGCCCGCCGGGATCTTGCCAGTGATGGCTTCCTTCTGTGCATCGTTCAACGCCTCGGTCATCGCTGAGCGGATGAAGCCCGGAGCAACGCAGTTCACGGTAATTCCGCGCGTCGCCAGTTCCTGTCCCAGCGCCTTCGACATGCCGATCAGCCCGGCCTTGGACGCAGCATAATTCGCCTGACCCGGATTGCCCGTCACGCCTACCACCGAAGTGATCGACACGATCCGCCCGAAGCGCGCTTTCATCATCGGCTTGGCTGCAGCCCGGCAGAGGCGGAACGCGGCCTCCAGATTGACGCGGATCACCTGATCCCATTCGTCGTCCTTCATCCGCATGGCAAGGTTATCGCGCGTCACGCCCGCATTGTTCACCAATATGTCGAGCTTCCCGCCCAATGCCTCGACGGCCTGCGGCACCAGCGCATCCACGGCGGCGGCGTCCGACAGGTTGCAGGGCAGGGTGACGTGATCGCCAGCAAACTGGCCCGCAAACTCTGTAAGCTTGGCTTCATTCGAGCCGGAGAACGCCACGCGCGCGCCTTGCGCCACCAGTGCCTTGGCGATGGCAGATCCGATCCCGCCCGATGCGCCGGTGACGAGGGCAGTCATGCCGCTGAGGTCGAACATATTGCAAACTCCTATATTTGGATCAGAGCGCCGAAAGCGCCTTCTCGATATCGTCCATCGTCACGATGCTGGTTACGGTCGCGTCGGGTGCGATGCGCTTCACCATCGGTCCCAGTACCTTGCCGCCGATTTCCACGAAGTCGGTAACGCCTGCGTCCCACATCGCGCTGACGGACTCGCGCCAGCGCACCCGTCCCGTCACCTGCTCGACCAGCCGCACGCGAATATCGTCTGGCGCAGCGATCGGCGCGGCCAGCACATTGGCGTAAACCGGCACCACCGGCGTACGCAGCGCCGCGTCGGCCAGAGCGGCCTCCATCGCATCGGCGGCGGGCTGCATCAATGGACAGTGGAACGGCGCGGACACCGGCAACAGCACGCCGCGCTTGATGCCATGCTCCTTCACCATCGCAATCGCCCGCTCGATCGCGCCGCGATGCCCGGAGATCACGACTTGCGAAGGATCGTTGTCGTTCGCAACCGTGCAGACTTCGCCCTCGGCCGCAGCATCGGCCAGAGCCTGCGCCTTTTCGACATCCGCACCCAGCAGAGCCGCCATCGCCCCTTCGCCCACAGGCACGGCCGCCTGCATCGCTTGTCCACGCAGCTTCAGCAGCCGCGCCGTCGTCGCTACGTCGAACGCACCCGCTGCACACAGCGCGGTATATTCGCCAAGGCTATGCCCCGCGACGAAATCCGCCTTCTCCGCGAGCCGCAATCCGCCTTCCTTTTCCATGACGCGCAATGTCGCCAGTGCATTCGCCATGATCGCAGGCTGCGCGTTTTCGGTCAGCGTCAGGTCGCTTTCCGGCCCTTCGCACATAATCCTGAACAGTCGCTGCGACAGCGCATCGTCGACTTCCTGAAACAGTTCGCGCGCCGCAGGGCTGGCGTCCGACAGCGCCTTGCCCATGCCGACCGACTGGCTGCCCTGTCCCGGAAAAAGAAATGCCCGCACGATCATCCTCCCTGTGCGCCTGCCTGCTTCAAGCCCTGTCCGCTTCAAGCAAAGCCGTTTCGCGCATGATACACTTTAAGACACAAAAGCCATTGAGGCCCGGTCCCGAATTCGGCAGGAACTAGATATGCAGACAGCCATGCGCAAGCATTGGCTCGATGCGTCGCCATTTTCCCGCATCACACGAAGGAAATCCGTGCGTTACCCTTTAGCTTTCCTGACCGGCACAGCCCTCGCGCTTTCGGGCTGTGCCGTCGGTCCCAACTATAAGCCGCCCGCTGCAGCATCGCTCGGCGTGCCCGCCACGTACACCGCGGCGCAGGGCGCGCCGCTTAGCGATGCGGCGCTGGCCGACTGGTGGCGGGGCTTTAACGATCCGGTGCTGGATGGGCTGATCGAGCAGGCCATCGCGAACAACCTCGATATCGCGCAGGGCGTTGCCCGTCTCGATCAGGCGCGCGAAGCCTTGCGGCAGGCTGGCGCAAGCTACCTGCCAAATGTCAGTGCATCGGGCAGCGGCGGCCGCAACTTCCGCGAAGGCACGACCGGCTCCATCGTCGACGCCAATGGCAATATCATCGGCGGATCCTCGGGTGGCGGCAGTTCCAATCAATATTCCGGGAGTCTCCGCGCCAGCTGGGAGATCGACTTGTTCGGGCGGATCGGTCGCACCGTCGAAGCGACCCGCGCCGATCTGGCGGCGTCGGGCTACAGCCTCGCCAACGTCCGTATCGCCATCATCGCGGAGACCGTCAGCAACTACATCACTGCGCGGCTCTCGCAGGAGCGGCTGCGGATAGCCCGCGAACAACTCGCGACGGCGCAGGACAATTTCAACATCACTCGCTGGCGTGTCGAGGCGGGCCTCGTCTCGTCGCTCGATCAGGAGCAGGCGCGCGCGCAACTCGCACAGCAGACCGCCGCCATTCCGCAACTCGAAGCCGGCCTTGCCAACGCTTTCAACCGCATCGCGGTCCTGACCGGCCAGGCACCGGGCGAAGCGACCCGCGCGCTGGAAACGGCAGCACCCGTGCCGACCGCGCCCACGGATATCGCCACCGGCATCCCCGCCGACACGCTGCGCCAGCGCCCGGACGTGCGGCAGGCCGAACGCACGCTGGCCGCCGCTACGGCGCGGATCGGTGTCGAGCAGTCGGCGCTGTATCCGCAACTCAGCCTGTCGGGCAATATCGGAACCACGGCCCTGTCGCTCGGCCGGCTGGGGGATGTCATCACCGGGAGCCTGTTCGGCAATCTGGCGCAACTGATCTTCGACGGCGGCGCGACAGCCTCCCGCGTCCGCGCGCAGGAAGCTGCCGCAAGAGGCGCATTCTCCGCCTACAAGTCCACGGTGCTGGTGGCGCTGGAGGATGTCGAGAACGCCCTCGTCGCCGACCGCAATGCGCGTGCCCGCGTAACCCAACTCACGATCGCGGTGGATGCCGCCAACAACAGCGCGATCATCGCGCGGAGCCAGTATCAGGCTGGCCTCACCGACTTCCAGACTCTGCTGACGTCGGAGCAGTCCCTGCTCTCGGCACGAGACGGCCTCGCCAGCGCCCGCGCGGACCAGGTGCAGGCCGTAGCCCAGCTTTACAGCGCCCTTGGCGGCGGATGGCAAACCATGAACGGACGACCCGAATGACGCAAGACGTGACGCCCACACCCGCGACCAAGGCGGACAATCTGGACGATTTCCTGGGCGTGCAGCCGGAAAAGCCATGGCGGAAATGGATCAAGTGGGGCGTCATCGGCATCGCGCTGATCCTGCTCCTCCTGTTGCTGTCGCGCTGCTTCGGGGAAGGCGATCAGCCCAATTACTCGACGCGCGCGGTACGAAAGGGCGACCTCACCGTTACCGTCTCCGCAACCGGCAACCTCAAGCCCATCAATCAGGTCGATGTGGGGTCCGAACAGTCCGGCAAGATCACGCAGGTCTTCGTCGATGTGAACGATCGCGTGACGAAGGGGCAGCGCCTTGCCGAACTCGACACCCGCCGCCTGAATGACGCCGTGACGCAGAACCGCTCGCAAGTCGCCGCTGCGGACGCGGGCGTGGCGCAGGCCAATGCCGCCGCCGCCCTCGCCAAGGCGACGCTCGACCGGCAACTGAATGTGTTCCAACTCTCCGGCGGACGCGTTCCCGCCAAGACCGAACTCGATTCCGCCCGTGCCAATTATGCGCAGGCGCTGGCGCAGGTCCGCTCGGCCCGCGCACAGGTTTCGGTCTCCCAGGCGCAACTTTCGGTGGCGCAGACCAATCTTCAGATCGCGCAGATCGTTTCGCCGGTGACGGGCGTGGTTCTCTCGCGTTCGATTGAGCCGGGACAGACGGTTGCCGCGTCGCTGAACGCGCCAGTTCTCTTCACCATCGCCGAAGACTTGAAGCAAATGGAAGTCGAAGTTTCCGTCGATGAAGCCGACGTGGGTCAGGTGGCTGACGGTCAGGAAGCCACATTCGCAGTCGACGCATTTCCGGGACGCAGCTTTCCGGCGCGCGTCAATCGCGTGAATGTCGGCTCCAACGCCAGCAGTGCATCTTCGTCCACAACGGCGGCGACCACGACGAACACCGTCGTGGCCTACACCGCCGTGCTGTCCGTCAATAACAATGACGAGATACTGCGCCCCGGCATGACCGCGACCGCCGACATCGTGACGAAGCGACTACAGGACGTGCTCCTCGTCCCCAATGCCGCGCTGCGCTTCAAGCCCGATCAGGGCGGAAAGAGCGGTGGCGGCATCACCAGCCAGCTTGTCGCGCGGCCCCGTCGCGGCAATCGCGCCACGCAGCAAGTCAACTTCGGCTTCGGCAGCAGCCAGACGGTCTATATCGTCGGTGAAGACGGCAAGCCACAGGCCGTGAACGTCGTGATCGGCGACAGCGACGGATCGCGCACTGTGATCCAGAGCGGTAACCTGAAAGAAGGCGCGCGCGTCATCACCGGGCAACTCGCCGCCGGGCAGGAACAGCCGCCCGAGCGCGACGAGGCAGGCGGCGGCCAGCGGCGCAAGCGGGACGGCGGGCAGCCCGCTATATCTCCGGCGGCTCCCGCTGCCCCGGCTGGCAATAGCAGCGCGCCCGTAGCGGCCACGACCCCGGCGCCAGATCGCCGCTCCAGTGCCGCGCCCGCACCATCGGCTCCCACGCCCCCCGGCGGCCAGCGCATGCGCGACATGACGCCGGAGCAGCGCCGTGCCTTCATGGAAAGCCTGACGCCCGAGCAGCGCGAAGAAATGCGCGCCCGGCGGGAAGCGCGGCGCGCGCAGAGAGAAGCCAATGGCGAATGATCCGATCATCCGCCTGCGCGGAGTCACGAAAAGCTATGGGAGCGGCGCGACTCTGTTTCAGGCGCTCAAGGGTATAGACCTGGACATCGAACGCGGCGATTTTGTTGCGGTGATGGGGCCTTCGGGGTCCGGCAAGTCCACGACGATGAATATCCTGGGCTGTCTCGACGTGCCGACCGCCGGGTCATTTCTATTTCGCGATCACCATGTGGAGACTCTGGACCGTGATCAGCGCGCCCTCCTGCGCCGCCGCTATCTGGGCTTCGTGTTTCAGGGGTTCAATTTGCTCTCCCGCACCACCGCGCTGGAGAATGTCGAACTCCCGCTGCTCTATCGTGGCGAGGACAAGAAGACGCGCTACGATCTCGGCATGGCTGCCCTAGACAAGGTGGGCCTCAAGCCCTGGTGGGATCACACTCCCGCCGAACTCTCTGGCGGCCAGCAACAGCGCGTTGCCATCGCCCGCGCCATCGTCACGTCGCCCGATGTCCTCCTCGCGGACGAACCCACCGGCAATCTCGATTCGGAACGGTCCATCGAGATCATGGAATTGCTGACCGACCTCAACCGCAACAGCGGGATCACCGTGCTGATGGTCACGCACGAGCCCGATATGGCCGCCTTCGCCCGCACCATCGTCCACTTCAAGGACGGCCTCGTCGAGCGGATCGAGAAGGGGAAAGCGGCATGATCGCCAGCACCACCGTCACGCTCGCGTTTCGGGCCATCTTCCGCCACAAGTTGCGCTCTTTCTTGACGACGCTCGGCATCATTATCGGCGTTGCGGCGGTCGTCACGATGACGACGCTCGGCAATGGCGCGACCGCAGCCGTGCGGGAGCAGATCAGCAGCCTTGGCGCGAACATCCTGCAATTGCGGCCGGGGCAGGGGTTCGGACGCGGCGGCGGAGGACCGCGCCCCCCGGACTTCGAACCGGACGATGTGGAGGCCATCGCCAACCAGATCACCGGCGTCCGCGCCGTTGCGCCGCAGGCTTCGACCAGCGGCATCGCGATCTACGAAGGCTCCAACTGGAACACCACCGTCAACGGCACCACCGCCGCCTATTTCGAGGCGCAGCAGTGGAAGCTCGACAGCGGTCGCCTGTTCATGCCGGAGGAAGAGGAGGCGGGTAAGCCCGTCTGCATTATCGGCTCGACTCTGCGCAGAAACCTGTTCCGGCAGGAAGACCCCATCGGCAAGCGCTTCCGCATAAAGGGCGTCAGTTGCCAGATCGTCGGCCTGCTCTCGACACGCGGGCAGGGCGGCTTCGGCAATGATCAGGACGATGTCGTCGTCATGCCGATCAAGTTCGTGCAGCGGCGCTTTACGGGTAACCGCGAAGTGAGCCTCATCATGGTTGCGGTCGATGACGCCTATGAAAGCAGCGCAGTGCAGGACAGCCTGGAGCAACTGATGCGTGAGCGGCGGAAGATCAAGCCGGGCACCGCCGACAACTTCAACGTGTTCGACACCAAGCAAATCTCCGATACGCTCACCGGCACGACCACCATCCTGACGCAGATCGTCGCCGCCGTCGCCGCCATCTCGCTGCTGGTGGGCGGCATCGGTATCATGAACATCATGCTGGTGTCTGTGACCGAGCGCACGCGCGAAATCGGCATCCGCCTCGCCATCGGCGCGGTAGCGCGCGAAGTGCTGCTGCAATTCCTCGTCGAGGCTATCGTCTTGTCCTGTCTTGGCGGCCTGATCGGTCTGGGCCTCGCCCTGATCGCGTCGATCGCCATAGCGCCGCTGATGCAAGTGCCCTTTATCTTCGACCTCAAGATCAACCTGCTCGCGTTCCTATTCTCGGCAGCGATCGGGGTCGTCTTCGGCTATTTTCCCGCACGGCGGGCTGCATCCCTGAACCCGATCGACGCGCTACGGCACGAATAATGGCTGATACACTTTCAGACACTTGAGCCGTGTGTCTGACACATCTCCGATACAGCCGGTTCCTATTTCATGATCAGACGCCGCAGTTGGCGCCGGACACGAAAAGGAACCGGACACATGAAAAAGTTTTTGATGGCACTGGCCGCAACCACCATGATCGCCAGCCCGCTCGTGACTGCACAGGCTCAGGCTGCACCGCAGCGTGAGCGCTATGAGCAGACCACAATCAAGCACAAGGCGAACGGACGCACGGTAGTCAGGCAAAAGCAGGTTGTCCGCCACAATGACAACCGCGCTTATGGCTACAACAACGGCTACAGCAATCATCGCTGGGCCAAGGGCCAGCGGTTCGACCGTCGCCAAGCTTCCAACTATCGGGTCGTCAACGATTACCGCAACTATCGCCTGAACACGCCGCCGCGTGGGTATCAATGGGTTCGCTCAGGAAATGACGCGGTGATGATCGCCATCACCAGCGGCATCATCGGCGCCGTGATCGGCAACGCGATACGCTAGGCTGTCACGCCCTTCTCCCCTTCCGTTTTGGGAGGGGAGAAGGATGCCCCTCTGAGTCGGTGTAACTTTCGTGACTTTCCGATCCTGCGGAAACGCGAAATAGAAGATTAACCTTGCTTAACAGCGTCCTTCAGGGTCCGTTCAATCGACTCCTGCGTATATGTCATCATCGCCTTTGAAGCCGCCAAAGTTCGCGCCTCAACGGCTAGAGTTGAAGGACAAGGACCATGATGAACAAATGGAAGAAGGGCATACTCGCCATTGCCACTTGCGCCACTCTGGCGATCACGGCCGCCCCGGCGCAGGCGCAACGTTACTATCGCGGCCATCGCCACCATGACAATAGCGGAGCAGTGCTTGCCGGCGGTGTCGTCGGCCTCGCGCTGGGCGCTGCCATCGCCTCAAGTTCGCGGGACCGCTATTACGACCGCGGCTATCGCGGCTATGACAGAGGCTATTATCGCGACGGCTATTATGATCGCGGCTACGATCGTCGGGACCGCCGCGCCTATCGCCGCTATCGCGGTGGGTATGACGGCTACCGCAGCTATGGTGGTTATCGCGGCTATGACCGTGGGTATCGCTGCCGCACGGAGCGCTATTACGACGATTACCGTGGATCGTGGACTACGGTGCAGCGCTGCCGTTAATCCAGCCGACTTGGACAGATAAGAGGCGCATCCGAAAGGGTGCGCCTCTTTGCGTGCTTGCCTTTTGCCGCGTCTTCGACCATAGCGCCCGCTTCCAAAGGCTCCGAGGCAACTCCGGACCTGCTGGATCACAACTAAAGACGATAGCCGGAGGGGCGTTCGCATGGGGCGGCGTCAGCGATCGGCCAATATGAAGGAAGACCCATGGCTCTCTACGAGCACGTGTTTCTTGCGCGCCAGGATCTGGCACAGGCGCAGGTAGACGCACTGGCGGAAATCGCCACCAAGATTGTCGAAGACAATAAGGGCAAGGTCGTAAAGACCGAAAATTGGGGCCTGCGCAGCATGGCCTACAAGATCGCCAAGAATCGCAAGGCGCACTATGTGATGCTCAACATCGATGCCCCTGCCGGCGTCGTTGCAGAGCTGGAGCGCCAGACCCAGATCAACGAAGACGTGATCCGCTACATGACCATCAAGGTCGATGAGCTGGAAGCCGGTCCTTCGGTCATGATGCGCAAGCAAGAGCGTGACGCACGCGGCGGTGGCCGTGGCGAGCGCGGCGACCGCGATCGTGGCGCACCGCGCGGCGATCGTGAAGATCGTGGCGACCGTCCCCGTCGTGACCGCGACGAAGCTGGCGAATAAGGAGACATAAGAACATGGCACGCCCATTTTTCCGCCGCCGCAAGAGCTGCCCCTTCGCCGCCAAGGATGCGCCGAAGATCGATTATAAGGACGTTCGTCTGCTTCAGGGCTTCGTGTCCGAGCGCGGCAAGATCGTCCCCAGCCGCATCACGGCCGTTTCGGCCAAGAAGCAGCGCGAACTCGCAACCGCGATCAAGCGCGCCCGTCATCTGGGCCTGCTGCCCTACATCGTGAAGTGAGGGAATAGATCTCATGGAAATCATTCTACTCGAACGGATCGAGAAACTCGGCGCCATCGGTGACATCGTCACCGTGAAGGACGGCTATGCCCGTAACTTCCTGCTGCCGAACAAGAAGGCGCTTCGCTCCAATAACGCCAACAAGAAGGTCTTCGAAGCCAACCGCGCGAAGATCGAAGCCGACAATGCGTCGCGTCGTGAAGAAGCCAAGGCATCTTCCGGCGATGTCGATGGTAAGCAGGTCGTTCTGATCCGCCAGTCGTCGAACGCTGGCGCTCTGTACGGATCGGTTTCGGTGCGCGACATCATCGAAGCGCTTCAGGCCGATGGCGTGAAGACCGTCAACAAGGCGATGATCGTGCTGGAACGCCCGATCAAGACCCTTGGCGTGTTCGACGTCAAGGTTGCGCTGCACCCCGAAGTCACGGTGAACATTCAGGTGAACGTAGCCCGTTCGCCGGAAGAAGCCGAGCTTCAGAAGGAAGGCGTCGACGTGATGGCCAGCATGTTCGAAAAGGACGAAGCAGGCTTCACCGAAGATTACGATCCCAACGCGGAACCGGGCGAAATCGCTTCGGAACCCACGGACGAAGCTGAAGGCGCCGATCAGGACGCCTGATCGCCCATCGACTGACATAAAGAGCCGCCCGGTGCAGATCGGGCGGCTTTTTTGTTGCTGAAGCGCCTGAACGGATGCTTAGTCCCTATCCCGCTATTGTGTCCTTCCTTCTCCTCCGGCATAGCTCAAAGGGGGAACATGGCTATGATCGACAAGTTGACCGAAGAAGCGCTTGCGCTGAGCCAGGTGGCCGCGATCACTGAGGTGCTTGAGGACGTGTGCCGCATCACCGATATGGGCTTCGCGGCTGTGGCGCGCGTAACGGAAGATCGGTGGATCGCATGTCAGGTTCTCGATAAGATCGAGTTCGGCCTCAACCCCGGCGACGAACTGGAGATCAAGACCACGATTTGCGACGAGATCAGGCAAAGCGGCCAACGTGTCATCATTGATCATGTCGATCAGGACATAGAATGGCAGACGCATCACACACCGATGCTGTACGGCTTCAAAAGCTATGCCTCGTTGCCGATCACCGCGCCCGACGGAACATTCTTCGGCACGCTGTGCGCCATAGATCCCAGGTCGCGTTCCTTGAAGGGCAATGAAACGCTCGCCGCGCTCCAGCATTGCGCGGAGCGGGTTCAGGTGATTTTAGCGGACACCTTCGCCTGAATGATGTGCAGTTCAAAACCACTGGCGCCATGTCGCACCCTCGCATCCTGCTCCGTCCCCTGCTATCGCCGCTCCAATGACTGATTTCCGCGACCCGTTCGACAACATCAAGGATCATCCCTTCGATTCCGCTCTGTCCGAGCGCTATCTGGTCTATGCGCTGTCCACGATCACCGCACGGTCGCTGCCTGACCTGCGGGATGGACTAAAACCTGTTCACCGTCGCCTCCTGTGGGCGATGCGGTTGCTGAAGCTGGAGCCGAGCAATCCGGACCCGGCGCGCAATACCACATCGTACAAGAAATGTGCGCGTGTGGTCGGCGACGTCATCGGCAAATATCATCCGCACGGAGACACGTCCGTCTACGATGCGATGGTGCGTCTGGCGCAGGACTTTTCCCTACGCACGCCGCTGGTCGACGGTCAGGGCAATTTCGGCAATATCGACGGCGATAACGCGGCTGCCATGCGCTACACCGAGGCGCGGCTGACGCAGGCGGCGTCTGACTTGATGTCCGGTCTCGACGAAGGCACTGTCGATTACCGCCCCACCTATAATGGCGAAGATGAAGAGCCCGAAGTCTTTCCGGGCCTGTTCCCGAACCTGCTTGCCAACGGGGCGTCCGGCATCGCGGTCGGCATGGCGACCAGTATTCCGCCGCATAATGTCGCGGAACTGATAGACGCGGCGCTGCTCCTGATCGATCAGCCTGACGCGGATCATGCCGCGCTGATGCAGCACGTCACTGGCCCCGACCTGCCCACGGGCGGTGTCCTGGTGGACAGCCCCCGCAGCATCGCGGAATCCTATGTCACCGGGCGTGGTTCCTTCCGCGTCCGCGCGCGCTGGCACAAGGAAGAGGGCGGGCGCGGCACCTGGGTCGCGATCATCACGGAAATCCCGTTTCAAGTCGCCAAGTCCAAGCTGATCGAAGAGATCGCCGCGCTCATCAACGACAAGAAGCTGCCCATCCTGGCCGATATTCGCGACGAGTCGGACGCAGAAATCCGCATCGTCATCGAACCGCGCAGCCGCTCGGTCGATCCCGACATCTTGATGGACAGCCTGTTCCGCCTGACCGACCTCGAAAGCCGGTTGAGCCTCAATCTGAATGTCCTCGACGCCAGCCATACGCCCCGCGTGATGAGCCTGCGGGAGGTGCTGGTCGAATGGCTGAAGCACCAGATCGACGTATTGGTGCGACGCGCAAAGCACCGGCTCGATAAGATCGCCGCTCGGCTCGAACTGCTCGACGGCTACATCATTGCCTATCTCAATCTCGACCGGGTGATCGCGATCATTCGGACCGAGGATGAGCCGAAGGAAGTCATGATGGCTGAGTTCGCACTGACGGATCGGCAGGCGGAGGCGATCCTTAACATGCGGCTGCGCTCCTTGCGTAAGCTGGAAGAGATGGAGTTGCGCCGCGAACATGCCGAACTCGTCAAGGAACGTGACGAGCTTGAAAAGCTGGTGGAAAATCCCGCCCGTCAGCGCACTCAGCTAAAACGTGATCTCAATGCTCTACGCAAACGTTACGGCCCCGACACGCTGCTCGGCAAGCGCCGCACGCTGATCGAGGAAGCCGCGCCTGCGCGCGAAATCCCGCTGGAGGCGATGATCGAACGCGAGCCGATCACCGTGATCCTTTCGCAACGCGGCTGGATTCGCGCGATGAAAGGGCATGTCGACGACGCGACCATCGCCGGAGTCAAATATAAGGAAGGCGACGGGCCCTGGAGTACGCCCGTGCAGATGCAGACGACGGACAAGCTGCTGATCGCCTGCGCCAACGGAAGGTTCTACACACTGGGGGCGGACCGACTGCCTGGCGGTCGCGGATTCGGCGAGCCGGTCCGGTCGATGATCGATCTGGACAATACGACAGAGATCGTGGCGATGATGGTCGCCAGAAAAGACGCGAAGCTGCTCGTCGCCGCCTCGGACGGGCGCGGGTTCGTTGTACCTGTGGCAGATATTCTGGCTGAAACGCGCAAGGGCAAGCAGGTGGTGAACCTGCGTGTTGGGGCGAATCTGTCCATCGTCCGCATGGTGCCCGCTCTGGCCGACAGCGTTGCCGTGATCGGCGACAATCGAAAGCTGCTGGTTTTCCCGCTGTCGGAGCTTCCGGAAATGTCTCGCGGGCAGGGCGTGCAGATGCAGCGTTATCGCGACGGCGGCTTGTCGGATGCCATCAGCTTCGTTCTTGGCGATGGTTTGAGCTGGCCTATGGGCGGCGAATCGGGTCGGACCCGCACCGAAAGCGACATGACGCCGTGGCGTGTGACGCGTGGCGCGGCGGGACGAATGCCACCCACGGGCTTCCCTCGCGACAACCGCTTCGGGTAATCCCTTACAGCTTGTTATCTTCGTGGTTTAATTAATTTACCTTATGGCCGTACTTTAGCTGCATGGACGCTTTCTCTGCGCGCTTTACGGACAATGACGATTTCGATGGGCTGCTCGCTTCGTCGGATGACCGCGCCGTTGCGACCGCAGCGGCCTCGGACGCTGGCTGGCTCCATGCCCTGCCGCAAGCCGCAGCAATCCTTGCGTTTCGAGAGGGCGCACCGAGCGTCCTGCAAGCGAATGCCGCGTTCAATCAGACCTTTCCAGCCGGGGTTCGCGGGCTGATTTGCGCAGGCGATGGGGAGTTCAACTGGACCGAGCGCATCGCGAATCTGTGCAAATCGCGACGGGCCTCCGACCATTTCGAAGTGCGCCGCGATGGACCGCTCGGCGCGGAATTTCTCGCCTGTACGATTGGGCGGCTGGACGCTTCTGACCGCAAAGGCGTGCGGCTGCTGTTCACTGCCATTGATCGCACGAACGAGCGAGTCATGGAAAAGAACCTGCGGCGCGAACTGTTATCGGATAGTCTTACGGCGCTCCCTAACCGTACCGGGTTTGGAGAAGAAATCGACGATTGCCTTGCCAACATCTCGCCTGCGGAGCGGGGCAGCTTTGCCGCCATTGCAATAGATCTCACGCGTTTCAGCCGCGTGAACGAATCTTTAGGGGCGCTTGCCGGTGACGAACTTATCATCACCGTCGCCAAGCGCCTGAAGTCGAGCCTGCGCCGCGGCGATGTGCTGGCGCGAATCGGCGGTAATGAATTTGCGATCTTCGCCCGGCTCAACAACGGCCTGTCCGACGCCCTGCATATAGTGCAACGCGTGAATGACGCACTGGCTTCGCCGGTGCGGCTAACCAATCTTCAGATCAGTGTGGAATGCGCCATCGGCTGCGCCTTGTCGCAGAGCCTGGCCGACGACCCCGAAGACACCGTTCGTCAAGCGCAGGCGGCGGTCAAGATCGCCAAGCGCAGCGGCAAGCTGGAGATATACAGAGCGGGTGTCCTGAAGGAAGCGCATCGCCGCTTCACATTGGAAAGCCGCTTGCGTGAAGCCATCGCCAAAGGCGGTCTGGAACTGGCATTCCAGCCGCTCGTCCATCTCGAATCGGGTGATGTCACCGGGTTCGAAGCACTAGCGCGCTGGAACGATCCGGAACTGGGGGAGGTGTCTCCATCGGAATTCATCCCCGTCGCGGAGGAATCCGGTCTGATCGTGCCGCTCGGCCGCTGGGCGATGTATGAGGCGGCGCAGACCCTGGCAAAGTGGGATCGGGTTCAGGGCGAAGTCCTGCCACTAGGCATCAACGTCAATCTGTCTCCGACGCAGATGAGCCGCGACGATGTTCCGACCGTCGTAGAGGAAGCCCTGCGCTATTCGGGCATAGCCGGGCGGCGGCTGACCATCGAACTGACCGAAAGCGCGATTATCGCTGACCCGGACAAGGCAAGGCAGGTGCTGGCCGCGCTCAAGAGCCTGGATGCCTCGATCGCAATGGACGATTTCGGGACTGGCTATTCCAATCTAGCAAGTTTGCAGAGTCTCCCCATCGATCTGTTGAAGATCGATCGCTCGTTCGTGTCGAACATGATCCACGATCGGGATAATCATGCCATCGTCCGCACCATCCTCTCGCTGGCGGACTCTCTTGATTTGCGCGTAACTGCCGAGGGTATCGAAACGCAGGACCTTGCCGACGTCTTGCAGCGTCTCGGTTGCTGGCAGGGTCAAGGCTACCATTTCTCTCAGGCGCTGTCGGAACAAAAAGCTTTCGACTACTGGCGGGCGCGCTGGAACTTCCACACGATCTGATCGGCGATCGCTTCAAGTGCGCTCCCCATGGGAAAGCCATTGCCGATCCACTCCGCTTCCACCTCTTTCAGTGCAAGAGCCACAGCAGGGCCGGGGGCCAATCCTCGCGCGATCAGCGCGCCGCCTGTCATGGGGAAGGAGGGAACCGTGCAAGAACGAAGTTCCTTGATGGTTGCGGCTGATATGTTCTCATTCAAGAGCATCCGGTCCACCGCGCCCTCCGTGCCGATCAGATAGGCGAGTTGTACGGGGTGTTCATGATCCGGCGCATCCGTCAACGCTGTGACGATACGCTTGCGTGCCTTGTTCGACAGTTTGAGGCGCGCCGCCACGCCATCGCCTACCGATGGGTTCGCAGGCAGCAGCGCACAAAGCCGCCTGATCGGAGCGGGCTCCGCATCAGCCTCGTTCTCTCGCTGGATCAATCGCGCCATTCTCGTGACACCCTGCTCATCGATCTCGGGGAGCACGGGAAGCAAAATGCCACCATCCACCATAAGGCGGAGGGCGGGGGTCGGCTCGCGCAACGCCAGCAATTTCAATAATTCGTCGGCGATCCGCTCGCGCGATAGAGCCATCAGGCTGTTCGCCCGCGCTCTGCATGCCGAATATGCCGCCGCATCCGGTTCGCCCTTCCCAAAGCGCGCATAGAATCGGAAGAAGCGCAGGATGCGGAGATGATCTTCAGCGATCCGGGCGTCGGGATCGCCTATGAACCGGACCATACCTGCACGCAGATCCTCAAGACCCCCGAAGTAGTCGCTGATGATCCCTGATCGGGCGTCGGCGAACAGCGCATTAATTGTAAAGTCCCGACGGGCGGCATCTTCCCGCCAGTCGTCCGTGAAGGCTATGGTCGCGTGGCGGCCGTCGGTACTGACGTCCCGGCGCAATGTGGTGATTTCCACGGGCCAGCCGGATAGCACAGCCGTCACGGTCCCATGGTCTATACCGGTTGGGACGGCCTTGATCCCGGCGTTCTCCAGCCGCGCCATTACTTCTCTAGGTTCATGCACCGTCGCGATATCGACATCTGAAACTGAATGCCCCAGCAGTGTATCGCGCACCGCTCCCCCGACAAACCGCGCGTCGTCCTGATAAGCGCCCAGTGCTTCAAGCAGTTCTTTCAGCCCCGGCCGGTGTAGCCATTCCGCGTCAGGCAGGCTCTCGGTCATATCCCAGCCTCCACGACAGGTTCGCCAGGATTGCCGCTGTTATCCCCCAGATCCGCCGTTGCTGCCAAAGGATCTCGAAATAGTGGCGCATGCGGCCTTCCCACTCAACTTCCTTCTGGATTCGATTTGCTGGATCAAGAACATAGGCCAAAGGCACCTCGAACCAGTCCGCAACTTCGTCAGCCTGTGCTGTCAGAGGAAGGTCGGCGGGTACGACCGCAATTACCGGCACGATGTCGAAACCCGTAAAGGTGCTGTAGCGATCACTGATTCCGATGATCTCGGCGCTGCTGGGCGGCAGGCCGATTTCTTCCTCCGCCTCGCGTAGCGCAGCTGCGATCTCATCGGCGTCAGTATCATCCACCTTGCCGCCGGGGAACGCCACCTGTCCGGCGTGCTTCCGAAGCCGCGAGGATCGTTGGGTCAGTATCAGGCCCGGCTCAGGCCGATCCGTTACGGCCACGAGAACGGCGGCAGGGGCAAGGATGATATCGCGATCAAGGCGGGGATCGCGATCCGCTATCCAGCTCGATATGTCATCGCGGCTATGTCCTTCGGCCAAGGCAGTTCGCAGCCGTTCGGCCAACGTCATTCCACACTTCCAAGCGCGAAATGTCGACCGCCGCTCCATAGGCCGGGAGTTGTGGCTTCCGCATCTTCGTCCAGCGCCAGGTTCACCAGTTCATAATAGACCGCGCGCGCAATCAGCGCTTCGAGACCGTCGCGCACATGAAGATAGGGGCGGGGGCCTTCATCGGTCTGGTGGACATCGATCGCATGATCTGCATTTGCGACGACGATGTCTCCGGTATTGAGCCGAAAAACGAGGGATCGGCCATTTCCGGAGCCTTCGGATTTCACTTCCACAGCGACGAAGGGCACGTCTTCCACTTCGATGGACAATTTCTCTACCGGCGTGACGAGCACATAAGAGCCGTCGGATTCTCGCCGCAGGACCGTCGAAAACAGGCGCACCATATTTTCGCGACCGATAGGCGATCCCTGATGAAACCATGTTCCGTCACGCGCGATCCGCATTTCACTGTCACCGCAATGCTTCGGATTCCACTGCGCAACAGGCGGCAGTTTCTTTTCTTCCACCAACCGCGCAATCTCTGCGAGGGAGAGAGATGCAAGATCGGGAAGGGGGGGCATGGGCATAAACTGGAGATAAGAGCGGCTTACGCCATTGGCAAAGGGAATGTCTTGTTCAGACCATCTGTGTGATGCGCGGACCTAACATCCCGACTTCCGGCAACGTGCCGCCATCGACGACCAATGCGAGCAGACGACGCGCCTCAACTGTTCCAGGTGCCTGCCATTTCGCTGTTCCCTCGGCGGAGAAGCCCCAGAAGCGGCCATAATATTCAGGGTCACCGATCATCATCAGCGGCGGACAGGCAAGTCTCCTCGCATCCTGCACTACGGCATCCATCATGGCTCGCCCGAAACCGCCCTTTTGCTGATCGGGCCGCACCGCGACCGGTCCGACCATTACGAGTGGGCGGACCGTTCCGTCCTGACTGTGCAGCGCGACGGGCCAGCTTTGCAGCGTGCCGATAAGATCGCCCCCATCATCCAGTGCTGCGTAGCTCAGTTCGGGTAGCCACTTCATTTCCTTGCGGATCAGATAGGCCGTGCGCCCCCGCCGATCCGTACCGAACGCTGCATCCAGCAGCGCTTCGATCGCGTCGTCGCTTTGACTACCAAGAGGGAGAATCTGGGTCACGTCTTGCCGTTCGTTCCATAAAAGAGCATGAGCGCCCTCGAGCGCGGGGGTCTTACCCGCTGACCGCCAAATGAAAAGCGATAATCGGCAAGCCTGACATGGATTTTCCAGAAAACGACTATCTGACTCTCGAAGTGGACAATCTCGACTTCGACGTGCTGACCGGCATCTATTCGGAAGAGACACACCTGCCGCAGCCATTGCGAATTTCGGTTCGCGCTTTGCTCAAAATGGCGGACCATTACAGTCCCGATACGCCGCTTTCCGCTTCGAAAAACTATATGGATCTGAAGCACGCGGCGACTGCGGCGCTACCAACCGGTCAACACTTCACTCTGATCGAGGCGGTGGCAGAGCATATCATTGAGACCGTGTTCCTGCAGGATGACAAGGTGAAGCACGTGCAGGTAAAAATCGTCAAGTTGGCGCTCAGCGAGCGAGGCGAGTCCATTGGCATCACCATGGGTCGTTGGCGGAAATAATTCTCGCTCAACCTTTGGTCAGTCCGATCTCGACAAGCCGTTCGTGCAGGTATGCGTGCGCGGTAATGGGCGGCTGGCGCAACGGGTTTTCTGCCGTCACACATTGCGGCAGCGCTTCGATCATAAAGTCGGGGCGCAGATGCAGGAAGAACGGCATTGAATAACGTGACACGCCGCGTCTTTCCGGCGGCGGATTGACGACGCGATGGCTGGTCGAAGGTAGCACACCGTTTGTCAGCCGCTGGAGCATGTCGCCGACATTGATGACCATCGCACCCTCCGGCGGCGTCACCGCCAGCCAATTGCCGTTGCGGTCCAGCAATTGCAGGCCGCCTTCTTCCGCACCGAGCAACATTGTGATGAGGTTTATGTCCTCATGCGCACCCGCCCGCACGCCCGGCGCGTCGGGTGAGACCGGAGGATAGTGCAACAGGCGGATGATCGAATTGCCGTCGCGCACCGGGTCGACGAACCAATCCTCGTTGATTCCGAGATAAAGTGCGATGGCGGAGAGCAGTTTTGCGCCGACTCGATCGAACTCGGCGTAGAGGCGCGTATAGGTTTCACGAAACCCCTTAATCTCCTCGGGCCAGATATTCGGCGGCATCGTTCCGGCCAGCGGGCTGCCGGGGGCAAGATCCCGGCCCACATGCCAGAATTCCTTTAGGTCATTCTCACTCGCGCCCTTCGCGATTTCGGTGCCATATGCCGTGTAGCCGCGCTGCCCCCCGCCACCTTGCAGGATGTAGGCGCGCTTGGTTTCTTCAGGCAGTGCAAAGAATGCCTTTGCCTTCGCCCAAGCGTCCGCAACCAGGTTCTCATCCATGCCGTGATCGCGGACCATGGCGAAACCGAACTGTGAAAATGAGCCGCCAAATGCATTGGCGAAGCTCTGCACATCTTCGGTGTCGAGGGACAATATGGGAATGGCATTCAGAACGGTGTGCGACATTTTTGCTCCATTTCAGGCCCGTTTAGCCAATCTTATATGCCCTGTCACTTGATCTGCCTTGATTCCGCGCGCTCCTCGCGCAAGGAACAACATCTTCTTAGTTTCCTAGTGGCAGGACCGGCGATGCAATATTGGCTGATGAAGTCAGAGCCTGACGTGTTTTCGTGGGACGATCTCGTCGAGAAGAAGACGGCCGAATGGGACGGCGTGCGCAATCATCAGGCGCAACTGCACATGAAATCGATGCGTAAGGGTGACCAGGCATTCTTCTATCACAGCAACATAGGGCTTGAAGCAGTCGGAGTCATGGAGATCGTGGAAGAGGCCACGGCGGACAGCACGGACGACACTGGCAAATGGCTGGCCGTGCATGTTTCTCCGATACGCAAATTGCCACGCCCTGTTACATTGAAGACGATCAAAAGCGATCCCGCTTTGTCGGAAATGTCGATTATCCGGCAGTCTCGTCTTTCCGTTGCTCCTGTGTCGCCTGAGGAGTTTAGGCACATCCTCCGTTTAGCCGGAGAATAGGCTGATCCTTACGGTTGCGTTACGTGCAATTGCGTTGCCTTCCTTTGCGATTGCCCGATGCCGCACCGCAACATAGTAGTTAGGGCAACAAAACAGAATATTCACAGAGGTGTTTGTCGGGCATTCCAAGGAGAAATTCTATGCGAATGCTGTCCAAAATTGTTCTCGCTGCCGCCACTATCGCTGCAGCGGCCCCCGCCCTGGCCGAAGATGTGGCCAAGGAGCGTTTCGTCCACGAAGGTTACACCTATGTCTACAAGGTGAAGCCAACGAAAGATGGCAAGCTAATCACCGGTACGCGATATCCTGGTGCAACGGCCTTCAACCTAAAGGTCGCTGGCGACAAGGTTCACGGCATTTCCGACGGAACGGCAGTAGCTTTCAATCTTTCCGAAGCACGTGGCGCGAGCGCAGCAGGAAACTGATAACATAGCTGCCTGTAATTGCTAATCACAGAAAGGGCGGCTCCATCCGGAGCCGCCCTTTTGTTCAGGCCGATACGCGACCGTTACCGGCAACGGCGCTTGCTATCGACTTCCTTGCCGAGAAGCGCACCCGCGGCCGCACCCAGAACTGTGCCTGTCGTGCGATCACCTCGCGTATCGATTGCGCGCCCTGCAAGGGCACCACCTACGCCGCCAACGATGAGACCCGTTGTACCATTGCTCTTGCGACAATAGGTACGACCATCCCGACCACGCCATTCCTTGTAACGGTAATGATCGCGGCGCGCCTCGGCCTTGTCGGTCGGGAATGCCATGGTTGCAGGCAGCGCGATGGAAGCCGCTACGAGCGAAAGCATCAATTTACGCATGTTAGTTCTCCTTCCTGTTTTCAACACCGGTCAGTGAACCATCGCTTATGCGCAAGGTTGCATGAACGTCACACAACGACATAGTTGATTGATAAATGGGCACAAACTTTGTCACGCGTTGATGTGAATGGTGGCTTTTATCGACGAAGCATCGGCGTGATTTATTTTGATCGCTATTTTCGATTTGTCGTCGAGGAAAAAGCAATTTCTCCTATCGATCGCGTGGGCCTATATCACCATTGTCGTTTAACCAGACCAATGAATTGGAGATATCATGTCCCGTATCGGTGCCGAACTGAAGCCCTTTAAGACCGAAGCCTATAAGAACGGAAAGTTCGTAACGGTGTCGGATGCAGACGTCCGCGGCAACTGGGCAGTTTTCTTCTTCTATCCAGCGGATTTCACGTTCGTCTGCCCGACCGAGCTTGAGGATCTGGCCGATCATTATGCCGAGTTCCAGAAGCTGGGCGTGGAAATCTACAGCGTTTCGACGGACACGCATTTCAGCCACAAGGCATGGCATGAGACCTCGCCTGCCATCGGCAAGATCGAATACACCATGCTGGGCGATGCCAGCGGCACGATCACCAACAACTTCGGCGTGATGCGCGAAGGTGCTGGCCTTGCCGATCGCGCGACCTTCCTGGTCGATCCAGAAGGCATCGTGCAGTTCATGGAAATCACGTCGGAAGGCGTTGGCCGTAACGCAGCGGAACTGCTGCGCAAGACCAAGGCTGCGCAATATGTTGCGGCTCACCCCGGCGAAGTCTGCCCCGCGAAGTGGGAAGAAGGCGAGACCACACTTGCGCCTTCGTTCGACCTCGTCGGCAAGATCTAAATTTAGCTAACCCCCCGAGGGTCGCAGGCAGCCCGGAGAGGAACGCATATGTTCTTCTCCGGGGTGTTGCCCCGCGCCTCGAATTGAACGGAGTTTCGAGAGATGTTGGACGCCAACGTAAAGGCCCAGTTGAAGGGCTATCTTGTGAACATCACGCAGCCGATCGAGCTGGTGGCGTCGCTGGACGACGGCGCCAAGTCCCGCGAAATGCTCGGGCTGCTGGAAGATATCGTCAGCCTTACAGACAAGGCTACTCTCGTCCGCAAGGATGACGACAAGCGCAAGCCAAGCTTTATGATCCGCCGCGCCGGCACCGACATCGGTGTGCGCTTTGCCGGTATTCCGATGGGCCATGAATTTACCTCGCTCATCCTCGCGCTGCTGCAAGTTGGCGGTCATCCGTCGAAGGCCGCGCAGGATCTGATCGAGCAGGTCAAGAATCTTGAGGGCGATTATGCCTTCGAAACTTATTTCTCGCTGTCTTGCCAGAACTGCCCCGACGTGGTGCAGGCGCTGAACCTGATGGCAGTGCTGAACCCGCGCGTGAGCCACGTTGCGATAGACGGCGCTCTGTTCCAGGACGAAGTGGATACCCGAAAGGTGATGGCGGTGCCTACCATCTTCCTGAACGGCGAACCTTTCGGCCAGGGCCGCATGGAGTTGGAGCAGATCGTCGCTAAGCTGGATAGCGGCGCAGTCGCACGCGCGGCCGAAAAGCTGAAGGGCAAGGAGCCATTCGAGGTTCTCGTTATCGGCGGCGGCCCTGCTGGCGCGGCGGCGGCGATCTACACCGCGCGCAAGGGCATTCGCACCGGCGTAGTAACCGAGCGCTTCGGCGGGCAGGTGCTCGACACGATGGGGATCGAGAACTTCATCTCCGTGCCGCACACCGAAGGCCCGAAGCTGGTCGCGCAGCTTGAGCAGCATGTGAAGGACTATGACGTCGACATCATGAACCTCCAGAAGGTCGAGAAGCTGATTCCCGCTGCGACTGATGGCGGCTTGCATGAAGTGCGGCTAGAGAGCGGTGCGACCCTCAAGGCCCGATCCGTGATCCTATCGACCGGCGCGCGCTGGCGGCACATGAATGTGCCCGGCGAAGACGAGTATCGCAACGCTGGCGTCGCGTACTGCCCCCACTGCGACGGCCCGCTGTTCAAGGGTAAGGACGTGGCGGTGATCGGCGGCGGCAATAGCGGCGTCGAGGCGGCGATCGATCTTGCCGGTATCGTCAAGCACGTCACGCTGATCGAATATGACAGTCAGCTTCGTGCCGATGCAGTGCTCCAGCGCAAGTTGTTCAGCCTGCCCAACGTCAAGGTCATCACGTCCGCACTGACGACCGAAGTACTTGGCGACGGTAGCAAGGTGATCGGCCTGACGTACAACGATCGCAATCATGACACGTCGCATGTCATCGACTTGCAGGGTATCTTCGTGCAGATCGGCCTCGTACCGAACACCGAGTTTCTGGTGGATGCGGTCGCGCTATCTCCGCGTGGCGAAATCGAAGTCGATCATCGCGGCGGCACATCGATCCCCGGCATCTTCGCTGCGGGCGATGCAACGACAACGCCGTTCAAACAGATTGTCATCGCTATGGGCGAGGGGTCGAAAGCAGCACTGTCCGCGTTCGAATACCTCATTCGCCTTGCGCCCGACGCGACCAGCGAACAGGCACCCGCGGAAGCCTTCGCTGCCTGAAAAATATAGTGCTGTAATACCAATGGCTCGTCGGTCTCACGGAACCCGGCGGGCCATTGGCGCGCTGTAACACATGTTAACTCAAGCCGGAGCACTCCCGCTCCCTAGCTGAGCGGAGCCGTGGATGAAGCAGATAGACGACTGGCACCTGACTGACCGCGTTAGGCACGAGCGCGGCCGTGGCGACCCATTCGCAGCCGCCATCCGGGGCACGCGGATGCCTATGGTCATCACTGATCCCAGGCAGGACGACAACCCGATCGTCTTCGCTAACGAAGCATTTCAGAAACTTAGCGGCTATGGAGTTGATGAAATCCTCGGCCGCAATTGCCGTTTTCTTCAAGGGCCGGATAGCAACCGTGAGGCGGTAGCCAAGATAGCCGCGGCCTTGAAGGCGCAGGAAGCGATCAGCATAGACCTTCTGAACTATCGGAAGGACGGCTCTAAGTTCTGGAACGCGCTTTACATAAGTCCGGTGCGTAATGACGACGGAGAGCTTCAGTTCTTCTTTGCTTCACAATTGGATGTTACTGATCGCGTAGACGCGCAGCGTCAGATCGCGGAACAGAAGATGGAAGTTGAAAGACAGGTGCGTGCGCGCACCGCCGATTTGCAGGCGGCACTGGAGGAGAAAACCCTGCTTCTGCATGAAGTCGATCATCGTGTTAAAAACAATTTGACGATGATCGGTGCTTTGTTGCGGCTACAGTCTCGCAGCTTGGGCGATCCCCAACTGCAACGTGCGTTGGAAAACATGCTGGAGCGCATTGATGCCCTCGCCATCGTGCATCGCCGTCTCTATCAATCGGAGGATATCACGCGCTTCGACATCGGGTCTTTCTCCGCGAACTTGGCGAGTGACGTACTCGCTTCCACCGGGCGGCTGGATATCAACCTCATCGCTGATACCGATCCTGTCATGATACCGGCAAGCAAGGCCTCCGCAACGGGCCTCATTCTGAATGAGCTTATCACCAACGCCGTGAAACATGCCTTCGCAGAGGGCCGGTCAGGAAACCTCGCGCTAACGGTGAAGGAGAAGGACGGGCAGGTTATCATTAATTTGCAGGACGATGGTGCGGGGTTCGATCAGAGCGTCAGCCCTCCGGCCTCTATTGGACAGTCCCTTGTCATGCGTTTGTCCCGCCAGATCAAGGCGACCACGCAATGGCATAGCGATGCAAACGGCACACGCGCGTCAGTCACTTTTCCCGCTGATCCTGCGAAAACCTGAAGGCACAAATCGATGCATGCCTGTGTACCCCCGCTCAATATTCTCATCGTGGAAGACGAAGCGTTGCTCGCGATGGATATCGAGGCAATGATCCGGGATTCCGGTCATGAGGTGATAGGAGAGGCTGCTTCTTTACGTGAAGTGATTGCATTGACGCTTGCGCGAGCGCCAGATGTAGCTTTTGTGGACATTCAACTCGACGAAGGATCGAGCGGTCTCGACGTATGTGCGTTAATACGGGAGAGATGGGCGTCCACCGCAGTCGTTTTCGTCACGGCAAATCCCAAGAAGATACCGGATCACTTCTGCGGCGCGCATGGCGTCATTCCTAAACCGTTCAGCCGGGCAGGACTCATGTCGGCGATGCGCTACATTGAAGAGGGCGTCTGCGACCCGCCGCCGGCATCCCGCAAACCCTCCAGTTTTCTCGCATCACCGGAGATCGAGCGAAGCTGGGCGCCAGCTTGACAGAGCCATAATACAAGGCACTACTGGAGGCCCAAGGATATTAGAGTTCATGCATTTGGACCATGGACCGGGACGCGCAGTCAGGCGTTATCTTGCGCTTGCTGATATCGCCCGACCAACTCCATCAAAATGCCGTTTCCTGTCCTTTGAATCCTTTGCTGTCCTTAAATAAGGGGTCAGAAACGCACACCGAAAGTTGCCATGATATTTCGCGGCGCGCCGACAAAGCAGTCTCCACGTGCCAGACACGAAGCGAAAAAGCGGTTATTGAGCAAATTGGTCGCATTGAGCGCGAGCCGCCATTTGTTCCAGCTAATTTCGGCAAGTGCGTCTACGGTAGTGCGTGATGGCGTGACCACCGTATAAAGCGCCCCGGCAGGAATGGCAGGATTACGCCCATAGGGATCAAGCGCACCGGTCGATTTGCTCTTGCCGCTGTACACGACGCCCGCGCCTAGCCGCAGCCGCGCTTCGTCCGCCAGGCCGAACGTCTTTGTCGACCACACTGACGCGATATGCCGCGGCATATAATCGAGGCTGCTGTTCACTTCGGAACGGAGCTTGTTGTAACCGTAGTTGGCCAGCAATTCGAAGTTACCAGGCAGGGTGTGGCTAGCCTCGAACTCAATGCCTTTGGTCGTCAGCTCGCCCGACTGCGTAATGACGTTATTGGCACGGTATAGAACCCGGTTGCGCTCTTTGATGTGGAAGGCTGTAACCGTGAGCAGCGTACTGCGTTCCGGTTGCCATTTGACTCCTGCTTCGAACTGCGTGCCCGTTTGGGGTTCGAAGGCGTTGCCGTCGCTGTCGGCCCCGGCGATCGGTAGGAAGCTCTCCGTATAGCTGAAGAAGGGCGAAAGCCCTGCACCGATTTCGCCGATGATGCCCGCCCGGAAGGTAGCCGCGTTGTCTTTATTCCCTGCGGAAGACGTCACGCGGTCGCGGCGAGCGCCCACAACCAATGAGACCCGCTCGTAAAAACGAATCTGATCCTGAACATAAACGCCAAGTTGCTTCTGTGAATCGTAATCAAATGGGCCGCTAGGATCGTAGGTCAACAATGCATCGTAGTCGATGTCGTAGAGATCGACCACTTCGGGCGTCGTAGTAGCGTAACGCTTGCCGACCTTGTTCCAGCTATAGTCGATGCCGACGAGCAAAACATGCTCGATATTAGCGCCTGTGTTGAACTTGAACTGCAAATTGTTATCGGTCGAAAAGACGTTCATCCGCGCGTCGCTGGCATCGGCGGTGAGACCTATGGTGCGTCCGTCCGTACCATAGACTGAGAATGGATCGGTGGGATAGCGGTAGCTATCGGCGTAATGTGTGAAATATTCGAGATCGCTGTCGATATAGCGGGCCTTTACGCTCAGGCGAATATTGTCCGAGAACCGATGGGTGATTGATCCGCCGCCCTGCAACGAACGGCCACTGTAACGGTCCCAGCCTGCCTTTCCGACAAAGGTGTAGGGATCGAGCCGGCCGCTGGGGTTGGCAGGGTTCGAACGGAAGGTGCCGACGATCGGCAGGAATTGCGAGGTGGAGCCAGTGTCGTCCTCCTGATAGAGGCCGGTCAGCACAATGTCCGTGTCCGGTGTTGGTTGCCAGCGGATAGAGGGCGCGAACATCACGCGGTCGTCGGGCACATGATCGACATAGGTGTCGGCGTCGCGAACACGGGCGACAGCTCGGATCGCCAGATTGTCCGTCAGCGCGACATTGACGTCACCGAGTGCTTCCTTGCGATCATAGCTGCCATAACCGATGTTAAACTCGCCACCGGTCTTAAACTCGGGAGTTTTAGAAACGAGGTTTACTAGGCCACCAATGGACCCTTGGCCGAAAAGCACTGAGGCCGGGCCGCGCACGATCTCCACGCGCGAGAAATTATAAGGGTCCGAAGTGATGCTCGCATAATAGGAAAAAATGTCGCGCATTCCGTCACGGAATTGAAGCGCGTCGATACCACGAACGTTGAAGCCGTCTACGCGGGTGTCACGCCCATAGGGGTTGGCGAGTACACTCGCGGCATATTTTACCGTGTCACTGATGCTGATGGCGCCCTGCGAGATGAACTGCTCCGAAGTGATTACCGTGATTGGCTGAGGCAGTTCGACCAACGGAGTTTCCGTCTTGGTGCCGGCACTGGCTGCGGTGACAACGATAGCGTCGCGGCTTTCGTCGACCGGTGCGCTTTCTTCAGCCCATGCGGATTGGGTGGCCAATATGCCTACCAATCCTGCCATCATGACAACCTTCGCCATTGTACGCCCCTTTGTTCCTGTCAGCATTCCCGTGCGAAGCGCAACTAATATTATTGCGATCAACTATCAATAGCATTTATGGGGCGTAGATTTATTCGGCAAGGTTTGGCCGGGACCGGAAGAGGCCAACGCATCAGGCGAGAAGGCGCAAGATTGCCTTTGCTGAATGTGTTGGTGGATGGCCCATCCAGTGAGATGTTGTACTGCGACTACCTGTTACCGACAGCAGCTAATAAGATGCATAAGTCCTAGTTTGACATCGGTTCACGATCGTGACAATGTGTATCCAATATTTTCGCCAGTGGAACGCCTGTGTTTGATGTTGTAGTAACAAACCTCACGTCCGAGCATAGTGATATTTACACCTAGCATATAGTGCATCCACTAATGAGGCTTTTAAAGGTTATGATGAGGGAGAGGAATGTGGGTGAGCTTTACCGGCTGGCGGTTTCGGAAACAACGGATGGTGCTCGCCAGGCCGTTATCGAATATAATGGGCAACTTCTTCCCGTCGACGCTGCGCTGGGCGAGAGATTTGAAACAATTACCGACCTGCAGCCGCTTCTCGATCAATGGAACGAGGTGGATACGCTGATTGCTGATTACGTGCAGGCCAATACAACCGCATTTTCTCGTGGAGGGCCCGTAGGTGAAGCAACGTTGCTGGCGCCCCTCGCGGCACCGGGAAAGATTCTCTGCATCGGTTCCAATTATCACGATCACATCGCTGAAATGCCGATCCCAATGACGCCCACTTATCCATACAGCTTTCTGAAGCCGACCAATAATACCGTACGGGGGACCGGCGATTCCGTAGCTGTACCGCGCCGGGTGAGCATGATGGACTGGGAAGCGGAGTTGGGGGTAGTGATATCGACGAAATGCCAAGACGTGACGGCAGATCAAGCACTACAGTATGTCGCTGGCTATCTTAATTTTAATGACCTTTCAGCACGCGACTGGTTGGCCAGCAAACCACCGGTTGGTGTGGATTGGGTACAGCACAAGGCGTTCGATGGCTTTGCGCCAATGGGTCCGTACCTTGTTCCTGCGCGGTTTGTCGCCGATCCGCAGGATTTGCCAGTAAGATTGACTGTGAATGGTAAAATCAAACAGGATTCGAACACGCGCGAAATGGTCTTCGGCGTTGCGGCGATAATCGAACATGCATCCTCGATCATGACCTTGTATCCCGGGGACGTCATTGCCACAGGAACGCCTGCGGGTGTCGGCCATGGGCGCAAGCCGCCTGAGTATCTGAGCGGCGGTGATGAGGTTCGCGTGGTGATAGGCCAATTGGGCGAACTCGTCACGTACATCGTGTAATCGCGAGACTTACATCACGCCGGATGCCGCTGTCGAAAAAGGACGACGTAACTGCCATGCGGCACTCACTTTGGACTCCTGCTTGGATTGGATCGAGGCTGCCCGTCCCACCCGCTCGGGAACGGTCATAGGCTGCGGCGAGGGCTGCTTCGGAAGACAGAACGAACGGACCGGCGCTGAACGAGGCGTGTCCGCTTATGCTCACAGCCCGTTATGCAGTCTCAAGGGCGAACCCTGAATTCCACTCGGCCCAGCGCCTGTACCACAAGCCGGATATGATTGCCCGGCGAGAGATGCTCCGCCGCAGTCGCGCCGCCAGCCATGACCACATCGCCTGCCTTCAGCGGTTCACCAGCGCCCTCCGCCAGCCGCGCCGCAGCAACCAGCGAGCGGATCGGATTGCCAAGGATTGCCGCCGACGAACCGATCTGCCGCGCTTCGCCGTCGATCTCCAGGATCATGCCCAAGTTGGAAAGGTCGAGCGCCGGGTCCGACCAAGGACCGACGACGAAGCCGGAAGAGGAACTGTTGTCGGCTATCACGTCGGTAAGAGAAAATTTGAAGTTCTCATATCGGCTGTCAATGACTTCTAGGGCCGCTGCGACCCCGCCAACCGCCGCCAAGGCGGCAGCAGGCGTAACTCGCCCCGCCAATGGCGCTTTCAGAAGAAACGCGATCTCAGGTTCAACCCTGGGATGAACATAGGCGGCGAAGTCGATGGAGCCGCCGTCCTCCACCAGCATCTGGTCCGTCAGCCGTCCCCAGATCATTTCATCGATGCCCATCTGCGCCATCTTAGCGCGGCTGGTAAATCCCATCTTTATACCAACGCGATTTTCACCCCTCTGATAGCGGCGGCCGAGGGAAGCGGCCTGCACGCGATAGGCGTCTTCCAACGTCAGCGGCTGCTCAAGTTGCGGTGTCGCCTTGGCGTGGCGAGCGGCGTTATCAAGGCGCGCGGCGATGTCGATCACTTCAAACATGAACGTTCCCTTTTTCTTTTTGCGCTGACGTCACTCGGCGCCAAACCGAACTCGGACGGTGCCAAACCCGGAAATCCGCGCCTCGATGCTATCGCCGGGTGCAACCGCAACCATGGGACCAAGTGCGCCCGCCAGGATGACATCGCCTGCCCCCAGCGGACGACCGACCGATGCTGCCCGGGTCGTCAACCATCCCAAAGCATGAAGAGGATTACCAAGGCACGCTGCTCCGGCACCAAAGGACACCTGTTCGCCGTTCTTCTCAAGCACCATGCCGCATAGTCTGAGATCTAGATCAGCCAGTCGCACTGGCGTCGTGCCCAATACGAAAAGGCCGGACGATGCATTGTCAGCGATCGTATCGACGATGCCGATTTTCCAATTAGCAATACGGCTGTCGACTACCTCTATCGCGGGGAGGGCATAAGCGATGCTGTCGATCAGTTCGGCAGTGGTGAGGCGGTGGGCATCCGGTGTGCGCCTCAGCACGAAAGCGATCTCTGCCTCGACCTTAGGCTGGAGCAACCGGCCTGGCGCCACAGTGTCTCCGTCATTTACGGCCATATCAGCAAACAGAATCCCGGTATCCGGCTGATCGACGCCGAGCTGAGCTTGGACCGTTTTTGCTGTGAGGCCGATCTTTGCTCCAACGACATGACGCCCTTCCGCTTCCCATTGCGCCGTGTTTGCGGCTTGAATGGCATAAGCATCAGCGATTGTCGCGCCGGGCCAATCGGCACTGATTGGCGGAATAGCCTGGCTGCTGCCATAGCAATCCCGCAGTCGCGCTGCATGACTCTCCACCTCCGCGCCAACTCTGTCCATGGTCAACTGTTGGCTTGCCATTCAGGATCTCCGAAACAAAGATATTGCCACATACGCTCAAATAGAGCGCCCGCTTTTACCGCACGGCGCGAGACCTCTTCCGGCGTGTACTCTCGCGGGTTTAGCCCGGCCGCTTGGGCAGGAAGCAATGCAAGCTCCAGCCGCGCGGCGTCTTCCAGGAAAAAGGCCAACGCCGCCGCTTCTTCCAATGTCTCACCGGCCGTGACTTCGCCGTTTCCAGCAAGCACAATCGCACTGGCGTTCCCGAGAAGCTCCGCGACCTGAGCCGCCGAAGCGTCATCGCGGAGGAGCGCGACCGACGGCCAAAATGGAGGCGCCGGAGCGAAATAGGTGCCGAGCCCATGCAGCGCGCGCGGCGTCTTCCCGAGAGCGGATAGCGCAATAACCGCTGGGGATTGCACGCGCACGATGCCACCGATGTCCGGCCGCCGACGATAGATTTCGCGGTGAATACGAACTTCCGGCAACGCTCCGGCAGGCAAGTCTTCGTCCAACGACACTTCCACGCCTGCTTCATCCTCGCCCACCAAGCTCAGAGGCATGGCCGGCGAGGCAAGGAAATGGGTATGGTCGAGACGGATGCTCACATGACCGTACGCATGTGCTAGGTCATGACGGCCCATCGCTCGCGCCGCCAGCCGCATCGTTCGCGCAGGATCAGGCGGCACGGACGAAGCCGGGCTTTGCGGACTCCGGCTGGACGCGGAACTCGGGGATGTCCGGTTCGGAACCCCACATGCAGAAACTCGACGCCGCTTTCGGAAACTGACGCGGCACGTATGTCTTTTCGTCTTCTTCGGTAATCATGCGCACGCCCGTCGAATATTCGTAGATCATGTCGTCTGGCCCTTGGAAGTAGAGGAACCTTGCTCCCGATGTGGGGTGACGGCCGGGGCCGAACACGATCTTCACATTGTTCTTCTGCAGAAAATAGAACGACCGCATGATGTCGTCCTGACTCTCGACCTGAAAATTGACGTGCTGAATGCCTGCAAAAGTGGAAGGGAACAGCGCGATCTTGTGATGGACATCGTCGATCCGCAGCAGCGCCGCATCGCCGATCCAGTCGCTGACCTTGGCGCTGAGCATTGATGTCCAGAAATCCTCGTCCGCCTTGGGAGAGGCAGTGCGCAGGCCAATGTGGCTGAACGAAGTGATCCCTGCGTCACGCGTGCCATAATAGCGCGATCCACTGGCGGCGGGCCGCGCCACGAGATCGATCACGTTCCCAGTCGGGTCTTGAATAGTGATGAGCCCCTTTACCCGGCGTTGCTCATGCTCGTCCATTGTCCCATGACGTACTGCAACTCCAGCCCGCTCGAAGAGAGCCGCAGCATCATCCAAAGCCTTCATCGTCGGCAGTTCGAAGCCTACCACATGGCCCGATCGAGCGCCCCTGGTATAGACGACATTATGATCCCGATTGTCGCCGCGTAGATACGCCGCGTCCGCTTCGCGGCCGACCAGTTCCAGACCAAGTATCTTCGTGGCAAAACGGACGCTTTCTTCGATATCTTCGGACCCGATCCGGACATAGCTGATATCGTGCAGATCGGCGCCCATGTCAGTTCTCCTCGACCGACGTCGTGTCGGGGCGCTTGAACTTGCGGCTCATATGGCCGACGCCTTCCTGATCGCCAAGCTTGAATCCCCAGGAATAACCGCCTGGAGGATTGGAAAGTATCTCCCACGCATTGTCGTCCATATCCCAGAAATAGAAGCAATAGGTGCCATGCTGAACGACAGGCTTCGTGATCTTGTGTAAGCCCCACTTCTCAGCGTCGCGCCTTACCACGTCATAAGCTTCATCGACCTCGGTATCGGTACCGACGTCGAGGCCATTATGATTAAGGAACGGCATCGTTTCCTTATTCTTGGACGGACTCTGTACGACCACGATGATCTGATCGCCACCCTTGCGCGCCCAGAACGACACTGCCGCCATCTGGACGGTCTCGAAACCGAGGAACTCCTCGAAGAACGCACGGGTGCGCGCAATGTCACGACATTCGAGCGTGGCATGCGAATAAAGAACGGTCTTGAGCACAGGCGTCAGCTTGACGGTATCGCCTGTCTCCGCTTCGGTGATCGTCGCCATTGCGTTACTCTCCTAGAGCTTGATGCAGATGTTGGTCGGCTCGGAATAGAAGTTGATCGAGTGCTCCCCGCCTTCCCGGCCGACGCCGGACATCTTGGAACCTCCGAACGGCGTACGCAAATCGCGCAAGAACCAGCAGTTTACCCAAGAAATGCCCACTTCCATGACCTTGCCGACGCGGTGCGCGCGGGAAAGATTGGTCGTCCAGATCGAAGAGGCGAGGCCATATTCGGTATCGTTCGCCATGCGAACCGCTTCTTCTTCCGTATCGAAGGGGATGATAGCGGCGCAGGGTCCGAATATTTCTTCACGGCATACTTTTGCATCGTGCGGCAGCCCCGTCCATATCGTCGGCTCAACGAAGAACCCGCCCGCTGCCTCTCCGGCCAGTTTGGGAACGCCTCCGCCGGTAACGACAGTTGCGCCTTCATCTAACGCAGATTGATAATAGCCCAGCACCTTGCGGCGGTGTTCATCGGAAATAAGCGGGCCGAAGTTGACGCCCTCTTCATGAGGAAGGCCCGGCTTCAGCGCTTCGGCCTTCGCTTTGATCCCCGCTACGAACTGGTCGAACACTGGCCGCTCGACGTAGATACGCTCAGGCGCAAGGCACACCTGACCGGTATTCAGGAATACGGCGCGCGACAATCCCCCGATCGCCGCTTCTATGTCCGCGTCGGCAAACACGATCGCCGGATTCTTGCCGCCCAGTTCGAATGACAGCGCCTTTACGGTCGGCGCGGCAGAGCGCATGATCGCAGCGCCTGTCCGCGTTTCGCCGGTAAAAGTGATCGCACGCACGCCGGGGTGGCTTGTCAGCATCTCACCAGTGGAATTGGGTCCAAAACCGTTGATGACGTTGAATGCACCATCGGGCATCCCGACTTCGCTCATGACTTCGCCCAGCAGCGTGGTCGTGGACGGCGTCTCCTCTGACGGCTTAACGATCACAGCGTTACCGCAAGCCATCGCAGGAGCCACTTTCCAGGTCATCAGTAGCAGAGGAAGGTTCCACGGCGAGATCACGCCCACCACACCAAGTGGTTTGCGCAACGCATAATTCAGCGCCTTACCGCCGTCCGGCGTGTCCATTTCAAACGTTTCGGTAGGAAGGTTGGCGATGGCATCGGCAAAGACCCGGAAATTGGCGGCGCCGCGCGGGATGTCCAGATGGTGCGCCAATTCATACGGCTTACCGGTATCGGCAATTTCGGCTTCGAGAAAATCGTCGAAACGCTGTTCGATGCGGTCGGCTACGGCGACCAGCAAGGCGCGCCGCTTGGCGAGCGTCATGCTGCCCCAGTCGCCTTCGACTGCTGCGCGGGCGGCCGCTACAGCTGCATCGACGATCGCCTTATCGGCCTCATGGGCGATGGCATGAACGCGACCTGTTGCGGGATCAACAATGTCGAAAGGACGTCCACCATCTATAAAACGGCCGCCAACATAATTTCGCAATAGGGTCGGGCTGGCTTGCGGTCCCCGACCATGAGCATGCGTTTCTGCCATTTGGGTCGCCATTTTGGTTCCTCTCAACCGACTCTATTTACGTTGTATACGTCCTATATTGAGTTTCGACAATAGTAAGTTGTCTACGTCTTATTTTAAGAAAATCTGGAAGCTTTTGCTGGTTATGCTGCCGCGTCCTGAATGCAACTGCCCGGCTGCGCGGCGGTAATACGGTGAACGCAATTCCTCCGCTATAGGGATGGCGCGAACGATCCTAGTTTGTGTATCCACTTTGTTGCCTGTTTCACAATCGTACTATTAAGGCAAATGCGAGAATTTTTGCGATGCCGCTGATGTAAGCGTGGGCGCTCCCACACTGAGATAAAGAAAACGTCAAGGGTGTATAAGTCCTTTATTGACAGAAATCCTCTGACATGAAAAAGGTGTATCCACTTAAAGCGCCGTGAACGAGCGTGCATATAGGGAGAGGATCATGAAGCTTACCGTTAAAGCCGCCTTGGGCTTCACTGTTGCGATATCAGCGCTCATTGCTCCGGCAAAAGCACAGGAGGCTGCTCCGGACTCAGCGAATTCGGCCAATGTGACCGCACCGACTGATGCTAGTGGCGAACCGGTCCAGCAGGGAGTGGGGCTGGCTGACATCGTCGTCACGGCGCAAAAGCGGAGTGAAAGCTTACAGAAAATTCCTGCTGCCGTGACAGCCGTAACAGGTGCTGCTCTACAACAGCGCGGAGTTACCAATCTTGCTGCCGCGCAGGAACTCGTCCCAGCCGCTCGCTTCCATCAGGAGGGCAACACCGTGCAAGTGTTCTTGCGTGGCGTCGGTTCCAACCTCGACTTTGCGAACGTGCAGCCCTCGGTTGCATTCAACTTCAACGGCGTTTTCATCCCGCGCGAAGGCACCAGCGTCGGGCTGTATGACATCGATCGACTGGAAGCGCTGCCAGGGCCACAGGGTACACTTTACGGCCGCAGCGCAATCGGCGGCACAGTCAACGTCAGCTTCGCCCGCCCTGAGTTCACGAACAGTGTGAGCGGCACCTTTGAAGCAGGCAATTACGACCTGTATCGTGGCACGGTCGTCGGCAATCTTGCGGCTTCGGACAGCTTCGCGATTCGCGCGGCAATCGATTACACGCACCGTGATGGCTACATGGAAACGGGGTCGGACTCGCGCAAAGACTTTTCCGCCCGCATCAGCGCCTTGTGGCAGCCTTCAAGCGACCTGACGGTTTACTTGTGGGGCTACACGGCTGCAAAGAATGGCAACACGTCGAACCTGGTGAATAAAGGTTCACGCGCGATTTACGATGCAAATGGTCAGTTGCAGGGATTTGAGTATGACGAAAACGCGTTCCTGCGGGACGATCCCTATGACGATTTGCGGCCCGGAGCACTGGCTTCTACCGCACCCTTTGGTCAGCCCACGCCATCCACACAGGATTACAAGAACTGGGTGACGGGCGCGCAAATAGATTGGCGGCTCGGCGATGGGATGACACTGACCTACATTCCAAGTTATTTCTACCTCAATTCCACAGTCAATGTGTACTGGCTCGGCGTACTGCCCGCGTACAAGCAAGACATCTATCATGCCACCACGCACGAGTTGCGGCTTGCGGGCGATGTCGGTCGGGTAAACTATCTGTTGGGCCTTTATGGCTATCGCACGGTCCAGAGCGGCGAGGCTTTAGTGGGTACGACGATGGGACCGGATGGACCTGCGATACCCGGTACGCCATTTCCTTTCCATTCGAGCAATGTGCAGCGCAACCGGCTGAAGGGCGCGGCTGTTTTCGGTCAAGTAACCTACACGCTGACCGATCAGCTAAGGCTCACTGCCGGCGCACGCTACGGCACGGATGACACGAACGCACGGGGCATCTCGCTCGACGACCAGGTAACGCCTTACACCTTCAATGACTCGATCAAGCGCTTCGATTACAAGCTAGGCGCGCAGTACGATATCGCTCCCAGGATCATGCTGTATGTGCAGTATCAGACGGGTTATCAGCCGCAGACCTTCAACGAAGTGGCTGACCTTCCCGGTCGTACCAACCGTGTCCGCACGGGAACGCTGAAGGCGATCGCCGGCGGCTTCAAGGCGCGGTTCTTCGACAATACGCTGCAAATCAATGATGAGATTTTCTTTTCCGAATACCGGAACCTCGCCCAGCAGGCCTATGATGCCAGCAAGCTCTTCAATCCAATCTTCAACGCTGGCAAAGTCACCATCCCCGGCAATCAGCTTGACGTTCTGTGGCAACCCACGCCCGACGATCGCATCAACTTCTCTGTCAGCTACATCAAGAACCGGAACAAGGATTTTGTTACGCCCAGTGGCGTCAGCTATAATGGCCTCTCCGGCCCGTATGCGGCAGACTGGACCATTAATGGCGGTATCAGCCATGACTTCCACTTCACGTCTGGTTATGTTCGCGCTCAGGCTGACGCGCGTTATGAAAGCCACTGGTATGCAGATTTCGTTCACAATCCTGGTACGAGGCAGGATGCCTATGCCAAGGTCAACGCGGCGATCACTTATTACTCCGATGACGGTAGTTGGAATGCCGGAATTTGGGGACGCAATCTTACCGATAAGGTTGTGATCGCGGCTACTGCTGCTGCCGGTATCCCTGGTCCTGCCACTGCCTATCTTGACTCGCCACGGACTTACGGCCTGCGTGCAGGGTTCAAGTTCTGATGGGCACGCTCGACGGCAAATCGCTGATCGTGACGGGCGCAGGGGGCGGCATCGGTGCCGCGGCGGCGCAGGTGCTCGCCGCGGCAGGCGCCCGCCTTGTGCTCAGTGACAATAATCGGGAAGCTGGCGAGGCAGCGGCCGATGCTGTGCGCCGGGGGGGCGGGGAAGCAATCTTCATACCGGCGGATCTTGCGTCCGAGCAGGAGATTGCTTCCCTTGTCGCGCGCACGGTCGACACATACGGAAAAGTGGATGGGGCGTTCAACAATGCCGGGGTCGAGCAGCGTAACAAGCCGCTCGACGAGCTGACCCTGGAAGAGTGGGAACTGGCGATCCGCATCGATCTCACCGCGGTATTCCTGTGCATCAAACATCAGGTAAAGGCGATGCTTGCAGGTGGTGGGGGATCGATCGTCAACACGGCGTCGTCGCTCGGTCAGGTAGGGTTGGCCGGAGCCTCCGAATATTGTGCGGCCAAGCATGGCGTGGTCGGCGTCACGCGGGCGGCCGGTGCGGATTATGGCTCGCGCGGCGTTCGGGTTAATGCCATTCTACCTGGCATTACCGCGACCCCCATGATCGAGCGGTTAAGCAAAGACGTGCATCTTGCCGATATTTTTGAACGATTGAAGCTCCGGCACTCCATGCACCGTTTTGGCCAACCAAGCGAGATCGGCGACGCTGTGGCCTGGCTGTTGTCCGATCAGGCTTCGTTCGTGAACGGTGCCACTATTGCCGTCGACGGCGGCTATCTCTCTATCTGACGGAGGTCTACTATGTACGCGCTCTCCTACGCCATCCCAGTCAATCCGCCGGGCGCGGACCCAGTGCTGGATCGCGAACAAGTGTGGCGGGGTCTTGAGATGAAGGCCGAAAATGCGCTGCCCTTCGTGCCGGGCATGACTCAGTGCGATGTTGTCGAGCGAAAGGACAACATGATCCTTCGCGATGTTACCTTCAAAGGCAGTTCGCATCGTGAAGAAATCCTGCTGCACGCGCCGGTGCAGGTGCAGTTTGAGCGGGTAGGCGAGAACGGCTTTATTCAGAACACCATTTCGGATTCAGACGCTGGGCTGCAATTAACCTTCACCTTCGGTCTCAACTTTCCCGATACGGAAGCAGGTTCGGAAGCCGAAAAGGCCAAGGGTAACGAGATGAAGGGCGCGTATATCGGCGCGGTCGCGGCCACGCTCGATCGCGTACGCCAGATGGTGCGGGACGGGGAAATCTGACGACGAACGTAGTCTGCCCAACCGCTTGCACTGAGACGGAATGCGCCGCTCAAATACCACCGGTGGGCAGCGCCTAACGACGTAAAACACAAGTAAGGGAGAGGAAGATGGTCGCAGATCATTGGGTCTTGGAGCGGTTTCGCGCCGTCGACCGGAAAGACATTGATGGCTTCGTCAACATGCTGACCAATGACCACAAGTTCGTCTTCGGCGCACGGCCGCCGGTGATCGGTAAAGACGATGCCCGCACAGTGGTCCTGCATTTCTGGAAGATGATCGGTCGCCTGCGCCACAATATCTGGCGAATTACCGAAAGCGACGATCTGATCTTCGTGGAAGCCAACGTCGATTACGAGCGATTGGATGGCAAGGTCGTCACCGTGCCCTGTTGTGACGTTATCCGCACACGGGGACGTCTACTGTGTGAACAGCGCGCCTATTTGGATCAGAGTGAGGTGTTCGCCTCCGCGCTGGAAAGCGATCGCCGCTGGGACGCGTGATAGCAAGGTCAGCGCTAAGGAAGTTCGAAGATGAACAAGACGACCGAGGGGTTTGGAGACTGGAGTTGCTACTCCGCCACTCCCGCCGAGAGCCTGGCCCTGTTCGAAGCGGCGCGCGGCTGCCCTGTAGTACACAGTGAGGCACATGACGGGTTCACTTTGCTGCTGGACTATAAGGCAGTGCGGAAAGCAATGGCCGATCATCGCCGCTTTTCTTCGGAACCGCAGGTGTTGCGGCCGATGCTGCCGCGAAAACCGATCCCCGCTCTGGAAATGGACCCGCCGCGCCATTCCGCGTGGCGCGCCATCTTCTCCAAGGCGTTGCCGCCTGGGACGGACGCACGCATGGAACCGTTTGTGCGGGCAGATATCCGCCGCCATCTTGGACGAATAGGGCCGACCGGCGCTTGCGATATCGTAAAGCAAATTTGCGAACCGGTTCCTGCGGAAACGATATGTCATCTGGTAGGCGTGGATGAAGCGAAAGTGCCGGCCATCAGGCATGCGGCCATCAAGATGTTCGCGGCGCAGGGCGATCCGGAGCTGTTCGGCCAGCAACAGGCCGCCTTCGGCGCCCTGACGATAGGCGAAGTCCACGACCGCCGTGCTCATCCGCGCGAGGATTTCCTGACATCGCTTGTTGGGCTGGAAGTGGAGGGCAGGGCACTTGATGACGATGACTTCGTGGTCCTGTTCGCTGCATTTCTGGGGGCTGGTCACCATTCGACCAGTTCGGCCATGGCCAGCCTGATTTGGGCGGTCTTTTCCGACGCGACACTACGCAACCGGCTCAGAGGCGACCGCAGTCTCATCGGACAGGCGGTAGAGGAGACATTGCGTCTTTATCCGCCTTTCTATGGATTCTTCCGTCGCACGACTTGCCCGATCGAAGTGAACGGCGCTGAAATACCGGAAGGGCGCGACATCTATATGGGCTGGGCTGCGGCAAACCGCGATCCCGAGCAGTTCGAACGACCCCATGTCTTCGACATCGGCCGAGCCTCCACACGGCATATGGCGTTTGGCTTCGGTATCCATAGCTGTCCCGGCGCAGCTCTCGCGCGCATGGAACTTACCGTTCTGCTGGACGAGTTGTTGGATGCTCTGCCGGATCTCTCTCTGGACGGTCCGGCCCCGGCATTCGCCTTTGGCGGGGGTGACTATTGCTACTTGCCCTCCCTGAACGTGCGCTTCACCCCCAAACTGATCGTGGAGGCTGTATGACTGACGAAGAAAAGCTCGCTCTGATTTGGGACGAGCGATCCATAACAAAAACAATGCTTAATTTTGGGCGCGCACTCGATATTGGCGACTGGCCACTCTATCGGTCCACATTTACGGACAACATATTGGTCGATTTCAAGCGGCTGACGACCTTCGATGAAATTCAGGTCAGCGCGGACGATTGGACACGGTTTGCTGAGTTGATCCTAAGTCCCGTGCGGCGACATCACGTGTTCACTAACTTCGATATCAAGGTCGAGCGTGATCGCGCTTTCGCTATCGTCTACATGACCGCGCGTCATTGGAAAGCGAGCGATATGGGGGCGTCGGAATACAATCAATATGGTTGGTACGATGTCCATTTCGTCCGCCAAGGCGAAGAATGGAAGATCGCCCGGATAAAGCATGATTTTCAGTGGGTTTCAGGGAACAACGCGATGTTCGACATGAGCGAACCGAAACTGGCGGAAAATATGAATTTGGTTTTCTGTACGGCTAATCGCGATGCGGCAATCAACGCCCTGAAGATCTGGTAGCGTTGCGCAGCATAATCATGCGGGTCGGAAGAACCGTTACCGACCAGGCAGGAGGCGCTCGACCAGTGCCGCGACGTCGCCGATCCTGAACGGCTTGCGCAGGAAGGCGGCGTAACCAGAGCAATGCTCGGCTACGGCGGGTTCGGGCAGCGAGCTCATAATGGCTACAGGCACTTTGGACAGTTTCTGATCTGCCGCCATTTTCGCGAGTAGTCCGGCACCGTCCATGACGGGCATCATATAGTCGGAGAGAACCAGATCGGGGGGTTGCTCGGCCATACGCTCAAGCGCGGCGCGTCCGTTGATTGCGGTGAGTACCGTATGACCTTCATCCTCCAGAAAATCCTGCAGTACGTCGGCAATACCGAACTCATCATCGACGATCAGCACGACGGCCACCGCTATTTCCCGCCAGTTTCGCCATTATAGCTAAGCGACCGGCGGGGCGAACGACCCTCCAACAGCTCTGCCAGTATGGCTTCTGAATTACGTGCATCCGGATCTACTACTATGCCTGATTTCTCGATTCTGAAGGTGCGCAGGGATCGATCGATGGGGCTGAGCCGTGCCTTGAGAACCGTCATCATGCGGTGCAACCGGGAGCGCAACTCGACGTGACGCATCATGATGATGTTTTCTACAATCGGGGAGAGTCCCTGAAGCGCAAGCCCGCTCAGCGGTGTGGCCGCTTCATGATAACCCAGGTCCACTTGGACGCTCCAGAGCGTCGTGACGTTAAGCGCGCGTAACTCATTAGAGAGAGCCGTCACAACATGGCTGACACGTGCAGGGTCAGACGCAATTTGCGTAAATCCATCTATGCCGTCGATAAACACTCTGCGAACATTATGTTGCCGCACCGCTTCCAGAAGATCGGCGCAAACTTGATCTAATATGCCTTCAGTCGTCGGCCACCATTTCACTGCAACATTGCCACTGTCGATGTGCTGGGGGAGCAGCATCCCGAGGTTTCCGGCTTGCGCATGGATTGCTTCGGGCATTTCGTGCATGCCAAAGAACAGGCCGGGCTCCTTGGCGCTACATCCGTTCAGAAAATGCATTCCGAATATAGTCTTCCCGATCCCAGTCGGCCCGACCACGGCAGTGGAGGAGCCCCTGACGATGCCCCCGCCGATCATCTCATCCAGACAGGCAATGGATGTCGTTAGCCTGTCGGTGGGATCCAGCTTCTGCCGCCCTTTAGGCCGCTCGAACAGAGCTTCGGTGCGGGGGAAAACCACGATGCCGTCGTCGTTGATGCGATAGGCATGCTGCCCCCGGAGGAAACCCCCGCCGCGCCGCTTGTGTACCTGAAGGTGACGCTCGGCGCGGCGACCGTACAGTTCGCTCTGCATCTCTACCACGCCATCCACCATCGTGTGCTCGGCGGCTCGGGGGAGGCTTGCGGCGCTTGCACTGGTGAGCAGGAACATCGTGCAGTCCGCCAATGTGGCCTGCGTTTGTAGCTCGTGAATGAATTTCTTGAATTCGCGAGGACTTTCTGCCGTCTCTTCAACGGCGACAAGGCCGTCCAGCACGACCACGCCGGCCTCGCGCCTTTGCACTTCGCGGCGCAAGACGCTGAGCAGACCCTTCAGCCCTTCTTCCTCCAGTACGCGGAAGGCGCTCATATAGTAGATGCGATCGGGAATGGCGCCTTCATCAAAGAACGCCAGTTGCCCAATATGCCCGAGCATGCGGGAGTGGCTTTCCGCAAGCAGCGTGACATAAAGGGCGCGGCCTCCGGCAGCGACATGATTATAGCAAATCTGGTTGCCCAGGATGGTCTTGCCCGCACCGGGTTGCCCCTGAATGATGGCAATGCCACCCCGCACGAAACCCCCGCCCAGAATGGCGTCGAGACCTTCGATTCCGGTCGGACCGCGTGCCATAGGCTCGCGCTTTGATCCTCTGTCGATCAATGATCCACTGTCCGTCATTCTGCTACCGTCATGTCGCGCTGGAGGGTAACGATAAAAGTCGAACCAAGGTCCGGCGTGCTCTCAACTTTTATGCCGCCCCCCATAGCCTCGGCAAGCCTGCGGACGATCCACAGGCCCACGCCGAAGCCGATGCCCTGTTTGCTGGGATCGATCGCACGCTCAAACCGCTCGAAGATGCGAACCTGGTCTGCTTCGCTGATGCCCGGTCCGGAGTCGTGCACGCGGATAACAACTTTCTCGCCTTGTATTTCTGCGCTGACGTGGATCGGCTTTCCCTGCCCGTATTTGATGGCATTCGAGATGAGGTTCTCCAGGATCTGTTCGAGGGCAAGACGATCCCATGTACCGCTGATTGTCTCCGGCACTTCCACCGTCATTTGCGAGCGAGCATAGCTGGCGAGGGGCGCGAGGCCGCGGACGACTTCATCGGTCAGCATGAAGAGATGTACCGGCTCCGGAACCAGCTTGAGCTTTCCCGTCGTGGCGCGGGAGACATCTAGCAGAGTCGTCGCCCTCTTCATGTAACGATCGATCAGCCACTCCAGCCGCTCCAACCCCTGTATCAGCCGATCTGCCGAATGCCGCCCGCCACGCACCGATCGTAGAAGCAGGTCAACCTGACCGCGAATAGGTGTCATAGGGTTTCGTAGTTCATGGGCAGCAATTGCAATGAACGCGTCACGCGCAGATAATCCTTCGCGCAATGATTGGATTTCTTCAGCCAGATCCTGAGATAATATCCCGCTGTCATGCGGCTGGGTTTGTGCCTGCGGTTGCGGATCTGGAAAGTTGGTAGGATCGGGCACGTTGAACCTGACGATATTCGGCAGCACCAGGCTCCCGGGAACACTATCTTGGTAGAGAAAGACCAGGAAAGTTCAACACATCCCGACCAATTTCGCTTGATATCGAATGATCTTTCAAACCTTTAACAGACGTACATTATCCAGATGGCGATGATCTGTGCAGTCCGATGAATATCGGCGCGGAGCGATCTCAAGGCACAAGCGTTCGGGTTTGTCTCAGCAGTGGGAGACAAGTGATGTCGAGAAGTTTAGCGGGGTTCACCGTTACGAAGGCGGGGGAAGAGTACATTATTGCACTGGAAGAGGAGGGTGGCAGCACCGTGGAATTCACGGCTACTTACGACCAGCTCGATCTGATCGCCGATGCGATCGATCAACAACTTAACGAAGATGAAGAAGATGTTCTGGCTGTGGACGACAATGACGCATCTTGAACTGCGAATATCGGTGGTTGCGGTGCGGCGAAATTAAAGTTTTCAGGGCAATCTGGCTTCCAATGGTCATACTCACGACAACCCGACCGGCGCATTTCAGTGCCGGTCGGGTCATGATGCTCAGCAGGCGATGAGATCAGTTGTCTTTTACGCCCACAACAGGAACGTCGATTTCCTTCTTTTCGGTCTCGACCTTGGGCACGTCTACTGTCGTTTCCTTGGTTCCTACGACAACCTTCTTGGAATCGACATCCACATCAGGCAGCGACCCGCCCTTGGCGCTGACGTCCACGTCCGGCAGGGAGCCTTCCTTCACGTCCGCTTTCCAGAACCCTGTTGCGAAAAGAACGCCCACAATCACAGCGATTACTATCAATATGATGGCGATGGTTCGACCTGCGGTAGATTTACGCTCAGTGCGGTATGCGTCGTTTTGATATTCAGCCATCGCGTCCTCCTCTGTTATGACCGAGCTTCGAACGAAAGGAAGCCTGGATTGTTCCGGAAACGATCCGGATACGGTAAAGCAACACGGTGCCTCGGCGATGACCATGCTTTTGCGGGTGACTTGCGCCAGGCTGGCTCCGTAACCAGATGTTCGCTTGCAGATCCTCCGGCTACGGGGTGATTGAAATGAAAGGATACTCGTGCACGTGCGCCCTTTTGGTTTAAGGAAGAGTACCTGTCTGCAACCGCGGGGAATTACCTCAACGGCTCATTACCGTAGTTTCCTATTCGCCGTGTGCTGTACCTATACAGATGTGGACAGCCGTTAAGATGACGAGACGCAACCCTTACTATCAAGGCCCAGTTATCGATCATTTCGATGGCTTCCGCTTTTTCAACCCTGGCGAGCCGGGTACGGACAGAAACCTACAGAAAGTCCTAAGATGGCAGCGTTCAGCGATGCCCAACAACTGGCCGAAATGTGTTTCCATCGCACCTGTGATACCCGATCCCCGAACGGACGATCTGTGCGTGACGATGGTGGGTCACGTGACGCTCCTGATCCAGATAGCTGGGATCAATATCCTGACCGACCCCGTTTGGTCAGATCGCGCCAGTCCTGTGTCGTTTGCCGGTCCCAAGCGCGTGACTGCCCCTGGCATCGCGCTGCACGATTTGCCGCCGATCGACGTGATCCTCCTGTCGCATAATCACTATGATCATCTTGATATCGCGACGCTACGGGTGCTACATAAAGATCACGCGCCGTTGATCGTTACGCCACTGGCAATGACAGCATCGTGCGCCGTCGCATCCGCGATGCGCGGATGGCCTTATACCGCTCTCCGATGAGCCTGACTCATTTGGAGGATTCCCAAAGCGGTGAATTTCTGAATTTATGTCTGCCGTTTGGAGGGCATTGCCATGGGTGCAGCGATTGTATTGCGGGACGACTTTGATGCGGCATGTCCAGGACCGCGCTGAGCAACGCGATCGGCAAGCTCGAGCGCCAACTTGGGATGCGCCTGTTCAACCGGACCACACCGAGCGTCTCGCTGACGGACACGGGCCGAACGTTCGTCGGCCGAATAGGCCCGGCGCTGCAGGACATTCATGACGCTATGGAGATTGTGCATTTTCAGCAGGAAGTGCCTTCGGGAACGTTGCGCATCAACGCCTTCGCGACAGCGGCACGCGAAATCATGGTGCCGCTCATCCTGCCGTTTTTACAACGTTATCCACAGGTACATTGACCTGGTCACTGAAGGGCGCCTGGTCGATGTCGTTCGCGACGGATTAGACCTTGGTGTTCGCATCGCCGACTTGGTCCCCGCTGACATGATCGCCATGTCCCTTGGCCGCTCTCGGCGTTTTGCAGTCGTGGCAACACCGGATTATTTCGAGAGCCGGGATGCGCCCAAGGTTCCGGCGGACCTTCGTGCCCATCAGTGTCTGCCTGAGAGACTGCCGAACGGCGCGCTGTACGCTGGCATTTCGAAAAGAATGGCCAAGTCCTTCAGGTTGACGTCAATGGCCCGATCACGCTTGACGAAGCGAGCCTTGCGCCGATCACCGTTCTGAATAGCATCGGGAGAGGATTCTTCATGGAATCCGATGTTGAAGACGACCTCGCCAGCCGTCGGCTGGTGCGGGTTCTGGAAGATTGGACGCCGCCACTCGCGCCGTTCGCCCTCTATTATCCAAGCCGGCGCAATCCCTTCGCCGCGTTCAAGGCTTTTATCAGCCTCGCGCGTGAAGTCGCCGGCACTAGTGAGACATAGCGCGGCGCCGGGTGAGACCTGACAGAGTCATTAGCAAGTTCGACCCTTTGTCGCAGTTCAAGTACCAACTTTTGTTTGCCAAGTGCCGACCGCCTGCATCACCCAACAGACTGGACGATTGCCGTTTGTCGGCGTCGGATGAGGGACAGTGGAAGGCCGCGCTGCCTGAGCAATCTGGATTAACTTGGTTACAACTGCAGGGGTGATCAAGCCTCAAGCGGAGATTTCCCTTGGCCAACATTGCTCCATTCAACATTTCCAGTGGCGTACATCACGCCTGCCAGTGCGACCAACAGAAGCACCGATCCGATGAGCAGGGACCATGCCTCAAGGTTTAACAGCACGAAGAGCAAGGCGTACAGGCCGACGAGCAGCGCACCGATGAAACGCCCGCGCCGCCAGCTTTTCAGCACCGCAGCACTGTAGGCAGAGAGCAGCCCGATGATCGCTCCGGCACCCAGCAAATAGGCGGCTGTGAACCCGATTATCTCTGCGAATGCCAGCAGCAGCACGAAGAACAGCACGAGCGCTGCCCCGGTAAGCAGATATTCCGCTGCCGCAACACGCGCCCCGCCGACAATGTCGAACAACAGGAACGCCAGGAACGTGAATCCGATAAACAGAAATCCATATTTTACCGCCCGGTCGACTTTGGAATAAAGGTTGATCGGCTCGATAAGCCCGACGGTCACGGCCCGCGAGTTGCCGCTTATGGCCTCCGACGGTCCACCAAGGCCTCGGGCGTTAGATGCACTTTCAGCCACCGGTGCCAAGGCGTAACCGGCATCGCCATCCACTAATGGCGCGCCTAATTCTTCCATATCCACCGGGGGCTGTCCCAACGCCAGTTTGTCGATGGCATATCGTGCCGTAAAGCCGCCGTCCGAGACCGCGCGCCTTTCGGGCAAAAAGGCTCCGCCGAAACTGGGACTTGGCCAAGTCGACGACACATCCCACCGTGTTTTGCCGCCTCGCGGAACCAGACTTAGTGAGCGGCTCCCGTTTAAACCGAAATCATATGTCACGACCAGTCTGCCCACGCCATTCCCGGGCAGAAAAGCAAAAAACCCCTGTCCACCGGTAGCCCCCGGACCTTTGCCCGGCTGCACGACAAGCGGCCGTCCAGCAGCCGATAGTGCGCCTCCGTTGGTCAACCCGCGAGCGTCTGAAGCGCCCATCCGCAATTCCGCACGATCCCATAACAGGCGGTCGGCGGTGATACCAAAGCGCGGCAGGTCCAGCGGCAATTCGAATTGGGCGGTCCCCTTGATGCGCGCGTCGTAGAGCACGCTGCGATAGATCGATTTGCGGCGCTCTTCTGGGCTGACGCTGGTCGTGACGAGATTTTCGGTTAGGGAGATGTAAAGCAGCTTCTCGGTCTCAACAGTACGGGAGACAGTCTGTCCATTGACCTGTTCCGCCTGCACCTGCGTGATGCGAAACGGTACGACGACAACAGGGCCGGCAATAATCTGCGGTCCGCCCCAACCTGCATTGATTGCGTCTTGGGCCGTCTGTGACTGGCTCTGTCGATCCCACACAAGAGCATATACCAGCATCAAAGGCACGATAAGCGCCAATGCCACCAAAGCTGCGAATAAAAGTTTGATGCCGGGCGAACGGGTTCGGCGCATCCCTTCAGCTAGGCCCTCGATCATTGCCGCCCCACAGAACTTGGTCATCCCCATCCGTGTATACGTTGCGAAATGGGTAAAGCATAGACGCGCTGCTTGCATGGACCATCAGTTCAATTTCGACCAAAGCCCCGGTCTTTCAGCGCCGCTATTCCTTGGATGCAATTAATCGGGTGGAGCTATTTGAGGAGGGGCAGACCCCATCGAACTGCAAATTGCGCACCATCTTTTCTTGGGACTAGCCAGAACTGAGGCAGGTCCTGGCTATCGTGTCATAAGGCACGAATGATTGAAAATGGTCGACGACCGATTGGCAGCTTTTGATGGCTACGTTTCGGTCCGAACACATGCGCTGAACTGAAGCGCTTCGAACCGCCGCTTTACGCTTTGGCCGCTGTTTCACGTGCGGGACGGCACCCAGTGATGTCTTGGGAGAGCATCGCGAAATAGTCCGCAACGATCGCGTTATTCTGCTCGTCGGTCCAATCACCGACCACCGGCGGTCCCAGCAGGATTTGGCGGGGAAGGAGGGGGCTCGGATCATGCTAGCAGTTGCGTGGGCACGCCGAGAGTAGGGCCGGCCTCAGCGAGCTTTTGATCGAGCGTATGAACCGTTGCACCATGTTCCGATGCGGTGGCGAGATGCAGCGCATCGCCAGCGCGAAGCCCCAGCGTATGCTGATCAGCAAATTTGGTCGCCGTCCGAAAATGCTTGCCTGTGACCGGAAGCGCCGTGAAGCTATCGGCGACCAGTTTGTTGAACATCGCGAGCGCCGCCGCCCACTGCTCCAGATCGATCTGTCCGGTTCGCAGCTTGATCGCCATGGCAGATGACATTTCGGTGACGGTCCAGTCACTGATCAGGAGTTGTGCGGGATCCTGCTCCTCCAGCGAGGCCTGAACGCGCGGCGTCATTGCTTCATTGAAAGGGCCGCAACGATCAGCGACGTGTCGAGATAGTGCGTCAGTAGCGATCGCCATCGTGCATCGATCGTACTAGATCGGCAGCATCCTCGGCCTGAAGCGGCATGGTTGCGGTCAGGGATTTCAGAAGGGCCGCCTCGATCCGCTGCCGCGGCTTTGCTACGGCGGTGAGCCGTGCGACCGGTTTACCCCGCCGGGTAATGTCGATCGAATCTCCCGCCTCGACCCGATCCACTAGCTCGCTCAGATGGGCTTTGGCATCTGCCAGATTGGATCAGATCCATGTCACGCTCCTGACAATAGATAGTCATATATCGCACTGCGCTAACAATTCCAGTGAGAGGTTTTTGATGCGCCACGTTCTTATTCGGCAACAACTCTATGACATGATCTGGGAACGTGCCGTGTCAAAGGGGCGCGGGAACTCGGCATTTTCGACGTGGCGCAAACTCTGCGTGAAACATGCAATACGCTTGCCCGGTGCCACCTATTGGACCCGCCTCAACGCGGAGTATCCCGTCAAGCACAAGCCGCTGAGCGTCGCCAAAAGACTTTAGAGACCGGATCGTCATCGAAGCTCGGCCTCTTCTGCCGCCACCGGCCCCGGTGGAAGCCGCCATTGCGATTGCCAAGCAGCCAGTCGGATCGGTGGTTATGCCAGAAAAGCTCCATCCCCTGGTGAAGAAGACACTTTCGCTCGCCCAGAAGGCCCAATCCGACCGACATTGAGGGTATTGCTAACGAGCGGTTCTATGGACGGACAAGAATCTCCCTATTGGGCCTTTCTGGATTGGGCCCAAAAACGGCTCGACAAAATGAACGCTTGGCTGCTGCGCGAGGTGACTGCTCGCGAACTGGAAGGCATCAAAGCGTTCTCGCCGCCCAACATTCCGTCTAACGGCGACCAGTAGAAGTGACGGATTGCGTGCGGCCTCCTACTTAGCCGCGGTTCACGGGTCGTGATTGACGCCGCCGGACATCCGGTCTCCCCACTATCCTGGCGCGACCTTCGAAACATGCCTTGGGACACTCCTCAAGCCAGTTGTCGATCTCTTCAAGATTCCGAACCGCACAGCGCGGCGAAAAGATTGAAAAATATTATGACGGGTGATTTCAAAATGCTTAGGCAGTGGAACAATCGAGTGGGAATGATTTAGGAGCCAGAGGAGTTCCTGCGCCGTAGTGATCACCAATATCCCGGCGCGGGCGTCGCGACGAAGCGATTGCGACCCGAAGGGCACTTCGCCACAAGGCACGGTTCGCCAGCAAATTGCTGGCGATCGACGATAGACCTGTCGAACTGCGAACGGCCGAAGCTCGACCGCCACGCGCCGGGAACCTCGCCGGGATACCGCTGCAAGCCACCTCCCATACAGGGAATAGGTAAGGGGATAACAGCATGGATCGGGGCATCCGATCGCACCCCGCGAGGACAACTGAGCCGCAACAGCGCGGCAAGGGTTCGGCGCTCTGGCCTGTAGCATATTGTGCCAGACCGCTCATCAGGACGTCGCAACTGTCATGGCTGGGGTTCCCCGGTCCTGGTCGCCGACGTAAGTGGTACGGACAATACCCGGTCGTCGGCCGGACCAGGTGTGTCGCCGCGCCCGTCTGTATTGTTGGTGACGAACCAAAGGGTTCCCTTTGGTCCTTTGATGACATCGCGGATACGCCCATAGATGTCTGTATAATACGCCGTCGTGACCGCTTGTCCGGCTGCGTCTATAGTCACCGACCAAAGCCGCTGACCGGTCAGCCCGGCGATGAAGAACGTGCCGTTGATATAAGCAAGACCGCTTGGCCCCATTTCAGATGTAGGCCATTGTACGACCGGGTCGGTGTATTCCGGTTTTCCGGCGCGGCCCTCGACGGCTGGCCAACCGTAATTCTTGCCGGGCTCGATCCGGTTCAGTTCGTCCCACCCCTTGTCGCCGAACTCCGTCTCCCACAACTGGCCCTTGGCATCCCACGCCAGACCCTGTGGATTGCGGTGGCCAATCGAGTACACAACCGATCTCTCGATTGGGTTGTCCTCAGGGACTTTGCCTTCCGGGGTCATGCGCAGAATTTTGCCGGCAAGTGATCCTTGGTCCTGCGAGAGTGCGGGATTTCGCGTCTCGCCGGTGGTGACGTACAGCATCCCATCGGGTCCAAAGGCAATCCGGCCCCCATTATGTCCGCGTCCTACGGGTACGCCTGTGAACACAATCTCGGGATTACCCAGCGCGCCGTTCGCATAGGGCATGCGGACGATCCGATTGTCCGACACGGTGCTATGAAAGGCATAAAGCCAGACAGTTCCGCCCGTTTCGAACGCGGCGAGGCCGAGCACGCCACCGTCTATCGGTGTGTCCACGCTAGGGACCTTCCGAAGCTGTCTTGGCCTTTCACCGGGTCGGAAGGCCACGATAGTCATTTTGTCGCGCTCGCTTACGAGGGCTTCGTCACCGATGAGCACGACTGACCAGGGGACATCCAACCCCTTGGCCACGCTCGTCGGTATGCCTGATGGCGAGACGCCGATCCCTCCAGCTTCTGTCGAGTTGGAGGTCGCCTCAGACGCGGAACAGGATGACAAGGCCAATGGAGACGTTGCGAGAAGCAGGAGTGCGAAGCCGCTGGCGCAAGGCGAAGAATTTCGCCTTCTAACGTCACCGCCTGGGACCGGCGTTTTCGGCATACTGCGCCAATATATGACCAATGCACCAACTCCCGCCGAAGATGAAGATGTCGTGCAAGCAACGAGAACAATCAACTCTTGCACCCTGTGACTGCCATCGCGGTAGGTCGTCAGGCTGACGATTGGCTTACAATTGCGTCAGCTTCATCATTGTACTGGCATGTCGTGCCGCAAATCGGCGGCACGACGATTGCCTAACGCTTGTAATGAAAGAACGTCGCCTTCAATTGCCGCGTGCCCGCGCCGCCCGCTCGTTCAGTTCGACCAGAGCAGTATCAAACCGGCCTTCGGCTTCTGCAAAGCGCTGGAAGTGGACACGCTGGACCAGGATTTCGGGCGGGGTCGGTTGCTGCCGGAAGAGCGCCATCACTTCATCCGTAAACTCGTCGAGGGGAAGATAACCTGGGCGATTTTCCTGGCCGGGCGTCAGACCTGTCTGCACCGCAGGCGGAGCGAGTTCAATCACCTCTACCTTTCCCTTCAACGCCGCTCGCATTGCGACGGTGTAGGAATGGATCGCAGCCTTTGTGGCATTGTAGGTTGGCGTCGCGATCAACGGTACGAAGGCAAGTCCCGACGTGACGTTGACGATTGTGGCGTCGGGTTGGCTCATCAGATGATCGATCAGCGCATTGGTCAGCCTGATTGGCCCGAGAAGATTGGTCGTGATCGTCGCCTCCGCATCGGAAAGATCGCGCACATGATCCAGCGGCTCGGAGCGCATGATACCGGCGTTATTAATGAGAATGTTCAGCGCAGGATGCGCGGTCAGCACTTGATCCGCAAAGGCGGAGATACCGTCTGCGCTCTCTACGTCCAATTCAAGAACGTGCATGTTCTCGCGGCCCGCTGCCGCCTTCTCTAATGTCTCTCGCCGCCGTCCGGCGACGACCACCGTGTTTCCTACATCGTGGAAGCGATGCGCCAAGGCTTCGCCGATGCCCGAGCCGCCGCCGGTTATGAGGATGGTATTGCCGCTCGCCTTCATGATTACGCTCCTTCGACTTGGAGCCGCTTATCTAATGCACTAAGCTCCAACGGGAAGAAGGCACCTTAAAGTTCTATACTTACCACAAAGAGAGTGAGCTATTATGCCCGGTATTCCTTTCAGCGACGACACTATCCGCCAGGCACGTCGGATCGCAGAAACCACGCCGCCGGATGATTACGACCCTAGAGTGGAGGCGTTGGTCAATGATCTGATCGGTCGGGTAGCGGACAAATGGACGATGATTATTCTGGATGTGCTGCATGAACATGGGGAGCAACGCTTCACTGAACTTGCCCGGCATGTACAAGGCATTAGCCAGAAGATGCTGACTCAGACGCTACGGCAGATGGAGCGGGATGGGATGGTCACCCGAACGGTTCATGCCGTAGTGCCCCCGCGTGTCGACTACAATCTCACCGACCTCGGCTCCAGCCTGGGCAAAGCCTTTTGTGGTGTCTGGATCTGGGCGGAGGATAATATCGCACGTGTTGAGGAAGCTCGAGAAAGGTTTGCGGCTCGGACGGGTTCATAGACCTTCGCAGCGCGGTGGCCATCACGGCGCGCAAGGGGGCGTGGTGTCCGAGCGGCGGTTTGCTACCTTGTGCTAAACCTGGGAGCGTCCCCTATGAACTAGTCCGGCTAGAGACCTCTTGTTTTACAGGCAGGCTTCGAGAAATGGCTGGTCGAACCCGAAGCCGCGTGCCTTTTCCAGCGTGTAGGGGCGAAGGCCCATGGCGCGATATTCGCCGATGATCTTGCCGTTCTCGTCCTCGGATATGTATTCAAACTTGAACAATTCCTGGGTGACGATCACGTCGCCTTCCATGCCGATGACTTCGGTGACGTTGGTGACGCGGCGCGAACCGTCGCGTAGGCGCTTGACCTGAACGATCAGGTCCACCGAGTCCGCGATCTGCTTGGAGATCGCTTCCTTCGGGATCTTGATGTCGCCCATCAGGATCATGTTTTCCATACGGCCCAGGCACTCGCGCGGCGAGTTGCTATGGAGCGTACACATGGAGCCGTCATGGCCGGTGTTCATCGCGGCGAGCAAGTCGAAGCACTCCGCGCCACGAATTTCGCCGAGGATGATCCGGTCAGGCCGCATACGCAGGGCGTTCTTTACGAGATCGCCGATCGTGATAGCGCCTTGCCCTTCCAGGTTGGCGGGTCGCGTTTCCAGCGGGAGCCAGTGCGGCTGTTGCAGGCGGAGTTCGGCGGCGTCTTCGATCGTCAGCACGCGCTCGCCCGGATCGATCATCTTGGAGAGGGCATTGAGCATCGTCGTTTTGCCCGAGCCAGTGCCGCCCGAAATCACGATGTTGAAGCGGCACGCGCCCGCGATCTTCAGCGCGGTACACATCTTCTGGTTCATCGCGCCCCATGTCGCGAGGTTGTCCAGCGTGATCGGCTTGGCGGAGAACTTACGAATGGAGATTGCTGTGCCTTTCAGGCTCAGGGGCGGCACGATCACGTTGACGCGCGAGCCATCGGGTAGGCGGGCGTCGGCCAGCGGCGTGGTTTGATCGACGCGGCGACCGACCTTGTTCACGATCCGCTGCGCGATCTGGAACAGATGCTCTTCGTCGCGGAACTGGATCGGGGCAATGGTAAGCTTGCCCTTCTTTTCGATGTAGGTCTGGAGCGGGCCGTTGACCATGATGTCGGTGATGTCGGGGTCGTTCAGCAACTCCTCCAAGGGACCAAGGCCAAGTAGTTCGTCGACCAGCACCTTTTCTAGCGCGAACTGTTCGCGACGGTTCAGCGTTAGTTTCAGTTCCGCCAGCACTTCCATTATGATCGGCCGGAACTCCTCCGCCAACTCATCCTTGCTGAGCGTCGCCGCGGCTTCCGGATCGACGCGCTCCAGCAGGCGGGGGAGGACCTGTTCCTTTATCTTGTGGACAGACGCTTCGAACCCTTGCGCTTGCTCCTGCGGCGCATGTTCGAGGTTGGCGCGGTCGGACAGGCGCGACATCGCTTCGGCATTCTTGCGGTCTTGTGGCGAAGCTGCCGAAAGCGGATCACTGGTATCTAACGCGGCGGGCGTGATAGGCGGAAACTGCTCGCCGCCACGAACTTCAGAGTCGCGCGGCGCGGCGCCCACGCCCTGTTGCATCGGGCGAGCTACGCCAAAGGCAGGCTTGCCGCCACCGGGTCCACTCTTCCGTCCAAATGCGCTCATGATGTTCCCACAACGAATGATCGATCGCGTTCTGTTACCGCCACCATAACAAAGGGTGGCCGATAAAGGTGAATAGGCCGGAAACTTTGACAAAAGGCTAATGGGTACGAGATTGAAATCGGGCCGTGACCTCAAGGAACTATTAACCAAGAGCAGTTAATTCCTTGATGAATTATACAGGGAAACACGATGTCCTTCGAAACACCTTGGTCACGTGCCGCCATTCAGGATTGGGCCCTAACTTTTGACGTTAGCATCGTCATGCCTTGCCTCAATGAGATTGAGAGTCTCCCGCATTGCATTGCCAATGCGCACGAGGCTTTGGCGACGCTTCTCATATGTCACGGGCTGACGGGCGAAATCGTGATCGCTGACAACGGCTCAACCGACGGAAGCCAAGCATGTGCGGCCGACCTTGGCGCGAGAGTCGTGGCGGTTCAGAATAAAGGATATGGCGCGGCGTTGATCGGAGGGTGCAATGCCGCTTTCGGCCGCTTTTTGCTCATGGGTGATGCCGACGGAAGTTATGATTTCAACGAGGGTGTGGCTATGGTGGAGGCACTGAACGGCGGTGCCGACCTGTGCATGGGGTCTCGCTTTCATGGTGGCATTGCTCCTGGTGCGATGCCCTGGAAAAATCGATACATCGGCAATCCTGCGCTGACAGCCATACTTAATCTTTTTTTTCGCTCGGGCATTGACGATGCGCATTGTGGGCTTCGTGCAATCACCCGCAGTGCGTTTCTTTCCTTGGGGCTGAAGGGAAGCGGAATGGAATTTGCCAGTGAAATGGTGATCAAGGCTAGCCTGAAGTCTTTAAAGATCATGCAAGTTCCAGCCACTCTTTCCCGAGACCTTCGTAACCGTCAGCCGCATTTGCGCCCTTGGCGCGACGGGTGGCGGCACCTGCGCTATTTGTTGATGCTTAGCCCCAATTGGATGTTCGGTCTTCCCGCGATCTTGGCAATGAGTTTGGCCACGATCATTTTAGGTGTGGCGCTTTGCATGTTCGTTGGTGTGATTCCCGGACCAGCGCGGTTTGGCACGAGTTGGACGATCGTGGCAGGGTTCTTGTTCACGACCGGTCACTTGGCAGCAATCATGGCAGTTGCTACTCATCTGCATGGCGTCCGAGAGGGGTATCGACGTCCCCAGAATGTTTTAAAGCGTTATCGCCACTTCCTCACCCTGGAATCGATGCTTGTACTGGGCTTGACCAAAATAACTTTTGCTTCCGGCGGATTGTTGGCAATCGGCTATTATTGGTCGCAGAGTAGTTTTGCAGCTTTACCCACAATCCTGCCGCTAGTTCTAACCGCAGTATTAGGTGCGACGGGGCTGCAGTGGATATTCGGAGGATTTTTGCTTTCCATTATATCAGGACATGACGCTCGCATCGCTGACGCAATTGCGTTTTCTTCCGAAAAAGAATTCGGAGAAAAGGTGATGGATAAAGCGGCGTGATCGCCTCGATACGAAAAAGGGGGCCAAAATATATAGCCGTAGGTATTTTTTTCGCGATAATAAGCAACTTTTTTCTAATTGGTCTTGATGCGCTGGGCTTTGCCTATTGGTTGGCCATTACGAGCTGCGCAGCATTTTGTATTCCTGTAGCGTACCTTGCGCAAAGCTCCTTCACATTTGAGGCCCCCTTGAGTTGGGGAGGATTTGTCTATTATAGTGCTGCACAGCTATTCAATATACCTTTGTCTTTGATGGTTATTTATGTTTTGCACGATAGACTTAACATGGCGATGTTCTTGGCAGCCCCCATTTCGACGGGTCTGTCATTTTTGTCGAATTATGCAGCGGGTCATTTGATCTTGCGACAAGAATAGATTGGTCGACGGCGGGATGGCTTTAGCTACCACTTCACCTTGGCTGACAGTAGTGATGCCGGTGCACGCAGGCGAAGGCTTTTTGGCAGCCACACTGGATTCGCTAGTCGCACAATTTGATGACGGCATAGAGATCATTCTGATCGACAGTAGTCCGGATGAGGTTTGTCTCGAAATCGGACGGCGCTATGCTCACAAATTGCATATTCAGCTAATTCGGCGGCCTGACATTAAGCCTTGGACCGAAAAGACCAATGTTGGTGTTTCGCAAGCGCGAAGCGATCACATCGTGATGCTACATCAGGACGACCTCTGGTTGCCCGGGCGCGTAAAGAGCATGCGCCAATGGATCTCTGCTGCGCCTGGCGCGGCTGTGCAATTTGCTCCCACGGCAATTATCGCGGAGGACGGGCGAAGAGTTGGTGCTTGGAGATGTCCATTGGAGGCAGGGCCAATCGATACTGGCACCATTTGCAGCAGACTTATCGTACAGAACTTTGTCAGTGTTCCCGCTCCGTTATTCCGCCGGGACGCTTTTATCGGCGTAGGAGGAATGGACAACAGTCTGTGGTACACTGCAGACTGGGATTTATGGTTGAAATTGGCACAGCATGGTCCCGTTATCTATAATCCGGAGGTCACTGCTGCGTTCCGAGTTCATGGCAAGTCGCTCACCATGTCCGGGAGTCGAAATCTAGCTGACTTTGTCGATCAGATGGAAATAGTCGTGAAGCGCTATGCTTCGAAATCCTGCTATGAAACTAGTCCTGCTACGCACGCGATGGCAGACGCATCCATTGCAATAAACGCCGTGCTAGCAAGCGCAGCTGCGGGGAAGGCAGAAGGCGTATTCTCTGCTATACGCTCTTTTCTTTCTCTGCGCCCAGTCAGCATGCTGCGGTATTTGCATTATTCGCGGCTGCTAGAGCGCGTGTTGTCTCGGGTCCGGGCCGGCCTCCTCTAAAGACACGCCTTTTCCTGCGAAGTATATTCAGTCTGGACAAGTGAACGGCGCAGGATGAATTGTGTCTGCAATGCCGAAAGTTGATCGGACCGGAGCAAGCGATTTGCTATCCATAATCATGGTGCGACTGCTACGACAAAGCACTTTCAACTGATTGTCAGTCAGGTCTTCAAGGCGTAATCGCAGAGGCCGGTTCGATAAATCAGGTCTATTTAAAACGAGATCTTGGGCAAAAGGGGCGGCAGCGGTTTGGATAATCGCTACGCGTGCATCGGATTGGTTAATAATTTGGTCTAGTTTGGCATAAGGAGCAACCATGCTTTGAGCCATATAGGCGTGCATCGGCAGAACCACGCCAAGGCTAATTGCGGTTCCTAGAACGAAAGCACGTTCCAAGTTTTTACCTTTTTGCATTGCCATGTGCCAACCGTAGGCCCCCAACAGGCAAAGGTTGCCAATGACCCCGTGCAGGTAGCGGTAACCCCATCCATGCCCTTGGTACGGTAGTAATATCAGCATTGCCATTGTCGTGAACAGCACAGAGAGTGCCAACGCACGAAAAATTCCGTTTTCCTGCCATACCGTGCGGAATCCCAGAACCAGTAGGGGGAAAAGAAATACGTGCTGCCATGCTAAAAAACGTAGAAGATTAAGGCTCATGAGCCAGATCGCGCCAGTATCCCATTCCTTAAGGAGCATAGCGATCCTGGCCATGTAACTGATTGGAGTGCCACTTTGGTGTATTGGTGCTGAGATGCCGAAACTGCTAATCCAGACCGGCCAAGCCAACCAGAACATGCATATCAGCCCGTACCATAGAACGTAGAAAAGCAGCATTCGCCACTTCCGTTCGTGAAATAGAAGTAACATGAACGGAAGGACAAATAACGGATGAAAAAGGGGTTGGTGGAGTCCGGTAGCGACGAAGCCAACGGCTACTGCTGCCAAATGCGACGACCGATCATTCCGTAAAAATAGCGCTAGCCAAATTAGATTTAAAGCCAGATGCGCCGACATGGCATAAGAAGTCATGCCCATTATCAGAACCTCGGACGAAGTGGCATAGAGTATTAGGGCTGTCGCCTGGGTAGATTTCGAATGGGGCCACAGACGAAGCGTGATGTGCCAAAGGGCGATTGCGCCAAAACCCACAAGTAACGGACTGGTCAGCGCGGGATCTGCCACAGTGTGAACGGCTGCCCGCAATATGGCGTTGGCAGGAAGATATGTCGAAATCCAGCCCTCGTGATTACCTATCGGCAAAATGAACGTCTGGTTTAAAGCTTCCGCATAATCCAACATTGTAGCGGGTAATGGCCAGAATAGTTTTCCACGGCTGAAAGTCCACGCGTCGAAATTAGCCATTTGCTCATCCCGGCTGAGATCATAGCCTTGTAGAACAGCGTAATGTCCCATCCAGCACACAGTGACGAGAACGACAAAAAGTATCGTTATTGTTGCGGCCGGCCATCTACTTAGTGGGGAGGAGGACGAGCACGGCATGGACCAATTAACTGGTCGCCACAGCACTAGGCTAGCCAAAATAACACAAAATACGGGCACGTCTTGCCGTACAAAGAAAAAGTAGCTGAGCGATCCCGGCTCTGGAGAATGACCCGTGAGGTGAGCAGCCGTGATGAAAATCGAAAGTGCAAAAAATGCGAAAATTGGTGCGATCAGAACTTTGGAGGTTTCTCGCTCAAACCTCAACGGCATGCTCCGCAGGGCCCTGAATTAGCATTCAAAATAGCCCTTTTACAGAAGATAGCTGATTGTATTAATTTGTCCGCTCCGCCAGAACGGTCAGACCCTGATCGTTGACTTCCGCAAAGCCGCCGAAGACCGACACTGTTTCGGGCGCGGCACCTTGCGTCCTGACGATCTGGATTTCTCCGTCCCGCACGGTCGACATGAAGGGGGCGTGGCCTTCCAGAACGCCGAAATCGCCTTCGGTGCCCGGCACGACGACCATATAGACTTCGTCCGAGCGGACGAGCTTTTCCGGGGTTACGAGTTCAAAATGGAGAGGCATGTTCTGGCACCTTAAATCCTCCCCCGCCGCAGCGGGAGAGGAGGATTATGCAATGGCTCAGGCCGCTTCCGCAGCCATCTTCTTGCCCTTTTCGATGGCTTCGTCGATGCCGCCGACCATGTAGAAGGCGCTCTCGGGCAGGTGGTCATATTCGCCATCGACCACAGCCTTGAACGACTTCACCGTGTCCTCGACCGCGACGAACTTGCCGGAGATGCCGGTGAAGACTTCGGCGACGTGGAAGGGTTGGCTGAGGAAGCGCTGGATCTTGCGGGCTCGGGCGACCGTGATCTTATCTTCTTCCGAAAGCTCGTCCATGCCCAGGATCGCGATGATGTCCTGCAGCGACTTGTACTTCTGCAGCGTTTCCTGAACGCGGCGAGCCGTGTCGTAATGCTCCTGACCGACGATCGCGGGCGAAAGCACGCGGCTGGTAGAATCGAGCGGATCGACGGCCGGGTAGATGCCCAACTCCGAAATCGCGCGGTTGAGAACCGTGGTCGCGTCCAAATGCGCGAACGAGGTCGCTGGCGCCGGATCGGTCAAATCGTCTGCGGGAACGTAGATCGCCTGCACCGAGGTGATCGACCCCTTGTTCGTGGACGTGATGCGCTCCTGCAGTGCGCCCATGTCGGTCGACAGAGTCGGCTGATAGCCCACCGCCGAAGGAATACGGCCAAGCAGCGCCGACACTTCGGAACCCGCCTGCGTGAAGCGGAAGATGTTGTCGACGAAGAACAGCACGTCCTGGCCTTCAACATCGCGGAAATATTCGGCGATGGTGAGGCCGGAGAGAGCGACGCGTGCGCGGGCGCCCGGGGGCTCGTTCATCTGGCCAAATACGAGAGCGACCTTGGAGCCTTCCGGCGTCGGGTTGCCGTCGGCATCCTTCGCGATGACACCTGCGTCGAGGAACTCGTGATAGAGATCATTGCCTTCGCGGGTCCGCTCACCGACGCCTGCGAAAACGGAAGTGCCGCCATGGCCCTTCGCGATATTGTTGATCAGTTCCTGAATCAGCACGGTCTTGCCGACGCCCGCACCGCCAAACAGGCCGATCTTGCCGCCCTTTGCATAAGGCGCGAGAAGGTCGATGACCTTGATGCCGGTCACGAGGATCGCGGTTTCGGTGGACTGATCGACGAACTCGGGGGCCTTTGCGTGGATCGGCGCGCGGCTGACGGCGTTGACCGGTCCGCGGTCGTCGATCGGGTCGCCGACGACATTCAGGATCCGGCCGAGTGTCTGCGGGCCGACGGGCACGGAAATCTGTGCGCCGGTGTCCGTGACTTCCTGCCCGCGGGTAAGGCCCTCGGTCGCGTCCATCGCGATCGTGCGGACGGTGTTCTCGCCCAGATGCTGCGCGACTTCCAGAACAAGGCGCTGGCCGTTGTTGCTGGTTTCAAGCGCGTTCAGAATGGAGGGCAGCGCGTCGGGGAAGGTCACGTCGACGACGGCGCCGATGACCTGCGAGATGCGGCCTACGTTATTGGTGGTTGCCATGGTTCGTTTCCTTGCCTTCGAGTCTTTTAGAGCGCTTCGGCGCCCGCGATAATTTCGATAAGTTCAGTCGTGATCGCGGCCTGACGGCTGCGGTTATACTGAATGGTGAGGTTGTTGATGAGGTCGCCTGCGTTGCGCGTTGCGTTGTCCATCGCGGTCATCGACGCGCCTTGCTCCGACGCCATATTCTCAAGGAGCGCCTTGAAGATCTGAATCGCGATGTTGCGCGGCAGCAGGTCGGCGAGGATGGTTTCCTCGTCCGGCTCATATTCGACGGTCGCACTGGTTGCGGCGGCCGTGGTGTTGACCGGAATCTTTACCGGGATGATCTGCTGCTCGGTCGGGATCTGCGCGAGCGCGGACTTGAACGTCGAGTAGAAGAGGTGCGCGACATCGAACTTGCCCGCCAGGAACATCTCGGTCAGTTCATGCGCGATTTCCTGCGCCTGATTATAGCCCGGAGCCTTGGCGCCCGTCGTGTCATATTGCGCGACGATCGTGCCGGGGAAGGTACGGTTGATGACCGGACGGCCCTTGCGACCGATCAGGTAGAACTGAACGGTCTTGCCGTCTGCGATCAGCGCCTTTGCCTTGGCGGCGGCGGCCTTGACGATGTTGGCGTTGAACGCGCCAGCAAGCCCGCGATCGGAGTTGGCGACGACGAGCAGATGCACGTCATCCTTGCCGGTGCCCGCCATCAGCGGCGATGCACCTTCGCCACCCACGGTCGCGGCTAGCGAGGCAACGACGCCTTCAAGGCGCGCGCTGTAGGGGCGCGCGGCCTCGGCAGCGGCCTGCGCCTTGCGCAGCTTAGCGGCGGCGACCATCTGCTTGGCCTTGGTGATCTTCTGGGTCGATTTGACCGAGGCGATCCGCCCTTTAAGTTCCTTCAGGCTTGCCATGCTTAACCCTTATGCGTCTCCCCCAGCGTGAACCGGGGGGAGCGTTACATGTTTCAGGCGAACGTCTTGCCGAAGCTGTCGAGTGCGGCTTTCAGCTTCGACTTGCTGTCGTCCGACAGATCCTTGCTGTCGCGGATCGCGGTCAGCAGGTCCGCATGGTCGTGCCGCAGGAAGGAGAGCATCGCCTCCTCATAGCGGTTAACGTCCGAGACCGGGATGCTGTCCAGATAGCCATTGGTGCCCGCGAAGATCGACGCGGTCTGCTCTTCGAAGGGCAGTGGCGAGAACTGGGGCTGCTTGAGCAGTTCCGTCAGGCGCGCACCGCGGTTCAGCAGCTTCTGCGTGGATGCGTCGAGATCGGAACCGAACTGCGCGAAGGCCGCCATTTCGCGATACTGCGCCAGTTCCAGCTTGATCGAGCCGGAGACCTTCTTCATTGCCTTGGTCTGCGCGGCGGAACCGACGCGCGACACCGACAGACCCACGTTGATGGCCGGACGGATACCCTGATAGAAAAGGTTGGTTTCGAGGAAGATCTGGCCATCGGTGATAGAAATCACGTTGGTCGGAATGTAGGCGGACACGTCGCCTGCCTGCGTTTCGATGATCGGCAGCGCGGTGAGTGAACCTGAACCATTGTCGCTGTTCATTTTCGCGGCGCGCTCAAGCAGGCGGCTGTGGAGATAGAACACGTCGCCGGGATAGGCTTCGCGGCCCGGAGGGCGACGCAGCAGCAGCGACATCTGGCGATAGGCCACGGCCTGCTTCGAGAGATCGTCATAGACGATCAACGCGTGCATGCCGTTGTCGCGGAAATATTCGCCCATGGTGACGCCGGTGTAAGGCGCGAGATACTGGAGCGGCGCTGGCTCCGAAGCGGTTGCCGCAACGACGATGGAATATTCCATCGCGCCATTTTCTTCGAGTTGACGCACAATCTGCGCAACGGTCGAGCGCTTCTGGCCGACGGCGACATAGATGCAATAGAGCTTCTTGCTTTCGTCGTTGCCTGCGTTGACGCCCTTCTGATTGATGAAGGTGTCGATCGCGACGGCGGTCTTGCCGGTCTGACGGTCGCCGATGATCAGTTCGCGCTGGCCACGGCCGACGGGAACAAGCGTGTCGATGGCTTTGAGGCCAGTCTGCACGGGTTCATGCACCGAGGTGCGCGGGATGATGCCCGGTGCCTTCTTCTCGACGCGCATGCGCTGGTCGGAAACGATCGGGCCCTTGCCGTCGATCGGGTTTCCCAGGCCATCGACCACGCGGCCGAGCAGGCCACGGCCCACGGGAACATCCACGATGGTGCCGGTGCGCTTGACGGTATCGCCTTCCTTGATCTCGGCATCGGAGCCGAAGATCACCGCGCCGACGTTATCGGCTTCCAGGTTCAGGGCCATGCCCTGCACGCCGTTGGAGAAGGCGACCATTTCACCGGCCTGCACATTGTCCAGACCGTGAATACGGGCGATGCCGTCACCGACGCTCAGCACGGTTCCGACTTCGGAAACCTGCGCTTCGGTGCCGAAGCTGGCGATCTGGTCCTTGATGACCTTCGAAATTTCTGCGGCGTTGATATCCATGTTCAGCCTTTCATCGGACCCTTGCGGGTCTTCAGCCCTTCATTGCTTGGGCGAGAGTGTTCAAACGGGTACGGATGGAGCTGTCGATCATCTGGCTGCCAATCTTGACGACCAGCCCGCCGAGAATGGCAGGATCGACCTTCGCATCGAGCGCGACTTCGCGACCGACGCGGGCACGGAGGCTCTTTTGCAGAGCCGTGATCTGGGTTGCGTCGAGCGGATGCGCGGAAGTGACTTCGGCACGCGCTTCGCCACGATGATTCGACAGCAGCGTCTCATAGTGGCGGATCACCGCAGACAGTTGGCCGAGGCGGCGGTTCTGCGCGAGGACACCGAGGAAATTGGACGTCAGCGGATCGAGGTTCATCGACTTCGCAACGGCGGCCACCGTCTTCACGGCCACTTCGCGTCCCACGACAGGGCTAACGATCAGCGCCTTGAAATCGCTCGATTCGGCGAGCGCTTTCTTGAGGCCGGACAGGCTCTGCGCGACTGTGTCGAGCGCATTGCTATCGCGAGCCAGTTCGAACAGCGCCACCGCATAGCGACCGCTGAGGCTGGCCTGGATTCCGCCGCTTATACCGCCGCCTGTTTCCACGCTGTGAAAGTCCTCCGCTTGAAAAATGGCACTCATGCCAAGAAGGGGAGGTGGTTGCCCGACCCCCCTGATCTGCGGGCCGGTTAGCAGGAGGGGTGCCGCGATGCAAGACGCCTTGGCGATAACAGGGCGGTAGTATAACTTGAGCGCGAAGTTGACGCCTGAAACGCTGTTTTCACGAACGCCGATTATGGCGTGGCGGCGTCGATCTTGCCCTTGCCGCATTGATAGACCAGCCGTTCGTTGGGCTGTAGTGGCAGGATGGCGCGCAGGTCGTTCTGCATCTGTTTGAGCTTGCCGAGCGATCCGGCGTCTGTGGTGCAGGCTCCCGCGTCGGTACGCGCCCGGATTTCGCGGGCGCGATCCAGGGTATCGGCATCGGCAAGATAGCGTTCGGTGCGTAGCATGCCGGTGGCGGGATCGAAGCGGGCGACGGAGATGGCGGCGTCGTCCGGCGTGGTGTTGACGCGGAGCCAGTCGGTCCCGTCGCGCAGGTATTGCTCCTTGCCGTTCGCGCAGCCGGTATCGGTCCAGTTGAGCGGCACGTCAGTCGTTTCGGTGACGGTGATCCGGCTGCGGCTCTCATCGATCCGGCAGATATTGTCGCCGGTAGCCGCATAGCCGATGGTCTGTGCCGTGGTGACTTCGCCGGTGTCGATGGCGGAGGCAGCCACGCGATCCTCGATGCTGGAGAAACTGGGGCGCAGGAAGAAGGCGAGCAACGCGCCGATCAGCAACAGGCCGCCGCCGATACCGAACCACATGGCCGGTCGCCGCTTGCCCTGCGTATAGGTGAGGCCCGCCGCGCCGGTCGCGAGGACAGCAAAGGCGAGGAGCACGGCGGCCAACGCCATGACATTCTCGCGAGCCGATATGACGTCCTGTTCGGCCGCATTGCGTGCCTTGGTAACGGCGGCTTCGCGCGTGGCGGCGCTGGCGCGTTCGGTGGCTTCCTGTCGTGCAGCTTCCTGTGCGGTGCGGCGCGCTTCGGCCTCGTCTATGTCGGCGAGCGAGCGGCAGGGGGCGGAGGTGCGCAGGAAGGTGACGCCTGCCTGCCTCAGGAAAGATGCGATCTCCCGATTGGATACTGCGAAACCAAATTCGGCGTCGTTGCCATCGGAGATCGAGCCGAAGCTATTTAGGCCCAGCACGCGTCCGCAATCGTCCACCAGCGGCCCGCCGCTGTTCCCGGCCGCGAGGGGGGCGGTATGGAGAACCGTATCGAAATTCTTGCCCGAACGGCCGGACGACACGTTGCCGCCGGTCTTCACGGCGTTCATCGGCTCGACCATTTCCTTGAGGCCCAGACCCTGCGCGCGGTCTACGGTGCCGGGATAGCCGATTGCGGTGACATGCTGCCCGTCGGTCGGCGCGCCGGCGTAGAACGTGGCGGGGGGCAAGCGGCCGCTGTCCATCTGGATCAGCGCCAGATCGTTGCCCGGCGAATAGGCGATGACGCGCCCGCCATAGCTCTTCTTGCCCTCAGAGGGCACGATGCCGATGACGAGATTCTTCTCTTCGCGCGTCAGTTCGACGACATGCGCGTTCGTCAGCACCTTGTCCGGCGCGACCACAAGCCCGCTGCCATGCCCGACGAAATAGGCTTCGGAACCATCGGTGGCGACCAAGGCGACGCGCACGACATTGCGGGCGGCGGCGGTCAAATCCATCTGGTCCGCGCGCGCCGTCGCGGCAAAGCCGAGCAACAGCAGGGCGGCGGCTATGCGCCGAAACGTTACGGGCAGGAAAGATGTCATAGGGCGCGATACATATTGCCAATATGCGCGAAGTAAAATGGAAAGGAGAGGGGACGTGCTTTGAAAGCAAGATGCGGGAAGCCTTTGCGCGGGCCACGGCGCAGGATAAAGCCATGACGATAATGACCGATCCCGTTGCCTTTGCTCCCATAGCTGCCGCGCTCGACCCGGACCTGTGCTGGGATGCGTTCTCCCGGCGTGATCGCGATCTGGACGGTAAATTTGTCGGTGCGGTGCTGACCACGGGGATTTATTGCAAGCCGAGTTGCCCGGCGCGGCATCCGCTCAAGAAGAACGTGCTGTTCTTTGCCGATGGCCCGGCGGCGCGAGCTGCGGGCTTCCGGGCGTGCCTGCGTTGCAAGCCCGATGAGGTCGGGCGCGATCGGCAGGCAGTGGACCGCGCACTGGCCTTGATCGCGCAGGCAGAGGCGCCGCTGGCGCTGGAGGCATTGGCGCAGGCAGTGAGCTATGCGCCGCATCATTTTCACCGTCTGTTTAAGCGGGCCACAGGCGTGACGCCTGCCGCCTATGCGCGGAAGCTGCGGGCGGATCGGCTGGAGAATGCTTTGAAGGAGGATAGTCGCGTGACCGATGCCATTTACGATGCGGGCTATAGCGGCCCAAGTCGGGCCTATGCCGATGCGGAACAGCGGCTGGGCATGACGCCGAGCGCGTGGAAGAAGGGCGGGGCGGGCGTGACCATCCGCTACACCATCGCGGACACGAGCCTGGGGCCGATGTTGGTGGCGGCGACCGAAAAGGGCCTGTGCCGGATCAGCTTCGACGAGGATGAAGCGGAACTGCGGCGGCGGTTTCCGGCGGCCGATATCCGCGCGGCAGACGCGGCGTTCACAGCGCTCGCGAACGAAGTGGTTGCGCTGGTCGACAACCCGGCGCGGATTGCGAACTTGCCCGTCGACGTTCAGGGCACTGCGTTCCAGCAGGCCGTGTGGGACGCATTGCGGGCAATCCCGGCGGGAGAGACGCGCACGTATAGCCAGGTCGCGGCCAGCATCGGCAAGCCCGGCGCGGTACGCGCGGCCGGGTCGGCTTGCGGCGACAATGTGCTGGCGGTGCTAGTGCCGTGCCATCGGGTTTTACGCACCGACGGGACGTTGGGCGGCTATGCTTACGGGTTGGAGCGCAAGGAGAAGTTGCTGGCGCTGGAGCGGAAGGGCTAGCGCGCGAGGCGCGCCATAATGGCGTTACGCTCGGCGTCGGGCATGGTGGACCACCGCCCGATTTCATCGAGCGTGCGCCCGCAACCGATGCAGCGCGTCTGCCGCTGATCGAGCTTGCAGATTTTGGTGCAGGGGCTGGGGATCTGCATCACATGAAGCTGTAGGGGTCGATATCGACCGCTACCCGCGTGCCGGATTTCCAGACGACATTGTCAAGCCATTCGCGGATGGCACCCTGCACATCGAGTTGGCGCGTGGCGTGGACGAGCAGGCGGTGACGGTGACGGCCGCGTAGCACGGCGAGTGGGGCGGGCGCGGGGCCGTAGACGCGCATGCCATCGATGTCGGGCGCGCTCTTGCCGATCAGGCGAGCGACGCTGGAGGCTTCGGCGGGGTCGTCACTGGAGACGATGATGGCGGCGAAGCGGCCGAAGGGCGGTGCGTGCGCATGGCGGCGGCTGGCGGTTTCTGTGGCGTAGAAGGCTTCGGTGTCGCCGCTGATCAGCGCCTTGATGACGGGCGCGTCGGGCATGCGCGTCTGGATGAACACGCGTCCCGGCTTGACGCCGCGACCGGCGCGACCGGAAACCTGCACGATCTGCTGGAAGGTTTTCTCCGAAGCGCGCAGGTCGCCGCCCTCCAGCCCCAGATCCGCGTCGATCACGCCGACCAGCGTCAGGTTGGGGAAGTGATAGCCCTTGGTGATGAGCTGCGTGCCGATAATGATGTCGACGGCGCCGCCTTCCACGCTCCGCACGAAATCGGCGGCTTTGGCGGGCGACCAGAGTGTGTCGGAGGCGGCGATGGCGGTGCGGGCGGTGGGCCAGAGCAGCGCGACTTCATCGGCAATGCGCTCGACGCCGGGGCCGCAGGGGACGAGGGCGTCCTCGCTCTTGCAGTCGGGGCAGGCCTTGGGAACCGGGACCACGTGCCCGCAATGGTGGCAGGCGAGTCGGCGGGTCAGGCGATGCTCCACCATCCACGCGGTGCAATTGGGGCACTGAAAGCGATATCCGCAATGGCGGCACAAGGTCAGGGGTGCATAGCCCCGGCGGTTGAGAAATAGCAGCGCCTGTTCGCCCTTTTCCAGCACTTCGTCGATGGCGGTGACGAGCAGCGGCGCGATCCAGCGGCCGCGATCCGGTGGATGGGTCAGCAGGTTAAGGCCGATGATCTCGGGCATTTGCGCGCCGCCGAAGCGGGCGGGCAGCTTGATTTCGGTATAGCGGCCGACTTCGACCTGATGGCGCGTTTCGATGGCGGGGGTGGCAGAGGCGAGGATGACGGGGCATTTCTCCATCAGCCCGCGCATCACCGCGACATCGCGTGCGTGATAATGGACGCCGTCTTCCTGCTTGAAGCTCGTCTCATGCGCCTCATCCACAATGATCAGGCCGAGGTGCGGATAGGGCAGGAACAGCGCGGATCGCGCGCCGACGACGACCTTGGCCTGGCCCGTCGCGACGGCGCGCCACGCGCGGCGTCGTTCGGATTGGCGCAGGCCACTGTGCCACGCGACAGGCTCCACGCCGAAGCGTTTGGTGAAACGATCGAGGAACGGTTCGGTTAGCGCAATTTCGGGCAGGAGAACCAGAATCTGGCGGTTGTCGCGTAGGGCCTGCGCGATCGCTTCGAAATAGACTTCGGTTTTTCCGGAGCCGGTGACACCGTCGAGCAGGAAGGGATGGAAGTCCTTCTTGTCGACTGCCTCGATCAGCTGCGCGGCGGCGGCGGATTGGTTGTCCGACAGGTCCGGCGGGGCAAAATCCGCGTCCGGTTCGGGGAAGGGCGTGTCGGTGCTGACTTCGATGGGTTCGAACGCGCCGACCTTTACTAGGCCCCGAATCACTGCGTCCGACACCCCGCCGATGGTGGCGAGTTCACGGATCAATCCCTGCCGGTCGCCGATGCGCTCCAATGCCTTTGCGCGCTGTTCGGTGAGGCGGTCGGGAGCTGTGCCGGTGGCGCGATATTCGACGGTGGTGCGGGTGCCCTCCAGCGCGGACTGCGAGGCGAGCGCCATCCGCAGCACAGCGGCGGGCGGGGCTAGGTAATAGTCCGCCGTCCATTCGATCAGGCGACGCAGCGGAGCAGGGATCGGCGGCGCATCCATGACGCCCAGCAGCGGGCGCAAGCGATTGTCGCCCACGGCCTCCACATTGGGAAAGCTATCCTCCTCCCACACCACGCCGACCAGTTGACGCGGACCAAGCGGCGCGACGACGATGCTGCCCGGCTCGACGCTCATGCCGTGCGGTACGCGGTAGTCGAGCGGGCCGAGGGCGGCGTTGAGGATCAGGACGCGGGCGCGAGTCATGATCTGTGCCCTACCCCAGGGAAGTTTGCGCGCCTATAGCCAGCCCCACGCGAATCGCTTAGCCGGAGGGGCAGCCCCATGAAATTCTTCGTAGACACCGCAGACACCGCCGAAATCCGTGATCTTGCCGCCACCGGCCTGCTGGATGGCGTGACGACCAATCCTTCGCTGATCGCCAAGTCGGGCCGCAAGTTCGTCGAAGTGGTCGAGGAAATCTGCGGCATCGTGCAAGGCCCCGTGTCCGCCGAAGTCATCGCGCTCGACCATGAGACGATGATGAAGGAAGCCGCCGTCCTGCGGAAGATCGCGGACAATGTCTGCATCAAGGTGCCGCTGACGCTCGATGGTCTCAAGACCTGCAAGGCGCTTTCGGACGACGGCGTGATGGTGAATGTGACGTTGTGCTTCTCCGCCAATCAGGCGCTGCTGGCGGCAAAGGCGGGTGCGGCGTTCATTTCGCCCTTCGTCGGTCGGCATGACGACAACGGCTTCGATGGTATGGCGCTGATCCAGGATATCCGCCTGATCTACGACAACTATGCCTTCGACACCCGAATCCTGGTCGCCAGCGTGCGGCATCCGATCCATGTGCTGGAAAGCGCCAAGATCGGTGCGGACGTGATGACGGCCCCGCCTGCGGTCATCAAGTCGCTCTTCAACCATGTGCTGACCGAAAAGGGCATTGCCGGGTTCATGGCCGATTGGGCGAAGACGGGTCAGTCGATCCTCTAATCACTGCGGCTTTGCACCACCCCGGCCGGTGCCGGGGTGGTGCAAGTGAAGCGCTTACTCCCCGAAGCCTTTAGGCGCGGCGTCGACCACGGCGATGCTGCCGCTGTTCACCTGATTCACTTCGAGCGCGCGTTCCGCAATGCCGGTGCTGCTGAAGCGGAACGCGCCGTCGATCCCGGAGAACCCGCCCGCATCATTGAGGCGTGCAGCGGGGAAGGGTGTGCCGACTCGCCAGTCGCGGGCGATCCGCACCGTCAGCAGCACCGCGTCATAGCCAAGTGACGATAGACGGAACGGGGCGCTGCCGAAGCGGGCGCGATAGCGCGTCGCCAGTTGGCCATAGAGACCATCCGACACGCTGGCGAACCATGCGCCGCGTAGGGCTGGCGTCGATGCGATCGCGTTGTCGGTGTTCCAGAGTTCGGTGCCGAGCACCTGCGCATTGGCACCTTTGGCGCTCTTGCGCAGGACCGGCGCGGCCTGCATCGCCACACGCCCGCCGTCCGCGATCAGCACCGCATCATAGCGCGAACTGGCGTCCAGCTTCTTGATCGCGGCCGTGATGGAGCCGGGCGAGCGGTCGAACGGCTGCATCGAAACGACCGTGCCGCCGGCGCCTTCGACCGCGCGCAGCAGCGAGGTGCCTGCACGCTCGCCATAGGTGCCGCGAGGGACGAGGGCGGCAAAGCTGTTGAGGCCCTTCGACTTGGCGAAGGTCACGACGCGCTCGATCGACTGCGCGGGTGCGTAGCCCATCGAATAGATGCCGTTGCCCGCAATGCTGGCGTCATTTGAAAAGCTGATGACCGGCACGCGTGCCTTTTGCGCGATCGGACCGATGATACGCGCGTCTTCGGCCATCAGGGGGCCGAGGATCAGGCGGTTGCCTTCGGACAGCGCGCGGTTGGCGGCGGCGGCTGCGCCCAGGTTCGTGTCATAGGTCGTGATGCGCACCTTGTCGGCTTTGGTGTCGAGCAGCGCCAAGGTCGTGGCGTTCGCGATCGACTGACCGACGCCCGCGTTCGGGCCGCTCATCGGCACCAGCAGCGCCACGCGATTGCGCGCGGTGTCCGTGGGGAGGCCGGGTTCGACAGGGCGATCGACCGGCTGTTCGGGCGTTGCGGGACCGACCGGCGGCTCGCCGCGGGGCACGATGGTCTGGCAACCCGCCACCATCAGCGCGCCAAGTACGAAGGCAAATCGCGCGCTGCGCTTCACGGTCGGCAATATGCCTGCTTGCGGTCCGGCATCCGTCTCTGTCATCTGGCGTCCTTATGGAAACTGCTTTTGAATCTGTTCGAGATGAATCTCGTTTGGCGCCCGGCCTTTATATCGTCGCCGGGCCTATCGGCAACCTCGGTGACCTGACGCCACGCGCCGCCGAGATATTGCGCAAGGCCGATGTCGTGGCAGTGGAGGACACGCGAGTCAGCGCCAAGCTGCTGCGTGCGGCAGGATCGGACCGGCCCATGGTGCCCTATCACGATCATAGCAACGACAGCCTGCGGCAACGGCTGGTGGATCGCATGGTTGGAGAGGCTGTGGCGCTATTGTCGGATGCCGGAACGCCGCTGATTTCTGACCCGGGATATAAGCTGGTGCGAGATGCGCGTGCGGCAGGAAGATTCGTAACAAGCCTGCCGGGGCCAAGCGCGGCGATCGTGGCGTTGACGTTGAGTGGCCTGCCGACCGACCGTTTTCTGTTCATGGGGTTTTTGTCTTCCAAGGCAAAGGCGCGCGGCGATGCGCTGGCAGAAGTGGCGGCGTTGCGCGCGACGTTAGTGTTGTACGAAAGCGGCCCGCGTTTGTCGGCGAGCCTTGCGGCTATGGCGGAAGGCCTTGGCGATCGTGATGCGGCTGTCGTGCGGGAGATCAGCAAGACATTCGAGGAGACTGTGACGGGCACGTTGCGCGAATTGTCAGCACGCTATGCCGACGCGCCGCCGCGGGGAGAGATCGTCGTGATCGTCGGGCCGCCGGGCGAAGCGCCTGCCGCCAGCCAGGAGGATGCCGACGCTGCGTTGATCGAAGCGATGGCGCGGCTTCCCGTCTCTAAAGCGGCTGGCGAAGTTGCCAAGGCGCTGGGGTTGGACCGGCGCGAACTCTACGCGCGGGCGATGGTGCTGAAGGGGTGACACGGCAGGCAGCGGAGAAGCGCGGGCGGCAGGCGGAGCGCATCTGTGGTTGGTGGCTGCGGCTGAAGGGCTGGCAGATACTCGGCCGCCGCGTTCGCACGCCGTTGGGGGAAATCGACCTGATCGCGCGCAAGTCGGGGATCGTGGCTTTTGTCGAAGTGAAGGCGCGGGGAAGCGCGCAGGAACTGGACTTCGCGATCGACGAACGGCGGCTGTCACGGGTCGCACGCGCGGCAGAAATCCTGGCGGATACCTACTGCCAGCCGGGCGACGACATGCGAATCGACGTGATGCTCCTTGCGCCGGGACGCCCGCCGCGCCATTTGACCAACGTCTGGCACGGGGGGTGAGCAATTCGCCTCGTTTCCCGTTCGGGCTGAGCGAAGTCGAAGCCTTCGCCTGAACGCAGTGAAGGTGCCTCGCTCCGCTCGGCATATCCCTTCGACTTCGCTCAGGGCGAACGGATGTTAAACTGGAAAGGCCGTTATGCCCCTGAATGTCGCCGTGCAGATGGACCCGATGGAATCGATCAAGATCGGCGGGGACTCGACCTTCCACATCATGCTGGCGGCGCAGGCGCGGGGGCATAAGCTTTACCATTATCTCGCGCCCGACATCACATTCCGCGAAGGCCGCGTTGTTGCGATGGCCCGCCCGGTGGACGTGCGCAAGATTGAGGGGGATCACTTCACTTTCGACGACCCGGTGCGGCTTGATCTTGGCCGCGATATCGACGTGGTGCTGATGCGGCAGGATCCGCCTTTCGATTTGTCCTACATCACCGCGACCCATCTGCTGGAGCGTATTCAGGATGAGACGCTGGTCGTCAACGATCCCACCGCCGTGCGCAACGCGCCGGAAAAGGTGTTCGTGCTCGACTATGCACGCTTCATGCCGCCGACGATGATTACGCGCAGCTTGACCGAAACCAAGAGTTTCCTCGCTGAACATGGCGAGATCGTGGTGAAGCCGCTCTATGGCAATGCGGGCACGGCGGTGTTCCATGTGGACTCCAAGGGCAGCAATCTTTCGGCGCTGGTGGAACTCTTCAACGCCTCATGGGTCGAGCCGTTCATGGTGCAGGCCTTCATCCCCGGCGTCGCGAGCGGCGACAAGCGCATCGTGTTGGTGGATGGCGAAGTGGCGGGTGCGGTCAATCGCGTGCCGGGCGCTGGCGAGATCCGGTCGAACCTCGCGGTCGGCGGATCGGCGGCCAAGACGGACCTCACCGAGCGCGAGCGCGAGATTTGCGCGGCGATGGGGCCGGAACTGAAAAAACGCGGATTGCTGTTCGTAGGCATCGACGTGATCGGCGGCGAATGGCTGACCGAGATCAACGTGACTTCCCCGACAGGCATCGTCTCGATCGACGCGTTCAACGGCACCGATACCGGCGGCATGATCTGGGACGCGATCGACGCCCGCCTGGCTGCGCGGGCCTGATCCGTAGCTGATGACCGATTGGGTTCTCCATCTTATCGACGCAGGCGGCTATTGGGGCATCTGGTTCCTGATGGTGCTGGAGAATGTGTTCCCGCCGATCCCTTCTGAACTCATAATGGGGATCGGCGGCATTCGTGTCGGGCAGGGGCGGATGGACATGGTGCCGTTGCTGGTGGCGGGTACTTTGGGCACCACGATCGGCAATTATTTCTGGTTTCTGATTGGCGTGAAGTTCGGCTTTGCGCGGCTGCGGCCGTTGGTGGAGCGCTATGGGAGGTGGGCGACGCTGGAATGGCGCGATGTGGAGGCGATCAATCGGCTGTTTTCCAAGCATGGCCAGATCATCGTGTTCTTCTTCCGGTTCATGCCCGCATTCCGGACGATGGTGTCGCTGCCTGCCGGACTGTTCCGCATGGGGCATGTCCGGTTTTTGGCTTGGACGGCGGGCGGAGCGCTAATCTGGAACGTGGTGCTGGCCTATGCGGGATATCTGCTCGGCGCCCACTTCAAGGAAGTGGATAAATATATTGGGCCAGTGACGACGGTGACCATCGCGCTGGCGGTGATCTTTTATGTGTATCGTCTGATTACGTGGCGGCCGGCAGCAACCGAACAAAGCTAACGCGTCAGGCGCGTGGGTGCGCGTTGCGGTAGACGTCGAGAAGGTGCGCGGCATCGACATGCGTATAGACTTGCGTCGAGGACAGGCTCGCGTGGCCCAGCAATTCCTGCAACGATCGCAGATCCGCCCCGCGACCCAGCAGATGCGTTGCGAAACTGTGGCGCAGGGCGTGGGGCGTGGTGCGCTCCGACAAGCCAAGGCGGCCTCTTGCACCCTGCACCGCGCGGCGGATCAGCGAGGCGGAGAGCGGTCCGCCGCGTGCGCCTTTGAACAGCGGTTCGCCGCATTCCGCCGGGTAGGGGCAGACCGCCAGATAAGCGTCGATGGCTTCGCGCACCTGGGGCAGCAGCGGCACGATCCGGGTCTTGTTGCGCTTGCCGGTGACGCGCAGGGTCTCCTGTAGCGGCAGGATTTCGCCCGTGAGCGACATAGCCTCACCGATGCGCAGGCCCGCGCCATAAAGCAGCAGTAGCACTGCCCAGTCGCGCGCACCGATCCAGCCATCACGCGCAGTTTCGGCCACGTCGTGCGCCAGCGCGATGACATCGTCGGGAGAGACGGGCCTGGGGATGCCGCGCTTGACGCGGGGGCCTTTGATGGCGGGCACGTTTGCGCCTTCGCCGCCGACGAACCGCAGGAACCCGCGGATGGCAGAGAGTTCGCGCGCGGCGGAGAGATTTCCGATATCGTCTGTGATCCGGCGCTCGGCGAGGAAGCTGCGAATGTCCGCGGTCTTCAGGCTGGTGAGGTCGTTGCGAGTGACACTGCCGCCCTGATGTTCCTGCAGGAAGGCGACCAGCCGCTCGGCGGTGGCGATATAGGCGCGTACGGTGTGGACCGACCGGCGGCGATCCTGTGCGAGATATTTACGCCAGTCTTCGATCAGGGATTGGGCGGCGGACATGGCAGCGTTGTAGAGCGGCAGACAGCTAGAGTGCAACGACTTGCGGCAGGATCGCGTCGAGCAGCAACATGCCTGCGGGGAGAACCTGAAGGTGAGAGCCACTGGCCTGTACGAAACCCAGATCGGACAGCCGCTCTATCGCCTGACGATCAACCAGCGCGGCGGGCGCGATCCCGGATATGGCGGCGATGCCGTCGAGGTCCACGCCCTCGCGCAACCGCAAGCCCATCAGCAGCGCCTCCGTCGCGCGTTCCTCAGGGGCCAGCGCGTCCTCGCTCTTTAGGCCATGGCCATTGCGGGCGACGGCGCTCATCCAGTTCTCGGGCTTTTTGTGTCGCTGCGTCGCCTGCGCGTTGCGCCGCCCATGCGCGCCGGGGCCGATGCCGACATAATCACGATAGCGCCAGTAAGTAAGATTGTGGCGGCTCTCCTGCCCCATGCGGGCGTAGTTGCTGATCTCATAGGCGGGCATTGCCGCTGCATCGGTTAAAGCCTGCGTGACTTCGTAGAGCGTCGCGCAATGATCGGGATCGGCGGGAACAAAGTCGCCGCGCCGGACCATGCTTTCGAAGCGCGTGCCGGGTTCGATAGTGAGTTGATAGAGCGAGAGATGGCCGGTGCCGAATCTCAGCGCGCGGGACAGTTCGGCCTGCCAATCCGCTTCGCTCTGATCGGGGCGGGCATAGATGAGGTCGAAGGTGACGCGATCGAACACATGCTGGGCGGAGTCGAGGGCGGCCAATCCTTCGGCGACGCCATGCGCGCGACCGAGGAAGCGCAACGCGTCGTCGTCCAATGCCTGTAGCCCGAGGGAGACGCGGTTCACGCCAGCGGCGGCCAGATCGGCGAAGCGGGCGGACTCTACAGAGCTTGGGTTGGCCTCCAGCGTTATCTCGATGTCCGGCGCGAAGCCCCAATGCTGCTCCGCCGCGACGATCAGCGCTGCAGCGATCTTCGGCGGCATCAGCGATGGCGTGCCGCCGCCGAAGAAGATCGAGCTTAGCCGCCGTCCCGACGTCAGCGCGGCCTCATGCGCCATGTCGGCGAGCAGCGCGGCTTCCCACGCGTCCGCGTCGATCGTCTCGCGGACATGGCTATTGAAGTCGCAATAGGGACATTTGGAGACGCAGAACGGCCAATGAATATACAGCGCCAGATCGCCGGTTAGGGAAGCGTTCAGAGTCAGGGGAGCAGGATGCGGCAACATGATGGGGCGTCTGTATGCGGATTTGGCCGGGGTTGCTACTTGCTGTTGCGATGATGCCGGGTGTGGCCATCAGCCAGACCGAGCGACAATCGCATATTCAGTCGGACTGGTATGATCCGGAGGAGGCGCGGCCTCGGGGTACGGACTTGCTGCGCAGGACCATGATGCGCGCGCATGAAGAGGCGCGGCGCGATGTGAACGTGCCGCCGCTGAAATGGGATGACGGGCTGGCGGCGCAGGCGATGATCTATGCCCGCGAACTCGCGCGTACCAAGCGCTTCCAGCATAGCGACAAGGCGTTTCGCCCGACGCCGCAGGGCGAGAACCTTTGGATGGGGACTCGCGGCGCGTTCACCTATGCGGAAATGGCGGCGAGTTGGGAAAAGGAGCGCCGCTACTACCGCCATCGCCCGGTGCCCGATTTCAGCACAACGGGCGACTGGCGCGATGTGGGGCACTATACCCAGATGGTTTGGCGAGACACGACGACGCTCGGCTGTGCGCTGGTATCGAACGAACGGGACGATTATCTGGTGTGCCGATACACGCCTCCGGGCAACGTCTATGGGCGCACGATCTTCGGCGAGATGAAGTAGCGCTTACTGCCAGTCGAAGGGCAGCGGGGCTTCCCGGAACGCGAAGCGATTGAGATGATCGGCGACGACGCCCTTCATTCGCTCGACTGTCTCGGCTTCGGGCGCTTCGACCGTCACCAGCAGCGACGCGGGCTGCGCCTCCATCGTGGCGACGGCATTGGGGAAAGTGACCGTGCCCTTTTGCGCGTCGAATTCGACGGTCAGCTTGTGGCTCCAATGCTTGCAGAGTTGCTGGAGATATTTGCTGCCGTTTTCGGTCGGGACGGTGGCGGTTGCCTGTGCCATTTACTTGAGCCTTTCGATCTTGCTGGCGGCTTCGTCGATAAGGGCCGCGACGTTGAGGATGGTGTCCGCTTCCGTGGCTTCGCTGCTGAGGCGATTATGGAGAGCGGTCTTGAGATTATCCATGGCGCGACGGATCGGCGCGCCATCTGTCCGCTCGGCTCGCTTGGCCAGGATGTCGAGACGACCGAGCGCGTCGAGTGCGTCATTGCGGTTCTGCTCCAGGAACGCCGCACCAGCTTCGGTGATGCCGAAGAGCTTGCGACTACCTTCTCCGGGCTGTTCTGCGACAAGTTCCATGTCGGCGAGCAGCGTCAGCATCGGATAGACCACGCCGGGGCTGGGGGCATAAACGCCGCCCGAAAGCGTCTCGATCGCGCGGATCAGGTCGTAGCCATGGCGGGGGCTTTCGGCGATCAGGTTGAGCAGGATGAGCTTCAGCTCGCCTGCGTCGAACAGCCTCCGCCGTCCGCGCATCGGCCCGCCGCCGCCCATGCCGTCGCCGCCAAAGCGTCCGCCGCCATGCCTGCCGCCACCATGACGGCCACGTTCCCCAAAGCCTTCGGGGCCGCAGTGGCGATGGCCACGCATTCTATGTCCTGAATGTGAAGTATAGGAGTGCATCGATAATTCCTTGTATGTTTCGATGCACTCAAGATATATCTTATATCAAGTCAGTCAAGATATATCGCAACTATTTTTTCACGCTGCCGACAACAAAAAAGGTGGCGATGAACCGTCAAGTTCACCGCCACCTTCGCGATCATCTTTGCGGGTCGTTTATTCGGGTGCTTTCGCGACGCCCACGAAGGCAGGCCGCAGCAGGCGGTCCTTAATCATGTATCCCGCCTGCATTTCCTGCACCACGGTTCCCGGCGCAGCATCGGCGGAGGGGAGTTCCACCATCGCCTGATGCTTGTTCGGGTCCAGCGGCTGGCCGACGGCTTCGATCTTCTCGATCCCGTTCTTGCGGAACACGCTTTCCAACTCGCGACCCGTGGCTTCCAGGCCGACGACGAGGCTCTTCATCTTCTCGTCCTCGCGCAGGTCGGCGGGAATCGCGGCGAGGGCGCGCACGAGATTGTCCGCGATCGTCAGCATGTCGCGCGCAAAGCCGGTCGCGGCGTAAGAGCGCGTGTCCTGCAATTCTTTTTCCAGGCGGCGGCGCACATTCTGCGTCTCTGCATGGGCATAGAGCACGTCCTGCTTGGCAGCGGCGAGTTCATCCTCCAGCGCGGCGATGCGCTGCTCATGGGGATTCGCGGTCTCTTCTTCGGGAGCGATTTCGGCGGGGTTTTCGTTCATTGTTTCTTCGGTCATCTCATCAATCTCGAAAGGGTCTGCGCAGTGAAGTCCACCATGGGTATCACGCGCGCATAGTTCAAGCGCGTGGGGCCGATCACCCCGACCACGCCAACGACGCGGCCATCGCCTGCGCGGTACGGCGCGGCTATGACCGATGAACCGGACAGGGAAAAGAGCTTGTTTTCCGATCCGATGAATATCTTGGTCGCGCTGCCTGCCAGCGCGCTTTCGAGGAGGCGGGATATCTCCTGTTTACCCTCCAGTTCGTCAAGCAATTGCCGCACACGATCGAGGTCTGCCGATGCGGTGTCATCGATCAGGTTCGCCTGACCCCGGACGATCAGCACGGGGCGGTCCGCGCCGTCTGTCGACCAGATGGCAATGCCGCGATCGACCAGTTCGCGCGCGGCGCTGTCCAGTGCGCGGCGGTCGGCGTCGAGTTCCTGACCAAGCACAATTTCCGCTTGCCGCAGCGTCATCCCCGCGAGGCGCTGCGACATATAGTTGGCGGCTTCGGCGAGGTTGGAGGGGGTGACGCCGGGGGGCAGGTCCAGCACCCGGTTCTCGACCGAACCATCCTGCGCGACAAGGATGGCAAGCGCCTGATGATCGTTGAGGGCGACAAAGCTGAATTGACGCAATATCGGTTCGCGCTTCGGCACCATGACAATCCCTGCGCAGGCAGAGAGACCGGACAGTGCAAGCGTCGCGGCGGAGAGCGCATTCTCGATGGGGCCGCCTTCGCCCACTTGCGCCTCTATGGTGCGGCGTTCTTCCTGAGAGGGTTCGGCCGCCTGCATCATGCCGTCCACGAACAGGCGCAGGCCAGTCTCGGTCGGCATCCGGCCCGCGGATGTGTGGGGCGAGGCGAGCAGACCCAACTCCTCCAAATCCTGCATCACGTTTCGGATCGAGGCTGGCGAAAGGTTCAGCGTGTGCAGCCGCGCGATCGTGCGCGACGCCACGGGCACGCCGGTGCCGAGGTAGTTCTCCACTACCAGCCGAAACACGTCGCGCGCGCGGTCATTCAGTTCGCTGATCGGAATGGTCGCCATCGCTTGTATGTAGGGCGGATTGCGGAACGGCTCAATGCCAGTGCTCAGGGCCGGTATGCTAGGGGCGACGACTGAGGCGCACCGACAGGATCAGCATCACTATGCCCGCACCAGCCAGCGCGGCGCCGCGCCATGCCCAGGGCCGCACGTCGATCATGAAGCTGGACTCGGGCCACTTGATCAACCCCAGACCCTGGCCGATCCAGAGCAGGCCCATAAGCAGCGCCGCCGTGCCGAAGATTCGCAGTAGGCGGGGAAGAACCTTGTTCATCATTGTTTTCCTGTCGTGCCGGGCGCTGGTTTCAGCATCGCCTCTATGTTGAGCACTTTGGGCACCGCTGCAATGGCGGCGCGCAGGCGTGTGTGCTGCGGATCATGGCAGCCACCGTAATAATCGAGTTCCGACGGCTTTTGCGGCGCACGGTCCCAGACGATGCGATAGCCGGGCATATCCGTTGCCATCCGTTTGCAGGAGGGATCACCGGGGCCGATATTCTTCTTCGTGCCGGTCGCGGGGCGGAAGGGCGCCAGGCTGTCGCGCAAACGGCGATATTGTTGAGGCGTGACCGTGAAGCGCGTCTCGCCGGGGACCGAGGTGAATTTCTCGGGGAACAGCACCCCCGATCCATCTGGCTCCACCGTCACCTTGTAGACGGGGCACGCGCCGAAACAACGTCCGGCTGCGAAGCTGATCGTGTCGGCCTTGGCGGCTGGCTTCGGCGGGGACGGTGCGGTTGCGCACCCGCTTACCAGTGCGATCATGCCTATCGTCAGTGCCCGCATTGCGATCTCCTTTTTTAAGTTTGCCCTGCGTTTAGCCTGTTTTTGTCCGCGATGCACTGGCCAGCGAGACAAGGGGACGCTAAGCCGCGCGCCTAGGTTCAATAAGGAGTCATGTTCATGCGCCCATCCGGCCGCACCCCCGATCAGATGCGGGCCATTTCGATGGAGCCCGCCTTTACCATCCATGCCGAGGGTTCGTGCCTGATCAGCTTCGGCGACACGCGGGTGCTATGCACTGCGTCGGTCGAGGAGAAAGTGCCGCCATTCCTGCGCGGCAAGGGCGAGGGCTGGGTGACGGCGGAATATGGCATGCTCCCCCGCGCAACGCATACGCGCGGCAGCCGTGAAGCGGCGAAGGGCAAGCAGTCGGGTCGCACGCAGGAAATTCAGCGGCTGATCGGGCGCTCGCTTCGATCTGTGGTGGACCTCAAGAAGCTGGGTGAGCGGCAGATCACGATCGATTGCGACGTGTTGCAGGCCGACGGCGGCACGCGCACCGCGTCGATCTCCGGCGCATGGGTGGCGTTGCGGATCGCGGTCGATGGATTGATGGCGAAGGGCTTGCTGAAGGAAGACCCTATCCTGCAGAAAGTCGCGGCGATCAGTTGCGGCATCCATCAGGGAACGCCGGTGCTCGACCTCGACTATATCGAGGATTCGAGCGCGGAGGCGGACGCCAACTTCGTGCTGACCGGCGACAGCAAGCTCGCCGAAGTGCAGGCGACGGCGGAAGGCGCGACTTTCGACGAGGAAGAATTGCTGCGTCTGCTGCGGCTTGCGCGGATTGGTTGTGGGCAGATCTTCACGGCACAGGATAAGGCAACCGGCCGGTGAGCGATTTCATCGCCGACGATCCGAATGCGCCACAGGCGATCCGGAAACTGAAACCCGGCAAGCTGGTGATCGCCAGCCATAATCCGGGCAAGGTGCGTGAGATCCGCGCGCTGCTCGCGCCCTATGGGATCGAGCCGGTGTCGGCGGCGGACCTTGACTTGCCCGAACCGGAGGAGACCGGCACGACCTTCATCGCCAATGCGGAGCTGAAGGCGATGCAGGCGGCGGACCTGTCCGGCCTGCCCGCACTGTCTGACGACAGCGGCCTGTGCGTTGACGCGTTGCTGGGCGAGCCGGGCATATTCTCGGCGCGCTGGGCGGGGCCGGAGAAGGACTTCGACATGGCGATGGGTGCCGTGTGGCAGAAGCTGGAGGCGACCGGGCCCGAGGCAAGCAAGTCCGCGCATTTCATCTGCGCGCTGGCGCTGGCGTGGCCTGATGGGCATGTCGAGGCGTTCGAGGGGCGCGTGGACGGGACACTGGTCTGGCCGCCGCGTGGCAATCAGGGGTTCGGCTACGATGCGATGTTCGTGCCGCTGGGCCATGACATCAGCTTCGGCGAAATGAACCCTGACGCGAAACACGCGATGAGCCACCGTGCCGACGCTTTCGCCAAGTTCGTGGCGGCGGTGTTTTGAAGCCAGGCTAAGGTTGCTGGCTGACGAAGACCGCCAGTTGCGCGTCGAAGGCTCGTTTGAAGGGGGCCGTGCTTCGCCGCGGGCGATGTAGGCGGAGATGCTGGGATATTCCTCCAACAGGGACGATCCGTTCAACCTGCGCAGCACCGTCACCATCAGCAAGTCGCCCGCGCTGAATGCACCGTCGAGCCAATCGGCATCGCCGATTCGCTGGGAAAGCTCGCCTAACCGCTTGCGGACGCGCTCCGCCAGCATGGACTGGCGTTCCTCGAACCATGGTTTGCCGCTTTCAAGAATGCGGGCGATGGAAAATTCCCAGACGGGCGGCTCCACGGTGTCCAGCGCTGCGAACATCCAACTGATCGCGCGCGCCTTCGCGTTCGCATCTGCCGGTAGCAGGCCCGTATGGCGATCCGCGATATGGAATACGATCGCGCCCGATTCGAACAGCGCAAGATCGCCTTCCTCATAGGTTGGGATCTGCCCGAAAGGCTGCAAGGCGCGGTGCGCGGGGTCGTTCAGCGCGTCGAATGAGATGAGGCGGACGTCATAAGGCTGCCCCACTTCTTCCAGCGCCCAGCGGACGCGCATGTCGCGCGCCAATCCCCTGCCGCGATCTGGGGAGTTTTCGAAAGCGGTGATCGTGATCGTCATCGGTAGGCTCCCACTGTTCCCGCCATCCGTAGCGCCCTTGGCAAATCTCGCAACTGTCCCGAATGTGCGGAGATCACTGGAAAATCGGCGCCAGACTCCCTATCGGATGGGGATGATCACCTATGTCGACGTCACTGCGGACACACCACGGTCCAGAACAAGCGCTATAAAGCTTTACGGAGCGGACGCGTTCGAAGGGATGCGACGGGCTGGCCGGATCGCTGCCGAGACGCTCGACGCGCTCGTGCCATTGGTGGTGCCGGGAGTCACGACAGGCGAGCTCGACGATTTCGCCCGCAATGCGATCGTTGCGGCTGGCGCGATTCCCATCAACATCGGCTATAGCGGCTATGCCCATGCGACCTGCATTTCGGTGAACCACGTCGTGTGTCATGGCATTCCGGGTGCGAAAACCCTCATGGCGGGGGATATTCTTAATATCGACCTGACCGCCGTCATCGATGGCTGGCACGGCGACACCAGCCGGATGTTCCTGGTCGGGGACGTGCCGTTAAAGGCAAAGCGCCTGGTCCATGTCACATATGAATGCATGATGCTGGGCATCGAGCAGGCGCATCCGGGCAACCATCTGGGCGACATAGGGCACGCCATTCAGCGTCATGCGGAAAAGAACCGCTATGGCGTGGTGCGGGACTTCGTGGGCCATGGCGTTGGCCTTGTCTATCATGATGAGCCTGATGTGGCCCATTATGGTCGCCCCGGCACGGGACCTGAACTGCGTCCCGGAATGATGTTCACTATCGAGCCGATGATCAATATCGGCAAGCCCGGCGTCAAGATTCTGGATGACGACTGGACCGCCGTCACTCGGGATCGCTCGCTATCGGCGCAATTCGAGCATTCGATCGGCATCACCGAACAGGGGGCTGAGATCTTTACGCTCAGCCCCAAGGGACTTCACCACCCGCCCTATCGCTGAATTGCGTTCGAGGGGGAAGGCAGCCGGTCCCTCCGATCAGGCCGGCACTGCCGCCCTGCATTCCCCGGTGCGCTTGCCCGACAGGTCGTGCGTCGTCCGTAGCACGGCTTTGCCGCCTTCGGTCCTGGTCATACTGACGCCGAGCGTCATGGTTTCGGGCGTGTAATTGCCTTCCATCACCAGTTCGGACGTGCCCTTGCCTGCCTTGCAGGAAAGAGTACCGATGAAGCGCCCCTTGCGGATGCTCGTTTCCTTGTAGGTGCAGTCCTTGCCCTCTTCGCCCGCAAGCGCGTCGGCATCCGGATAGCCATTGGATGCCACCGCGACGCAGACCTCCGCCGTGCTCTTGGTGCCGACCATCCGGGCATATTCTTCCGCAGTGATCGTGGGCGTGTTGTAACCGGTAATCGTGCGGTTCATCGTCCACTGGCCCGCCTTCAGCAGGATCGGCGCATCTTCCTTTTCGGGCGGAGGCGCTTCCGCCGCGCTGCATCCTGCCAATAGCATTACGGTCGCCGCTAATATCCCGCGCATCCTCTTGTCCCCCTTATTTATAGTTGGTGGAACAGATGCTCTACCTCCGCGTCGGCAAGTGCAAGCCCGAATTGCCCGATCAGCACTTCGCGGTAGTCGGCAACGGTTTCGATCAAACGACTGTCATTTTGGCCGTTGCGGTGGACGGACAGTTGCCGGTCGAAGAGCGAGATGAAGCCGTCCGCCATCACCCGGCTGGCGATTGTCAGCGTCGTGAAGCGCGTGTCCGGTCGCGTCGCCGTCCAGTGATTGGAAAGTTCGAGGTCGATGGCTTCGACGGGATCGAGAGTGAAGCTATATTGCGCTTGCCAATCGCGCGTGGCGGCGCTGCGACCATCTGTTGCACCGGGATCGCCTGCGCGTTCCAGCATCCATGTGCGTTCGTCCCGCAGGATCAGGCGATGCGCGGTGCCGTCCGGGGCTAGCGTCTGTGCGCCGTCTTCAAGGGGCAGGGGCGGGGAGAAGCTGCCGCCGAAACCCGCGTCGGCGATCCATTCGCGGCCCTCGATCGTCACCAGATTGAGCGTGTGTGTGAGCGGCGGCGTCGCGGTCGCCAACAGCCATACGCGGGCGAGCAGCGGGCGCGCCGTGAAACCTAGGACATGCAAGGCGCGCAGGAATAGTGAGTTCTGCTCAAAGCAGTAGCCGCCGCGCTTCCGCTTCACCAGCTTAGCGAACACCGAAGGCCCGTCGATGGCGATGCCGCGTCCTAAAGGAATGTCGAGGTTCTCGAACGGGATTGCAAGCCGGTGCGCACGATGCACCGCTGCCAGCCCGCCTAAGTCCGGGGCTGGTGCAACGGGCAGGTCTATGCGGTCGAGATATGCGGGCAGGTCGAACGGGGCGATCAGTGGTCGGGTCCGATGCAGAACGCCGCAAGCTTGTTGCCCTCGGGATCGCGAAAATATGCGCCGTAAAAGGCTTGCGGTCCCTCCGGTCCGCGCAATCCCGGTGCGCCCTCGTCCGTACCGCCGAGTTCCAGCGCCTTGGCATGAAAAGCATCGACATCCGCGCGGGTTGGGCGCTCGATCCCTACCATATTACCGTTTCCCGGAGAGGCCGCTCCGCCATCGAAGGGGCGGGTGATGGCGATGCCAGGGGCTTCGAAAGATGTTGCGTACATCGTGAGGAAGTTGCCGTCCTCACCCTGCTCGAACAGCCGCGACGCGCCGATGCTGCCCAGTAGGCCGTCATAATATGCGCGCGCCGTTTCGACATTGTTGATGCCCAAAGTCACGTAACCGATCATGCTGCCTGTCCTTTCGTCTTCATCCGATGTGTGTCAGTCTCCAGCCTTCGGGGTCGTGGCTGCACCAGCGGGACAATCGCCGATGCGCTTGCCTTCGCTCTTGATCTTCATGGTCATGCCCATGCCGCCGCCCATGCCTTCGGACTGCATCTCCATCGCCATTGCATAGCTGGTGGGCTGATAGGTGCCTTTCAGCATCATCTTCATGACTGCCTTGGGATTGTTCGGCGCGCTGCAGGTCATCGTGCCGCTGATGATGCCGTTGTTCATGTCCATGTTCGCGTAAGCGCACTTCGCGTCCTTCTGCGCGGCCAGAAAATCCGCGCCAGGCTTGGCCGCCTGTTCGGGCGTGATGCAGTGTTTGACGGTGTTCTTCTGCCCAACCATCTGCTTCATCGCATTGGCGGGCGCGTCCTTGGGCAGGCCGGTCATCTGGACGTCCAGAATTTCCTGAGTCGCTTCCCATTCGCCGGGTTCCAGCTTCACTTCGTCCATCTTGCTGGCGACCTGTTCGGCGGTCATCGGACCCGTCGCGGCCTTGTCGTTCTTGCCGCAGCCGGTAAGCAAGAGCGCCGCGCCAAACACCAATATCGCCGCTTTCATGCCAGCCGTCTCCCGTGTCGCCGCACATCCATTGCGCGGCCCATTGCGAGCGACCATATCAGTGCGCGATGGCTATTCAAATCCGAACCTCGCTTGCCGAACCAGAGACCGGCGAAGACTTCGTCCCTCACCGCCCGGCGCGTCCCGAAAAGACCGAAGGCGGGCGTCCGTTCACGCTCGTCTCCGACTACGAACCGGCGGGCGACCAGCCGACCGCGATCGCGGAATTGGTGCAGACGGCGCTGGCGGGGGAACACGACCAGGTGCTGCTGGGCGTCACCGGATCGGGCAAGACGTTCACGATGGCGAAGGTGATCGAGGCATTGCAGCGGCCAGCGCTGATCTTGGCCCCGAACAAGATTTTGGCCGCGCAATTATATGGGGAGTTCAAGAGCTTCTTCCCCGACAATGCCGTCGAATATTTCGTGTCCTACTACGATTACTATCAGCCGGAAGCCTATGTGCCGCGTTCCGACACCTATATCGAGAAGGAGTCGAGCACCAACGAGAGCATCGACCGGATGCGCCATTCCGCGACGCGTGCGCTGCTGGAGCGGGACGACGTGATTATCGTGGCGTCGGTTTCCTGCCTTTATGGCATCGGCTCGGTCGAGACCTATTCGGCGATGACTTTCCCGATCAAGAAGGGCGAAGTCGCCGACCAGCGCGAGATGATCCGCAAGCTGGTGGCGCTGCAATATAAGCGGAACGACATGGGCTTTGCGCGCGGCAATTTTCGCGTGAAGGGCGACAATCTGGAGATATTTCCGTCGCACTATGAGGACACGGCTTGGCGCATCAGCTTCTTTGGGGACGAGGTCGAGGAGATTGCCGAGTTCGATCCGCTGAGCGGCAAGCGCATAGCGACGCTCGACTATGTAAAGGTCTTCCCGAACAGCCACCATGTTACGCCCGGCCCGACGTTGAAGCAGGCGATGGACGCGATCCGGCATGAACTGTCGGAGCGGCTGAAGGAACTGATCATGGAAGGCAAGCTGCTGGAGGCGCAGCGGCTGGAGCAGCGCACGAATTTCGATCTGGAGATGATTCAGGCGACCGGTTCCTGCGCGGGGATCGAGAACTACTCGCGCTTTCTTTCGGGCCGCCTGCCGGGTGAGCCGCCGCCGACCTTGTTCGAGTATTTGCCCGAAAATGCGCTGCTCTTCGTCGACGAGAGCCACCAGACCGTGCCGCAGATCGGGGCGATGGCGCGGGGCGATCATCGGCGGAAGATCACGCTGGCGGAATATGGCTTTCGCCTGCCGAGCTGCATCGACAATCGCCCGCTGCGCTTCAACGAATGGGACGCGATGCGACCGCAGACAGTCAGCGTTTCTGCGACGCCTGGCAATTGGGAAATGGAGCAGACAGGCGGCGTATTCTCCGAACAGGTGATCCGTCCCACGGGGCTGATCGATCCGCCAGTGGAGATCAAGCCGGTCGAGGATCAGGTCGACGACCTCATCAACGAGGCGCGCAAGACGGCGGCGGCGGGATATCGCACGCTGGTGACGACGCTGACCAAGCGGATGGCGGAGGATCTGACCGAGTTCATGCATGAGGCGGGGCTGAAGGTCCGCTACATGCACAGCGACGTGGAGACATTGGAGCGCATCGAGCTGATCCGCGATTTGCGGCTAGGCGTCTATGACGTGCTGGTCGGCATCAACCTGCTGCGCGAGGGGCTGGATATCCCGGAGTGCGGACTGGTTGGGATCTTGGACGCGGACAAGGAAGGCTTCCTGCGCTCCGAAACTTCGCTGATCCAGACGATCGGGCGCGCGGCGCGTAACGTCGATGGCCGCGTGATCCTCTATGCCGACCGCGTGACCGGCAGCATGGAGCGGGCGCTCAACGAGACCGGGCGGCGGCGCGAGAAGCAGGAGGCATACAACCTCGAACATGGCATCACGCCGACAACGATCAAGCGCAACATCGGCGACATCATCGCCCATGTTTCGAACAAGGACAGCGTGCTGGTCGACACGGGCGACGCGGATCGCCCGCACATGGTGGGCCACAACCTGCGCGCGTACATCGAAGACCTGGAAAAGAAGATGCGCGCAGCCGCCTCCGACTTGGAGTTCGAGGAAGCCGGCCGCATCCGTGACGAAATCCGCAAGTTGGAAGCAGAGGAACTTGGATTGCCGGTCGATCAACAGGTCGCCGCGCCAAGGGGCCGCGCGAGCGAAGGCAAGCCGGGCACGCGGAAGATGCGCTATGGGAAGACGCAGCGGAAATTTGGGTAGCGCCCACGCCGATTAGCGGTTGAGGCTGTTGCTTGGCTGGGCCATACCCCGGCGATGCGATTTTTCCGATTTCCGCTCGCCGCTCTTGTCCTTGTTGCGTCGTGCGTTGCGCCGCCTCGGCAGGAGCCTGCGCCCGCGCCGCTGCCACCTGTCCGAGCACCCGCGCCAGCACCGGCGCCTGTGCAGCCGAAGGACTGGCGCGACTGGCCCCTGACGGCGGGGGAGTGGCGCTATCAGACGGGGGGATCGTCCAGTAGCGCGACTTTTGGCGTCGCGGGCGCTTTGCCTGTATTGACGATACGGTGCGAGCTGCCTTTGCGGCAGTTTGTGTTCGCGCCGGCTGCGGCGAGAGTGGCAGGGCAGATGGTTGTGCGGACGACCTTCGGTGTGGCGTCGTGGCCGTTGCAGGCGTCGACCGCGAACCCGGCGCAGTTCGTTGCCGTGCGGGCCGGGAGCGACCCGGCGCTCGACCAGATTGCGTTCAGCAGGGGGCGGTTTGTGGTCGAAGTACCAGGCGCTGCGCCGCTGGTTCTACCGACATGGGCGGAAATCACGCGGGTGATCGAGGATTGCAGGGGTTGACCATGCCGCAGGTTTCGCCGCACGAGCGAGCAAGTATGATGGCAAAAAAGATTATTTCAAGCCTTGATCGAAAGTCGCAATTGATTCACTAATCGGGTGTCGCCGGAACAGGCAACTGCCCAAACCGGCACGCAGTGTTCAACATAGCGAAAGGAGGTGATCCGATGTCTCATGGTTCAGTATTGGGGTCGGTCAAGTCCATTCAGGAAACGCGCCGCTGAGCGACGCCTTTAGCGTCGATTTTCGAAAATCCGGCATCATTTTACCGTCAGCGCGGTGGGTGCCTCTGTATCGAAAATAGCGCGATCAACGTTTCCCTTGGGCGGCATTTCCGGCCGCTGACCATGCAAATGATGGGCCGTCGGGCATGACCCGGCGGCCCCTCTCATGCTTGCGGTACATGCCCTCTATTCAGTCGCACAGTATGTGGGCGCACTCAGTGTAATGTGCGTGCGAGAGTTATCGCCAGTATGGAATGCAGCATAGCTCACTTGGACAGCTTTGGTCGTTTGCCGCGCCGCCGACACGAATGGTATTCGCCGGAGCGACGCATTCCTGAGCAGGCGACGGAATGGTGGTATGCCCGGACATTCGCGTGATGATTAATGCCGCGCAGCAATTAGAAGCGCTAACTCAATTCCTTGGAGCGGCGTGCATAGGCGGCTTGCCATAGCATCAGGCAGGGAACGACGCCGAGTTCCATGGCAAGGCCGAGCAGATGGCCCTTTGACGGCGCGCCGACCGACAATAGCGAGTAGGCCCGTGCGAGGCCGCCAATCACAACGAACATGCCGAGCATCCGAAAGCGTTCGCCCTTCATCTCGATGTTCGGCACGCAGGAACAGAAAGCGAGGCCAACGCCGAAGAATATGCCACTCATGTAGCGGAAGTGGCTGTCCAGATCGACAGGCGCCGCACCCACGCCGCGCAGCCATTGCGGACCGTGCAATATGCCCGTGCTGCCCGTCACCAGCGGCACGATGCAGGCGAGGGCAACGATAACCTGCAAAAGACGCTTTTCGATCATGCGCCTTCATCCTCCTCCGCTTTGTGGAAGAGGACTTCGTTGCGGATGTGAATGGTGCGAGACGCCAAGCGAATCTCGATGATGAAGGTGACGAACGCCGCTGCCTGCAGCATCATCGCAGCAATGAAGAGGAACGCTATCGGACGACCGATATGGCCGTGGAACAGCTCGGACCCGAACAGGAGGATGACGACTAGGCAAACCGATGCGCCACTCGCAACGGTCAGGAAGATCGCGCTGTTCACCACGGTCATGCGGCGGTCGAGCTTGCGGATCTCATCGACGAATCGGTCATGTTCCTTGCCACGCGTCGCCAATACGAGACTTTCAACGACGCGGGCGCGGTCGATCACACGGGCGAGCCGACCGGTGCAGACGTTGAGAAACGCGCCGAGTCCCGCAAGCAGGAAAACCGGGGCAAGGGCGAGTTGGATCGTTTGCGCGACTTGAGCGACTTGCGGCATCGGAATCACAGAATGGCTGTCTCCGCTTCCGGAGCCGGCGTGGGCGCAACTGCATGTGGCGCCAGACCCCAGCCGAACTGCGCCCAAAGGCGCTCATGACCGTAGTACAGGAGAATCTTGGTGACGACTTCGGTCGAGGCGATCGCGCCCGCTGCCTTGACATCATGCGTGAAGAACAGGCCCAGGAGGAATGTGTCGATGCTGCCGAGGGTGCGCCAGCTTACGGCTTTTGCGAAGGACCGGGGATTGGATTCCTTGCCTCTGAAAAGCAGCATCGCGATTCCTTGGGTCTAGGAGGGGTGGGGTTTTGAAGGGCAGGATGGCCGCCGGACGGCGCAAACCGTCCGGCGGAAAGCAATTTCAGACCGCGGCTTTCGTATTCGGCGTATTGACGCCCATGCTCTGGAGGTAGCGTTTCACGTTGCGCGCTGCCTGGCGCAGCCGCTGCTCGTTCTCGACCATAGCGATGCGGACATAGCCTTCGCCGTCCTCGCCATAGCCGACGCCGGGCGCGACCGCGACCTTGGCATGGGTGAGCAGCTGCTTGGAGAACTCCAGGCTGCCCATATCTTTCAAGGCTGGAGGCAAGGGCGCCCATGCGAACATGGATGCACGCGGAGCGGGGATGTCCCATCCGGCGCGTGCGAAGCTTTCGACCAATATGTCGCGGCGCTTGTGATAGAGTTCGCGGTTCTTCTGGACGATATCCTGCGGGCCGTTCAACGCGGCACAGGCGGCGGCCTGAATGGGGGTGAAGGCACCATAGTCGAGGTAGCTTTTCACGCGTGTCATCGCCGCGATCAGCGTCTTGTTGCCGACTGCGAAGCCGATGCGCCAGCCTGCCATGGAGTAGGTCTTGCTAAGCGAGGTGAACTCCACCGCAACATCTTTCGCGCCCGGCACCTGTAGGATGGAAGGCGTCGGATTGCCGTCGAAATACAGTTCCGAATAGGCAAGGTCGGACAAGATCCAGACCTTGTTCTCCTTCGCCCAGGCGACCAGCCGCTCGTAGAAGGCGAGATCGACGGTCTCGGCGGTCGGATTCGACGGATAGTTGACGACCAGGATCGACGGGCGCGGCACGGTGAACGCCATGGCGCGATCGAGCGAGCGGAAATACTGCTCATCAGGCGTGGTTGGCACCGAACGGATCGTGGCCCCGGCGATGATGAAGCCGAAGGTGTGGATCGGATAACTTGGGTTAGGCGCGAGCACGACATCGCCGGGTGCAGTGATCGCGGTGGCGAGGCTCGCCAATCCTTCCTTCGATCCCATCGTCACGACGACTTCCGTCTCGGGATCGACGTCTACACCGAAGCGCCGCCCGTAATAATTCGCCTGCGCCTTGCGGAGACCCGGAATACCCTTCGACGCGGAATAGCCATGCGCGTCGGGCTTTTGCGCCACCTCCACCAGTTTCGCGATGACGTGATCGGGCGGCGGCAAGTCGGGATTGCCCATGCCAAGATCGATGATGTCCTCACCCGCCGCACGCGCCGCGGCCCGCATCGCGTTCACTTCGGCGATGACATAAGGGGGCAGGCGTTTCATGCGGTAGAATTCTTCGGACATTGGTCGATACTTTCCTTGGGTTGTGCGTAGTAGCCCTAGTTGCCTATTGTGCGTAGTCTCCAGCGGATGGCAAAGTGCTCACACTGGAGCGAGTGCGGTATAGACCGGTGCAGCACGGCTGGCCAGAAGAAGCGCGCGGTTTTCTGCGCAGGAGAGTGTGATGGCGAAGGCGGATAAAAAGCAGCGTGCGGCAAAGGAAGAGGCTGCTGCTGCTCCTGAAGCGGAAGCCGCGCCGGAAAAGCCGAAGTCCGCGCAAACGTCGGCCTTCAAGCCAGCCGATGCCATTACCGGGGCGGTGCTGCCGACACTTGAACAGATGCAGCAATGGACTCATGCAATCGGTCGGGCGCAGCAGATGATGCTTGAGCACAGCACGCGGCAGGTTGCACGTGGCGAACCGCCGTTCGACGCCACCGCCGTTGCCCGCGTGCAGACCGACTACATCAACGAAAGCGTCGCGATGTGGCAGCGTTTCGTTGATGGATCGGGCTGGCTTAAAAGCAACCCTGATCCCGCGCCCGCCGACAGCCCGGCCGCGCGCAAGGACCGGCGCTTTGCCGATCCCGCTTGGCAGCAGCATCCGTTCTTCGATCTCATTCGGCAGAGCTATCTCCTGACGTCGGATTATCTGACGCGGCTGGTCGATAACGTCGATGGCGTCGACCCGAAGCAAAAGGCGCAGCTTCGCTTTGTCACCAACGGCATCATCGATGCGCTTTCACCCAGCAATTTTCCGATGACCAATCCCAAGGTCCTGGAAAAAACGCTGGAGAGCGGCGGCGAGAATCTGGTCAAGGGCATCAAGCATATGCTCGCCGACATGGAGAAGGGCCAACTCACGCACACCGACGGCACTCAGTTCGAAGTGGGGCGCAACATCGCCGCTACACCGGGCAAGGTGATCCATGAAACGCCGCTCTATCAGTTGATCCAATATACGCCGACGACCGAGACGGTGCTGAAGACGCCGCTCATTATCTTCCCGCCATGGATCAACCGCTTTTACATTCTCGACCTCGCGCCCGAAAAGAGTCTCGTGAAATGGGTCGTGGATCAGGGGATCACGCTTTTCATGGTCTCTTGGAAATCGGCGGACGAAAGTCTGATCGACATTCAGTGGGACGATTACATCCTGAAGGGGCAGGTGGACGCGATCGACACGGTCCGTGACTTGCTGGATGTGGAGAGCGTCCACACCGTCGGCTATTGCGTGGCGGGCACGACCCTTGCGGCGACGCTGGCGCTGCTCGCCGCGCGCGAGGAAGCGGACAAGGTGGCGAGCGCGACGTTCTTTACCGCGCAGGTCGATTTCGCACAAGCAGGCGACCTCACGCTGTTCGTCAATGACGAGCAACTGGCGGTGATCGAGAAGCTGACGACCTCGGGCGTGCTGGACGGCCGCTATATGGCCGCGACGTTCAACCTGCTGCGCGGGCGCGACCTCATTTGGAACTATGTCGTCAACAATTACCTGATGGGGCAGGATTATGCGCCGTTCGACTTGCTCTACTGGAACGGCGACACGACGAACCTGCCCGCGAAATGGCACCGCAGCTATTTGAAGGATCTGTATCGCGACAATAAGCTGGTGATCTCGAATGCGATCAGCATCGATGGAACGCCGATCAACCTGACGCTTGTGAAAACCCCGGTCTATATCCAGGCGGGTAAGGAGGATCATATCGCACCGCCGCAAAGCGTGTGGAAACTGGTCGATCACTTCACGGGGCCGCACCGGTTCGTGCTGGCAGGATCTGGGCATATCGCCGGAGTCGTCAATCCGCCCGCCGCGAACAAATATCAGTATTGGACCTCTGCCACACCTGCCACATCTCTGGAGGAATTCACGGCCAAGGCACAGGAAACGCCCGGAAGTTGGTGGCCGGATTGGGTGGAGTGGCTGCGCGGCCACGATCCCGAAACCGTGGAGGTGCGTGGGGCGCGGCGTCCGGGCGAGGGGCGACTCCCCGCCATTGAAGACGCTCCTGGGCGTTATGTAAGGAGCCGTTGATACCAGCGATTATTGCCCTACGATTTCATCCTCGTGACGTTTTTGCTGCACTGCAACAAAAGCCTTGATTCGTTTGTATGTTTCCTATATTGTGCAGTGCAGCATTGATGGGAGACCGTTTGTGGCGGACGAACCAAAGAAGACCAGGACGAGGAATGTGAAGCCGGCGCCCGTTGGCGGCAAGGGCGTCGCCCTTACTGCGCGACAGGCCCTGCAGGCTTCCGAGAAGGCGACCGGCCAGGCTGCGAAGCCGGCTCCGGTGAAGCCCTCCGTCGTATCGAAGGCTAAAGAAATCGCGGTCAAGGCGCCTGTAAAGGCTCCTGTCGCAAAGAAGGTCGCGGCTAACCCCGTGGCGGTAACAGCGCCTGCCGCAAAGGCGCCCCTCGTGAAAGCTCCTGTCGCACAGGTGGAGGTTCCGGTTCTGCCGGCGGCCGCTGCCGCCAACGCCGTTACAACCGACAAGGTAGCGCAAGATACTCCCACCTCGCAGATCACATCCGCGCCGGAGACGGAAAAGTCCGCACTCCCGGCGGCAGCAGAAGGAACGAAAACCGTGAACGACGTTATCGAGAACACCAAGAAGTACACCGACGAAGCCAAAACCCGCTTCCAGTCCGCCTTCGCCGATATGAACGAGAAGGCGAAGAGCGGCGTCGAGAAGTCGACCAAGGCAATCGAGGAAATGGCAGACATTGCCAAGGGCAACGTCGAAGCCATCGTAGAATCCGGCAAGATCGCGGCCAAGGGCGTTGAAGCCATGGGCCAGGACGCCGCCGAATATGGCCGTCTGACCTTCGAGAAGGCCAGCGCAACGATGAAGAGCCTGGCCGCCGTTAAGTCGCCGACCGAATTCTTCCAGCTTCAGAGCGAAATGCTCTCCAGTGCGTTCGACGCCTTTGCCAAGGAAAGCGCGAAGACCAGCGAAGCGCTCATCAAGCTCGCCGGTGAAGTCGCGCAGCCGATCAGCAGCCGCGTTTCGATCGTGACCGACAAGGTCAAGTCGCTCGCGGCCTGACGCCTGATCTTCGGGCGGTATGCCGCTCGAAGGCTTGTAATTGCAAGGGGCGGTTGCTTCCACGGGAGCAGCCGCCCTTTTCTTGTCAGGTCTGTGCGCATGGGAGCACGCGGGCAGTCGCCGTCTTTTGATGGTGAACGGGGAGCGCAACCCCTTGCGCTGCACCCGATAGTTGCCATATCCTGACTTGGCATGAGCAAGCAGACCCTAGAAAACTGGCGGACGGCGCGTATGAGCGACGACGGCAAAGATGATGAAGGCGGCACGGGCACCACAGGTCCGGGCGTTGGCATAGCGACGCGCACGCGTACGCGGACCAAGAAGCCATCGCTCTACAAGGTGCTGATGCTCAATGACGACTACACGCCGATGGAATTCGTGGTTCACGTCCTGCAAAGCTTCTTCAAGATGGACATGGAGGAAGCGACGCGTGTGATGCTGCATGTGCATCAACGCGGCGTCGGCGTCTGCGGCATATTCAGCTACGAAGTCGCCGAGACCAAGGTCAATCAGGTGATGGACTTCGCACGGCAGAACCAGCACCCGCTGCAATGCACGCTGGAGAAGGCGTAAGCGTTGACATTGGAAGGTGCCTGATCTGATCTCGGCTAATTACCGCCGTTTCAAAGATCGTGGGGACGGCCTGAGCCGGAAACGTGCGACCGTTCCATCGGTTAGCGGGATAATTGCGCTTTTCATTAGCTTTTAGTCTAACTCCGGCGCTCTTACCGCCCGCCTTTTAGCTGGCGTTAATGATCTCGCCATATTTCAACCATCCATGAAGATGCCGTTGAAATCGCAAGATCTTTCACTCCTCCGGCGCTTGGCAAGTTTGACGCCGTACATCCTCCGGCTGATTGCCCTCCTGATCGCCTCACTATCCCCGCCCGCGATCGCCTGCCAGGTCACGACGCCTACCGCTGTAAACATCGGCACCTACTCGCCCTCCGCAGTGAAGGTGGGCAACGCTCCGCTGACTAAGACCGGCGCGGGCTTTAGCTGCGAGAGCGCCAATGTCCTTACGCTGCTCAGCGGCAACTTCCTGAAGGCTAGGGTGAAGAGCGACGCTACGCTCGTTCTCACCTCGGCCACCGCGACGGACAGGATATCCTATCGCCTGTTCGCCGATGCGGCCGCCACGACCGAATTGAAGCCCGGAATCGCGGCTTATTACATGGAGGGGACTGTGGTGAACCTCCTGAACCTGCTGGGTCCGGCGCGATTGACGTGCCCGTGTATTTCCGGCTTGCCAGCACCGGATTTGTGAAGCCCGACACCTACAAGGGCAGCTTTTCGGTAAAATGGGACTGGTACTTCTGCAATGGAATCGGCTTGCTTGGATGGTGCCCGGCAGGCCTGACGCGGACAGCAAGTCCGTGACCGTCAACGTGACGCTGAGCGTGGAACCCAAACCGCCGCTCATCACTGTGGCGATGGGCCCGACAAGCTGGAACGCGCTGGAAGGCACGCTCCGGCCCAAAGCGATTCCCGGCAGCAAGCGGCGCGTTACCCTGACGATCACCAATCCCGACGTCGTACCGACCGAGGTCAGCACTTTATCGGTTGTTTTGCCTACGCCCGCCTATATGGCCGTTGCTCTGGGTGGCGACGGCACAGGATCGGGGGCGGTGGTCCAGACGAGCGAGGGAAGCCCTGCGTCCACTCTCACCATGACCTATAGCGCGCCAAGCAGCACGACCGATAATGTTGACTTCTCCAGCAATGGCGGAACCGATTGGAGCTATGCTCCGGTGGCCGGGAACGCTGTGGCCCAATCGGCCGTTACGCATATCCGCTTCCGGCCGCAGGGTAGCATGGCGGCGCAATCCTCCTATTCGATCTCCATACCCTATTCCGTCATGTGACCGATGTGGGCGTGTCGCGTCTCAGCCGACCGCCGCCGCATAGAGCGCGGTCGCGTCTCAGCCGACCGCCGCCGCATAGAGCGCGATCGCCGCGGCATTTGAGACGTTCAGCGACTCCATGCGCGGGCTGATCGGCAGCTTCGCCAAGATGTCGCAATGCGCCATGCTGTTGTGACGCAGCCCTTCGCCTTCCGCGCCCAGCACCAGGGCCACGCGCGATTCGCCGATAGCCTTGTCGAGCGTTACCTCGGCTTCGCCATCCAGACCGATGCGCCAGTAATTCGCCTCCGCAATCTCATCGAGCGCCCGGGCCAGATTGACGACACGCACCCACGGCACGATCTCCAGCGCGCCGGATGCCGCGCGGGCCAGAACGCCCGTTTCGGCAGGGGAATGGCGGTCCTGCGTCACGATCCCCAATGCGTCGAAAGCAGCGGCCGAGCGCAGGATCGCGCCGACATTATGCGGGTCCGTCACCTGATCGAGCACCAGGATCGGCCGGCTGTCATCGCGCCCTTCCTCCAGAATGTCGCCCAGCCAGATGTCGTCCAGCGGCTCCACCTCGGCGACGATGCCCTGATGCGGCGCGTCCGACGGCACCATCCGGCCAAGGTCGGCGACATCGGCATAGACGATGGGCAGGACAGGCGGGAGTTCCAGCGCGGCCAAGGCCTCCCGCGTCCCCCATATCTTGCGCACGATGCGGTTCTCATTGGCGAGCGCTGCAGTGACCGCATGACGGCCATAGAAGCGGGGGAATCCCCCCTTGGGCTTTCCGGTACGATGTCCTCTTTTCATGGGCGCGTTCTTTTCACGGGAAGCATTGACAGGCAAGCCTCCTTTCGTCATTGAGCGCCCTCCCGATCGCGATACGGCACGATTTTTCGGCCGCGGCGGTTATGGACAGGTGGCCGAGTGGTTAAAGGCAGCAGACTGTAAATCTGCCCGGGTTTCCCGTACGCTGGTTCGAATCCAGCCCTGTCCACCAATTTCCTATCTGCCGGTATCCCTAGACATCCATGGAAACTCTTGGATTTCTGCGGTATATTACCCCTATTCCGTCCCCGCACGACCATCGCGATCCACTCTCATCCGATGCCCTGTGTGGGGAAGGTGTGGGGAAAGATGTCAGCTTCCCCACACTTGAGTTTTCCGGAACGGCCCGAAGGAATGTGGGGAAGGAAATGGGCAAGCTCTCGGCGGTAGCGGTGAAGGCCGCTTCGAAGAATCCTGGCACCTATCAGGACGGTGACGGTCTTTTCCTGAAAGTGGGGAAGAGCGGTGCAGCATCATGGCTGCTTCGAGTCCAGCAGGATGGCAAGCGAAGGGACATCGGGATCGGCAGCGCGAAGCTCGTGACGCTGGCTGAGGCGCGCGAGAAGGCCAACCAGTTGCGCAAGGCTGTCAAGGTCGAGAAGCGTGATGTGCTCGTTGAGAAGAAGGATGAAGCCGCAGCGAGAGTGACGTTAAAGGAAGCGGCGCTTCAATACCATTCCGAGAACGAGGCAGGCTGGAAGAGCGACGTCTACACCCGCCAATGGCTCGCGAGCTTGCAGAACTATGTCTTTCCCAAGCTAGGCAACATACCGACGGGCAGCATCACAACTGCCGATATAATCGAAGTCCTGACCCCGATCTGGCAGGAAATCCCCGAAACCGCGCGCCAGGTACGCAACCGGATCTGCGCGGTGCTGGACTACGCACACGCCAAGGGCTGGCGCTCCCGCGAAGCCCCATCGGGAAATGGAAGCTTGAAAGCCGGACGCGGCTTACCCCGGCAGGTGAAGTCGCGAGAGAATCGCAAGTCCATGCCATATATTGCAGTGCCCGGCTTCATCACCGCTTTGCGGCGCAAACCTTCCTTCGGACGGCTGGCATTAGAATTTCTAATACTTACCGGCGTGCGTAGCCAGGAGGTGCGCCTTGCGACATGGGCGGAGTTTGATCTCGATGGGCACCACTGGGCGATTCCTGCCGATCATATGAAGCGGGGTAAGGCGCATGTGGTTCCACTCTCCAACGCGGCTTTGGCGGTGCTCACGAAAGCGCGTGCGCTGCAACTTCCGGATACAGATGTCGTTTTCCCCGGCGTGGCTGGCAATCCGATGTCAGACATGACTCTGCTGAAGGTTCTGCGCGACATGAGCGAGCCATTTCACGTTCACGGTTTTCGTTCGAGCTTTACAGACTGGGCAGCAAACGAAGGCTTTGCCGATGCCGTTGTCGAGGCTGCTCTGGCTCACAAGACACCTGACGCTGTGCAGGCCGCCTATCGCCGCACGACATATCTAGGCACGGCAAATCAGCCAGGTGCCCGCGTCAAACTGATGGAGGCTTGGGGGAGCTATTGCGTCAGTCGTTCATAAAGCTAGAAACGCGCGGAAACAATCTGCCCAATTAACAACTCCGTCGATGCGGAATTGACTGGTGGAAATGTAAGGTTTGCAGCGTCGATAGTCCGGATAGCAGACATACGCATCGCGTCGCGGTCGACCCTTTGTCGCCATTCAGCCGCCAATTTTACGTTCCTAGATGCGGTCCGTCCGCTAACCGGCAGGTCGCGACCAGAGCCGGTCATTCACATCCGCGTCGATGAACGTCTTGTCCTGACGGAAGCTGTCGCTCGGACTGATCGGCTGCACATTGGCTCTGGGTGGATCGGCCTTATGGGCCGTTTCGCTCCTAAGGGGGCGATTCCGCAGGGCGAACATTCTTCAACCTGCGGAGTAGTTACCCTTAGAGCAGAAAGTCGCTTCGCGTTAGCGCACCCACGCCCCTTAGCTGGATCGCAAAGTCAGCCAGACCATCACCGTTGACGTCTCCTTCTACGATGGCATCGCCATTGGTAACCGAATAACGCAGTAATTCCGCGATCATCGGCCTCCGTCGGGTCGGTAAAGGTATGGCAGCTTTCCACCTCGGCGCAAGGTTTCCAAATCAGGCCAGAGTGTTGCCGTCACCAGTTCGACATTCATCATGATGTACGCCACACGGCCATTGCCATCGACGAACGGATGCACCTTCCGACACTAGACACATCAGGAATACTGCGCGCAAACGGCGCATCGCGCGCCGCCCATCTTCGACGCCGCAGCTTCTGTAGAGCAGTCATCAGCCAGCGAAGCGGCGTACGCTTGGAACAACCCTGACTTCCAACCAATGTTCCGGTAGGTCCATAATGGCTGTCAGTACTCGACAATGGATGATTCAGCTGCAATGGCCGAATTAGATAACCGACCCGCATGCTTAAGGTTCGGTTAAGATAATTCGGAGTGATGAGATGCCTAATGTGACCTTTCTGACGACAGGCAATGACACGGTGTTGCCTTTGGATGGTGATCAGGTTGTTGCAGCGACTTCGGCGACGCTGACGGCAATGACCATGACCTACGACGGTACGACAACACGCTACTTTGGTGACCAGCTCGATGGCGGAGCTGGTTATGATGTTCTTTCGCTTACCGGTTCGGGCAACTTCAACCTGTCCACGCTGCTCCAGTTCACCGGCTTTGAAGAGGTGCGACTGACCAACGCCACGTCCAGCGCTGCCAGCCTGACCTTGCGGGACGGGGTGGACATCACCGTCACATTGAGCGACGGCACTGCGCCTTCGACCGGCAGCTACCCTTCGACAGGCGGTATCAGCGTGGCACTCGGCACGGGCCGTGTCACGCTTCAAGGCGGTAACGAGAGCGACACTATCTCCGCTTCGGCCGCAGGCAAGCTGCGGGCAGGCAGCATCATCGATGGCGGCGTTGGCTATGACACGCTGAACCTGTCCTATGATTACAGTCAGTCAAACGGCTCGTCTCAAATCGATCCGGCGACTGGCAACATCATCTATGTGCCGCCTGTGTACCGCGACACGGTGTACGACCTGACCAGCATCAGCCTGAGCCACATGGAGGCATTGAACTTGTCGGGCAACTCGGGCGGCGGGTATGGCAACACCTCGACGGTCGCCAAGGTCGATACCGCCGCACTGGCCGGTATAACCCAGATATATGCGTTTGGCGGCGCCAAACTCGTCACGGCTTCTGCGAGCCTTGACCTGAGCGGCAAGTCCATCAGCGGCGCGCTGGTCGAGAGCAGCAACACCACCGGCACGACCTTCACGGTCAACAGCGCCTCCACTGCGCTTCAGGTGCAGGGCGGCACTGGCCAGGACAGCATCGTGGTCAGTGGCCTGACCCTCACCAGCGCCCAGCGCGACCAGATCTTCACAGGATCGGTCGAGCGCATCACCGACGCCTCGGGCACCTACACCAAAGCTGCCGTGCCTGCAGGAACGACCGTTCTGACGACAGGCAATGACACGGTGCTTCCTCTGGGTGGCGATCAGGTCGTTGCGGCGACCTCAGCGACGCTGACGGCAATGACCATGACCTACGACGGTACGACAACACGCTACTTTGGTGACCAGCTCGATGGCGGAGCTGGTTATGATGTTCTTTCGCTTACCGGTTCGGGCAACTTCAACCTGTCCACGCTGCTCCAGTTCACCGGCTTTGAAGAGGTGCGACTGACCAACGCCACGTCCAGCGCTGCCAGCCTGACCTTGCGGGACGGGGTGGACATCACCGTCACATTGAGCGACGGCACTGCGCCTTCGACCGGCAGCTACCCTTCGACAGGCGGTATCAGCGTGGCACTCGGCACGGGCCGTGTCACGCTTCAAGGCGGTAACGAGAGCGACACTATCTCCGCTTCGGCCGCAGGCAAGCTGCGGGCAGGCAGCATCATCGATGGCGGCGTTGGCTATGACACGCTGAACCTGTCCTATGATTACAGTCAGTCAAACGGCTCGTCTCAAATCGATCCGGCGACTGGCAACATCATCTATGTGCCGCCTGTGTACCGCGACACGGTGTACGACCTGACCAGCATCAGCCTGAGCCACATGGAGGCATTGAACTTGTCGGGCAACTCGGGCGGCGGGTATGGCAACACCTCGACGGTCGCCAAGGTCGATACCGCCGCACTGGCCGGTATAACCCAGATATATGCGTTTGGCGGCGCCAAACTCGTCACGGCTTCTGCGAGCCTTGACCTGAGCGGCAAGTCCATCAGCGGCGCGCTGGTCGAGAGCAGCAACACCACCGGCACGACCTTCACGGTCAACAGCGCCTCCACTGCGCTTCAGGTGCAGGGCGGCACTGGCCAGGACAGCATCGTGGTCAGTGGCCTGACCCTCACCAGCGCCCAGCGCGACCAGATCTTCACAGGATCGGTCGAGCGCATCACCGACGCCTCGGGCACCTACACCAAAGCTGCTGCGCCTGTCGAGGGCACAAGTGGTAACGACATACTTGATGGTGGCCCAGGCGCTGACCGCTTGACGGGCCTGGGTGGCGACGACACCTATCTAGTCGATAATTTCGGCGACATAGTCATAGAGGCTGCCAACAATGGCACGGACTTGGTGCGAACCAGCCTGACCAGCTATACGCTGGGAGCCAATGTCGAAAACCTGATCTATACGGGCACGGGCGCATTCATCGGCACCGGTAACGAGCTGGCCAATACCATCACCGGCAGTTCAGGCGCAGACACACTCGATGGCAAGGGCGGGGTCGACACCCTGAGAGGCGGGGCAGGCAATGACAATTATACTGTCGACAATGCCGGCGACGTGGTCAGCGAGGAGACTACGCCTGGTTCGAAGCAAGATGCGGGCGGCATTGATTTGGTTAGCAGTTCGGTGTCCTACACACTAGGCGCTTTTGTCGAGAACCTCACTCTCACTGGATCTTCCGCGATCAGAGGAACCGGTAATGAACTCGCTAATTCCTTGACTGGCAACGCGGGTGCAAATTCGATCAGCGGCTTGGCAGGCAATGACGTTCTGCTGGGTCACGGGGGAAATGACACGCTGAACGGCGGCATCGGAGCGGACCGCCTGGAGGGTGGCTCGGGTGACGACATCTACTTCGTGGATAACGTGGGAGATGTCGTAGTAGAAGTGACAGAAACCGGAGCCGACGCTACCGGCACTGACCTTGTCAACAGTTCGGTCTCCTTCACGCTAAAGGCGTTTTTAGAAAACCTTACTCTGACAGGATCAGATGCAATCAACGGTACCGGGAACGGGCTTGCGAATAAGATCATGGGAAACGCCGCCCCTAATACCCTCTACGGCCTGGCAGGCGATGACACGCTGGAGGGTGGTGCGGGCGCCGACATGCTGGCAGGCGGTGACGGTCTCGACTTTGCGTTTTATGGGGCCGCAACCCAAAGTGTCAAAGTGGACATGCTGACGCCCTCGCTTAACACCGGTGACGCCCTGGGTGACATCTTTCAGTCCATCGAAGGTTTGAGCGGTTCGGCTTATAACGACTGGCTCGCCGGTGATCACGCTTCCAATACGCTTAGCGGCGGCGCAGGCGAAGATTACCTTATCGGGCGTGGTGGTAACGATCTTATCATTGGTGGCGCAGGGAAGGACACGCTGAACGGGGGCTGGGGGAATGACACTTTCCAGTTCGGGGTAGGCGGCGGTCGTGACGTGATCGAGGACTTCGGTGTCACCGGCGGACAAAAGGATTATATCAGCCTGGATGCTGGGCTAGGTGTTTCCAGCTTCGCTGAGGTGATGGCACATGCTAAGCAAGTCGCGAACAATACCCTGATTACGTTCGACACTGGCGACTCAATTTTGCTCTACAATACGCAGATGACGAAACTCGTGGCCGACGATTTCCTGCTTTAGGCTTAGTGCCCACTTCGCTTGTCGATCGAGCCTGTTCAAAGCTCGATCTATAAGCGAAGGAAAAACCTTTACTCTTACGGACACAGGATCTGCGAGATCGGCTCATTGAAGGTCGCAAGGTCGATGGCCAGCTCGAACCGACCGAACCCCGATCGTCATAATCGCGGGGTTGCTGTCATCTACGTCGGATTCGACCGTCGACGTCGCTGCAGTCGTCAACGGAAATTTGCTGGGCAGAATTGTCCCTGGGCATCTGAAACTGATCGTGATGTTGCCTCCATCAAGGGCAGAAGCCTACCGAACTGTCGAGATACCTGCGATGCCGGTCTGATAAACGCTGGATGTCGGCTCCTGACGAGACTTTCCGTTCAACATATCATTAGCAATGGCAGCAAAGTCCCAAAGCAAGGCTTTCAGGTTCCGGCAAGTGCCGACCCTTTATGGTCGCTCAGAGCGAGATTTCGGCTCCCCAGGTGCAGACGTTCCGCTTTTCCGGCAGTTCGCGACCAGATCCGGTCGTCTTAAGATCGCTGCGGCAACGACCACTTTCGCTGAAACCGGCCATTCGCCTCACGTGGATCCGCCGGGCTGCAACGCGCCCCAACGCCGGCCGTTTGCTGGCACAGCCGTGATGTCCACAAGCCACTGGTACCGCGCGCTAGGCCACTGACGCCTCGTTTCGAAATCGACACGCCGCGGACTGCGGCGGTGTCCACCATCAAGTTTCTGGATTAGACTACTTAAGCATCCTGTCGACAGCCCGTTCACGTTCGGCGGTCGGAAAGCCGCAGGTTAAAATTGGCAACCATCCGCAGGCTGAATGGGGTGACCCTGCGCTGCATCAGGCAGGCAGACCGTCGCTCCAAATTGACGATCTGATACGCAGCGGGTGCCTGCGGGCGCCAGCCTTGCGACCGCCGCCGAAGGTGAGCACTTACAGCTGAGTTGCCTCCTCAATTCGAAGCAGCAACTTCCCTCCCGACTCACCATGTTCCAACCGCTCATGAGCAACGGCGGCATCCTCAAGCGGCAACTCCGACGCAATAATCGGGGAGACCATGCCCAGGCTCACCAGCTTGAGAGCATCTTCCAGCTGTGACCGGGAACAGCTGACGGCACTGAGCATGTCGATGCCATTAATGAATAGCTCGGCCGGATTGAAGGGTACCTTCATGCCCGAGATTGCTCCGACCAATGCCCACCGCCCCCCCTGCGCGAGCGAACGCCGGACCGAATGAAAGGTCTCGGCACCTACATTGTCGATAACGACGTCCACGCCACGCCCATCCGTCGCCTCGCGAACCTGCTTCGAGAAATCTTCGCCATGCTTCACGACGATCACGCCACTCGCGCCGATAGCCAGGATTGCGTCTGCTTTCGCCTGAGACGAGGCCAACGCCAGAACATGTGCGCCGCACGCGCGCGCGACCTGAACGCCATGCCCACCCTGGGTACCGCCAGCACCAGTGATCAGCACTGTCTCTCCGAGCCGTACCTTCGCCACGTCCCGAATGGCGTTGAGCTGGGTCCCGATCGCGCAAGCGACGATAGATGCCTGTTCAAGCGGGATGCCGTCCGGAACGCGAACCGTGCAATCTTCGGCGACGGCGACAAATTCGGCGTAGCCCCCGTTATGATGAGCGTCGCCCATGAACTCCTGAAATTCGCAGAGAGTCTCGCGGTTCGAGCGACAGTGGCGGCATTCGCCGCATACCGACCGGCGCTGAACCGTGCATACACGGTCGCCAACTTTAAGGTGACGGACAGCTGTCCCCGTCTCTATAATGATCCCCGAGACTTCATGGCCCGGAACGAGCGGCATATGAACGCGCTTGCGATAGACGCCCTGGCGGACGACAACGTCGTGATAGCAGACGCCGCAGGCCACCACGCGGATGAGTACGTCCCTCGGCCGAACTTCCGGCCTGTCAATCTCAGCAAGCTTCAGGACACTGCTTGCTCCGGTTTCCCTTTGAACGATCGCCTTCATCGCGTTGCTCCGTCAGTTCCCGCCCGCGAGCAGCCGGCGCGCAATCACCTGCGCCTGGATCTCGGCCGCCCCCTCGAAGATGTTGAGGATGCGCGCATCGCATAGCACCCGGCTGATCGAATATTCCTCCGCATAGCCGTTTCCGCCATGGATCTGGAGCGCATTGTCGGCGTTGGACCAGGCAACGCGTGCAGCTAACAGCTTCGCCATCCCGGCTTCCACGTCACAGCGGCGATCGCTGTCCTTCTCACGAGCCGCGAAATAGGTGAGCTGCCGGGCCATCATCGTCTCGGCAACCATCCAGCCGATCTTTGCTGAAACGCGGGGGAAGCTGATCAACGGCTCGCCGAACTGGTATCGTTCGAGCGCGTAACGCAATCCCAGCTCCATCGCATTTTGCGCGACACCGACGGCACGCGCGGCGGTCTGAACCCGGGCGGACTCGAACGTCGACATGAGTTGCTTGAACCCTTCGCCCTCGATCCCGCCAAGGAGCGCGGTCTCAGGCACGGCGAAGCCGTCGAACGACAGCTCATATTCCTTCATTCCGCGATAGCCGAGAACCTTGATCTCGCCGCCGGTCAGTCCATCGATAGGGAATGGATCTTCGTCGGTTCCCCTGGGCTTTTCAGCGAGGAACATGGACAGCGTGCGGTAACCCTGGTCCGCCGCGCCGGTGCGCGCGAGCACCATCATCAGGTCTGACCGGCTCGCATGCGTGATCCATGTTTTCGCGCCGGTGATGACGTAGCTGCCATCCGATCGCGCGGCACGCGTCGAGAGCGAACCTAGATCCGATCCGGTATTGGGCTCGGTGAAAACGGCCGTCGGCAGGATTTCCCCCCGAGCGATCAGGGGCAGATAATGCGCCTTCTGTTCGGCCGTACCGCCCAGCCGAATGAGTTCCGCGGCGATTTCCGACCGTGTGGCGAGCGAACCAACCCCGATATAGCCGCGCGAGAGCTCCTCGGACACGATGGCCATGGCGATCTTGCTCATCCCGGCTCCACCATATTCCTCGGGGATCGTGAGGCCAAAGACGCCCATTTCCGCCATCGCGTTGACGACTTCGATGGGAATCAGCCGATCCTCGAGGTGCCAGGCGTGGCAGTGAGGTTGCACTTCGTCATCGGCGAAGCGCCGAAAGGCCTCAAGGACCATGACCTGTGTCTCATCGAGACCCAACTCACCGAAATTGCCGCTATCGAAACCCTTGGCGGCCAGTTCGGCCAGGCGTACGCGCAGTGTAGGGTCCCGACCTTGCCTTACAACCTCTTCGACGTTTTCCCGGAATTCAACGATGTCCTGGCCACTGATGCCGAGGGTCGCGGGCCGCGCTATTTCACCCTGGCTCATCGGCACGCCATCGGTCAACTGGGTAAGATACTCCGCGAGCACCACCCGGAGAATGAGTTCCTCCATCTCGCCCAGATTTGCCTGCGCCGCGAGGCCTTCGGCCCAGCGCACCATCTGCCGCAACCCCTCCACATATGTGGCCATCCACGCATAACCATGCAGCGCATATTGGGATGCGTCGGGATTGCCGGCTGCGCGGTCGCGCTGAAGCTGAGCGCTCAGGTGGCTCGCGATCTTACCGAGGAAGGTGTCCGCATGCTGCAGGGCTTTGTTCGCAGCATCAAGCATCTGCGAACGTGTTGTGTCGGGTGAGATCGAGATTTGCATGAATAGATGCGCCAAAGATGTTTAAAGGCCAGAGCGCACCAAAGTAGCAGCCTCGATAAGAGCCAAGTCATGTTCGTTCGCGTTGACCGTGATAGCACCACGGCATTAAGCGCTATTTTGACTCGCCAAGGCGAGCGTCGTGCGCGCGCAGGCGCGAGACACCTCAGCGCGCGCACCTGCTTTCCTGCGGCGCTACAACCGGCGTCTGCGATGATAGGGGGCCGATATCGCCGCCATGCCGTGCCGGTATGTTCTTGCAGCGCCCATCCTCCACTAAAGTTTGCGCCCAGCATAAGTAGGGCGCTCAAAGCGGCATAATCCGCAGCTGCGTCGGTAGGGGAGGTATTCAGTGAATAAGATCAATCGGTTTCGAGGTATCTCGTCGCTTTCCGCTCTTACGATAGGGTTAAGCCTCGGTACGGGGGCCTCTGCGCAAAGCGCACCTGCCCAAGCCGGAGCGGAAGCCACAGCGCCAGTCGACGACATCATCGTGACCGCGAACAAGCGCGCTGTGGGGCAGAGCGTCCATGACACTGCGATCGCTGTGACGGCGCTCGGGGCGACGCAGCTGCGCGAGGGCAACATCCAGAGCATCTCGGATCTGACCGTTGCGATTCCGAACGTCAATCTTAACAGTCAGAACACCGGTCCGGGCGTCAACAATTTCTCCATTCGCGGCATGGGCATCTACAGCACGATCCCATCGTCGACGCCCACGGTGGGCGTCTTCATCGACGGCGTGTATGTTGGTGCGAACGCCGGCGTCGCGCTCGCCAGCACCTTCGACATCGACGGCATCGAGGTCCTGCGTGGTCCGCAAGGCCTTCTGTTCGGCCGCAACGTGACCGCCGGCGCCATTCTCGTCACGACCGGCATTCCGACTGACCGCCTTCACATCAATGCGCAAGCAGGCATCGAGTCCGGTCCTAATATGACCTTCTCCACCGTCGTGTCAGGCCCGATCACGTCGAACGGTGTGTTGAGCGGAAAGATCGCGTTGTCCTACAACGACGATAAGGGCTATTTCCATAACCTCTTCAACGGCAACAAGCACTTTGGTGCGCGGACGTCCACGATCGCTCGTGGCGCCTTGCGTCTCAAGCCCGAGAGCAACGCCTTTACAAGTACGGTCCGTTTTGAGGTCGGCAGCTCGGAGGGCGACGGTGTGGTCACCCAGAATCAGGCTGACCCCACGCTGCATGGTACCGATGTCCGCCAGAACGAAGAGGGCTTCAACGACACCAGCTACCAGAATGTCACATGGGATACCCGTATCCCGACGAGCTTCGGTAATGGCGAGATCGTGAACATCTTCGGCTGGCGCCATGTCGATGGCGACACGCTCGGTGATGCCGACTCCCGACCGGTGACCGCGGCCCACCTCGGCATCTTCATCCGACAGAAGCAATGGTCCAATGAGCTTCGCTATGCCGGTACGTTCGGTCCGGTCTCCGCAACGATCGGTGGTTTCTACTATGGCGACAAACTGAACTACGTCGAAACGCGCGATCTTGCGGCCGCCCGTCTTGAGGGCGGTGGCATACAGAAGTCTTGGACCTATGCGCTCTTCTCGAACTTCGACATCAAGCTGCCAGCGAATTTCACGCTCAATCTTGGGGCTCGCTATTCGAAGGAGCACAAAAGCGCGAGCACGCAGGCTCTCTCGGCGGCTCTTCCGCTGCGATGCAATCTGAATGATTATACCTGTCCGACATCCAATTTTTCGGACGATCACTCGTGGAATGCCTTCACGCCCAAGATTGGTCTCGAATGGAACCCGACGTCCGAAACACATTTCTATGGCTACTACACCAAGGGCTTCCGCAGCGGCGGCTATAATCTTCGCCAAGTTACGCTCACATCGCCTCCGGGACCGTATGACCAGGAAGTCGAGAACAGTTTCGAGGTCGGCTGGAAGCAGAAGATGTTCGATAACCGCCTCCGCTTCAGCGTCGCGGCATTCCAGAACAAGTATAAGAATCTCCAGCGCGATCTGGCTATCCTCGATCCCGTCCTGGGCAACATCCAGACGACCCGAAACACGGCTGACGTAACCATCCGTGGTGTCGAGTTCGAAGGAAGCTTCCAGGTCAACAGCAACCTCCAACTTGGCGGCAACTTCGGATATCTTCACAGCCGCTTCGATCTCATTCGTATCGGCTTTACGAATGGCGGCGCGGTCACTCCCTCTCAGTACGATCTGAAGCTGCCGTATCTGGCGCCTTGGTCCTACGGCGTCTGGGCTCGCTACAGCACCCAGACCGGCATCGGTCAGGCGACTGGGCGCGTGTCCTTCCAGCATATCGATGCGGCGTTCAGCAACGACATCAACGTCAACATATTGAACCCGACAAATACACTGGATGCAAACCTGAGCCTCGGAATTGCGGACACCAACCTGACAGTCGCTGTCTATGGCAAGAACCTGCTGAACAAGACCTATTTCGGCCTGAACAACCCTCTCTTCGCGCCCAATACCTTCACCCCCATTTACAAGGCGCGGGTGCTCGGAGCGGAACTGCGCTTCAACTTCTGACGTTCGGATGGGGCAGGGGAGCCCATTGGCTCGCCTGTGTCCCTCGCTCGCCAATGAGCGCCCCAACGACAAGATCTGCCGATCAGAGGGAGTTTGCGAGAGTGCCCCTTTGCAGTTGGCCCCAAGCATCTCGAGCTGTTGGCGGGCATCGACCCGCATAGGAACACATAGGATCGGCAATGAAAACAGCGACAGCGATTGTATCGGCATTGCTATTGCTGGCTTCCCAACCGGTGGAAGCCGAGCCCGTGGCTGCAGACGGATATAAAGTCTCCCTGCTGGTCCCCGGTTCCGCCTTTCATACTCTGAACGGTATCACAACCACTCCTGATGGACGCGTATTCCTTGCCAGCGTGTCGAGCGACTCGATCTTTTCCTTCGATCTCAAAAGTGGAGCCGTAAGCACTGTTGTCGGCCCTCCGCTAGGGCACTCCGACGACGTAGTGGTGGCGCGGGACGGCACGCTGTACTGGACAGCGATCGTTGATGGTATCATCCGTAAGCGTGCTCCTGACGGCACCATCAGCGATGTCGCCAAAGACATTCCCGGTGCCAACTCGCTTGCGCTCAGTCGAGATGAAACCCATCTTTACGTGGGCCAGGTGTTCCTTGGCGACGGACTCTGGGATGTTGATCTGACCGGGGGAGCCGCACCCCGCCACGTGCTGCATGATATCGGCGGACTCAACGCTTTTACGGTCGATGCCGACGGGATGATCTATGGGCCGCTCTGGGAGCGGGGAGAGGTCGTCAGGATTGATCCGCGCACCAGCCAGATGAAGACGCTGGCCAAGGGCTTGGACCGGCCGGGCTCTGTGCGCATCGATGGCAAAGGACGCCTCTTCGCCCTGGAGAACGGGACGGCCAAGGTCTGGAACATCGATCGCGGCAATGGGCGCAAGCGCATGATCGCGCAGTTGCCCTCCGCGCCCGATAACATGACCGTCGCGCCTTCGGGCCATCTGCTCGTCAGCAATATGGCCGACAATGCCGTTTGGGATGTCGATCCGGAAAGCGGTCGATCCGTCGCCCTGATCAGCGGCCAGTTGGCATTTCCGCGCGCAATTGCCGTGGTGCAGGGCGCGGATGGGCCGTTGCTCTATGTGACCGACACCTGCTCGATCCGGATCGTCGATGCACGAACCGGACGGGTCCGGGACCTGGTCCGTCGGATCGTCGCCGACCTCCGGTTGCCGTCCTCCATCAACCTTGCAGACGGTCAGGTCATCACATCGAGCGAATTGCTGGGGGCGGTTCAGATCATCGGCCAGGAGTCAGGCGCCGTCGAGAAGACCATCACGGGCTTCGACAAGCCTTCCGATGTGCTCAAACTTGCCAATGGCGACCTTCTTCTCGCCGAGCCGAGCCGCAATCGCCTAATACTCTACAAAAACGGCCAGCAGCTACCGCTCGCCGCCAAAGTCGATGCGCCTGTCAGCCTGGCGCAAGGGCGTGATGGAAGCATTCTGGTCGCCGAGGCAAAAGGGCGCATCTTGCGCATCGCACTCGATACAGGCTTGGAAACCGAGATCGCCCATGGCCTTGGCCAGTTATGCGACGTGATAGTGTCGCCCGATGGCACCATCCTCGCGCTCGATGTTGCCGATCGCCGCCTTCTGGAATTAACCCCCGATGGCAAAGCCGTGCGGACAATCGCACGAGATCTACCGGTGGGATATCTTGCGGAGCCATACCCCCGGTCGGGCGGCATCGCTGTCAGTGAGGACGGTGCCATCTTCATTGCGGCGGATGTCGAAAACGCGATCTATCGCGTCGACCGCCAGGCGGCGCCGTCGGCGCAATAGGCAATCGTTATGCGGATCATGACGGAATGGCATGAGCTCGAAGAGCGGCATCCATCCTACTCCCGCAAGTAATGGACTTAGATCCACTTACATCCCAAGGGAGAGGAAATATGCGAAAGTATTTGCTGAAATCGGTCGGTATCGATCGGACGGCCGGTCGCGGAGCTCACACCGCGCTTGCCGTAATTATGTGTTCAATCGCTGTTGTTACAGGTGCCCAAGATGCCTTCGCCCAACAGCCAGCCGAGGCACCGGCACAGCAAGCCGACGTGGACGATATTGTCGTCACCGCGCAGAAGCGCGCGGAAAACGTTCAGGATGTTCCCATCTCGATCATGGCTTTCGGCGGCGAGCAGCTCAAGCAGTCAGGCGTTAAGGAACTGTCCGACATTGCTCGCGTCGTACCTGGCCTTTCCTTCAACCGAGGCGGGCAGATCGCAAATGTGCGCCTCAACATTCGCGGCGTAGGGGCGCAGACGGGCACCTCCGTCGAGCCGTCGGTCGCCACCTTCATCGACGACGTCTATATCCCGCGCCCCGGCTCGGTCATCGGCCACTTCTTCGATGTGGGCTCCATCGAGGTGCTTCGCGGGCCGCAAGGGACGTTGTTCGGCCGTAACGCCAGCGTGGGCGCACTCAACATTCACAGCAATCAGCCGACAGACAACCTCGAAGGGGAAGTAGCGCTGCAGGGCGGCAGCTTCGACACCTACGAAGCGACCGGCGTCCTTAATGTTCCGGTAAAGGAGGGCTTCTCCCTGCGCGCGGCAGGCCTCCTTTCGACGACCGATGGCTTTGCGCGCTCCACGATCACGGGGCCATTCGGCAAGCTGCGTACCTATGCCGGTCGCCTGATGGCGAAAATCGAACCGGTCGATAATTTGACGTGGCTGCTTCGCGGGGATTACACGCGCAATACCGGCGATGGCGCAATCCCGGTGGAGGTGAAGCCCGATACCGTGACGGCCGCGGGCGCAGCGAACTTCGCACGCGTTCTGGGCGGCGTCGTGCCGGACCTCACCAATCCTTTTGACCATGTAGTCAACCAGGTCGGGGGAGGTGCGCTGACAAGTCGGCAGTATGGTTTGACGAGCGACCTGAGCTTCGACTTCGGTGACGGCTTCACCGCTCGCCTGATCAATTCCAATCGCAACTGGTGGCAGGTGCAGGACGAGAGGGATGTCGTGCTCACGCCGCGAGAGTTGGCCGGACGTCGTTCAACCTTCGATTCCAATAGCTGGACGCACGAGCTGCAACTCATCTCTCCCAAGGACAAGTTGCTCGATGGGCGACTGGACTTCGTGGCCGGCATCTACCTGCTCCATGAGGATCTGCGGCTTGATGAGACCTATGTATTCGGGGCTGACTGGTGCAGCTATGCGGTTGCCGCAGCGCGGCCGGCGCTGGTCGCCTCTTGCCGCGCCGCACCGGGCGATCCTGGAACCTATTTTGATTTCCACCAAACAACGAAGAGCATCGCCGGCTATGCACAGGCGACCCTCGCCGTCACTGATACTCTCGATCTGACGCTAGGCGGGCGTTACACGCGCGATCGCAAGACGGGAACTTTTGTGCAGCTGGTTCAGAATCCCAGCGGCGTTCTTCTTCGCGCCGCGGAGAATAGCAATCTGCGGTTCTCGGATGGTCGCTTCACCTACAAGGTCAATCTGTCCTACAAGCCGACCGACGATGTTTTGATCTTCGCGAACTATTCCACGGGATTCAAGTCGGGTGGTTTCAATTCGGCGGGCTCGTCGGTCATACTGAACCAGACGCGCATCTTCAATTCCGAGACGGTCAAGAATATGGAGCTGGGCACGAAGCTCACGCTCGCAAATGGCATCGCGACGTTGAATGCTACGGCTTATCGCATGGATATCGATGATTTCCAGGACCGGGCTTTCGACGGGGTGGGATACCGGGTCTTCAATGCAGCCTCGCTGCGCCAGCAGGGCGTGGAGCTGGAAGCGACGGTGAGGCCGACCAATGGCCTGCGCCTCAACGGCTCCGTCGCCTACCTCGATTCCGCGTTCTTGAGCTATCCCAACGCGTCCGGGCTTCCGGGCTTTGGGGGGACACAGGATCTGAAAGGAAAGCCGAACAACTATTCGCCAAAATGGCAGGGTTCTGTCGGTATACAATATGACAGCGCGATCGGAGATTCGGCCTATGCTCTGACGGCACGCACGGACATGAGCTTTGTCTCCGATAGCAATGTCGGGGCCGTGACAGACAACAATCCCCAATCCATTCAAAAGGGCTATCAGCTTGTCGGCGCGCGCGTGACGCTCCATGGTCCCAATGACCGCTGGTCGCTGGCCCTGTTCGGTGACAACCTCTTCGACAAGAACTATTTCAGCTATATCTACTCGCAGGGTCTCGACAGCGTCTTCGGTGTGCGTGACCGCACGACTGGCGGCACGCTGATGCGCGGTGTGGTCGGAATGCCCCGCACGCTGGGCCTGCGGTTCGAGTACCGGTACTGAAAGCGAGAGATGGGACCGGCACTATAGTGCGAACCGGCTCACCTAGGTCTTATCCAAGCCCGCAGGACGAACCTGCGGGCTTGGTTCGTTAGCGCTTCAGCGCGACAGAACACGATAGCGAAAACAGTTCGGGCACTTAAGTCGCGCAACGAAGCAACGAAGCTGACGGCGGCGTCACTCACCTGTGTGTCGCAGATCGCAGGCAACGGCCTGGTCTAGGGCGAAGCTGTCGTTCACACGCACGGCGCTAAAGGCCAAATTCCGACACGAAGGGACTCTTGTGTCCGCAGAAGCGGTACGGGGGTTTAGAGGGCCTCAAGGGTCGCCTCGATCCTCTCTCTTAGCCAAGGCTCACAATACCGTCCTGAACCAACAGGCCGATCTGTGCGGTCGAGAGCCCCATGACATCGGCGAGGATCTGTTCGCTATGCTCCCCAAGATGGGGAGCACGAGTGGGCTCAACGCGCGGTCTCTGCGGGATCGTGCCGGCTGCGCCGGGGGTCGGATAGCGCGTGCCCGTCAGGTGGTCCACCATCGACGATATCGGATTCTCGCCGATCCGAGGGTCCTGACGCAGCCCTTCGCTCAGACTGCGATAAGGGGCCCAGGTCACGCCGTTGTCCTCGAACGCCTCTGCCAAGGCCGCCAGAGGACGCTCTGCGATCGCCGCACCTACGATGGCATTGAGCGCCTCCCGGTGGTCGAAGCGCAGGCCCTCATCCTTCGCGAACGAAAGACCCAGGGCGGATTCCAGCGCCATGACCTTGTCAGTGATCGCAAGAGCAGCGAGCAATCCGTTCCATTGCTTCTGGCTGATCGCCGTGACCATGACCCGCGCGCCATCGGCCGCCGTGAAATCGCGCCCGAAAGCGCCATAAAGATCATTCCCATAGCGTGGTCGATCGCGCCCGGTGATATAGCTCTCGCCGACCTGTCCCAGGGCAGCGAGCGAAGACAGAGCGATATCCCCAAGCGGCACCTTCACCTCGCAACCTCCCGAGCCAGCATCGCGAGCCCGTTCGGCCGCAAGGAGCGCGAAGGCCGCATACAGGCCAGTCGCAAGGTCCCACGCCGGCAACACATGATTGACCGGCCTGTCGCTGTCCGCCGGTCCCGTCATGCCCGGAACCCCGACTGCAGCATTGACGGTATAGTCCAACGCGTTCCCACCGTCGGACCAACCCATGACGCGAACGGTGATCATGTCGGGCCGCTTTGCCTGTAAACGTTCATGCGATAGGAAGCTGTTCACCGGATAGTTGGTCACAAGCCGCCCAACCGTGGCCGCAAGATCCTGCGCAAGCTCCCGGCCCCGCGGCGAGCCGAGATTGATTGCGACAGACTTCTTTCCCTTGTTCAGGCCTTCCCAATAGTAGCTCGCGCCGTTTTCGGCGCGGGGCCAGCGGGTGAAGTCAGGTCCCCCGCCAATAGGGTCGAAGCGGATGACGTCGGCCCCCATCTGCTGAAGGTGAAGCGTCGCGCTGGGCGCCGCTACGAAAGAGGCGCCCTCCACGACCGTCAGGTTGCGCAGTAGATCATACATAAGCGGCGTTCACTCCATCGCTCATCACCAAGGATCAGGCCAGCGCGCCTCCGACGAGCGCCTTGATCTCGAGATAATCGGCGAAGCCATGCTCGCCCCACTCCCGCCCGTTTCCCGATTGCTTGTAGCCACCGAAGGGCGCGTTGAAGTCGAGGCTCGCGTCGTTGATCATCACCTGCCCGGTACGCAGTCTGGCAGCGACCTTGCGGACTGCGTCAACGTCTCTCCCTTGCACGCCGCCCGCGAGGCCATACGGACTGTCGTTCGCGATCTGGATCGCCTCATCGACGGTGTCATACGGAATGATCACCAGCACCGGTCCGAAAATCTCCTCCTTCGCGATCGTCATATCAGGCGTTACGTCGGAGAAAATGGTGGGCCTGACGTAGAAGCCCTTGTCGATCCCGGCGGGGCGATCGGCGCCCCCTGTCACCAGCGTTGCGCCCTCCTGGATACCCTTCTCTATATATCCCCGTACCTTGCGCCAGTGCGCTTCGGAGGCGAGCGGACCCATCTCGCCGCCGGCGCCCGACTGGCCGACCGGAATAGCTGCGGCGGCTTCGCCTGCGATCCGCGCCACCTCCGCCAAGTGCTCGCGCGGTGCCAGCATTCGAGTCAGGGCAGAACAGGTCTGGCCGGAGTTCAACATCGCGGCCGAGACCCCTGCCGGGACGACGGTTGCGAAGTCCGCGTCCGCAAGCAGGATGTTCGCCGACTTACCACCGAGTTCCTGCGTCACGCGTTTAACCGTCGCGGCAGCCGCCCGGGCCACCTCCACACCGGCGCGGGTGGATCCCGTGAACGAGACCATGTCGACTTGCGGATGACTGCTGATTGCCGCGCCGACAACGGGTCCGGTTCCGTCGACCAAATTGAAGACCCCGGCCGGCACGCCGGCTTCATGAAGGATTTCGGCCCAGATGTGGGCCGAGAACGGCGCCACCTCAGAAGGCTTCAGGACCATGGTGCAGCCTGTCGCGAGCGCCGGGATGACCTTCGCCGCGATCTGATTGATCGGCCAGTTCCAGGGAGTGATGAGACCGCAGACACCCACGGGCTCGCGGACGATCAGGGTCGACCCCTTGGCTTCTTCGAACGGGTAATGTTCCAGCGCCGCGATCGCCGTCTGGGTGTGGACCACCCCCAGCGCCGCCTGCATCGACTGGGCAAGCCATGCAGGAGCCCCCATCTCGTCGGTTATTGCCGCCGCAATATCGGGGATCCTGGCTTCCGCGACCTCAGCAACGCGCCGCAGCAGGCTCAGTCGCTCCTCACGGGTCGTCTGGCCGAAACTCTCGAACGCCCGCCGCGCTGCGGCGACAGCCAGGTCGACATCCTCGGCGCTGCCCAATGCGATTACGCCCGCGACGGACTCGGTCGTCGGGTTGATGACCTCCTCGCGCCCGGTGCCGATCGGCTCGACCCATTGTCCATCAATGTAGAATTTGGTGTAGTCGCGCATAGTCACTCTCCCCTGCCGGGATGCTAGCCGGATCCAGGCATGCCCACATTTCAAAACGATTTCGGTAGCCCGAGCACATGGGTAGCCACATGGCTCAGGATGAGGTTGGTCGAGATCGGCGCCACCTGGTAAAGGCGTGTCTCCCGGAATTTGCGCTCGACGTCATATTCTTCCGCGAAGCCGAACCCGCCATGCGTCTGGACGCACATGTCGGCGGCGAACCAGCTCGCCTCGGACGCCGCAAGCTTCGCCATGTTCGCCTGTGTGCCGCACGGCTGTCCGGCGTCGTACCGGCGCGCCGCATCCTCGACCATGAGATGAGCCGCGGTAAGCTGCACATGGGCGCGCGCGATCGGGAACTGGACGCCCTGGTTCTCACCGATTGGCCGTCCGAACACCTTGCGCTCACTGGCATAGGCAGAGGCTCGATCGACAAAGAAGCGGCCATCGCCGATACATTCCGAGGCGATCAGGATACGCTCGGCATTCATGCCGTCGAGAATGTAACGAAAGCCGTTGCCCTCCGCGCCGACGAGGTTCTCTGCGGGAACCTCCAGATCGTCGAAGAACAGCTCGGTGGTGGCATGGTTCAGCATCGTCCGGATGGGCCGAATGGTCAGGCCCTTGCCGATCGCGTCGCGCATATCGACAATGAGGACGGACATTCCATCGGAAGACCGCTGCACCGCATCGCGCGGCGTAGTTCGGACAAGCAGCACCATAAGATCGCTATGCTCGGCACGGCTGATCCAGATCTTCTGTCCATTGACGACATACCGGTCGCCTTCGCGGCGAGCATGGGTGGAAATGCGCGTCGTGTCGGTGCCCGCGCCAGGCTCGGTCACGCCGAACGCCTGGAGACGCAAGTCGCCTTTGGCGATGCCTGGGAGATAGCGGGCCTTCTGTTCCGCGCTGCCATGGCGAAGGATGGTTCCCATCGTGTACATCTGCGCGTGCGCTGCGCCGCCGTTGCAGCCGGACCGCTGGATTTCCTCCATGATCGCAATCGCAGCACCAAGACCGAGGCCGCTGCCGCCATATTCCTCGGGTATCAGTACCGAAAGGAAACCGGCCCGCGTGATCGCATCGACGAAAGCTGTCGGATAACTGCGATCTCGGTCCAACGCCTGCCAGTAGCTCCCCGGGAAGTCGGCACACAGACGGCGAACGGAGTCGCGAACTTCGGAAAAGCTCTGTTCCTCCATCGATTTCATTCAGCGATCAGGGTAGCGGGCCGAAAAATCGGCAGGATCATCCCGTTTGGCGCGGTGCGGTAGTCCGCTTCGACGGCCATCCCGATCTTGATGCGGTCGATGTCGGCCATGTCCATCGCGGCGGTCAGGCGCGGGCCTTCCTCGAGTTCAATCTGCGCGACGACATAGGGCGGATCGAAATCTTCGAAATACTTGCGCTGGACAACCACCCAGGTGGACAGCTTTCCGCGGCCGCTGGCGGTGATCCATTCGAGAGCGTCGGAAAAGCAGAGCGGGCAGACCGGGCTCGGGGGGAGATGATTATGGCCGCAAGCGGTGCAGTGCGGCACCTTGATCTCATGCTGCTCATACCCCTGCCACAGCGGAAGGCTGTCGGGCGACATCATAGGTTTCACGGTCATGCTTCATTCCCCAGAATGACGGAATCGCCCCAGATCGTGCCCCATTGGATGAGATCGGCTTGGCGCATCTGGCGTTCGCCCGCTTCGCCCCGCAATTGGCGGGCAGCCTCGGCAATCGAGTTCCAGCCGGCGACATGCGCCTCCGAAAGGAGGCCGCCGGACGTGTTGACCGGTAGCCTGCCGCCCGGAGCGATATTGCCGTCCCCGACAAACTTGTGAGCGGTGCCCGGCGCGCAATATCCGAAACGTTCCAGCACGCCCAGGACCAGCGGCGAAAAGGCGTCATAGGTGAAGAGGCCGTCGATCGCGTCATTGTCGACACCGGCCATCTCGAACACCTGGCGCGGTTGGCGCTCCTTGGGCCAGTCGGCAAGACCTTGCTGGGCGATGCCGAAGCCGCGCGGCGCAAAGATGAACTCGTCAGGCCCGCCGCGAATGCCCTGCATGCCGCGTATATAGATCGGCGGCTTCTTGAACTCCTTCGCCCGTTCGGCGCTTGTCACCAGCACAACGACGGCCCCGTCGTTGATCTGGGCGCAGTCGGCGCGGCGCAGCGGATCGATGATCAGCGGCTCGCGGGCGTAGGCGTCGGCATCGAACGGCTCGCGCCGAAGCGCGGCCGGGTTGCGCGCGGCATGCGCCCGCGAGGACATCACGACATCGCGCAGGATTTCGGTGCCCACACCATATTCGTGGAAATAGCGACGCGCGAACAACGCCGCGCCGCCCGACGGGCTCGTGAGGCCAAAGGCAGGGTCCTCTCCATGAGAGCCGCCGCCTTCGCGTAGCCCTTCATGATCGGCATCGCCGCCGAGAGCACCGCGGATCGACAGGAATTTTACGACCGTCACGCACGCGACCATGTCAGCGAGGCCGCAGGCCACCGCCAGCACGGCATTCTGCAGCGAGAGCGTGACGAAGCGCCCATGAAGCCAATATTGGGCGGCATGGCGCAGGTTGAGGCCCATCGCTTCGGCAAATCGATCATAATCGACGCCGAGGGGGGAGCCTGTATGGATCGAAATGCCGTCGACCATATCCCGCGTCGCACCGGCGTCATCGAGCGCGGCCCGAAGCGCCTGGGCGCCGAGCTTGAATGCCCCATCCGGAGAGTTTCGCGTGAACGGGCTGGCGCCGATGCCGACGATCGCGGCCTTGCTGCGGAGATCGATTGTCACGCTTAGCCTCCAAATCGTCCGACGGGCAGGCCGGGCACGGCCACCTCTGTTGCGAACAGGGCGCCGTCGATGTCCGGCTGGGCACCATCGTTCGGCGGCAGCGCGTGCGGCACCAAAGTGGTGATGTAGAGCGTCCTGAGATCCGCTCCGCCAAACGCTATGCTGCTGGGATAGCGGCTCGGCGTCTCGACAATGCTTTCGAGTTTGCCGTCGGGATCGTAGCGGCGGATGCAACCGGCGCCCGGCGCCGCGATCCACAGGAAGCCCTCGCTATCGGTAGCGCAGCCGTCTGGCCGGCTTACCCCATCTTCGAATTCAACGAAGACACGCCGATTGCCGACGGTACCGGCCTCTGCATCGAAGTCGTATGCGTAGACATTGGTAGGCGAGGAGTCGCAATGGTAGAGCGTCTTGTCGTCGGGACTCCAGGCAATTCCGTTCGAAATGCCATAGCCTTCACTCATCTTGTGAACGGAAAGGTCCGGGTCGACCCGGAACAGGCCGCCGACCGTATTCTGCAGATGTTTGTCGAGCGTCCCGACCCAGAAGCGGCCGCGGCTGTCGCATTTGCCGTCATTGAAACGCTCCTTGTCGAACGCCACGACATCGGGAATATGGCTCGACACCTCCCTTCCGACCTCGTTGAGAAGCGCTATCTTGCGCCGGAAGGCGACAAGCCGCCCGCCGTTTTCGCGCAGCGCGAAGCTGCCAGGATAATCTTCGACGGTGAGTTCCTCGCGCTCACTGCCGTCAGGCTTGCATGACAACAGCTTCTTGCCGGTCACATTTATCCAAAGGAATGTGCCGGTGCGCTCGTCCCAGGTCGGGCACTCACCAAGATGATCCAGTTGGGGGGTGACCCGCCTCATGCCGTCCGCTCTCCTCGTGATTCTTCGTCTCAATGACACAGAGACTGTCGGCGAGGCTCGATCGGAACCAATGCCGTGACGCTATCACCGCAATGGCAGGTCGGCATGGACATACCGGCGACAGGCTTTGTGACCGGCGGAAAGTTCGCAGAGTATATCAATCGGGCATTTCGACGATTACGCAATTCAATTGCGGATCGCGCGTCGGGCGGCACTAATATTTTGCTCAAATGCCCTCGCGCGAAGCGCCTTCCTGCCCCGGATTCTCTTGCGCGCTTCGCGAGGCTTTTGAACGTCCGCCGTTCGGGCGGATCAATACCCGTAGAGGATAAAGACCTGGTGGCAGCGGAACTATTCAAGCTCGACGGCCCGAAAAGGCCCAGCGAATTCGGCCGGATCATCCCGCCTGACAATGAGTGGATCGCCACTCAGCCCTTTGAAGCCATTCTTTTCCCCGCACTCGAGATCATCGATGCCCATCACCACCTCTGGGACCATCCCGGCTTTCGCTATCTCGTGCCGGAGTTCGCTGCCGATATGGAAGGTCATAATGTCGTCGCGACCATCTTCGCCGAATGTCATTCCATGTACCGCGCCGAGGGGCCACCCCAGCTCAGGCATGTCGGTGAGACCGAATTCGTTATCGGGCAGCAGGCCTATGCTGCAAGCGGTCAATATGGCCATGCCCATATCGCCGCCGGGATCATCGGGCATGCGGACCTCAGGCTGGGCGCTGGTGTCGAAGAAGCGTTGAACGCCCACATCGCCGTCGCGCATGACCGCTTCAAGGGCATCCGCTATTCGGCGAACTATGACCCGAGCGACGCCATCATGGGAAGCCCGAGTGACGACCGCCCCGGGGTGCTGGCGGACCCCAAGATCCGCGAGGGCCTCAAGACGCTTGCTCAAATGGGGCTCAGCTTCGACTGCTGGGTCTTTTTCCATCAGCTTGACGAGGTCGTTGCACTGGCGCGTGCAATCCCGGAGCTGAACATCATTCTCAACCACTGCGGCGGACCGCTGGGTTATGGGCCTTATGCAAGCAATCGAGACGAACATTATCGGTTGTGGAGCGAGGGTATGCAGCGTGTTGCCCTCGAACCCAATGTCAGTTGCAAGGTAGGCGGCATCATGGGCCGCGGTGCGGCCTATGACTATATCCATGCCGAGACGCCGCCGGATTCGCAGACACTCGCCGACCTATGGCGGCCGTGGTTCGAACCGACGATCGAATGGTTCGGCGCAGACCGCTGTATGTTCGAGAGCAATTATCCGCTCGAGAAAATGGGCACCAGCTATCGGACTCTTTACAACTGCTTCAAGCGCATCGCCTCCAACGCGTCCGTTTCCGAGCGCGAAGCGCTGTTTGCGGGCACTGCTCGCAACATATATCGGATGTAAGCGCACACCTGCGCGTTCATTAGGGATTGCAGCAAAACGCGCCGGGGGGCCTCACTAGCATGGGATTTCTGCGCGCCCAGCACCCTTGACGCTGGGGAAACCTCTGCTCGCCAAGTACCGGCTGGCTGAGAAACTGACGCTTCAGCGCATCTGGTACGTGCCGCTCATCAATACCGAGCCGTTATTGCAGTCATGGCGGGTCAGCATGATTATTCGACCATCAGCTCGACTAGCCTGCTGCATGTAAGCTTGGGTCCAGCCGACGCGTCGGAGCCGGGCAAAAACCGTCAAAATCGACAAAGGAACGGGAGAGGGATGACCCAAGGAGGCAGCGAACCAGACAAGCGGCAGTGCCGGAGGGTCCGGTCCGCTTCGCCCGCGATCCTTCTGCCTGGCAACCCCAGGCACAGCGCGGCTGGCCATCGGCCACCTGAAGCCAGCTTCTCCTTTTTCTTCGCCCTTTCGTTTGCTGGAGTCACTTGTGAAAAAAACCACTAGCCGCACATTGTCCTCTCTTATTGAGGAACTGGCCGTCAACTGTGGCGATCGTCCCGCGGTCTCCTATCAGGCCGAAACGCGCAGTTTCGCCGAGTTTCGTGACCTGGCCCGCCGTTGCGGCAAGGCCCTTCATGCCACGGGCGTGAAGAAGGGCGACACGATCGGTCTACTCATGGGCAATAGCATCGAATGGCTCGTAGTAGCGATGGGCGCCCAATATGTTGGTGCGACGTTGGTCGCCCTGAACACATGGTATACCGATCGCGAGCTATCCTATGTCATGGGGCATGGCGACGTTACCGTGCTGGTTACAGCCGCGCGGTTTCTGAAGAGCGATTATGTCCCGCTGCTCGAAAGATTGAAGCCTTGGGAAGTGAGCTTTCCGCTTCTGCGCCAGATCGTGGTGTCCGGCGGCGAACCAGGGGAAGGCATGGTCAGCTATGAGACATTTCTCGCAGGTGGTGACGCCATCTCCGACGCGCAGCTGGACGAACTTGCAGCCGCAGTAACGCCGGACGATATTGCCTATATCCTCTACACTTCAGGTTCGACCTCCCATCCCAAAGGCGTCATGCTCGCGCATCGTGGCTTGATCGAGAATATGCACGCGATCGGCGCGAGGCTCGACTTCACGGAGGAGGATACGCTCTTCCTGCCGGTCTCCCTGTTTTGGGGTATGGGCTGCGAGAATGGTCTGTTCGCGGCATGGACGCACGCGACGCACATTGTCCTCCAGCATCATTTCGACGTCGACGAGGCCATCGCGCTCATGTCGCAGCACCGCTGCACAGCGCTTTACGGCACTGCCAACATCATCCAGGCCATCGTCGATCATCCCGAACGCGAAAAATACGACCTCTCGCGACTTGAGAAGGGTTGCACAGGTGGAACGCCGGAGCAGATCCGCAGGATCATCGAAACCTTCATGCCCAAGGCCTGCCACGCTTATGGCATGACCGAGACCTATGGCTTCATGACCGTTGCCGACGGCGTACAGGACAGCATCGCCAAGCGCGCCGAATCCTATGGTCGACCGTTGCCAGGCATGGAAATCAAGGTCATCGACAGCGAGACTGGACAGCCGCTCCCCGTCGGCGAAACCGGAGAGGTCCGCGTGCGCGGTTATGTCATGGTCGGCTATTACAAGGCACCCGAACAAACCGCCGCTGCCGTCGATGCTGATGGCTATCTTATCACCGGCGACCGTGGCCATTTTGATGACGACGGCTACTTCTACTTCCGTGGCCGTATCAAGGAAATGCTCAAGACGGGCGGCCTGAACGTATCGCCGCTCGAAGTGGAGGAAGTATTGCGCGCCCATGCCAATGTAGAGGACGCCTTCGTTACTGGCCTTCCCGACAAATTGCGCGAGGAGATCGTCGCTGCCGTGGTCGTTCCGAAAGAGGGTTGCACCCTCTCCGAGCCGCTGCTGGTCGAGCATTGCCGCTCGATGCTCGCAGCGTTCAAGGTCCCCCGCCGGATCGTGATCAGCCAGGCGAAGGATGTTCCCCTGACGACTACGGGAAAGGTTCATAAAGCCAAGCTCGCTGCAATGTTTCCCAGCGAGGCGGCGGGGTCGTGAGCCCGGTAACAGCCAGTGCGCCCGGGAGCGAGAGCGGCCAGGTTGAGGCGAGGACAGCAATGTCACCGGCCGCCTATGCGATGTTCGTCCTCTTTTTCGTCAACCTCGTAGGCTATCTCGACCGCCAGATTCTCAGTCTGCTGGTTCAGCCGATTAAGGAGTCGCTCCATATCAGCGATGGGCTCATCGGACTCTTGCAGGGAGCGGCCTTCGTCGTCACCTTCGCGATCGCCGGGCTTTATATTGGCCGCCTGGTCGACCGGAACAATCGCCGTAACCTGCTGCTCGTCTGCGTCCTGATATGGACGATCGGTGCGGCCGCGGGCGGCTTTGCGCAATCTGCCTGGCAACTCTTTGTAGCGAGAATGGCGGTTGGGGCCGGTGAAGCGGCCCTCATCCCTTGCGCGATCTCACTGATCAGTGACTTCTATCCCAGTCACCAGCGCGGCAGGGCTCTTGGCCTCTTCAGCATGGGCATTTATTGCGGCGCCGGCTTGTCGCTCGTTCTCGTTGGTTTCGCCATGCCTTCGGTCATCGATCTCTCAGGCCGGCTGGCGGCCAGCGGTATCGAGATCGCTCCCTGGCGACTGATCCTCGTTCTCCTGCTCGTTCCCGGCATCCTCGCCTGCCTGCTGCTCTCGACGGTCGCCGAGCCGTCTCGTGATCCAGCGTGTCAGGCGAACCGGTCCGAAAGCCATTCCGGCATTCGCGACTGGCTTCAGCGCGCGCGCGTTTATCTGCCTCATCATGTAGGGTGGGCCTTTGCCAATGTCTGCCAATACGCGATCGCCGGCTGGTTTCCGACCGTGCTGATCCGCGAACATGGGTATGATGCCAAGGCTGCCGGGCTCACCTATGGTACGCTCATGGTAGTGGTCGGCATCAGCAGCGCCTACCTTGGCGGCCGCCTTGCAGATCGTCTCGCGCGCGCGGGCGGACCCCTCCGCCGACTCTATCTAGCCCCGATTACCGCGGCGATCGGAGGAGCAGGCTTCCTCCTCCTTGCAACCGCCCACCAGATACCAGTCATTCTTGCTGGAGCGGCCATGGTGGCCAGTGGTCTCGGCATCATGATGGTCGTCGGCCTGACCTCACTTTCCGAACTCACGCCGCCAGCCTCGCGTGGTCAGATCACATCGATCTTCCTCGTGATCATCACGGTGATCGGAACGGCCGGGGGTCCTGCTGCGGTCGGCTATGGCAACGATTTCTTCGGCGGGGCGAGCGTTCCGCTCAGTCGTGTCCTTGGTATCGTCGGCATGACGGGCGCCTGTGTCTCGATCCTGCTGGTGCTCGTCGCGATCGCCCAAATCCGGCGCTTTCCCCATCTCGTAGAATTTCGCGCTGCCGATCAACCATAAGAAGAAAGGGGGAGCCGAGCATGAAGCCCGGTTCCTCGATGGCAGTCGGTCGCTAGATGTTCACACCACCGGCTGGACGCTCAGGCTGCGCCTGCAAGAGCCAACGTCGGGAAACGCGTCGCTCCGCCATCGTCGCCACTTTGATAGAGCGTGGCTGGCCCGAGGATCGGCATCGCCGCGACCGCTGGAGCCATGTCCCGGATTTTCGCAATCAAGGCAGCCGTCTTCGTGTCCTGCAGCAGGACCGTGCGGGTGACGATGCTCACGACGCGCCGGATCTCCGGCTTGACGTCCATAGCGACGAGTCCGCCCTCCTGCTCGAGTGCATGAAAGCCAGCCTGCGGCATCAACGTGTAGCCCAGTCCGCGGCGAACCGTCTCGCAGATCGTCGAGGCACCATCGATTTCGAGTGCGGGATGGAACTGCATCTTTTCGCGCGCAAAGGCCGCTTCGGCCAGACGCCGCAGTGCATGATGCTGGGTTGGCATAATCATCGGTAGCGCAGCGATATCCTTGATCGTCGCAGCCGGCTTGCGGAACAGCAACGATTTCGCCGCCGACGCAGGCCCAACCAGCCTCAGCCTTTCGATCCACAATGGGATGATGGTCAAATCGGCGTGGTCGTGGCTCGGGGAATCGACAACCGCCAGATCGAGCTGTTCACTCAAAAGACCATCGGTAATGCTGCGACTCACATTCTCGATGACATGCAGCGAAACGTCAGGATAGGCCTGCTTGAAATCGACGATCAGGTCGGGGACCATCAGCGTCGTGAGCGGATACTGCATGGCGAAATGGAGACTACCTGTGACCCGCTCAGCAAAGCCCGAGACCTCGCGACGGATATCGTCCAGCTCATTTTCAAGATGGGTCGTCCGCTTCATCAGCGAAAGACCGGCAGGGGTTGGTGTAACGCCGCGGGTAGTTCGACGCAGAAGCTGCACGCCGAGATCATGCTCAAGCTTCTGGACCTGCCGCGTAAGCGCCGGCTGGGCTATACGAAGATGAGCGGCAGCCTTGCACATAGTCCCGCAATGCACAATCGCGCGAAAATAGCGCAATTCCTTCAGGTCCATCAGGGTATCCTCCGCATTCTCGTTTTGTTTTATAATAGAGTATCCGTCGCGCCCGGTAAACTGCCAAGCATTCCGTTCGGCAAAACGGCAGATTTCAGGGTGGTTGTCAGTCGAACTGCCCGAGGATGCGCTCGGCCCTCAGAACCACCGGCAGGTCGATCATCCTGCCTTGAAAGCTGATGGCGCCCCGATTGCCCCGGTCTTGCGAGCGCCAGGCCGCAACAATCCCCCGGGCTTCCTCCACAGCATCCTGGGATGGCGTGAAGCTGCGGTTGATCACAGCGACCTGGATTGGATGGATGCACAGTCCACCGGAGGCGCCAAAGCCGCGTGCAGTCGCAACGGCCGCCCCGAAGCCCGCTTCGTTACGAAACGCCGCGATCGAGAAGGGGATTGCGAAGCAAGACTTGCCATATGCAGCCGCCGCGAGAGCCGTCAGGCGGCAAGGGAGATCGAGACAGTTCGGCGTCGGTTCGACACCCATTGCGAGGGAGAAATCCTCCGATCCGAATGCGAGGCCGATGCTGCGCGGAATCGCCGCAAGGGCGTGCAGCATCGGGAGTGCCGATGGTGATTCGATCAAGGGCAGGAGGCCGACAATGGCACCCTGAGCGCCTCGATCCTCCCGGGCGGCGATCTCATCGGAGAGCGCTGCCAACGTGCCTGCGTTGTCTGCTTTCGGGACCATGATCGCGTCCGGGCTGCAAGCGACAGCCGCATCCAGGTCTGACATCATGTGATCGGCATCGATCCGCACCACGACGGCCTTGCCGCTGGCAGCGATCATCCTGGAAGCATGGCCAAGACCCTGACGCGCGATGACCTTTCGCTCGGGCGCTACGCCGTCCTCCAGATCGAGAATGACGGCGTCCGCCTCGCTTCGAGCCGGTTTCTCGATGCGTGCGATGTTGTCACCTGGGACGAACAGCAGGGATCGCCAGCTCTGCCTCATGCGAGTGTCGCTTTTGCGGCCATGCACTCGGCGCCCTGATCATCCACGGTCCAGATCTCGACCTGACCATTGCCTTGCGACAGACGAAGTTCGAACGGTCCGCTCACGACAAGCGGACGGACGGCACGGAAGGAGAAGCTCTGAACGCGGGCGCCCGGAAAGCTGCGCAGCAAATGGTCCATCAGAAGCATGGCCTGAAAGGGGCCATGGACCAGCAAGCCGGTATAGCCTTCGATCTGGCGCGCATAGCTTTCGTCATAATGGATGCGGTGGGCGTTGAACGTCAGTGCGGAAAAGCGAAACAGCGCAGTGATATCGAGCGACACCGGCCGGGTCCGCTCCGACACCCGCATGGAAGCCTTGGCCTCGCGTCGCGCCGGGGCGTCGTTCAGATAGACAAGGTTCTGCCGCTCGCGGACATATTCTTCGCCATCGACGAGCAGGCTGTGGAGCAGCGTCACGAAGGTAAGCGGGCCCGCAGTGCCTTGTTTGGTCTCGACAGCCTCGACAACGCTGCGTTTGACTGCCCTCACCTCGAGCGGAACGGGGCGAAGGAATTCGAGGGAGCCGCCCGCCCACATCCGTCGAAGGGCAGGGACAGGCGGGAGAAAGCCACCCCGCTCGGGATGCCCGTCACGACTTAGCGTCGACTGCTTGTCTTCAGGCAGGAAGAATAGCCAGTGCGCAAGAGGCGGCAGCTCATCCGACGGCGAAGGGAGGTGATCGGCATCCAGCACGGCTGCTAGCCGCCGCAAAGGCGCTGCGGTCAAAAAATCGGTCACCTCGGCAAGCTCAGGCTTCCAGTCCGGGAAATTGGTGTCGGGCATAAATTCTTCTCTCAGCAAGATCCTGGGCGACCGGCCAGCGGTCGGGTCCTTGCTACGAGCGCAGCGGCCGACAGCCATGGCGTCAAAGTCTGCGCGCAATGTGAATACGCGCCAAGCCTATCTGTGCGAGCCGCTCGCGCAGCTGCAATAACTATCCAGCATTGCCGCAAGCGCGTCACTCTATGGCGGTCCTGACCGCTGACCCCCTATCATCTATCCTTCGTTCCGAGCGCGATATAAAATATAGACGAAGGGAGGGTGAGATGAGCAATCGATTCACAGTATCGAGGCATCATCCCATGTGGGCGCTTCCTGGCCCTCCGATGCTCGACGATGCTATCGGCTATTCCCCCAACTTACGGCACCACAGCTCACTGGAAAATTTGACAGAACAACCAGGTCGAATGGAGACGAAACTATGAAGATCGGAATAATCGGAGCGGGCTATATCGGACGAGCACTTGCCGAACTTGCATCGAACGCGGGATATGAAGTAATGATCAGCAATTCGCGCGGGCCTGACACGCTCAGCAGTATTGCCATGACGACACGGTCAACCGCCGGGACCGTGCAGGAAGCGGCAGCCTTCGGTGATATCGTCTTCATCGCCATCCCCTTCAAGCATCGCGGCCAGCTCAACCCGGCCGATTTCGCGGGCAAGATCGTTGGCGACGCGAACAACTATTATCCCCAGCGCGAAGGCAACATTCCCGAACTGGACAATCGCGAAACGACGACCAGCGAGATGATGCAGGCCCTTCTTCCCGGGGCCAAGGTCGTCAAGGCCTTCAATGCGATCCTCGCGCGCGATCTCGAGCGCGACGGCAAGCCTGCCGGTACGGCCGGTCGGCGGGCACTGCCGATTGCGGGCGACGATCCGGAAGCAAAGCGCCTCGTTGCCGAATTTCATGACAAGATCGGCTATGATGTCGTTGATGGCGGCACCCTGGCCGACAGTTGGCGGTTCGAACGCGCCAAGCCCGGCTACTGCAGGCCTCTCGATAAGAACGACATGGTAGCCGCTCTGGCGGCTGCCGAACGTGACAAGGAAGTCGCGGAAGGGTCCTGGCGCCCCTGATCGACCAGGACGCGGATGCGATTGCTGGCGCTTTCGCATCCGCGCCATTCGAGGCCGCGCTCCCGCACGCCCTCCGCCGGACATGCCGGCAATTTCATGTGCGATCAGGCAGCGGCTACGAGGCCGCCGTCGAGAGGCAGGATATGCCCTGTCACATAGGCTCCCGCGCGGGAGCATAGAAACAGGATCGCGCCACTCAGGTCCTCCGCCGACCCAAGGCGCTTGATGGGCTGGGCGCTCAGCAGATCATCCTTCCGATCCCGCAAGATCGTACGATTGAGGTTGGTTTCGAACCAACCCGGCGCGATGGTGTTGACCGAGATCCGGTGGTCCGCCAGGCCTACGGCAAGAACCCTCGTCATGTGATTGAGCGCGGCCTTCGAGACATTATAGGCAACCGACGAGGCTTTGGCTGTCATGCCCCGTGCCGAGCTGATCATGACGACGCTGGACCACTCCGCGCCATCGGGCTGTCGCGAGAGCAACGGCAGCAAGGCTTTCACCAGAAAGAATGGTGCCTTGGCATTGAGATCGAGAACCTTGTCCCATCCATGTTCCGGGAATTCATCGATGGCGGACACCCAACTCGTGCCGGCATTGTTGACGAGGATATCGAGCCGTTCCTCGCGACCGCCCAGCTCGCGCCGAACATGTTCGATACCCTCCAAGGTTGAGATATCCGCAGCGATCGCCGTGGCGCCTGTAGCCCCGGCGGCTTCCTCGAGCTTCTCAGCATTGCGCCCGCAGATATAGACGCGCGCGCCATTCGCCGTCAGGCATTGCGCGATCATCAGGCCAATGCCGCTGCCGCCGCCGGTGATCAGCGCGACCTTTCCCGCCACCGCGAACAGGTTCTCCGGCGCATATCCGGTCATGGCGTCATGCAGGTTCCGCACGCCAGCCATCACCGGCCCGCAAGATCCGTACGCTGGTCGGATCGGGGAAGTGCGTGCCGAGCAAAAGATCGCCGGTTCCCTCGCACTGGGCGAACAGGTCGCGCCTCGACTGCCGCGCCTGCGCCTTGTCCGTGTCGACGTGGCTGCAGGCATCCACTTCGGCAACCTGAATCGGGTGATGGATCATGTCGCCTGTAATGATGGCGCGTTGACCTTGAGACTCGATGATAACCGCGCAATGCCCCGGCGTGTGACCGGGCGTTGGCGACAGGCGGACTTCATCACACAGCTTGTGATCGGACACGACGAGGAGATGAAGGCCGGCATCGACAATGGGTTTCACCGAATCCTGGTACGTCGCCTCCTGATCGCCCATCCTGTCCTCGATGGCGTGCGCATATTCTGTGCGCTCGAACAGGTAGCGCGCATTGGGGAAGGTCGGCACCCAGGCCCCTTCAACGAACCGGGTATTCCAGCCGACATGATCGACATGGAGATGCGTGCACATGACGACATCGATCTGCTCAGGCGTGAAGCCCGCGTCACCCAGTCGCTCCAGAAAGGGCTCGTTGCGCATGTTGTAGAGTGCTCCACCGCGCGGCTTGTCGTTGCCGATGCAGGTGTCCACGATGATCGTCCTCCCGCCGGCCTCGATGACGAAAGCCTGCACATTTATCAGCACCTTGCCATCGTCGGTCGCAAAAAAAGGGCGGAGCCAGTCATGTTTCAGCACCGTCTCGGTATCGGTGTCGAGGATCGCTCCGACCGGCAATTCCAGTGGACCGATCTCAATGACGCGTGTAATGCGGACCTGGCCGAGTTGCCATGTCTTGCTCGCCATCAATTCTCCCGCCGAGGCCATCGGGTCCGCTCTCCTGATAATATCTGTCGTGTCGAGGAAGCACACTAGCCGCCTGTTCCTCCCATGGTCATGCCCATGCACGCTTGCGGCCATAGGGCGATTATATTGCTCTTGACCTGCCGAAACGGACATTCTCGCAATGAGAGGTTCCCCTTGGATAAGATGTATTCCCCGTTCGACATATTCCAATGGCTCCCGTCAGAGGTCTGTCAACAATTCGAAGCCGAGGCCGTGTTGCGGCGGTTCCGCCGCGGAGAGCAAATCTACAACCAGGGTGACCATGGCGACAGCATGTTCCGGGTCGTCTCGGGCGCTGTGCGCCTGTCCGCTACCCGGATCGACGGCCGGCAGTTCATGTACCTGTTGTTCGAACCCGGCGATTGCTTCGGCGCCAGCAGCTGCATCGACAATGGGCCGCGTCCGCATCTGGCGGAAGCGGCGGAGGACACTGAACTCCAGCTTCTCCGCAAAGCCGGATTCAACCGCATCCGGGAACGCCATCGCGCCTTCGACGATGCCATAATGCGCCTTTTGTCTGGCCATATGCGCCTCCTGAGCGGGTTCCTTGCCGACGCTCATCTATCCGACCTCTCCGCCCGGATAGCGGGCCGGATTCTGTCGATGGCAAGAAGTTTCGGGGTGCAGGACGAAAATGGCGTCCATCTCTCGATCCGCATCACGCAAGGCGAACTCGCGCTGATGGTTGGCGGCGCGCGGCAGTCGGTCAACAAAATACTGCAGCAGCTCGATGAGCAGGGGATCGTGAGCAACCGCTCGGGTCGCCTGACGGTCCATTCCTTCGATGAACTTCGTCTTCGTGCCCGAGAGGAGCGAGATGAAGTCGCCTAGGTGACAGCGGCGGCTTTCCAGTAGTGATAGTTGGCCTCGCGAGGAGAATTCTGATGGCTGAAACCCGCGCACATGAAACCAGCGAAGCGATCACGCTCGACGACAAGTGGACGGCGGAACGCGGCCGCGTTGTCATCAACGGTGCCCAGGCCATCGCTCGGGTTTTGCTGACCCAGAAAGAACGTGACCGTCGGCAGGGCCTCAATACCGCTGGCTATATTTCCGGATATCGCGGCTCTCCGCTTGGCAATGTCGACAACGCCCTATGGGCGGTCGGCGACCGCCTGCAGCCGAACGACATCCTCTTCCACCCCGGCGTCAACGAAGACATGGCCGCAACCGCCGTGCGTGGCACCCAGCAGCTCGATGCGGTTTCCGGGCCTCGCTTCGATGGCGTGTTCGCTGCCTGGTACGGCAAGGGACCGGGCGTCGATCGTTCCGGCGACGCGTTCAAGCACGGCAATTATGCCGGCGTTCACCGCAACGGCGGTGTCCTGGTGTTCTACGGTGACGACCATGCGGGGAAATCCTCGACCGTATGCCATCACAGCGAACAGGCGATCGCCGCCAGCGCGATCCCGTCCCTTTATCCGTCCAATGCCGAAGAGCTGCTGGAATATGGGCTGATCGGCTATGCCCTGTCGCGCTACACAGGGCTCTGGGTCGGCATCAAATGCGTGAATGAAGTTGCCGAACAGACCACGACCGTCGATCTCGCCTGTATCGACAAAGCACCTGTCCTGCCGCCGCGCGCGGATGACGTGAACATCCATATCGAACATGGGGCCTATAATCCGCTGCGCGAGGAACAGGTCGTTGTCGAGCATCGCCTGCCGCTCGTGCATGCGTTCGTCCGCGCGAATCGGCTTGACCGGATCACATTCGGATCAGCAGAAGCAAGCCTCGGGATCGTAACGGCTGGCAAATCGCACGAAGATGTCCGCGCGGCCCTCTCGCTGCTGCAGATCGATGACGCGCGTGCAGCGGCTCTCGGGATCGCGGTCTATAAGGTGGGCTGTATCTGGCCGCTTGAGCAGACCGGGTTTCGCGAATTCGCCACAGGCAAACAGGAGCTGTTTGTCGTCGAGGAAAAGGCAAGCTTTCTGGAGGACCAGGCTGCCGTAGCGTTGATAAACTCGGATAAGCGGCCCAGGCTTGTCGGAAAGCGGAGCGAAACCGGCGAAGTGCTGCTGTCGAGCGTCACGTCGCTTGATCCAGTCATGGTCGCACGCGCCATCGTGGCACGGCTCCAAGCCCTCGATCTTTGTGATGCCGCGCTCGCCGCCGCTGCTCGCAGTCTACCGGCGCCACTGGTCATTCCAGGCGACGTTCTTGCGCCGAAGCGGTCACCCTATTTCTGTTCGGGCTGCCCGCACAACCGTTCGACCCGGATTCCCGACGGCAGCATGAGCATGACTGGCATCGGTTGCCACACCATGGTCAACTTCTTCCGCCCGGACATGGCGCTTTTGCCGACGCAGATGGGCGGAGAGGGCGGCAACTGGATTGGCCTCGCGCCCTTCACCGACACGAAGCACATCTTCCAGAATTTGGGCGATGGCACCTACTATCATTCCGGTCTGCTCGCCATCCGGGCCGCCGTCGCGTCGAAGGTGAACATCACCTACAAGATCCTCTATAACGATGCCGTGGCGATGACAGGCGGCCAGCCTGTCGACGGGCCGATCTCGGTGGCGGAAATTGCCGCCCAGGTCCGCGCCGAAGGGGTCAATCGCATTGTCCTGCTGAGCGACGATCCCTCACGACACTCTGCGTCCGACATGCCGGCAGGCGTCACGATCGATCACCGCGACAAGCTTGATACCGTCCAGCGCGAACTGCGTGACACGCCGGGCTGCACGGTGCTGATCTACGAACAGACCTGCGCTGCCGAGAAGCGCCGGCGCCGCAAGCGGGGGACGTTTCCCGACCCTGCGAAGCGCCTCTTCATCAGCAAGGCGGTCTGCGAAGGCTGCGGTGACTGCTCCGCCCAGTCGACCTGCGTCAGCCTGGTGCCCGTCGAGACGCCGCTGGGTCGCAAGCGGGCTATCGACCAGTCGAGCTGCAACAAGGACTATAGCTGCCGCGACGGCTTCTGCCCGTCCTTCATCACGATCCGCGGTGCGGAGCCCCGCAAGCCTGCCGCCCTCGACGTCGATGCACAACGCCTCGCGGCGCTGCCCGCGCCGTCTATCGCTCCGTTGGGCGCTGATGGCTTCAATATGATGGTCGCCGGGATCGGCGGGACCGGAGTCGTGACCGTGGGTGCCCTGATCGGCATGGCCGCCCATATCGAAGGCAAGGTGATGTCGCTGTTCGACATGACGGGCCTCAGCCAGAAGAATGGCGCCGTCTACAGCCATGTTCGCATCGCCGCCCATCCCTCTCAGCTCACGACCCAGCGTCTCGCGCAGGAATCGGCCGATCTTCTCCTCGCGTTCGACATCGTCGCGGGCCTGGGGCCGGAGTCGGTTCAGACGCTGAAAACGGGCCGCACGCAGGCAATCGCCAATTCCGATGTCACGGCGACCGTTGCCTTCCAATTCGATCGCAACGCCCAGCTCGACAAGTTCGTCATGCAGGGGAAGCTCAAGCGCATGATCGGCTCAGACCGGCTTGAAACTGTCGACGCATCCGCGCTTGCCTTGGCGGTTCTGGGTGACACGATCGGTGCCAATCTTTTCCTGGTGGGCGTAGCCGCGCAGAAGGGACTGTTGCCCGTCGGCATCGACGCGATCGAACGCGCCGTGCGGTTGAACGGCGTTGCCGTTTCGTTCAATCTTCGTGCGCTCCGCCTCGGCCGTCTGTTCGCCGTGGACCCCGACTATGTGACCGGCCTCGCGGCCTCGACCGAAAGCGAGTCCGTGGCGATCCCGGCGACCCTCGACGAGATCATCGCACACCGCGCCAACCATCTTGCAGCCTATCAGAATGCCGTACTTGCAGAGCGCTACCGCGCGCTCGTCAATTGGGTTCGCAATCGGGAAGCCCAGGTCGCGCCAGGCGCGGATCAGCTTGGCCAGGCGGTGGCGCGAACATACGCTAAGCTGCTTGCCTATAAGGATGAATATGAAGTCGCGCGGCTGCTTTCCTCGCCCACGCTGCAAGATGAACTGAAGCGGACGTTCGCCGATGGCGGAAAGCTAAGCTTCAACCTTGCACCCCCGATATTCGGGGGAAAGCCGATCAACGGGCGGCCTCCCAAGAGGGAGTTCGGCGCATGGATGCTTCACGCGTTCAAACTGCTCGCGAGGTTGCGTGGCCTGCGCGGCACGGCGTTCGATCCCTTTGGTCGGACGGCCGAGCGCAAAATGGAGCGTGACCTCATCGTGGAATATGAGGCCCTGGTGCAACGCGTCTGTGGTCAGTTGACGGCCGAAAATCACGGCAAGGCGGTGGCACTGCTAAATCTCGCGGACATGATTCGCGGTTTCGGCCCGGTCAAGGAAGCCGCGGTCCAACTCTACCGCAAGGAGATCGCGGATATGGAGGCGACATTCGTAAATGGACCGGGCGAGGCGCCATCGACGACCAAAGTCCAGACGGTGCTCGCGTGATACCCTCTTCTTCTATGGAGGCCGTTGCGGGTCTCGTCGAAGAGCTTGTCAGGATCGTAGGCCCTGCACATGTCCTTACCGGTGAGGACGTCCGTCAGCGTTGGGACGGCTATCCGCCGACCGCGCCGATGGAAGCCGCCTGCATCGTACGGCCTGCCGATACAGCGCAAGTCGCCGCCATCCTCGCTTATTGCGACGCACATGGCTTAAAGGTGGTCCCACAGGGCGGGCGCACCGGCTTGGTCGGCGGCGCGAGGACGACCTCTGGCGACGTGGCGCTGTCGCTGGAGCGGATGCGCGCGATTTCACCGGTCGACGTTCACGGATCGACGATTGAGGTGGAAGCCGGCGTCCCGCTCGAAGCGGTTCAGGAGGCTGCTAGCGCTGCGGGCTTCTATTACCCGGTGGATCTCGGAGCGCGCGGTTCCGCGACGATCGGCGGAACCATCGCAACAAACGCGGGCGGCAACAGCGTCCTGCGCTATGGCATGACGCGCGAGCAAGTGCTCGGGCTCGAGGCTGTACTCGCAAATGGCACTGTGCTCAGTTCGATGAATAAGCTCATCAAAAACAATACTGGTTACGACCTGAAGCAGATGTTCGTCGGCTCCGAAGGGACGCTCGGCATCATCACACGCGCCATCCTTCGACTGCGCCCGGACCCCGGAACCAAGGCCACCGCCTTCGTGGGCCTTGCCGGATTTGACCAGGTCTTGGCGTTGCTGGAGCATGCGCTATCGGCGTCCGATGGGGCCCTTAGCAGCTTCGAGGTGATGTGGCCGTCCTTCGTGGATTACGTAGTCGAGGAAGGGCGGCATCAGCTTCCGCTGATGGAGAAGCACAGCTTTTACGTCCTGCTTGAGATTGTTTCTCACCGGTCCGAAACCTTGCTCGACGACGTGATGGCGAGCGCATGGGAGAGGGGCATCGTCGCTGACGCGGCGATCTCGCGAAGTGTTGCCCAATCTGACGCCTTCTGGGCGCTACGCGACGATATCGACGCCATGATCGCCGCGCTCAGTCCCGTCTTCCTCTATGACATCAGTCTTCCGCAGTCCCACATGGCGACCTATGTCGAAGAGCTATCGCTGGCGCTCACCGGCCGTTGGTCAGGAGCCCGGCTCGCCGTCTTCGGACATATCGCCGACGGAAATCTTCATGTGTGTGTCCACACGGGCTGCCCCGACGATCATGATGAAGTCGACCATCTGGTCTATGCCCCGCTTACGGGTTGTTGCGGGAGCATCTCCGCCGAACATGGCATCGGCATTGAAAAGCGCGCACATTTGGGCATATCCCGATCGCGCATAGAAATCGACGTCATGCGACAATTAAAGACAGTGCTTGATCCGCGCGGGACGCTCAATCACGGGAAGATCTTCTCGTGAGCGGGATTGATCGCGGCCGAGGCCGCTTTTCTCGCTGATGGGCGATCCGCGGCCACGGCAATCCCACCAGCTCAGCATCTCCTCGTTATGCTGGGCGTCGAGCAGCAGTTGCCGTAGGGGGCAATATCGGCGCCGCGCGCGACATCCTGCCGGTAAACGATGCCGCCCACTCCGCCGGAGAGTTCTGGCTTCGCCTCGATTCCCGGCTGCGCCGTGGTCAGATAGGCGAGGCCAACCCGAATCTCCGCATTGGCGCTGGAAGGTCACGACTTGCGAGCGACTTGCGCACTCCTCGTTCCGCAGAGTAACCGACGCGCTGTACTCCTGCTTGGCAGCGACCGAGTGGGTTCAACTCAGTAGTGACGCGACACTTCTGATAGAGGCCGCGGAGGACTACGCTGTGCTGGCGCGAGGCGCGCTGGCGATAACGCAGACTGCGATGGCTTGGAAAAGCTGCCCGCCCAGGCTTGCCACCGCCTGCGGCACGAGGGCAACTTGTCGAAGATCGTCAACCCGAACAATGCCGATGCGGTAACCTACACTTGGTTGGGATCAGCTATCCCGCCCTGCCCGGCAAACAGACAAGCTTTGCCTATAACGGCCTCAGTCGTCGTATCTCGATCGCCAAGATACCCTCTGGGGGTGGAAGTGGTGTCGCGGTTCCTACGTCTGGTGTGGTCCGGAAATCTGTCAGGCGCGTGACGCCGGCAATGTGCCGACAAGGCAATATCTAGCTGAGGGCGAATATGTACCAGGATCACCGGGACAGCCCTATTTCTACGGTGTAGATCAGCCCGGCTCGGTCCGCAGGGTATTTGCCAGCACCACCAATGCAGCTGCCTATGCGTTCGATCCCTACGGCACGCCACTCCAGAGCACAGCACCGCTGACAGTTTCTGGCTATGCTGGTATGTTCAAAGAGCAAGCTAGCCAACTCAATTTCACTTATTTCCGCATATGATACCTATGCCGGACGCTGGCTCTCGCGCGACCCTATAGGTGAGTAATCCACCGAAGGGGCTAACCTCTACGCCTATGTGATGGATAACCCTGTAAGCTTCATAGATCCATCGGGATTAGCTTGTTGTCTGGCGACGGACGGCACCCGCGGCCTCGCTCGGATGGTAACAGCGGGCCGATCAAAATGCCATTCTGCATCCGACACTCTAATCCATTCGCCCAACTCTGCCTCCCAAAGACAGCTTTGAATCAGCGCCGGAGCCTCTCGTCAAGCTTTGTCCACGAAACCTAGCGTGATCCTGTCGACAGTCCGGAAGCGGCAATGATTTCTGGCGCTACTGGTCTATCTGACGTGGCAAATGGCAGGTTTATTAGAAATCCGACACACATGGTTGTGCGTAGGAACGGCGGCTTCGTCCCAGTTGCCGCCTACCGATGTCGACCCAAGCCCGACATTCAGCGCCTCAATTTCGATTCTTGGGAGCCGACCGTCTGGTTATTATTGTCGAACATAGAGGATGGCTGAAAGACAACCGTCAGGTCCGGAGTAGCGAGGCGTAATAGCTGCCTCTCGTACGGCGTCGCCTCCGGACCCAAATCGGCCAACCCAACACCGCTTTTGAGCGCACCAAGGCGGACGTTCGCGAGCGACTTTTCCAGAGCCAGTCTACGGTTCAGGGCACCTGCCGCGTCTTTCCAAACACTGGAAAGGCGCTTGCCTCACCATAGTCTGCTATGATCCCCAAGCGGTAATTGACTACATCAAGCAACTGCGAGCTGCGCGCGCTCGAAGCTAATCGTCCGGCAACGCGCTCGAGCCAGAATCTGCCGTACATGATTGTCAGTGGAGGGGGCTGCAACAGGTTTTGCGGGCTAATTGAAACCCTTTGCTAGGAGGGCACCTCCGGTATGCGCCTCGGTTCAGCCTGTCGGTAAGATGGTCTTAACCCACCGATGGGATAATGGTTCATGGAGAGAAGAACCAGAGGCATTCCACGCTCCGCTCCCCACGCCTTCAGCCGGGATGCCACATTGGCGTTGCCTGACGCGGTATATCGCGATTTCCTGTCCACCCTATTCACAATGACCATGCCGATCCTTGGCTTCGGCATCCTTTATCTTTTCGTTGGCGCACTCATCTATTTGAAGTGGCACGATATCGCGATAGGCGTGTTGACTGGCAGCGCCGTCGTAATCACGGGTGCTCGTGTCGTCCTGATTGCCGCCTACCATAAAGCGGGCGGCTCTTCGCAGGACATCTCAAAGCTTAGAAACTGGGAAAGACGCTACGCCATACTAACCTATCTGTTCGCACTTTTGCTGGCAGCCCTCAATGTTCGGGCTTTGATGGCGCATCAGCCACTGATTCATATCAGCGCAATCAGCCTCATCTTCACGTTTGGCGCTGGCATCGTTTCAAGAAATGCCAGTCGCCCCCGGCTTTGCGTAATGAGCCTTGCGCTCGCAGTCCTCCCTACAGCGATCGCCATGCTGGTCCATTCAGCCAGTGATGATGCAGAGCCGATGCATGCAGAATTCTTTGCCCTGGAAGCAATGCTTTTGCTTACTGTGGCAGCGATGAGCCTGGGCTCGGTTCAGCATCTCTATGCTGCGTCGGTCGAGCATCTTACAACCAAACATGACCTTGCAAAGCTCGCCCGCTTCGATCCGCTTACAGGCTTGCCGAACCGCCTACTTTTGCGGGAGTCGTTTCAAAGAAGCATAAAATCCGCTGTGCCAACCGACCAGTTGGCGGTGCATTACCTCGATCTGGATGGCTTTAAGTCAATAAACGATCAACATGGTCATCCTGCCGGCGACCAAATCCTGCTGGAGGTAGCGCGTCGCCTTACCTCGACCATCAGGGCCGAAGATATAGCCTGTCGCCTAGGAGGGGACGAGTTCATACTCATTCAATCCAACGTGCAGCATAGCGACGAGGCCGAGTTGATTGCCCGTCGAGTCATCAAGCAGGTAGGTGAACCCTATGTCATCGACGGGTCCGAAATGCGTATAGGCGTGAGCATAGGCATTGCGATGGCACCGGCAAATGGCATCGAGCTGGAGCGATTAATCAGCTGCGCCGATGCGGCGCTCTACCGCTCGAAAGCCAAAGGCAAGGCGCAGCTTCATTTTTGCGGTTCCGATGATCGTGTAGCGCCTAAACGCGCCGCTGCTTGATTACGATACGGACGCCGCAGCCCGACACCCTTCCAAAACGCTCAGCCGTAAAATCTCTGTAACCGCATCCGGTCTCGCTTAGTTTAGCCCAAACAGCTCGACGTCCTGCAGAGAAATTACGCGGTGCTGTGTATCCTCTCGTCATGGCAACGCTGCAGACGGAAACTGTCAAGACCGCAGCAGCGGCCAAGGTCCACGCGCGCGACATGTTCGGGGCGGGCGTTGGCGACTACGCAACGAAATGATGGCGTAGCGCCAATTGTCTCTTGCTAGCCGCCAGCCGCTCGGGCCGGATCTAACGCATCCGGTTGTGTCAGCCTCACGGTAGTTGCCGATTGGTAAGACCAGTCCGTCAAGGTCTTTGTTTATCGCATCACAAAGGCTCTTATCACTTCATCTGGAGGCCGCCATGTATCCTTCTTCCGAACTTTGTCATACGCAGGAACAAGTCCAAATCGAGCAGGCTGCGAACAGCAACCTTGCAAACGTCCGCGCCATAGCCACCAAGGCCGCGGATATGTGGCGGCTTGAAGGTATCGCGGCGATCGGGCGGGCGACACGCTCGTCGGCAGTGATAAAACAGCGAGCCTATGCTCGATCGGAAAGTAGTTCTCAACAGACCCGCGGATTGCGACAGCAGCGAGGATCCTGATCGCGGGTTCACCGAGTAAGCAGCACCAGCCGATCCTAAGACAAGGAGTGGTTCATGGCCAAGGGTCAGAAGAAGACCAATCGCGAAGCGCGTAAGCCAAAAGCCGAGAAGCCAAAGAAGCTAAATGCGTCTAATCCCTCGCAGAAGCCGGGCACTGTGGGTCTTGTCACGCTCAAGAGTTGATGATCAGCGTCCTGCATTAAGGAATGGGCGCGCGTATTCCTTTCGCGCTTTGTACCTGAGCTGCGAGCGCCAAGGCCGAACGACGCTGTTGCTTAGCTGCAATCATCAATGAAGCTCCCTTCGTTCGTTGTAGCGGGGCGAATGTCTGCTGCCGGGGTTTGCAATGAACAACTTCAATGATGATTTGCCAGATAGGCCGGCGCGCGACCGCTCCGAGCGTCACTTGGAGGGTGTTCGCCTTCAAGGCGGCATGTTCGTTGAGGCGGTACGTGTCACGCGAATGTCGATGATGGTGACCGATGCCAGGATTCCAGGGAACCCGATCATCTTCGTCAACGCGGCACTCGTCGATCTCTCCGGCTATGCAAGTGAAGAGGTGCTTGGCCAGGCGCCTCACTTCATGAACGGCGTGGGCACCGACGTGGAAGCTGTTGCGGACTATGGACAGGCGATGGTGGAGGGCGCGACGCCAACGCCGAACTGTTGCAATATCGCAAGAACGGCGAGCCGTTCCGGGCCATGCTCTATGCCACGCCGCCTGACGATGGCCAGGGTATCGTCACCAACCGTTTCCTCTCTTACCTCGACATCACTAGGCGCTATGCGGCCGAGGTAAGCCCCTCTTAGTGGCTGAGTTGATTGCGATGCGCGCGCAGTCGACGCTTCAGCCGGGAATGTTGGTGATTGTAGCAGCGCAAAGCGTGAACGAATGGCTTCCTGCCAACGGACCCCTGCCTTTCACCGAATTGGGCTGCTCCGAAGTAGATAGGGCGATGTGTTTATTAGAAGGTATAGATTCGAAGGCCAGCTTGGATGAGAAAAGCGGATAGCCCATCGAGCAACCTGTTTTTCAACTTCGCTGCCATTGAGGGGTGCACATGGTATTTGATAAATTTTTGCTGGGTCGTCGCCGCGACCAGCTAAGCGAAGGTGACGTCCTCGCGCTTGAACATGCGGCAGCGCCGGTGAGAGAGCTGCCGCCACGTGGTATACTGGTCCGCGAGGGTGACCCTGTGGCGATGAGCACCTATCTCATCGATGGCTTTATGTGTCGTTATAAAGGCGATCGGGAAGGCCAGAGGCAGATCGTCGCGGTCCATGTGCCGGGCGACTTTGTCGACCTCCATGCTTATCCACTCAAGCGGCTCGACCATGATGTTGCCACGCTGACGAGTTGCCGTGTCGCGCAAATACCTCATGCTCGGCTTGATGACATCATGGTGCAGCGCCCTGGCATGTCCAAACTTCTATGGTTCAGTACATTGCTTGATGCAGCAATGCACCGTGAGTGGATATTCCGGCTTGGCCGCCTTGATGCGCTCTGCCGACTTGGGCATTTTTTCTGCGAGATCGAACCAAATTGCGTGCGGTGGGGCTTAGCGATGGACGCACGTTCGTCTTGCCAATGACGCAGACAGACATCGCCGAAGCCTGTGGTATCACAGCGGTCCACGTTAACCGCATGGTGCGGGAACTGCGCGAGCGTCGCATACTGCTCATTCAGGGGAACCATATCGAAATTCTCGACCGCGATGCGCTCTACCGGCTGAGCGAGTTCGACCCTAGCTATCTCTTCCTGGATCATGGCAACGCGGAACACTGATCTTTGTGCCTCGTTTCCATATTCTGGCTGCGGAGATCGATATGGCTACAGAGCTTTATTCAACCCCCGGGATCGCCGTCGCGGAAGCTGGGAAAGTGCTACTCGATGGTCCTGATGGGATTGCCATAACCTTAACACCAGGAGCTGCGGAAATGACGGGTCAGGAACTCATCCGCGCTGCAGCATAAGCAAGAGAACAAGAAGAGTAGTAGCCGCTTGCGAAGAAGTGTCGGGCGGTCGCCCCCGCAAAGCAGCGCTATAGGCGGCTCACTTCACAAATCGTACGTCAGGTAGATCCGACCCATGCCGGACGCTCAGTGCCCAATTTTCCATCCCCGGCAGCAGACGTTCCGCTTTTCCGGCAGCTATGACCGGACCCGGTCGTTTAAATTAGGTGCCGCGAACGTCTGCTTCGACAGAAACTGCCAATGAAACACTCCAAAGCAAAAATTCGCGTCAGGGCCTCGTCGCTGCGGCTACTTGCTCGCTTTGTGATTGCCAACGCCGTCGCGCATGGGCATCAAGTTCGCCGGGGGATTAAATATGACCTTGGCGGCCGACCTTATCAGTAAGCCACTTCGCGAGAAATCGGCGACTGGAGGTCGATACGAATATCAGACGATGTGGGGCTTGGCGTTGTTGTTCGAGCAACATGGCACACAGGATGACTATGCCATCGTCTTCGAGTTTCATGACGATGTCGTTCTGCTGAACAGCACAACCGAACCAACGACAGCGAGATTTTATCAGGTAAAGTCCAAGGCGACGAATGGCGGCTGGACGTTGAGCAAGCTCCTCCAGCGCGAGAAGGTAAAGACCGAGACGGGAATTAAGGAGAAGCCTTCCCACATCGACAAGATGTTCGACAATGTCGCTAAATTTCCTAACGCTGTCCTCTCTGCAGATTTCGTTTCGAACCAGCTTTGCGGCTTCAATACGAACACGACTTTCCAGCTGAAGGAATGCGAGACAGCCGACTTCGAGAAAGTCGTCAAGTCCGTCCGGGAAGCCTATTCATCGGCCACCAAGGCCCAGATCGGATTGCTGGGCTTCCAGCACACCAATCTCAGCCTGGGAGACGTCGTTTCGCATACCAAGGGGAAGCTGCAGACCTTCATCACCGAGAACCTGGGAGAAGTCTGGTTCAGCCCGGAGGCAGTGTACCGGGCGATCGCCGATGAGTGCCGGCGAAAGGCCTACTTTCAGGGCGACATCATCTCGTTGCAACAAGCGATCAAGGACAAGGGCTTGACCAAGGTCAATGTCCAGGAATGGCTCAACGCCATCGCGAGCAACAGCCGATCGCCCGAGTGGAGCCAGGTCGCACCGAACCTGACCTACGCATTCTCGGACCAGCGCCTGATCAGTCGAGAATATGGGGTCTATCGGGCGGTCGCACTGAACTCGGCCGACCGGGCCGTCCACCGGGTTCGGATGGCGATCACGGCGATCTTGGCACCCGTCGTCGAAGATGCGAGCCTGAGCCTCACGCAGATGATTGAGGCCGTTTTCGTGCAAGTGGAAGAAACCGGACAGAAATACCTGTCACCGTTCAGCCCGGCCCGGCTGAGAGCGATGATTATCTATGAGATATACGCGCATTAGGCGGCAGGATCGATTCAAGCGCCTGGTAAGAAGCCTCAGAAAGAAGTCGTATGAAAAGCTTGAAGTTGCACAGGCTTCTGCTCCTCTCCCGGATCGAGAAGAAGGCACGTCAGGAGAAATTTGATGCTGCCTCCACGGTGATTTTCGGCGAAAACGACACCGGGAAATCGCACTTTATCAAATCGATCTATGGCGCATTCGGCGCGGACTCCTCGGTGATCAACGAGAAGTGGTCCAACGCTTCGGTCACGATCATGCTGCGATTCTCCGTTGGCGAGGAATTCTACGCGATCCTTCGCCTGGACGATCAATTCGCGCTATTCGACGGCAATGATGCGTTGCTCTGGAGCGCTTCCGGCCTAGTCAAGGAAGTAGGTCCTAAAATCGCCGAGTTGCTCGATTTCAACATCATGCTGCCGACTAAGTATAACGACCTGATCGTGCCGCCCCCGCAATTTTGCTTCCTGCCCTTCTATCAAGATCAAGACCGGGGCTGGGATGACACTTGGGGCTCCTTCAAGGGGCTTTCGATGATCTCGGACTTCAAGCGCGGGATTCTCGAATATCATACTGGCATCCGCCCTCGCGAATATTACCAAGCCAAGGCCAAGCGTGGGGAAGCCCAGCGCGAGCAGAATGAGCTCAAGGCCGAGCGCCGTGCCCTGGACCGCGCAACCGAGCGCCTGCGCAATGGCCGGTCTCCCGTCACGGTGACCTTCGCGCCCGAGATGTTCGGCAACCAGATCGAACAGCTGCTCGCGGAGCTGAACGAGCTACAAGCGGTCTATGAGGGCGTGAAGCGGAAGATTTCCGAGCTCCAGTCCCGGCGGGCCGTGCTGGTCGAGGAGATCGAGATCGCACGGGTCGCGCTTCAGGAGCTGGATGCCGACGTGAAGTTCTCGCAGAGCTTGACGGGCGCACAGGTTGTTTGCCCGACCTGCAACACCGTCCACGACAACGACTTCGCCAACCGGTTCAGCCTGATCAATGACACCGACGCATGCCGAGGCTTCCTGGCAAGCGCCCAACATTCGCTCGCCCAAGTCGAGGGGGATGTGGCGCGCCAGATGGAGTCACTTGCAAGCTATGGGGACCGGATCGCGCGCATCGACAAACTGCTCGAGGAGGAGCGCGGCGAGATCAAGCTTCGCGACATGCTGAAGGATGAAAGCGAGCGCATCGTCGATGCGACCATCTCGGCGGAGCGCGACGTGATCGGCCTAGGCATTTCAGGCTGGTCCGAGAAGGAGGACGTCGCGAACGCCTTGATGAAGGAGCTCAGTGATTCCGAACGCAAAGCAAAGATCGTGTCATTCTATGCCGACAAGCTCATCGCATTTGCATCAGATCTGGGCGTGGACTTCGGAAAGGCAGCGAGGAAGAGCGTTTCGCCCAAAATCAACGAAACTGGTAGCTATGGACCGCGGGCGATCCTAGCCTATCATTTCGCGCTGCTGCACACGATCCGGGAGTTCACGACGTCCTGCCTGTGTCCAATCATCCTAGATACCCCCCTGCAGCAGGACCAAGACGAAAAGAACGCCGCGGCGATGATCGCGTTCGCACTGAAGAATCGTCCGAAGGACATGCAACTCGTGCTGGGAACGGTATCGATGCACGGCGTCGAGTATAAGGGCTCCTCGATCAATCCAACGGTGAAGGAGTCCCTGCTACGCCAGGATGATTTCGATGAGGTCAGCAACTATATGCGGCCCTTCATCAACAAGATGCTCGGTCAAGATCAAGGTGAGCTGATTTAGGGTGGAGCATCGAGATGCCGGGCGTGGTCAGACAGAGAGCAGGGAGCCGTTACGATGATCCGCGCGGCGCGCGTCTGAAAGTCCGCTCACGTCGGAACGTGTCGTTGACATGAGCCAAATCATCCGGGCAACAAGCGAGGACATCCCTGTCATTCGATCGCTGAATGAAGATGCCTGGAAGCGGTCGTCCATCCATAACGGGCTTTCCGTTCGATCTTATTTCGATCTTATGAGGACCCGCGCGCCTATTCGCCCCCCTAAGGCAACTCAGCCACTTAACGGTTCCAGCACCTCGCCTCCACTGCGGCGGATCTCCACACAGTCCGAGCACAGCCTGAGCGACGGGACACCTGGCATCGCGTCCGCACTATTTATTAGCCGGTAGTCGGCAGGCGGATCCCCGCAGGATGAGCAGACGTCTTCGGAGCCCATGACTCGGATCGACATCCGGGCGATCGCGCCGAGATTTGGTTCCACCCGATCAATGATCGAGAACCACAGATCAGAATGCGGCACGATGCGTTGGTGATACTTGCGGACGTCTTCTGGAAAATGGCGCTCAAGCCAGGCACCCGCTGTATCGCGACGCTGCTGATCGGAGCGGACGAGCTGCTCATAGAGCATCACCAACTGCGCCGTGGTTTCACGCTTATTGGCGGCGAATTGCGCACGATAATGGACCAGATTTACCGCATAGCGGATGCCAGCGGTATAGGCCTCCCTGATCGTACTCACACAGTAGGCGCGCATATCGTCAATGGTGCGATCATTGACGATGGCGTCCATCGCCTCCAAGTCATAGTGCCAAGGATTTACCGCATAGTCGGTCCTCCAGAGCAGTAAATAACCGGTCTCGCGATAGGCTCTCGCAATCTCGGCGTCGGCCTCGGGATGTTCCTGCACATACCGGTCGAGGTCGTTGAAATTTTCGATGGATGGGTCGAGTTTCCGTGCCACGTCCAGGACCGCGTTCTGGGCCGCCTGCGTGTCGGCGATCGGATTCGACCGAGCTGCCCAGGCGCGGAGCTCCTCCTCGGTGACCCACTCGGTCATGCCGTTAAGTTCGACGAGGAGCGGACTTCGCCTCAACTCCTCGGGGGAGCAATAGTCGGGATCGCCGACGAGATGGACTCCGCCCGCAGCGAACGCACGTGCGACCAGCCTGGAGCAGAACTGTTTGCGCGACCGCGGCTTTGGACCGCCGAGCACGGTCCGGATCGCTTCGGCTTTGGAATACTGGGTGCCGATCTCGGAACGCGCCACATCGATAATGGCATTTAACCGGACGTGGCTGACAGCTTGGCGGAGTCGATAGACCGACACTGTGTCCCCGTCGCCATAGAGCTCACGTTGGATATTATGTGCCCGCACGCCATAGTCGGTGGAATCGATGATCGAGCCGTTGGTGACGCAGATCATAGCGTGCGAAACCTCACCCTTCGTTACCGCGCGAATACCCCTGCTGATCTTTCCGGGTGCCGAGGTCAGCACGATATCCCCTGGCTCTAGCAGTTCGACCTTGATACGTCGCATCATGCTGCTGGTCATTTTCGTCCTCGGATCATGAATCACTCACGCAGCAAGAGCCTATCGGCTATGTCGGCCACAAGAATAGCAGACCCTGAGGATATCGTCTGTGGCGCTTCGTTTCACCGAACACGGTCCTGAATTTCCTGCCGAGCTCGTCGATGCCATGATGGCTGGCGAGGTCGTATTCCTCTGCGGCACCGGAATCAGCGCGCCTCAGCTTCCAGATTTCAAGACGCTCGTCGATCGAGTCTATGAACGCCTCGGGGTCGATCGGTCCCCCTCGGAGACCAAGGCCTATGATGCGGGCCGATTCGAAGAGGTGCTCGGTTCGATATCACGCGGCCTCGCTGACCCGGCAGCAATGGTACGGGCCGCCTCGGATTTGCTCGCGGTGCCCGCTCAACCGCGGCTCGACCAGCACGTCACGATACTGCGCCTGTCGCGTGATCTCGAGAATCGCATCCTGACCGTCACCACCAACTTCGACACCCTTCTGGAGCGGGGGGTCGCCACTGTGGCACCTCTCCTGCCAGCGAAGCAGGCCAGCTTCGCGGGACAGGCGCTCCCACCACCGGGGAGCCTCGACTTTTCGGGGATCATCCACATTCATGGCCGGTTGCAGGACGACACGCTAGACCTCGAGGCCACGCCGCTTGTCCTGACCAGCGCCGACTATGGCGATGCCTATATGCGCTCGGGCTGGGCATCGCGTTTCCTGTTCGACATCGCGCGCTGCAAGACCATCGTACTGATAGGCTACAGCGCGAACGACGCGCCCGTTCGCTATTTCCTGAACGTCCTCGAAGCGGACCGCGCCCGCTTTCCCGACCTGCGCCAAGTTTATGCCTTCGACGCCTACACCGACGAACCAGGCGAGGCCGAGGCGTCCTGGGGCACCGTCGCGGTCACGCCTCTGGTCTATTGTCGCATTAACCCGAACACCGGCGCTCCCGATCATTCGCCGCTCTGGGGCGATCTTGCGAAGCTCGCCGATCTCCTGGACCGGCCAAAGCAGTCGCGCGAGCAGCGCGTGCGCGACATTCTCGGTCAGCCGGATGCTCGGATCGAAGAGCCGGCGCTGCGCGAGCTCAAATGGCTCTTCACCGGGCGGGTAGATCTCTGGCCGACCGCGCTTGAGGCGATCACAAATCCAAGGTGGTTCAACATTCTTCAGGACAACGATCTGTGGAGCGCCCAGGAAGCGTCCTGGGTGATCGCCGCTTGGCTCGCCCAGAAGTTCGATGACGCGGAACGTCTGTGCGTCGCCGCTGATTGGGCCGCGGTCCTTGGTCCGGGCTTTCTGGAGAAGCTCGACCAACGCCTTCGACAGGGCCAGGGCGTGGCGCCGTTCTGGCAGAAGGCTTGGCGCATCTTCCTCACCAGCCGGCCTGCGCGCGGCCGGTCAGACGATTTCGACGAGCGTGCCTATACGCTGAAACAGGAGCTCGAATCCGGAATCGTGCTTGAGGAGGATCTCCGGCGGGCCGTGGCTTTCCTCACACCGTCGCTCGTCGCTCGACGCCACTATCGGATTTTCGAGGAGAGTCTCGAGGGGGAGGAGGATGCCGGCAAGGAGCCCCGGCGTCTGAACGACATCCTCTGGATCGACCTCGCCGTTGGCGACGAATATGGTGCTCGCGAGCTTCTGGTCGCCCTTGATGCGCTTGCGGAGCGCGCGGGCCGCGTCCTAGAGCTCGCGACCGACGCCCTGCGCAACACGGTTGCCCAGGCGATCGATCTCGAGATGATCGTAGATGACTATGACATGACCGACTATGAGGTGCCGTCTGTCGAGGACCATCCCCAAAACGAGCACCATGACGGCGTCCTCTTCTTGGTCCGGGCTCTCGTCGGCGCGTTCGAGAAAGTGGTTGAGCCGGATCGTGAGATGGCCCGGCACGCGGCACACCAGTGGCTCACGCTGCGCAGCAGGATCGGCGTACGGCTTGCCATGAATGCCATGAGGAATGCGGCTGCCTTCTCCGCGGACGAGGCGTTCGATACGATCCTCGGCCTCAACGACACCGATTTCTGGATCGTCAAGCGAGAGTTCGCGCTTCTCTTGCGCGACCGGGCCGCAGAGGCTTCCCCGGAGAAACGCGCGGCGGTCGAGGCGCGCATTCGTGGGACCGGTTATGCCTTCTACGGGCGGTATAAGATCGCCGAAGGCCAGGTCGACTGGCGCGCTCATGCGCGCGATGGCGAGGTCTGGCTTCGCCTGACCATGCTGGAACAAGCCGGCGTCCTGTCGGCGCAGGGTGCCGAGGAGCTTACCTCGATCAAGCAGGCGCGGGACTATCTCGATCGCGCGACCGAAGACTGGGACTTTTTCTCGTCCTACATGTCAGGGGTGCAGCGGGTGGTGGGAGATGCTGCTCCGATTGAGGAGGCCGAGCCCGACGACCGCCTGCAGGTCGCGATCGAACTTGCGCGAAGTCCGGATATGGACCGGCAGCTCGGTTGGCGCAGCTATTGCCGGAGCGACCCTCAGGGCGCCTTTGCGACGCTCGACGCTGCCGAGCTCACAGAACCAAACATCGCTTTGTGGGGAGATTTGATCGCCGCACTCTCGTTCAGTGACGAGTCCGACAAACCGTTGCGGCAGGCCGTACTCGTCAAAGCCTTTGCGCGGCTCGAGGCGCTGTCGGAAGTCCCGCTCAAGGATCTCGGCATCTCGGTCGTGGACGCATTGATGACTGGGCCGCGCCGCGAGATCGCCAATCTCGATGCCTGGCTCGCCAAAGCGGCGCAGTCTGTGGCGGGAGAAGATCAGGAGCTAGATCTCGACAAGGGGCTGTACGGCACCGCAATCAACAGCGCGGCTGGACGCTTCGTGCAGGTCCAGCTCCAGGAGATCGATCATGTTCGCAAGGCAGGAGCCGGTGATCTGGCCGGCCATATTCAACGCCTCCGCGACCTCGCGACACTCGACGGCCCCGCGGGTACGTTGACGCGGGCCATCTGTGTTCACGACTTGGCGTTCTTGATGGCCGTCGATCACGCGCTCGTCGCGGAATGCGTCGTGCCCAAGCTGGCTGCCGAAGATGCGGAGGGGCGGGCGCTCAGGCGTATCCTCGTTCTCTATTCGGCGATCACGCCGGATGTGACCAAGTTGATCCCTGAGGCGATCATCGCTGCCGTAGTCGAGTCCCAGCCCGACCACCATGCAGGCTCGGCCGTCGCGTCTCGTATCCTCCGACCTGCCTTGGCGTCCGTGCGCGGCGACGATGCGGAGCGCTGGGGTCTGACGGAGGCGGATGTGTCCCGCGCGCTGCGCCTCGCGCCGCCGAATGTCCGGCGCGGCGTGCTCGATGTTCTCGTCCGATGGCTCCACAACGACGAAGCCGGCGTCGAGGAGGCTTGGGACAAGATGGTCGCGCCCTTCTTTGATCGCGTCTGGCCGAAGGAACGGAGGTTCGTCGATGAAGCCAACAACCAGCACCTCATCTCGATCGCGGTCGGTGCAGGAGGCCGCTTCCCGACCGCGCTTGTGGCGCTGCGGCCTTATATCGCGCCCTATGCGCGCGAGCGTGCGCACCTCGTCTCGGTAAAGCAGAGCCAGGCGCCGGAAAATTTCCCGAACGAACTACTCGATCTCTTGTGGAAAGCCTTCGGCAGAGCAGGCGCCACAAGCTACGACATGCCGGAGGTTCTGGACCGAATGATTAAGGCACTGCCCGCGCTTGAGGTCGATCGTCGTCTCCAGTCGCTCGAACAACGCACGGTTCGCTTTCGATGAAAGTTCCAAAATGTAGAAAGGTGTAGATATAAGGTGTAAATATATTGCTGCCGGTCGGGGGCAGTTGCCACTCGCGGTTCAATCCAATTCGGCTTTTGTCGAAGTTCCTCCATCATGGGCTTGCCCATAACGTTTAACATTGAGGCCATTTGGAGCCACACGGACTGAAGTCGGCTAATGGCAAATCCTGCCGTTTGAGGAGTGCCGTGGGAAAGTCGCTTTGTCCCAGCTACCGGTCATAAGCAGAATTTCCACTCATTGGTTTGCTTTGATCTCAGACGGATACCTTGGATCGGGCGCATTCCTGCCGAAATCGACCCATTAGAAATCCTGTATCCTTATAGCGCAGCACCGTATCGCGCGGGTAATTCATAGGAACATCCTCTCCCAAAGGATGACCTCCCCTCGCCACGCCCCTATATGAGAACAGTGGCCCTATCCAAAAGGCCGCCAATGGAGGATGATTGAGCGACAGGGACGAGATCATCGCGGCAGCGAGCGCGGGCAGCTTGCCCGAACTGTTCATCGAAAGGTTGCGCCGGCAACCTGACGACGAACTCGGCACGGCGTTTCGCGCGGAGCTGATCGCACTCCACAATGACGGCACGATCGACGTGCTCGAACCCGCGCGGCAGATCGCCGACTCTTCCATCAACCAGCACGACTTCTTCACGGTGATGCACGTCTATGGCGAGCTGATCCCGGCGCTGGACGCCAGTGCCCCGGACATGCTCGCCGCCGTCAAAGCCCTTTCGACGCGCGCCGGCGAGGATCTCGCCTCGGGTATGGCCAATGGCGGCTATCGGAGCTGGGCCGAACATGGTGGCCGCGCTCGCGACACGTTCGAGACGATCAACCCCGAGGATAGCGACGATGCCACCTATGTGTTCCTGGCGTTGCAGGCGCTGGCCAAGACCGAGCCCGACGCAGCACTCGACCGGGCGGTTCTCTATGTTGGCGGCAATGCTGGGCCGGCACGTTCGGCAGCGGCCAAGGCGATCGGCACGTTCGATCTCACCGATCCCGACCGCCGTACCCGCGCCGTCGACGCACTCGCCGCCAACGCCGCAAGCGCCGACGACAACAGCCTCGGCCAAATTCTCGCAGCGATGTGCGAGATCGCCAAAACCCATTCCGACACCCATACCTGTGCCGCAGCGCTGATCGAGGCCAATATCGACCGCACCGGCGACCATGCGATCCACCAGCTGGCGCTCGAACTGATGTTCCACGCCGACGAATTGCCGCCCGTAATCGTCAGACCCATGATTGCGATCCTGCAACGTGTCCCGATCGGCAATCGCGGCACGATCCGCGACATCGGCGCGGCGGCGGGCAAGCTCGCCGGCAAGAACCGGCTCGACGAAGCGCTGGCGCTGATAGCGCCGCTGCTTTCACAGCATGAGGAGCTGACCTCGCTCGAGCCGCTAGGCAGCCTCAACTATCATCTGCTGCAATTGCCGCCCGACCAGCTCGCCAAGACGATCATCGCTTGGCTGCTGGCGTGCGACCCCAACCTCGGCCGCGCGACAATGGCATTGGTTGGCGATCATCATGGCGGTGCGCCGCTCATCCTCGATCCCCGTGCTGCGGCTGCGCGCCTGAGCGACGCCAAGCGTGTGCTTCTCGCACATCGCGCGATCGGTTGGCTATTTGTTCATCCGGTGACCGCAGCGTCGCTGCTGGTCGGCCTGCTCGACGGTGCCGGCGAGGACGCGACACACAACATCACCGAACTCCTGTTCGATCCGCTGCTAATCAACTTTTCAGGGTCCGTCGGCGACTGGATCGCCGAGCTGGCGAAGGACGCCAGCCACACATCCCGAGACACCCTTGCCGATCTCACCACGAGACTCGAAGCTTATATTGAGGGTTTGCGCTCAGCCGGCCGGATCAAGGAGCTGCGCCCGTCGGAGCGCGAGCGGCTCATCGAAAATCACCGCCAACATGAGTCGATGCGCCAAGCCTACAAGGCATCGGAAAAGACCTCGATCATGGCTTCGCTCGCGACGCGCCAGGTGCTCCTCTACGGCACCCGGTCGATTAGCTATTTCAAGGGCGTGGGTGGCAAGCAGCAGCGCAGCGAAATGCAGATGCACAGCTTCAGACACAGCATCGAATCGCCGCGCCTTCACATCCTCGAGCCGTTCGACCTTGATTATACGCTGCGCGTGTTCCGCGCGATGAAGACCGCGCTATGAAGCTCGTTATCCGGGAATATCTGGCGTCCTTGAAGGAACGCGACGAACTCGACGCGGTGCTGCCGGATCTGCTGACCGAGCTGGGGTTCACGGTCTATTCGCGCCCGGCGCGGGGCACGCGGCAATATGGCGTCGATGTAGCCGCGGTCGGCCCCGGCCAGGACGGTATCCGGCGTGTGCATCTCTTCTCGGTCAAGTGGGCGATCTCGACCGAAATGAGTGGAACACCGCCTCCCCACAAAGTCTCAGACCATCGCTCGACGAGATCCTCGACCATTATATCGCGAGTCGCATTCCGCCCGAATATGCCAGCCTGCCGATCGCCATCTGCGTGACGTTCGGCGGGGCGATCAACGAGCAGGTCCGCGCCGAGGTAACTGGTTATATGACCCGCAACACTACGCAGAAGGTCAGCTTCGAGGAGTGGAACGGCGACCGGCTGGCGCAGGTCATTCTTGACGGCATCTTGCGCGAGGAGCTGCTGCCTCCCAATCAACGCAGTCATCTGCGCAAGGCCGTGGCGATGGTCGAGGAGCCCGACATCGCGCTCAACCATTTCCAGAAACTGCTGCGGGCGCTTGCCGACAAGCCGGGTGCGACGCCGGCGGCACGGCTGAGCCAGGCACGGCTTATTAATATCTGTTTGTGGATCATGTTCGTTTGGGCGCGCGAGGCCGACAATGTCGAGGCACCCTATCGCGCAAGCGAACTGGCGCTGCTCGAGGTCTGGCAGTTGCTCAAAGCCGATATCGCGCGAACCTCCAAGGCCGGCGAAGCCGCGAGCTTCGTTATCAATGAGCTGGCCGAGCTGCATTTCACGGTGTGGGACGCCCTGTTCGAGGACAAGATCCTGCCCGCGGCCGAGACTCGGCACGCCATTTCGAGCGCGGTGGAGAGCCATGCTTCGCTCGATATCAACCTCAAGCTGTTCGATCTGGTCGGGCGGCTTGCCTTGAGAGGACTGTGGCTGGTGTGGCAGCTGTCGCCGGCACACGGTCCGGTCGTTCTCACCAACGACTATCTCAACACCCTGCCCCCGCTGCTTTCCGATGCGACCAAGGCGACGGTCACCAAAATCGACAGACTAATCGAAGCGATGATGGCGATCGTCAGCAACAATAGCGCGCTGCTATCGCCTATCGGCGACTGGCAGGCGATTGATATCGGTCTCACTTTCACTCTGCTCGCCTGCCGCCCGGGCGCGCATGGCGCGATCGACCAATGGGCCGAGGAGCTCGCCAGGCATTCGATGTTCGCATTCAGAGCGCATGGCCGCTACCCAATCACCAGCCGCTCCTATTGGGATCTGGTCGACCATCCTTCCGAACGCAGCGACGACTATCGCACGGCATCGACCGAAGGCAGCATCCTCTATCCACTGCTGGCACTCTGGGCGGCCGCACGGCGCGAGCAAGGCCTGTTCGATGAGATTGCCCAATTCAGTGAGGAGTTTCTCCAACACTGTACGTTTCAGACTTGGCTGCCCGACGAAGACAGCGAGGAACATCTCTATCTCGACCGTGAAAATCATGGCGCCGCGCTTGCCAGCATCCCGGTGACCGAACACACCATCGACACGCTCGACTTCATCCTCGCCGAAGCGAAAGCCAACAAACATTATGACCAGCTCACGGCGGTGAAGCTCGGCCATTGGCCAATCGTTCTGACCGCGTGCCGCGCGCATCGCCTGCCGGTCCCGCCGCAGGTCTGGCGCGAGCTCCTTCCGAACATCGGCCTGCTAGCCACCCCTGCCACTTCTGACACCATGGACTTTCCGAAGACATGATCACCGATCTGCCCACTGCCGATGATCTGAATGGCTCGGCGCTGGCTTTGCTCAATATGGCTTGGGAGACCGCACTGGGCGTGTTCCGGTTGCTCGAGCGAACACAGCTCGAGATGTGGGATGATGATGGCAGCGTGAGGGAAGAATATCATGCCTCACGCCAGCCAGCGCTCCGCCACGCGCTGGTAATGGTTCATCAATCGCAGGAACTGGGCCTCAAGGCGCGGATTGCCGCGGTCAGCCCGTATCTGCTCCTCATCGGCGAACCGCGGCTATGGCCGTCAGGATCGGACCGACGGCCGACTTCGTTCGAGGAGTTCCGCACGGTCGATGCCGCCGACCTCGTGCGCGTCCAAAACACCGTCTGCGATACCATGCTCGACGCCAATTTTACGCGGCTGTTCGAGGAAGGCCGACGGGCGCGCAATAAGATCGTCCATCTTGGGGGGCACCGCATCGTCTCAGATGCGCGCGACATTCTCATCTTGATCCTTGATACCCATGCTGCACTGTTTCCAGAGGCGCGCTGGGCGGCGTCGCGGATGGATTACGAGTTCAACGATGGCTATGCGATCGCGGGCGGTACCGGTGTCGAGACCGGGCTGCTCAACGATTTCGAACTTCTTCAGGGGATAATCGCGCCGCGTTACATTCGCCAGCATTACGGGTTCGATAAGCGGCGTCGATCGTTCATGTGCCTCAGCTGCTCCAGCGACCAGCTCGATTGGGAGGCCGGCTCTCGCTTTGCCCAGCTCGTTGATGGCAGCGACGACCAGCTGTTCTGCGCCGTCTGCACCGATACGAAGACAGTGCTTCGCGAGACCTGCGGGGTCGATGCCTGCCGCTGCGACGTGCTGTCCACCTACGACTATAAATGGGGTACGTGCCTGCACTGTAACCAAGTCAGCGAGGCGCGTGAGCCGATCCGCCGCGCTCGCCACCGAGCATTGATGGATGCTCATATCGCCGCTGAGCAGGAAGTGGCGGCGGATGGATCAGCTCCACACCCGGAATAGCGCTTTGTTGCAGCATAGATGCAGCCCAATGCTAGCGATCGCCGCGGCCGGGCATCCTTGCAATACCAGCTGCTATCGAGCTGGGCGTCGAGCCACCTCAGCACCGGGCGCCAACCACGATAAGGCACGATCGACACATAGGCAGCAATCAGCCAGGCCAGCTCCCTGAAGCCGTCGAAGAACGCCGCATCATCGGTGCCATTGATCCCCTCAATGACGAGCTCATGCCAGATGCCGGTGCGCAGCTGGATCTAGTGCATCGTGCGTTGCTCGCGAACGTCCGCTTTCCTTAAACAGAAGCTCAAAACCAGACCGAGCAAAATGTCCCAGACCAGGAAATCACTTCTACATTTCAGCTTCTCTGATTGGCGTTCCGCGCCTCCGGCGCGACCCTGCTCTGTTCCGCTTGACGCTCCACCGAGCCGCGCGGCCCGCGCGTCTCGTCCCTGTCGGGCAACGATCAGTAACGCAGGGGGCCGGTGCTGGCGCACCGGCCCTGTAGTCGCCGCCCTGTAGTCGCCGCCCTGCAGGCGGCGGCGCTGGCCTTGGCGGCGTCGATCTGGCGGGTGGGCGTCGCTGCCCTTTAGGCCCGCCGCGCCGGGCGGCAAGCGGCGCTGCGAGCCGCTCCTCCTCTCCGTTCCGGTCCTGCGGATGCCACCCGGCTCGTTCGGCGGGCCTTTCGGTTCGCTCCTGCCGCCCACCCGCCATTCCGGCGCCGGTTGCTGCGGTAGAAGGAGTAAAGTGTCATGGAACTTAAAGCTATCGACATCGCAAATCTGTCCGTCTCGCGTCTCAACATGCGGGGCGTTAAGAAGGCACCCGACCTCGCCAACATCCTCCCTTCGATTCGCGCACGGGGCATATTGGTGCCGCTGATCGTGAGGGCAGGGGATACGCCCGATGCTTACGAGATCGTCGCAGGCAAACGGCGCTATCATGCCGCGCTTGTCATCGCTCAGGAGACCGGCGGGATCGATCCGCTGCCCTGCGTGGTGATGACACCGGGGGACGATGCCGCTGCGCTGGAAGCCTCGCTGATCGAGAACATCGCCCGCCTCGATCCCGACGAGATGACCCAATGCGAGACCTTTACCCGGCTGGTGCGGGAAGGCCGCAGCCTCGAGCATATCGCGCTGACCTTCGGGCAAAGTGCCTTGCAGGTCAAACGCACCCTGGCGCTCGGCAATCTGCTGCCACGCATCCGCAGCCTGTTCCGCACCGAGAAGATCGACGCCGTTACCGTGCGGCATCTGACATTGGCATCCCGCAGCCAGCAGCGCGACTGGCTGGCTCTGCTGGATGACGAAAGCGCCTATGTCCCCACCGGATCGGCGCTCAAGGCATGGCTGTTCGGCGGCGCGTCCATCTGCACCAAGGTCGCGCTGTTCGATGTAGGTAATTATGGTGGCGAGATCATATCCGACCTGTTCGGCGAGGACAGCTACTTCGCCTGCGCCGAGCAGTTCTGGACCGCGCAAATGGCAGCGGTGGAAGATCGCGCCGAAGCGTATCGCGATGCCGGATGGTCCGATGTCGTCATCCTCGACCGGGGAGAGCCATTCCATACATGGGAGCATGAACGGACAGCGAAGAAGCAAGGCGGCAAGGTCTATGTAACCTTGGGTCATCGCGGCGACGTTACCTTCCATGAAGGCTATGTCACCTGCAAGGACGCGCGCCGTCTTGCCAGAGGCGAAGTGCTGGACAAACCCCAGCGTCCCGAACTGACCTCCGCCCTGCAATCCTATATCGACCTCCACCGCCATACGGCCGTCCGCGCGAAGCTCGCCGATGCGCCAGCGACAGCCTTACGGGTGATGCTGGCCCATGCCATTGTTGGATCGTCGCTGTGGCGGATCGATGTGGTGCGCCAGCGCGGGCAGGGCGATGCCATTAGCGAGAGCGTCGAGACCTGTGCGTCCGAAGCCAGCTTCGATGCCAAACGCCGCAGGCTGCTGGCGCTGCTGGGCTTCGATGCGGATACGCCGACCATCGCCGGTGGCTATGATGGAGAGCAGGGCATAGCCGGACTGTTCACGCACCTTCTATCGCTGTCCGACAGCGAAGTGCTTGACATCCTTGCCATCGTCATGGGCGAGACGCTGGAGAGCGGCAGCGCGTTGATCGAGCTGCTGGGCGTCCAACTGAACGTCGATATGGCAACTGTCTGGCAGGCTGACGATGCCTTGCTCGATGGCATCCGAGACCGCGAGATCGTAGGGCATGTGCTGGCGGATATTGCCGGATCGGAGACGGCGGCATCCAATGCCAAGGAGTCGGCGAAGGTCCAGCGTGGCATCATCCGCGATTGCATTGCTGGCACAAACGGACGGCAGAAGGTCGAAGGCTGGATGCCCAAGTGGATGGCCTTTCCACCCTCGGCCTACACCCAGCGCGGCGGCGTTGGCAGCGTCAGCCGATGGGAACAGGTGGCAGAGCTTGTGGCCGTTACACCCGATGTTGGCACCCCCGACGCCGAGCCGATCCGCAAGGCAGCATGATCACGCAATGCACCGGCAGCGGACCTCCGTTGCCGGTACCTTTGGAGTACTGGACATGCGTCTCCTTCGCATCCTTGGCACTTATATTCGCTGCCTGTTCATCACCGATCGCTACGCAAGACGGAAGGCAAGGGCGGTGGCTACGCTGCCTGACATTCTCCGCATGGTGTATGGCATGAAGTATGATGACCAGCTCAACGACACGGACATCGCCGAGTTGCTCGGTATCACCGAACGCGATGTCATGCGCCATCGGGCGTGGGTCGCTCTGCACGTTACCCGGTCGCTCGACCGGCAGTATCGCCGCGCCGCGCAGTGGCGGCGGCTGTGGCCGTTCCGGCGCGGGGGCGGGGGTAAGGACCGGGAGTGACATGAGCAATGCTGCTCTTCGTAAATAGGACGCGACCGACCCGTAAGCGGGCCCGTCGCGTCACTTTGGACTTGGCACGGGCACACAAAACGGCGACTCTGTGTCCATGAAGACTAGCCTCGATCATCTGCCCGAAGGCAAGCAGCGCGAACTGGCCTATGTGGTCGAGACCGTGCGCGCAGGCTTTGCGCGCGCGACCGCGCAGCGCACCCAGCCGCGCTTCCGCAATGGCGCGCTGCTCAAGATCATCCTGTTCGGCTCTTATGCACGCGGAGATTGGGTCGAAGACCCGGTCGGGCGCTATTTTTCCGATTACGATCTGCTGGTCGTCGTCAATCACGACGATCTCACCGACATCGCCGAGTTCTGGGAGAAGACCGAGGCGCAGTTCCTCGCTGACGTGTCGGCAGGCACGGTCCTGCGCACGCCGGTCAGCCTGATCTATCACAGCCTTGACGATGTGAACGACAAGCTGCGGCTCGGGCGCTACTTCTTTATGGACATACTGCGCGACGGGATTAGCCTGTTTGAGGAGCCTGACCACCCCTTTGTCGAGCCTCAACCGCTGTCGCCCGAACAGGCGCTTCAAGAAACGCAGGAGTACTACGACGAGTGGTTCGAGAGCGCGCGCAGACGTTTGGAAATCGCTACCGAGGATCTTGCAAAAGGTTATCTCAATGAAGCGGCCTTTGATTTTCATCAAGCTACTGAACGCTTCTATCACTGCCTCTTTCTGGTCCGCACTTTGTATTCTCCCAAGACCCATAATCTGAACCGGCTGCGCGATCTGGCGGAGGAACTGGAACCGTCGCTCAAAGCCGTCTGGCCGCGTGATAGCCGCTTCGAAAAGCGCTGCTATTCGCTGCTACGTGATGCCTATATCAAGGCCCGCTACTCAAGCGCCTATCGCATCACCGCAGAGGAGCTGGATTGGATCGCGCAGCGCGTCGCGCTGCTGCAAAGCCTAGTCCGTGAGGCGTGCGAGCTTCGTATCGAGACGCTTGCCAAGGCGGCGTAAGCTTCATTCAACCCAATATATGACAGCCTTTTTGTGCTCGATCACGGCTGCTTTGACGTAGCGCGAAAATCCGACCGTGCTTCGGCAACACGCGTTTGTCCGCGCCTCACGCCGCTTGTCTGACGTCGATATCCAGCACCAGTTGACGCCCGTCCTCCCCCGCTTCCGCATCGATTGAACACAGCGTCTTGCTGCCGCAGGCAAGCGTTATCCACTCAATTTTCCAGTCGATCCGCGCATGGTCATGGCGTCCCTCACGCGCGATGCCGACGATGGCTGCGCCCTCTACGGCGAGCGCAAAATGACAGCGCCCACTGCCGATATCATGATGTCCGCGCAGCAATGTCCCGTCGGAAAAGGCAAAGGAAAAGCCATCGGTCACCGCGCTGGCGGGGAGGGCGAGCACGGCTTCGACATCGCCGGTCAGCTTCAGCCTGCCGCCATCCATTGCCTCGATCTGCACACTCACGTCTGGCCCTTCCCACAAGAATCGGTATGGACATGAGAATAGAACATAAAGTGAACATAAGGAAGATCTGACAGATCAGGAGTGGATAGCAAGATAAAGGCCGACACGCTTCGTCGCATCCGTCCGGCCAAGTCCCTGTCTGCACATCGTTTTCTATGGAGGCGGCCTGTCTCCTTGGCGAGATTGGATCGGCACAGGTGGGGCGCAAAGCCGCAGGATTCCTGGGCTTTTGCACGAGATACTTGAGACCCAGCGGCCATGCTCGCCATATCGTGTTCGATGGCACAGGACGATTATCCTTTCGAGCCCCGCGTCGGGCGTTCACGGCGCGACAGCGCTCGCCCGCCGCGCGCTACGCAGCTGCGCGCTGAGATATTGAAGCAGGTTGCCCGGCGGGGCGGGAACCCGCGTCGGCTGGGCGATGCTGGTGCCGTTGCTGCGCCACGCACCGGGCGCTTCAATGCGCGGGGCCGGGGCGCCCGGATCGCGGCCGCCGTGCCGCGCGGTTCGGGCTGGTCCTTCGATCGAGGCAGCGGCATGCGCGTGCGGCCACGACGGGTGACGGTGAAGGCGCGCGTGGTGAAGCTGGCGGGCAAGGCGACCGCCGTGCGGTCCCATCTGCGCTACCTCGAACGCGATGGCGTCAGCCGTGAGGGTGAGCCAGGACGCTTCTATTCGACCTTTGCCGACGATGCGGATGGAAAGGCCTTTGCGGAACGCGGGGCAGGCGACCGTCACCAGTTCCGCTTCATCGTCGCACCCGAGGATGGTCCTGCCTTCGATCATCTGCGCGAATTTACCCGTAACCTCATGGCAAAAATGGAAGAGGATCTGGGCACGACGCTAGACTGGGTGGCAGTCGATCATTTCGACACCGGTCATCCCCATAGCCATATACCGGTCACGGGCATCACCGAGGACGGCAAAACCCTCAACATCGCGGGCGATTATATCGCCCATGGCATTCGCCATCGCGGATCGCAGATCATGACCCGGGCGCTGGGGCCGCAGAGTGAGCTGGAGGTGCGCCACCAGCTTGAGCGCGAGGTCGATGCCGAACGGCTCACCCGGCTTGACCGGATGATGTTGGCGCAGGCCGGGGACAAGGCGCGCGACCAGGTTATCGATCTGCGAGGGCAGGAGGGGCAACGCGCTTTCGATCCAGGGCAGCAGCAACTGCTGATCGCGCGTGCCCGGGTGCTCGAGCGGATGGAACTGGCGCAGCCATCGGGACCGCTTGCCTGGAGGCTCGCCCCGCACATGGAACAGACGCTTATCGACATGGGGCTGCGGGGCGACATCATCCGCCTGATGCATCGCGAGATGACGCAGGAGAAGGCGGTGCCTGGAACTCAGCATGATCGCTATGTCGTGCATGGCATCGACAAGACGCCCGAACATAGTAACGTCCCCATCATCGGCAGGGTGGTGAAGCGGGGCACCGCCGACGATGAGCATGAGCGCCGCTATCTCATCGTCGACGGCGTCGATGGGCACAGCCATTATGTCGATATCGGCGCCAGCAGCGAACCGACGCCGATCGGCGGTATGGTCAGCCTGACGCCAAAGCAGGCCGAAGCTCGTGACGTCGACCAGACCGTCGCCCGGATCGCCCACGCCCATGGCGGGCGCTATACGATCGACATCCACCTGAGCCATGATCCCACGGCCACAGAAAGCTTCGCGCAGACCCATGTCCGGCGACTGGAGGCGATCCGCAGGGCGATCGGCAAGCCCGATCGCGACCCCGATGGGACATGGAAGATCGGCCCCGATCACCTCGACACGGCGCTGGGCTATGAGCAGCGGAAGCTACGCGCCGAACCGGTCAAGGTCGAGATGCTGTCCTCGACGTCGATCCTCGAACAGACCGGCGTCCATGCCGCAACCAGGCTCGACCGGGAACTGGTGGCGACCGACAGGACAGTCATCGCTGATACGGGCTATGGCGCAGATGTCCGCAAGGCGCTGGCGCTGCGCCAGCAATGGCTGGTCGAGCAGCAACTGGCCGAGCGCCAAGGGGACGATGTCCTCTATCGCCCCAATCTGCTGCGCATCCTGCGGGACCGCGAGATGCGTGCGGTGGCAGGGCAATTGTCGACGCAGATGGGCCTGCAGTTTACCCAGGTCGAACCGAACGAGCGGGTCGAGGGGACACTCAGGCGCAGGGTGGACATGACCTCCGGGCGCTTCGCGCTAATCGAGCGCGCACGCGACTTCACGCTTGTGCCGTGGCGGGAAGATCTGGAACGCCATGTGGGCAAACCGCTGTCCGGCATCATGCGTGAGGGGCGGTCTATCAACTGGACAATAGGCCGAGGGCGGAGCGGCCCCAGCATCGGCGGTATGTGAGTCGGTCCAGTCCAGAGCAATTCGAGCCGATCTGCGCCCATCAGAGCCCATCAGCACCATAGCCTTGCGACAGGTCGGACGGCGATAATCGCCCATGGTAGCGGATCGCTCTTATGTCTCCCCTGCATGGGGCGGTCCGCTGCCACCCGATATCCTCATGGGCCAAGCGGACATGCTATGAAAAGCTACAAGACCCGGCATCAACTGTTCCTGCCAGAGGAGATGAGCAAACGGCTCGCGCATCTGGCGAAGAGCTCAGGCCGCGCGCGGTCCGAGATTTTGGTCGAGGCGCTCGACGCCTGGTTCAACCGGCGGCAGGCACCCAAATCCAACGAGAGCATCGGTATCCGTCTTACCCGGATCGAGCGCGACACCCAGTGGCTTCGCCGCAACCAAGGGCTGGTTTGGGAAGTGCTGGCGCGGATGGTCCGGCATCAGCTGATCACCGGCGCCATGCATCCGGTCGACGAGGCGGCGCAGGCTGTAGGGGCCAGAATGTTCGCGCAGTTGATCGATGAGATCGCAGATCGGTTTGCCGGGAAAGCCGCGCCCGCCACGGAAGACCCCGCCACCTTGAAGCTGAGGAGTTTGCAATGAGCCGGGAACATCGCGCACTGAAGGCGGCAGACCTTCCCACCCCTGACAGGTTCGAGCCGATCACGGTGCGCGTTCCAGACGCCTGCCGCATGCTGGGTATCCGCCGCAGCAAATTCTATGAACTGATCGCCGATGGTGAAATCAAAATCCTCAAGCTCGGCAGCGCCACGCTCGTTCCCATGGAGCGGATCAGGGCATTGGTGCGGCGGCTTGAGGATGGATGATCTGGAAAGGTGGGCGACAATCGCGGCGCACTTTCGTCCGCCCCGGCCGGGCTTCAGACATACCTGCTGACCTGCGTTCGTGCCGATAAGCGCACACCGTTTACGGGTGATGCAGCGTTTTCTCGAACCCCTCATTCGCCTTGGCCATCTTGGCGACTTTCCTCAAATGGCTGCGAACATGGCGCTCGAACCGCGCGTCGTCGTAAACGCCTGTTGCATGATATTCCTCCTGGCCGATTAGCGCCTTGAGGCGCTGGGCAAGCAGGGCCTGCTCGTCGGTGCAATCAGGTACTTGAAGAGCATTGCATACCCATTCTTCAGCGGCGGCTTTGTCATAGTCATCGCGTGCCTCATAGCCGCGCCGGTCGGCGGCCGCCTGATCGAGTTTCGAAACATCCAAGCGGCGCGCCAGCCATTTACGGACCAGTGCCCCATCCCACGGCTTTGATGGATTGCTCATTCATTTGCTCCAGATTCAGGTTGCCAGTCCTATATCAATGACTGCTCGTGTTCGATGGCGGGATGCTGACGCGTTGTTGTCATTGCCGCGCCAGCAGCCGGAGGGTAGCATCGTCGCGCACGCCGCCAAACCAGCGGTCCAGCGCGGCGTTGAAGAGGTCACCGCCTCCCGCAGCCTCGAACAGGGTGAGGGACGATCGTAGCTTTGTGGCGTCCACCTCTCCGAACACACCGAATGAGCTGGTGCCGTGCGGCAGGTCATTCAATGTTTGCACACATGTTTGTAGGCGCTCGCCGAGTGTCGGGTGCCCGAGAAAGGCGCGGGCCTCGTCCGGTGATGCGATAGCATAATGCTGTGCAGTAGGACTCCGGCCCAAGCCGGCTATCTGGGGGAAAATGAACCACATCCAGTGGCTGGTCTTCCTGCCTTGGCGCAGTTCGGCAAGGGCCGCCGCATAAGTGGACTGTTGGGCCGCGATGAAGCGGTGGAGGTTGTACGGGTCGTTGGTCATGTAGGTACGACGCGGTCAGGAGCTGGTCGTTCCGCGTGACCGCTTTGCGCCAATCCTCGCCGCTCAACTACGACTTTCCCGCTCCGGGAAGCGGACATTCAACTTATGACGAGGTATGAGGCCAAGCGGTCATTCTGAGCGGAATCCGAAAGTGTCGGCTTTAACCGTAAAATGCCGTTCGCTTTTGCCGGACGGACACCACGTGACGGGCGTCGGCTATCACCTGATTTCGCGCATTGGGCGGAACTGGTAGCTTCTGGCAATTAGGCGGTTTACGATGCTGCCCCGATTTTTTTTGTTGAGGTATTGATGCAACCCAAGCAGTTTTTTGTGAGGTTCGATACTCCCTGGATCTCGATCGGTTGGAGGAGTTCGAGGCCTACGGGCGCTCTTGGATCCGTTTGATCGAACGGCATGGCGGGGTTCACCACGGCTTCTTCATGCCGCGCGCAGCACCTAGCGACAGATCTATCAGTTTCCCTGACAAGGGGCAGGAAGGGGCGGGAGATGTTGCCATTGCCCTTTACGGGTTTCCGGATGAGGACGCTTACAACAACTACCGTATGCGGGTCGCGCTTGACCCGGAGGCCGGTCCCATAATTAAGCGTTTTGCGGAGCCGCCGTTCAAAAGCTACGAGCGCATCTTTCTTTCGCCGCTATCTCCGTCGTTGTGACGCAATGTTGCCGGACGGCGGCATTCGCCTGATTGTCGCCGCCTCGCGTGTCGTCCCGGTTGGATCGAGATTTCCGAAGTACAGATCAGAGGGTACGGGACAGTGGCAGGATGCAGTCGCGGGTCAAAGGTGCCAAGCGCATCGTCATTGCGGTGAGGTAATCGACCCATACGGCCTCCTCAATTTCCGACCGCGTAATAGGTTCATGCTGCATCCGCACATGGAAGACCTCGGCCTCGACGTTATGGCCGGGTTCATTGGCAGCGGGCGCGGAATAGCGCCCAAGATAGCCCAAATCTGCATCGGCCACGACTAGCCCGATCTCCTCACTAAGTTCACGACGAAGGGCGCTCAAAGGGCTGTCGCCGTTCTCTATCTTGCCGCCGGCCTGCATGAACCACTCGGTCCCTGCCTTACGAACTAACAGCAACCGGCCTGCATCGTCGTCGATTAAAGCGGCGGCCATCTGGATCACGCGCGGGGGCTCATTTGACATGCCAATATGCTAGCAGTTGCGGTCTCAAGCGCAATTTCCATTCCAACAAATGTTCGATTGAGAATTGGCTTTGACGAAAACGACCAGTTCTGGCCGTTTTATCAGATATGATCATTTCTCTGCTGCGGACATTACGGCTAGACTCGCGAGCGTGCAGAATTGTCGGCAACCGCAAAGACCCGACAGCCAGAGGTGCGCAAATGCCGGAAACTTTTACCGCATTTGCCTTGAACGGATTTCATCGGTTTTTTACTATCAGCAGCTTATTCCCGTCGTGAAAAGCCCGCAGGCGGAGCATTTATGGGTTGGAAGATTTTTGCCGTCGTTAACTCGGTTATGTTTCTCTCGGGGGTCTTCAGCTCTTCAGACCGGGATGTCTTTGATGTAGTAGGAACAGTGGTTGGCCTCGCCGCGAACACCGGCTTAGTGCTTTACGCGTTCAATAAGCGCTTGTTTTCTCGCCACTTCTGGCGGTTTTTCTCTTGGGCATTAACCCCTGGGGCAATGCTCGCGTGTTCTTGATGGTGTTTCGTTCATTTCCCAAACTTACAACTACGCCGACAAGCATCTTTGCCATTATCACGGCAGTAGTGATTGCTGGAGGAGTTTCGTATTTTGAATGGTTAGCCGCTCGCCGTTTGTCGCAGGGTACATCAAATCCCGCGAAGTAAGACGCAAGGCGGCGACTAAACAACTAGAGACCTTAAGATTAGCGCGTCCCACCCTGGTCTTGATGTCTGATTGCCGCCGTTACTTTCTGAAATTGGACAGCCCGCTAACCACCCTAGTTCGCTGTTAGGGCTTGGAGCGCCGTGTTAACCACGGTTGGTGTTTTGGGTGTCAACACGTAGAAACGGAATTGTAAACAACGTTAGGCCAGCGGTTGCTGCCCTTGGTACACCTGATCGTGTTAATTGGTCGGTTTCAGAGCCGCAGCTACTCGGCGCCAGTCCGCGCGGCTTTTACAGACGCGCTCATGATTATTCTTGCGTATTAAGCAGACTTGATCCGTGGAGTCCGTAAGCAGTGTCCTTGCGTTTGGTGGACCGGTTACCCGACTGACGGCGGGAGGAGCCGCCCGATGTAAAGAGTTGCCGGACGTCGCATTTGCCGAACCACAAAATGTCACCGCGGCGGCTAGAAACGCTGTTGTTTTCCAGGATGCCATCTCGGTCACCTCTTTGTTATTAAACGTATTAATAGGAGCGCGATGATGGAACTCAACTCCTTTTATTTTGGCTTTCGCATGACAGGAAGTAGGCCGCAAACACCTTCCCCGCTTTCCACCCATGCTAGGCATCGTCGGGCTAAATTTCGCCTCGCATGAAGGCGGTATGGGGGCGTGCGGATGCCAAGCCAGCGTCGGTGGACGCTATGAGCGGCGAGCAAGGGTGGCTAAGCGACGTTCTGCTTACGGCGTCGTCTTCCCCTTAGTGAGCTTGGATAAAGCTGTCTGAATGCCTTCGGACAGCGAGATATCTAAAATAGTAGAATTGTAACGAGGCACATAACGGATAGCTGATTTGTAGAAACCGACGCAATCTGGTGAGGAACCGTAGTCATTGACGCCTAAAAGCGTTTTTAGACCGTTGGCTGATTGCAGCTTCTCGGTGAAACCGCTTTGGTCGATTGGATTGCCGGGTCCTAGAGGGACATAGAGCGCAAACCCTATCAGTTGATAAAAGCGATGATCGCCCTTCCACCACGCCATAAGTGCATCAGTTTCGGGTTGTGCCGATATCTGGCTGAACAGCGACTTGCATTCTTGAGACTGAAGTTCCTCCGGGATTTGAGCCGCAGCCAATGATCCATGAAGAAACGCGCAGACCAGCGTTGCCATTTTCCACATGCGCTGTCTATTAGACATGCGACTTCATTTACTCAGGAACGTCGGGTTCTAAAAGCCTCCCCAGACGTTTGGAATGACGAAAGTGGTCGTTTCCAGCGAAGAAGCTTGCGGTAAAGGCGTTATCGCACGCTTGTTGCCCGGCAAGGGTGGATTGCAGACTGCCGGCTTACGAGGGAAAATGTCGCAAAGCGGTCAGCCTACCTTGCCAATAATCTCTTCCAGCTTCTGCTTTTTGAGTGGCATTCTTCGTCCCTTTGTGGTCCAGATTATCATAGTCTTTGGGCCACTCAGCGGGGGGGCAGATCATTGGTGCCCAATTATATCGACAACTACTTCAGCAGTGATGACGATCCTGAGGTTATGCCATTGACCAGTTAAACGGCAAAAAAATGGTCGCCTGTGGCCGAGGCTGGGCCACGTGCCTTGTCTGGTACTTTGGCGGCTTGCGGAACCGACTAACGTACGCCAACTAATTCAGTACTCGTTCGACTTCCTCTCGAAATCAGATGCGCAACGCTCCCCAGCTATGCCAAAAATTAAATATCAATGTAGTAGCATTGATGTATTTTAACCGGCAGAGAAAATCCCAAGAAAAAGCCTTGAGGGGAAAGCCGTGGAGAAAGCGCTCATTGAAGCGATCAAACAGCATCCTCGCTATAATGGCCTGGTGGCGCGCCGCTCTCGCTTCGGCTGGATGATGTCCGCTGTAATGTTCATCGCCTTTGTTGGCTTTACGATGTTGGTAGCGTTCGGCAAAGAATGGCTGGCCACGCCGATCGGGCATGGCGTCACCTCTGTAGGCATACCTGTCGGGCTAGGCCTGATCGCTCTCGCCGTTCTGCTGACCGCCATTTACGTCGTGCGAGCCAATACTGTGTTCGACCGCGAAATGATGGCAATCCTGAAGGATGCGCGCCAGTGAAGGTCGCGCGCGCCGTGATCGTCGCACTCGCCCTGCTACCGCTCCCGGCCTATGCCGCGGCATTGGAAGGGGAGGCTGAGCGCCAGCCCATGAACTGGGTCGCGATCGGCATGTTCACGCTGTTCGTCGCGCTCACGCTCTCGATTACCAAAAAGGCCGCCCAGCGTACGAAGACCGCGGCGGACTTCTACACGGCGGGCGGGGGAATCTCCGGATTCCAGAACGGGCTGGCGATGGCCGGAGACTATATGTCCGCGGCGTCCTTTCTCGGCATCTCGGCGCAGATTTTCAACGATGGCTATGATGGGCTGATCTATTCGACCGGCTTCCTTGTCGGGTGGCCGATCCTGCTGTTCCTGATGGCAGAGCGGCTGAGAAACCTTGGCAAATACACGTTTGCCGACGTCGCCTCATATCGTTTTGCCCAGCCGCCGGTGCGCAGCTTCGCAGCAGGCAGTACATTGCTCGTCGTGTCCTTCTATCTCATCGCGCAGATGGTTGGCGCGGGGCAGTTGATCAAGCTGCTGTTCGGCCTGCCCTACACCTACGCCGTCATCATCGTTGGTGCCCTGATGATGCTGTACGTCCTGTTCGGAGGCATGCGCGCAACGACCTGGGTGCAGATTATCAAGGCGGTGATGCTCCTCGCAGGGGCGACGTTCATGGCTATCATGGTCCTTGCGCAGTTTGGCTTTTCGCCCGAAGCGTTGTTCCGCCGCGCTGTCACGGTGAAGACCGATCTCGCACTTGCCGCCGGATCGTCCCCGGGCGAAGCGGCCGTAAAGGGCAGGTCGATCATGAGGCCCGGCAATTTCATCAAGGACCCCATCTCCGCCATTTCCTTCGGTTTGGCGCTGATGTTGGGCACGGCAGGCTTGCCCCATATATTGATGCGTTTCTTCACCGTCCCCAATGCGAAGGAGGCGCGCAAGTCCGTGCTCTGGGCAACGTCCTGGATCGGTTATTTCTACGTGCTGACTTTCATCATCGGTTTTGGCGCGATTGTGCTGGTCGCAACGGAACCAGGCTATCTCGACGGTGGTGGCATGTTGCGGGGCGGTGGCAACATGGCTGCCATCCATCTCGCGCACGCAATTGGCGGCAATCTGTTCCTCGGCTTCATATCCGCTGTCGCCTTTGCCACCATTCTTGCGGTAGTGGCAGGCTTGACACTCTCAGCCGCGTCCGCCGTCAGCCACGATGTCTATGCCACGGTTCTTCGCAAGGGGAAGGCAGACTCTGCCAGCGAGTTGAAGGTCTCACGGATTACTACACTCGCATTGGGGACTATGGCGATCTTGCTGGGCATCGCTTTTGAAAAGCAGAATGTGGCGTTTATGGTCAGCCTCGCCTTTGCGCTTGCAGCATCCGGCAATTTCCCGGTGCTGATTCTGTCCTTGCTGTGGAAGGGCTGCACCACGCGCGGCGTTGCGATCGGCGGCACAGTTGGGCTGCTGACCGCGTTCACTCTGACGATCCTGTCGCCAGCAATCTGGGTGAACGTTTTTCACATGACGAACGCGCCCTTCCCTTATGCCTCTCCTGCGATCTTTTCTGTTCCGGCAGGCTTCCTTGCCATCTGGCTGATCTCGCTACTTGATACAGGTACCCGCGCCGCCATCGACAAGGCGGGCTATGAAGCGCAACGCATCCGGTCGGAGACAGGGGTGGGTGCGGCGACCGCGTCAGCAGATCACTGATGCGGCTTATCTTCCGGGCGGGAAGCACGCCCAGTAAGAATGACTTGGCTATTCTTTGCAGGTCCAATGTAACGGCCGTTTTCGAGTGCCTCAAATCGCGACTGAACGTCTGCAAGTGGTCGAGAGCCGACTGGCGGCTTCAAGAACCAGCCGCATTTAGTTAATAAATGCAGAGCGGCAATCAATATGTTCTACAAGACGCTAGAAGATGCCTTTACAGCGCGAATAACGAAACGGAGCTACCCAAGTAGCCAAATGTAATTTGAAGCTGTCCGGGGCTTGATTTGCCTTAAGCTAATCTCAGGGTGAAAGGTATTTTCGACTTCAATATTCGAGCTGTCGTAGATCTAGTATACTTTTTGAATGGGCGGCTCTATACTTCTCTAGCAACCTCATCTTGTGATGTTGGCGCGATCAAGGCGCTCATCAACGGCGCGTCCGATATCGTTCCATTCTTTGGCAGTAACCATGTCATGGTTACGAATGGCGGCAAGAATCTCATCAACAACAATCTGTCGGGCATGCCTGCCGTGGATGCTAACTAGATCGATGGCGGTGTGGATTTGGTCAAGACGTTCAGGCATCGCGCAGAAAGTTACGAAGCTGTGCCCTAGTTCCTCATCGAAAACCCAATGCCGCTGCCTAAATCGAATATCTATTTGCGATAAAACGATCTTTAATTTTGGCGCAGGGCGCGGACCGACTGCGAAAGTGCGTCGAGGTCATCATTGCTAATCTCGTAGCTGGCCAAATAACGCGCTTCGACATAGGCGCGCTTCAGGAGTTCGAAACGGCGGCGATCAAGCCGGGCGGCGCTCGGCCACACATTGATCAGGCGAGGTTCGCTGTCTTTAGCAAGCGAGCGCAGTAATTTGATGTTGTGCGAGCGAGGGAAATAGAGGGTGCGCATGAGCAGGAAGCAGGCGTAAGACGTTTCCGTTGCTTGATGCAGGTTAAAGGCAGCCGTTCGGCCCCAACCTGCATCTTGTACTGCTCGTGACCCAGAATATTCGGCCAGTTCAGCCCATTGATCAAGCGACCTCGACTGGTCGCTTCCGGCGGGGCAGCTTCCAGCAAAGTTGTAGTCGCCCATATGATGCCCGGCCAGGGCAGTCATCGGACCGGCTGCTGATTGGTTGCGCGGATAGCCTTATAAGCTGAAGCGGCCTTCAGGGGTGGAAAGCTGCCGCCGTGTGGCTTCAGGGCGGAGGCGGCATGATCAACCCGACAGACTTGAAGGTGCTGGGACGGGGGCTGCGTAGATAACTATCAATGATACCGTCATACGATGGCATTCCTCTTCCATAGCTAACCACAGGTTGAACAAGCGTCCACCCATTCTCGTCGCGATATAATAGAACTCGTACCCTCTGCCCGTCGTCTGGCAAGTAGACGCCGCAGCCATCGCCAGAAACTCTATATGTTTTTTGATGCTGACCCTTCCAAATCTTTAGCGCTCTCAAAAAAGGGTTACCGCGAGAATCACGAAATACAATGGCATCCACGATGGCGTCGCTGCGGTCGAATTGTATTCTCGTGAGCCGGAATACCTCATGCTTGGACAGCAATTTCCCGGAGGACGGCGCGCACGCCGTTGCGGTGTCTGATAGACCTATTATCAGCACAGCAGCCCAGATCGACCGTGACATCATTTCTATACCGTATCGGAATTATGGGAGTGTCGCCATCGGCCGCCTGCTGTGCTGCAGCTCAATATCATCACAATTTTTCTTCCGTAAGCGGCCATGCCGGGTGGTTTGTGGAAGGTTAGTTTTGAGAAATTCGGTTGCTAAAGCCGACACTATTCCTCGGCGTTCAAACTGCCCAATGAAATTCCAGTTCGCTGCCACCGCCGTGGAGCGTCATGAATACTCTCCGTGGCTGCAATTAGATTAATCGATATGTTTCGAAGGCGATGATGCCCCACTTCCACCTGACGCTGTGGCTACCCTCAGCATAGGGATCACCCGTGCCATCATCGATACTTCCAGAAAGTCCGTTCAAGAGTAGCGTATGGGAGGCACGAGAAATTGTCAGCCTTATGGACGGGTCTTTAGTTCCAGCTCCGACGCATATGTCGCCGTCACAACCTCCATGACCGCTTACCTCACAATTCATCTTTAACGGAAGGTCGGCAGCATGAGCCGATTCCAGCCCCAACACAGCATATGCCATGCCGCAGATAAGACGAGCATTATGCATGATGCCTCCAAAACGATTACGGTTGCCGCCCACTTATAAGCTACTTCACACCGCGCCTGAATGGCTGATTGTGGTCGCGTGCTGCCGGTCCACTTTGGTCCAAAGCCGGTCTGGTTTGGCACGGCGATGCAGGGTGGATTTCGGACCTCCGCTATTGGATTGCAAACCGCTATATCAGTCACCCGATATTCTTATGGAGGCAAGCGCGAAGATAATAACTGCAGCAGCAGTGATGCTCTCAGCATTATTCGCGATTCCGGCAAACGGCAGCGACACTGTGGGTCCGGGTCGGTTCTGCGGCTATTCGCCGATTATCGACCCGCACATCAGCGGCGGGCGTCGCATTGGCGATGCATGTCGCCACCGGAACCTTCGCGGTGGCGCAAGCAAAAAGCCACATCACAACTGCGATCGACGTGACCAAACGTAGTGTAGTTGCTGCTTAGTGTGAACCCGTATTCTTGTTCTCGCGGCGTCGACCGATCATTATGCCCCTTTCTAGGCGGACGCACAGCGCCGCATAGTAATCGGACAAGAATCCATCGTCATCGCCGTCATCGGCGATTCCCGCTTTGTACCGGATCGTCGCCGCGACGGTCGCGATTGCGTCCTCACGGCCTTTCCGAAGAACCTCTTCGAGAGTTTGAAGCTCGTAGATGCCGTAAAGGTTGAGCGCAGCTTCGCTGAAAATTCTGCTTGGCTGGTCACGCTCGCTCACGGTCAGGTCAGTCCCCAGCTTGCTACGCGCATCGTTCACCACCCATGTCCCCGCCAGCAAATCGCCAACGCGGAGCCGGTCCCGATTGAAGAGCGGAAAGAACAAGAAAATGCCGCTCCACGACAAAGCGAACAGCGTCAGGAACCCGTCCGCCGCGCTTTGCGACGCCTGCATGCCAAGGAACGATAGCGGCAGGAACACCTCGATCTCTCGTAAGGCGTTGCGGGCAATCACCGCCCCGCCTGTTAGCCGCGCGCCATCCCGCGCGACGACACGCAAGCCGAGCAGGCGTTTCCCAGGCGTCGCACCACGTCCGCTCATTTCGAACAGAATGAACCAGCCGTTGCGCAGGAAGAAGAAGCCGACCAGCCAGAGGATCGAGAAGATTTCGGCACGGGCACCTGCATAGCCCATCAAAGCCACGAAGATGGTGACGGCGATCAGCGTCAGCAGCAGGATCAACGCATCCAGCAGGAATGCCGTGGCGCGCGCGCCAGCGCTCCCAAGTTCGAGCCGCAGGTCCACGCCTTCGGGGGTTAGGAAGTTGCGGTGCAGGGAAGCTACGCTGGTGCTTCGCCTGCGGAAAGGCCATCGCATCACCATTATGCGCGACGCCGCGGCAAGTAGAAGTAGCCCAGCCAGCCCGCAAGTGCCGCTATGCCAATGCCATACCGCATGGCATCCGATTGGATCGTCTGGCGTCCGATTCCTTCGAGCAGGCCCGCAACCAAAAGCATGCAAACGACGCCTGCAACGGCAATTGCGGCGCTTCGGCCGGCGTCCACCGCCGCCTCTGTCCGCGCCGCGCGTCCGGGGAATGCAACCGCCATGCCGATGCGAATACCCGCTGCACCCGATAGCATGATCGCAAACAGTTCGGTGGACCCGTGGATCGCGAGCCAGCCTGCAAAGCCGAAGCCCAAACCCTTTTGCGCAAACACGGCGAGCATCGCCCCCAGCATCAAGCCATTATACACCAGCAGCAGCACCGTAGGCACCGCAAACGCGAAACCCAAAGCGAAGGCAAAGATCGCGATCTGGCTATTGTGCGTGAACAGATACACCGCGAACGTCGCCAGCATCCCGCTTTCCTGCTTGCCATAAATTGTAGCCCGCAGCGTCTCGACGCTGGCCGAAGGATCGCGGCCGCCCGCTATCGCGTTGGGAATGATGCTGTAGAACCAGGAGGAGTCACTGGCGACGAGCCAATAGCCCGCCACTGCTCCAGCCACGGTCAGCAGGAAGCACGCCACTGTCTCCCGCCAGAGAGCCTGCACCGCTATTGGCCAGCCACGAGCAAAAAACTGTCTGATCTGCCGAACCGCAGATGTCGGTACGCCGTAAATCTGGAAGTAGGCACGCGTACACAACTGCTCGAGATAAGTGACGAGCGCCCGGTCCAGCGAGGTTTCCCGCGCAACGGAAAGGGACGACAACGCAGACCGGTACAATAACGGTAGCGCCAAGATATCCTCGTCGGTCAATGACCGGACAGATCGCTTCTCCATCCGTGTCAGCAGAAGGTCTAGTCCCTCCCAGTCCGATTGGTGCGCCGCGCGAAAGCGGCTTGCGTTCACAAGCGGGCCGCTGTCGGTCTGGGTCACCTCCACGATCGCAGTCACAGGAGGTTCCTTCGCTTCAAATCGACATAGCCCTGCACGAGCCGGTCGGCGACGCGATCATGCTCGCTTTCGATCACATGCGCGCCGAGGTGACGCAGGCGCGTTAGCACCATCAATCGGTCGCGCAGCAGCGCTGCTGCTGTCACAGAGCGTGTGACATCATCGGATGTCTGCGGTGCGGCGCCCAGGATCGCTTCCAGTTCCTCGTCGCGCAGGACGACCACCAGCAACAGGTGTTTTTCCACCAGCCGAGCGGCGGCCCGCGCCATGAATTCGGCGGACGTGAGGTCGGTAAATTCGGTGAACAGCACGATCATTGATCGGCGCGTCAACCGAGCGGCAAGACTGCTCAGCGCGAAGCTGTAATTGGTCTCTTCGCTGCTATAGTCGATCCGCGCGGCCAGACGCTGCAGCTCGCTGAATGCGCCTGCGCTGGAGACAAGGCCGCTGGCAATGCGCGGCCGGGAATCAAAGGCGTGTAGCGACACGCGGTCGCAGAGTTTCAGGGCGACCCAAGCCGTCAGCAGCATGGCTGAAACCACGCGATCGAGCCGAGTCAGTCCCGCAATCGGTTCCGACATCTGCCGCCCGCAATCCACAGCGAAAACGATCTGATTATTGCGCTCAGTTCGATATTCCTTGGCGTGCAATTTAACGTGGCGCGCCGACTGCTTCCAGTCAATAGCGCGCCGGTCCATGCCAGATCGAAACTCAACTAGAGCATCAAAGTCCGTGCCGTCACCGCGAGCGACTTGCGTCATCAATCCCTGAAGGGCGTTCCGCTGAAATATCTGCGCACCGCGCTCATGCACCGGACGGACATCGGGCAGAATGGCGATGGCGGTGTCCAGCGATAGCTCGCGCTGCTTCCACGCCAGTCCCAGCGACCCACGCCACCGTAACCAGAGATGATCGACTCGTGCCGTACCGCGTCGCACAGCCTTCAACGGGACGATGGCTGCGCCTTTACCCTGCACAAGCTCCAGCCAGAGCAGATCGTCTTCCCCTTGCTCGATCAATGCGCCCGTCTGGAGCGCGAACTGCAAGCGTGCGGGAGCCGCCCCTGCTAATGCGACAATTAGCACGGCATCGACGGTTGCGCCGACGCTGGTATGGCGAGGGGCTTCCACATGCGCCGCGACTTGTCCCGGCTTTGCGCCGCGCATTCCGTCCACCAAGGTCAGCACCAACACGGCAACTGGCCATGCAAGCGCCGCATACCACCTGCCGGGGACGAGCATCGCAACCAGCAGCGTCACTGGCACACCGGCGGCGGCGGTCAGTATCGCGGTTCGAGTGGGATAGATCACCGCCCGATGCTCAGCCAAGTCGGCTCATCGTGGAGCCTCTATGGTTTCGATGATGGCCGTGACCACATCTTCGATCATGCGGCCGTCGATCTCTGCGGCGGGCGACAGGATTAGGCGATGGCGGAGCAATGCCGGGGCCAGCGCCTTCACATCATCGGGAATCACGAAATCGCGCCCGTCGAGCGCGGCACGCGCACGGGCGGCACCCGCCAGCATTGCGCCTGCGCGTGGCGAAGCGCCGCTTTGCAGATCGGCCACGACGCGCGTCGCGCGGATGAGCGCGGTGATGTAGTCGATCACCTCGTCGACCAGCGTCACGTTAGCAACCGCCGCCACGGCCTGCCCGATCCGCGTTGCATCGGCAACGGCCGTCACGCCCCAGCTTGCGGGGTCCATGGTGCGCCTATGTGAGCCGTGCGTCGCGATGATCCGGCGTTCTTCGGCAGCGTCGGGATATCCTACGGTCTGCTTGAAAAGGAATCGGTCGAGTTGCGCTTCGGGCAGTGGATAGACGCCCTGTTGCTCGATAGGATTCTGCGTTGCGACAACCATGAAACGATCGCCGAGGGACAGGCTTTCACCGTCGATAGTGACGGTGCGCTCCTGCATCGCCTCCAGCAAAGCCGCCTGCGTCTTGGGCGGTGTGCGGTTGATCTCGTCCGCCAGCAACAGCTCCGTAAAGATCGGGCCGCGGGTCAAAGTGAAGTTGCTCGTCTGGAAATTGAACAGATTGGCCCCGATGATATCTCCGGGCATCAGGTCAGGCGTGAACTGGATACGACCGAAATCGAGACCCACGGCGCGCGCGAAACTCTGCGCGAGCAAAGTCTTGGCAGTACCTGGTGGACCTTCCAGCAGGATGTGCCCGCCGCAGAACAGGGCGACGAGCATTAACTCTACGGTTGGTTCCTGCCCGACAACCGCGCGGCCCACTTCCTGCCTGATGCCGGACGCGAGCGCCCGGACGTCTTCTACGATCACCTGATTTTCTCCTTTTGCCACGCATGCAGCGCCCGCGCTGCGTCGAGCAGGCTTTGCCGGTCGTTGGCCGCTTTCGCCGCCCCTGCAAGATCGGTAAATTTGTGCGTACCCTTCGGCCCATCCAGATATGCGTCCAGAGCGCTATCGGGCAGCCGCGCCGGTGCGCCGAATGCAGTGGCGGCCCGCTCGCGGATCACGGCGGCATAGCGCCCGCCCATGCGCGCCTCTCGCCCCGCCTTGCGGATAAGCGCAGCGCTGTTGTCCACAAGAGCGGCCTTCCCGAAGGCGATAGCACGCTGGCGCGGACGGATCGGCCCAAAGCGCCCGAAAGCATGCACGCCTGCCAGCAGTAGCGCTGCGGTAATGGCCAGCGTCATAGCCAGAAAAGGCGGCTCGAAGAGTAGCTTCAGGGGGCTTTGCGAATGCCCGAAGCCATTCATGGATACGTCAAAAGCTATGCCGCTCGGCGGGTTGCTGTTCATCCAGTCGAGTAACGCGAGCGCCGACGCGGCGTTCATCACGTCTCTCATACCCATGTTGGACAGGATGTCGGGATCGGCAAGAACGTATAGCGGCCCGTCGCCCAATTGTGCGAGCACGGTGCCGCCCTGTCCATCGGTAATCAACGGATGCAATATCCGGGTCGTACCGTCTTCATTCTGGTTCGCCTCCATAGCCGTTATTACCTGAAGCGGTCGTGGCGATTTGAACCGGATTGTGGAAGGAATGGTAGATGTTATGAGAGGCACGCCCCTGCTACGGTGCCGCCGCATCGCAAAGCGATAGCCGGGCGACAGAACGCCGATCGGCTCGAACAACGGGATAAGGCCGGAGCGTCGAACCCAACCTGAATGGCCGGGGTCGGGTGCTGTTTGCCATTTGGGCAGTACGAAAAGCGTCGGTTTCGCTTCCCGACCATGCAACGCAGTGCTGATGTTCGTAGCGCCGCCTTCGGGCGTTATGACGAGCAGATCTTCGGTATTGAACAGATGCGGATCACGAACGATGCGCGAACTACGGCCGGTGGCATGTGCCAAAGTCACCAGCCCGCTATACCCGGTCGCGGCATCGGACAGGGCATGCGCGCCGCCGTGGCGGCCTGACCTTAGGTCCGGCGCATAGGCACCGAGCAACAATAGACCAATGAAAGTCAGAATGCCGAGCGCCAGCAAAAGCGCTACCGTACGCCCCCGGAACAGGCCATCGCCTGCGGTGTCTCCTGCGACATCGTTCATCCTGCCCAACTCCGTGGTTGGGCAAAGTTCGTGTACGCGGACCGGCAGAGTGCCCATTCATCGGCATTGACCGGACGCTCACCGAACAGGCTGCGTTCGACCACGGTGGCGATTTCTGCAAACAAGCGGCGGGGTGCAGACGGGATAGCCTCGATTGCAGCAAGCTCGCGGCTGGTAAGCGCAGGCCGCACGATCTGCGGGCGACGCCGAGCGAGATCCTCAACGCTCCTCATAAGCAGATGATGCACTGCGTCGGCGAAACGCCCCTGCGCCGCAAGAGCATCCGCCTCCTTCAGCCAAGCGCGCGCCGGAGCCGCTTTCGGACTCCATGTGTCGTCAGCGCCAATTTGTGCAGCGGTCGCGAATCGTCGCCGGGGCAGGCGAGGCAGTTGCCAGACGCCGTGCCGGACCCGATCGTAGATCGTCCAGAGCAGCAGTACGGCGGCGGCGGCAATTAGCGACCACAGAATGATCTTCGCATAGGGCGCGTCCGGCATGAAGCTGCTGATCCACCAGAAGAACCGGCCGACCGGGGCAAGCACATGTTCCATCCACTCACCGAACGCCTTGAGCCATGCAGGCGTAGGCGGTGGCCCGGCGGCGGGCACCATGCTGAACTGCAGTTCGCCATCGGCACGCAACGCGCGATGCGCCGCGATCAGCCGTTCATCGGTCGCTGTACTGACGCCACCCATGTCTTAAAGCCCCCGCATGTACCCGACATACCTTAATCACTATCCAGTGCAATCAATTCAGCAGGTGACATTCGCGCGAAAATAAGACAGCAATTGCGGCGGGGATGAATAGGGGGAGAGTATATATGGCGACCACCGCAGGCTGGACCGAGGAACGCTCGTTCTCGATCGGCAAGATATTGCGCCGCGCTTTCGGCGTAATGGGCGATAACCCCGTTCCCGTATTCGGCATCGCTTTTTTCTTCGGCGCGTTGCCGCAGCAGCTATATACCTACTTGGTTAACCCGGCGATGCTCGCGGCCAATCCGAACAATGCGGTGCCCGGGATCATCTTGTCGATTGGATCATCCGTCGTATTCCTGATGTTCGGAATGTTGGTGCAGGGTGCTATTGTACGTGCGACGGCAGCCTATGCAAATGGATCGCGCGCAACATTCGGGGAAAGCGTTGGGACCGGGCTGTCTATGGCATTGCCGCTAATCGGCCTGACCATTCTGCTGATCCTCGGCCTGATGCTCGGCTTTATTCTTCTCGTGATCCCCGGCATCATGCTCTACATCATGTGGTCCGTAGCAGCGCCAGCGTTGGTCGTCGAAGAAACCGGCGTGTTTGCCGCGTTCGGGCGGAGCCGCTTCCTCACCAAAGGCGCGCGCTGGAAGATATTCGGGCTCCAGATCCTATTGGTGGTCGTGTTCATGCTGCTCTCGTCAGTGGTCGGCGTGATGATGGTCGCGAGCGGCGGCTTGCAAAACTTGGCCGCGCAGATGGCCGATGGCCAACTGCCCGTGAGTTATATTATAGCTGCAGTCATAAGCGGCACTTTGATGACGGCGTTCTGGAGCGCGACGCAGACCAGCCTCTACATTTCCCTACGTGAGTGGAAGGAAGGTCCGCAGGCCGAAGCACTGGCCAACGTGTTCGCCTGATAGGCTAAGCTACAAGCTTTGGATCATGGATCGCCTGCCTCTCGGCTCAATCGCTACGTCCTGTTGCTCCGTTCGCAAAGCTTGCCAGTCTCGTAGGCGAGCAATGGGGGGCCTTAGTGTTTCCGCGTATTGGTGTTGATGGTGGCTATGGTCACGCTGTACCCAGCCGCCTCCGCGCAACCCAACGCAACGCCTAACAAGTCAGGACGCCGTATCCGGCGCGACAACCGGTCGACGTTTAGTGTCAGTCGAAGAATCTACTTAGCAGACGGGCCGCTGCTGGCTAAACCATACCTACGGGCGCGTTATAGGGTAAAAGATATAACGATAGATTGATCGGCTTACCAAATGTACATTTTCGCTCTTCTGAGCCGGAAAGCAGACTGTCGCAAATCCACCCACCTCTGCGCTTTGGGAGGGGTGAAGGTCGCGGGAGTCTCGAAGATGCTGCCGGTCCGGTTTACGTTCGCACCAAATCCGACGTCATAAGGGCGCTAACGGGTGGGGAGCGGAACGTCCGGTATTGGGCTGAGCATCGGAGATAGCTGCCGCTGAATGGCTTCCCGCTTGCGATAATGCGGGGTAGGAAAGGCGATGGATAATCTACAACGAGCCAGCGTATCTTTGTTGATCGACGAGGATGATCTCGTCCCATCAGAAATTACAGCCCTGTTGGGTGCAGAGCCACGCTTGGGGGTTGCGAAAGGCGAGAAATTTCTTGGTAGCCACGGAAAATGTACCGAAGCGAGCACTGGAAAGTGGCAGCTTGGTGGTGACTGGAACACTCCTGTCGATCTCAATGACCAAATATCAACGCTGTTAGCAAGGCTGACGGATGACCTCGAAGTATGGAAATATCTTACTGCGCGCTACCACTGCTACATGAGTGTTGGCGGATATTTCGTTGATTGGACCGGCGGGATCACGTTGGCTCCTCAGACCTTAGGCGCACTATCGGCGCGCGGGCTTGCCATAGATTTTGACCTCTATGCCCACACTGCCTCCGAATAATTTCCCGAAGTCCGCTTTTGGCATCAAGGCTAGATAAGCAGAGCGACCAAAATTGGTCGATGGGAGAAGCGATCGTCGTCTCCCACGCTGTTCAGCCCTTGGGAGTAACCCAGACCTCGACTGGCGCCACGAATTTTCCCGGCGCAGGCTTGCCCACATGGACGCGATCGGCGGCGACCAGCTCACCAGTTTCCAAATTGAAGCTGGCCCATGGTTTGGGCATACGACCAAAGGTCATCTTCTGAATGGGCTGGCCGGTGGCGGAATTCATGATGGTTGCGACGATGCTCATAGACGTGCCAAAATGGGTCGAATTCTACGATAGTTATGCCTCAGTGAGGGCTTCCATTACCGCATCGATATCGCCCTTCACGACGATGTAATTTCCCTTTTCGAAATTCACCGCGCTGGCTTATTTCCGCCTCTATATCGCCGGACGAAACTTACACGATCCGCATTGATGGCGACCAGATCGCCATCGGGCGTTTCGAATTTGACGTAGCCGTTCATGGCAACCTACGCCTGAGAGGCGGTAGCATCAGGAGCAACGCCCTTTTTCGCTGTGTGCTTCGCAAGTAGTCTGTCCAGTTCCGCTATACGGAGGCGCTGTGGCGTGCCTTTGGCAAGACCTTTCAGTCTGCACTCTGCCCAAAGGCTCCGGCGCTCTGACTCCAATGTTTTGCGGTATAGATCAGCCATGCGTTCTCCAAGTCACGGATAGATGTTTCGCGTCGGTTCAATGGGCTACCTTAGCAGATCATCCGCTGGTGCGGCCATAGTCGGGCTTCGACTCATCCGCAGAAAAGTCTATTGTCGGCGATAGCGAGGGAAAAGGAGAAACAATGGCCGCATCAATTTCGATGGACGAGCAACGTGAGCACTTTGCTTATTGCGTTCAACTGTTTGGGGGCACCACCGCCTTCTCGCGGCGCCTTGGCATCGACGAGCGGGCCGTACGCCGTTTTATCAATGGTGAGCGGCCTCTTGGTGCTGGACTTCTGGAAGACACCGCGAAGGCGCTACGCCTGCTTATCGCTGATGCGACCACGGCGGAAGCGCAAATTACCGGCACACTGACTGCTGCCGATCCGTCTTAATGTGATCCATCAGACGCATACGGTTAGCTTGCGAGTGCAGACCGTCCGCACCCAGGATCGAAAACTGGCGGCTGGACGGCCGATAAGGGTCGCTACTCCGGGGAACATACAGCGCGTAGACATGCGCGGAGCCAACGATGGGTTGGATCTGCATCCAGCCGTGGGTGCCAGACCATCGATACGGTAAAGCCCGTCGTGGTAACCGGCACCGGAAAGCTGAACATGCCATCTCGAAGCGCCGCCGTGTGCAATTCGGGTACGGTCGCGATCAGGTCTGAATTTCTTGCGATGGCCAAGGCGGTCGCAAATCCGCCCACGGAACTTCCAACCCGCCGTGAGTATCCGTCTGGCAGGAAGGGCCGTTCCACGGCGTCTTCATCCAAGCCAGTGCGAGAGACGACGATATGTAGTGCAGCCGCGTAGCTCCTGGCGGTAAGGGCCTTGCCAGCAAGCGGATGCGCCGCCCTGACCACACCGATCAATCTGTCCCTGAACAGGGCTTGGGCGCGCAGTTCAGGTCCCATCATTGGCTCGACGACAGCCGTCTCCAGGACGATACGTCCGTTACGGAGCGGAGCACTGTCCTTGTCGGGTTTCTGAAGGAAATTGAGGCGAAGCCCTGGAGCTTCGGCACTGACGCGCGCCAACAGGCGGGGTCCAAAATTCTCGACGAAGCCATCTGCGGTACGTAGGGTGAATGTGCGCGTTATCGTCGACAGGTCGAGCGCCTCTGCAGGTCTCAACAGGGCCTGGCTGTCCTGAACGAGCGCACCGACACGTTCGCGTAGTTCCTGCGCGCGCGGGGTGGGGACGAGGCCGCGACCTGCCCGTACCAGAAGCGGGTCTCCCGTCGCATCCCGCAAGCGCGACAACGTACGGCTCATCGCCGACGGGCTCAGGCGCAGGCGCCTCGCAGCCCTTGCGACGCTTCCTTCTTCCAGCAGCACGTCCAGGGCGACGAGGAGGTTCAGGTCAGGTGTCTGCATCACCCGATACTGGCATGAGGTGGCGTTGTACGCACGAACAAGTTGCAAATACTGCGTCTTCCGCCTGTCTCCGCGGCCCCGTAAATTCCTGTTGGACAGTCGGGATCGAGCGAACTCTACCGACAGGAGGAAGAAATGGCGAAAACTATGCTGGTCTCGGCGATGGCGGCGATCAGTGCTCAATGGGGCCCACTGACCACCGAGCAGGTTGCGGCGGCCCGGGTCCAGATGGAAGCACTGGCGGCAGCTTCGCCGGATGAACCGTGGCTCGCGGATTTGCACCGAGACCAGCCAGCCAGCCGCGAACTCTATCGCGATCCCATCCACGGCTTCGTCCTTCTGGCCCATTTCGAACCGGCAGCGCTTTATCGCCCGCCTCACGACCATGGGCGAAGCTGGGTTATCTACGCTGTCCAGCAAGGCGAGAGCGAGATGGGTACATATGGCCGCGCGGCGAGTCCGGCTGGTGAGGCACGGCTCGTAAAGCGCAATAAGACACTCGTGAAGCCAGGTGAGGCGCAGGTCTATCTGCCCGGCGACATTCACGATACGCTGTGCGTGGCAGGGCCGACGCTGCTCTTCCGCTTTACGGAGCGCGATCTCAAGGCCGAGGATTTGGTCGCGCACCAGATCACACGCTATGTGCAGCGCGACGGCTTCTGGTGCGAACCGTGACCGCGTTGCCGCTCGCTGCGAGTGCTGGCGACGCCACCGGTGGGTGGGACGGCTGCGGGATCGTCGCTGTGCTGGGAGCCATGGCGCTTGCCGTGCTCGACGCCGCCATCGCGAATGTCGCGCTGCCGACGATCGGACGCTCTCTGGCGGTCACGCCTGCCATGGCGATACGCGTCGTGACCGCTTACCAACTGGGCGTGGTCATCATGCTGTTGCCGGCTGCCGCACTGGGCGAAAGCATAGGTCTCCGTCGTGTCTTCACCGCAGGCGTCGTGCTCTTCACCGGCGCATCTCTCCTTTGCACATTTGCCCCGTCCCTGACGTGGCTGGTAGCGGCACGGTTCCTTCAGGGAATAGGCGGCGCAGCTATCATGGCATTGGGCATCGCTTTGCTGCGGTTCATTGTCCCGCCGCATCAGCTGGGCACCGCGATCGGCTGGAACGCGCTTGTCGTAGCCCTTTCGTCGGCCGCTGGTCCGATGATCGGGGCAGCCATAATTACTGTAGGATCATGGCCTTGGCTATTTGTCATCAACCTGCCAACTGGAGCCTTGGTGCTGTTAGCCACACGCACAGTGCCCGCCTTGGAGGGGACGGGTCGCTCGCTAAATCTTGGAAGCGTTGTGCTGAATACTGCCACTTTCGCTCTGCTTATGATCGGTGCGGAATATGCAGCCTCCCGACCGATAGTGACCGCCACAATGTTCGCCGGAGCATTGTCGACCGGTGCGATGCTTTTTGGCCGAGAGGGCCATTCTGAGGCACCCTTGCTCCCGGTCGATCTGCTGCGGATGTCATCATTTCGTGTTTCGGTCATCGCTTCCATATTGTGCTTCGCGGGACAGACCGCCGCCTTGGTCGCCCTCCCATTCCATCTCCAGCATGCGTTCGGACTTTCACCTCTGATGACAGCGCTATACCTGTTGCCATGGCCGCTCACCGTCACATTGGCGGGTCCGCTCGCGGGGAGGTTGGCCAATCATGCATCTACTGCCTGGCTGTGCTTCATCGGTGGCCTCCTGCTCGCGTCCGGTTTGGGCGCAACAGCCATGGTCCCGGGATATTACCAGCCCGCGGCGATTGGTCTTTGCATGATGATCTGCGGATTGGGCTTCGGCCTGTTCAATGTGCCCAACAACCGCAATATGTTCATGTCCGCACCGATCGAGCGCAGCGGCGCGGCGGGCGGCATGCAGGGCGTCGCCAGGCTAACCGGTCAGATAGCAGGCGCGCTCCAGATGACATTCTTGTTTGCATTCGCATCGCTCGCTGTTGCGCCGCGTATAGGTTTGGCCATCGGCGCACTGATGACACTGGCATCAGGGGCGACGAGCATTTTGCGGCTGCAACCAGTTGAATGAAGGTCTGCTTCCAGGAAGCTAGTTGTGGAAGCTGAATGTCTTAGAAGGTCGTGTGCGACTGATCCCCACCATATATTTTCCGTTATGTCTTCACTTATTCAGATCCCAAACCCACGGTCCATGCGTGCCGTTGATTACTTTATCCGGTTGAAGATTATCGTAACAACCAGCATTTTGACCCACCGACTACAGGGTGGAGTATGATTTGCCACGAGTTTCACGCCGCTTCGGGGTGAAACCCTTTGTCGGATGTCTCTTGTCGGCGCCACCGGCCCGAATCAGAAATGGCGGCTTAGCGACAGGCGCCAGTTTCGCGGCTGACCAGGCGTGATCCGGTCGAGGCAGCAGGAATCAGGGAAATAGCGCTCGCCCAGGAGATTATTGACATTCAACTGAACACTCCAGTCGCCAATCGTGTAAGACAGGCCTGCGTCCACAAGGATGTAGGAGGCGAGCCGATATAAGACCGCGTCCGGCACCGCTCCGTTGCGACTGCTGTTGTACACGAAGCCGAGGTTTGCGCCCAGGTTGGCCAGTGGTCCCGAAGGTACGACATAGCGGCCATAAAGACTGACATTGTGGCGGGGAATATTCTGCAGTTCCGTACCAGCCGGAATAGTTTCATCATCCAACACCTTCGCCCTGATATAGGCATAAGCCAAGTTGATCGTCGCGCCGGGCGCTGGATGCCATCGGCCTTCCACCTCGACGCCACGGCTGCGCTGCTTGCCGGTTACGCGGGAGAAATTGGGAAACGCCGGGTCGCTGGTCAGCACATTCGAGCGCTTCAGATCATAAACAGAGATCATTCCGCTCAGCGTGCCGCCATCGGGCGCGAACTTGATACCGCCTTCGATGTTCCGGCCCCGCTCGGGCGGAGCCTGGCCGATGACGCTGGGCGCACCGTTCGTGTCGGTGGCCAGGACGATTTGCGATCCGAATTGGGGCGTGAAGGACTTCGCCCAAGTCGCGTAGAAAGCCAGGTGGGGCACGACTTCATAGGTCGCGCCGACGCGGGGGCTGAACGCAGTCTGCAACTCACCGTTGGACTTGGCGCGATCCCATCGTCCACTGAGCGTGACGATCAGGCGATCGGTCAGAGTGACATGATCCTGAAGATACAAGCCGCGTTGATTGTTCCTGGTGTCTCCGGAATAGGGCGCGGGCGTCGGCACGAGCGGCGCGCCATAATCCGGCGTCAATATGTCGAGCGGGAAGTGCGAGGCGTCGAAATCGCCGTCGCCGTGATAGCGTTCGCGGTTCTGGCGATAGTCGATACCCCCCAATATGGTGTGGCGAATGGCGCCGATCGCGAATTTCCCCGTCGCGCGCGTATCGACAGCGAAATCCTTGTTAGTGGAGCTATAGGGGCCGTAATAATAGCGACCCAGCGTCCGACCCTGCTGGACGCCGTCCACGACATCATCGTCAAGGAAGCTGCCGGCGAACATCCAGCGATCCCAGTAGGCCGTGCGATGCGTATAGCGCAAAGTCTGGCTGATCCCGAAAGCATCGCTGAACCGGTGGTCGAACATCGCACTGATCGACTTGCGAGTCTGGTTGTAGACTGGCTTCTGGTCACCGCCATTGTTGATCGAGAAATCGATCGGCACCGGGCCAAAGGCGCTGGGCAACACCGTGCCCCAGGCACTCAAAGGGGAAAAGGGATTGTCGCGATCGCGCTGATAGACCCCCAGCAAGGTCAGGTTGGTATTGGGCGCTATCTGCCATTTGATCGAAGGAGAGGCATAGATGCGGTTCTGCCCCGAATTGCGAACGAATGAGCCAGCGTCGCGATACACGACATTTAGCCGCGCCAAGAGTGTGCCGTCATCGGTCAGCAGCGTATTGGCATCCAGAACGCCCTCGACCAGATCATAGGAACCGGTCGAAAGCGTCAGGTCCATGAAGGCGTCCGCCTGCGGCCGCTTGCTGACGAGATTTACGATGCCGCCCAGTGGCGCGGAACCAAAGAGGGCAGAGGCCGGCCCCTTGACGGCTTCCACCTGTTGCAGCCCGGACAACTCGTTGTTGCTGCCGACCCCGGCCTCGCTCAGAATGCCGTCGAGATAGATGCTGCCATAGGCCGCATCATAGCCGCGAATCGTGTAGGCGTCGAAAAAGCCGTAGGTGCTACTGCGCGATACGCCCGCGACGGTGCGCAGCGCATCCGCAAGGCGCGTGACGCCGCGCTCCTTGAGCGTATCGGCACTCACGACGGAAATGGCCTGTGGCGTTTCGATCAAGGGCACGTCCGACTTCGCAGCATTGGTCTCGCCCAAATGGATGCCTGTCACAACGATCTGATCCGACTCAACGTCATTCGCCGCCGGTTCTCCAGCGTGTGCGGCTAAGGGGGCCAAGCAGGCCAAGGTCATCCAGCTTGCCGACAGGTACCAATTCATCATCACTCTGCTCCCCAATTGCTGGCGAGCCCTTAGTGATATTAAGTTGCAATAGCAATATTGTATCTCTCATCGTCATGATGAGGCCGTGCGAGGGAAGCTGACGCCAGCGTCACGCTCTAGCTTCACAGCATAAATTGAAAAATCGGTGCGGGAACGTAGTATAAGGGTCGGCTGCTTGCCTAAGCTCGTCTCGATGCGTCCGGCGAGTGGACGTGCTCGCGCTGGATTCCAAGGCCGAGCAGCCATGCCGGGAGAGCCTGAAGCGCAGGTATTGCCTGAAGCAGTTGGATCACCGCCGGTGCGCGCGGCTTGTCGTTGCGCATGGCCGAGCCAATGACGTTGCGGTGGATTGCGCGCTGCACAGCCTGGATGGTGCGGACTGCCAGCATCCGCCGGGTGCGGATCCGGTGGAGCAGCGGATCAGGGTCGCCGCCAGCAGCGAGTTCGGTGGCGAGGATATTCGCTGCAGCGACTGCGTCCTGGATTGCAAGGTTAATGCCCACTCCCCCGACTGGCGACATTGCGTGCGCGGCATCGCCAATCGCGAGGAGGCCCGGCCGGTGCCAACGGAGCAATCGATCGAGTGAGACAGTGAGGAGCTTTACATCGCCCCAGTCGGCGATGGCTCCGATATTCGCCGAAAGCGACGGAACTGGCGCAGCCACATCGTCCCGGAAGCGTTCGATCCCAGCGGCGCGTACCCTGTCCGCCGCGCCTTTCTCGATCACGCGTGCACACTGGAAGTAGTCACCCCGGTCGATAGTAACGATCATCTCGCCCCGGTTGATATAACCTTGGGTACGGTTGTCTGCCGTCCGCGCCTTGGGCACGCGGAACCAGAGCACGTCGATAGGCGCGCCAAGGTCCTGCAGTGGCAATGCGGCCGCCGCACGCATGCGGGAACTGCGACCGTCGGCGGCGATGACCAGCCTTGCCTCCAGCGCTTCACCATTTGCAAGCCTAACACCCTCGATTCGTTTCGTGCCCTCTATAAGGCCGACCGCTTCGGCTTCCATGCGCAGGGTGAAGGAGGGGAACCGCCGCGCGGCATCCGCCACGAAGTTGAGGAAATGCCACTGTGGCATCATCGCAATGAAAGGCGCCCGGCCCGGAAGGTAGCTGAAGTCGGCTATCCGGTATTCGCGGCCCCCGATTACAGCGCCAACCGCGGATATCTTGTCATGCTCGCGGGCAAGCAGTGCCTCGAGAAGGCCGAGCTCGTCGAACAGGTTCAACGTCGATGGGTGAACGGTGTCGCCGCGAAAATCTCGCAGGAAGTCGGCATGCTTCTCCAGCACGAGGGTTTGCACGCCCGCGCGGGCGAACAGTAGGCCAGCCATCATTCCAGCGGGGCCGCCGCCGATGATCACAACAGGAGATCGGGTTCGATCACTCATGCACGCAACCTACGCCTTGTCTCCGGTGATCGCAAAGTGGCAGTTCCGGGGGAAGTGACCCAGAAGCTGCCGGTCCGCACCTTGGAAGCTAAAAGTAGCCTCTGAGTGGCTTGGATGGGTCGACCGCGACGCGATGCATATGTCTGCCATCCTGACTATCGATGCTGCAAACCTTACATTTCCTATCGGTTAATTTCGCATCGGCAGAGTTGTTAATTGGGCAGGTTATTGCCGCGCGTTTCTAGCTCTATGAACGACTGACGCAATAACTCCCCCAAGCCTCCATCAGTTTGACGCGGGCACCTGGCTGATTTTCTGTGCCTAGATATGTCGTGCGGCGGTAGGCCGCCTGCACAGCGTCAGGTGTCTTGTGAGCCAGAGCAGCCTCGACAACGGCATCGGCAAAGCCTTCATTTGCTGCCCAGTCCGTAAAGCTCGAACGAAAACCGTGAACGTGAAATGGCTCGCTCATGTCTCGCAGAACCTTCAGCAGAGTCATGTCTGACATCGGATTGCCAGCCACGCCGGGGAAAACGACATCTGTATCCGGAAGTTGCAGCGCACGCGCTTTCGTGAGCACCGCCAAAGCCGCGTTGGAGAGTGGAACCACATGCGCCTTACCCCGCTTCATATGATCGGCAGGAATCGCCCAGTGGTGCCCATCGAGATCAAACTCCGCCCATGTCGCAAGGCGCACCTCCTGGCTACGCACGCCGGTAAGTATTAGAAATTCTAATGCCAGCCGTCCGAAGGAAGGTTTGCGCCGCAAAGCGGTGATGAAGCCGGGCACTGCAATATATGGCATGGACTTGCGATTCTCTCGCGACTTCACCTGCCGGGGTAAGCCGCGTCCGGCTTTCAAGCTTCCATTTCCCGATGGGGCTTCGCGGGAGCGCCAGCCCTTGGCGTGTGCGTAGTCCAGCACCGCGCAGATCCGGTTGCGTACCTGGCGCGCGGTTTCGGGGATTTCCTGCCAGATCGGGGTCAGGACTTCGATTATATCGGCAGTTGTGATGCTGCCCGTCGGTATGTTGCCTAGCTTGGGAAAGACATAGTTCTGCAAGCTCGCGAGCCATTGGCGGGTGTAGACGTCGCTCTTCCAGCCTGCCTCGTTCTCGGAATGGTATTGGAGCGCCACTTCCTTTAACGTCACTCTTGCTGCGGCTTCATCCTTCTTCTCAACGAGCACATCACGCTTCTCGACCTTGACAGCCTTGCGCAACTGGTTGGCCTTCTCGCGCGCCTCAGCCAGCGTCACGAGCTTCGCGCTGCCGATCCCGATGTCCCTTCGCTCGCCATCCTGCTGGACTCGAAGCAGCCATGATGCAGCACCGTTCTTCCCCACTTTCAGGAAAAGACCGTCACCATCCTGATAGGTGCCCGGATTCTTCGAAGCGGCCTTCACCGCTACCGCCGTTAGCTTACCCATTTCCTTCCCCACATTCCTAAGACCGTTCCGGAAAACTCAAGTGTGGGGAACTGCCTTCCCTTCCCCACACATCGGATGAGGGTGGATCGCGATGGTTGTGTGGGGACGGAACATGGACAATATGTCGCAGAAATCCATGGGTTTCCATGGATTTTTAGGGATGCCGGTGAATAGGAAAATGGTGGCAGGGCTTGTATCGAACTCCTCATCTAGAAGATTGATTTTACTTATTACTTTATGAGGACGGTGTTTGTGCCCCACATTCCCCCCCACAGTTCTCGTAGAGCAAGACGTTCTCAATGTGGAGGAGGGCCATAATCTGTTGGAACATTTGTGTGCAACATTGGCCGATTGCGGGATTTCGGCTTACCAACGGGTAGGCACGCATAGCTGCCCATCCATAGCACGTGACGCCAGGCCGAGATATCTGCCCAGCCGATTTCGACAATTGTTGATTACTCGACGCATAATCCCAGGTTTCGTGAATAGGATACAGATTGGCGGACGAAGAAACGAACTTATCATACCCTGTCAGGCTGTTGGCCCCGAACCTCTGCCTCGATGTCATAAAGCCGGCGGATGCGCTGCAACTCGGAGGTGACGGCGTCGGCTTCGCCGGAAGGGTGTCGAATATTCGCGCCGTAAAACAGTCTCTCTATGGATTACTGAATTGATTGAGGCTAAGACGACGAAGGGCTCGCTCATAACAACCCTCTAAAAAGAGGCGTCGATCACACCATTAACAGGGGGTAACGATGTCTAGGTTTGTTCTCAAAAGTACGGCGGCAATTTGTTTGTTTGTTTCTTCGGCAATCAGTTATCCAGCTTATGCCGGATGGTTGAAAAATGCCATCCCCAGCAACGTCCTAAAGAAAATTGAAAGCACATCTATTAAGACAAAAAGTTCTACCGAAATAGAAAACGTTATCAAAGGACTTCCTGAAAATCAGAGAAACATTGTTCGAAGTGTTTTTCGAGCAGATCCAAGAATCATTGGTGGTTTCATAATAGATTATGAAAAAGTTCCATGGCAAGTTGCGCTGATTAGAGGATACTTGCCCGAGCCGAATAGATATGCATTTTGCGGCGGATCGCTTATTGCTGCAGATTTAATCTTAACGGCTGCTCATTGTGTAAAAAACGATATCGTACGTGGCGACCCTAAGCGTCTTGCGGCAGTTGCCGGAACCGGATTCTACGGAACGGGTGGTGAACGGATTAACGTATCCGAAATATATTCCCACCCGCAATACGATAATCAGACGAAGGAGAATGATGTTGCCATTCTGAAGCTTGCATCGCCCAGCAAGCTAGGAAAGCCGGTCGTTCTTTCTGACGCTATGCCCCCCTTCGGCGCCAGCGCTTTAGTTTCTGGCTGGGGAGTTACAGAAAGCGGCATGATGTCGCCAGATTTGCTAGCCGTCCGTGTCCCCTTAGTAAGCTCGGAGGCATGCATGGAAACTCAGAGCTATCAAGGAGCAATCAAGGATTCCATGCTGTGCGCGGGAGAGCGCGATGGTGGACTAGACTCCTGCCAAGGCGATAGCGGTGGCCCTCTCACTGTAGGTGATGGCGCACAAGCTCGCCTGATCGGCGTCGTAAGTTGGGGAGAGGGGTGCGCGCAGCGATTGAAGTACGGCGTGTACGCCAACGTCCCAAAGCTCCGGAGCTGGATTAATACTTTCATCCCAGTACAGGTGGCAATGACAGTAAATCAGAAGTGAATGCGTTCTTATTATGCAGATCATTCGCAGAAGGACGACAATTATGCCATCATTTATTAGAATTGGCGTTTATCTAATTGCATTAACACTGTGCAATATTACAACTGCACACGCGGAAGATGATAATACAGAATTGGCCAAAGAGACCGCTCGGATTGCTGCTGAGACGGCGCTGATTAACGCTCAGGCAGCTCAGAGAAATGCAGAAGCCGCACTTGTTAAAGCGAAGGTTGATGCCTGGGGGCTCCCCAGCTATTCAGGGGAAACCGAACTAGGAAGTGGTGCTGGCGTGATAGAGGCTACGATCCTCGCTACCGCCGCAGCGAACGCTGCGGGTAGATATATTGCAGCGACGGCACCACAGCTTACCGGCGGGAAGATAGGTTACCTTGTCTTGGCCGGCGACGAAGGAGTGAATTTTTCACAACTAGCTATCATTCGAGTTCAACTTGACGGGTTACGAGTGGCGTTTCAGAATGCTGGGGTGCCAGATCCAGACCTTGCCGGGACTTCGCGGCTGGCACCAGGAATGGCGATTGCGGCGGTGTCGGCAGTTTCAGGCCTTTTTCGCGCTGAAACATCCGTTACCGGTGTAGAAATCAACGGCATTTCAGATCGAACCTTGGCTACGGCGACAAGCGGTGCGCTGAGTTCGTCCTTTCTAGCTTCGGCACCAACAATCCCACGCGATGAAGCATTTGTATCAGGCAAACTTTGGATGGACCAAGCAGTGCTCCAGCGTATTGATACACTTTCAGGAATGCGCCAACAGGCCATCGATTTGCGGAAAACGTTAGGAGAGAAGCCAGTAGGGGCAAATGCAGCGAAGGCAACTCAACTCGACTCTGTCGTAGCAAGGTTTGATAGTGCTATGTCTAAATTCCTCTCGCCAGATGATAAGGGAACGATTCCCGCAGCTGAAGCGGCAAGGGTTGAACGGCTAGGAAGCAGAATTGGATCAATATTACGGGTTTATGTTGATAAAGCGGGAGGAAGTATAGTAAATACGAAAAACATTTCCACAATATTCGGAGTGGATCCTGTAAAGATTAGTGGAGGATTGATTGCGAGTTACATTTACACTGATCCAAATGACGGATCTGTAAAGAAATCTGGTGTCCTAGTTTGTCGCACGACTCTCACTGCCTTGAGGCATATTCAAGAAAGTGGAAGAAAGGCCACAAATAAAACAGCCAAGTCTGTATCCGTTGCATGTAGCGAAAGCCTATAAAAATTGAAGATATGGCGTTCGCGCGAAGTTGAGATCTTTACCGCCAGCGACGCATCTGATTATGGGCGCAGTGCTCACCGCTAGAAAAACGCACTGCGGTGCCCAACGGGAGAGGCATGGTTCGTCACGCAATTAGTCATCGCGGCTAGGTACTGTTTGGGATACCCAAAAAGGAATTTTGCGATATCGGTGTCATATACCGATTGGCAGGACTCAAAACGTATATCCTAAACCATACCATCCAAAAGGACCGGCTGCAGGTGGAATGACCGCTCTTGGGAATGCCTCCGGCTCTATCGAACGGCAAGAACTGGCGCATTGCCGACCCGACGGTCTACTGGAGCCGAATGGCAGGTCCCAGCGCAAACCGCCGTTCAGCGAGAGAGCCGGGAATGACCTGAACTGGTCGACACCGCCGGAAACCGGACGGTCAGGACTTGGGGAACAAAGATTTATCGCTGAGCGGCCTATTTGGGTCGGAAGGACCATGGCGAAGGTTTTGTGACCGCTGATTCTTTGGATGGTCGGTAAATCAATGCTCGCCTTCACCAGCATTGTAATACCATCGAAGAGCGAAAGAAGATTCGCAAGGACATCGTAGCGACGAACCGGGTCGAGATCGAACAGCGTAATCTTGAGGCGAACAATCAGTCGTTGGAGATCGCTCAAGCTGCCGAACAGGCGCGATTGACGCAGGAGCAAACGCTTGCCGCTCGGCGTGCGGAGCAGGCGACGGCTATTGCCACGGCCGAAGCGGAACAGACCCGCCTCGCTGAAATCGCACGCATCACAGCGGAGCAGGCACAGAGGGTCGCGAAGACCGAAGCGGACAAGGTGATCCAAACGGCCACGGTCGTTCTCCGACATAGGTCGATCAACGGAGCGGAGAGAAGGGAACAGTAGACTGCTATAGCTGGCGTCTTGTTCGATCGAACCAAGTATGTCGACAACTTGGGGGGAGAGGGGGATCACATGTGCGCGGCGCATCTTGGTCTTGTGTGACCGGATGGTGCAGATTGCCCTCTCAAAATCGAAGTCTGCCCATTCGGCATGTCTCAGCTCGCCAGGACGAACGAAAACGTGCGGCAGCAGGCGAAGCGCAACTTTGGTGTTGGCGTGGCCCTCGAACGTGTCGATTGCCCGCAGCAGGGCGCCAGCTTCTGACGGTGCGGTGATGGCTGGGCGGTGTACCGTCTTAGGAGCAATCAGGGCACCGCAGAGGTCTGACCCCACGTCGCGCTCAGCGCGCGCAGTCGCTATAGCGTAGCGAAAGATCTGGCTGCAGGTGCTGCGCAAGCGTTTGGCCGTTTCGTAGCGGCCCTTGCTCTCCATTTTCCGCAGCATGACTAGCACTTCCTGTGCAGAGATCGAAGCTATCGGGCGTTTGCCCACAGAAGCATTGATGAAGTCCAGTAGCCAGCGAAGCTTCTTCATCGTGACAGCGGAACGGCCCTCCCGTTCCATCTTGATCAGCCACTCGTCTGCCACAGCCTTGAAACTGTTAGACGCAGCGACGGTGGCGGCAATGCGCTCGAGTTTCATCTGCTCGGCCGGATCGTCGCCACGCGCCAGCACCTTGCGTGCCGAGGTCCGTTGCTCACGTGCTTCGGCCAATCCCGTCTCGGGCCACACACCGAAGGACAGCGTCTTCCTGCTTGCCAAGGTGCCGGTAGTTCATTCGCCAGTACCGCTGGCCTGAAGGCTTCACCAGCAGGTAAAGTCCGTCCGCGTCCGTGAGCTTGTACTCCTTGTCGCGCGGCCTAGCGGCTTTGATGGCGACGGCCGAAAGGGGCATGATGGTATTTCCCGATCAGGGAGCGAAAAGCACCATCAGAAATACCATCAACTCGCTGGTATGCAGTGGTATCTAGCCGCTCGTGACGAGACCATCATAGCAAAGAAAGCCTCAGGAAAATAGCGATTTCCGGGCTTTTCTGGCACCTGGTGAGACTTGAAATTGGTGACCCCAACGGGAATCGAACCCGTGTTTCAGCCGTGAAAGGGCCGCGTCCTAACCGCTAGACGATGGGGCCAATGGGCGGCCGGAGTGCGGCGGCGCCAGAAGCGAAGGCGGCATTAGGGTTTTCACTTTGGACGGTCAACCCCAAAACCCAAGATAATGATGTCGCTCGTGACGCGCGCCTCAATCGCACCATGCGGCGTCTTCGAGATGAAGTTCTGCGGAAGAGCCGCCGTTCCAATCGTCGATCTTGGCGCGCCCTGCGAGCCACAGCCTGCGGTCACGCGGCGCGCCCAGAATGGCGCGGCCAAGATCGCTTTCCGCTTGGCGAAAGGCGACCGTCTTGATCGATTTTCCGTCGTCGCCGGAGACGATGGCACGTAGGTGGTTGGTGCCGACGATATCAGCCTTGATTACCCGGACGGGGCCGGTAGCGATCCGTGGTGCGGGCCAGCCTGTGCCATAAGGACCACCCTGATCGACCGCGGCGACGAATTCCGGGTTGACCGCGCGCGGGCTCAGCACGGCATCGATCAGGAGCGACGTGGCGCCCATCGCGCGCGCCACGTCTTCCGATAGCCGCGCATCGAGGAAATCGGCCAGAGCATCCAGCCCACCTTTAGCCAGGGTGAGGCCAGCAGCCATGGCATGACCGCCGCCGGCCACCAGCAAACCACTATCTTTCGCGGCCAGCACGGCAGCGCCCAGATCGACGCCACTGATCGAGCGGCCTGACCCTTTTCCCACGCCATGCTCGTCCAACGCGATCACGATGGCGGGGCGCCCCAGCTTTTCCTTGAGGCGTCCCGCGACGATGCCGATGACGCCGGGGTGCCAGCCATCGCCCGCGATCACGGCGACGGCGCGGTTGTGCTGGGTGGCGGATAGCGCTTCCGCTTGGGCCTGCACGTTCCCCTCGATGGCGCGGCGTTCTTCGTTCAGGCGGTCGAGTTCCGTCGCGATCTCCCGTGCTTCCTCGGGATCCTCTGTCGTTAGCAACCTGACCCCCAGGTCGGATTTTCCCACACGCCCGCCCGCATTGATGCGCGGACCCAACGCGAAGCCGAGGTCATGACACAACGGCACGCGTTTCAGGCGGCTGGCCTCCAGCAGGGCGGTCAGGCCGATGTTGCGGCCCTGCGCCATGACCTTCAGACCCTGCGCCACGAATGCCCGGTTGAGGCCGCGCAATTGCGCCACGTCCGCGACGGTACCCAGCGCTACGATGTCGAGAAGCTCGATCAGCTTCGGTTCCTGCCGCGTCGCGAACCATCCCCGCGCTCTCAAAGCGCGGATCAATGCCGCACCAAGCAGGAAGGCCACACCCACGGCGGCGAGGTGACCGAAGGCCGACCCGACTACGCTTTCATCAAGGCGGTTAGGATTGACGAGCGAATGGGCGAGGGGGAGGGCGCTCGCGCATTTGTGATGGTCGACGACGATGACATCGACGCCCGCTTCGCGCGCCATTGCCAGCGCTTCAAAGGCCTGCGCGCCGCAGTCCACCGTGACGATCAGCGAAGAGCCTTCCTTGGCGAGGCGAACCAGTGCTTCGCCCGACGGGCCATAGCCTTCCATCAGCCGGTCGGGGATATAGGCGCGGGCTGTCAGCCCAAGGTCGCGCAGGAGCCGGATCAGCAGCGCCGCACTGGTCGCGCCGTCCACATCATAGTCGCCGAAAATGGTGACGTTCTCGCCGCTCTGCACAGCATCCGCCAGCCGATCAGCCGCACGATCCATATCCTGAAATTGACTCGGATCGGGCATGAACGCGCGGATGGTCGGCGTGCGATGCATTTCCACGTCTTCGCGGGCGCAGCCGCGCGTCATCAGCAATTGCGTGACGAGATCGTCCGGTCGAAAATCACCCTCCCGGCCATCCGCGCTCGTGCCCCGCCAGTGCCAGGGCTGGCCGAGAATGGAACGCGTAATGTTGAGGGCAGGGGTGATCATCGCCTCGCTCTAGCCGCTGCGCTCCGGCAGCGGAAGAGCGCAAGCGCCTATTCGCGTTCGGGGACAGGCACGTTGAAGCCGTTCAGCGTCGTCGACACCATGCAATATAGACCCACCAGATAGATGAGTTCGTTCGCGCCATGTTGCCCGAACAGCGAAACCGCTTGTCGGTAGCAAGGCTCTGGCAATACACCGCCATTCACCAGCGCGAACGCCACGTCATAGGCACAGCCTTCGCTTTCGCTGAGGTCATTCGGCCGGCATCCTGCCACCAGCGTCGACAGGCGTGCATCGCTCATCCCGTCCTTCTCTGCGACGGCGATATGTGCGTAAACTTCATAGGCAGCATCGAAGTGCGCGCCCACCACCAGAATCGCGATTTGCCGCTCGCTGTCAGGTAATGTGGCCTGCGCCGTCATCACCTTTGTCAGGTTCCACACCGCCGCGCCGATCTGTGGTTCATGCAACCACGCGTTCCAAGGGCCGATCAGCGACCCGTCTTCCGTAATCGTCTTGAACGCGTTGAAGTTGGAGGCGATGCCCTGCTTCATGTCCGCATAGAGCGGCTTCTGTTCCGCCGTAAGCTCAGATGTTGGTATAAGGGGCAAGCGCATTGGCGGAACTCCGTGGAAAGGTGTGGCTGCGTAACGGTTCTGCCCAGTCGATGTTGCGCCATGATGGCGGATGTCCGAAATTTAATGTTTTAGGCATCAACTTCACTGTCGCCTTCGGATAAACAGGCCATAGCCGCATCGGCTTGACCATCCCGGGACTCCGACGTATAGGGCGCCCCTGTTCGATGGCCTTCGGCGTGAGATTCGCTTCTCCTGCTGTCATCCACGGGCGGAAATACAGAGCTGAACATTGCCGGATGCTCTTGCGGCTCCAGGGGTCTTAACGACCGCCGGGGCCATTGTCGTTGGAGACAGCAACAACATGCATGAGGCAGGTCGGCAGAGTAACTTTGAAAAGGTGAAGGGCTTCATGCCAACGATTAACCAGTTGGTCCGCAAGGGCCGCGATCCGCAGAAGGCCAAGTCCAAGGTCCCTGCGATGGATGCGAACCCGCAAAAGCGCGGCGTTTGCACACGCGTCTACACGACGACTCCAAAGAAGCCGAACTCGGCTCTGCGTAAGGTTGCCAAGGTTCGCCTCGTCAACCAGCGTGAAGTCATCACGTACATCCCCGGTGAAGGTCACAACCTTCAGGAGCACAGCGTTGTGCTGATCCGCGGTGGTCGTGTGCGAGATCTTCCCGGTGTGCGTTACCATGTCCTTCGCGGCGTACTCGATACGCAGGGCGTCAAGGATCGTAAGCAGAGCCGTTCGAAGTACGGCGCGAAGCGTCCTAAGTAAGGGAGACTGAAAACATGTCACGTCGTCGTCGCCCAGAAAAGCGCATCATCCTTCCCGATCCCAAATATGGCGATCAGATCCTCTCCAAGTTCATGAACAGTGTCATGGAAGACGGCAAGAAAGCCGTCGCCGAAGGCATCGTCTATGGCGCTCTTGAGACCGTCGAGGCGAAAGCCAAGAAGGATCCCATCGGCATGTTCCATGACGCATTGAACAATGTGAAGCCCGGCATCGAAGTCCGCAGCCGCCGCGTCGGTGGTGCGACGTACCAGGTTCCCGTCGAAGTGCGCCCCGAGCGCGCCCAGGCGCTGGCGATCCGCTGGCTCATTACGGCCGCACGCAACCGCAGCGAAACCACGATGGCTGCGCGCCTTTCGGGTGAGCTGCTGGATGCCGCGAACAACCGTGGCAATGCCGTGAAGAAGCGTGAAGACACGCACCGGATGGCCGAAGCCAACCGCGCCTTCTCGCATTACCGCTGGTAATCACTATATAGAGGGCCGGGCGCTGCTTAAGCGGCGCCCGGCTTTCATGATTTTCAGGTGAGTTCCGTGTCTCACCGTTCAGTCCGGGGCGTTTTCGCGTGCTCGGCCCCTACTCAGGGCGAACGGTTTGCGCTATGGGCCGCCCCAAGACGCTAGACTCAGATCCCAAACCGCCGCTCATCGGCACCGGAGAACCATCATGGCCCGCAGCCATCCGCTCGACAAGTATCGCAACATCGGCATCATGGCGCACATCGACGCCGGCAAGACGACGACGACCGAGCGCATCCTGTATTACACCGGCAAGTCCTATAAGATCGGCGAAGTCCATGACGGCGCCGCGACGATGGACTGGATGGAGCAGGAGCAGGAGCGTGGCATCACGATCACGTCCGCTGCGACGACGTGCTTCTGGGACGATCACCGCATCAACATCATCGACACCCCCGGCCACGTCGACTTCACCATCGAAGTCGAGCGTTCGCTCCGCGTGCTCGATGGCGCGGTCGCTTGCTTTGACGGCGTTGCTGGCGTTGAGCCGCAGTCCGAAACCGTGTGGCGTCAGGCTGAGAAGTATCACGTGCCTCGCATGTGCTTCGTCAACAAGCTCGATCGCACCGGCGCGAATTTCGAACGCTGCGTAGAAATGATCAAGGATCGCCTCGGCGCGCGTCCGATGGTTCTGTATTTGCCGATCGGTATCGAGGGCGGCTTCAAGGGCCTGGTCGATCTGGTTCGTGATCGTGCGATCATCTGGCAGGACGAAAGCCTCGGCGCGAAGTTCGACTACGCCGAAATTCCTGACGACTTGAAGGATGCCGCTGCCGCTGCCCGCTCGGAATTGATCGAGATGGCTGTCGAGCAGGACGATGAAGTCATGGAAGCCTATCTCGAAGGCAATCTGCCCGACGCGGCGACCCTGACCAAGCTGATTCGCAAGGGCACGCTAAATTTCTCGTTCGTGCCTGTGCTGTGTGGCTCCGCGTTCAAGAACAAGGGCGTGCAGCCCTTGCTCGACGCCGTGGTCGATTATCTGCCCAGCCCGCTGGACATCAAGGATGTCGAAGGCCTGAAGCTGGACGGCGTTACGCCCGACACGCGTCCGCCTGCCGATGACGCACCGTTCTCCGCGCTGGCGTTCAAGATCATGAACGATCCGTTCGTGGGTACGCTGACGTTCGCGCGCATCTACTCCGGCAAGCTGGAAACCGCTTCGTCCGTCACCAACTCGGTGAAGGACAAGAAGGAGAAGGTTGGCCGCATGTTGCTCATGCATGCCAACAGCCGTGAAGACATCCAGGAAGCGTTCGCAGGCGACATCGTCGCTCTCGCGGGTCTCAAGGAAACGACGACCGGTGATACGCTCTGCGCGTCCAATGCGCCGATCATCCTGGAGCGCATGGAATTCCCAGAACCCGTTATCGAGCTCTCGGTGGAACCCAAGACCAAGGCCGACCAGGAAAAGATGGGCGTCGCGCTCAATCGGCTTGCGCGCGAAGATCCGTCCTTCCGCGTGTCTTCGGACAACGAAAGCGGCCAGACCATCATCAAGGGCATGGGCGAACTTCACCTCGAAATTCTCGTCGATCGCATGAAGCGCGAGTTCAAGGTCGAGGCGAACGTCGGTGCGCCGCAGGTCGCTTATCGCGAATATCTCGCGAAGAAGGTCGACGTCGACTACACGCATAAGAAGCAGTCGGGCGGTTCGGGTCAGTTCGGTCGCATCAAGTTCACGGTCGAGCCGGGCGAGCGCGGCCAGGGCGTGATCTTCAACGATGAGATCAAGGGCGGCAATATTCCCAAGGAATATATCCCCTCGGTCGAGAAGGGCATCCGTGAAATCGCCGCAACGGGCTCGCTGATCGGCTTCCCGATCATCGATTTCACCGCGACGCTGTATGACGGCGCCTACCATGACGTCGACTCCTCGGCGCTGGCATTCGAAATCTGTGCTCGTGGCGCGATGCGTGAAGCGGCGCAGAAGGCAGGCATCAAGCTCCTCGAGCCGATCATGAAGGTCGAGGTGGTGACGCCGGAAGATTATCTTGGCGACGTTATCGGCGACATCAACAGCCGCCGTGGTCAGATCCAAGGCACGGACAGCCGAGGCAATGCCCAGGTCGTCGAAGCCGTGGTGCCGCTCGCAAACATGTTCGGCTACGTGAACCAGCTGCGTTCCTTTACGCAGGGACGTGCGCAGTACACGATGCAGTTCTCGCATTACGAAGAAGTTCCGCAGAACGTGGCTGACGAAGTCAAGGCGAAGCTCGCCTGATAAATTTGTCCCGACGGTCCAAATCAGGGTCGTCGGGGCTGGCAATCTGTAAATATACTGCTATGGACGCGCCTTCGCACAGGGAAGCCGGCGCGCGCCCAAGCGGTCAGACCCAAGCTATTTGGACAAGAAGGTAGAGAGAAATGGCGAAAGCTAAGTTTGAGCGGAATAAGCCGCACTGCAACATCGGCACCATCGGTCATGTTGACCATGGCAAGACCTCGCTGACCGCAGCGATCACCAAGGTGTTGGCCGAAACTGGCGGCGCAACCTTCACGAGCTACGACAACATCGACAAGGCGCCTGAAGAGCGCGAGCGCGGCATTACCATTTCGACGGCGCACGTCGAATATGAAACCGAAGCACGCCACTATGCGCACGTCGATTGCCCGGGCCATGCTGACTATGTGAAGAACATGATCACGGGTGCTGCGCAGATGGACGGCGCGATCCTCGTCGTTTCCGCGACCGACGGCCCGATGCCTCAGACCCGCGAGCACATCCTGCTCGCCAAGCAGGTCGGCGTTCCTCAGCTGGTCGTGTTCATGAACAAGGTCGACCTTGTTGATGACGCAGAAATCCTTGAGCTCGTTGAGCTGGAAATCCGCGAGCTGCTGTCGTCATATGATTTCGATGGCGACAACATCCCCATCATCCCTGGTTCGGCCGTTGCTGCCCTTCAGGACAAGACGCCTGAGATCGGCCATGACGCCGTCCTGAAACTGATGTCGGCTGTTGACAGCTGGATCCCGCAGCCTGAGCGTCCGGTGGACAAGCCGTTCCTGATGCCGATCGAAGACGTGTTCTCGATCTCGGGTCGTGGTACGGTTGTGACCGGCCGCGTCGAGACCGGCATCGTCAAGGTTGGCGAAGAAGTCGAGATCGTCGGCATCAAGGACACGCGCAAGACCACCGTTACGGGCGTTGAAATGTTCCGCAAGCTGCTCGACGAAGGTCGTGCAGGCGACAACATCGGTGCGCTGGTTCGTGGCGTTGGTCGTGAAGACGTTGAGCGTGGACAGGTTCTGGCCAAGCCAGGCTCGGTTACGCCGCACACCGAGTTCGACGCTGAAATCTACGTGCTGTCGAAGGAAGAGGGTGGCCGTCACACGCCGTTCTTCGCTAACTACCGCCCGCAGTTCTATTTCCGCACGACCGACGTGACCGGCGAAGTGATCCTTCCTGAAGGCACTGAGATGGTTATGCCCGGCGACAACGTAAAGCTGAACATCAAGCTCATCGCACCGATCGCGATGGACTCGGGTCTGCGCTTCGCAATCCGTGAAGGCGGTCGTACCGTCGGCGCAGGGGTTGTCGGAACGATCTCTAAGTAATATAGGCAGCGAACCGCGCGGGTCTGATGATTCGCGCGGTTCCTGATTTCATCGCCTCGGACCGGTCCTCGCCGGCTTAAACGCTAGAGGATCAACTGGGGCGATTTTGTTTTTGGCTCTTTCGCATCGGTATAACGGACATGGATACGCAGAATATTCGCATTCGCCTGAAGGCTTTTGACCATCGTGTTTTGGATCAGGCCACCGGCGACATTGCCGATACCGCGCGCCGTACGGGTGCGTTGATCCGCGGTCCCATTCCGTTGCCGACGCGCATCGAGAAGTTCACGGTGAACCGTGGTCCGCACGTCGACAAGAAGTCGCGTGAACAGTTCGAGGTTCGCACCTACAAGCGCATGCTTGACATTGTGCAGCCGACGCCCCAAACGGTCGACGCGCTGATGAAGCTCGATTTGGCTGCCGGCGTGAACGTCGAGATCAAGCTCGCTTAAGAGCAGTTAAGGGATACCGCGCAGCTTTGCTGCGGTCCTGGTCCCCCGTCGCTCCCGCATTAGTGGGAGCATCCAACCCGGACGGGGTGATCATCAATTTCGGGTTGGCCCCACAGGAGAAATCCTGCGGGGTCTTTTCGTTGGATACGCCCGCCGTCCCGGTGGGCCTCTATTGGGAGTATGGATCATGCGCACTGGCGTGATCGCGAAAAAAGTGGGGATGACCCGCCTGTTCCAGGATGATGGCCGCCATGTGCCCGTCACCGTTCTGGCACTCGAAGGCAATCAGGTTATCGCTCGCCGCGAAACAGATCGTGACGGCTATATCGCCGTTCAGCTTGGTGCTGGCGTCGCCAAGGCCAAGAATGTTGCCAAGCCGCAGCGTGGCCACTTCGCGAAGGCAGAAGTTGAGCCCAAGGCAAAGGTCTACGAATTCCGCGTTGCCGAGGATGCGCTCCTCGACGTCGGCTCGGAAATCTCCGCCGACCACTTCATTGCGGGCCAGCTCGTCGATGTCAGCGGTCATACGCAGGGCAAGGGCTTTGCCGGTGCGATGAAGCGCTGGGGTTTCGGCGGTATGCGTGCAACCCATGGTGTTTCGATCTCGCACCGTGCCCATGGTTCGACGGGTAACCGTCAGGATCCGGGTCGCGTGTTCAAGAACAAGAAGATGGCCGGCCACATGGGCGACCGTGAACGCACCCAGCAGAACCTGGAAATCGTGCGCACGGACGTTGAGCGCGGCCTCCTGTTCGTCAAGGGCAGCGTTCCGGGTGCCAAGGGCACCTGGCTCACGGTCAAGGATGCGGTCAAGGTGCCTCGTCCCGCCGAAGTGCCTTATCCCGCAAGCCTGAAGCAGGCTGCAAACAGCAACGCCATTGAAGACTCAGAGGCTCCCGCGAACACCCCGGCCGAAGACGCCGTGGCCCCGGAAGCCACCGAAGGCCAGGAGGGCTAAACCATGAAGGTCAATGTACAGACCCTCGACGCGGCAGCCGCTGGCGACATCGATTTGAACGACGACGTGTTTGGCCTTGAGCCGCGCGCCGACATTCTGCATCGTGTTGTTACCTGGCAGCTTGAGAAGCGTCGCGGTACGGCTCGTGGAGCGCGTGAGCGTTCGGACGTGTCGCGCACCGGCAAGAAATTTGGTCGCCAGAAGGGCGGCGGTACGGCGCGTCACGGCGATCGTGCGGCTCCGATCTTCATTGGCGGTGGTAAGGCTCATGGTCCTCGCGTCCGTGACTTCAACCCTTCGCTGAACAAGAAGGTTCGTGCGCTGGGGCTGAAGATGGCGCTGTCGGCGAAGGCGAAAGCCGGAACGCTGACTGTGGTCGACAGCCTCGACGTCAAGGACGGCAAGACGCAGGAACTGGCAGGCAAGCTTGCCGGTCTGGGCCTGACCAAGGCGCTGTTCATCGATGGCGACGCGATCAACGTCAGCTTCGCCCGCGCTTCGTCCAATCTGGTCGGCATCAATGTGCTCCCCGCCGTGGGCGCCAATGTCTACGACATTCTTCGCGCAGACTCGCTGGTCTTGACCCGCGCGGCCGTCGAAAAGCTGGAGGCCCGTTTCAATGGCTAAAAAGCCCACACAGGTTGTCGACAACCGTCACTATGACGTTGTCGTCGCGCCGCACATCACCGAAAAGGCGACGTTGCTTTCTGAGAACAACGCGGTTGTTTTCAAGGTCGCCAACGACGCTACCAAGCCTGAAATCAAGGCAGCTATCGAAGCGCTGTTCGGCGTGACGGTGAAGGCTGTGAACACCATTGTCCAAAAGGGCAAGGTGAAGCGCTGGAAGGGCAAGCCCTACAAGCGTTCCGATTTCAAGAAGGCGATCGTCACGCTTACTGCCGACAGTAAGCAAATTGACGTCACCACCGGTATTTGAGGCGGGATAGATGGCACTCAAGCATTATAATCCGACCAGCCCCGCACGCCGCGGCCTTATCCTCGTCGATCGGTCTGCGCTGCACAAGGGCAAGCCCGTCAAGGCGCTGACCGAAGGTAAGCACAAGACCGGTGGCCGCAACAACAAGGGTCATGTGACCTCGCGCGGCATCGCCGGTGGTCACAAGCAGCGGTATCGCATCATCGACTTCAAGCGTCGCAAGTGGGACGTCGAAGGCACGGTGGAGCGTCTGGAATATGACCCCAACCGTACTGCGTTCATTGCGCTGGTCAGCTATCCCGATGGCGAGCAGTCGTACATTCTGGCTCCCCAGCGTCTTGCGCCGGGTGACAAGGTGATCGCGGCGAAGAAGACGGACGTGAAGCCGGGCAACGCTATGGAACTGGGCCAGATGCCGGTCGGCACGATTTTCCACAATGTGGAAATGAAGCCGGGCAAGGGCGGTCAGCTCGCACGTTCCGCTGGCACCTATGCGCAGCTGGTCGGTCGTGATCGCGGCATGGTGATGGTTCGCCTGAACTCTGGTGAACAGCGCTACATCCGTGCGGAATGCATGGGGACGGTGGGTGCGGTGTCGAACCCCGACAATGCGAACACCAACCTTGCCAAGGCTGGTCGTAACCGCTGGTTGGGAAAGCGTCCGCTGACACGCGGCGTTGCAAAGAACCCGGTCGACCATCCGCATGGTGGTGGTGAAGGCCGGACGTCCGGTGGTCGTCATCCAGTGACGCCATGGGGTAAGCCGACCAAGGGTGCACGCACCCGCCATAACAAGTCGACCGACAACATGATCATCCGGTCACGTCACGCCAAGAAGAAGAGGTAAGCGATGGCTCGTTCCGTCTGGAAAGGTCCGTTCGTGGACCTCAGCCTTCTGAAGAAGGCAGAAACCGCACAGGAAACGAATGCGCGCGCTCCGATCAAGACCTGGTCGCGCCGTTCCACGATCCTGCCGCAGTTCGTTGGCCTGACGTTCAACGTCTATAATGGCCGCAAGCACGTTCCCGTTTCGGTGAACGAGGAAATGGTCGGTCACAAGCTGGGTGAATTTGCGCCGACGCGCTACTTCCCCGGTCACGCTGCCGACAAGAAGGGCAAGCGCTAATGGGCAAGGAAAAGTCCCCTCGTCGGGTTGCCGACAATGAGGCTCTGGCCGTCGGCACCACCATCCGTGGTTCGGCGCAGAAGCTGAACCTGGTGGCGGCGCTGATCCGCGGTCGCAAGGTCGAGGACGCGCTAAACGTCCTGACCTTTTCGACCAAGGCGATGGCAGTCGACGTTCGCAAGGTGCTGGCTTCGGCCATTGCCAACGCGGAAAACAATCACAATCTGGACGTCGATGCGCTGGTCGTCGCCGAAGCATCGGTCGGCAAGGCGCTGACGATGAAGCGGTTCCATACCCGCGGTCGTGGCAAGTCCACCCGTATCCTGAAGCCGTTCAGCCGCGTCCGCATCGTGGTGCGCGAACAGGCAGAAGAGGCAGAGGCGTAAGTCATGGGTCACAAGAGCAATCCGATCGGTCTGCGTCTGCAGATCAACCGCACCTGGGACAGCCGTTGGTACGCCGAGGGTTCGGACTATGGCCGTCTTCTGATGGAAGACATCAAGATCCGCACATTCATCTTCAAGACGCTGCCGCAGGCTGCGATCTCGAAGGTGGTGATCGAGCGTCCGGCCAAGCTGTGCCGCGTGTCGATCTATGCGGCGCGTCCTGGTGTGATCATCGGCAAGAAGGGTGCTGACATCGAGAAGCTTCGCAAGAAGCTAGGCGAGTTCACCACCTCCGACGTGAGCCTGAACATCGTTGAAATCCGGAAGCCGGAAATCGACAGCCGTCTTGTTGCACAGGGCGTTGCCGATCAGCTGGAACGCCGTATCGCATTCCGTCGCGCCATGAAGCGTGCGGTTCAGTCCGCGCTGCGTCTGGGTGCCGAAGGCATCAAGATCACCTGCGGCGGTCGTCTTGGCGGCGCTGAAATCGCGCGCGTCGAGTGGTATCGTGAAGGACGCGTTCCGCTGCACACGCTGCGCGGTAACGTCGATTATGCCGAAGCGACGGCACACACCGCTTATGGCGTGTGCGGCGTGAAGGTTTGGATCTTCAAGGGCGAAATCCTGGGCCATGATCCAATGGCGACCGACCGGCTTATGCTGGAGGCTCAGACCTCCGGCGTGCGCCCGGCGCGCTGAATAGGGTAGACGCATCATGCTGCAACCGAAGAAAATGAAGTTTCGCAAGGCTTTCAAGGGCCGGATCAAGGGGGAGGCCAAGGGTGGCACCGACTTGAACTTCGGGTCTTATGGCCTCAAGGCGATGGAACCGGAACGTCTGACCGCGCGTCAGATCGAAGCCGCCCGTCGTGCGATCACACGTCACATTCGCCGTCAGGGCCGTTTGTGGATCCGTATCTTCCCCGACGTTCCGGTGTCGAAGAAGCCTGCCGAAGTCCGTCAGGGCAAGGGCAAGGGTTCGATCGAATATTGGGCAGCACGGGTGAAGCCGGGCCGCATCCTGTTCGAGCTGGACGGCGTTCCCGGCCCGCTGGCCGCCGAAGCTTTCTCGCGCGCTGCGATGAAGCTGCCCATCAAGACCAAGGTCGTTGCCCGTCTCGGCGACACCTCGCATCTGGGAGCTTAGAGGATATGGCAAACGTAGCTGACCTCAAGACCAAGTCCGACGACGAGCTTTCGACCGAGCTTGGCAATCTGAAGCGCGAGCAGTTCAACCTCCGCTTTCAGGCCGCGACGAACCAGCTGGAAAAGCCCAGCCGGGTGAAGGTCGTTCGTCGCTCGATCGCACAGATCAAGACGTTGCAGGGCGAACGCGCCCGCGCAGCGGCCAAGTAAGGAAGGAACGCATCATGCCCAAGCGCGTGCTTACGGGAACGATCGTTTCCGACAAGACCGACAAGACGGTAGTGGTCCGCGTAGAGCGCAAGGTTAAGCACCCGCTCTACGGCAAGATCATTCGCCGTTCGAAGAAGTATCACGCTCATGACGAAGCGAATGCCTATCACGAAGGTGAGACGGTTCGCATCGAGGAGACCGCGCCGATCTCGAAGCTGAAGACCTGGAAGGTAATCGAGCGGGTAGATACGCACAAGTCGCCCGAAGTCGCTTCCTGAGCTGACACGAACACGGAACTCCCGAGGTCAGTCTCTGACGAAGCCCCGGAAAGCCAAGTAAGAAGGAACCGGATCCATGATCCAGATGCAGTCAAATCTTGAGGTTGCCGATAACAGCGGCGCCAAGCGCGTTCAGTGCATCAAGGTACTTGGCGGCTCCAAGCGCCGCTTCGCGAGCGTAGGCGACATCATCGTCGTCTCCGTGAAGGAAGCTACGCCGCGCGGCCGCGTGAAGAAAGGTGACGTGCATCGTGCCGTCATCGTGCGTACCGCCAAGGATATCCGCCGTGCAGACGGTTCGGTCATCCGTTTCGACGGTAACGCCGCAGTCCTCGTCAACAAGAACGAGGAGCCGATCGGCACCCGTATCTTTGGCCCGGTGGTTCGTGAACTGCGCGCGCGCAAGCACATGAAGATCATCAGCCTTGCTCCTGAGGTGCTGTAATGAGCGCTGCACGTATCAAGAAGGGCGACAAGGTCGTCGTGCTTGCCGGCAAGGACAAGGGCCGCACCGGCACCGTCCTGCAGATGTTCCCGAAGGAGGACAAAGTCCTCGTCGAGGGCGTCAATGTGCATGCACGGCACCGCAAGGCCGACCAGTCGAACCCGCAGGGCGGGATCGATCGCAAGCCTGCGCCGCTGCACATTTCCAACGTCGCGATTGCCGGACCGGACAACAAGCCAACCCGCATTCGCTTCGAAACCAAGGACGGCAAGAAGGTCCGCGTGGCCGTGAAGTCCGGGGAGAGCATCGATGGCTGATGAAAAGTACACGCCGCGTATGCGGTCGCTCTATGACGAGACGATCGTCAAGGCGATGACCGAGAAGTTCGGTTACAAGAACCACATGGAAGTTCCGAAGATCGAGAAGATCGTTCTGAACATGGGTGTGGGCGAAGCGACGCAGGACAAGAAGAAGGTCACTGCCGCCGCCGAGGAAATGGAACTGATCGCTGGCCAAAAGCCGGTCATCACCAAGGCCAAGAAGTCGATCGCACAGTTCAAGCTGCGCGAAGGCATGCCGATCGGCGCGAAGGTAACGCTTCGACGTGAGCGCATGTACGAGTTCCTGGACCGGATCATCACCGTCGCTATGCCTCGTATCCGCGATTTCCGTGGTCTGAATCCCAAGTCTTTCGATGGCCGTGGCAACTACGCCTTCGGGATCAAGGAACAGATCATTTTCCCGGAAATCAACTATGACCGCATCGAACGTGTGCGTGGCATGGACATCATCGTCACCACGACCGCGAAGACGGACGACGAGGCGCGCGAGCTGCTGCGCCTGTTCGGTTTCCCGTTCCCGGTTGAAGAGGCAAAGCAGGCCGCGTGAGCGGACCTGCCAGAGAAAGGAAGAGAACTTAAGTCATGGCGAAACTGAGTTCCATCAACAAGAACGAACGGCGCAAGAAGCTGGTGAAGAAGTATGCCGGCAAATATGCCCGGCTGAAGGCAGTTGCTGCCGACACCAGCGCCGATGACGGTGAGCGTCTTATCGCACGCCTCAAGATGGCTGAGATTCCCCGCAACGGGAATCCCACACGCATTCGCAATCGTTGCGAAGTGACCGGTCGTCCGCGTGCCTATTACCGCAAATTCCGGCTCTGCCGTATTCAGCTGCGCGATCTGGCCAATAAGGGCCTGATCCCCGGCGTCACCAAGTCGAGCTGGTAAGGATATCAACTCATGGCATTGACCGATCCACTGGGTGATATGCTCACCCGCATCCGCAACGGCCAGCAGGCGAAGAAGGACAGCGTTATGTCCCCGGCGTCGAAGCTGCGTGCGCGCGTTCTCGACGTGCTGCAGCGTGAAGGCTATATTCGCGGATATTCCGAAGAAGACCTGGGCAAGCATCCCGGCCTGCGCATCGAACTGAAATATTTCGAAGGCCAGCCCGCGATCAAGCATGTTGCCCGCGTCTCGAAGCCTGGCCGTCGCGTTTATTCCGGTTCGAAAGATCTGCCGGTTATTCGCAATGGCCTGGGCATCACCATCGTATCGACACCGCGTGGCGTTCTGTCCGACGCCGAAGCGCGTGAGCAGAATGTCGGTGGCGAAGTGCTGGCGGAGGTATTCTGATGAGCCGCATCGGTAAAAAGCCGGTCGCGATTCCCTCGGGAGTTACAGCGACCATCGAAGGCAAGCAGCTTTCGGTAAAGGGCCCCAAGGGCACCCTCGCTATGCCGCTGCGTGACGAGATCAGCTACACGGTCGAGGAGGGCGGCATTTCGGTGCAGCCTGCCAACAAGACCAAGGCGGCTCGCGCGTTCTGGGGCATGCAGCGCACGCTGGTGCAGAACCTGATCACGGGTGTCACCGATGGTTTCACCAAGACGCTGCTGATCACGGGTGTCGGTTACCGCGCGAACTCGCAGGGTAAGAACCTGAAGTTGCAGCTTGGTTACAGCCATGACGTCGATTTTGCGATTCCCGAGGGGATCACGATCGCGACGCCGGACAACACCACGATCAACATCACCGGCAACGACAAGCAGCAGGTCGGCCAGGTCGCCGCTGAAATCCGCCGTTGGCGCAAGCCGGAGCCTTACAAGGGCAAGGGCATCAAATATGCGGGCGAGTTCATCTTCCGCAAAGAAGGCAAGAAGAAGTAAGCCATGGCGAAACTCTCTCTCTTCGATCGGCGCCGTCAGCGCGTCCGTACCGCCCTCAAGGCACGCTCGGGCCAGAACCCGCGTCCGCGCCTGTCCATCCACCGTTCGGGCCGGCACATCTATGCCCAGGTCATCGACGACGCGCAGGGCCACACGGTCGCGGCCGCTTCGACCCTGGAAAAGGATGTCCGGGGCCAGGTTGGCTGCACCAAGGACGCAGCTGCCGAAGTTGGCAAGCGCATCGCGGCTGCCGCAACCAAGGCTGGCGTGACCAAGGTCGTGTTCGACCGTGGAGGCTTCCTGTTTCATGGCCGCGTCAAGGCGCTGGCCGATGCCGCTCGTGAAGGCGGTCTGGAGTTCTGATCATGGCAGACGAAAACAACATCGAAGCTGCAGCACCGGCAGCAGACGCACCTGGTGCGGCGCCCGCAGACAACCGTGGTCCCCGTCGGGGCCGTGGTGGTCCGGGTGGCGGCAACAACCGTGGCGGCAATGATCGCAATCGTGGTGGTCGTCGTGACGATCGCCGTGGCGGCAACCGCGACGAAGATCAGGGCGAAGAACTGATCGAGAAGTTGGTGCACATCAACCGTGTTTCCAAGACCGTTAAGGGCGGCAAGCGCTTCGGCTTTGCAGCACTTGTGGTGGTTGGCGACGGCAAGGGTCGTGCAGGCTTCGGCCATGGCAAGGCGCGCGAAGTGCCTGAAGCCATCAGCAAGGCGACGGCCGCTGCCAAGAAGGCAATGGTGCGCGTTCCTCTGAAGGAAGGCCGCACGCTGCATCATGATGGTCTTGGCCATTTCGGTGCCGGTAATGTGACTGTCCGTTCGGCACCTGCCGGTACGGGTATCATCGCCGGTGGCCCGATGCGCGCCGTGTTCGAAAGCCTGGGCGTTGCCGACGTGGTGACTAAGTCCAACGGTACGTCGAACCCGTACAACATGATCCGTGCTACCTTCGAGGCGCTGGGCGAACAGACCAGCCCCAAGGCGGTGGCGCAGCGTCGCGGTAAGAAGGTCGCCGACCTTCTGCGTCGTGGCGGGGCCAGTGTCGAAGTGGCGCAGGCTGACGCCGAAGCGATTGCGGAGTAAGCAGTATGGCAACCATCAAGATCAAGCAGATCGGTTCCCCGATTCGCCGCCCGGCCTCTCAGAAGGAGATTCTGATCGGCCTGGGTCTCAACAAGATGCACCGCGTGGTGGAACTGAACGACAGCCCGGAAATCCGTGGCATGATCGCGAAGCTGCCGCACATGGTGGCGATCGTCGAGGGCTAAACGCCTTTTCGACCAGACAGGTAATAAGCGGGAGAGGGGGAAACCCCTCTTTCGTATTTTAACGGGATGGCGTAGCGGAGCGCTTCTCTATCCCGCTCCACTTCCGGAGCAGCGCGACAAAAGCGAAAGCGAGTGCACAATAATGACTTTTAAATTGAACGAAATCAAAGACAATGAAGGCGCCCGCAAGGGCCGTATGCGCGTTGGACGCGGCATCGGTTCGGGCAAGGGCAAGACCGCTGGCCGTGGCCAGAAGGGTGCCAAGGCGCGTTCGGGCGTAGCGATCAACGGGTTCGAGGGTGGCCAGATGCCGCTCCACATGCGGATCCCTAAGCGCGGCTTCAACAACATCTTCGCCAAGGATTTCGCAACCGTGAACCTCGGCGCCGTGCAGAAGGCGATTGACGCCGGTAAGCTCGACGCGAAGGCCGTGGTCGATCAAGCAGCGTTGCGCGTCGCCAACATCTCGCGCGGCGGCAAGCACGGCGTTCGTCTGCTTGCCAAAGGCGAACTGACCGCCAGCGGGGTCAGCTTCTCGGTAGCAGGTGCTTCGGCTTCTGCGATCGCGGCTGTCGAAAAGGCCGGCGGCAAGGTCGAAGTGCTGGAAACCGTCTCGGCTGCCGAAAAGGCGAAGGCCAAGAAGGGCACCACGCTCGCCGCTGCAAAGGCCGCTGGCAAGAAGTGATTGCCCGAAAGGGTTGAATGCCTGACCCCGCTGCCCGATAATGGGTTGGCGGGGTCAAGCGTTTCTATGTCCGCCAGCCGACTAGCGGATGGTAGATGACACGCGTGCACTCGCCCGCTAAGGGAATTGCGAGTCCGGTGCCATCATCATGGCCCATCGCACAAGATTTGAAGGTTTGAAAAGCGCATGGCATCGAGAGCCGACCAGCTTGCATCCAGCATCAGTTTCGCCAAGTTCAGCCAGGCGACCGATCTGAAGAAGCGTCTGTGGTTTACCGTAGGCGCGCTGATCGTGTTCCGGTTCCTGAGCTTTGTGCCGCTGCCGGGTGTTGACCCAACTGTGCTAGCGGAGCTTTACAAGCAGACGCAGGGCGGCATCCTCGACATCTTCAACACCTTCTCGGGTGGTTCGCTTCAGCGCATGAGCCTCATCGCGCTGGGCGTTATGCCCTACATCACGGCGTCGATTGTGGTGCAGCTTTCCGCGTCGCTTTCGCCCCAATTGGCGGCAATCAAGAAGGAGGGCGAAAGCGGGCGTAAGAAGCTCAACCAATATACGCGTTACGGGACCGTCGGTCTGACGGCCGTGCAAGGCTATTTCATTGCCGTCGGGCTGGAGAGCTTCGGCGCCCAAGCCGGGCAACAGGCCGTGGTTGACCCCGGCATGCTGTTCCGCGTTGCTGCGGTCATATCGCTGATCGGCGGCACGATGTTCCTGATGTGGCTGGGTGAGCAGATCACCAGCCGCGGCATCGGCAACGGTACATCGCTCATCATCATGGCGGGCATCGTCGCGCAACTTCCCGTAACGCTGAGCAATCTGTTCGCGTCGGGTCGCGAAGGTTCGATCTCCGGTCTGCTCATCATGGGCGTCATCGTGCTTTGCCTGGGCCTGATCGCTTTCATCTGCTTCATGGAGCGTGCCCAGCGCCGCGTGCTGATCCAGTATCCCAAGCGCCAAACGCGCCAGGGCATCATGCAGGCGGACCGCAGCCATCTGCCGCTGAAGGTCAACACCGCCGGCGTCATTCCCCCAATCTTCGCGTCGTCGCTGCTGCTGATGCCGCTCACCATCTCGCAATTCGCAGGCCAGACGGTGGCAGGCGAAAGCCGCATGGGCGATTTCGTGCTGTCGCTGAACCAGTATCTGTCGCACGGGAGCCCGTTGTACATGGGCCTTTATGGGCTTGGCATCGTGTTCTTCTGCTTCTTCTACACCGCTGTCGTGTTCAATCCGGAAGAAACTGCCGATAACCTCAAGCGTAATGGCGGCTTCATCCCTGGCATCCGTCCGGGCAAGAACACCGAGAATTATCTCGATTACGTGCTGACGCGCATTACCGTGATCGGCGCGGCCTATCTGGCGATCATTTGCCTCATTCCGGAGTTCCTGATCGCGCGGGCTGGAATCCCCTTCTATCTGGGGGGGACTAGCTTGTTGATCGTGGTCAACGTAACAGTGGATACCGTAACGCAGATCCAGAGCCATCTTCTTGCGCATCAATATGGCGACCTTATCAAGAAGGCAAAGCTCAAGGGCCGCATCCGTTAGACAATAGCGGGATTATCGCGCCACAAAACAGGGGAGACGCGCGCGCATGAATATCATCCTTCTCGGGCCTCCGGGCGCTGGCAAAGGTACGCAGGCGACGCAACTGGTCGACAGCCGGGGCATGGTGCAGCTTTCCACCGGAGATATGCTACGGGCTGCCGTGAAGGCTGGCACGCCTACCGGCGTCAAAGCCAAAGCGGTGATGGAAGCAGGCCAGTTGGTTTCTGATGATATCGTTTCTGGCATCATTGGTGAAGCGCTCGATGCGCTTGCGCCAGACACCGGCGTTATCTTCGACGGTTATCCCCGGACTGCGGCTCAAGCTGAATCGCTGGACGAAATTCTCTCCGTCCGTGGCCGCACTTTACATCATGTGATCGAACTGGAAGTAGACGAGGATGCGCTTGTCGAGCGGATCACCGGCCGCTTCACCTGCGCGAAATGTGGCGAAGGGTATCACGACACGTTCAAGCAGCCCAAGGTTGCAGATGTATGCGACAGATGCGGCAGCACGGAATTCAAGCGTCGTCCCGATGACAACGAGGAAACTGTTCGTACGCGCATGGCCGAGTATCGCGCAAAGACCGCGCCAATTCTGCCCATCTATGAGGCACGCGGTATCGTCAGCCGGGTTGATGGCATGGCCGATATGGCGCTTGTATCGGCTGCTATCGCGGCGGTGCTCGACGGAAGATAAGAATGCTAACTGTCTTTTTAACAGGTAGGCAGAGCGAGCGATTGTGCCTTTAGCTGCCGGAAATGTAACGCCGTCCATAGGAGATTACATGGACAGGCGCATCGGTTTGCGCGAGGCCACGGCTAGGACCGCTGGAGAAAAGCCTTATTCAAATCCGCAAGGGCATATCCTTACGCATCTTTACTGATACACTACCGCAACAATGATGGTCCGACTCGAACTGGACTGCGTGGGCCGCACTGATTTGACCCATGGGGGAGTGCAAGATGGCCGTTACAGATCACGTCGATTTGGCGACATTCATTCAAGGCGTGCGTAAGCGCAATCCGGGGCAGGATGAATTCATCCAGGCTGTGCAGGAAGTTGCGGAAGATATTTACGACTTCATTGCCGATAAAGAGCAATATCACCACTATCAAATCCTGCGCCGTATCGCCGAACCGGACCGCATCGTGTCCTTCCGCGTCAGTTGGGAAGACGACAATCACAACATCCGCGTGAACCGCGGCTGGCGTGTCCAGAACAATAACGCCATCGGCCCATATAAGGGCGGCATCCGCTTTCATCCCTCGGTCACCGAAAGCGTGCTCAAATTTCTGGCTTTCGAGCAGACGTTCAAGAACGCACTCACCGGTCTCCCCATGGGCGGCGGCAAAGGTGGCGCTAACTTCAATCCCAAGGGCAAGAGCGACCATGAAGTCATGCGCTTCTGCCAGAGCTTCATGACTGAACTATACCGCCATGTTGGCGCGGACGTGGACGTCCCCGCGGGTGACATTGGCGTAGGCTCGCGCGAAATCGGCTATATGTTCGGACAGTATAAGCGCATCACCAATCAGTTTACCGGCGTGCTGACGGGCAAGGGGCTGGAATATGGCGGCTCGCTGATCCGTCCCGAAGCGACAGGCTATGGCGCGGTCTACTTCCTCGCGAACATGTTGAAGACCAAGGGGCAGGATCTCTCCGGCAAAACCGCTGTCATTTCTGGCTCGGGCAATGTGGCGACACATGCAGCGGAGAAAGTGGTGCAGCTTGGTGGCAAGGTGCTGACGCTGTCTGACAGTCAGGGTTTCATCCACGATCCCGATGGCATCACGCAGGAAAAAATCGACTGGGTGAAAACGCACAAGACCAGACGGCGCGGGCGCATCGCAGATTATGCGGCGGAGTTCACCGGGGCAACCTTCACTGAGGGAAAGACGCCCTGGGGCGTACCATGCGATGTGGCGCTACCTTGCGCGACGCAGAACGAGTTGGTGGGTGACGACGCGAAGCTGCTGGTCAGCAACGGCTGCATGGCGGTAGCTGAGGGCGCCAACATGCCCACCAATCTGGAAGGTGTGCATGTCTTCAAGGACGCCAAAATCCTCTTTGCTCCGGGCAAGGCGGCCAATGCGGGCGGCGTTGCGGTGTCCGGCCTGGAGATGAGCCAGAACAGCGAACGGCGTTCTTGGAAAGAAGCCGAGCTACAGCAGTTGCTCCTCGACATCATGGAAGGCATTCACAGCAGCTGCGTTGCCTATGGCGATCAAGGCGGCGGCTATACCGATTACGTGAAGGGCGCGAATATCGCAGGCTTCAAGAAAGTCGCGGACGCCATGCTGGCCTATGGCGTAGTATGATCGGCACTGCTGCGTCGGGCCCTGCAAGGCCAGGCGCGGCAGGTTCGCCAACGGGCTGGTCAATTCCGTTTTGCGCGCTATCCTGCATCCCCAACAATAAGGAGGATGCCATGATCGTGACGTTTATCGGAACGGATCGCTCAGAGACCGCAGTCAACGCGACGCAGGTCACATTCGTCTCGTCGGTCACTGATGGAACGCGTATACGTTTTGGTGAGGGCCGGAGCGTCACCGTGACCGAACCGATTGCGGAAGTCGTAGAAACGCTCAATCGTGGCCTACGCCCGCACGAATAGCCAAGTGCCTCATCCTTATCGCTTCACATAAGTTGATCCCGATACGCGCAGACATGTTGGGACGGCGAGGCGATGGCTTGACACCCTCCTGACGACTCATTAAGGGCAGCCAATCCCGACACGCTTGGTTGCGGCAGTGCAGATGCGCTGGCCGTCTTTTTTGCGTCCGGGGGTTCACATCGAAGCTTTGAGATGGGGCGCTGCCACACGCCCCGTGGAGCAGGAGAATAAGTTACATGGCACGTATTGCGGGCGTCAATATCCCGACCAACAAGCGCGTGATTATCGCGCTCACCTACATCCACGGCATTGGTCGCAAGACCGCCGCCGACATCGCTGAAAAGCTGGGCATCGATCAGAGCCGTCGCGTGCAGGATCTTTCCGACGCCGAAGTTCTGCAGATCCGCGAAGCGATCGATGCGAGCTATCAGGTCGAGGGCGATCTGCGTCGTACGACTGCAATGAACATCAAGCGCCTGATGGATCTCGCCTGCTATCGCGGCTTGCGTCATCGCAAGGGTCTGCCGGTTCGCGGTCAGCGTACCCACACCAACGCCCGCACCCGCAAGGGTAAGGCAAAGGCGATTGCCGGCAAGAAGAAGTAAGTCGCTCGGCCTCTTTGCAGGCTTTGAGAGACTTCTTTTTTCCAGTTTTGAGTAGGACAGTAAAATGGCACGGGAACCCCAGCGCATTAAGAAGCGGGAGCGCAAGAATATTTCCTCCGGCGTCGCGCATGTGAACGCCAGCTTCAATAACACCATGATCACGATCACCGATGCACAGGGTAACGCGATCTCATGGTCATCCGCAGGCACCATGGGCTTCAAGGGGTCGCGCAAGTCGACACCTTATGCGGCTCAGGTTTGCGCGGAAGACGCAGGGCGCAAGGCCGCGGAACATGGCGTGCGCACCCTGGAAGTCGAAGTGAAGGGCCCGGGTTCGGGTCGTGAATCGGCGCTTCGCGCGCTGCAGGCGGTCGGTTTCACGATCACCTCCATCCGGGACGTTACGCCGATCCCGCACAACGGCGTGCGCCCCTCCAAGCGTCGCCGCGTTTAAGGCCAAAGCCGTTTTGATGTGCGGCGGACGCGTCGCGCATCCACTTTTGAATCGGCCGGGGCACTTCCACTGACGCAGCGGAGCGGCCCCCGCCACATTCCCAGGGGAATTACATGACTGTCAATACGAAGAACTGGCAGGAATTGAAGAAGCCCAGCGCACTCGAAATCAAGTCGGGCGGCGACTCCAAGCGCAAGGCGACATTCGTTGCCGAGCCTCTGGAGCGCGGATTCGGCCTGACGCTCGGTAATGCGCTGCGTCGCGTTCTTCTTTCCTCGCTTCAGGGCGCGGCGGTCACTTCGATCAAGATCGAAAACGTGCTGCACGAATTCTCGTCGCTCGCTGGCGTTCGCGAAGACGTGACCGACATCGTCCTGAACGTGAAGCAGATCGCCCTTCGCATGGAAGGCGAAGGTCCCAAGCGTCTGCAGCTTTCCGCGACCGGTCCTGCCGAAGTCACAGCCGGTGACATCGCAGTGTCGGGTGACATCGAGGTGATGAACCCCGACCTTATCATCTGTCATCTCGATGAAGGCGCCACGCTGAACATGGAACTGACGGCGGATGTCGGTAAGGGCTATGTCCCCGCCGTCGCCAATCGTCCTGCGGATGCGCCAATCGGCCTGATCCCGGTCGATGCGCTGTACTCGCCGGTGCGTCAGGTTGCGTACAAGGTGGACAACACCCGCGTTGGTCAGGAACTGGACTACGACAAGCTATCGCTAACGGTTGAGACCGACGGCACCGTGGCGCCCGAAGATGCCGTCGCTTATGCTGCGCGTATTCTTCAGGATCAGTTGCAGTTGTTCGTGCACTTCGAAGACGCCCTTCCGACCGCGGCACCCTCCTCGGGGGGCCATGCTGTTGCAACGGCATCGGAGAGCGAGAGCGACACCAACCAGATCAATCGTTACCTTCTCAAGAAGGTCGACGAACTGGAGCTGTCGGTCCGTTCGGCCAACTGCCTCAAGAACGACAACATCATCTACATCGGCGATCTGGTTCAGAAGACCGAAGCCGAGATGCTGCGTACGCCGAACTTCGGTCGTAAGTCCTTGAATGAAATCAAGGAAGTGCTTTCGTCGATGGGTCTGCGCCTCGGCATGGATATTCCGGGCTGGCCGCCTGAGAATATAGAAGAAATGGCAAAGAAGCTTGAGCAGGAACTGCTCGGCTAAACTACCCCGTCACCCTGGCTTCGCCGGGGTGACGATTTGGGGTTTGGGCGGCGCCCCGTTTTCGCCGCCTGGTCCGGGATACCTGAAACGGTCCCTGAACGAACGAGAAGGAAGTTACCATGCGTCATCGCGTAGGCGGCCGTAAGCTGCAACGTACCTCCAGCCATCGCGCGGCCCTGTTCCGCAATATGGCCGCTGCTCTCATCAAGCATGAGCAGATCACCACCACGGTGGCGAAGGCCAAGGAACTGCGTCCCTACGTTGAGAAGCTGGTGACGCTGGCGAAGAAGGGCGGCTTGTCCAACCGCCGCCTCGCGCACTCGCGCCTCTTGGACGACGCGCAGTTGGTCAAGCTGTTCGACGTGCTGGCCGAGCGCTACAAGGATCGCGCTGGCGGCTACACGCGTGTCATCAAGGCTGGCATTCGCGCATCGGATGCTGCCCCGATCGCGATCATCGAGTTCGTCGACCGTGACGTGGACGCCAAGGGCCAGGACTCCGGCCCGGTCCAAACGGCTGATGAGGACGAATACGAAGCCGCATAATGTGCCTGCCGGCGTTTTAGTCCGGCACGACATCGCTTCACAAACGGGCCGCCGCTTTCTAAGCTGGCGGCCTGATTTGTTTGGGGAGAGCAATCATGTCGTTCCGAAGCGCGCTACGCGCGCTCGCCCTTACCCCTGCGTTATTCGCGCTGTCACCGGCCTATGCTGAAGCGCCTTCCGACAAGCCCGATACGACTGTCTTGATAAAGGAAGCCATGCTCTCCTACCCGCAAACTCGCCGCCTGGATCTGACTGAAGATCACTTTGGCGCGAAGGTCATCGATCCTTATCGCTGGCTCGAGAACGACGTGCGGCAGGACGATGCCGTGCGCCAATGGGTGACGGCGGAAAACGCCGTGACGGAGGATTATCTCAAAACAGTGCCCGGCCGCGAGATATTCAAAAAGCGCATGGCCGCACTGTACGATTATGGCCGCTATTCCGCGCCCACAAAGGCTGGCAACCGATATTTCTTCACTTACAACACGGGCCTGCAAAACCAGTCCCCCTTGTTCGTCCGTGAAGGTCTGAGGGGAAAGCAGCGGATGCTACTCGATCCCAATGCGTTCTCCAGAGACAATGCCACGGCGCTTGCGGAGTGGAAGCCGTCGCCGAATGGCCGCTATCTGCTTTATGCCGTGCAGGACGGGGGCACCGACTGGCGTACGCTGGCGCTGATAGATGTGGCTTCGGGCAAGGCGCTGAGCGATCGAGTGGAATGGGTGAAGTTTTCAAACCTGAGTTGGGATGCAGAAGGGCAGGGGTTCTTCTACTCGCGTTTCGCGGCTCCCGAACAGGGCGCGACATTCCAATCGCTCAACGAGAATCAGCAAATCTATTATCACCGTGTCGGCTCTGAACAGACTGAAGACCGGCTGATCTACGAAACGCCCGACCAGCCGAAACTGGGCCACAGCGCAAAGGTGACAGACGATGGCAAATGGCTGGTCATCACGTCGCGGGCCGGGACGGACGAGAAGAACGATGTCACCTTGGTTTCGCTTGCCGGCAGCTGGCAGAATATGCCTATCACGCCACAGAGCCTCATCAGGGGCCGCGCGAATGAGTGGACGCTCGTTGGCAGCCGGGGCGACACTTTGTGGTTCATCACCGACAAGAGCGCGCCGCGCTCGCGCATTGTGACGCTGGATGCCGGGAACCCACGGCAGCCCGCAAGCGAGATCGTGCCGCAGGGCAAGGACACGCTGGCGGCCGGATCGCTCGTCGGCGACAGGATCATCCTAGCCTATCTCGAAAACGCGCGCACGGTCGCGCAACTTGTGGAGCTGAACGGCAAGCCCGTTGGGGATGTGCCGATACCGGGCGTGGGTACAGCGGCGGGTTTTGGCGGCAAAAGTGGCGACCCAGAGACGTTCTTTAGCTTCTCCAGTTTCACCCGGCCTTCCACCGTCTTTCGCTATGACACGGCGACGGGCAAGATCGAGATCTTCGCGCAACCCGATCTTGCCTTCGATCCGGACAACTTCGTCAGCGATCAGGTTTTTTACCCGTCCAAGGACGGCACGAAGATCCCGATGTTCGTGATCCGGCGCAAGGATATCGCGGCATCGGCGCGTCCCGCCCCGACGCTGCTATATGGCTATGGCGGCTTCAATATCTCGATGACGCCAGGCTTTTCGCCCACCCGGCTGGCGTGGCTGGAGCAGGGCGGGGTGCTGGCGATCGCCAATCTGCGTGGCGGCGGCGAATATGGGAAGGCTTGGCATGATGCCGGACGGCGCGAGAACAAGCAGAACGTGTTCGATGACTTCATCGCGGCTGGCGAATTTCTGAAAGCCAGTGGCATTACCGGACAGGATCAACTCGCGATCGAAGGGCGCTCCAATGGCGGCTTACTGGTCGGTGCGGTGGTCAACCAACGGCCGGACCTGTTCGCGGCGGCGCTGCCCGGCGTAGGCGTCATGGACATGTTGCGTTTCGACCGGTTCACGGCGGGGCGCTATTGGGTGGACGATTACGGCTATCCCTCGAAGCGGAAGGATTTCCGGGTACTCTACAGCTACTCGCCCTATCACAACATTGCACCCGGCAGGGAGTATCCTGCGATCTTGGTGACAACGGCTGATACTGATGACCGGGTGGTGCCCGGCCACAGCTTCAAATATGCGGCGGCCTTGCAGGCGGCCGATATCGGCCGCAAGCCTCATCTGATCCGCATTGAAACTCGCGCCGGGCACGGATCGGGAAAGCCGACGGACAAGGTGATCGAGGAGTTCTCTGACATGTACGCGTTTATCGCGCAATGGACGGGGTTGAAGATCACCGATCCGGCGAGCTAAGCTTTGGCTGCATGTTCAGCCTCGCGACAGCAGTCGCCTGCTATGTTGATAATCTTGCCGTCACAAAGGACCGGACAATGAAGATCAAGCGCGCTGTCATGGGAATGTTGTTGGGGGCGAGCCTGATCGCCGGCAGCGTCCAGTCGGCCGAAGCCCGTCCGCGCGGCTGGCATGGCGGGGGCGGGCATCACGACAACTGGCGGCGGCATCGCGGGAATGGTTTCGGCTTTGGCGACGCCATCGGCGTAGCGGCTCTCGTCGGAGCCGTCGCGATCGTCGCCAACTCCATGTCCAAGGATCGCGCAGCAACCCGCTCCGGCAGGAATGACGGCCCGCCCGATGATCTGCCGGAAATAAACCGAGGTGACGATTACCGCTTATCCGACACGGATTTTCTCGCGAGCGAAGGCCACGCCATCGACACCTGCGCCAACGCGGCGCGAGAGGAGGCTACCGTCAGCGGCGGCTATGCGGAAATCCGTACCATCGGCGCGCCGCAGCCGATTGGTGGCGGCTACAACATCGACGGTGAAGTGGAGCGTCGCGACTCCTATCGCGATGCCGCCGGGGAGACGCGCCGCTTCACTTGCACTGTGCATGGCGACAAGGTGACGGACGTGTATCTCAGCCGAGATCTGGTCAGCAACTGACGCCGCTGGACACATCGCGCGGCTCTCTTTATCGCGCAGCCATGACAGACCAGCATCCCGACTCCATCCTGATCGTCGACTTCGGCAGCCAGGTCACGCAGCTCATCGCCCGCCGCGTGCGAGAAGCGGGAGTATATAGCGAGATCGCGCCCTTCAACAGCGCTGCCGAAGCGTTCGAGCGCCTGAAGCCGAAGGGCATCATCCTCTCGGGCGGGCCTTCGTCAGTCATGTGGGACGACAGCCCCCGCGCCCCGCAGGCGGTGTTCGATGCAGGTGTGCCGGTCCTTGGCATTTGCTACGGCCAGCAGACGATGATGCAGCAGCTTGGCGGCAATGTCGAAGGCGGAGAGAGCGGCGAATTCGGCCGTGCCTTCATCGAAGTGCATAAATCCTGCGCCCTCTTCGACGGCCTATGGCAAGCCGGCGAACGGCATCAGGTGTGGATGAGCCATGGCGACAAAGTCACGCGCCTCGCCGAAGGCTTCGAGGTCGTCGCTACCAGCGAAGGCGCGCCCTACGCGATCGTCGCCAACGAAGCCAAGCGTTTCTACGCGATGCAATTCCATCCCGAAGTCGTCCACACCCCTGACGGTGGCAAGCTCATCGCCAACTTCGCGCGTCATGTCTGTGGCCTCGCGGGTGACTGGACCATGGCGGAATTCCGCGCGACGAAGATCGCCGAGATTCGCGCGCAGGTAGGTTCGGGTCGCGTCATCTGCGGTCTGTCGGGCGGCGTCGACTCCGCTGTGGCGGCTGTGCTAATCCACGAAGCCATAGGCGACCAACTCACCTGCGTGTTCGTGGACCACGGCCTGATGCGGCTGGGCGAGGCGGAGCAGGTGGTCTCCCTCTTCCGCGAACATTATGGCATTAAGCTTGTCCATGTGAACGCGGAATCGCAGTTCCTGAGCGGCCTCGCGGGTCTCACTGACCCGGAAAAAAAGCGCAAGTTCATCGGCGGCGCCTTTATCGCATTGTTCGAGGAACAGGCGCGCGCAGTCGGGGGCGCGGACTTTCTGGCACAGGGCACGCTCTATCCCGACGTGATCGAAAGCGTGTCCTTCACCGGGGGACCCAGCGTCACCATCAAGAGCCACCACAATGTCGGCGGCCTGCCCGAACGCATGAACATGAAGCTGGTCGAACCGCTGCGCGAATTATTCAAGGATGAGGTTCGCGTATTGGGCAAGGAACTGGGCCTGCCCGACATCTTCGTTGGCCGCCATCCGTTCCCCGGACCGGGCCTCGCCATCCGCATTCCCGGCGAAGTGACCAAAGACCGCTGCGACATCCTGCGCAAGGCCGACGCGATTTATCTGGAGGAGATCCGGATGGCGGGGCTATACGATGCTATCTGGCAGGCGTTCGCCGTACTGTTGCCGGTCCGCACCGTAGGCGTGATGGGCGACCTGCGCACCTATGACAGCGTATGCGCCCTGCGCGCTGTTACCAGCACCGACGGCATGACCGCCGACATCTACCCCTTCGATGCGACCTTCCTCAGTCGCGTAGCCACCCGCATCATCAACGAGGTGAAAGGCATCAATCGCGTCGTTTACGACTATACGTCGAAACCACCGGGCACAATCGAGTGGGAATGATTTAGGCCCCTCCAGAGGGGTCCGGGGCTACGCTATTGCACGACGTAAGTAACTGATAAAATAGACTGTTGCCAGCCCTGGTTCACCCATGACCGTGCCACCTTCGATTTCGGCACTTTCGACGCGCATGGCGTGGGATGCCTTTGAGGGGCGAGTAGGTGTGTGCCGCGACTATGCGCATCTCGCAATTGCGCTGTGTCGCTGCATGAACGTGCCGGCACGCTATTGCACTGGCTATATGGGCGACATGGATCTGCCCGCGCTCGAAAGTGAAATGGATTTTTCAGCTTGGTTCGAAGCCTATCTCGGCGGCCGTTGGTATGTTTTCGACGCCCGTCATAACCGGCCTCGTAAGGCCGTATTCTGATGGCGCGGGGGCGTGATGCGACGGATGCTGCACTGACGACGGCTTTTGGTTCCGCGATCCTTACTCGGTTTCAGATTTATACGGACGAAAATCGACTGCCCTACCCGGACCTGGCGGTGATCTCATGACGACCGGCGGAGGGAACGAATTTTCCCTGGAAGATGAGAGCTCCGCCGATGCTGCCGACATCCTAGTCGGCGATATTGTTTCCTGGGAGGGCGACGATCGCCATGAAGTGATCTCGACCAATAGCGTGCAAGGCCAGCGGCCGACGCTGATCGAAATACGCTGTCTCCAGCCATCGGCAGGTTGGCTGAATGATGAAGCAACGGCGCGTGACGCGCCTTGGGCGACGGACGGGGACGTTAATTCGCTGGGCGCAGACGAGGTCGACCTCGTTTTGCGATTACCACTTCCGGTTCAGACGTCAGACTTATCCGATTGACCCATTAGTCGCCGACGACCATCTGAACTGTTTCCAAAAAGGTCGGCCGCTAAGTACGCCAGTTACTGAGAGGCAAAGCGCATCGCCGCGTAACCTGAGACCCCTTTGATGACCGCGAGCAGCCACCGCCTATTTCGCGGCGTAATCGCCAACTGCTGCTCCGAAATTGTCGCGGGCATGTACTTTGGCCGCCGACGCCGTTTTGAACGTTTCGGCTTGCAGTGTTGCGGTGACCAATGGGTAGCCTTGCGAGTTATAGCGCGTTTCCCTGACCGTGAGGCGGAACAGGCCGCTCTCATCTTTGCTGACAAGGAAGGGGCGAACTGGATGTTTCGACATGGTATTCTCCGGTGGACCCAAACAGATCCTATGTTGAGGCAGGACATCCGCTTCAGAATTGCACAGCCAGTTTTTGAAGAAGACTGCCAATGCGCGAACGCTGAAGTATCGCGGGCTTACGCTGCCTATAACGCATATGGCCGACTTAACAACTACTGGAGGCCATCGCTGCACCGCGATCGCGGCGATCAATGCCCCAGTATCTGCCGGTATAAATTGATATAGGCGTCCGCCATATGATCGATCGTGAATTTGTCTGCGACGGCCTGACGCACGGCAACCCGATCAATCTCGTCCACGCGCTCGATCGCTGCAAGAACCTCCCCCGGACTGTCAACCAGAAAGCCGGTAACGCCGTGTTCGATGAGCTCGCGCATCGATCCCCGCCGCGTCGCAATCACCGGCGTCCCCGACGCCATGGCCTCGACGACGGAAAGCCCAAAAGGCTCATCAAAGTTGATGAGGTGCAGAAGCGAAAGAGCCGATCCCAGAGCGCGCAAGCGTGCCTCGCCGCCAATGGCGCCATGGTAGCGGATGGAAGCTCCATCGACAGCAGGGGCGACGTCCCGTTCGTAATAGCTCTGATCCTGCACGATACCGTAAAGGTCGAGTGCACGGCCCGACGCCCGTGCCGCAGCAATCGCTTCCTTTGCACCTTTGTCGGGATGGATACGTCCGAAGAACAGCAGGTCATCGCTGCCCTGTGCGTTGAAGTGGAAGGCGTCGAAGGGGATGCCATGGTGGATGGTCGCGGCATAGCGCAGGGCCGGGTGCCGGTCTGCGGCGCTGATCGCGACATAGTGCACACGATCCTGGAACGGCACATACATTGGCAGGATACGGTCGGACGAGAAGCCGTGGATGGTGGTAACTATCGGCGTATCTACAAGCCCGGCAAAGGCGTGGGCAGGGAAATCGGCTTGGTTGTGGATGATGTCAAAGCGATCAGCTTGCCCGAACACATGCGCAAGATGCCGGAATTCCCAGACCTTCGCATCGACCGAAGGATCTTCCGAATAGGGTGCAGGGACCACCGCGTCGAGCTTCGCTGTCGTGATGCTGTCGCAGGTCGCGAACAGCGTGACATCTATGCCTCGGGCGACGAGGGCTTCGGTCAACATGCTGGTGACGAGTTCCCATGGACCATAGTGGCGCGGCGGCGTGCGCCAGGCGATCGGCGCGAGCATGGCAATCTTCACTTCAGCCGGTTTCCTTCAGGCGCAGCACTAGCCCCTCGTTGCCGAGCAATCGGCCCTCTAACGGGCGTGGGTCAAGTGTGGAAGCAAGCACGTCTACTACCTCCGTGTGAGATGGAAGCATTAACTCACGCGGCTGTGCAGAAAGGTTGAGCGCGATCAACAGCCGGTCCCCGTCATAGGCTCTTTCATAGGCCAGCACGTCGCGTTTGGCAGCGCCAGCGGCATAGCTACCGATAGAAAGCGCGGGCGTAGATCGTCGCAGGGCGAGCAGGCCGCGGTACAGCGTAAGCATCGATCCTGGATCGGTGGCTTGCCTTGCAACATTGCGGACCGGCCAGTCGGCATTGATCGGCAGCCACGGCTCGCCGGTCGTAAACCCCGCGTTGGCGGAAGAATTCCACGGCATCGGCGTGCGCGATCGATCGCGTCCTATGTCGAGTGCCGGTTGACGCAGATGTTGGGGATCGCGAATGCGCTCGGGCGGTATATCCACCTTCCCGATCCCGATTTCGTCGCCTTGATAGAGCGTAGGCGTGCCTCGTAGGGTGAGAAGCAACATCGCGGCGACGCGAGCCTGCGCCTCGCCGATCCGCGCGGCGATGCGCGGCGCGTCGTGACTTCCCATGACCCAATTGGGCCAGCCGGATATCGGCAGGGACGCCTCATATTCCGCAATCACGCTGGCCAGCCGTGCGGCGTCCCAGGCATTCTCGATAAGCTGAAAGTTGAAAGGCAGATGGACCTCGGGGCGTTCGGCAGTTCCGTACCAGCGCGCATGACGATCGTTCGGCAGGAATATCTCGCCTATCAAGACGCGATCCCCATAGCTATCGGCTAGGCCACGCATATCAGCAGCAATGGCATGGGCCTCGGGCTGGTCTGTCGAATAGAGTTGGATCAAGCGGTCGCGCTCGGTCTGGGCGGGTGTCCAGTCCGGATTGAGCGGATTGTCGGGAAGTCCCTCCGCCTTCACGATATGCCACAGCACGTCGATGCGAAAGCCGTCGACACCGCGATCCAGCCAGAAGCGTAGGACGTCCATCATCGCCGCACGAAGCTCTGGATTGCGCCAGTTAAGATCAGGCTGTTCCTTCAGGAAGGCATGCAGATAATATTGCCCGGTGGCCTCATCCCATTGCCAGGCAGACCCGCCAAAGTCGCTGATCCAGTTGTTAGGCGGCCCGCCATCGGGCGCTGCGTCTCGCCATATGTACCAGTCGCGCTTCGGATCGCTTCGCGAGGAGCGACTGGCGACGAACCAAGGGTGTTGGTCCGAACTGTGATTGGGGACGAAGTCCAGGATAAGCTTCAACCCTCGTGCATGAACGGCGCTAAGCAGGCGGTCGAACGCATTCAGATCCCCAAATATTGGATCGATGGCACAGTAATCTGCAACATCGTACCCGAAGTCCGCCATTGGCGAGGGAAAGATCGGTGAGAGCCAAATGGCGTCCACGCCAAGCGAAGCGATGTGATCAAGACGCGCTTCGATGCCAAACAAATCGCCCACGCCATCTCCACGGCTGTCCTGAAACGACCGCGGGTAGATTTGATAAATGACGCCCCTTTTCCACCATGCGGTAGCGGACTGCTCATCCCCAACTGACACCGACGATATAATCTGCAAAACTCCGATTGGACCACCACGGTTGCCGCCAACCACGGCCCGCCGCTCAATGTACGACGCATCCTCCTGCCTAGCTCGGTTCATGGTGGGAGGAAACCACCTACTCCTAGAAGTGGCATATGCGACTGCAACAGCCTGACAGCGCAACCGCTTCGCCACTTCATCTCTGCACAAACGATTGTTGACGCCAGCGGATAGAATTACGGACTGTCCGCTACCCGGAAGCTGGATTCGTCGTCTAATTGACCGCGATGGGGCGACCGATAGACCAGCGCAGCACGTTAGCATCACCACTCAGCAGTCATCTGGGCATTGTGCAGCTTCAGGTTTATTGCTGCGTTTGTAGTGGATGGCTCTGCGAGCCGTCGTAGCGAGAGGGATGCGTTGCTCAATTTGCACCAGAGGTTTGCCGAAGCCATTGGCATCAAAGTATCGACAGCCACCTCTATTCCAGATGGTCCCGTTAACGAAGACTGGTTTGTGCAGGATGTGTGTCGTAACTGTGGTGTGGCGATGTCGACACCCTATTGCCCACATTGCGAACAGAAGGCTGCGAAACGTTTCGCTTGGGGCGACATAACCGGCGAAAGCTGGGACAGGGTCCCACTATTTAAAAAATTTAGTTGATCCGCACGCTTGGTAATTTGTTGTTGTCACCTGGCTAATACCGCTCTCCGATGAGCCTGACTCATTTGGAGGATTTCCAGAGCGATGAATTTCTGAATCTATGTGTGCCGTTTGGAGGGTATTGCTATGGGTGCAGCGATTGTATTGCGGGACGACTTTGATGCGGCAGGCTTGAGACGACTAGCGCGCGGGACCAGAAGCGCAAACCAGGGTCGTCGGCTAGTGGCCCTTGGCGGAAATTTATGGTGGCGGGAGCCGCAGCGATGCGGCGCGGATCGGCGGGGTGACGCTACAGATCGTGCGGGATTGGGTCGTGCGGTTCAATGCCCAAGGCCCAATGGACTGTTTGATGGCAAGGCACCGGGCAAGCCCCCCTTGTTGAATGATGCCCAGCGCCAAGCTCTTTTAGAGATCCTTGAAAGCGGCCCGATCCCGCGATCCATGGGGTTGTCCGCTGGCGACTGATCGACCTGGCGCGGTGGCTCCATGACGAATTTGGGGTTTCCCTGACGGAAACGACCGTGGGGCGGGAGTTGAAGAAGTTGGGTTATGTCAAACTGACCGCGCGCCCACGCCACCACACCCAGAATGAATATGCTATGGAGGACTTCCAAAAAAAGGGGCTTTGCAGCCGAGTTGGCAAAGATAAAAGCAGCCCTCCCGCCCCGGCACTCGACCGTCGGCGCTGAAGGATCAGAGGACGAAATCAGCCTATATCTTTGGCGCTATCTGCCCCGAACTCGGCAAGGGGGCTGGCCTGATCCTTCCGTTCTGCAATACCCAGACCATGGCGCTGCACCTAGCAGAGATATCGCTCGCTATCGAGCCGGGCGCCCACGGCGTGCTGCTGATCGGTCAGGCCGGATGCACATGACCGGAAAGCTGGAAGTGCCCGAGAATACCAAAATCGTTCCGCTGCCGCCGAAATGCCCTGAGCTCAACCCGGTAGAAAATGTCTGACAGTTCATGCGCGAAAACTGGCTATCCAACCGTATCTTCACATCCCATGACAATATCATCGACCTCTGCTGCGAAGCTTGGAACAGGCTTGTCGATCAGCCGTAGCGCATCATGACAATAGGACGCCGCAAATGGGCACAGGTCGTGATCAATGCAGAGTGGTATTATGGGGCGGGTTCATGCTGCGCGCGGCTGGCAAATTGATCTATTTCGCGGGTGATACCGGCTATGGCACGGGCAGTATATTCCGGGCGATGCGCCAGCAATTCGGGCCGGTCGACCTGGCGTTGCTTCCCATCGGCGCTTACGATCCCCGGTGGTTCATGGCTGCCCAGCACGTCGATCCCGAAGAAGCGGTGCAGATCATGCTAGACCTGGACGCAAAGGCCGCCTTGGGCATCCATTGGAGCACGTTCAGACTGACCGATGAGGACCGCGATGAACCTGCCACACGGCTCGCGGCCCGAATGGCGGAGATCAATGCTGCGCCGGGCCGCTTCGTCGCCATGGCACCTGCGGACGTTTTTCAATTCGTTTGAGGACATCCGCATGGCGGCGCCAATCAGCGCGCCGCGTAGCTCTCCATGATATCCCGGCGCAGCGCTGCGCCACTGTCGTCGCGTGAATAGAACATGTGGCCACCCGGATACACGTGCAGCTTGACACGATCTGTGACGCCATAGCCCGGCATCTGGTCGATCAACAGGCGCGATCCGAAATAGGGGCACGACAAGTCGTTCCACCCATGCACAATCGCGACGTGCATCTTGGGATCGATCGAGATCGCCTTTCGCAGGTCGGTGACGGGGCTGTCGCTGTTGTCCCGATCCCACTGCCGGTTCACGTCGTATGAGAGAGCATTGTAACGGCCATCGACTTTCCATCCTACCTGGTTGGTGACGAAGTCGACCATAGCCGAAGTGGTCGGCGCGATCAGCGTATCGAGCAGTGGGTCGTTGTAATTGGCCTGCGCGCTGGCCGGAAAGGGATCATAGGCAGTGACGTTCGAGTCATAAACCGAGCCGATCTTGCCCTCTGCACGATGAATTTCGCGTAAGTAGGTCGCGATATCGACCCGGCCGTTCATCCGCCGAACCAGTACGGGATCGAGACCAGTCAGCTCGGCGACCTTGGACGAAAGCCGATCCGTTGCTTGCTTGTCTCTTGGGCCTGCAAGGAAGTCCGCAACAAACTCCGTGCGATCATATTGCTCAACCGCAGCCATGGTCTGCTCGTTCAGCGGCGTGCCTTTCCGCTCGAAATTGCCCGCCGCCATGGCCGTGAGGTTAATCATCCAGGGCAGGGGCGAAAGCGCGTCGGCCTCACCGATCGCCGGCGGGTCGAGATACGGCGACACCAGCGTCATGCCCGAAATTCCGACGCCAAGCTGGGTCTGAAGATAGAAAGCCAGCCGGGGAACGCGATAGCCGCCATAGCTCTCCCCGACGAGATACTTCCGGCTGGTCATGCGCTTATTGGCGAGCAGCCAGTCATAGACAATGCGGCTGAGATAATGAATGTCCTCGTCGGACTTGAAGAAGGCTTTCTTCGTCGCTTCCTCATCCACCCGGCTGCGGGAGAACCCCGTGCCGATGGGATCGATGAAAACAAGGTCTGTGAAGTCCAGCCAAGAATTATTATTGTCGCGCAGCACAGCCAGATCAGAGGGCGCGTCTCCCGCGTCGCCGAAGCGGACCTTCTTCGGCCCGATTGCACCCAGGTTCAGATAGACCGACGATGCGCCGGGTCCACCATTGAACGCGAACGTCACCGGGCGGTCGGGCGCGGCGCGGCCGGGAACCGTGTATGCGGTGTAGACTACTTCGCCGAGAACCTTACCCTTGGCGTCTTTGATGGGGAGTGATCCGACCGTCGCGACATATTCCAGCCGCCGTCCGCCGATCGTTGCAGACTGCCTGGCGGATTTTGGAGCAGGAAAGTCGGCGAGGTCAGTGTCGGCTTTCGCGGCTTCCTTAGCCGCTGTTTTGACCTCGTCCTTCCCCTCGTTATCGGCAGCGTAGGCGGAGAGCGATCCTGACACTGCAAGGAGGGCGGCACAGGAAGCGAACATGGTCTTCAGCATCGGAAACAGGCTCTTAATGAATGGGTTATGGAATTTGACTGAGTGAGTGACCTTAATCATGCAAGGCGGCGGCTTGCAACTGCCGATCGAGTGATCGACCTTATACCAAGCAACCCGTGGTTAGTTTCGTTAGCGATCGGCAAAGATGCTTAGGAATAGCAACTTACTCGCGCATCGATCGTTACTTGGTGATCGTGACAGGTCGGACATGAAATGCCCTCAATCAGAAAATGTCGCGCCCAAAAGCCTTAGGAGCCGAAATGCCGAAAAAGATAGCGCCCAAGAAAAGCTCCAACACGTCCAAGGCACCTAAGGACATCGCCCCCGGCGCCCCACTTTCCGGGGAGTCTTTACAGAAATCATCGCCCATCCCTGCAGACGCCGAAATATCGATGTCCTACGCGGAAGCTCAGGCTTCGGGCGGTGAGACACATCAGGTCGCGGGCGGGGGCGTCCCTGCTCTTACGACGCAGCAGGGCGTGCCGGTAGCGGATGACCAGAACAGCCTGAAACAAGGCGCGCGCGGTCCGACACTTCTTGAGGATTTTCACTTCCGCGAAAAGATATTCCACTTCGATCATGAACGCATCCCTGAACGGGTGGTCCATGCACGGGGTTATGGCGCGCATGGTTACTTCGAACTGACCGACAGCCTGTCGGACGTCACACGTGCGGATATCTTCCAGCGAGTAGGCGAGCGTACGCCTGCTTTTGTCCGTTTTTCGACCGTTGCAGGCTCAAAGGGGTCCGCCGATCTCGCGCGTGATGTCCGCGGCTTTGCCGTGAAGCTTTATACAAAGGAGGGCAATTGGGATCTTGTCGGCAACAATATTCCCGTCTTCTTCATTCAGGACGCGATTAAATTTCCCGACTTGATCCACGCGGCCAAGCCTGAGCCGGATCGTGCGTTTCCGCAGGCGCAGACGGCGCATGACAATTTCTGGGACTTCATCAGCCTGACGCCAGAAAGTATGCACATGGTCATGTGGATCATGTCGGATCGGACTATTCCGCGCTCCTTCCGTACTATGGAGGGCTTTGGCGTCCATACCTTCCGCCTCGTCGATGCTGAAGGTCAATCCACGTTCGTGAAGTTCCACTGGAAGCCAAAACAGGCGCTTCAGTCCGTGCTTTGGAACGAAGCGGTCAAAATCAATGGCGCAGACCCGGATTTCCATCGGCGCGATTTGTGGGACGCGATCAATGCCGGCGATTTTCCCGAATGGGAACTGGGCGTCCAGTTATTCGACCAGGCGTTTGCCGACCAGTTCGCGTTCGATGTTCTGGACGCGACCAAGATCATCCCTGAAGAGATATTGCCTGTCCGCCGCGTCGGGCGCCTCGTGCTCGACCGGGTGGTCGATAATTTCTTCGCTGAGACAGAACAGGTCGCTTTCTGCACCCAGCATGTGCCACCCGGCATCGACTTTACGAACGACCCGCTGCTTCAGGGCCGCAACTTCTCCTATCTCGACACTCAGTTGAAGCGGCTCGGCGGCCCTAACTTCACGCATATCCCAATCAACGCGCCGAAATCCCCGGTCGCGCATTTCCAGCAGGATGGGCATATGGCGATGGCCAATCCGCGAGGACGGGCGAATTACGAACCTAATAGCTGGGGCGCTTCCATGGGTGGCCCACGGGAGGATCCGGTCCGCGGCTTCACCAGCTTTGCCGCAAGCGAGGATGGCCGCAAACTGCGAATCCGGCCGGAGAGCTTTGCCGACCACTACAGCCAGGCCAGGCAATTCTATGTCAGCCAGCTTCCTATTGAACAGAAGCATATCGTCGATGCGCTGGTGTTCGAACTGAGCAAAGTGGAGCGTCCCGATATTCGTGCACGCATGGTCTCGCACTTGCTCAACATCGACGAGACACTTGCAGCAAAAGTCGCGGATGGCCTCGGTCTGCCGGAATTGCCTACCCCTGCACAGGCGGCGAGTCCCACTATTACCGATCTCCCACCTTCGGATGCACTCTCGATTGTCAAAAACGGTCCTCCAACCTTCAAGGGCCGGAAGCTTGGCATATTGCTAAGCGACGGTGCGGATGCGGCCTTGTTCAATGGTCTGGTCAAAGCGATCGACAAGGTGGGAGCGATGTACGAAGTCGTGGCTCCAAAGATAGGCGGGGTGAGCCTGTCCGACGGGACCAAGGTCGCCGCCAAGCAGAAGATCGATGGCGGTCCGTCGATATTGTTCGACGCGGTGGCGGTGGTGGTATCAGAGGCGGGTGCCGGTCTGCTGGCGTCCGATGCGGCTACGCAGGATTTTGTGCGCGATGCCTTTGGACACTGCAAATTCATCGGGTTGACGAAGGAAGCCGAGCCAATCTTCGTAAAAGGCGGCATCCGGGATGACCTCGATGAAGCCTGTATTCCGCTCGCAACAGCCAAGGACGCTTCCGCATTTGTCGATGCAATCGCGGCTCTCCGCTTCTGGCCGCGTGAACTGAAGGTTGATCTTGATGCTAAATGACGCGCGGACGGGCGAGGTGGCGGACGACCCGGTTCTGCCGCCTCTGCCGTCAACCGGACGCCTTCAGGAACTGTTGTTCGACGCTGCGCGTCTGGGGCGGGTCGATGTCATACCGGCGCTGCTCCAGGCCGGGGCTGACATAGGCGCGAGCGATGCCAAAGGATACACGCCTCTCATCCTCGCCAGCTACAATGGTCATGAAGCAGCCACTGCGCTTTTGCTGTCAAATGGGGCCGATGTCGATCAGGCTGATGAGGGGCGGGGCAACACCGCGCTAATGGGCGTCGCGTTTAAAGGGTATGAGCACGTAGCTGCATTACTTCTCGACGCCGGCGCACTTCCAGACGCGAGGAATAATGCTGGGCAGACGGCGCTGATGATGGCCGCTCTGTTCGGCCATCATGCGATCGTGGATCGCCTGCTTGCAAGTGGAGCCGACCCGCACGCGAGAGATATAGCCGAAAACAGCGCGATCACTGTGGCTAAGGCGCAAGGAAACGACGCGATGGTATCAAGGCTGATGTCCGTTCAGATACTTTAGTGAGCAATCGCTCCAGTTGCCCAGAACTGGTCCATTCCTAAAGGCGCCGCTTTCCACTAGATTTAATCATGTGACCGCTGGAGGAGAGCTATGGGCGACATTCGTGTGGGTATCGGCGGCTGGACGTTCGAGCCGTGGCGGGGAACATTCTACCCCGCAGATCTTCGTCAGAAGGACGAGCTTGCCTACGCGTGCCAGCACTTGACGACGATAGAGATCAACGGCACCTATTATCGCTCGCAGAGTCCCAAGACCTTCGCAGGTTGGGCGGATACTGCGCCGGATGGCTTCGTGTTTGCCGTCAAAGCTTCACGATATTGTACCAATCGGAAGGTGCTTGGAGAGGCCGGCGAGTCCGTCGACAAGTTCGTGAAACAGGGCATTGCGGAGCTTGGAGCGAAACTCGGGCCGATCCTTTGGCAGTTCGCACCGACAAAGGCCTTCGACGCGGAGGATATGGGTGCATTTTTAGCGCTGCTGCCAACCAGCGTCGACGGTGTACCTCTGCGACATGCGCTTGAGGTGCGGCACGAAAGTTTCCGCGATCCTATTTTTATCGATCTGGCTAAGAATGCCGGAGTTGCCATCGTTCTTGCCGATCATGAGACCTATCCGTTGATCGACGCAGCCACTACCGATTTCACTTATGCGCGGCTGATGAGATCGGTGGAAGAGCAACCGACCGGCTACACTCCGGACGAGATTAATCACTGGGTCGACCGCGCTAAGGAATGGGCGACCAAAGGCGATGTCTTCGCCTATTTCATCAGCGGCGCGAAGGTGCGGGCACCCGCCGCCGCGCAAGCCCTTATCGGCAAGCTCGGCGGCGTGTGAGTATCAGACCCTAGCGAGTCCGCCCAAAACCTTGTCCAGCGTCATCGGATATTCGCGGAGGCGAACGCCCGTAGCATTATAGATCGCGTTGGCGATCGCTGCCCCCGCGCCGCAAAGCCCCAGTTCGCCCACACCCTTCGCCTTCATCGGCGAGGATTTGTCGTCCAGTTCATCGATGAACAGCACGTCCTGCTCCGGAATGTCGGCGTGCACGGGCACATGATATTCCGCCATGTCATGATTGACGAAGTAGCCGAAGCGCGTATCGACGACGAGTTCCTCCATCAGCGCTGCGCCGACCCCCATCGTCATCGCGCCGATCACCTGGCTCCGCGCCGTCTTGGGATTGAGGATACGCCCTGCCGCGAAGGCGCCACTCATCCGGCGCACGCGCGTTTCGCCAGTGTAGATATCGACACCGACTTCGGCGAAATGCGCGCCGAAGGTTGCTTGCGCGTACCGGTCGCCCAAATCACCGAATTCGATTTTGTCCTCGACAGTGAGGCCTTCACGTCCGGCCGCTTGGCCAATCGGAATGGCTTTGCCAGCGGCCTTTATCATGCCGTCTTCGAACACGGCATCCTGTGCATTGAACCCGGCGCGCTGCGCCAATAGACCGCGCAGGGTGTCGCACGCCGCATACACGCCCGCCGTCGAGCTGTTCGCGCCCCATTGGCCGCCGGAACCCGCAGACGCAGGGAAGCTGCTGTCGCCCAGGTTCACCGTGACCTGATCGATGCCGACACCCATCATCTCCGCAGCCGTCTGCGCGATGATGGTATAGGTGCCGGTCCCGATGTCGGTCATGTCGGTTGAAACGGTGATGTGCCCCTTGCCGTCAATGGCGACGCGCGCGCCGGACGTATTTGTAAGGTTGTTCCGAAATGCCGCCGCGACGCCCATGCCCACCAGCCATTGTCCATCGCGCACTTGGCCGGGCTTCGGGCTGCGTTTTGCCCAACCAAAGCGCACAGCGCCCTCACGAAGGCATTCGACGAATTTACGGCTGGAGAAGGGGCGTTCAGGGCCTGCTTCCGGATCGAATTGAACATCGTTCCTGATGCGCAGTTCGACCGGATCGACGTTACAGGCTTCCGCTAGTTCGTCCATCGCGACCTCCAGCGCGAGCAGGCCTACTGCCTCGCCGGGCGCTCGCATCGCATTGGCTTCCGGCAGGTCGAGCACCGCGAGGCGGTGCTTCGTCATCCGGTTCTTGCCCGCATAGAGAAGGCGCGTCTGCATAGCAGCGCTCTCCACATCGCCACCGGGCAAATCGCCTGCCCAAACCTCATGTCCGATTGCCTGAATGATGCCATCGTTCGATGCGCCGATCCGCAGCCGCTGGATCGTGGCGGGGCGATGCGTAGTGTTGTTGGGGATCTGCGGTCTCGCCAAGGCGACTTTCACGGGACGGTTCACAGCGCGCGCGCCAAGTGCCGCCAGCAGGGCGTCTGCTCGAAGAAACAGCTTCGATCCGAACCCACCGCCGATATAGGGGGACACGACGCGCACGTTTTCTGGCGGAATTTTGAGCGTCTTGGCAAGTTCCTTCACCGCCCACGTCACCATCTGGTTCGATGTCCAGACCGTCACCTTGTCGCCCGACCACGCCGCTGTCGTTGCGTGAGGCTCCAGCATGGCATGGCTCTGATCGGGCGTGGTGTAGGTCTGATCGACTTTCACTGGAGCGCTTTTGAACGCCCCGGCAAAGTCTCCAACTTCGGTATCTGCGGGCGAACCCTGAACCTTCTTTGGCGCGAGCGCAGTTGACTTCTGCGCTTTCAAGTCGAACTTTCCGGTGTCCAACGCATAGTCGATCCGAACCAACTTCGCGGCGTCGCGCGCCTGTTCGAATGTCTCCGCAATAACGAGGGCGACTGCCTGATCGTAATGCTGGATATCCGGCCCGCCGAGCAGGCGGGCTGTGTTCATATTCCCCTGACCTAAAGCGCCTGCGTTTGCGTGCGTGACTACGGCCAGCACGCCGGGCGCGGCTTCAGCATCCTGGGTGTCCATCGCGCTGATCGTTCCCTTGGCAATGGCCGAGCCGACCATGAAGCCGTAAGCTGCGCTTGGCGCGACGTCATGCCGTTCATAGGCGTAGGGAGCGGTGCCGCTGACTTTCAAAGGCCCGTCGATGCGGGACAACGGCTGGCCCACGACACGGGCACGGTCGATAGGGTTTTCCGCTGCGGCTGGTTGATCGAACTTCATGCTACGGCGTCCTTCTGCGCAAACACCGATGCAAGGGTGCGTTGCGTCAAATCTATTTTGAAGGCGTTGAGCGGCGTCGGCTTCGCGCCGGCCAGCGCCGTTTCGGCAACAGCCGCCGCGCCCCGTGAAGCCACGGCGTCCGCTGCTTCGACGCGCCAGGGCTTGTGCGCAAGGCCGCCAAAAGCGAAGCGCGCGCCGCCGTCTTTATCGAAAACCGCTGCGACCGAGATCACCGCGAAGGCGTAGGACGCTCGATCGCGGACCTTGCGGTACATCTGTATCCCGCCAAGCGGCTTGGGCAGCGCTACCGAAGTGATGAGTTCGCCGGGCGCAAGCGCCGTGTCTATATACGGCGTATTGCCGGGCAGGCGATGGAAGTCCGCCATCGGGATCGCCCGCGTTGTGCCATCCGCAGTGACTGTTTCCACCGTAGCGTCGAGCAGACGCATCGCGACCGCCATGTCGGAGGGATGCGTTGCAATACAATCCGCGCTGGCGCCCAGGATCGCCATATTGCGATTATACCCAGCGAGCGCCGCGCAGCCGCTGCCGGGCTTGCGCTTGTTGCACGGTTTGGTCGTGTCGTAAAAATAGGGGCAGCGGGTGCGCTGGAGCAGGTTACCCGCAGTCGTCGCCTTGTTCCGCAACTGTCCTGATGCGCCCGATAGCAGTGCCCGGCTTAATACGGCGTAATCCCGCCGCACGACCTTATTAGCCGCAAGATCGGTGTTGCGAACGAGCGCGCCAATGCGCAGACCGCCGTCTTTCGTTTCCGTCACCTTATCCAGGCCAAGGCGATTGACGTCAACCAAGTGCGTCGGCGTCTCGATCTGCAACTTCATCAGGTCGAGCAGATTGGTGCCGCCCGCGATGAACTTCGATCCGGGGTTCCGGACCGCAGCCGCAGCCGCTTCAGCGGGATTGGAAGCGCGCTCGTAAGTGAAGGCCTTCATGCCTTTGTTCCCTGCGCTACGTCGCGGACCGCCGCGATGATGTTGGGGTAGGCGGCGCATCGACAGATGTTGCCGCTCATGCGTTCGCGCACTTCGGCGTCGGAATAGCTGACTTTGTCCAAATCGGCGGTGACGTGACTTGGAATGCCAGCGTCTATCTCGCCCAACACCGCTACGGCGGAGCAAATCTGGCCTGGCGTGCAATATCCGCATTGATATCCGTCATGCTGCACGAATGCGGCTTGCATCGGATGGAGCTTCTGCGGCGTTCCCAGCCCCTCGATTGTCGTAACCTCATCGCCATCATGCATGACGGCCAGCGTAAGACAGCTATTGATGCGTCGGCCTTCGACGATGACAGTGCAGGCGCCGCACTGGCCATGATCGCAGCCCTTCTTACTGCCGGTCAGGTGCATATGCTCGCGCAGGGCATCAAGCAGCGTGGTACGCGGGTCGAGTGACAAGCGAACGTCCTTGCCGTTCACCTTCAACGTTGTGGGTATAAGGTCCATCTTGCCCTCTGCTGGCTTCGGCGCGGCTGCGGTGGCAAAGCCGGGCGTGGCACACAACGCGGCGCTACCTCCGAGCATCGCCCTGCGTGACACGGTGATCGAACTGTCTGTCATTTCAATTCCCCCCAAATCTGATGCAGATGCATTAACGTAACAAAGCGGAATATTATCCATGCAGAGCGTAAAATGCAGGTGCGGGCATGATGCCCCCTTTGTGAGCTGTCGTCGAGTGCGCCGCATTGTGGAAGGCGGTTGCGCGAAATGAAATCTCCGGCCAGAAGTTATGGCGGGATATCTGATGGTATGTAAGCCGATGATTATGAAAAGGCGCGAACTGCTGGCGGGGATGGGCGCCTCCGCGTTGCTTGGTACGCGTGCCGCGGCAGAGATGGTCAAGCTTCCGTTCGCCAATGGGGAGCGCCCACTCGTGCAGTATCCCGGCAAGCGGCCCATGATCGGTCTGACCGCTCGCCCGCCGCAACTTGAAACGCCGTTCAGCGTATTTGACGAAGGAGTGCTGACGCCGAATGATGCCTTCTTCGTGCGCTATCATCTTTCGGATATACCGTTGTCGATTGATATGTCGGCTTATCGTCTGGAAATTGGAGGCCATGTCGAGAAGACACTGTCGCTTTCACTGGCTGATCTGAAACGTATGGCTGCTGCTACGGATTTGGTGGCAGTCAACCAATGTTCGGGGAACAGCCGCGGCTTTTTCGAGCCGCGCGTTGCGGGCGGCCAGTTGGCAAACGGCGCGATGGGCAACGCCCGCTGGACAGGCGTGCCGCTGAAAGCCGTGCTGGAGCGGGCAGGGGTCAAGCCCGGCGCACAGCAGGTCAGTTTCAATGGTCTCGACAACCCGCCGGGACAGGGCGTAGCGGACTTTGTAAAGGCGCTTGCAATCGATCATGCACGCGATGGCGAAGTGATGCTGGCTTGGGCGATGAACGGGGAGGATCTGCCGTTCTTAAACGGCTATCCGCTCCGGCTGATCGTGCCGGGTTACTTCGGCACATACTGGGTCAAGCATATTTCCGAAATCCGAGTGCTCGATGCGCCATTCGACGGCTACTGGATGAAGACTGCGTATCGCGTGCCTGACAACGACTGTCAGTGCGTCCCCGTCGGCACCAAGCCTGCCAGCACGCGGCCGATCGGCCGGTTCGCCGTGCGCTCCTTTATCACCAACCATAGCGATGACGCGCGCATGACAGCAGATAAGCCGACCCCGTTTCGTGGCATCGCCTTCGACGGGGGCGCTGGCATAACGAAGGTGGAAGTGTCGCTGGATGCCGGGAAAAACTGGACGACGGCGGAGTTGGGCGAAGACCTCGGCCGCTATTCGTTCAGGCCTTGGACGGCGACGCTGAAGCTTCCTCGTGGCGAGCAGACCGTGCATGTCCGCGCCACCAGTCACAGTGGCGAGACGCAGCCAATGGAAGCGCTCTGGAATCCCGCAGGCTATCTCCGCAACGTTGTCGAGAAGGTAAGGGTGCAGGTCGCATGAATGCCCGGTTCCTGATGCTCGCTTTGCCCGTCGCGGCTATAGCGTCGATGGCGGCGACACCGGCCAAGGTCATGACGTACACACTTCCGGACACGGAGGATCTCACACTTCCGGCAGGAGAGGGATCGGACCTGGCGGCAACCAACTGCGCCGCATGTCATTCGCTCGACTATATCCGTTCCCAGCCGCGGGGGAAGGGCGCGCAATTCTGGGCCGACGAGGTGCACAAGATGATCGCAGTCTATGGTGCGCCGATCGAACCGGCTGATGAGAAGATCATCGCAGCCTATCTGGTCAAGACTTACGGCGAGCCGACCTCCTAAGCCCTATTCTACGTCTTCCGTCTGCCGCACCTCGGCGGCTTCCTCCAGCCGTTGCGAGAAGGTGGCGCGCCACCAGGATACATCCTGCTCCTGCACGGATTGCATCATCGCGGTCCAGCGGCGTTTGCGTTCTTCCAGCGGCATCGCCAGCGCCTTGCTGATTGCGTCGGACATTTCCTCCGGCGAATACGGATTGATGAGGAGCGCATCCTTCAACTGATGCGCAGCGCCCGCAAATCGCGACAGGATGAGAACCCCAGGATCAGCCGGATCTTGGGCCGCGACATACTCCTTCGCGACCAAATTCATCCCATCGCGCAAGGGCGTCACCAGACCGATCCGCGCGGAGCGATAAATACCCGCGAGCTTTTCGCGTGGATACCCTTGGTTGACGTAACGAATGGGCGTCCAGTCGACATCGCTATACTCGCCATTGATCCGGCCAGCGAGCGAGTCCAGCGTTGCGCGTATCTCCTGATAGCTCGCGACGTCACTGCGCGAGGGCGGCGCGATCTGCACCAGCACGACTTTCCCCTGCATCTGCGAATTGTCTTTCAGGAACCGCGCATAGCCGTTGAAGCGCTCTTCAAGACCCTTGCTGTAATCGAGCCGGTCGACCCCGACGATCATCGCGCGCTCCTGCAGCGAGTCGCATACGCGCTTGTACATTTCTGCCGCAACCGTCCCGTTGCTCGCTGCGACAAATTCCGGCGCATCGATGCCTATCGGGCAGGCAATGGCCTGTATTGTTCGGCCCCCGGCCGTGATGAAATCGCCATCGACGCGACCGCCCATCTCCTTCTCGACATAATGGCGGAAGGATTCGAGCCATTCTTCGGTATGGAAGCCCACCACGTCGTAAGCGAACAGCGCCTCTACCAGCTTGCTATGGTGGGGAAGGGAAACCAGCAGGCGGGTAGGCGGCCAGGGGATGTGGAGGAAGAAGCCTATCCTGTTTTTAAGCCCCTTCTTCCGAAGCAATTGCCCAAGCGGGATCAGATGATAGTCGTGAATCCAGACAACATCGTCAGACTCGATCAAAGGGCTGGCCGTATCCGCAAACCGCTGGTTTACGCGGTTATAGCCCCCCTCGAAATCGCGGGCATATTCGGCCAGGTCGATGCGGAAGTGAAATAACGGCCACAGCGTCCGGTTGGCATAGCCGTTGTAATATTCGTCGACGTCCTGCTCTTCCAGGTCGATGGTCGCAGTCCTGACGCCTTCATCCTCGTTGAACGCAATCTGGCCGGTGAACTTGTCGGTCGTATCGCCTGACCAGCCAACCCAGATGCCGCCCCTCTGCCGCAGCGCAGCCGCCAAAGCGACAGCCAGCCCACCCTGTTCGCCGTTCTTGTTGGGGCGACTGACGCGGTTGGATATGACAATCAGGCGGCTCATCGACATTCACTCCAGGGCTTGCTCAGCAGAACTGCGCAATTGATAATCCCGACCAACGAATAGGTCTGCGGATAATTCCCCCATAATTCACCGGTTTCCGGATCGATGTCCTCCGACAGGAGGCCAGCCGGCGTCCGGCGCGACAGCATTTCTTCGAACAATGTCCGCGCCTCTTCCCTTCGACCTGTACGATGCAGCGCCTCGATCAACCAGAAGGTGCAGACGTTAAACGCGGTGACAGGTGCACCGAAGTCGTCCGGCGCACTATAACGTAGCATATTGGAACCCCGGCGCAGGTCCGCCTCCAGCGCTTTCAGAGTGCCGAGGAACTGCGCATCGTCTGGTGCAAGGAAGCGCAGATCCAGAAGTTGCAGTAATGAAGCATCGCGCGCGTCGTCTTCGAAGTTCGCCGACAAGGCGTTGCTACCGGGCCGCCACGCCGCCTTCAATATGTCCTCACGCATGATGCTCGCGCGTTCCGACCAATGGGCTTCGCGATCCTTCAGGCCGAGCGCATTGGCGGCGTGCGCCAACCGGTCGCACGCCGCCCAGCACATGACGGCGCTATAGCTGTGGACATGCGTGCGATTACGTAGCTCCCAAAGCCCGGCATCAGGCTTGTCGTAGACAGCCCATGCCCGTTCGCCCACAGCCTCCAGCGCTTCGAAATCGGACTCACCCGCCATGCGCAGAAGACGGTGATCGATGAAGCCCTGCACGGACGACAGCACGATCTGTCCATAGGCGTCATGCTGGATCTGCTCGTAAGCGGCATTGCCGACGCGGACCGGTCCCATGCCGCGATAGCCCGGCAGCGACTTGGCTTCCCATTCATCGAGACGCGCGTTTCCGCGCACATCGTAGAGCGGCTGGATATGCCCGCCCTTGGCGCCGTCGACAATGTTGCGCAGATAAACGAGATAGCTTTCCAGCACGTCGAGCGCGCCGAGGCGGTTCAACGCCTCGACAGTATAATAAGCATCCCGCACCCAGCAGTGCCGATAATCCCAGTTCCGTCCACTATCGGCATGTTCGGGAATGGAAGTCGTCAGCGCAGCTACGATCGCGCCGGTCTCCTCATGCTGGCACAACTTTAGAGTAATGGCGCTACGGATCACTGCTTCCTGCCACTCAGGCGGGATCGCCAGCCCCCGCACCCACATGCGCCATTCAAGGACGGTGTCCTCCATCATCCGCTGCACGGCGGGACGAAGCGCGTCGGAGAAACTCTCGTCCGGTCCCAAAAAGAAATGCACGTCCTGCTCCAGCCGGAACCAGCTTTCCTGATTGATGAGGCCGATCGGCGCGTCGGTGCTCAGCCGCATCGCCATATAGGACAGGACCATCCGGATATGGTTCGACCCGTAGCTGACCGGCACTTCTTCGCTGTTCCACGCAGTGGTGGGGCGCAGGCGGACGCGGATACGCGGGCTGCCGGACACCACCCGGACGATCCGCGCGAACGCGACCGGACGGTACATGCGGCCCTTATGTTTGAACCTAGGGCAGAAATCGAGCGTCTCTATGGCATTGCCGGATGCGTCAGATTGCCGTGTCAGCAGCACCGCGCTGTTGCGGACATAAGATTGATCGACGGTCACGCAACCTTCAAGATCAATGCTCCAAAAACCGCGCGCCTCCGGGGAATCCCAACCCTTGTCATCCAGCAGTGCGGAGAAGACCGGGTCACCATCCACTCGTGGAACACAGGCCCAGACGAACCGGCCCTTGCTGTCTATCAAGGCCGAGGCTTGGCAATTGCCAATCGGCCACAGGTTCAAATCTCGATGTGTCATATATCCCCCTGAATGTGAAAAGCGTCACGCATCAAGAGGACGTAAGAGCAACCTTCCCGCAAAGGTGTGCGACACTTGTCGATAGGTAATGCCGGACGGCATCGACATGTTCCAGATGCCATTGCGCATCGGTTCTGCGATCCGGCCCAACTAAGACACCATTACCGCCCAGCCCTGCCGCAGCGGCAAAGCCATCTTCGTCAGTAACGTCGTCGCCGAAAAACAAAGGCAAGCCTGTTGAGAGCGGGAGTTCTTGCATAAGCAACCGGATCGCTGTTCCCTTGTCCGCTCCACCGGGCCGCAATTCGTAAACCATTTTGCCAGCCTGAAGATACAGCCCGGTCTCTTGCGCCAGAGCCTCTGCGATCGTTCTGCACGCGTCTGCGAAGCCTGGCGCCTTACGGAAATGAAGCCCGACGCTCAGCGTCTTGCGCTCGACACGCAGGCCGGGTTTGTCGGCAATGAAGGCCTCCAGTTCCGCTTCGGCAATGTCGACTTCATGCTGGCGAGTTGGTGCTCGTGTGGGTTCACCGGGGTGCGCGAACTCCAGCCCGTGACTGCCCGAAAGGATGAAGCCGCCAAGCCCAAACCGATCACGAAGCGTCTCCACCGACCGCCCGCTGACAATGGCGAGCCGACCGGACAGCGCCTCCGCCAAATCTGCGAGTAAAACCCGCAGCTCGTTATCTACCACTACGCTGTCAGGTTCATCGGTAAGCGGCACCAATGTGCCGTCAAAATCCAAAAAGAGCGTCGCTCCGTCCAGCAACGTCATCGGGGGCGGGGTCAAAGGTCTCTCGATTTCGGCCATGGCACCATAATGGCGTTGGCAGGCGATATCGCAACCCCGTCACCCGATGTTTCGTCGATCAGCATCTGCCCTTACGCCACGGCGCAGACCATTCGATGCGATGAAGTACCCGGAAAGCCTGCATAATCTTCTGGAAAAGCTCTCCTATCTCTACCGTAAATGCATGGCCATGTTCCTGCCACATCCGCATCTCCTGTTCGTCTCTCATCTTTGCCTCCTGTTTCGCAGTCACGATGACCGCCGTGCAGTGATGCCCCACATGACGTTACGGAAGCCAACAAAGAGATAGACGATGAGATAAGGCACGCTTATGGATGGGGAATGGCTAATCTCCCACCCCTTGCCGCCATCCGCGTGTTCGAATCAGCCGCACGGTTGGAAAATTTCACTGCTGCAGGGCAGGAACTCGGCATGACACAGGCGGCTGTCAGCTATCAGATCAAATCGCTGGAAGACCGCCTCGGTGTGTCGCTCTTTCAGCGCGTCGGACGGCGCATTGTTCTAACGGAGAAGGGGCGGATGCTCGCGCCGTTCCTAACCCGCGCCTTCAACGAAATGCGGTCCGGATTTGCGGCCCTGGCCGGAGAAGACTCGTCCGTACTTACCATAAGCACGACCGATAGTTTCGCGACGCTGTGGCTCGCGCCGCGCCTCGGTGCGTTCCAGATGCAGCACCCCGATCTCGCGGTGCGTCTCCATACGTCCGACAAATGGGTGGACTTTGCGCGGGACGGCATAGATCTTGCGATCCGGGGCGGGCAGGAAGGCCAATGGCCCGGCCTCGACAGCCGCAAGCTCATTTCGATCCGGGTCGCCCCCCTTTGCAGCCCGACCTTCCTTGCCGAGCGGGGGCCATTCACGCATCCGCAAGACCTTCACGATCTGCCGCGCATGACGCCTGACGATATATGGTGGCATTATTGGTTTAAGGAGATGGGCGCACCTCTGCCGGGCGAAGGCACTCGCGGCGGCATCCAGTTGGACTCGCAAATAATGGAAAGCCGCGTCGCTCTTGCAGGGCAGGGGATTGCGATCCTTAGTTCATTTTTATGGAAAGCGGAACTCGATGCGGGGCTGCTCGTGGAGGCTTTCCCGTCGGACGCTATTTATCCGATGTCTTATTGGACCGTGCATCCGTCACACAATCGAAACGTGCCAAAAGTGAAGGCCTTTCGCGACTGGATCAGCGCCGAATTCGTGGCGCACGCCGCCTGACCGGCCGATCAAAAGCGCACTGGCGGGACACGCATTTTTCCCTATGCTGATCGCAGTCAAGGGAGACTGAAATCGATGCGCATCAACACGGCCGTTCTGGCCGCAATACCGCTTTTGTTTGTTGCGCCCGCTTTCGGGCAGGACATCGCCTCCACGATCAAGGCCGACACGCCGGCGATGATGACGCTATATCGCGATCTCCACAGCAACCCGGAATTAAGCGGTCAGGAAGTAAAGACAGCCGCTAAACTCGCCGGGCAGGTAAAGGCTCTGGGCTTTACCGTGACGGAGAAGGTGGGCGGCACTGGAGTTGTAGCCGTCATGAAAAATGGCAATGGCCCGGTCCTGCTGATTCGCGCTGACATGGACGGCCTGCCGGTAGTCGAGCAAACCGGGTTGCCCTTTGCGTCCAAGGTTCGCGCTTCGACGGAGGGCGGCATAGAGAGCGGCGTCATGCATGCCTGCGGTCATGACACGCACATGACCGCTTGGCTGGAAGCCGCCAAGCTGCTGTCCGCTCGTAAGTCCGAATGGTCGGGTACGCTCGTCATGATCCTGCAACCTGCGGAGGAAACCGGCAGGGGTGCGCGGATGATGCTGGAGGATGGTCTCTTCAGGCGTTTCCCCAAGCCCACACATGCGATCGCCTTTCACGACGCCGCTAATTTCGAAGCGGGCAGGATCGCCTGGACGCCAGGATTTGCGCTGGCCAATGTGGATAGCATCGACATCATCGTGAAGGGCGTAGGCGGTCACGGCGCCTATCCGCAGACAACTCGCGATCCCATAGTGTTAGGTTCAAAGATCGTGATGGCGCTTCAGACGCTCGTAAGCCGGGAGCGTGATCCGCAAGACCCTGCGGTGGTGACGGTCGGCAGCTTCCGCGCAGGTGCGAAGCACAACATCATTCCGGACGAAGCGACGCTGTTGCTTACCGTCCGCAGCTATTCTGACCAGACACGTGCGCAGTTGATCGACGGCATCAAGCGGATCGCCCGTGGGGAAGCGATTGCATCGGGCGTGCCGGAGGATCGGATGCCGGTTGTCACCGTGAAGGACGAGTTCACGCCCGCCACCTACAACCCGCCCGAGTTCGCACAGGAAATGGCAAAGTTGTTCACTATGCATTTTGGCGTGCAGCGCGTGCTGCAGGCTCCCGCCGTCATGGGTGGAGAGGATTTCGGCCGATATTACCGCGAAGACAAATCGATCAAGAGCTTCATCTTCTGGGTAGGAGGCGTGCCTGCGCCGTTGATGGCCAAGGCGGCGAAGGGGGAAGCCTCGCTTCCATCGTTACACAGTGCGTTCTGGGCGCCAGACGCGGAAAAGGTCGTGACCACGGCGTCGGAGGCTTTGACCATCGCAGCGCTGAATATCCTGAAGAAGTAGGTCAGCTATCCGGTCGATCGTCGTTGGAAGAGTCCGGCACCTCAACTGGTGCGGTTTCGGAAGCTGGCGTGTCACTACTGGTTTCGCTGCCTTCAACGGCTTGCGGCGTGGGATCTATTCCCCGAGGGTCAAGCATGGGAGCTGCAGTGGCGAGAGCCGCGCCATCCGCCACGGGTGGCGGCGAAGGCAAAGGTTCGAACGCTGGCGCTGTAACTGGAGCGCTGGGCGGCACCGTAACTGTTTCGACCGGTGAAGACGCCACAACCGGAGCAATTGCCGTTTCGGTCGAGGGTACAAAACTTGATACCAGGGTCACGGCAATCGGCGCTAGCATCAGAACGACGAGGGCGAATATCTTGTACATCATGGCCTGCTGAACATGTCAGCGGCCAGTTTAGCAGGGCATGGTTAATCAAAAACTATGATCGCCTGAAAGTACAAACCCGTCGCAATGCATTGAAGCATTGCGACGGGCTGCCTTCCTCCCCAGGAAGCTCGAACGTCGGGTTGGCTGTTAGCCCAGGCGGCCCAGACGGTGATACAGGTTGCTGAACTTCGATGATTCCGGCTTATCCTGAATCTTCTTGATGTAGTCGGCGATCGCTTCCTTCATCAGCGAAAAATCCTCAGTCGAAAAGACTGCGCGAGAACGGGTGGGTTCGGTCATTGCCTTCTCTCCTTGATGGCGTTGCACCGTATCTACGTATGAGAACCCATTGCAGCCATACCTTTTGTAAAAATTAGAAGTCGATCCGTGCGGCAAAATGCCAATAGCCTTGTCATCTTGTAAATTATATGACAAGCATTGGATATGGCAGACAAACTTCTGGCGGGTCATGCAGTTCGGCGATTGCGGCGCGGGGCGGGACTGACGCAAGTCGCGCTTGCGGCGGCGCTCGACATCTCACCCAGTTACCTGAACCTGATCGAACGAAACCAGCGCCCCTTGTCGGCGGGCCTGATGCTGCGCCTCGCCGATCGGTTCGACTTCGATCCTCGCGCGCTTGGGGCCGATGAACCCGGCGGCGGGATGGAGGGTATGCGCCGCCGCCTGAGCGATGCGATGTTCAGCGATCTAGCGATTGATCGAACTGAGATCGAGGAATGGCTCGCCGCTGCCCCACGGGGTGCCGAAGCCTTCGCGCGCGCCTTCGATCGCGTGGCGCAAAACGGTGGCGATGTGTTGAGCGACGAAGCCGCGCCTATCGCGCTGGTCCGGCGCGAGATTGAACGCTGGCGCAACCACTTCGCCGATCTGGACACGCAAGCCGAAGAGCTTGCCGATGAATTACGCCTCAGTTCGGGCGATCTCTACGGTGCCATTGCGGAGCGGCTGCGCGTCAAGCATCAGTTCGCGATCCGCATTCTGCCCGCGGACGTGATGCCTGACCGCGTGCGGCGGCTCGATCTGCACGCGCGCCAGCTCCAGATTTCGGAGATGCTGGATGGGCCGTCACGGTGCTTTCAACTCGCCTATCTGCTTGGCGATCTTGAGGCGAAGAAGGAGATTGGAGCGCTCGTCGCAGGCGCAAGCTTTACCGACCGGACGACCGACAGGCTTTTCCGCAGGCATCTGACCGGCTATTTCGCCGCCGCGCTGATGATGCCCTACGCGCGCTTTTTGCGAGCATGCGAGAGCAGCGGTTATGATCTGCTTCTCTTGCAACGCCGCTTCAATGCAGGGTTCGAGCAGGTAGCACACCGCTTGACCACTTTGCAGCGCGTGGGCGCGCGCGGCCTGCCATTCTTCATGCTGCGCATTGATCGGGCCGGACAGTCCTCAAAGCGGTATGCCGGCGCCAGTGCGTCGCTACTGGTGGAGGCGGAGGGCCGCTGCCCCCTTTGGGACATTCACGCCGCGTTCGGCCGACCCGGTGAGATCGTGCGACAATTGGTCGTGCTGCCCGACGGCGACCGCTGGTTCACCGTCGCCCGCACGGTCGCGGCGCAGGGTGCTGCATTGCAGGGCGGCAATGCGATGTTCACCGTGGCCGTGGGTCTGAAGGCGGAGTTTGCCGCGCCCTTGCTGGCGGCGCGGGGTCTCGATCTGGTGGGCGGAGAGGCGCAGCCAGTAGGGCCGGGTTGTTCGGCGTGCGTCCGGGATTTGTGCGCGCAGCGCAGCGCTCCGCCACGCGGGCGCACCTTGCGTTTTGACGATCGGGAGCGCGGACTGTCGCCTTTTACTTTCGCGGCCGATTAACAATGACTTACAGAGTGGAACGACGAAGCTCCCCAACCGTTGATGTTAGTATTGTGCCGGGAGAATTTCGATGGCCCATCCTCTATTCAGGTCGCGCACCAGCGATGCGCATCCTCACTCGCTAAGCCTGAACGACCAGCGCGGTGTGCGTCTGGTGGTGCCGGCTATCGTCGCCCTGTCGCTGGTCGTGGCCGTAGGCTATTTCCTGGCGATGCCATAAGACCTGTCGACAAAAGAAACAGGATCAGGAGGTCGTTCAGCAAATCTTTGTGATTTTGCGAGAGACTGCTTTGCGTGTCGGGAATATTGACAGTCTGCTGTAAAGCGCAGGGGCTGGCCTTTTTCCGTCGTTGCCGACCGGATCACGGCTCCGGATGAACGCAAGCAGGGAAGTGCGCCGCGAATGGTCCGGTTGTTCAAACATTACGTCCCGCACGCCGTGCTACTGTTGGGCGTCCTCGACTTTCTGATGCTGTTGTGCGCGGCCGAGTCTGGCTGGGTACTCCGCGCGCAGCAGATCGGGATGGAAGTCGATTACATAACTACGCGCGCCGCGCCGCTTTTGAGCTTCGCATTAGCGCTTCAGGTCGCGATGATCGCAGTGGGCGTCTATGGAGTGGAATCGCTCCAGTCGCTCCGCTTCGCTTTTGTGCGCATCGTCGTCGCGATATCGCTCGGCGTCATCTTCCTGTCCGTCATGCACTTTCTCCTGCCCGGTATCACGCTGTGGCGTTCCAACTCGCTTTACGCCATGGGCTTTGCCGTCCTGTTCCTGATCGTGTTGCGGATGCTGCTGGGTTCGATGCTGGGCGGGGAAAGCTTCAAGCGTCGGCTCGTGGTGCTTGGCGCAGGCAGTCGCGCCGATCGCATCCGCCAGTTGGAGCAGCGCAAGGGCGCGGGGTTCCTCGTGGTCGGCTACATCGGCATGAACGACGGTCCGCAACAGATCCCCGAGGCCATCAACCGCAGCGCGATCTACAACCTCGCCGATTTCGTGATGCGGCTCGCAGCGACCGAAGTCGTGCTTGCGCTTGAGGAGCGGCGCAACTCGGTGCCTATGTCGGATCTGTTGCGGATCAAGACGACGGGCGTCCATGTCAACGACCTCTCCACATTTCTGGAGCGCGAAACGGGCCGCGTCGATCTCGACAGCGTCAATCCAAGCTGGCTGATCTTCTCGGACGGATTTTCCGCAGGCCGCCGTTTGTCGTCCATGGCCAAGCGGCTGTTTGACGTCATCGCCAGCGCCATTCTGTTGATCCTGACGGGACCAGTCATTCTGCTCGCCGCGCTCGCGGTGAAGCTCGACAGCAAGGGGCCTGCTTTCTACCGCCAGCAGCGCGTGGGACTCTATGGCCAGGAATTCTGGATATTGAAGCTGCGCACCATGCGGCAGGACGCCGAGGTGGCGGGTCAAGCGCAATGGGCGGCGCAGGACGATCCGCGCATCACGCGTCTTGGTTACTGGCTGCGCAAGCTGCGCATCGATGAACTGCCTCAGACTTGGACGGTGTTGAAGGGTGAAATGAGCTTCGTCGGTCCGCGCCCTGAACGGCGGCAATTCGTCGAGGATCTGGAACAGCATCTGCGTTATTATGCCGAGCGGCACATGGTGAAGCCGGGGATCACAGGCTGGGCGCAGATCAATTATCCCTATGGCGCGTCGATCGAGGATAGCCGGCACAAGCTGGAATATGATCTTTACTACGCCAAAAACTACACCCCGTTCCTCGATATACTCATCCTTATCCAGACGCTGCGGGTGATTTTGTGGCCCGAGGGCGCACGCTAGGTCGTGGCGATGCTCTACCAGTTCATGGGAGATGGTGGCCACGCGCTTGCGGCGGCGATGTTCGCGGCGCTCACCATCTATATCCTCCGCAGTCATGCGGCTACGCTGGAGCGTAACCTCCTGTGCGCCGCGATATTCATGACGGCGTTCTGGGCACTGCATACGGCTTTCGGCGGTGTTACCGAACCTTTGTCCGGCATCTCCGAAAGCGTCCGCAACGCCGCATGGCTCCTGTTCATGTTCGTGATGCTGCGGCGGGGGGAGGGGCGGCTTTCGGATCATCCGGCGTCCATCACGGTCATTTACGCGATCCTTGGATGTGTGCTCCTGCTTCAGATGACGGCAGAATTTGCGCCGCGCGAATATCTCGCCTCCTCCTTCGAAGCGTTGGTGATGGCGAGCCTGATGCTGCACATGGTGTTCGCCGTGGGCGCGCTGGTGCTGGTCCATAATCTTTACACTATCTCTGCCCCCGAAGGGCGCGCCCGCATCGCGCTTATCATGGCCGGGCTGGCGGCGATGTGGACCTATGACCTCAATCTTTACACGCTGACCGCGATCACGCAGGGCAGTTTCGCCGAACTCTACGCCATGCGTGGGCTGTTCATGACGATGGTCGCGATGGTGATGGGCCTTGGGCTGCGCGGCGGTGGAGAGTGGCGGCTGCGCGTTTCCCGTACAGTGGCGTTCCGTTCGTTCTCCCTCGTGGCGGTCGGCGTATACCTCAGCCTGCTGGGATTTGTCGTGGCGGCGATCGAGTGGATATTCGGCCCGCAGGCGCACCTGATCGAGACGGGCATATTGTTTGCCGCGCTCGTCACATCGCTCGTATTGCTGCCTGCGCATCGTGTCAGGGCGCGGGTGCATGTGCTGATCTCCAAGCATTTCTTTCAGCATCGCTATGACTATCGCGTCGAGTGGACGCGCTTTATCGATACGATCGGCGCATCCGGCGCGCCCCTGCACGAGCGCGTTGTCAAGGCAGTTGCCGACATCACTGAGTCCTCCTCGGGACTTCTCCTCCTGCGCGACGACAATGGCGGCCTGTCAGTCGAATGCCTCTGGAATTGGCCCGAGATGGCCTGTGCTTACGAGGCGCTCAGTCCGCATGATGCCGCAGCGCTGGAGCATAGCGGGTGGATCGTTGACATCGATGCGGCACGTATCGGCGGGAGTCCGCTTAAGGTCGCACCATGGATGCTCGCGGATCACGGCGCGTGGGCGCTGGTGCCACTCATTCACTTCAATCGCTTGGCTGGAGCCATATTGCTGGGCCGCCCGCTCGTGGATCGCCGCCTCGACTGGGAGGATTTCGACATGCTCCGCGCTGCCGGACGGCAGGTCGCGAGCTACATCAGCGAGGCGCAGGGGCAACAGGCGCTGGAGGACGCGCGCCGCTTCGACGAATTCAACCGGCGCTTCGCGTTCATCATGCATGACGTCAAAAATTTGGTGAGCCAGCTATCGCTCTTGTCCCGCAATGCAGAGCGCCATGCGGAAAACCCGGCTTTTCGCGCCGACATGCTGCTCACCCTGAAGGACTCGGTTGGCAAGATGAACGATCTGCTCGCGCGTCTTTCGCAGCACAACAAAGGGCGGCAGGAAGAACCGACAGCGATCGACATAGCACCCATTGCTCGCGCCGTCGCGGCGACGCGCGCGCGGCAGCACCCGGTGGAAATCATGGGAACGTCGCCGGACGCGCTGGCGGACCCGCAACGCGTCGAGCAGATACTCCTACACCTCATCCAGAACGCCATCGACGCCAGTCCTGCCAACGTGCCCGTGATCGTCCATCTGGGGGAACGCGACGGCGGTGTCACCGTGCGTATCGCTGACAAGGGCTGCGGCATGACCGCCGACTTCGTGCGCCGCGACCTGTTCAAGCCCTTCGCCTCCAGCAAGGCGGGCGGCTTCGGCATCGGCGCGTTCGAAGCGCGCGAGCTTGCGCACAGTATGGGCGGACGCATCGACGTGGAAAGCCGCCTTGGCGAAGGCAGCAGCTTCACACTCACGCTGCCGCGTGCGCCGCAGCGACATGCACTACAGGAAAGGGCAGCTTGATGGCGGACACGCGTCCCAAATTGCTCATCGTCGAGGATGATAGAGGGCTTCAGCGGCAGTTGCGCTGGGCCTATGACGATTATCAGGTCTTCATTGCGGGCGACCGAGAAGAAGCCATCGAATTGCTTCGCGCCGAAGCGCCCGATGTCGTGACGCTGGATCTTGGCCTTCCGCCGGACCCCGATGGCACCACCGAAGGCTTCGCCACGCTCGCGGAAATCCTGCGCGTGAAGCCGGATACGAAAGTGATCGTCGCCTCCGGCCATGGCGCGCGTGAAAGCGCGTTGAACGCGATTTCGGGCGGTGCATACGACTTTTACCAGAAGCCAGTCGATATCGACGAATTGGGCCTCATCGTCAGCCGCGCTTTCCATGTGCATGCACTGGAACGCGAAAATGCGCGGCTGGTCGATCAGCCCGGAGCCGACAATCGCGTGCTGGGGAGCCTCATCACAGGTGCCCCTGAAATGCTGAAAGTCGCGCGCACGGTGGAACGCGTAGCTTCCGCCAACGTGTCGGTCATGTTGTTGGGGGCAAGCGGAACAGGCAAGGAACTGCTCGCACAGGGCCTGCACGACGCCAGCCCGCGCAAGCATCAGCCTTTCGTCGCGATCAACTGCGCGGCCATTCCGGAAACCCTGCTCGAGTCAGAACTTTTCGGCCATGAGAAGGGCGCGTTCACTGGTGCGGTGAAGGCAACACCGGGCAAGATCGAGATGGCGCAGGGCGGCACGCTGTTTCTCGATGAAGTCGGCGACATTCCCCTGCCGGTACAGGTAAAGCTGCTCCGCTTTCTTCAGGAACGCGTGATCGATCGCGTGGGGGGCGGCAGGCGATTCCCGTCGACACGCGAATCGTATGCGCCACCCATCAAAACCTGGAGTCGATGATCGCTGCAGGCACTTTTCGCGAAGACCTTTACTACCGCCTCGCCGAAATCGTCATCGCGATTCCCGCTCTGAAAGACCGCTCGGGCGACCCGCCCCTGCTGGCCAAGCATTTCCTCACGCGATTTGCACGCGACATGAACCCTTTGGTCAAGGGTCTCGCGCCTGATGCGCTGGCGGCGCTGGACGCATGGCACTGGCCCGGCAATGTCCGGGAACTGGAGAACCGGATGAAGCGCGCCGTCATCATGGCCGACGGCAAGCTGGTGACGGCCGCCGACCTCGACTTGCCTGATGACGGGCAGGGCGTCGAACTCGTTAACCTGCGCGCTGCTCGCGAAGTCGCTGACCGGCGCGCGATCCGCCGCGCCATCGCAACGTCGCAGGGCAACATCTCGAGCGCTGCAAAGATTCTCGGGATCAGCCGACCGACGCTCTACGACCTCCTTAAACAATACGAAATCCAGGCGTCATGAAGCGGCGCTGGATTGTTTCGGCGGGTGCAGCGTTGCTCGGGGCCGTCGCCCTTATTGCGCCAATCCAGACGCTGCTCGCCGGGAACAGCGACGATGCGCGCGCCATGGTCCAGCGTGGGATCGCGGCTCTTGCGAAGGGCAATCCGCGCACCGCGCGCGTCGAACTGATGAACGCCATCCGCGCCGATCCCGACTGGGCCGACGCGCGCGTCGCACAGGCGCGCGTGCTGCTGGCGCTGGGCGATGGCGCGGGCGCAAAGGGTGAACTCGACCGCGCCAGAACATTGGGCGCGCCGCCGCGCAATACGCGGCACCTGATGGCTCATGCCTTACTGTTGAGCGGCGAACCGGAAGCTGCCCTGAAGGAAGCGCAGGCAAACGACGTCATTCCGCAGCAGGCCGCCTATGCTGCGCGCATCGCCGCCTGTGCGTTCCAGGCGCTCAGCCAAATCCCGCAAGCCGCCGCCGCGTTCGACAAGTCGATCGCTCTTGATTCCAACGACGCCGACACATGGATCGACCTTGGCCGCTTTCATTTGAGCACCGGAGATCGTGCGGCGGCGCTCGTCGCCAGCGATCGTGCCATGGCGCTTGCTCCACGGCGGCCTGCGGCCCTAACCCTGCGTGCGGAACTGATCCGCGATCAATATGGAGCGAAGGCTTCGCTTCCCTGGTTCGAACAGGCGCTGGCATCGGACGCCCACTATCTGCCTGCGCTGGTCGAATATGCCGCAACGCTGGCCGACATGGGTCAAGCGCAGCGGATGCTCTCCCTGACGCGCCGTATACTCGCACTCGACCCGAACAATCCTCGCGCTTATTTCATGCAGTCCGTGCTGGCTGCGCGCGCGGGGAATATGGACCTTGCGCGACAGATGTTGGAGAAGGTCGGCAACAGGCTCGACGATCAGCCTGCCACCCTATTGCTGCGCGGTGTCCTTCATCTGGACAGTGGGAATGCGAGGCTGGCGGCCGACCAACTCGCATCCCTTGTCCAGTGGCAACCCTTCAACTTTCAAGCGCGGCTGCTTTATGCGCGCGCGCTGTTTCAGGCCGGCGAATTCGGCGAGGCTGATGCGACGGTGACGCCGCTTGCATCGCGTGCGGATGCCGACAGCTACACCCTGCTGCTCGCAGGCCGTGTGCACGAGGCCTTGGGCGATGCCGGTGCGGCGCAGTCTCTGCGCGCGCGGGCATCGCGTCCAGATCTCGGCTCATCGGCGTTGCTGCCGCTTGACCCCGACCTGCCTTCTCTTGCCGTCGCCGCCAATGCGGACATGCGGGTCGCGCCCACCAATATCTCCTATGTGCGCGTGCTTCTGGCGCAGGGCGACGCGAGCGTTGCATTGTCCCGTGCAACGATCCTGCGCGACGCCAACCGGGGTGCGCCGGAAGCCTATGTCGCGGTCGGCGATGCGCAGGCGGAGGCGGGACGCTGGGATCAGGCCGCGCGCAGCTATGCCGCCGCCGCCAATCTGAGTTATTCTGAGGGCATCGCGTTGCGTCTTGCGGCAGCATGGAACCGCGCCGGACAAACCGCACAGGCGGAGGAGGCGCTGGCGCTGTACCTTGAACAGAACCCGGACAGCATTGCGGCCAATCGGCTGGCGGCTACAGCATGGATGCGGGCGGGCGACTGGAAGCGCGCCGCCGCTGCTCTTGAGTCCGTTCGGGCAAAACTGGGCAATAACGATGCTTATTTGCTGACGGATCTTGCATGGGCGTATCTAGGGCTAGGGGACGCGCGGCAGGCAAGCGTCTACGCCGCCCACGCCTACCGAATGTTCCCCTCATCGCCCGTGACGAGCGATGCCTATGGCTGGATGCTGTTCAAGGCCAGGGGCCGCAATCAGGCGAGTTTGGACCTGCTGGAAAAGGCAGTCGCTTTATCGCCGGGAAATACAGTCGTCAGAGGCCATCTCGCCACGATAAACGCCGCGACACGCCGCAAATCTTAAGCATTTTCCTCGATCGACAGATCGTTGAGCGACACCCCGATTCGTCGCATCTGCGCCGCCACAGGGGGCCAGACATTCTCGAGGAAATGCGCCCGCTCCGCGCGGCGCAGCCGTCTGGAAGCGCCTTCCGCTACGAACATGCCCACGCCACGCTTCACCGTAATCAGTCCGTCATCCTGAAAACTTTGATAGGCTTTTGCAACAGTTAGGGGGTTCGCTCCCTGCTGGGCGGCAAAGGCACGGACCGAGGGAAGCATGTCCCCGTCTCCATATGCACCGTCCAATATCGATGCGGAAATTATCTCTCGAAGGCGCAGATAGACGGGTTTAGTTTCATCAGCCATAACTGATGCAGTGCCATAATACAGCCGCTCACGTCAAGGTAGGATTGCTATCAAATCCCAATATTGAAGGTAATTATCTGTCCCATTCCGTGACGATTTTATCATATTCTGGCCGTGGCCGTTCTTCCAGCGCGCGGCTAGGTGTTCCGATGAAAACAAACCCGGCGATGCGTTCATTTCCCGCTCCAAACGCATCACGCACGGCCGTGCTATAGCTCGGCCAGCCGGTCAGCCATCCGCCCGCAAATCCGCTGGCATGGGTCGCGTTCAGCAAATTCATGATCGCGGCACCGACCGACAGCTCCTGCTCCCAGACGGGAATCTTGCTCCCCGCCTTCGGGCAAGACAGCACCACGACCAAGGCTGGGGCTTGCTTCGCGAACTGCTCCATTGAGTCCAGTTCCAGTCGCCCCGCCGAGGGGTTCTCCACACGGTAGGCCTGCCGCAACAGATCACTGAGCGCTTCGCGCTGGTCGTCGCGCACGATGACGAACCGCCACGGCGCAAGTTTTCCATGGTCCGGCGTCCGCATGGCCACTTCGAGGATGGACTTAAGCTGCCCCGCATCGGGACCGGGGGCCACCAGATCGCGCGGCTTGCCGGACCGGCGCGTTCTTAACAAGGCGAGCGGGGAAGAGGTGTCGTTGAACATCCGCGCTAAATGGGGAATGCTACATCGGCGCGCAAGCGTACCCTTGCTCTTGGAATATTATTCCCAACTAAAGCAACATTTTGACAGACAGCGATTCCTTGCGTTAGGCTGCATACACATGCCGCTATCGAGCAAGCGGCAAATCACAAGAACAGGGTTTAGCCGCATGGCGACGCAATATGATCTGACCGGAAAGTCGCAAGCGACATTTCTCGGCCACCCGACGGGCCTCTTCGTCCTCTTCTTCGCGGAGATGTGGGAGCGCTTCTCCTACTACGGCATGCGGGCGCTCCTGATATTCTATCTGACAAAGCACTTCCTGTTCGGCGACGACAAAGCCTATCTGATCTACGGTGCCTATACGTCACTGGTGTATATCACCCCGGTGATCGGGGGATATCTGGCTGACCGCTATCTCGGCGCGCGCAAGGCTGTACTCTGCGGCGGCATCTTCATTGCCATCGGTCATTTCCTGATCGCGATTACCGAGGGGCCGACCGGGCAGAACATTTTCCACCTCAATGGCTTCTATCTCGCACTATCCTTCATCATTATCGGCACTGGCTTCCTAAAGGCCAATATTTCCGTGATGGTGGGGCAGCTTTACCCGCGTGACGATCTGCGCCGCGATCCGGCCTATTCGATCTTCTACATGGGCATCAACATCGGCGGCATGCTGGGGCCGATCGTGTGTGGCGTGCTGGGCGAGACGATGGGTTGGGCCTGGGGCTTTGGTGCCGCGGGCGTCGGGATGTTGCTGGGTCTCGTTGTGTTCGTCCTCTGTCGCCCCACATTGCGCGGTGCGGGCGAACCGGGCCAGCCGCTCCGCCTGAAAGAGCGATCGGGCCTGGGCATTAGCCAAGAATGGACCATCTATCTCGCCGCTGCCCTGTCGGTGGTCGGGATTTGGGGCCTGATCCGTTATCAGGACGTGGTCGGCTATGCGTTGCTCGTCTTCGCTTTGGCAACGGTAGTCTATATCCTGTACCGGATATTCACGACTATGACCAAAATCGATCGAGACCGCATTCTCGCCGCGCTTTTCCTGATCGCCCTCAATCCGCTGTTCTGGGGCCTCTTCGAACAGGCAGGCTCCTCACTGAACATCTTCACCGACCGGCGTGTCGATCGCAGCATCCTTGGCTGGGACGTGCCTGCCTCGGTATTCCAATCAGTGAATTCGCTCTTCATCATCCTGCTCGCGCCCCTGTTCGCCGTGTTGTGGACATGGCTAGGCCGGCGCGGGAAGGAACCCAACACTGCCGCCAAATTCGGTATCGGCCTGATCCTCATCGGCGTCGGCTTCCTGGTGCTGGTAGGCGGCGCGGCGGCGGCTGGCGCGAACCTGACGCCAGTCATCTTCATCCTTGGCATCTACCTTTTCCACACCATGGGCGAACTCTGCTTCTCGCCCGTCGGCCTTTCGGCCATGACGCGCCTTAGTGTCGGCGGCATCGCAGGCTTGATGATGGGCACCTGGTTCCTGGCGACTGCGGCGGGCAACTTTGTCGCGGGACTGATCGCGCGCGCTACCGGCGGCGAAGGAGCAGGCCCCGACACGGTTCTGGAGGTCTATAGCCGATTGGGTTGGGCGGTCATGGTCGTGGGCGTCCTCGTGGTGCTCGTCTCTCCCGTCATTCGGAAGATGATGCATCTCGATACTTTGACCGAGACTGGCCCTCTGCCCGGCGCAAACGAAATCGCCGAACCGGCGGCCGTCGGCTATTCCATCAACGGAGAACAACGTTAATGCGCCTTCCGGCAATATCACTGGTCCTGCCGATCCTGCTCGCCGCCTGCGCCACTACTGGCGAAGAGCCAAGGACTGCCAACTCCAAAGCGCCCGGCTCCTCGACCGAACCGGAAAATCCCTATCCCTCTACTTACGTCGCCTATCCAGGTGTGCCGACAGCGATCAGGGGCGCGACTATCCTCGACGGAGAGGGTGGCCGCATCGAGAACGGCGTCGTGTTCCTCTCCGGCGGGAAGATCACGTCGGTGGGTGGTTCCGACACACCGATCCCCGCCGATGTCGCGGTGTTCGATGGCACGGGCAAATATGTGACGCCCGGCGTGATCGATATCCACAGCCATCTCGGCGACTATCCTTCGCCGCAGGTCGATGCGCTGAGTGACGGCAATGAAGCGACCTCACCTGTCACCGCAGACGTGTGGGCGGAACACAGCATCTGGCCGCAAGATCCCGGCTTCTCCCGCGCGCTGGTCAATGGCGGCGTCACCTCGCTGCAGATATTGCCCGGCTCGGCGAACCTGTTCGGCGGGCGCGGCGTGACACTCAAGAACGTGCCTGCCCGCACGCAGCAGGGCATGAAGTTCCCCGGCGCACCTTACAGCCTCAAAATGGCGTGCGGCGAAAACCCAAAGCGCGTCTATGGCCGCAAGGGGCGCGAACCCAGCACGCGGATGGGCAACATCGCCGTCGATCGCCAGACATGGATCAAGGCCCGCGCCTATCAGATCAAGCGCGCCGCCAACAAGGACCAGACGCGCGATCTCGCCATGGAAACGCTGGCCGACGTTCTGGAGGGCAAGATCCTCGTCCACAACCACTGCTATCGTGCCGACGAAATGGCCAACGTCATCGATATGAGCAAGGAGTTCGGCTATCATGTCACGGCGTTCCACCACGCCGTCGAAAGCTACAAGATCGCCGACCTCCTGAAGCAGAACAACATCTGCTCGGCACTGTGGGCCGACTGGTATGGCTTCAAGATGGAAAGCTATGACGGCATTCGTGAGAATATCGCCCTCGTCCACAATGCGGGCGCCTGCGCCATCGTCCACAGCGATGACGAAAACGGCATCCAGCGTCTCTATCAGGAAGCGTCCAAGGCCCGCGCCGCAGGAAAGCGCATGGGCATCGACATCCCCGAGGAGATCGCGTGGGAATGGCTGAGCTATAACCCTGCCAAAGCCATGGGCATTGCCGACAAGACGGGTAGCCTCAAGCCCGGCAAGATGGCCGACGTGGTCCTGTGGAACGGGAACCCCTTCAGCATCTACACGCGCCCCGAACGCGTCTGGATCGACGGCGCGCTGATGTATGACGCCAACGATCCCAAACGCCGTCCGGTGAGCGACTTCGAACTCGGCCAAGTCGGCGCGGGAGACACGAAATGAACCGCAAGACTCTTATCGGGCTCTCCTGCGCCGCGGCGCTTTCGGCATTGTCACTGCCGCTCATGGCGCAGACTATTGCCATCACCGGCGGAAAGCTGGCCATTGGCGATGGCTCCGAACCGATCGACAACGGTACGGTCGTCATCATAAATGGCAAGGTCGCTGCGGCAGGTGCGAATGTCGCCATACCCGCCGGCGCGCAACGCATCGACGCATCGGGCAAGTGGATTACGCCGGGCATCATGTCGGGCTTTTCGCGCATCGGGCTGGTCGAAGTGGACGCCGTAGACGAAACCGAAGACAGCGATTCACCGAAGTCGCCATTCTCGGCCGCGATCGATGTCGCAACGGCGATCAATCCGGAAGCAAATCCGATTGCCATTAACCGCACCAGCGGCATCACGCGCGCAGTCGTCGTCCCCACCGCAGGCGGCAACATCTTCGCGGGGCAGGGCGCCGTTATCGATCTGGGCGCGGATATGGATGCCGTCACGAAGGCGCAGGCGTTCCAATATGTCGAACTGGGCGAGAGCGGTGCGGCCAAGGCAGGGGGCAGTCGCGCTGCTGCTCAATTGCTGTTCCGCAGCCTGCTTGGCGAGGCGCAGGATTACGCACGCAATCCCGCCAGCTACGACGGCCGATCAAAGGACAGCCTGCTGCTCCGCGCAGACGCGAAGGCGCTGGTGCCGGTTATTCAGGGCAAGGTGCCGTTGCTGGTCCATGTCGAGCGGAGCGCCGATATCCTGAGCGTCATCGCCCTGCGAACGGAGTTCCCGACGCTGAAGTTGATCCTCGTGGGCGCGTCCGAAGGCTGGCGCGTCGCACCACAGATCGCCGCTGCGAAGATCCCGGTCATCACGGCGGGCCTTACCGATCTGCCCGCCAGTTTCGAGAAATTGGCCGCCACGCAGTCGAACGTCGGCCGGATGGTGGCCGCTGGCGTGCTGGTCGCGCTCGGCATGACGGAGGGCAACGACGCCACACAACTGCGTTGGGCCTTGCAGCAGGCAGGGAACATGGTCGCATTGCAAAAGATCCCCGGTGCGACGGGCCTTAGTTGGGGACAGGCGCTCCGCGCCATCACCTCCGCACCTGCCGAAGCCATCGGCATGGGCGATCGCTTGGGGTCGCTGAAAGCAGGGCACGTCGGTGATGTGGTGATATGGGACGGTGATCCGCTGGAACTCACATCCGCGCCGACAGCGGTGTTCATCGACGGCCAGCAACAGCCGCTCGACAATCGACAGCTAAGGCTGCGCGACCGTTATGCGACGCCTGCTCCAGGCGAATTGCCCAAGGCTTACCAGCACTGATTGGTGAAGCGGTGGCGGCGCGAGCCTATCGCGCCGCCACCGCTTTGCCGCGCACGCGCATCCAGTAATCCCGCACGTCGCGCCGCAATTCGCCCGCGCAGAGATACAGCGCAACCACATTGGGAATGGCCATCAGGAAGAAGCTGCAATCGACGATGCTGATGACGCGGCCTAAGTCGATCACGGCGGCGGGCGGCAGCGCGACGATATAGAGTATCTTGTAGGTCAGTTGCGTACCCGGCTTGTGGCCGAACAAATAGCCCCACGCCTGCAATCCGTAGAAGCCCCATGCTACCAGCGTCGAATAGGCGAACAACACCACCGCGACGGCCAGCACATAGGGAAACCATCCCGCCACGCCCGCAAAGGCGGCGGTGGTGATGTTGATCCCCTCCAGTCCCGTATTCCACGTCCCTGCGACCACCAGCGCCAGGCCACCGAAAGCGCAGACGATCATGGTGCCGAGCAACGGCTCCAACAGGGCGACCATGCCCTCCGACACTGGCTCATCGGTGCGGGCGAGGCTATGCGCCACCACTGCCGATCCAACACCTGCTTCGCTCGCGAACACGGCGCGGCGCATACCTGCAACGAATGCGCCAATGGCGCCGCCCGCCGCCGCTGTGCCGTTCCACGCCCCGTCCCAGATTTGCGCCAATGCACCCGGAACAGCCGTCCAGTTCAGGATCAATATCGCAAACACGCCGACAAGGTAGACCGCCACCTTGAGCGGCGTCAGTCGGCTCGCCACGCACCCCAGCCATGCCGCGCCGCCCAACGTGACCAGCGATACCGCCAGCGCCAGCCCGATCCCGTACACCCAGCCGTTGGTAAATCCCGTCACCGCCGAAACCGCCGCATAGCTCTGATTCACCTGCACCATCGGGATCGCGCCGAACAACGCGAAGAACGCATAGAGCGCGCCGATTGCAAACCCTGCGCGCGGCCAGCCCTTGCGCGCCAGCACGGCCTTCAGCACATACATCGGCCCGCCATGCGCATGGCCTCGCGCGTCCAGCACGCGATATTTAAGGCCAAGCGTCACCTCCGCCATCTTCACCGTCATCGCGAACCAGCCGATGACGAACATCCACAGGATCGCGCCCGGCCCCCCCATCGTCAGCGCAACGGCAACGCCCGCGATATTGCCCAGGCCGATCGTGCCCGCCAATGCCGTGGTAAGCGCCGCGAACTGGCTGACGTCGCCCTTCGCCTCTCCCTCGCGCGGTTGCGTCCGCAGCACATGAAACGCATGGCCCACGGCCCGCAAATTGGGAAAGCCCAGCCACACCGTAAAGAACAGCATCGGCAGCGCCAGATAGAGGACGATCAACTCGATCTGCACGCCGAACATCGGGATTTTGAAGAAGACGGCGGCAGAGAGCGCGTCCACGGCGCGGTTGAACGATTCCATGCCATCTGAATGGCCGCACGGTGGTGGATTGTCGATCCGGTTTCGGTATAGGCTATTGAAAGACCGGCTATGTTGCGCCTGTCGAGCGACACGAATTGCGGAGCGTCCATGAGCAGGCAGTATTTCGGCACCGACGGTATCAGGGGCCGCACGAACGCATGGCCGATGACGCCGGACCTCGCCATGAAGGTCGGCATGGCGGCGGGCACGCACTTCCTGCGCGGCAAGCATCGCCATCGCGTGGTGATCGGCAAGGATACGCGGTTGTCGGGTTATATGGTGGAGAATGCCCTCGTCGCCGGGTTCACAGCGGTCGGCATGGACGTGGTGCAATTCGGGCCGATCCCGACGCCTGCCGTGGCGATGCTGGCCCATTCGATGCGCGCGGACCTTGGCGTGATGATCTCGGCCAGTCACAATCCTTATTATGATAACGGCATCAAGCTGTTCGGCCCCGATGGCTACAAACTCTCCGATGCCGACGAGATGAAGATCGAGGCGCTGCTTCAGGGCGATATCGCACTCGCGCCCTCCGCCGACATCGGCCGCGCGCGCCGCGTGGAAGATGCGCGGGGCCGCTACATTCATGCCGTGAAGTCGAGCTTTCCGGCGGAACTGCGCCTCGATGGCTTGCGCATCGTCGTGGATTGCGCCAATGGCGCCGCCTATCAGGTCGCGCCGTCCGCACTCTGGGAACTTGGTGCGGAGGTCATCGCTGTGGGTGTGACGCCGAATGGCATCAACATCAACGATGGCTGCGGCTCCACGTCGCCGCTGCTGTTGCAGGAAACGGTGCTGACGGCGGGCGCGGATATCGGCATCGCGCTGGATGGCGATGCGGATCGTCTCATCATCGTGGACGAGAAGGGCAAGATCGTCGACGGCGATCAGATCATGGCGCTGATCGCCGCCAATTGGGCACGCGAAGGCACGTTGCGCGGCGGCGGGCTGGTCGCGACGGTCATGTCCAACCTCGGCCTCGAACGATTCCTGGGCGGCCAAGGGATCACATTAGAGCGTACCAAGGTAGGCGATCGCTACGTGCTTGAAAGAATGCGCGAGGGCGGGTTCAATGTCGGCGGCGAACAGTCGGGCCACATGATCCTGTCGGACTATGCGACCACCGGAGACGGCACCATTGCCGCGTTGCAGGTTCTCGCTGCCCTCGTGCGCAGCGGCAAGCCCGCCAGCGAATTGCTGGACCAGTTCGATCCCGTGCCGCAACTTCTCAAGAACGTCCGATTCTCCGGTGGCAAGCCGCTGGATCATCAGGACGTGCAACGCACCATCGCGCAGGCTGAAGTCGAACTGGAAGGCACAGGACGGCTGGTCATCCGCCCGTCCGGCACCGAACCCGTCATCCGCGTCATGGCCGAAGGCGACAGCGAAGCGCAGGTGAAGGATGTCGTGGACCGCATTTGCGCCGCCGTGGAAAAGGCGGCCGCCTGAGATGCTGGACATGCGTCCCGATTGCGAACGCTGCGGCACGGACCTGCCTGCCGATGCGCCCGGTGCGTTCATCTGCTCGTTCGAATGCACCTTCTGCGCGCCCTGTGCGGAGGCGCTGGACGATCGCTGCCCCAATTGCGGCGGCGAATTGATGGATCGCCCGACGCGCATGGGCAAAGCGCTCGCCGCCAATCCTGCCTCCACGAAGCGTATGTTCAAAGGCTGATGATCCCGCGCGTCCTCATCATTGCCGGGTCGGACAGCGGCGGCGGCGCGGGTATTCAGGCGGACGTCAAGACCGTGACGATGCTCGGCGGCCATGCGATGACGGCTATCACCGCCATCACGGCCCAGAATACCCTGGGCGTGCAGGGCGTCCACGCCATTCCCGCGCCCATGGTGATCGACCAGATCGACAGCGTCGCCAACGATCTTGGCATCGACGCAATCAAGATCGGCATGATCGGCTCGCCGCAGACCGCGCATGCCGTGGCGGATCGCCTGGCCGATTTGCGCGACATTCCCATCATTTTCGATCCCGTAATGGTCGCGACCAGCGGCGCTACGCTGGCGGATACCGCCACGGTTGCCGCGTTCGAGAGGCTGATGGGCATGGCGCTGCTCATCACGCCCAATGTGCCGGAACTCGCCGCGCTGACAGGCATGGACATCGAGACTGTCGACGCGCTGGAGGAAGCTGGGCAGGCACTGGCCCGCCGCTTCGGCTGCGCAGTGCTGGCCAAAGGCGGCCATCTTCCCGACCAGCCGCAGGACGATGAACCCAGTGTCCACGACCTCCTGATCCGCGCGTCGGGCGTGTCAGAATATCGCATGGCGCGGATCGAAACCCGCCACACGCATGGCACCGGCTGCACTCTCGCAAGCGCTATCGCGACCGGGATAGCGCGCCGGCTGTCGGTTGAAAACGCAGTGGACCGTGCCGAAGCCTTTGTTGCCGGAGCCTTGCACCATGCACCGGGCCTTGGCAAAGGCCACGGCCCCCTTGGTCATGCGATGGGCACGACGCCCTTTTACTACACCCTTGCTACGACCAACGAGCAGGGCTTCGATGCAGCGGCATTGGCCGCGCAATGGGACGACCATGCCTGATTTCTCCCATGAATCGCGCCATGCGGGCCATGTCGCCGGCGTCGATGAGGCGGGAAGGGGGCCGCTCGCCGGGCCTGTGGTCGCCGCCGCCGTGATCCTCGACCCGGCGAATTGCCCCGATGGCCTGGACGACAGCAAGGTGCTGTCCCCCGCGCGCCGCACCGCCCTCGAAATCGAAATCCGGGCAAGGGCGATATGTTTCGGCATCGGCATGGCCAGTGTCGAGGAAATCGACAGCCTCAACATATTGTGGGCCAGCATGCTTGCCATGACGCGCGCGGTCGAGGCGCTCAGCCACCATTGCGTCCACATATTGGTCGATGGCAATCGCTGCCCGAAATGGCACTATCCATCGACACCCGTGATCGGTGGCGACGCGCTGTGCCTTTCCATCGCCGCCGCTTCGATTCTTGCCAAGGAGGAACGGGACCGCATGATGGTCGCCGCCGCCCGCGAGCATCCGCATTATAGCTGGGAGAGTAACAAGGGCTATGGCAGCGCGGCGCATCTGTCCGCGCTACGCGAACATGGACCTACGCCGCTGCACCGCCGCAGTTTCGCACCCGTGGCGCAGCTTCTCCTGCTGTAGCCCCATAAAAAAATGCGATCGGCGGCGAAGTGAGTCCTGCCAGTCACACCACGACATATGGAGTCCCGCTAGCCACACCGGACTCAACATCTCGTGGCTACCGCTTTCGTTCCTGCGCGTTCCTCCATAGTATGAACACCGACGCTTAAGTTTTTGAACTTGACGGCGACTCCGGGAGGACTCATCCATGCCTCACGACTAAACGGGGGCAGTAAGATGGGTGTGATGGAGCGCGTAGCTACGCGGCAGAAGAAGAGCGTTGCGCAGCCCGCCGTCGCCGCACCGATCGAAGCCGATCGCCTGATCCGGGGCGATTGCATCGCGGAAATGGCGAAACTGCCCGACGCCTGCGTGGACATGATCTTCGCCGATCCGCCGTATAATCTGCAACTGGGCGGCGACCTGTTCCGGCCTGAAGGCGGCCGCGTCGATGCCGTTGACAATGACTGGGACAAATTCGATACGCTCGCGGCCTATGATCGTTTCACGACGCTCTGGCTCAAGGAAGCCCGCCGTATCCTGAAGCCCAATGGCACAATCTGGGTTATCGGCAGCTATCACAACATCTTCCGCGTTGGCGCGACATTGCAGGATCAGGGCTTCTGGATTCTCAACGACATCATCTGGCGTAAGGCCAACCCGATGCCCAATTTCAAGGGCACGCGGTTCACTAATGCACATGAGACGCTGATCTGGGCCAGCCAGGGCGAGGACGCGCGCTATACATTCAACTACAAAGCAATGAAGACGCTCAATGACGAGTTGCAGATGCGCTCCGACTGGGTTCTCCCAATCTGCGGCGGGCAGGAGCGACTGAAGCGCAACGGCACCAAGGCGCATCCGACGCAAAAACCCGAAGCGCTGCTCTATCGCGTGTTGCTCGCCTGCACGAAGCCGGGCGATGTCGTGCTCGACCCGTTTTTCGGCACCGGCACTACTGGCGCGGTCGCCAAGCGTCTGGGCCGTAAGTGGATCGGTATCGAGCGTGAGGACAGCTATATCGAGGTCGCGCTGCAACGCATCGAAGAAGCGCTGCCGCTCGATGAGTCCGCGCTCACCATCATGCAATCTTCCCGACAGGCACCCAAGGTGGCGTTCGGAACACTGGTCGAGACCGGCTATCTTGCGCCGGGGACAATCCTGACGGACGCAAAGCGGCGCTGGCAGGCAGCAGTCCGTGCCGATGGCTCGTTGATGGTCGGCACCGAAACGGGGTCGATCCACAAGATCGGCGCTACGCTACAGAATGCGCCGTCCTGCAATGGCTGGACGTTCTGGCATTGCGAAGTCGAGGGTAAGTTGAAGCCGATCGACACGCTGCGTCAGACATATCTGCTCGCGACACAGCCCTGACGTCGGGCCGCGCCAGGGCCTCGACCTTTAGCAACTAATCCTGATCGCCGGCATTTTGCGCTGCGGGAGAGGCTGGGCGTTTGTCCAGCATCTCGGCGGCGTCGTTTAGTGCGCGCGCCTCACCCGCCGTCACCCCGCCCACGCCATCGCCCGAGGCGCTCTCACCGCAGGCGGCGAGCATGAGCGGAAGTCCGATGCCAAGCAAAATCCCTAAGCGCATTTTCACGACCCTCCGCATGTCTTGAACCTAACCACCCTATGGCGAAGATTTCGCCCAATAAAAAAGGAGCCGCTTCCCAAAAGAAGCGACTCCTTTTTAGCGTCATCCGTCGCCGGACGACGGCGAATTACATCGCGTTGGACGCATTCATGGCGTTCGCCGCGTTGGTAGCGTTGCCAGCCGCATTGGTCGCGTTCTCGGCCGCATTCATGGCGTTCTCGGCTGCGTTGGAAGCATTTTCCACTGCGGCGTTGTTGGTGGCGGCGGTGTTGTTTTCCGCGGCACCCGAGCAAGCGGCGAGGCCAAGCGAAGCGGCAAGAACGAGCGACAGAGAAATAGACTTGGACATGGGCAAACCCCTCTAATGATAAAAACCGTGCAGGTTCGCTAAATGGTAGCTCACCCCCGAAGCCTGCAACAGCGTTATCTACTGGCTTGCTTAGCTTAAGGCAATCCCTATCCTGCACTGCACCATCAATATGGTTGCAGCCCGAGATAACAGGCTCGTTTGCAGATTGACGCATATAAAGAAATCTTTATATAGCCATTATGGCTTTGCTGGATCTCTTTCACGCCTTGGGCGATCCGACTCGTTTGCGGATCGTGCATCTTCTGCGCGCCATGGAACTCGCAGTGGGGGAAATCGCGCAAGTCGTTGGGCAGAGCCAGCCTCGCGTATCCCGCCACGTTCGTATCCTTGTCGAAGCGGGCGTAGTGGAGCGCCGCAAGGAAGGTAATTGGGTGTTCCTGGCGCTCAGCCGCGACGAAAATCTTACGCCGCTCTTTGCGCTGTTCGGCAAGGTGACGCCATCGGACGGCGAAGCCTTATGGCAGGCGGCGGATCTCGCGCGGCTCGCAGCGGTCCGTAACGATCGCGCCCGTGCGGCGGACGAATATTTCACGCAACATGCAGAGGAATGGGATGCGATCCGCTCGCTCCACATTTCCGAGGGGGAAGTAGAGGCGGCGATGCGCAGCGCGCTTTCCGGCGAAGCGATCGGTCATCTGCTCGACATCGGCACCGGGACCGGCCGGATGATCCAGCTTTTCGGGCCGGAGGCCGAGCGCATCACGGCGATCGACCGCAGCCCCGACATGCTCCGGCTCGCCCGCGCGAAGCTGCCCGGCGACACGCCCGATCGATATCGCCTCGTCATGGGCGATTTCACGGCACTGCCGCTGGAGAATGCGGAGGCCGATACGGTGATCTTCCATCAGGTGTTGCATTATGCGCAGGCACCCGAGACCGTGATTGCGGAAGCCGCGCGCGTGCTGAGCGACGATGGCCGCCTGCTGATCGCCGACTTCGCACCGCATCAGCGCGAGGATTTGCGCGTGCGTGACCAGCATGCCCGTCTCGGCTTTTCCGACGCACAGATCAAAACATGGTTCGCGGCGGCGGGCCTCGATATGGTATCCGAACGCACGCTGCCCGGCGGCGAACTGACAGTGAAGATTTGGTTGGGGCGCAGGCATAGGGCGCAAGTGGTGCCCATCGATGCCGCTGCCCTGAAAGGACGTACAGCATGACATTCTCGCTTTCCCAGATGGAGGAAGCCCGCCGCGCGCTCGATGTGCCGTTGTTCGCCGATCTCTCCGGCGACGCGCAGGTCAGCTTCGAATTCTTCCCGCCCAAGAGCGAGAAGATGGAGCAGCAGCTTTGGAGCAGCATCGAAACGCTCGCGCCGCTGGGGCCGCGTTTCGTCTCCGTGACCTATGGCGCGGGCGGTTCGACGCGGGAGCGTACGCATGCGACCGTTGCCCGGATCGCAAAGGAAACAGGCCTTTCGGCTGCGGCGCATCTCACCTGCGTCGGCGCGAGCAAGGATGAGATCGCCGAAGTCGCCGACGCCTATTGGCAGGCGGGCGTGAGACACATCGTCGCGTTGCGTGGCGATCCGCCGGAGGAAGGGCAGGCGTTCGTTCCGCATCCCCATGGCTATTCCAGCGCCGCTGATTTGGTGACGGGACTTAAGGCGCTGCATCCGTTCGATATTTCCGTGGCGGCCTATCCCGAAACACATCCTGAGGCCTCTACTTCACAGTCCGACCTGGACAATCTGAAGCGCAAGATCGACGCTGGCGCCAGCCGCGCCATCAGCCAGTTCTTCTTTTCCGCCGACGCCTATTTCCGCTTTCGCGACGCCGCCGCAGCAGCAGGGATCGACGCGGAGATCGTACCCGGCATCCTGCCCGTGTCCAACGTCAGCCAGACCCGCAAATTCGCCGCGATGTGCGGCGCGGCGATCCCGCCATGGATGGACCGCCTGTTCGAAGGGCTGGACGATCACCCGGCTACACGACAACTCGTGTCCGCCACGATCGCGGCTGAGCTTTGCCGCAAACTTTATGCAGGCGGAGAGCGGCATTTCCACTTCTACACGCTGAACCGAGCTGAATTGAGCTACGCCATCTGCCATTTGCTCGGCCTTCGCCCGACCGTGGCCGCGAAACCGAAGGAACTTGTCGCATGAGCATTCGCGAAACATTCCTCGCCGCCGCCCGCGAACGCATCCTGATGACCGACGGGGCATTTGGGACCGAGATCCAGAACTGGAAGCTCTCCGAAGCCGATTACGCAGGCACCCTTGGCCTTACCAAGGACCAGAAGGGCAACAATGACATCCTGGCCCTGACCAAGCCGCAGGTGCCCGAGAAGATCACGCAGGATTATCTCGATGCGGGATCGGACATCGTCTCGACGAACACCTTCAGCGCCAATCGTATAAGCCAGGCCGATTACGCCGCCGAGCATCTGGTGGCCGAGATCAACATCTCGTCCGCGCAGATCGCCCGCCGCCTCGCCGATGCTGCCGCCGCAAGGGACGGCAAGCCTCGCTTCGTCGCCGGCGCGATCGGGCCGACGAACAAGACGCTCTCGCTCTCCCCGGACGTCAACGATCCGGGCTATCGCGAAATCGATTTCGACGAACTGACGGCCGTCTATCGCGAACAGTGCGATGCGCTGATCGTCGGCGGAGTCGATTTCATCCTGATCGAAACGGTGTTCGATACGCTGAATGCCAAGGCCGGAATCATGGCCGCGCAGCAGGCTGCCCAAGCCGCTGGCAAGGACGTGCCAATCATGATGTCCATGACGTTGACCGACCTGTCGGGCCGCAATCTTTCCGGGCACACCGTCGAGGCATTCTGGTATGCGGTGCGCTACGCCAAGCCGATTACCATTGGCCTCAACTGCTCGTTCGGCGCGGAGCAGTTGCGGCCGCATGTGAAGACGCTCTCCGGCATTTGCGACACGCTGATCATGGTCTATCCCAATGCGGGCCTGCCCAATGAACTAGGCGCATATGACGAGTTGCCGGAAGAAACGGCGGGCCTAGTGCGCCAATGGGCCGCCGAGGGGCAGGTGAACATATTAGGTGGCTGCTGCGGATCGACACCCGCACATATTTCGGCGATCGCCAAGGCGGTGTTCGACTTATCTCCTCGCGCTATACCGGTGCCGCCCGTGTTCACGCGCCTTGCGGGCCTGGAGCCCATGAACATCGCTGCCTGAGTTTTCGCACTTCGCGCTACAGCTTATTGAAAAGATTGCCTGAATGAACCAGCCTGCCACCGCCCAATTCGTCAATATAGGCGAGCGCACGAACGTCACCGGATCGGCGAAGTTCAAGAAGCTCATCATGGCGGGCGACTATACGGCCGCCGTCGAAATCGCGCGGCAGCAAGTGGAGAGCGGCGCGCAGATCGTCGACGTCAACATGGACGAAGGCCTGCTCGACGCCGAGTTCGCAATGACGACGTTCCTCAAGCTGATCGCGGCCGAACCGGACATCGCCCGCGTCCCGCTGATGGTCGATAGCTCGAAATGGAGCGTGATCGAGGCGGGGCTAAAATGCGTGTCCGGCAAGCCTATCGTCAATTCGATCAGCATGAAGGAAGGCGAGGAGGCTTTCCTGCATCATGCGCGCCTCTGCATGGCGTATGGCGCTGCCGTGGTCGTGATGGCGTTCGATGAAGTGGGCCAAGCGGACACCAAGGAACGCAAAGTCGAAATCTGCGGCCGCGCGTACGACTTGCTGACCGGCATCGGCTTTCCGCCCGAAGACATCATCTTCGATCCCAACATCTTCGCCGTCGCAACCGGCATTGACGAGCATCGCCGTTACGCCATCGACTTCATCGAGGCATGCCGCGAGATCAAGGTGCGCTGCCCGCACTGCCATATCTCGGGCGGCGTCTCGAACCTGTCGTTCAGCTTCCGCGGCAACGAACCCGTCCGCCGCGCGATGCACAGCGTCTTCCTCTACCACGCCATTCAGGCGGGCATGGACATGGGCATCGTCAATGCGGGCCAGCTCGACGTATATGACGCCATCGATGCGGAACTGCGTGAGGCGTGTGAAGACGTCATCTGGGACAAGCGCGAAGACTCTACTGATCGCCTGATCGCGCTGGCCGAGAAATATCGCGGTACCGACGCGGTTGCCGAAAAAGCCGCCGAGGAATGGCGCGGATGGGTGGTCGAAAAGCGCCTCGAACATGCGCTCGTCAAGGGCATCGACATGTATGTCGTCGACGACACTGAGGAAGCGCGATTGCGGTTCGCCAGGCCCATCGAAGTCATCGAAGGTCCGTTGATGGACGGCATGAATGTTGTCGGCGACCTGTTCGGATCGGGCAAGATGTTCCTGCCGCAGGTCGTGAAATCCGCGCGCGTGATGAAGAAAGCCGTCGCGCATCTGCTCCCTTACATTGAGGCCGCGAAGGAACCCGGCGCCAAGGGCAAGGGCAAGATCATCATGGCGACCGTCAAGGGTGACGTGCATGATATCGGCAAGAACATCGTCGGCGTGGTGCTTCAGTGCAATGGCTTCGATGTAGTCGATCTGGGCGTCATGGTGCCCTGGACGACGATCCTTCAGGCGGCGAACGAGAATAATGCGGACATGATCGGTCTGTCCGGACTAATCACGCCGTCGCTGGACGAGATGGTCACGGTCGCCGAGGAGATGCAGCGTTCCGGCATGACGATGCCGTTGCTGATCGGCGGCGCGACTACGTCGAAGGTGCATACCGCGTTGCGTATCGCGCCGGCTTTCACTGGGCCGGTCGTGCATGTTCTCGATGCCAGCCGCGCCGTGGGTGTCGCAACCGCACTCGTGAGCGATACCCAGCGTGACGATTTCGTGGCGAAGGTCGCCGATGAGTATGAGCATGTCCGCATCGCCCGCGCGGGCAAGGCGCAGAGCGCGCTCATCAGTATAGAAGACGCCCGCGCCAATGCATTCGAGATTGACGAGGCGCTGAAGCCGCCGCCGCCGATCAATCCTGGCGTCCATGCCTTCCCCAATTGGGACTTGGCGGACCTGCGCGAGTATATCGACTGGACGCCATTCTTCCGCGCCTGGGAGTTGGCGGGCAATTATCCCGCTATCCTGACCGATCCGGTTGTCGGCGAAAGCGCGAGCAGCCTGTTTGCCGATGCGCAGAAGATGCTCGATCGGATCATCGAGGAGAAGTGGCTGGTCGCTAAGGGCGTCGCTGCGCTTTGGCCGTGCCGCCGTGAGGGCGACGATGTCATCATCCATGTCGAGGATGAGAAGCATATCCGCATGCCGTTCCTGCGCCAGCAGATCGCCAAGCGGGAAGGCCGGGCCAATATGTGCCTGGCCGACTTCATCAGCCATGACGGCGATTGGATCGGAGGATTTGCGGTAACGACAGGACATGGCATCGAGCCGCACCTCGCCAATTTCAAAGCGCATTACGACGATTATTCGGACATCCTGTTGAAGGCTTTGGCGGACCGTCTGGCCGAAGCCTTCGCCGAGCGGCTACACAAGCATGTCCGCACCGATCTGTGGGGCTATGCGGCGGGCGAGCAGCTCGACAATGAAGCGCTGGTGCGCGAGCAATATCGCGGTATTCGCCCTGCGCCGGGCTATCCTGCCTGTCCGGATCACAGCCAGAAGCCGATATTGTTCAAGATGTTGGACGCGGTTCATAACACCGGCATCACGCTCACCGACAGCTTTGCGATGCTCCCAACGGCGGCGGTCAGCGGCTTCTACTTCGGTCATCCGCAGTCGGAATATTTCGGCGTCGCGCGCGTTGGCCGCGATCAGCTTGAGGAATATGCGACACGGCGGGGCGTTGATGTGCCGACTGCCGAGCGCTGGCTGCGCCCCAATCTCGACTAGGCATTGCTCCCAATGGTTAACAGGAAAGATGGTTAAGTCATTGGATAGGAACTGACATCACGCGCTATGGTGGCGACATGAAATTGCCAGCCATAGCCCTTGTGATCGTCACGGCCCTCGCCTCCACTGCGCTAGCGCAACAGCGGAGCGGTCCCTTCGTCGTAGCGGAGAGCGGAAGCGGGTTCGGCAGTCTGGCAGACGCCGTCACTGCCATTGGCGGCGGTTCCGGCACGATCGTCATTGCACCGGGCACCTATCGCGACTGCGCGGTGCAGACCGAAGGCGCGATCACCTATCGCTCCGCCACGCCCGGCAAGGCGATCTTCGACGGCGGCATTTGCGAGGGCAAGGCGGCGCTCGTCCTGCGCGGACAGTCCGCCAGCGTGGACGGGATCATCTTCCAGAACATGCGCGTGCCCGACGGCAACGGTGCGGGCATCCGCCTTGAAAAGGGCGATCTCACCGTCGACAACAGCCTGTTCCGCAATAGCGAGGAGGGCATCCTCAGCGCTGACGATCAGGCCCACACCGTCCGCATCGACCGCTCGACCTTCTCACACCTCGGACGCTGTGATCGCGATCTGGATTGCGCGCACGGCATCTACATTGGCCAATATGGCAGCCTCACCGTCACGCGCTCGCGCTTCGAAGCCGGCAATGGCGGCCATTATCTGAAAAGCCGCGCCGCCCGTGTGACGATCCGCGACAACAGCTTCGATGATAGCAAAGGCCACCTCACCAACTACATGATCGACTTGCCCAATGGCGCGGCGGGCACGATCAACGGCAACGAGATGGTGCAGGGGAAGGACATGGACAACTGGTCCGCGTTCATCACCATTGCCCCGGAAGGCCGCGCGCATGATTCCTCCGCGCTGGAAGTAAGTGGCAACAGCGCGTCCTTCGTGCCCGGCGTCCAGCGGCAGAGCACCTTCGTCGCCAACTGGACCGACGATCGCGTGCGCATCGGCGCGAACAAGCTGGCGGCCGGGATCAAGATAACCGACCGCCGATAAGCGCCTTACCGGCCAGCGCAGCTATCCCCCGCCGTCGCGTCGATATCCAGGCACCGCCCGTCGATCTCGTTCTTCGGCACGGCGAGGCCAATCTGCGCCGCCAGCGTTGGCAGAATGTCCACCGTCTCTACGCCCAGCGCCTGCTCGAACGGCACGATGCCCTTGCGCCAGAACAGGATCGGCACGCGCCGGTCATAATCCCATGGGCTGCCATGCGTCGCGACATAGCCCTTGGTCGGGTCGGAGATCGGCGTTACGCGGGGTTTCAATATCACCAGAAAATCGCCGGAACGCGGTTCATAATAGCTCGCCCGCGCTTCCTGGATCAGCGACCAGCGCTCGGGCGGGCCGGAGGGGGAGGGCGTCGCTGCGATCTGCTCGGCGGTGAACACCGCCTCCACCTGCGGCTGCGCACGGATCATCGCCAGCGCTTCGGCCTTCACCTTCGCGCGCTGCGGCGCGGTCAACGCCTTCGAGATGTAGAAATCGCCCGCCGCGCCGTCGCCATAGAGCAATTGCCCGCTCAGCCCCAGCTTCGCGCCGATCGCTGCGCTTAAAGCTTTCGGTGCCAGCGCTTCGGTGACCCGCTGCGCGTCGGGAGCGCCATGCTGGCGGTTCCGTTCCGGCAGGTCATGTCCGCCATGGTCGGCGGTCAGCACGACTTCATAATCGACGCCGCTTTTGTCCAGCCGATCGAAGAATGCGCCGAGTTCCCGGTCCGCTGTCGCCACTTGCAGGCACATCTCGGTGCCTTCGGTGCCATAGGTGTGGCCGACATAATCGGTCGCGGAGAGCCCGATGGAAATTATGTCCGTCTGCGCCTGCCTGCCAAGGCCCATATCCTCGATCAGCGCCGCCGCCAACACGAGGGTCGCGGCGTCCATCTCGGGCGAAGCGCGGAACGCCTTCGTGTCTCCAGCGGCGCGCGCAAAGCGTCCCGTGCCGACGGTCTTGCCGCCGCCAATGTCGATGGCGACGTCCTTTGGCGCGCAGAAGTCGGGCAGTTCCATAGGCGGGCGATCCTGCGCGAGCAACGTCGCGACTCCGGCATTCACCTTCGCCACCAGCGGCGTTTCGGCTACGCCTTTCAGGCCCACATAGTTCTTGCCGCCCCAATACCAGAGCTGATCGGCAGTCGAACCGCCCATCATGATTGCCGCGCGGTCCTTGCCCGCCACGGAAACGACGCGGGTCGCCGGGTTCGCCTTCTTCATGCGCCCGCCGAGCGTCGGCACGAGCAGATGGTTAGGCGACGCCACATAGTCGCCGCTGCTGCTGCCCGGCTGCGTCTCGTCTTCGGCGCAGTAAACCGCCTTGTCGCTGCGTGCGATCGACAGATCGAAATAGGTGTTGGCGATGATGCCGGTGCGCGACGGGCGGCTGCCGGTAAGGATCGTGCTGTGGCCTGGGCATGTTTCCGTGGCGGCATGGCTCTGATAGCCGTGCGGGAAGACCACGCCGTTCGAGAGCCGCGCAAGGCCGCCGGTGAAATGCTGGCGATACTCCTCGAACAAATTGCCCGAAAACTGATCCATCGAGATCGCGACGATCAGCTTGGGCGGGGTCGATGGCGCCGCACTAACAGGAGCAGGCGATTGCGCCGAAACGGGCAAGCCGATGGCAAGCGCTGCAAGGGCAGTCGAAGCGAGAATGAGGCGACGCAATGGGGAACTCCTTGATCAGTCTTTCGCCAGCTATCCGGCGACGTGCGGCAAGTCTCTTCTTTCTTGCCCGGAATGAAAGTAAAGGCATCTCAACCGCGCCGCGCGGGCAGGCGAATAGTTCCCTGTCGCCACGTCGCTTACGAGACTCAATGCGAACCATTTATGTCCTCCTGATGACGTTGGCGAGCCTGTTCGTCGCTGCGCCCGCGATGGCGCAGATCGGCGCGTTCGGCGGTGGCGAACCGAACATCGCGGCTAAGCTGGAGGCGGAGAGCGGCAGCCCCGCACCGGGCAGGCCCGTCACGCTCGCTTTCGTCATGACGCCGAAGCCGGGCTGGCATGGATATTGGGAAAATCCGGGCGATGCTGGCATCGGCATGACGGTGAAGTGGACGCTTCCGAAGGGAGTCACGGCGGGGCCGCTGCGCCATCCGGTGCCGGAAACGCTGATGATTTCGGGCCTGATGAACTATGTCTATGAGGGCCGTTACGCGATCCTTGTGACGCTGAATGTGCCTGCGACGATGAAGGCGGGCGATCCCCTGCCGATCCGTGCGCGAGGCGATTGGCTCGCCTGCACGCGCGAGATTTGCGTTCCCGGCGGCGGCGACTTGGCGCTCGATCTGGTCGTTGGCGATGGTGGAGTCGGGGCGGAGAGACGGAAAGCATTTGACGGCTATCGCGCGCATTTGCCGCGTCCGCTTGGCAGCGAAGGGCGGTTTGCCATCGATAACGGACAGTATCGGATGGCGATCCCCTATCCGGCCGCGGCCCCGCTAGCCGACGCCTATTTCTTCCCGCTGAAGGAAGGCGCGATTGCTTTTGCCAGCGCGCAGAAAGTCACGCGCGACGGCGATACCCTGATCATCGAGACCAAGGCGGCTGGTTCCGCTTTGAAGGGGCCGGTCGCGGGCGTGCTGCGAACCGCGCCCCATGTGGGATTCGCGCTGACGGCCACGCCCGGAGTTGTGCCCGCGGCAACATCCAACACATTGGGTGGCGAGGCTTCGGCAGTATTTCTCGCGCTGGGCGGCGCGTTGCTGGGCGGCATCTTGCTCAACATCATGCCCTGCGTGTTCCCGATCCTCAGTCTCAAGGCGCTGAGCCTCGCCAAAGCTGGCGGCGATCCCCGCGTCGCGAAGCGGGAGGCCGTCGCCTATGCGCTCGGCGTCATCGCCGCCTGCCTTACGCTGGGCGGCGTGCTGCTCGCCCTGCGCGCGGGCGGCGCTACGGTGGGGTGGGCGTTTCAGTTGCAAGACCCCCGCATCATCCTCGGCCTGCTGTTGCTGGTCACGGCCATCGCCTTCAATCTCGCCGGACTGTTCGAGTTGCGCGCAATCGACGCGGGCGGTGCGCTCGCGGGGAAGGGCGGCGTGCAGGGCAGCTTCTGGACGGGTGCGCTCGTGGCATTCGTCGCGACGCCCTGCACCGGGCCGTTCATGGGCGCGGCACTCGGCGCGGCGCTGGTGCTGCCGGTCGGCGCGGCTTTGGCGATTTTCGCAGGGCTAGGCCTCGGACTGGCGCTGCCGTTCCTCGCCATTGCCTTCGTGCCTGCCATCCGGGCGCGGATGCCGAAGCCGGGTCCGTGGATGCGTCGATTTCAGCATATACTTTCCGTTCCGATGTTCCTGACGGCGCTCGCGCTTGCATGGCTGCTGGGTCAGCAACTCGGCATCGGCGGCATGACGATCGGCATTGCCGCCGCGATGGCCACGGCGCTGTTGCTATGGTGGTTGGGTGGCCGGCAACATGCAGGGAAGAGCGGGGTCTGGGCGGTGGCTTTGGCGACGGTCGTCGTCCTCGCCGGAGGGATTGCCGCCCTTCCTCAACCGGGCAAAGCCGAAGCAAAAGCCACAGGCACGGCGGTCCCGTTCGACGAAGCGCGCCTCGCGCAACTGCGCGGGCAGGGCAAGCCCGTGTTCCTCTACTTCACCGCCGACTGGTGCCTCACCTGCAAGGTGAACGAGGCAGGCGCGATCGACCGTGCGGAGGTCGCGAGTGCATTCGATAGGGCCGGCGTCGTGACCATGGTCGGCGACTGGACGAACAGCGACCCCGCCATCGGCCGTTTTCTGGAAGGGCAGGGCCGCTCGGGCGTGCCGCTCTATTTGTTCTATCCTGCGGGCAAGGATGCGCAGACCCTGCCGCAAGTCCTGACTCCAGCCACCCTGACGGCGCTCATAAGCTGATGGCGAAGCAGCGCGCCGATCAGATGCTCGTCGATCGCGGGCTGGTGGAAAGCCGCTCCCGCGCGCAGGCGCTGATCCTTGCAGGCATCGTCTTCACGGGCGAGCGGAAGATCGAGAAGGCGGGGCAGCAATTGCCGGAGGATGCGCCGCTCGATGTGCGGGGCCGCGATCATCCCTGGGTATCACGGGGCGGTATCAAGCTCGCCCATGCTCTCGCGCATTTCCAGTGGGATGTGACCGGCGTCGTGGCGATGGACGTGGGGAGTTCGACCGGCGGCTTCACCGATGTCCTCCTCACCAACGGGGCGGCGAAAGTCTACGCCGTCGACAGCGGCACCAACCAGCTCGCGTGGAAAATCCGCAACGATCCGCGGGTGATTGTTCACGAACAGACCAGCGCCCGCATCCTGACGCCCTCGCATATCCCGGAACCCATCGACATGTTCGTGTGCGATGCCAGCTTCATTGCGCTGGCCAAGGTGCTGGAACGCCCGCTGAGCTTCGCGGCGGACCATGCGCGCCTCGTCGCCCTCATCAAGCCGCAGTTCGAGGCCGGGCGTGAAGAAGTGGGCAAGGGCGGCGTCGTGCGCGATCCGGCCATCCACCAGCGCGTGTGTGACGCTGCGGCAGAGTGGGTACAGACGCTAGGCTGGCAAGTGGTCGGGATCGTACCCAGCCCGATCACCGGACCTGAGGGAAATATCGAATTTCTGATGGCTGCGTCGCGCGAGTCGGGCCATCCGTGACTGTGCTATACTGAACCACTGCCTATTCGCGGGTTGCGCGACGAAGTGTTTCACCGCACACCAACGCACATCTGCCGGATTCGATACTTAGGAGTCGTCCTGAGCATTTCTCCGTGTCCGGCTAGAAAATGGTGACCGGCGCATCCGCGCCGCGCATATGAGGGAATAGCCGCGGATGAATGAAATCGCGTCGAAGGGTCAGTTGCGGCTCTCCTACTTGCGATGGGCGCTTTTCATAGTTCCTACAGTCGTTTTCCTGGGTTTTCTCTCCGGACGTCTTGCAAATAGCGGATATGGCAATCCCTGGTTCGATGCCTTGACCAAGCCCGCAGCGATGCCTCCGGGCTGGGCTTTCGGCGTTGCGTGGACGATCCTGTATGTCCTTATGGCGCTCGCGCTGGCGATGGTGCTAGACGCGCGTCGCGCGAAGGGGCGGTGGACTGCGGTGGCTTTGTTCGTGGTGCAGCTTGGCGGCAATCTTGCCTGGTCGCCCCTGTTCTTCGCGGCGCATAAGGTTGATGCTGCGCTCTATCTGATCGTAGCGATCCTAGTCCTTGCGACCGTCACGACGGTGCTGTTCGGGCGTATTCGCAAGGCGGCGGCGTGGTTGATGGTGCCCTATCTGTGCTGGCTCGGCTTTGCCGCCGGTCTCAACTATGACATTGGCCGGCTCAACCCGGACGCGGAGACCCTTGCCGCGCCCTCGTTGAGTACCCAGATATAGCGTGTTGCTGGCATAAGCCACGCGCGCCTTCAATTGCTACAGGTGACCTATGCAAAGCGAAAACCGTCTGTTCGATGACCTTGCCAAGCTGATCAATGGCGCTGCGGGAACGATTGCGGGCGTCGGCCGCGAATTCGAAGCGAATGCGCGCGAAAAGGCCAAAGAGTGGGTCGGTGGGCTCGATGTCGTATCCCGCGAAGAGTTCGATGCGGTAAAGGCGCTCGCCGCCGCCGCCCGCGAAGAAGTGGAATTGCTGAAAGCGCGCATTGATGCGCTGGAAGGCAAGACCCCTACGAGCGTCAAGGCGAAGGTTGGGGCGAAGAAGCCGCCTCTTGCCGACTAAGCTGGCAGCGGCTTGTAGTTATCCACATTCCGTCCACAATTACTACATTTCGGCTTCACGAGCCATTGCTGATGCCTGTCCTTTGCCGGGCTTGGGTGCTAGGGCGGGCTTTGGCGCTTGAGGCGAATTGACGTAAGTGAAGTGATGGACAGCGACGAATTCGAAAATAGCGAGCAGGAAGCTGCGCCGATCGACATGCTGGCGGCCTATTTCGAGGCGCATGGCTGGTCGTTCGAACATGCCGGTGAAGATGAGATCGCCGCGACCACTCAGGGAAGCTGGGCGCAATATGAATTGCGCGCGATCTGGCGGGAGGAGGATCAGGTTCTCCAACTCCTCGCGCTACCCGATATCAAGGTCGCCGACGACAAGCGCGCCGCGATCTACGAGACGATCGGCCTGATCAACGAGCAGATGTGGCTTGGCCATTTCGAACTTTGGTCGTCGAGCGGTATCGTGCTGTTCCGGCATGGCGCGCTGCTGGGGCAGGGCGACAGCATGACCTTGGATCAGGCGCAAATATTGGTCGAGACTGCGCTGGACGAGTGCGAGCGCTTCTATCCTGTGTTCCAGTTTGTCCTGTGGGGCGGAAAATCCCCGTCCGAAGCCATCAGCGCGAGCCTTATCGAGACACGCGGAGAAGCATAAGACCTCGATCTGCCTCTGCGGGATCGGGAATGCTGCTCCCTTCGGAGATTTCACCATGACGCAATGGCCTTCGCATCTGTTCATGATCGGGTGCGGAAACATGGCGGGAGCCATGCTCTCGCGCTGGCTCGATAGCGGCCTTGATCCGGCTTCGGTGACGGTGTTCCGTCCGAGTGGCAAGCCCGTCGCACCGGGTGTTGAGGTAGTGAGCGCCGCCCCGGACACTCTGCCTCTTGGCACAATGGTCCTGCTGGGCATGAAGCCGCAGCAGATTTCCGCTGTGGCGGACAGCTTCGCGAAGTTGCTAGGCGCGGACATATTGTTGGTGTCGATGCTGGCAGGCACCACTACGACAACGCTGCGCGATTACTTCCCGGCGCCTGAGAATGTCGTGCGCGTGATGCCGAATACGCCGGTGGGAGTAGGGCAGGGCGTATGCGCTCTCTATGCTGACAGTGCGACCGCGCCCGATGCGCGCGACCATGTGGCGGATATGATGCAGCCGCTAGGCCTCGTCGAATGGGTCGAGGACGAGAACGCATTCAATCTCGTCACGGCGCTGTCCGGCTGCGGCCCGGCCTATCTCTTCCGCTTCATCGATGCGCTCGCAAAAGCGGGGGAAGCGATAGGGCTTGAACCCGTGCAATCCGCGCGCCTCGCGCTCGCCACGGTGCAAGGTGCATCTACGCTGGCGACTCAGGCGAGCGAAAGTCCGGCCGCGCTAGCGGATCGGGTTGCCAGTCCCGGCGGAATGACGCGAAAGGGCATGGACGTTCTGGACCAGGACGACGCTCTGAACCGTTTATTGGCTGACACGCTCATCGCTGCGCGGGACAGGGGCATCGAGATGGCCGAGGGGAAATGATTCCCGTTCGGGCGTCAACTTCACAGTACGGAACCCTATTTCGCTGACGATAACTCCCGCCACGATCAGCGCCGCCCCAATCAAGGCTGAACCTGGAAGCCGCTAGGACCGATGCAGGTGAACAGCTGGTTTGGAGCGCATGCGCAAAGGCCAAGGGTGAGCGAATCGTGCCGCCCACGGTGCTTCGCGAAATCGACGAGCCTAAACATGATGGAGATGACGACAGCCTGCGCGGACAGCTATTCCCGAACTTCCGCAGACCGCTCTGTGGAGTTCACAGCGCCCGGGCGGCGGATGGCCGCCGGCTCCTAGCTCGAAAGCGGCAGAGCAGACGACCTTACGAAAGAGTTTAAGAAACGAGGCGCGTTATCCGGCTGCTCGCTCCGCTACCGGTCGGCGTCGCAGCGATGGCGTGGCTAACGAAGGCGGAACATAGGCTGCGCCCTCCAACGGAGCGACATCGGTCCCCGGCGGTACGATCACGTCGATCTTGTCGAGTATCTCGTCGCTCAGCACCACCTCTATTCCCGCCAGATAGCTGTCGAGCTGCTCGGGCGTGCGGGGCCCCATGATGGCTGACGTAATAGCAGGATGCGCCACGACGAAGGCGACCGCCATGTGGATCAGCGAAATGCCGGCGCTCTCGGCGAGCGGGATGAGTTGCTCCACTTTATCGAGACTGGCTTCGTCGCTCATCGCAGTCGGGAAATATTTCGCGCGCATGCTGTCAGGTGTTTTCTCGCCCTGGCGATACTTGCCCGTAAGCATCCCTTTTGCCAGCGGGCTCCAAGACATAACACCCATGCCAAACCGCTGGCACGCGGGCAGGACGTCGCGCTCAATTGCGCGATTGAGGATCGAGTAGGGCGGCTGTTCGGTACGGAAACGCGCAAGACCACGACGCTCGGCGACCCACTGCGCGTCCACGATGTCAGCAGCGGGGAAAGTCGATGCGCCGATGGCGCGCACCTTTCCTTCGCGCATCAGGTCCGATAGCACCGACAATGTCTCCTCAATATCGGTATCCGGGACAGGACGGTGAAGTTGATAGACGTCAATATAGTCGGTCTGCAGCCGCCGCAGCGAGTTTTCGACTGCCCGCGTCAGCCAGCGCCGCGATCCGCCGCGATCGTTCGGATCATCGCTCATGGGCTGATACGCCTTGGTGGCGAGTACCACGCTGTCTCTTCGCCCCTTAAGCGCCTTCCCAACGATCTCTTCTGATTCGCCGCGGCTGTAAGCGTCGGCAGTGTCCACAAAGTTGATGCCCGTATCGAGCGCCTTGTGAACCATACGGGCGCACTCGTCATGATCTCCATTGGCCATTTTTCCAAACATCATCGCGCCCAGACAGTAGGGGCTGACCTTGATGCCGGTGCGGCCGAGCGGACGATAGTGCATGTCAAATCTCCTGATGTGGCTCTGGCAAAATTCCGCCGGATGAATTACATCCTCTGAAACGGAACATGTGTCCGTTTATATGGAACAATGTTCCGTTTAGCAATACGCTCAAGGAATTATGATGGGGCATGACGGCGAAAAAGGTATAATCGGTGAATTAGGCCCATCGCTTCGGGCTGATGCGCGCCGCAATGTTGATGCGCTGCTGGGAGCCGCGATGGCCGTTTTTACCGAATTGGGTGTCGATGCACCAATGCGGACGGTTGCGACGAAGGCGGGGGTCGGCGTCGGCACGCTTTATCGTCACTTTCCGCAACGATCGGACCTTATAAAAGCTATTATCCGCCGCGAAGTCGATGCTTTGGTGGAAGCGGCCTCCAGCTTGGCCGAGGAATCGGGACCGAGCGAAGCGCTTGCGTCGTGGATGAACCGCCTCGTTGATTTTGTCGCCACCAAACGTGGGTTGGGACCGGCTCTCCACTCTGGCGATCCCGCCTATCAGTCGCTTCCAGATTTCGTCTTCGGTCAGATCACGCCGGCATTGGGTGGGCTGCTCAACGCAGCGATGCACAGTGGGGTAATACGGTGCGATGTGAACGCCACCGACCTTTTGAACGCGGCCCTGCGTCTCGCAACGCCCGCGAGTAACGGCGAAATCGATCATGCTAAGCGCATGGTTTCTCTTCTTATCGATGGTCTGCACCGTCGAGCGGACCTTCCGGACACTTGAGCCTGACCACAATCGGAGCCTGAGGTACAAGCGTTTCAAGTCGATTGAGTGTTTTCGAGGCGGCGGCCTCAAGACCTGCGGCTTACTGTGAGCTGTTCCCAGGGTATGGTGCCCGGTGTATGTCCCAGTCTCGACCCCCGCCCGTGTGCAGTGCAAGGGATAGCAGCTAAGGCGAGTCCAGGACTGATGGGCGATACGGCATGGCCCAGTCCAACGGGCAGGCTGAAGCCATTCTGCTATCCACCCATATGAGGGGATTGATGGACGGATTGTTCACGATGCGGCTGACCTCGCCGATGAACAGGGTGTGAGTCGCGACCAAAGCCAATGCCCCGCAGCAAGCGTTCCCCAATAGCATTGGCAGCCTGATAACATTATATCAGATGCAGGTACGTTATGAGTTGCGGATGACGAGCAGGTAAATAGCGAACTGAGAACCTGAAACCATCGCCCTCGACGCCATTTACAGGACGTTTGACTAGTGAGTTGAGCGCGACTTGCCACCCGATATCGAGAGCGACGCGCTGGGCGGCCAACATGATTGACGTTACCGCCGAACTGCGCGCTGGGGAGACCGATGTCGCATGGGAGCGGGCATAGCTCGCAGCCTACTGCTGCCTGCCAGGCTGGTCCGTAGGCAGACGTCTCCGCCAGAACTTGCCCCCAAGCTCATAAACGGCAGGTCGCCTCATAAAAACCGCTTGAGAATACTCCTTCACCTTGAGGATACTCTTCACGATGCAGACATCGAAGGTTCTTCAAGATGTCGAGCGCCCTTGAACCAACGCAGAGGTAACTTTCTCGGCTGATGAGCATATGCCTCAGCGTCTTCGCCTGGCGACTGAGTCACTGTCTCGGCGCTAATCGAGTTTAGCTCTACAACATCCCCTTGCGAGGAATATGGCTCTTCAAGCCAGCCGGGCAACCCTTGAGCTCAAGCAGTAAATGCCCAAAGGCTAGAGATACGCTTGAGCTCAAAATTCAGTCCCGGCTGACCAAATCAGGACACCATATAAGTGGCTATTTTCTGCTCGAAAATGGTGGACGCACTTGGGCTCGAACCAAGGACCCGCTGATTAAGAGTTTTGGAATCATGCCCTTGCGCTAGATTGCTCTAGCTTGTTCTAGCAGACGTAACCATTGATATTGCGCTGTTTTCGCCCTTGCTTTTTTGTGGTTCCTTGTCGTAGCTGTAAGCTCCTTGCTAGAAATATGCTAGAATCTAGCAGCCAAGGAGCAGTATGGCCAAGATTACTAAGACCTTCGTGGACAAGGTGGCACCGCCCCCCGAGGGCTATGCGGTCCATTGGGATGACAGCGTGAAGGGCTACGGTCTGCGCGTCTCCGAGCAGGGCAAGCGGGTGTTCATCGTCATGGGACGGGTCGCCGGTAAGTCGATCCAGTTCACGCTCGGCCCATACGGCACGCTCACCGAGGACGCCGCACGCAAGCGGGCGCAGAAGGTGTTGCAGGACATGCGCGAGGGGATCGACCCGCGCGCTGTGGTCAAGGCAGACGCCGCCATGAAGGTCAGCCTTCAAGACGTGCTTGAGGCGTATGTCGGTCGTCCGGGCAAGATGAAGGACAGCACTGCGCGCGAGTATCGCCGCCATGTAGAGAAGACCTTCGCCAAGTGGGCACCGCTGCCCCTCGCCAGCATCACCCGTGACATGGTGAAGGAGCGCCATGCTGCGCTGGTGAAGGGCGGTCTTGAGGGCAAGAAAGCTGCGCCTGCGAGCGCCAATGCCGCCTTCGTTACGCTCCGCATCCTGATCCGCTTCGCGATAGACGAATACCGGCAGGCAGACGGGAAGCCGCTAATCAGCGACAATCCAGTGGACGCGCTCAAGCACCATTGGGCCAAGCTGGGCACGCGCACCGAGCGGTATATCGACAAGCGCAAGATCGGCGCGGTCTGGAACCGGCTGCACGAGATGCGCGGCGAGGTGCAGGGTTACGAGGCGCTGGCCTCGGTGGACCTGACCATTTTCGGACTGCTGACCGGCGCGCGCCGGGATGAGATGGCGACGTTAACGTGGGATCGCGTGAACATTGATGACCACGACCCGTCGAACTGCTGGTGGCATCTGGACGACCGCAAGCGCGGCGATCCGCTTTGGCTTCCGCTCAGCAGTCAGGCCGTCGCGCTGCTCAAGTCGCGCCCGCGCCTCAAACTGGAGGACGGCAAGGAAAGCCCATTCGTGTTCCCATCATGGGGCAAAACCGGCCGCATAATGGACGCGCGCGCTCCGATGGAGACGATTGGCGAGATCGCTGGGAAACACCTTTCCCTCCACGACCTCCGCCGCACGTTCACAAACATCGCAATGCGCGAATGCCTCATTGAGAAGTTCCGCACGGACCTCCTGACTGGCCACAAGCCTGCGTCCGATGACGTTACCTCGCGCTCCTACTTGGACCTGGCTCGCCTCGATTGGCTCACGCCCGAGGTGCAGAAGGTCGGCGACTGGATCGAGCAGCAGGCAGCTATCGCAGCCAGCAGGAACGTGGTGCCGTTGCACGCCGCAGGGTGATGCACGCGGTAGGCCGCGCAGCCTCGCGCACAGGGGTGAGGCCGGGGTCGCTGCCGGGTTAGGGGCGGCCCAGTACCGATCGTGCCCCACGCCGCCTTACAGCGAGGCTGGTCTTGGTCGGTCAAATCGAACTATCCTGAGCAAATCGGTCCTAGCCGGCGAATGTCAAATCGCCCCCTGATCGGTTTACGGATTAAAAATCTGCCGTTGCTTTTCTTGGTCGAATCGACTTATCAAGCGAACACCCACAGCCAGACGCTCGCACCGAGCGTTGGAAACAGCCGCAAGGCAGGCGTTGATGAAGCAATCGCTCATCCGTCTGCCTTTTTTATTGGCATTCGCGGATCGAGCTTCTGAGTGGAGAAGTTCAGTGAAAGAAGCGCAATCGAAAATAGAGTCGGTCGTAGTGACGGTTGAGCAATCGTTTGCAATGGAAGAAGACGACTCGATCTACGTATTTATGACCACACCGCTGCCATGGACGGGGAACCGAGAAGCTATAGTCTCGTTCTGGCGGAAATCTTCGCCTCCTCCTTGGGTAAAGGCAGCGTAATTTTATCCAACACTGGCGCTTTTGTTTGCGCTATAACTAGCTTGCTGGCCCGCTACTATCCTTGATAGGGCGGGCCGGTTGCCTATCGGCTCCACAGTGGAGTGTTCACCCCGGCGCTAGGTTGCAGCGCGTGGAGTTGAACCATGAGCGAAATGACTTTCGACCAGCTCTGCGAGCTGTTCGCCTACGTCCCGCAGCGCCGCCCGCTCGACACAAAGGAGACCGCCGCGCTCCTTGGCGTGCACTTCAATACACTTGAGCAGTATCGCTTCCGAGGCGAAGGGCCGCGCTTCTTCTCCCCGCCCGGCACGCGCCGCGTCTGGTACGCGGAACTCGACGTGCTGCGCTGGCTCGCCTCCGGGGCGAAGCAGAGCACCAGCGAACAGGCTGCGGCCTAATCCCATCCCGTCATGAAAAGCGGCAGGAGTGCCAATCCTGCCGCTGGAGTATCGATGTGAACACCAGCAATTTACTAGCCCCCGCTGAGGGTCCGCAATCCCCGAATGTTTTCCTGCAAAATTCAGCGCCGCGTAAAAATAGTCGGAGTGTGACTGGCTTGGCCCGCAGATTGACTGGTAGCCCGACCCGGCGGGAGGCTCATCATGGATGACAATGAACGCGAGGCCATTGAGGCGTTCCTCGCGCCCACGCCCGCTGAAGCTATGCGACAGGCCGCTTCTCAGGGGGTGCTACCCATGCCACCGGGGTTCGTCGGCTACCTAGCGGGATACATCTTGCAGCACGCTATCCGACCCGTTCGCGAGGTCGCCGTTGTGGCAGCACTTGGGATCATGGCGGGGCTGGCCGGTCGCGAGTGGACCACGTTCACGAACAGCGGTCTCAACCTGTATATTGTGCTGGTCGCTCGATCCGCTGTCGGCAAGGAGGCCATGCACACCGGGATCGCTACCGTCATGCGTGCGGTGGAAGCCCATCACCCGGCCGCACGGGATGCCTTCGACTTCAGCGAATATGCGTCAGGCCCCGCACTCATCAAGGGTATCAACCTTCATCCATGCTTGTTGAACATCATGGGCGAGATTGGCCACAAGTTCTTGGCCATGTCGAAGGGCAAGGAGAGCGCGCTTAACAGCCTGCGGAAGACGTTGACCGACCTCTATAGCAAGTCAGGGTCCAGCGGCATCGTTGGTGGCCTCAGCTACAGCAGCCAGGACAACAACATCCAGTCGGCAGAAGCGGTTGCATATAGTCTGGTTGGCGAGACGACGCCGGGGACATTCTATCAGTCTATCACCGATGAGATGATGAGCGATGGTTTCATGTCGCGCTTCCTCGTGATCCAGTATGAGGGCGACCGTCCCCCGGAGAACCCCGCGCCCCAGCATGTGCCGCCTGTCGAGATGGTCAAATGGCTGGCTGGGATCGCGCAGCACGCCACGACCATGCGGACTCGGCAAGTGTTCTGTGCAGTGCCGCCACTGCCAGACGCAAAGCAAAGGCTCGACGCGTTCCGTGATGAGTGCGACCGTCATATCAACGAGGCGGGCGATGACGAACGACTGCGCCAGTTGTGGAGCGGGCGCACCTAAAAGCGCTCAGGGTGACCACACTGCTGGCGGTTGGCGATCAGCCGTTCGCGCCCAAGGTGACACTGGAACAGGTCGAATGGGCGATCGCGCTAGTCCGGCACGGCAACGCCGCCTTCCTCAAACGCATCGACGCGGGCGAGGTTGGCGAAGGCACGGCCGGAGGGCGCGAGCGGAAGGTGATGGATCTTTGCCGGGAGTTCCAATTCCTGCCCCCGGACAAACTGCCGGGCTGGCTGAAGAATGGTAAAGCAATGCAGGACGCGAACATCGTGCCGCGCCGCTACCTCCAGCAGCGCACTCAGCGCCTCGCCGCATTCGAGGGTCACAAGCTGCGCCATACCCCCGCGCTCAACATGGCGATCAAGACGGCAACCGATAACGGCAATCTGATGGAGGTGAAGAAGGACAAGCTAGTTGAGATGTTCAGTTTCCACGGGCAGGGGTATCGCGTGCTTTGCTCGACCTGAATGACCACAGGGCAGGGCTACAGCCGGTGGCTTCGTTAGCCGCGCTAGCCACCCCGCCAAGTGGACCTCCCGCTAACATAGCCCGCCGTAGCCCGACCGGCGCTAACGCCCCAGTCCCGCGAAAATCCTCGGGAAACGTTATATAATACACACTACGTTAGTGCGTTAGTGTAGAGTAGGGTGTCCCAGCCATATTCAGCCGTATTGGGGTATGTATGGGTATAGGAGGGGCGCTAACGGCTACTGCGCTACCGCCGCGCTAGGTCGTTGTGGTAATAGTCTGCAATGAGTTCGCGCATCACCCAATACCGTGGCGCTTTGACGCCCGAGCAGGCGGCCGAGGGGATCGCTCTTGCTCGGGCCAACGCCAGCCGTCTGATTGCTGATGCCGAATTGCTGCTCGGTGCCGAAAGGCACCCGTCCGCTATTGGACTGGCGATTCTGGCAATCGAAGAGCTGGGCAAGGTTCAGATTATCAAGATGATCGTACTGCACTCCGAAGAGGCTGCGCTCAAAAAGAGTTGGAGGGAGTATCGGAGCCACCGAGCTAAGAATGTTCAGTGGATCATTCCGACCTTGGCTGCTGAAGGTGCGCGGACGCTTATCGACCTAAAACCTGCAACCGATATCGACGGTGAGCATACCGCAATGCTCGACGCGATCAAGCAACTGGCCTTCTATACTGACTGTCTGAACGCCACCCCGCGCTGGACCGAACCTGTCGATGCTATCGATCCGAAGTTCGCCGAGAGCATCATTGCTGTGGCCAAGCTGCTGAACCGCGACAGGGTCACCGAGGTGAAGGAGCTGGAGCTATGGGTCGAGTTGTTCGCTCCCTTCTATGAGAAGCCCGGCATGGTGGAGGCTCTGTTGCGCTTTCAGCAGCGTATGGTCGAGGAAGGTTTGACCGACACCCCCGTCGCCACGATGGAGGCGTTCTTTAGAGGACAGCCCATCGCAGCCACCAGTGCTGAGGCCAACGAGAGGGGGTAACTGCGGGCCGCGCTGGGGTGCGGCAGCAGCACCGTCGCCAGCAGGGGTAGGGCAACCCCGTGCCACCGCTACAGCGCCAGCACAGCGGCCCGTCTGCATGTGGTCATCACCCGAAAATCGCTGACCCACAAATATGCTATGTGACAGTCCGTCGCGCCTGAACCGACCTAAGCGATTGTAATAACTAAATAATTCCTTGCATGACCTCCACCGGCCTCCCTAGCTTGTAGCCAATGTCTAGCCACATCCAGCTTGGGAGTTCGATAAATGGCCGATGATACCGACACCCGCATTTCGCCTACGTTGCACCCCGGCATCGCTGGTGAGATTGCAGATTACGACGACGAGACGCGGCCTCTGCTCGGTCAGACCGAGACGGCGGTTGATGCCGCATTCAAGGCATTGCAGTCTATTCACAATGCCAAGGAAGGCGCTGCGCTCAATCCTTCGCTGAACCCCTTTGAGCAGCTAGTCGCTGTAGATGACCATGCCAACAAGGTGATGAGCAAGGTCTATGGCTCGTGGTCACGCGCGGTCGATGCGCTCAACAACAATGTCACGGCAATGGAGAAAGACCTTTACGCGCCGGTCGAGAGCAAAGCCTCCCGCGCGATGGCGACCGAAATCCGGCAGCACTTCGCGGGCCTCGAAACCGATGGCAAGCGGATGGGCGCGCTGCGCAAGGCAATTGAGGCAGGCGACGAGACGACCGCGACCGCCGTGCTCGGTGCGCCCAGCTACCTCTCGGGTCTGTCGGAGGAACTGCACGCGGAATATCTGCGCGACTGGCACAATGCCCAGCGCCCCGTGGAAGCGAAGAAGATCCGCGCGATGCGCGCGGCGGCTGACATGCTCAACAACCGCTATCAGCTTCTAACGAAGGCAGTCGAAAAGGCGGTCGGTGTTCATGAGGAATATCATGAGGACCGGCAGGGTCGCCGCACCCTCGCTCGGACGTGGACGGCCGGGGAGATACGCAATCGCGTAAAGGCGTCAAATGAACGCTTCGCGGTGCCGGTCTGACGCTTGTTCTAATCAAATCGAGATAGTTCGATGAACACCGACATCACACCCCCGTGGGGGACCGATTGGAAGCCTGCGCCTCCGCCCGTTCCATCGGAACCTCGCGGTCCCGGCAACCCCTCATGGGTGCCAGGCGGACCATCGCCAAACCCTTCGGGACGACCGGCGGGCATTCCAGATCGGCGCTTGCTGGCCACACAGCAGATGCTCGATGAGATGCGCAACATTGTGGCGGTGCTGATCGGCAAGGCGCTGGAGGGCGATAGCAACTCGGCAGCGATCTTGATGGCGAAGTGCCTGCCCAGCATCAAGGCGCAGGCGGAGAAGGTGAACTTCGAGTTCGATGCGACCGCGCCGATCAGCGATCAGGTTGCTGCCGTGCTCGATGGCGTAGCACAGGGACAACTCGCCCCCGATGTGGCGCGGCTCATCATCGACAGCATCAAGTCGCTGGCTGACGTTCGGGCGACCGAGGAGCTGGCCGCTCGGATCGAGGCTCTTGAGGAGGCTTCCGATGCCCGAAGGTAATTCCGAACATTTTGCGCGCCGCTTGCAAAAAAGCCGAGTGCGAACGGCGTCCATGCAGATTGACCCATACCCCGACGGAGACCGCTCATGACGACGATAACCACACAGCGGAACAGGGTCATCACGGAGGAACCGGAAGCGGACGACGTGTTCGTGCGCGTGTCCTTAACGGTGCCCGGTGACGAACCCGGCAGGCTGTCAGTGCGCCACCTGCCATACCAGCCCATCAGCGACTACGACGCTGCGGTGGCATGGGCAGTGAGTATGGCGGACCAGCTTGCCTACCCCATCCATGTCGTCCCGCTCAGCTACAGCGACATCCGCAACACCGGGCGCTTCCAGCCCATCTGCGATGCGGTCGCCAGCATGGACGATCAGCAGCGCGGAGCCATGCGCGCCGTTGTGGTCACCACATGCGCAGAGGTGATGCGCGACTGCGACGACTTGCAGGTCCGCGCTGATTGCTACGACATTCTAACCCAACTGAAAGTGATTACATCATGACTGACAAGACAGCAGAACTAGACGGCTTCGCTGACGTTTCCCTTGAGGAGCGCCAGCGTATCGACCGCGTGAAGCAGAAGGAAATCCGCGAGGGCCTTCGCAATCGGCACCTGAACTTGCCCACCGAGGCATGTGCTGTGGATCGCCGGACCTGACCACATGAGCCTCCGCGCCCTCCAACGTCGCGTGAAGCGGATAGAGGCGGGCCGGAAACCGCGACCATCGCCCATCGTGATTTGGTTTGGTTCATGGGACGCCTTTGTCGATGGGGCATATTCGGCGGTGAGCGCGGGCGCACTGGACAGGGACTTCCTTGACGTTGTTGATGCCCTTCGCGCTTGGGAGGCCAGCGGGGTCTGCGGTGGCATATGCTCGCTGACGGTGAGCCAGCATGGCTACTAGCGTGGCGGCACCAGCAGAGTCAGCCACTGGCGAAGCCACTCACCGCAGTCCTTGACTACTTCGAATGCCGAAGCTTGGATGTGCCGCGATAAACTTGGTGGAGCCTAAGGACGTCGAAAAGACCGCGCTTGCGGATGGTTTCGGTCGACTCGCCTCTGTCGATTGCGCAGTCCAGTCTCATTCTACTGCGATCTATTATCCAGCGACCATCCATATGACGGTCGGCCGGGCTTCGGAAAAGTCTTCGCCAGTCTCGCCAAGATAGCTCCTCCCCGCGCAGCAACTTGCGGTGAACATTCCTCAACTGTGAAACGTATCTCTGCGCCTTAGTTGCCTGATGCATTCCGTGAGCGCGCGCTGCCAGGCTATGCTGGCACTGCCATCTAAACCTATAGGTGTAATCGTCGGGGTCGAGCCAGCTCATATCGCCATCCTTGCCATCGACGGTCTTAATGTCCAGTTTCCTTCCCTGACGCTGTGCAACGCCTCGTGCCCTAGGGTGCGGGGCGTTGCTGTGAGGGCGCTAGCCGCCCCGTGCGCCGCTAGAAATACGCTAGAGCGCAAAACGCATGGCCGCTTGGAGCGACCCGCGTTCCTGCGTAAGTTCTTGTATTTGCTAAGGAAATTTGGTGGACGCACTTGGGCTCGAACCAAGGACCCGCTGATTAAGAGTCAGCTGCTCTACCAACTGAGCTATGCGTCCACATTGCCTGGAGGGCCCGCCGCAGATCGGCGGTTCCGTTGGTCAGGGCGCGGCAATTACCATTTTGGCAGCGCTTTGCAAGTGGCAAATTGCCGTTCTGGGATTTACTTGACAGGAATTCTCAACTCCAGTCGCGGCGGCTTTGGCGGCGCGATCGGTCGATGGCCATGATAAGGCCGATGCACAGCATGACGGTGAGCATCGAGGAACCACCATAGGACATAAAGGGCAGGGGAATGCCTACTACGGGGGCCAGCCCCATGACCATCATCAGGTTGATGGCGACATAGAAGAACACGGTGGTGGTAAGTCCCGCAGCGGTCAGTCGCGCGAACTTGTCCTCCGTGCGCAGGGAAACGCGGATGCCCCAGCGAAACACGAGCAGGAACGCTGCGATCAGCAGTACGCCGCCGACCAATCCCCACTCTTCGGCCATGGTGGCAAAAACGAAGTCGGTGTGACCCTCGGGCAGATAATCGAGGTGACTCTGAGTTCCGTTCAGGAAGCCCTTGCCGAAGATGCCACCCGATCCAATCGCAATCTTCGACTGGCTGATGTGGTAGCCTGCGCCAAGCGGATCGCTTTCTGGGTCCATGAAGATCAGGACACGTTTTTGCTGATAATCGTGCAGGAAGCTGAACGCGATGGGTATAATGGCCGCACCTGCCAATGCCGTGCCGATGAACAGGCGCAGAGGCAATCCGGCAAGGAACATGACCGTGACGCCGCCTGCCAGGATCATTGTTGCGGTGCCTAAATCGGGCTGCACCAGGACCAGCGCCCAAGGTAATCCAATCAGTGCCAGCGCAGGCCAAATGGCATTCCATGTCCGGACTTCACCCACCGGCAGACGTGCGTAGAACTGCGCCACGGCGAGCACGATCGCCAGCTTCATGAACTCCGATGGCTGCAACTGCATGAAGCCCAGGTTGATCCATCGCTGACTTCCGCCAGCCACCCCGCCGATCAGTTCCACTAACACCAGTGATACAAGGATCGCGCCGTAGAGCGGAAACGCGAGGCGGCTTATCAAGGACAGCGGTGTCCGCGCTATCAGCAGTGCAAGGCCCATGAAAATGCAGAACCGAACGCCTTGATTGATCGCCCATGGCGTGATGCTGCCCCCCGCCGCGCTGTAAAGGACGACGGTGCCGAACAGTGCAATCGCCGTGAGCAGGATCATGACGCGCCATGGCAATGCCGCAACTGGGGCGGGGATAATGCTCAATCCGGTTGCTCCAGTACAGTATTCTCAGCAGGCATCATGGAGTTGGCAACAGTCGCGACGGTGGCGTTAGCGGCGTTCATGGCTTCGGGCGAGAGCGTCGTTTCCAGCCCCTTTGCGGCGCGGAAGGTGGCCATCTGTGCGCTCATGCGCTCGGCGGGAGTGCCGCCCCAATCCTTCTCAAGTGCCACCAGCTTTTCCGTGGCTTTCTTGGGATCGAAAAGGAACGACAAGGTATCGCTGGCAATCGGGCCGGCATCCTGATTGCGGATCATATGTCCGCCATGCTCCAGGATGCAGGCGACTGCATAGCGGGGATTGTCAAAGGGCGCGAACCCTTGAAAAAGCGAATGATCGCGCAGGTTGAACGGCAGCGAAGCATCTCGCCGCACGCCTCCGCGGCGTTCGGCCATGGTGATGCGGCGCACTTGCGCGGTGCCGGTTTTTCCCGCGAGCAGGACGCCTGGAATCTGCATACGTGCGGCCCCGCCAGTGCCTCCGCCATTTACTACCGCGCTCATCGCCTGACGGATCGTCACGAGGTGCTCGGGCAACACGCCGATCGATTGTGCCTCCGCTCGTTTCTGGTCCATCAGAAAATGCGGCATCAGCATTTTGCCCGTAGCCAACCGTGCCGCCATCACTGCCATCTGAATCGGGTTGATGAGCATATAGCCCTGACCGATAGTCGCGTTAACTGTGTCGTAAACCTGCCATTTTTCGTTGTATTTCTTTAGCTTCCAGGCCGGATCTGGCACCGTGCCATAGCTTTGGCTGGGGAAGGGCATGGCAAACTTCTGCCCCATGCCAACACGTCGCGCCATGTCGGCAATGACATCCATGCCGACGCGCTGAGACATCTGGTAAAAGTAGATGTCGCAACTCTGGGCGATCGCACGTTCCATGTTGACGCCGCCATGGCCGCGGCGCTTGTGGCAGTGGAACAGCGTATTGCCGACGCGAAGCGCTCCTGAGCAATTCACGCTGTCATTGGGGCTGATGCCTGCTTCCAGCAGCGACAGCGCGACCATCGGCTTCACGGTCGAACCGGGCGGGTACAGGCCCTTCAGCGTCTTGTTGCGCAGCGGGATATGATCGTCCTGCGACAGCATTTCCCATTCCAACTGGCTGATGCCATCGGAAAAGCTGTTGGGATCGAAGCTTGGCATAGAAGCCATTGCCAGCACATCGCCATTGCGGCAGTCGATTACGACGACGGAACCCGACTGTGTAGCCAGTCGCCGTCCGGCAAAGTCCTGCAACCCGGCGTCAATTGTCAATTTTATATTGTGTCCAGGCTGATCGGGCCGCGTGGTGAGTTCTCGCACGATCTTACCTCGCGCCGTCACCTCAACTCGCTTGGCTCCCGGTTTCCCTGTCAAATGGTGATCGAAAGCCTTTTCCAGGCCGTCCTTTCCTAACTTATATCCCGGCGTGATGAGCAGCGGGTCTTTGTTCTCCTCGTAATCCTTCGCCGAAGCCGTGCCGACATAGCCAAGCAAATGGCCTACCGATGCACCGGCCGGATAGAAGCGCGAAAACCCTTGTGTCGGCGCGACGCCTGGCATTTCCGGAAGGCGGACGCTGATGGCGGCGAACTGATCGTAGGTTAGGCTTGCAGCGACCTGTACAGGCTGAAATCCGCTGGCCTTGTCGATATCGCCTTGAATGCGCTCCACTTCGTCCGTTGGCAGGTCCAGCAGCTTGGCAAGCGTCGAGATCGTACCCTGCCTGTCGCGCAGCCGGTCGGGAATGATGTCCACCCGGAAATCGGTCCGGTTGTTCGCTAGCGGACGGCCATTGCGATCCACTATCCAACCCCGGCGGGGCGGGATCAGCGTCAAGTTGACGCGATTGCTTTCGGCAAGGAGCTGGTACTTCTCGTTCTCCGCGACGCTGATCCACGCCATGCGCGCGGCCAAAAGCGCCCCCATTCCGCCCTGAATGCCGCCCACGACCATGGCGCGGCGCGTGAAAGTGAAGGATTGGCTGGCTTCGGTGACAGTCTTGCGGTTCGACTTCGGGAATTTCATGCCATGATGCGCCAGCGGTCTAGCCACGCGCATTGTCGCGCGACGAAGGGGTAAAGTAATACAGACCAGAGGATCTGCGGCGCCACGAGCGCGATTGTACCGCCACCGCCCGTCAACCGCGCAAACCACAGGCCACCGATTGTGCAGAAAATAACCGCAAATGAAGCGATTAGCCAGTCCTGCCAATAATCTCTCCAGATCAGGCGCCGTTCCACCACGTCAATGCCTATCATCGTGATAGTCCAAAGGCACATGGCACTGCCAAGCGGCTGCCCAGTCATCATGTCGTCGAAGAAGCCAAGGGGGAGGGCAATCCATGCCGCCCATAGCTCCGGCCGCAGCAGCCGCCAGGACAGCAGCAGCAACAGCCCGACGGGCGGCAGCACCGGCGATTGCGCGATAATCGGCAGCGACGTCAGCATGGAGCCGAGCATGACGGTGATAAACGGCGTCCCCTCCAGGCGAAGGCGCGAAGGGTTGCCGCCAAGGCGAGGACCCTGCGGTATCATGGCGCGCTGGTTGTGGTGGCCGCGTTCGCCGCGTCAGCAGTCGGTACGACGGGTGGGGGCCGCGTGACGGTCGCCTCGTAGGCCCGCTGAACGATCACAGCCTCTACGCGCGCAGGGTTTGCTAACGGTGCCGCAATGGCCTTGTCCCCATCGACGCGCACGATAATCGCGACCGGGATATTGGGACGATAAAGCCCCCCTGTACCGGATGTCACCATGATGTCGCCGGGCCGGAATGGTATGTTCCCCGCATTCAACGAGCGGATTTCTAGCGATCCGTCGTCAAGGCCGGTGCAGATGCCGGCGATATTATCCTTGGCGCGGCGGACCGGCACGATGCTTTGGCTGTCGCTTAAAAGAAGCACGTCGGCGGTGTTTGGCCCGGCGGTCTGGATGCGGCCGATCAGGCCCTCTGGCGCGCGCACCGGCATGCCGGGATACGCGCCCTGCAACCGTCCGGCATTGAGGCGAGCGAGGCGGCGCGTGCTGCTGGACGATGAACTGATGAGGCGCGCGGCGACGACTTCGCCTTCCTCGTCATCCACAAGTTTCAGCAGCTTCTTGAGCCGCATGTTTTCCTGTTCGATTGCGGCGGCCTCGATCAGGCGCGTTCGATTGGCGTCGACCTGACGGCGCAATCCGACGTTTTGCGATCCCGCGCGGAAATAGGCGACGATCTGCTCATCCACTGTGCCAACGCCGCTTACCAGTTGCCGGAGCGTCGCCGAAACGGGTCGGGTAATTTCACCGGCAACCGAGCGTATCGCCGAAAAACCCGTCGGATCGAACATGGCTACGATTACCAGCAGGAGGCCGATACATGCACCCGACACTGCAACGACGTAGCCAGCAAACAGGCCATATTGCGCCTTCCGGTCATAGCCGGGGCGCCGGCTGGGTGGCCGCGCCATCGCTTAACCTTTCCTCAGCCGGTTTGCAGGACGCCCCGGAACATCGGGTCTTCCATGGCGCGGCCGGTGCCGATCGCGACACAGGTGAGCGGATCTTCGGCGATCGTGACGGGCAGCCCGGTTTCATCGCGCAATTCGTCGTCCAGACCCTTCAGCAGCGCGCCGCCGCCGGTCAGCACAATGCCCTGATCGACGATATCGGCGGCCAGTTCCGGCGCGGTGTTTTCCAGCGCGATGCGTACCCCCTCGACAATGGTGCTAATCGGCTCGGCCAGCGCGTCCGCGATTTGGCCCTGGTTGATCGAGATTTCCTTGGGTACGCCATTCACCAGGTCGCGGCCCTTGATATGGATCGTCTCGCCCACGCCATCGGCGGGGGACTGCGCAACTCCATATTCCTTCTTGATCCGCTCGGCAGTCGCTTCACCGATCAGCAGGTTATGGTGGCGACGGACGTAAGAAACAATCGCTTCGTCCATCTTGTCTCCGCCGACACGCACGGATGTGGTGTATGCAAGGCCACGTAGCGATAGCACCGCGACTTCGGTGGTGCCGCCGCCGATATCCACAACCATGGAGCCGATCGGCTCGGTGACGGGCATGTCGGCGCCGATCGCCGCGGCCATCGGCTCCTCGATCAGGAACACCTGGCTCGCGCCTGCATTGCTGGCGGCGTCACGAATGGCGCGGCGCTCGACCTTGGTGGAACCCGACGGCACGCAGATAACGATTTCAGGGAAGCGCCAGGGCCGCGCCTTGCCGCCATGCACCTTCGTGATGAAGTGCTTTATCATCTGCTCGGCGACATCGATGTCCGCGATCACGCCGTCGCGCAAGGGACGAATCGCTTCGATGCTGTCGGGCGTCTTGCCCATCATCAACTTCGCATCATCACCCACGGCCTTGACGCGCTTGATGCCATTCAAAGTCTCGACCGCGACGACTGAAGGCTCATTCAGAACGATACCGCGCCCGCGCACATAGACCACAGTGTTGGCCGTCCCCAAGTCTATCGCCATATCCTGCGAGGAAAATTTGAATAAACGCGAAAAGATCGACATGCTTTTCCCTAGTCCAGACCGCCCACCCGGAAGGGGCAGCAGCCGCGATACGTATCAGTTTCCCCACCTGCGCTCGGCCAGCCTCTAAATATGCAAAAATGTCGGGCAGCGGGTCGCGGAAGGCGTTCGATTGGGCTAGTCACTAACCAATGTCAATACGCCGCCTGCCCGAACATCTGGTCAATCGCATCGCTGCGGGCGAAGTGGTGGAGAGACCCGCCAGCGCGCTGAAGGAGCTGGTCGAGAACGCGGTAGACGCGGGCGCTCGGCGCATCACCATCCGGCTTGCATCGGGCGGTCTGGACCGGATCGAAGTGCTGGACGATGGGTGCGGCATGACGCGTGAGGACATGGCGCTCGCGCTGGAGCGGCACGCGACATCCAAGCTGCCCGACGATGCGATCGAGAACGTCGCGACTTTGGGCTTCCGGGGAGAGGCGCTGCCATCCATCGCCAGCGTCGCGACCGTCACTATCGAAAGCCGCACGCGTGATGGCGATGGCTGGCAGCGGGTGATTGATAATGGTGCGCTTATCTCGGAGGGGCCGACGGCCGTTCCGCCGGGGACGCGCATCGGCGTCGAGCAACTCTTCGGCAAGGTGCCGGCGCGTCGCAAGTTCCTGCGGTCGGCGCGTTCGGAATATGCGGCATGCCTCGATATCATTCGTAGGCTGGCGATGGCGCGGCCGGACATCGCCTTTACGCTGGAGCATGATGGAAGACGCGCCATCAGCGTACAGGATGGCGAAAGCCGCGAGGATCGTGTGGCGGCGCTCACCGACCGGGCGCTGGCCGATAACCATGTGGTGATCAGTCTGGAGCGCGAAGGCATCCGGCTGGCGGGCGTCGCAGGCCTGCCGACTTATCATCGCGGCGTTGCCGATCACCAGTTTCTGTTCGTCAATGGCCGTCCCGTCCGTGACCGCCTGCTGATCGGCGCAGTGCGCGGCGCCTATGCCGACTTGCTGGCGCGGGACAGGCATCCGGTCGTGGCGCTGTTCCTCGATCTGCCGCCCGGCGAGGTGGACGTGAACGTTCATCCCGCCAAGAACGAAGTGCGCTTTCGGGAGCCCGCCATGATCCGGGGCATGATCGTCAGTGGCCTCAAGCGTGGTCTTGATGAGGCGGGGTTCCGCTCCGTCCAGCGCGCCGATCCTTCGGCACTTGGTGCATGGCAGCAGGAGCCCGTCTCACCGACTCCGATCGGTGCCATGCCGATCTTCGAGGCGATGAGTGCTGCGCCGTCATCGGCCTTTGTGCCAAGCTTCGGCGATCGCCGCGCCACCTTCCTCCCGCCGCCCCCCGCAGCGCGCGCAGAGCCTGCCGCGCAACCGCCGCCCCAAGCGCATAGCTTTCCGCTGGGCGTAGCGCGCGGGCAGGTCGCCAAGACCTATATCGTGGCGGAAGCGGAAGATGGGCTCGTGATCGTCGATCAGCACGCCGCGCATGAGCGGCTGGTCCTGGAGCGGATGCGCCGTGCATTGGAAGGGGCGGGGGTCGCCTCGCAGGCGCTGCTACTACCCGAAGTGGTGGAGCTGGACGAGCCCGCCTGCGACCGGCTTGAGGCACGGATCGAGGAGCTTTCGGAGTTCGGGCTGGACCTCGAACGCTTCGGTCCCTCGGCAATGTTGGTGCGCGCGACGCCCGCGATGCTGGGGGCGGGTGACGTGCATGGCCTCGTCACGGACCTGGCGGACGATCTTGCCGCTTACGACAGCACCTTGTCGCTCAAGGAGCGGTTGGATCATGTCGCGGCCACCATGGCTTGCCACGGGTCGGTGCGGGCAGGGCGGGTACTATCCGTGGCGGAAATGAACGCGCTGCTCCGCGAAATGGAAGTGACTCCGCACAGCGGACAGTGCAATCATGGCCGCCCGACATGGGTGAAGCTCGATCACGGGTCGATCGAAAAGCTGTTCGGGCGGAAGTAGGAGCCATCAGGTCAAATCGGGCGCGTCCGCCACATTGCAATCGGTATGAGTGTCATCACCGGCTCGTCGCGCTGATTGAAGACCGTGACCTTAGTCCTGATGATGCCCATCTCTGGCCGGCTCTTTGATTGGTTCTTCTCAATCACTTCGGCCTCACAATGCAAGATATCTCCTGGGTAACAGGGCCGGAGCCAGCGTAGTTCATCGACGCCTAGGGCACCGAGGCTGGCTTCCTGACGCGCAGGCTCCTTTTGCATGTGGGCGACGAACATGGCCATGAACATGCCCGTGGTGTGCCAACCGCTTGCCGCCAGCTTCTTGAAGTGCGTTTGCGCTGCCGCGTCGTCCAACAAATGAAACGGTTGTGGATCATATTTGCCCGCAAATGCGATAGCCTCGTCCCGTTCGACCACATAGTGGCCGAATCGCTCCACCGATCCAACCTGGATATCTTCGAAATAGTGCGTCATACGAGTTTCAACCTGCAACGGAAAAGCCGTTATCTAGTCGTGCCTGACGTTCACGTCAATCAAGCTACACATTGAAGCGGAACAGCATGATGTCGCCGTCTTGCGTCACATATTCCTTGCCTTCTGCGCGCCACTTGCCGGCTTCCTTGGCACCCGCTTCACCGTTGTATTTGACATAATCCTCATACGCCATGGTCTCGGCGCGGATGAACCCCTTTTCGAAATCGCTATGGATCGCACCAGCTGCCTGCGGTGCCTTGGAGCCGCGATTGACGGTCCATGCGCGCGCCTCTTTGGGGCCGACCGTGAAGAAGGTGATGAGGCCGAGCAATTCGTAGCCGGCGCGGATGATGCGCGCGAGACCTGCTTCCTTCAGCCCTAATGCTTCGAGGTATTCGCCGCGCTCTTCCACTGGCATGGTGATGAGTTCGGCTTCAATTGCGGCGGAGACGATGACGGCGCTCGCACCTTCGGCCTTAGCCTTCTCGAACACGCGTGTGCTGAACGCATTGCCTTCCGCCGCACTGCCTTCGTCTACGTTGCACACGTAAAGGACCGGCTTGCTTGTCAGCAATTGCGCCTGCGAAAATAACCGTTCTTCTTCCTCATCGCGCGGCTTCGCCAGCCGTGCGGGCTTGCCTTCACGGAGCAACTCAAGCGCCTGACCCAATACGGCCGCCGCTGCCTTGGCTTCCTTGTCGCCCTGCTGGCCCTTCTTCAGGAGTGCCGGAACGCGCTTTTCCAGCGAATCCAGATCAGACAGCATCAATTCGGTCTCTACGGTCTCCGCGTCGGCGATGGGGTCGATCTTGCCTTCGACATGCGTGATGTCATCGTCTTCGAAGCAGCGCAGCACATGGACGATGGCGTCAACTTCGCGAATGTTGGCAAGGAACTGGTTGCCCAGGCCTTCGCCCTTGGACGCGCCGCGCACCAGCCCGGCAATGTCGACGAACGCCAGTTGCGTCTCGATGATCTTGGCGGACCCGCCGATCTTGGCGATCTCGTACAGGCGTGGATCGGGCACGGCAACATTGCCGACATTCGGCTCGATCGTGCAGAACGGATAGTTCGCCGCCTGCGCCGCCTGCGTTTCCGTCAAAGCGTTGAACAGAGTCGACTTGCCCACGTTGGGAAGCCCGACGATACCGCATTTGAAACCCATATTCCTGGTCCCTGCCTTTAAAACTTACTCTACAAACCGCACTTGCCTTGCAACCGAAGGGCGACATCATTCGCAAACCGCACATCGTCGCCCGCCGCCAGCCAATGCGCCTCCGCGCCAATCGCGCCTAGCAGGTCCGACAGCGGGTCCATCTCCGCTTTGGCATAGTTGCCCAGCACATAGCCGTGCACGCGATCCTTATGCCCCGGATGACCGATCCCAATCCGCACCCGGCGAAACTCCGGCCCGATATGCGAATCCATCGACCGCAGGCCATTATGCCCCGCCGTACCGCCGCCACGCTTCACCTTCACCTTGAAAGGCGCGAGGTCCAACTCGTCGTGGAACACGGTCACGTCTTCCGGCGTCAGCTTGTAGAAGCGCATTGCCTCTCCGACTGCCCGGCCACTCTCGTTCATGAACGTCGCGGGCTTGAGCAACAACAATTTCTCGGAGCCTAGCCGACCTTCGCTGGCCCAACCCTGAAACTGACGCTTGGGCGCCGTGAAGCCATGCAGTTCCGCAATGATGTCAGCCGCCATGAAGCCCACATTATGCCGGTTCAGGGCATATTGCGCACCAGGATTGCCGAGGCCGACCCAAAGCTGCATCTCGTCAGGCTCCAAACGCAAACCCCGTCCGTTCCGAATAGAACGAACGGGGTCTGTTCAGCGTCACGAAGGGAAGGCAGCTTAGGCTGCGGCTTCGCCTTCCGTAGCATCGGCGGCATCGCCGTCGCTGCTCTTCAGCGCGGAGGGAGCGACTATGGTAGCGATGGTGAAGTCGCGGTCTTCGATGGCCGACTTTGCACCCTTCGGCAGCGTAACGCTGCTGATATGGATCGAGTCGCCCACTTCAAAGCCGCTCAGGTCGACAACGATATCGTCCGGAATTTCCGATGCATCGACGATCATTTCAAGCTCATGACGCACGACGTTCAAAACGCCGCCGCGCTTCAGACCTGGCGATGCATCTTCGTTCTCGAAGCGGACGGGGACGTTCACATGCACAGCGGCATGTTCGGACACGCGCAGGAAGTCCGCATGTAGCGGGCGCTCGCTTACAGGATGGAAGGCAACGTCCTTGGGAAGCGTGCGAACGGGCTTGCCGTTCACTTCGACCATGACGACCGAGTTCATGAAGTGGCCGGTGCCCAGCAGCTTGTTCAGCGCCTTCTCCTCCACATGAACCATGGTGGGTTCTTCGTTCATTCCGTAAATGACGGCTGGTACGCGGCCCTCGCGGCGGAGAGCGCGGGAGGCTCCCTTGCCTGCCCGATCGCGTGCCTCGGCCGACAGCGTAAGCTGATCGCTCATTGCGTGTCTCCAAAACTGGTAAGTGGTTACATTTGCCCGTCACGCCTCCAGGGATGACCATAACGGGAGCGGGGCCATTAGCAGAAACCGCGCGAAAGGCAAGCGCGGCGTGGGCGGCATCACTGGATGCGCTTGATGGTGTAACCCTGACGCTGAAGTAGAGACAGAAGATTATCCGGTCCGGCAAGATGCGCCGCGCCCACCGCGATGAATGGGCTGCCCTTCAACTGCGGAATACGCGCCGCCCAGGCGCGGTTGCGGTCGGTGAGCAACGGTCCCGCCAGTTCCGGTTCGGGCGCAAGCTCTGCCACAAAGTCCCGGGCAATCGCTTTCGTGTCGCCGGTGAGCCATGCGCGCATCATCTTGCCATATTCGGCCCGGCTGTCCTTGGCATCGTTGATGCTGTCGACGAGGAGGCGCTGTTGCACGGCGTCCGGCAAGCGGTCGAACAAGGAGAACTGCTCGGTGACGGTTTCAAGGCCTGACACAGGCTTACCCGCCGCCCGGAATGTCGCCGTCAGCGAAGGCTCGACGCCTTGCGCGCCGGAAAGCCCAAGTTCGCTTTGCGCAACCGTGGAGAGCAGCAGCGACGCAGCCCAGCTTTCATATCGCGACAGATCCGCCTCTTTCAGCCCACCACGATCCATCAGCGCGCTGAGCGCAGGGCGATCCGACGCGGCGACGCGCTGGGTCAGGCGCGGCAGGTTGGGACTTTGGCCTAGACGGTTGAAGATCTTCCGCGCCGCTGCGTCATCATCCAGGCCTTCCGCTTCGAGAACCAGACCGTCCGACGCCGCCATTGCCTCTGCCAATATTGGCGTCTGCCAGTCGACATTCTCAGGCAGCACATGGATCGTACCAAAAACAAAGGCTTTCTGCCCTTTGTTCTCGATCTTCCATAAGGCAGGTGCGCCTCGCTCGTCTTTTGGCGAACGCTCTCCGGAACAGGCATTCAGTAATAGGAGCACAAGCCCAATGACGGTCAGGAAAGGTTTTTGCATCCTGATCCATGTAAGCCGCCGACGCCCACGATCAACGGCCCATCAATGCGCTACGAGGTTCGCCTTGGGCACGCGGTGCGTCTCGATGCCCAGCACTTCAAGTTGATCCTGCACATCCTTGGCACCCGCAAGATGTCCGGCGCCCACCGCCATGAACACCGTCCCAGGCTTGTCCAGCCGCGCCTTGATCCACTTCGCCCAGTTGGCATTGCGATTATAGAGCAGCACTTGCGCCAGTTCCGGCGTCGCTTCCAGCGATGCGTTCATTTCCGCCGCTAGTGCGTCAACTTTACCCTCACTCCAGCTTGCGATCATCCGGGCGAAGGTGCTCTCCGCCTCGGGCAGTTCGGCAACGGTGGCATTGAGGAACGCGACTTGCTGCGGTTCCGGCAAGGTCGCGAAATAGCCCAGTTGCTGCTCGGGTGTTTCCAGCCCCTCGATCGTCTTGCCAGCCTGCTTCGCCGCTGTAGTCAGGATCTTCTCCACTCCCTGATCCGCGGCGTAACCCAGCCGCCCAAGTGGTGCGACGGACAAAGTAATCCCGGCCATCCACGGCTGAAACTTCTCCAGCGCCTGCCACGGAATGCCATTTGCGGTCATTGCCGCAATGTAGGCGGCGCGCGGCTTTTCCTCCAGCTTCTCGCTCAGTGGTGGACCATCTGGATCGACGCCCAACGACGCGACCTTCTGCATCATCGTCGCCTGATCCGGTTCCACCATTTCCAGCACGAGTTCATCCGACTTGTCGAACGCCGTCTTTATCTCGTCATCAAACCAGACCGTGCCGGGTTTCAGAACATGGACGCTGCCGAACAGGTAGATTGTCGTGTCGCCGTCCTTCACCACCCAAAGCGCGGGATCGGCACCAGCCTCCGGCGCAGGCGTCTGAGCCAAGGCAGGCGGAGACACCGCAAGGAGCAGCAAGGCAGCCAGGGATTCTAAGCGAAACGACACAGGTGAACTTTCTGAACTGGAATGCGAAGTAGATGCGTCGCGCCACGCCGCACAGCAAGCGCTTTTACCATCTTGCCCGCGTGCCCCGACTTGACCCGTCCGGCCCCATGCGCCAAGGCACCGCCACGCTTTTTTCCAGTAGCAGGCGCAATACGACCATGGCCGCAAAGCCCGATACGCTCAGCTTTCAGGACTTGATCCTGACCCTCCACGCCTATTGGAGCAAGCAGGGCTGCGTGATCCTGCAACCCTATGATATGGAAGTCGGCGCGGGCACCTTCCACCCGGCCACCACGTTGCGCAGCCTCGGGCCGAACCCCTGGAACGCCGCCTATGTGCAGCCCTCGCGTCGCCCCACCGACGGGCGCTATGGAGAGAACCCGAACAGGCTTCAACATTACTATCAATATCAGGTGATCATGAAGCCATCGCCGCCGAATCTGCAGGATCTGTATCTCGACAGTCTGCGGGAAATCGGGATCGACCCGCTGCTGCACGACATTCGCTTTGTCGAGGACGACTGGGAGAGCCCGACGCTCGGCGCATGGGGATTGGGTTGGGAAGTGTGGTGCGATGGCATGGAAGTCACGCAGTTCACCTATTTCCAGCAGATGGGCGGTTATGACTGCAAACCGGTCGCGGGCGAACTGACCTACGGGCTGGAGCGGCTCGCCATGTATATTCAGGGCGTCGACAGCGTCTACGACCTGCGCTTCAATGACGCGGGCGTGACCTATGGCGATGTGTTCCTTGAGAACGAAAAGCAGATGTCGAAGTGGAACTTCGAAGTCGCCGACACCGACAAGCTGTTCCGCTGGTTCAAGGATGCCGAAGCCGAATGTCAGGCGAGCATCGCCGCCGATGTGCCGCTGGCCGCCTATGACCAGGCGATCAAGGCGAGCCATGTGTTCAACCTGTTACAGGCGCGCGGCGTCATCTCCGTGCAGGAGCGCGCCAGCTACATCGCCCGCGTCCGCGACCTCGCCAAGGGAAGCTGCGACGCGTGGATGAAGATCAACGGATGGGCCGCGTGATTATGGTCGGCCTTAAAAATCCGTTCGCCCTGAGCCTGTCGAAGGGTTCTGCTGAGCCGCGGGCGAAGCATACTTCATTTCGTTCAGTAGAAGGCTTCGACGAGCTCAGCCCGAACGGTATTGAGAGTGCCGCGCTATGACTGACTTCCTCTTGGAACTCCTGTGCGAAGAAATCCCTGCGCGGATGCAGCAGAAGGCATCCGAAGACCTCGCGCGCCTGTTCACCGAGAAGCTGGCCGAAGCCGGGTTGAAGCCCGACAGTATCCAATCCTTCGTCACGCCCCGTCGCCTTGCCCTGATCGCAAGCGGCCTGCCTCTCCAGACGCAAGCCGTGAACGAGGAATTGAAAGGCCCGCGCGCCGACGCGCCACCACAGGCGCTCGCCGGGTTCCTTGGCAAGACCGGCCTGACGCGGGAACAACTGGTTGAGCGGCCCGACGCAAAGGGCAACGTCATCCTGTTCGCGGTCATCGAAAAGCCGGGTCGCGCCACCGCTGACGTGCTGGCCGAAGCGATCCCCGCGATCGTCCGCGCGTTTCCATGGCCGAAATCGATGCGCTGGGGCAAAGCCAGCCAGACGACCGAGAGCCTGCGCTGGGTGCGCCCGCTACAGGGCATCGTCGCGATCCTGGGCGAAGACCTCGTCGATATCGAGATTGAGGGCGTCCGCTCCGGCTTCGCGACGCTGGGTCATCGCTTCCACCATCCGCATCAGATCACCATCGGCGGCGCGAGCGACTATGTCGAGAAGCTGCGCGCCTGCCATGTCATCGTCGATCATGCCGAGCGTATGGCGATCATCGAAGCGAAGGCGCAGGAAGCCGCCGCCGCCCACGGCCTGATGCTGGTCGAGGACAAGGGACTGGTCGCGGAGAATGCGGGCCTGACCGAATGGCCGGTGCCGCTGTTGGGTGATTTCGACCCGGCGTTTCTTGAGGTGCCGCCTGAAGTTATTCAGCTAACTCTGCGCACTAACCAGAAATATTTTGTTTTGCGCAACGCGGCTGGTGCATTGGCGCCTGCGTTCATATGCACCGCGAATATAGAGGCGCATGATGGCGGCACGGCGATCGTCGCGGGCAACCGCAAGGTTCTCGCCGCACGCCTGAGCGACGCGCGCTTCTTCTGGGAGCAGGACAAGAAGACGCGGCTTGAGGATCACGCGAAGAAGCTGGAGCGGATCACCTTCCACGAGAAGCTGGGCACCGTCGCCGACAAGGTGGAGCGGGTGGCGAAGCTAGCGCGGTGGCTGGTGGAAGAGGGCATCGTGACGCCCTCGTCGGCATCTCAAACCGTCACCCCAGCGAACGCTGGGGTCTCAAGCGGCGGCGCGCCATCGCCTGAGATGCCAGCCCACGCTGGCATGACGAAGGCTGAGTTGGCCGACATGGCCGAACAGGCGGCGCGCCTGTGCAAAGCCGATCTCGTCACCGAAATGGTCGGCGAGTTTCCGGAACTGCAAGGCGTCATGGGCGGCTACTACGCCCGCGCCGAGGGACTGCCCGATGCGGTGGCCGACGCCATCCGCGATCATTACAAGCCGGTGGGTCAGGGGGACGAAGTGCCTACCGCCCCGGTGACGGTGGCGGTGAGTTTGGCGGATAAGTTGGATACGCTCGTGTCGTTCTTCTACGCTGACATGCCGCCAACTGGCTCCAAAGATCCGTTTGCGCTTAGAAGAGCCGCACTTGGTGTACTAGAGTTGCTGACCCGAAACGTGGTGCGCTTGAGCTTGTGGGAATCAATTACCCGCGCACTCGCTGGTATGACAGACCTGCATTGCGCTCCAGGTATCGGGGATGCCGAATACGAACTGCATTTGCGGTCCATGAATAAGACTTTCGAAACGCTGCCTGACTTCTTTGCCGACCGCCTCAAAGTGCAGCAACGCGAGGCCGGTGTCCGTCACGACCTTATCGACGCAGTGTTCGCCCTCGGTGGCGAGGATGATCTCGTCCGCCTTCTCGCCCGCGTGCGGGCGCTACAGGCATTTGTCGAAACGCCGGATGGCACCAACCTGCTCGCCGGATACAAGCGCGCCGCGAATATCCTCAAGAAGGAAGCGCCTTTCGCCACTGCCGTCACCCCAGCGCAGGCTGGGGTGTCAGGCGATGGCGCGCTGCCTCATGAGACACTAGCCGAGGCTGGCATGACGGCAACCGCATACACCCCCGAACCCGACGAAGCCGCGCTCATCGCCGCCCTCGACGCCGCTGAACCACGCGCAACCAAAGCCATTGCTCGCGAAGACTTCGCCGCCGCCATGGCTGCCCTTGCGACCCTGCGTGCGCCTATCGACGCGTTCTTCGAAGTCGTCACGGTGAACGATCCCGATCCTGCCAAGCGATCTGCCCGCCTCGCACTGCTGGCGCGGATGCGGGACGCGGTGCATGGCGTCGCAGATTTCTCCCGCATCGAAGGCTGATGTGAGGTGATAATCTTTCAACCTTGCAGGGACGACAGCACCAAAATAGCGGTTCATCCTGAATCGAGTTGCAAAAGTCGCAACTTCCTGCCTTGAAGGAATCCGTGTTGCAACGCACAATGCGTTTTAAACTTCCCAGTGCAGAGGGACATCCATGGCTACCGCTTTGAAGACCAACGACACCACCACGGGCAACGAACCCCGCTACGTCTATCGCTTTGGCGGCGGTGTGGATGATGGCGGGAAGGGCAACAAGAACCTGCTGGGCGGCAAGGGCGCGAACCTTGATGGCATGGCGTCGATCGGCCTGCCGGTGCCACCGGGCTTCACGATTACGACCGAGATGTGCACGCGCTATTATGTCGATGGCGAGGTCTTCCCCGACAGCCTGCGCGCGGAAGTCGCGAACGGCATTGCCCATATCGAGGGGATAACGGGCAAGACGTTCGGCAATGCCGCCGACCCGCTGCTCGTCTCCGTTCGTTCCGGCGCGCGCGTGTCGATGCCGGGCATGATGGACACCGTCCTCAACCTCGGCCTCAACGACGAGACCGTGGAAGGCTTGGCCGCGACCTCCGGCGACGCGCGGTTCGCGTGGGACAGCTATCGCCGCTTCATCCAGATGTATTCCGACGTCGTGCTGGAACTCGATCACGGCGCGTTCGAGGAAGCGCTGGAGATCGCCAAGGAAGACAATGGCTATTCGCTCGACACCGAACTGACCGCCGACGATTGGCGCGCGCTGGTGGCCGAGTACAAGAAGATCGTTGCGGACCAGTGGAAAAAGCCTTTCCCGCAGGATGTGCACGATCAGCTTTGGGGCGCGATCAGCGCCGTGTTCGGCAGCTGGCAGGCGGACCGCGCGAAAGTCTATCGCCGGTTGAACGACATTCCGGGCGACTGGGGCACCGCCGTCAACGTACAGGCGATGGTGTTTGGCAACATGGGTGACACTTCCGCCACCGGCGTCGCCTTCACGCGCGACCCTGCAACCGGTGAGAACGTCTATTACGGCGAATTCCTGATCAACGCACAGGGCGAAGATGTCGTTGCGGGCATCCGGACGCCGCAATATCTGACGCTGGCCGCGCGCGAGCGGGCAGGGGCGAAGGCCGCTTCGATGGAAGAGGCGATGCCGGAAACCTACGCCGAGCTGGCGAGCGTGTTCCAGATCCTGGAAAAGCATTATCGCGACATGCAGGATATCGAGTTCACGGTGCAGCAGGGCAAGCTGTGGATGCTCCAGACGCGGTCGGGCAAGCGCACCGCGAAGGCTGCGCTCAAGATGGCGGTCGATATGGCGGGCGAGGGACTGATTACAGAGGAGGAGGCCGTCGCGCGCGTCGATCCGTCGGCGCTCGACCAATTGCTGCACCCGACGCTGGATCCCAAGGCACCGCGCGATGTGCTGACCAAGGGGCTGCCGGCGTCGCCCGGTGCCGCGTCCGGCATGATCGTGTTCGACGCCGACACCGCAGAGCGTCGCAACGAAATGGGCGAGGCCGTCATCCTCGTGCGCACGGAGACGTCGCCTGAGGACATCCACGGCATGCACGCGGCCAAGGGCATTCTGACGGCGCGTGGCGGCATGACGTCGCACGCCGCCGTGGTGGCGCGTGGCATGGGCCGCCCGTGCGTGTCCGGTGCTGGGAGCCTGTCGATCGATGCCAAGGCGAAGGTGCTGCGCGTAGCGGGCCGTGAGCTGGGCGAGGGCGACATCATCACCATCGACGGCTCGACCGGGGAAGTGATGGCGGGCGCCGTTCCCACCGTGCAGCCTGAGCTTGCCGGTGATTTCGGTGTGCTGATGGTATGGGCAGACAAGGTGCGTCGCCTGAAGGTGCGCGCCAACGCCGAAACCCCGCTCGACTGCAAGACCGCGCGGGAATTCGGCGCGGAAGGCGTGGGCCTCTGCCGTACGGAGCATATGTTCTTCGACGCGGCGCGCATCACCGCCGTCCGCCAGATGATCCTGGCCGACAACGAGAAGGGCCGTCGCGAAGCGCTGGACAAGCTGCTGCCCGAACAGCGCAGCGACTTTACCGAGATTTTCACGGTGATGGCGGGACTGCCCGTGACGATCCGTCTGCTCGATCCGCCGCTGCATGAATTCCTGCCGCATGAGGAGAGCGAGTTCTCCGAAGTCGCAAAGGCTGCGGGCGTGGGCGTGGACGAATTGAAGCGCCGCGCGTCTGAGTTGCACGAGTTCAACCCGATGCTGGGCCATCGCGGGTGCCGCCTGGGCGTGACATATCCTGAGATCTACGAGATGCAGGCGCGCGCTATTTTCGAAGCGGCGATCGATGTCGCCGCGCAAAGCGGCACGGCCCCGATCCCAGAAGTCATGATCCCGCTCGTCGCCACCGCGAAGGAACTGGAACTGATGAAGGCGATCGTCGATCGTGTCGCCAAGGAAGTGTTTGCCGAACGCGGCAAGACGATCGAGTATCTGGTGGGCACGATGATCGAGTTGCCGCGTGCAGCATTGAAGGCAGGCGAGATCGCGCAGGCGGGCGAGTTCTTCTCGTTCGGCACAAACGACCTCACGCAGACCACGATCGGGATCAGCCGCGACGACGCCAGCCGTTTCCTGGGCACCTATGTCGATAAGGGCATCTTCCCCCGCGATCCGTTCGTCAGCATCGATGTGGAAGGCGTAGGCGAACTGATCCAGATCGCGGCCGAACGCGGTCGTGCGACGCGGCCTGACATCAAACTCGGCATCTGCGGCGAGCATGGCGGCGATCCTGCCTCCATCGCCTTCTGCGAAACCGTGGGTCTCGACTATGTTTCGGCGTCGCCATACCGCGTGCCGATCGCGCGTTTGGCGGCTGCTCAGGCGGCTTTGGCGGCTCGAAAATAACGCCTACGCAAATAAAGCGCGTCAAGCGGTAAAAGGGGGTTGCCAGATCGGACGCCCCCTTCTATCTGCGCACTTCCCTGACGCACCCGTAGCTCAGCTGGATAGAGCATCAGACTACGAATCTGAGGGCCGGGCGTTCGAATCGCTCCGGGTGCACCAGGGACAAACCGCTTCGGCGGGCGAGGGCTGGCCGAAAGGCTGGCCCATTTTGTTTTGGGCCGCCGTAACAAAGGCATCCTTGCTGCCGCTCGCACGTTAAGCGGCAAAATAGGTGGAGAAGATGAATGACCGAAGGATCGACAGAAGCGGCTGAAAATACGCCATTTCCGCCGACGAATGCGGCAGCGGAAGCGGGAAGCCGACCCGTGGACGAAAACAATGGCCCTTCAAAAAAATCAGTCGCGATCGGCGCGGCCGTAGGCATAGGATCTGCGGCGATTGTCGCTGCGCTGCTTTATACACGGCGGCGCTAACAGCCGACTGCCGCACAAGGATTTATTAATGCACGACGATCCCCGCCTGCGCAGGCTAAGCTTCCGCGCATCTCATCGCGGCACCAAAGAGGCGGACCTGATGATCGGCGGTTTTTTTGATGCCTATGGCGCGACATGGACTGAGGAACAGCTCGTCTGGTTTGAGACCCTGATGGACGAGCAGGACGTGGATATCATGGCATGGGCGCTCGGCACATTGCCTACTCCGGCGCAGTATCAGGGACCGATGATGGACGCGATGCGCAAGCTCGATTATGTGCCGGTCGCCGAATGACGTGTTTCCGTAAATAGTGACTGACCTCCAGAAGATACTGAAATCCAAAACTCCCCTGACGCTCTCCGGCGTTCCGGCGGGGTTTCAGCCATGGCTGTTAGCCGATATCGCGCGGGCCGCATCGACGCGCGCGGTGTTCATCGCCCCTGACGAGCAGTTGATGCAGGCGGTGGCGGACACCGCCGCCTATTTCGCGCCGGAGCTGGAGATCATCCGCATTCCCGCCTGGGATTGCCTTCCCTATGATCGCGCGTCGCCTTCGCTGCGCGCCGCGTCGGAGCGGCTGGCGGGGCTGAATGCGTTGCAGGCGAAGCCCAAAGGGTCGCAGCTCGTCGTCACCACCGTCAATGCCTTTACGCAGCGGACATTGACGCCTTTTCGCATCCGGCAATTGGTCGCACGACTGGCGCCGGGCGAACGCATTGCCATATCGAAGCTGGCTGAGATGTTGCAGGCCAATGGCTATGTGCGCACCGACACCGTGCATGACGCGGGCGAATTTGCTATCCGAGGCGGTATTGTCGACCTTTACCCCGGAGGCGAAGCACAGCCCCTGCGTCTCGATTTCTTCGGCGAGGAGATCGAGACCGTCCGCCGCTTCGACCCCGGCGATCAGCGCACGACTGGTGCCGTCGAAGGCTTCACGCTGCTCCCCGCTTCCGAAGCGTTGCTGGACGAAGACACGATCAAGCGCTTCCGCAGCCGGTATCGTGAGATATTCGGCGCGACTGCCACAGGCGATCCCCTGTACCAGGCGGTCAGCGAAGGACGCAGGCTTGCGGGCATGGAGCATTGGCTGCCGCTCTTCGAAGAGCGCCTCGTCCCGATGTTCGAGCATTTGGGCGAGGGCGCTGTCATCATCCGCGACCATGGCGCGACGGCGGCCGCTGAGTCACGGCTGGAGGCGATCCGTGATTACCACGCGAACCGCATCGAAGCGCGCTCCGCCGATCCCGGCTCCTATCGTCCACTTGACCCCGCACAGCTTTATCTGACCGCGGACGAGTGGTCAGGCGCAATTGCCACCAACGCGCTACACATCACCAGCCCTTTCCATGAACCGGAAAGCGCGACGGTACTCGACTTCGGCGTGGACGGCCCTCGCGATTTTGCGCCGGAACGGGCGCAAAATGCAAACGTCTACGAAGCCGTGGGCAAGCATATCGCCAAGCTGAGCAAAGATCACAAGATCGTGATCGCCAGCTATTCGGTCGGCGCGCGAGAACGTCTCTCGGGGCTTCTGCTTGATCATGGCGTCAAGCGTCTCGCTGCGGCCGATAGCTGGCAGGAAGCGTTCGGTCTCGCCGCTACGGGATCGGTGGCGCTGATGGTGCTGCCGCTGGACCACGGCTTTACGGCTCCGGACGTGGCGGTGCTTACCGAGCAGGACATGCTTGGCGATCGCCTCGTGCGCCGGGCCAAGCGCAAGAAGAGCGCGGATGCGTTTCTTTCCGAACTCGCCACGCTTACGCCCGGTGATTTGGTGGTTCACGCCGATCATGGGATCGGGCGCTATGACGGGCTCACGTCGATTCCGGTCGGGAAGGCACCCCATGATTGCGTGGCGCTGGTCTATGCGGGCAACGACAAGCTCTATGTGCCGGTCGAGAATCTCGACGTGCTCTCGCGCTACGGATCGGAAACCGATGGCGTATCGCTCGACAAGCTGGGCGGCGAGGCATGGCAGCGCCGCAAGGCCAAGATGCGCGAACGTATCCGCGAGATCGCTGGCGAATTGCTCAAGACAGCGGCCGCGCGCGCGTTGCGTCCTGCGGCCATCGCGGAACCGGACGCGGCAGGCTATCCGGCCTTTGTCGATCGCTTCCCCTATGATGAAACCGACGATCAGGACCGTGCGATTTCGGACGTGTTGCAAGACTTGGCGGCGGGCAGTCCGATGGACCGCCTTGTCTGCGGCGATGTTGGTTTCGGGAAAACCGAAGTTGCGCTGCGGGCCACTTTCGTTGCCGCCATGGCCGGGATGCAGGTCGCGCTGATCGGCCCGACCACATTGCTGGCCCGGCAGCATTTCAACAATTTCGAAGAGCGCTTTCGCGGCTTTCCGATGAAGGTCGGGCGGCTGTCTCGGCTCGTGCCTGCGGCGGAAGCGAAGGCGACCAAGGCGGCGCTGGCGGACGGCACGCTTGACATCGTAGTGGGCACGCATGCGCTATTGACGAAGGGGCTGGAATTTAATCGCCTCGGTCTCGTCATCGTCGATGAAGAACAGCGTTTCGGTGTGGTGCATAAGGAGCGGCTGAAGCAGCTCAAGTCGGACGTGCATGTCCTGACATTGACGGCCACGCCAATTCCCCGAACGCTGCAGATGGCGATGTCAGGCCTGCGCGAATTGTCGGTGATCCAGACGCCGCCGGTCGACCGCCTTGCCGTGCGCACCTACATCATGCCTTGGGATGGGGTCGTCATCCGCGAGGCGCTGCTGCGTGAACATTATCGTGGCGGCCAGAGCTTCTTCGTTGTCCCGCGCATCACCGACCTCAACGAGATTGAGGAATTCCTGCGCAACGAAGTGCCCGAAGTCCGCGCAGTGGTGGCGCACGGCCAGATGTCGCCCACTGAAGTGGAAGAGCGCATGTCGGCCTTCTATGACAAGCGTTACGATGTGCTGCTTTCGACCACGATCGTCGAAAGCGGACTCGATATTCCGAGCGCCAATACGCTCATAATCCATCGCGCTGATCGCTTCGGCTTGGCTCAGCTTTATCAGTTACGCGGGCGTGTCGGGCGGTCGAAGACGCGGGCTTATGCTTACATGACCACACCGGCTGACCGGATCATCACGGAAACGGCCGAAAAGCGGCTCAAGGTGCTGTCTGACCTCGACACGTTGGGCGCAGGTTTCCAGTTGGCCAGTCATGACCTGGATATTCGTGGGGCGGGCAATCTGGTGGGCGACGAGCAGTCTGGCCATATCCGCGAAGTGGGTTTCGAACTCTACCAGTCGATGCTGGAGGAGGCGATCCTGGATGCTAAGGCTGGCGGGATCGCGTCGGAGAGGGCGCGTGACGCGTTCTCGCCGCAAATCACCATTGATGCGCCGATCATGATTCCGGACGATTATGTCCCTGATCTCGATTTGCGCATGGGGCTCTATCGCCGAATCAATGAGTTGGAAGATCGGCAAGGCATCGAAGCTTTTGCCGCAGAACTTATCGATCGCTTTGGAAAGTTGCCACAACCTACGCAGAACTTGCTCAAGCTTATCGAGATCAAACAGAATTGTCTTAGGGCCAACATTGCCAAGATGGATGTAGGCGGCAAGGGCGCGCTGGTCAGCTTCCAAGATGACAGTTTTCCTAATCCAGGAGGCCTTATTGCTTATGTGCAGAAGCTGGAGGGAACGGCAAAATTGCGGCCCGATAGCAAACTGGTGATTACGCGGACCTGGAACGATCCCGTGGCGCGCCTGAACGCCGCGGTTCAACTGTCCAAGGGGTTGGCGAAGGTCGCGGCGTGAAACGACTGAAGCCGGACCTTTTGGGGTCCGGCTTCAGCATTGCCGACAGTTCAGATCATGTTGTTGCGGGACGACCAAAGCCGCGACGCTGTGTCATGCCCCCACCGAAATCGTAAACCGGCGACAGGCGGCGCTGTTCCTGAACAAACGCCGCATCGGGTGCCGCCGCAGTTTCGCGGTTCTGACCGACTTGATGCTGACGCTGCATGAAATGCGCCCGACGCAGGCGGTTTTTCCGCGTGAGGAATGGATTCTCGGCTGAAGGTGCCGCTGCTGCCAATGCCTCTAGAGATTGATCTTCAGTGTGTGCGTTCGACATCGCAGGCGCTATGCGAGGTGACACAAAGGCTGGTGTATCGCGGTAAGCCGAGGGAGCCGCGGTAGCAGGTGAAGGCATATACGTACGTTCAGCAACGGGCTCCAACGGAGCAGGTTCTGCAGCGCGATCAAGCAGCAACTCGTCAGCACGATCGGGATTGCGACGACGGCGAGCGGCCATCAAACCCAGTCCTCCCAACAGCACCGCTGCGCCACCAACCAGTCCCCATTCAAGGCCATTGCCGGTATCAGCGTTCGCTGTTTCTGTCGGAGCCGAAGCAGCGACCGGTGCGGGGGCATCCTTCTGCGTGGCAATTGGTGCCTGTGGCTCCGGCTGGGGTGATACTACCGCAGGAGTAGCTGCAAGTTCTGCCTGGGATGAACCTGGCACCGCTTCACGTGCACTGGTCCGGGGCGCTGTACGTTCGGCTGACTTCACCGAGGCAGCGCGGGCGGGCTGGGCCGCTTCCTGTTCTGGCGTGGAAACAATGGGGGCTGGGGTTGGAGTAGCTTGAACGACAGGCGACGGCGCCGCCATTACAGGCGCGGGCGTAACTGGAGTTGCCGTCGATGCTGCGGGGGCTGCAACGAGGGGAGCGGCGATGACCGGTGCGGGCGCAGTCTGCGTCACCGTAACCGGCGGCGGGCCTGAAGGCGCGGCAACCTGCGCTAACACTGGCGTTGATGCAAAAGCGAGAACAGCGGCAATCGCGGCCCTCGCCGGGCGAACGGTGGGTTGTTTCATCATAGCAACCAAGCAACGTGATTATCCCGATTTTAGTCGTACCGCAGCGCAGCAATTCACGATAAGGCGTTTCGATGAAACGTTGAGCTGGTTCTTATGCCTACCCGTTCATCTAAGGTTTATCTGGTGTCTGTGTGAAGCTGAACATCTTAACCGTGAAGAAGTAAGGACGCGGATTTGACGGTTGCGCACGAGCAAGTCATGCATGCTTAAAGATCGGAGTAAATCGCATGACTCATGGTATTTCGTCAGAAAGGATACTTGGAGCGGTGCTGGCGGGAGGACAGTCCAGCCGCTTTGGATCAGACAAAGCTTTGGCTTTATTAGGAAATAAGGCGCTTCTTGTTCACGCTACCGAGCGGCTCGCGAAAGTTTCAGACACAGTCATCATCTGTGGCCGCACAGAGGGTAAAGGCATCGCTATTCCGGACCGTCCGGCAGGTAACCTTGGCCCCCTTGGCGGTTTGAATGCCGCACTACATTATGCACGCGACCATGGCTTTGACCGAGTTCTTTCGGCAGGATGTGACACCCCAATATTGCCGGATCATCTATTGCGACGTCTTACAGAGCAGCCCGACTCCACAATCTTCGACCACATGCCGATCGTTGGAATTTGGTCATCAAATCTTGCGGACGCACTCGACAGTCATTTGGAGCACGGCGATGATCGATCCGTCAAAAGATGGGCGCGCTCGATCGGGGTTCGCGTTCTCTTATCCGAAGAAGCGATCCCCAATATCAATACGCCAGACGAACTTGATGCGATCAGCGTGGCGCAAGGCGGCGTGCAATCACCGCGCAGGCGATAAGCTGGATTTGGTGAAACAACATCAGGGGGAGGATCAAGAGGCCCACCTGCGACGCCGGAAATAACGCACCGGCCATCGGTACGCCGGACGCCAAGCTCTTCTTGGAACCGCAGAACAACAGAACGATCCGGTCCTCCACGGCTAACCCAGCAGCCTTGCCTAGAAACCAGCTAAGCGTCAGCACAACGGCGAGCAGGGCAATGCAAAGCCCGCAGATCACCAGCACCGCCGCCGGAGACAATTTCTGCCATAGTCCTTCGACCACCGCCGCGCTGAAAGCCGAATAGACGATGAGCAGGATCGCGCCCCGATCCACCCGCCCGACAAGTGCACTATGGCGCGCAACGAAGCCGCTGATCCATGGCCGCGCCAGATGGCCGAGAACGAAAGGCAGCAGAAGATGCATGGCGATGACTTCCGCCGATGCCCATATATCGCTCTGCCCTGCTGCCGAGAGATGCATCAGCAAGCCGGTCAGTAGCGGCGTCAAAATGATGCCTGCGATGTTGGAAAATGATGCCGCACAGACGGCGGCGGCTACATTGCCTCCTGCAATTGAAGTGAAGGCGATGGACGATTGCACCGTTGATGGCAGCAGCGTCAGGAATAGCAGTCCGCTGGCAATCATCGGAAGCACAATGCCTGTGCTGTATGCCGCCTCGGACAAGCCGATCCCGAGCAGAGGAAAGATTGCAAACGTCACCAAGGGCGTCAGAAGCTGCAGCCGCCAGTTCGAGGCGCCAGCAATGATGGCGCTGCGCGACAGCTTGGCGCCGTGCAGGAAGAAGAGAAGAACGATGCCCGCGTCCGCGACGCCGTCGACGATCCGGGCGGCGTCCCCCTTCGCGGGAAGGAACGAAGCGAGCGCTACAGTCGCCAGCAGCAGGACGACAAACGGATCAAGGAGGGAGCGGAGCAAGGCCATGCGCGACAGACTATTCAGCGGATCAGGATTGTTGCGTGTCGGGCAGATGGGGATTGACCGCCTCGAGAGCCAGGGCCGCGGCATCGATACGGCGAAGAGTCGCTACGAACCGGTCCAATTCCTCACGATCAAAGCTGTCGAACAAAGATCGTTCGAGCGCCAGCGCCCTTGGCGCTACATCGGCGTAGAGTGCTCGGCCCGCATCCGTCAGCACCAGAAGATGGGAACGCTTGTCCGCCGGATTAGGCACGCGCTCTACAAGATCGCGGCTTACCAGTGCAATTGCTGCGCGGCTTACCGTCACCTTGTCCATACGTGAACGCTGGCTGATGGTCTGCTGTGTCACGCCTTCACTCTCCGCCACGATCGCGATCATCCGCCACTCAGGGATCTTAAGCCCGAAGAGTTTGTCGTAGCTATGCGCGACAACGTCGCTGACGAGGTTTGATGTGTAAGAGAGCCGATAGGGAACGAAATTGTCGAGCTTCAGGGAAGTGGCCATTCTTTACTGGTAGCAGCCACGCTAGCGTGAACAAGTGCAGATCAGGACTTGGCACTTAGCGTTCCCCTAGGGAAAGCTAGGTTCTACAAAAAACCTCAATTTTTCTATGGTTCCATATATTGTCATAGGCATGCCTCTGTGATTTGGGGACCCAAATCCGGAGGACTGCATTATGAGCTACGTTGCCCCTACTGCCGAACAGAAATTCCTGCTCAAACATATCGTCGGCATCGACGCACTGGCGCAGAATGCGCGCTATTCAGGCGCTGACGCCGACACCGTGGAGGCAATTGTCGAGGGCATAGGCGAATTCGCGGCCTCGGAATATGCGCCGCTCGCCAAAATCGGCGACACGGTGGGTGCCCGTTGGAATGACGGTGTAGTGACGTTGCCGCAGGGGTTCCGGGATGCCTATCAGGCTTTCGTAGCAAATGGCTGGGGCACCATCGACGGCCCAACGGAATTTGGCGGGCAGGGTCTACCCTTTGCTCTTACTACGGTGGTAATGGAGGATTTAGGCAGCGCCAATCTCGGCTTCTCGTTAATCAACATGCTGACCATGGGCGCCGTCGAAGCGCTGGACCATCATGGATCTCCGGAGCAGCAGGCGAAGTGGCTGCCAAAGATCATCACAGGCGAATGGCCAGGCACGATGAACCTGACCGAACCGCAAGCTGGCTCTGATGTCGGCGCGCTTCGCACTACGGCCACGCCAGTGGGCGACGGCACCTTTAAGATCAAGGGACAGAAAATCTACATCACCTTTGGCGAGCACGACCTTGCCGATAATATTGTTCATCTGGTTCTCGCCCGGACCCCAGGGGCGGCTCCGGGAACCAAGGGCATTTCCCTGTTCGTGGTACCCAAGCTCCGGCTGGATGAGCAGGGCAATCCCAGCGCTTTCAACGACGTACGCTGCGTGTCGATAGAGCACAAATTGGGTATCCACGCTTCGCCTACTTGCGTGCTTTCCTTCGGCGATAATGACGATTGCATCGGTGAATTGGTGGGAGCCGAAGGGGCGGGCATGCGTGCGATGTTCACGATGATGAACAATGCGCGGCTGAACGTCGGCAGTCAGGGTGTGCAGGCGTCGGAAGCCGCAACCCAGATGGCGCTGGCCTACGCTCGCGAGCGCGTCCAGACGCCGCGCGCGGATGGCAGTTCTGGCACGTCACCTGTTCCGATCATCGAACATCCCGATGTTCGCCGTATGCTGCTCCGGATGATCGCGCAGACTCAGGCGGCGCGAGCGCTGATCTATTATGCTGCGGGCCAAGTCGATCGCGCCCGCACCGGGGATGCTGCCGCAAAAGCCCGCCTGGATCTGGTAACGCCGCTCGCGAAGGCGCACGGCACCGATGTCGGCTGCGAGGTGGCTTCTCTTGGCGTTCAGGTACATGGCGGAATGGGCTTTATCGAAGAAACAGGCGCAGCCCGACATTATCGCGATGTGCGGATCACCCCGATCTATGAAGGCACCAACGGCATTCAGGCGGCCGATCTCGTCGGGCGGAAGCTTGGCGGCGACAGCGGTGCCGCCTTGCGCGCATTGATCGCCGACATTCGCGGGGAAGCTCGCGATGCCGAACTGCTGAAGTTGGCTGATGAGGTTGAGCAAATAGCGGAATGGATGCTGACCGAGGCTTCGGTCAACGATCGTTTGGCAGGCAGCTATCCGTTTCTGACGATGCTATCGACGCTTACATGCGGCTGGCTGATGGAGCGCCAGCAGCGCATCGCTGGCGAAATGCTGACCAATGGGGAAGGCGATCCCGACTTCCTGAAGGGCAAACAGGGCGCTTCGGACTTCTACTTCAAGTGCATAGTGCCCGAAGCGCGGGGGCTTTATTCAGCAGCCAAGGCAGGATCGGCGCTCCTTTACGAAACGGCACTTTAAATAGTCGGGCGCGGCTTCCTGCCGCGCCCCGCATTTTCAGGTAGGCGTATTAATCGCAGCAGGGCTGGCTCCAGCCGTACGCTGCGCTTGCTGATCTACCCAGACGTTCCAGAAGTTCGCGACAGTGGCCCAGCTACCTGTCGCCTGCGCCAAAGATGCCTTCGCACCAGGCAGATCGCCTGATCGCGCCAAGGCGATGCCCAGTCTCGTGCTGACTCGCGCCATGTCCACACCGCCTTTGCTCAGTGCAAGGCGGTATTGCGTCACCGCCTGAGGAAACTGACTCAGCGAGAAGTACGCGTCACCAGCGTTCGAAGCGGAGGTGCCGTCTTTGGCCGTCTCCGCTTTCTTCACGAGCGCGGGCAGGGCGGCGATATTCTTCTTCGCCTTGACGGAGATCGATTTCACGAGCGCTGCAGTGACAGCCTCTGTCGACGTCAGCTTCCCGCTCGTCCGCGCCGCTTCGATAACGGCCATCGCCTCCGCTTCATACCCATTGCGCGAAGCCAGCGTCGCGTAAGCCTGTACATCGCGTTCGCTGGCGATAGCGCCCGTGGCCGATTGCAGCCGGTAAAGATCAAGCTGAACTTGAGGGTCGAGACCCGGAGCCGCTTCGAAATTAATCAGACCAGAGCGCCAGTTACCGGGCGTCGGATAGAGCGCCAATTTCTGCTGGCTCCACTTTGCGACATCAGCCCATTTGCCCGCCTGATAGGACATGGCGATGGCGCGATCAAACCATGCTTCAGGAACGGGCTTGCCGCTCGCCCGCTGTTCCGTCACGGCCTGCTCTAGCAATGCCAGACCTTCTGTCGACTTCTTCTTCTTGATATTGGCATCGGCCAGCAGGACCGTAGTTTCTACAGGAGCATAACCAAGTTGCCGCGCATAATTGACTTGCGCAATGGCGTCGCCCTGCTCGCCCAGGTAGTAAGAGTAGTAGCCCGCGAGATACCGCAGATATGGAACCTGCGCCTCGGGCGTTGCACCGCTTTCGAGCATGTCAGTCAAAGCGCGGCGGATCGCCTGTGGATCGCTGCGGCGCGATGCATAATCATATTTCAGCGATCCCGCGATGTACTTTTCGAGCGGAGTAGCAGGTTGAAGGGTGGTTATTTGCGCATTGGCGGTATTCACGTCTCCGCTGTCCAACGCCGCTCTCGCCGCGCGAGATGCGGCACGGAACGTGTCAGACAAAGTAATTTCGGTTGGTGGATCCTTGGGCTTTGCTACGGCCGGCGAAGCCATCGCTACCGTCAATCCGACCGCTGATCCTGCTGCTATTATGTTTTGAACGACATCAATGCGACCGAAGCGCATATTCTCTCCATTGATCTTGCGGGCCGCATAAGCGTGCCAATGGGAATGCGCTATAGGCTGGATCGCGCCAATACAAGCGCTTGTCGATCAATTGCTTAGTTATGTTGATCCGAAAAAAAGGCGGCGCATTCCTGCGCCGCCTCGGTCGATGATTTACGCAGCCGCTTTCTTCGATAGCCACAACAGCCAGAACTGGGCGATCTCTTTGCGCGCGCCCGTGTTCACCTGCTCGAACGCCGCCTTTGCGCCTGCGGTGTCCCCGGACATGGCAAGGGTTATGCCAAGGCGCGTGTTGACCTCACCGGCGTCTACTGAGCCCTTCTGCAAAGCAACCTTATAGAGTTCGGCGGCCTTCGCATATTCGCCGTAACCCTGATAAGCGCCAGCGGTGAACGCGGCGGTCCGGCCATTTGCCGCCTTCGACGCGTCTGCCGCCGCAGAGGTTAGGGACGCTTTGTCAGACGTCATCTTGCCGGTAGCCTGCGTGTAGAAGTCGTTGAGCTTTCCGGCAGGCAGCTTACCATTGGAACGACCCTGATCGATTACCGACTTCACTTCGCCGAACAATGCCAGCTTGGATGCCGTATCGGCATATTCGGCATAGTCATATTCGCTCTGCAACGCGCCGGTCTGGTACATGAGGCGCATTACATCCAAGTTCTCACCTGCGGTCAGTGAGCGGTTGCGATCCTGGAACGTGCGCAACAACTGACGCCAGTTCTCGCCGGTCGGATTGGTTTCAACCTGAAGCATCGCCCACTGCGGCGCATCCGGAGCGCCGGCCGTGTAGGCCATGGAGAACCCGCGGCTCAACCATGCAGCAGGCACTGGCCGTCCCGCAGCCTTCTCCAATTCGATAGCTTTCTTAAGAGGCGTTAATCCCTGGAGCGCTACTGGCTTCGCAGCAGCCGAGAGTTGTCCCGTATTACCGCTCAGTGCGATGGCCTTCTGGAAGTTGGCTTCAGCCAGCAGAAGGTTGGAATTGCTGCCGTCATAGTTCGCTTCCGCCGCTTTCTGCAGATAGGTTATCGCGTCATCGTAGTCCTTCTGGTTGAAGGCCAATTGACCCGCGAAGAAGTTGAACTTGGGAACATCAGCGGCCGGCGTAACGCCGCTGGCAAGCATCTGCTTCAATCCCTGGCGCTGCATCGCCTGGTCGTTCAAGCCAAGTCCGGCGGCAAGGCGGAAATTGCCCGCCGTGTATTTGTCGCCCGGCGTGGTCGCAGCAGCATCAGCCGCTGGCAGAGCTGCGGACATAGCAGCGAAATCCTTGGCGGTGTTTGCCTTCTGCACAGCTTGCGCAGCTTCGATGAAGCCCTTGCTCATTTCAAGCTTCGGGGCTTCAGGCGCCTTTTCCTTCTTCGCGGCCATGGCGGGTGCTGAAGTCATGGCTACGCCAGCGACGCCAAGCATCAAACTACAGGCCAATTTGGAAATAGAACGCATCAGACTACTCTCCTTAACGACAATGATATCTAAACCGCTTCTAACGGGGCTGAACCCCCACGCGCATTGCCATGTTCCGTATCCGATTAGGCATCCGCGCGTGAATAACCGTTGAACAAGCGATATATCGGCGCGGGTCGCATCTGTCATGACTGATAGCATCGATCTATGCTGTTTCGCATCTCTTCATCGCTTGCGAAGCTCATTTCGTCGATCACCTGGCAAATTCACTCAGCACATTAGCCTCGCGTACGTGTACGCGTACGCGCGAGGGGTGACATAGCCTGCGTGCTAGGCTAGGGTCGCGCAGACACAGAAATGTAACGCAACACCCGGAAAAGAGAATTGCTTTGACCGACGAGACCCTCCTCGCCGACCCTTCGGATATCAGCCCGATCAGCATCGTCGACGAGATGAAGACGAGCTATCTGGACTACGCCATGTCCGTGATAGTCAGCCGCGCGCTGCCGGACGTACGCGATGGCTTGAAGCCTGTTCACCGTCGCATTCTCTACGCCGCCCATGAAGCGGGCTATGTTGCCGGACGACCCTATCGCAAATGCAGCCGCATCGTCGGCGATGTCATGGGTAAATATCACCCGCATGGCGACAGCGCGATCTACATGGCCTTGGCGCGCCTTGCGCAGGATTGGTCGATGCGCGTCATGCTTATCGACGGTCAGGGCAATTTCGGGTCGATGGACCCCGATATGCCCGCGGCCATGCGCTACACCGAAGCGCGGCTTGCCAAAGTGTCGAACAGCCTGCTGGAAGATCTCGACAAGGATACCGTCGACTTCACGCCCAACTACGATGCCTCGGAGAGTGAACCGCAGGTTCTGCCCGCGCGCTTCCCGAATCTGCTGGTCAACGGCGCGGGCGGCATCGCGGTCGGTATGGCCACCAACATTCCGCCGCACAATCTGGGCGAAGTCATCAACGCCTGCCTTGCCTATATCGATAACGGCGGCATCACGATTGACGAGCTGATCGAGATCGTGCCCGGTCCTGACTTTCCGACTGGCGCGCTGATCCTCGGTCAGTCCGGCGCGCGGCGAGCCTATCATGAAGGTCGCGGTTCGATCATCATGCGATCTCGCCATGTGGTCGAGGAAGGGCGTAACGATCGCCAGTCGATCGTGCTGACCGAAATCCCGTATCAGACCGGCAAGAACAATCTTGTCGAAAAGATCGCGGAGGCCGCCAAGGACAAGCGGATCGAAGGCGTAAGCGACATCCGCGATGAATCCAGCCGCCTGGGCGTACGTATCGTCATAGAATTGAAGCGCGACGCGACGCCTGAAGTGGTGCTCAACCAGTTGTGGCGGCACACGCCTGCGCAGGCGAGTTTTCCGGCAAACATGCTGGCGATCCGTGGCGGCCGTCCGGAAACGCTGAACCTGCGCGACATCATCGAAGCGTTCGTGAAGTTCCGCGAAGAGGTTATAACTCGCCGTACCAAGTTCGAACTGAACAAGGCCCGTGAGCGGGCGCATCTGTTGCTCGGCCTTGTCGTCGCGGTCACGAATCTCGACGAAGTTGTCCGGATCATCCGTGCCTCGTCCAGCCCGGCCGAAGCGCGAGAGGCGTTGCTGACGCGCGAATGGCCTGCCGAGCAAGTCGCGCCGTACATCCGCTTGGTGGAAGCCATTGAGACCGAGATTTCCGGTGACGTGTACCGCCTGTCGGAGCTTCAGGTCCGCGCGATCCTTGATCTTCGTCTGCACCGCCTGACCGCATTAGGCCGGGACGAGATAGGCAACGAACTGGCGGGTCTGGCTGCCAACATCGCGGAATATCTCTCCATCCTCGAAGATCGCGTAAAGCTTTACGCAGTGATGCGTGATGAGCTCGTAGCGGTGCGCGATGAATTTGCGACGCCGCGCCGCTCGACGATCACTGCCGCTGCCGACGGCATTGACGACGAAGACCTGATTGAGCGCGAGGAGATGGTCGTCACCGTCACGCATCAGGGCTACATCAAGCGCACACCGCTTGAGACTTTCCGCGCGCAGGCGCGTGGCGGCAAGGGCCGCTCCGGCATGGCGACCAAGGATGAGGATGCTGTCACCAACCTGTTCGTGACCAGCACGCATACGCCAGTGTTGTTCTTCTCCACCCATGGCAAAGTGTACCGCATGAAGGTGTGGCGCCTGCCCGAGGGCGGGCCGGCAACACGCGGGCGACCGATGGTGAACCTGCTGCCGCTCGCCAATGGCGAGACGATCCGCACTGTCCTGCCGCTGCCAGAGGACGAAGATAGCTGGAAGGACTTGTCGGTCGTGTTCGCGACAGCGCATGGCAATGTCCGCCGCAACAGCATGGACGCCTTCGCCAATATCCCGAGCAACGGCAAGTTCGCGATGCGGTTCGACGAGGATGCGACCGATCGCCTGATCGGCGTAGCGCTGTTGTCCGAAACTGACGACGCCCTACTCGCCACACGTCAGGGCAAGGCTATCCGCTTTGCCTCGACCGATGTTCGGGAATTTCAGAGCCGGACCTCCACGGGCGTGCGTGGTATGACGCTGAAGGACGGCGACGAAGTGATCTCCCTCTCCATCCTGCATCGCTCCGGTGCGACGCAGGAAGAGCGCGAGGAATATCTGCGTTTCGCCCCCTGGAAGCCCGAAAAAGAAGGGGAAATGAGAGATCAGGACCGCTTCGCCATGATGCGGGAACATGAGCAGTTCATTCTTACCGTCTGCGCAAACGGCTATGGCAAATTGTCGTCGGCTTATGATTACCGCCGCACCAACCGGGGCGGGCAGGGTATCACCAACATCGACAATATCGGCCGCAATGGCCCTGTGGTCGCCAGCTTTGCCGTTGTGCATGACGATCATCTGATGCTGGTCACCGACCAGGCGAAGCTCATCCGCATGGGCCTTTCCACCATGCGCGTCATCGGTCGTAATTCAGCGGGCGTGCGCCTGTTCAATGTCGCAGAGAACGAGCATGTCGTCAGCGCCGCCCGCATCGAGGACAGCGACGAAGACGAGGTCGTCGTCACCGAGGCAAATGATTAACGGGCTCTTTTTTCCGATCTTCCTAAGCTGGACTTGATAAGCTCAGGAAGATCGGTCTGAGATTAGGCGGCGCGCACCAGAGTTACCTGAGCCACATCGATCCCGCCGCCACGAAATCCGCCCTCGCAGTACATCAGATAATAGCGCCACAGCTTTACAAAACGCGCATCAAAAGTCGCCGGAAGCTGCCCGGTATCGACGGCGGTATCGAACTTTTCCAGCCACCGGCGCAGCGTTTCGGCGTAGTGTGGCCCGAAATTATACTGGTCTCGCCACAGAAAGCCTTGGGCTTCCGCTAAGGCACGGAAGCGGCTCTCCGATAGAAGCAGGCCGCCCGGGAAAATATACGCCTGGATGAAGTCGATGCTGGCCGCATAGTTTTCGAAAATTGCGTCATCGATGCAGATATACTGGATCGCGGCGCGGCCGCCCGGCTTCAGCAGGCGATGGATCGCGGCGAGATAGTCGGGCCAATAGCGCTGGCCCACGGCCTCCACCATTTCGACGCTGGCGATGGCATCATAGGTGCCGGTCGCGTCGCGATAATCCGTCAGATGCACCGTAGCGCGGTCGGCAAAACTTGCCCTTGCAAGGCGCTCCGTAGCGAAGGCCTTTTGCTCCGATGATAGCGTCAGGCCGTCGTAACGAATCTGTATCCGCTTCAGTGCTTCTTCGGCCAGCGCCCCCCATCCGCAGCCGATCTCCAGCAACGCGTCGCCGTCCTTCAACGCCAACCGATCGAGGATAGCTTTCGCTTTGCGTTCCTGCGCCGCTTCGAGAGGTTCGGACACATCGGACGGATCAGCGAACAGCGCGCTGGAATAGTGAAGGTTCTCGTCCAGCCAGAGGCGGTAGAAGTCATTGCCTAAATCATAATGGAACGCGATATTTCGCTTCGATCCGCTATGACTGTTTCGCCGAAGCAGTTGGACGGCTTTACCGATCCAGCGGTTCATCCCGCGGGCGCGCGCCGTCCGGCCCAGCGTGCGGGCGTTGGCCATGAACAGGGCGAAAAGCGGCACGGGATCGGGGCTATCCCATTCGCCGCGCGCCCAGGCACGATACCATCCGACCGATCCGCCAAGGGCCAGCCGCACCAGCGCCCGCCAGTCGCGCAAATGCACGATGCAGTTCGGCCCCTGGGCGCGTCCGCCGAGGATGCGTGTGCTGCCGTCGGGAAGATGCGCCTCCAGCGATCCCACCTCCAGTCCCTCATCGATGCGGTCCAACACGCCGTGGAAACGTCCGGCAATCAGGCGCGCAAAAGGGCTGCCGCCCGGAAGAAAGGCGCCGCCAGCCGTCACCAGATGGCGACCGCGTTTGGGAGGCTGTGCGTTCATAAGCTTCTCTAGCGTCAGCGCGGGCTCTCGATCAATCAGGCTCTGACATGCGCATAGGCTGATAGCGCCCGTTCGCGTGCTTCGCGATGACCTATGATCTTGCGGGGATAGACTTTCGGGCGACAGCCATGGTCTTCAGGATCATGTATGGCCGCGCCTTCGACGGCTGCCAGTTCGGGCACCCACCGGCGGATGTAATCGCCTGCATCGAACTTCGCCGATTGCGTCAGTGGCGCCATGATCCGCGTGAACATGTTGGCATCCACGCCGCTTCCCATCACCCATTGCCAGTTGACGGCGTTACTGGCATAGTCCGCATCGACCAGCGTGTCCCAGAACCACTGTTCGCCGACGCGCCAGTCGGCCAGCAGATGTTTGACGAGGAAACTGGCGGTAATCATCCGCACGCGATTATGCATCCAGCCGCTCGTCCAGAGTTGCCGCATGCCCGCATCGACGATGGGATACCCGGTTCGGCCTCGCTTCCAGGCGACAATATCTTGCTCCGCCTCGGGACCGGAGCGCCACGACAGTGTGTCGAACTGTGCTTTAGCATTGGTCTTGCCGTATTCGGGGAACGCAAGGATCACGTTCTCGGCATAATCGCGCCAGACAAGTTCCTTCAGGAATGTGTTCTGGTCGCCGGGCAAATCACTGATCGCGTGCCACACTTTTGCAACAGAGATTTCCCCGAAATGCAGGTGCGGGGAGAGCCGGGACGATCCTTCGACTGATGGCAGATTGCGCCCGTCGTCATAGGAATCCGCTTGCGGCAGAAACGCCTTCAGTCGCTTGGCTGCGCCTTTCTCGCCGGGCATCCATTCGTCGGCAAGCCCCTTTGACCAATCGGGCTTTGTCGGCAGCAATCCCCAATCGGATAGAGTGTCGCTCCTCGGCCAGGACTCCGGCGCGGGAACGACGCGTGGTGCCGGGTGAGGCGCTGGCGGCGGCATATGCTGCCACAGCGCCCTCATGAACGGCGTGTAGATTTTGTACAGCCCACCGCCACCCGTGCGGATCGTGCCTGGCGGCGTCAGGTAATTGCCGTCGTGCAACACGAGGTCGAGTTGCCCGGCCAGCGACTTCTCAGCATTAAGCCACCATGGCTCATAATGATGGAGCGCATGGACGCGAGTGGCTCCGATCTCCTTGGCCAGCGCGGGCAATAATTCGGCACAGATCCCGCGTCGCAGGATGAGGCGGGAGCCTTTTTCGCGCAGCGCCGCACCCAAATTTGCAAGGCTGTGATGCAGCCACCATAGAGATGCGCCGCCCATCTTGCGGTGCTTGGGCGTCTCTTCATCCAGGATGAAGACGGGCACGACTGGCCCTTCCGCCGCTGCCGCGATCAAGGCAGCCTGATCGGACAGACGCAAATCCCGGCGGAACCAGAGAATGACAGGAGCGCTCATGGACGTGCTGATGCCCGCATTTTCCGCTCGGTGCCAGCCTTCCTTACTGGTAGTAGCTCATTGCCAGCACGCGCATGGCATCGGCATGGCGGCGGGCGACCGCGTGCTGGTCTGTCCCGTAACCACCTCCCAGAGCAGAGGCGAGCGCGATTCCGCGCTTGCGGGCGAGCCCGCCGACAAAGCTGTCGCGCGCCACCAGCCCGATGTCGGATAACGCGAGCCGTCCCAATCGATCCTCTCCGTGAACATCCACACCCGCCTGATAGAGGATAAGGTCGGGGGCGCTGGAATCGATAAGGCGCGGCAGATGATGCTCCAGCGCGTCCAGATACGCGTCATCTCCGGTAGCGTCCGGTAACGCTACATCGAGCGTCGATTGCGCTTTCCGGGCCGGAAAATTCTTTTCCGCATGTATCGAAAAAGTCGTCACGTCGGCGCGTCCGGCCAGCAGCGATGCGGTCCCGTCTCCCTGATGCACGTCAAGATCGACGATCAGTACATGCTGCACGCGCTTCTCGGCCAGTAGGCGGTGCGCCGCGATCGCCAGGTCATTGAAAATGCAGTAGCCCGCGCCGGTATCAAACAGCGCATGGTGACTGCCGCCAGCACCATTGGCTGCATAGCCGCGATCCAGCGCCAGCCGCGCCGCCATCCATGTGCCGCCGCTGGTGCGCAAGGCACGCCGCGCCAGCCGTTCGGTAATCGAAAAGCCAATTCGCCGCGCCTTTTCCGCTGGCACCTCAGCCCGCATGACTTCGTCGACATAGTGGCTGTCATGTACGGCATTTACCCATTCCACCGGCATCAGCGGCGCTTCATGCTCGACCGGTGGATCACGATCCGCGCGCAACAAGTCGCGGACCAGCGTGTATTTATCCCACGGAAAGCGCGTGGTGCCTGATGTATCGGCATCCTGCCGCAAACTGTAATCCGGATGATGGACGAGCGGGAACATGCGGCCTATCTACCCACCAAGAGGGATAAGTGCCTGTGCGCCGATTCCCTGCCAACGTCCAACGATTATGCTGGGCGCGCCAACGAAACAGAGACATGGGGATATATGCCCAAGACATCAGACCTGCCTTATCGCCCCTGTGTGGGAATCATGCTCGTAAATACGGACGGCGATGTGTTCGTAGGGCAGCGGCTGGATAACAAGGTTGAGGCTTGGCAGATGCCGCAAGGTGGTATCGATCCGGGTGAAGATCCCCGGGCTGCGGCAATGAGGGAGTTGGGCGAGGAAACCGGCATAGTGCCGGAGCTGGTCGACATCATCGCGCAATCCAAGGACGAATATTTCTACGATCTTCCTGACGAACTGGTGGGTAAGGTATGGGGCGGGAAATTTCGGGGGCAGCGCCAGATCTGGTATCTGGCGCGCTTTGGGGGCAGCGACGACGCCGTCAATATTCAGACAGCCGATCCTGAATTCCGGGCATGGAAATGGACCCAGCCCGAAACCCTGCCTGATCTGATCGTGCCTTTCAAAAGGAAGCTGTATCGCGACCTTTTAAAAGAATTTGGCCATTTGATTTAAGCGGCGCTCGGGTTTGCGTTCGGCTGTGAGTAACGGTCGATCAACTGAGTTCAAGTCGCCGACAAATTCTGTACGGTGCAATCCATGTTCAAGCGTCACCGTCTGCTATTTCTCGTTTGCGCCATAAGCTGTTTGAGCGAAACCGGCTTTGCGGAAACTTCCAATCCCGCGGATGCAGCGCCTTCCACTGCAAAGGCTCCTGCGCCTCCGCCATTGTCCGAACCTGTCAGGAAAATGCTGGAAGCAGCGATCGCCAGCCGCAACGATGCGGACATCAACGCAGTGGCCAGAATTGCGCAACAAACCAATCCCCAAGCCCGCGCTGAGATCGCGGCGATGGTCAACCAGTACCGGGTTACAATGGAAACGGCGCGCAAGGAGAAGTTGAGCGATCCGCATGTGTTGGCGCTGTGGGACGGGCGCGGCGAACTGGGCGGGTTCCTCTCGACCGGGACAGCGGAAGAAGTCGGCATCAGCGCCGGCCTCAGTTTGCAACGTCAGGGCCTTAGATGGTTGCACAAACTACAGGGAAGCGCCGACTACCGCCGCGCTAACGGCGAAACCTCGCGGGAGCGCTTTCAGGGATCCTATGAAGGGCGCTATCAGTTTGATCCGAAGGGCTACGCCTACGGCTTGGCCCAATATGAGCGCGATCCGTTCCTGGGGTACGACAGCCGCTATACGACCTCGATCGGAGTCGGTTATCGGCTGTTGCAGAACAAGAAGATGGACCTTTCCGTAAACGTCGGTCCGTCGCTGCGACTGGTGGATTACACGCTGGACGAGAGCGAGAACAAGCTTGGCGCGCGTTCCTCTTATGACCTTGCCTGGAAGCTCACGCCTGCACTGACGTTTCGACAAAACGGGTCGGCTTATCTTGAGGACGAACTTAAAAGCGCTACGTTGCTGACCTCGCTCGACGCCAGACTTATATCGAAGCTGACGGCGCGGCTCTCCTATAACGTGCAGCGCGAGGCCGACACCATATTGATCGACGGCCATACCGACACGCTCAGCAAGGTGACACTGGTTTACGACTTCTGATCGTCGATTGATGGTTGAGGGGTGGAGCCGTTGAAACGGCTCTGTTACACTGTTGCCGATGAGCGCAATATCCTTATCCGAACAAATAGTTGTCGATGCCGCTGCCGCAGCGCCGATGTTGGCACAGGTGGAGGCGTGGGCGGCGCTCAATACAGGCTCGCGTAATCTTGATGGGCTGCGGGACATGGCGGCGGTGCTGGCGAATGCGTTTTCAGCACTTCCGGGCGACATCGCCCTCATTGATCCGGCACCGGTCGATACCGTTGCTCCGGATGGACAGGTTCTTCCGCTCAGCCATGGCCAACATCTTCACATGACCGTTCGTTCGCAAGCACCGGTACAGATATTGCTCACGGGCCACATGGATACGGTTTTCGCCGCGACAGACGGCTTCCAGGCGCTGAAGTGGCTGGAGCCCGGTGTTCTGAATGGTCCTGGCGTGGCCGATATGAAGGGCGGCCTCGCCATCATGCTCGCTGCATTGAAGGCGCTGGAGCACAGTCCGATTTCTCAGAGCATCGGCTATGAAGTCGTCATCAATAGTGACGAGGAAGTCGGTAGCGCGTCGTCATCCGCGCTCATCGCCCGCGCGGCCAGGGGCAAGATCGCTGCGCTAACTTATGAGCCAGCGCTCCCGGATGGCACGCTTGCTGGAGCGCGCGCGGGAAGCGGCAATTTCTCAATCGTAGTGCTGGGGCGCAGTGCCCATGCAGGGCGCAATCCAGAGGATGGGCGTAACGCAGTCGTCGCTGCGGCAGACATCGCCCTGCGGCTGAAAGCAGCCAGTGGCGTCAGGCCGAACGGGCAGGGTTTTTCCTGCAATCCGGCGAAGATCGATGGCGGTGGGCCGAACAATGTCGTGCCCGATCATGCCGTCCTTCGCGTCAATTTCCGCCCGCGAACGCCTGCCGATGAAATCGCGGCGAGTATATTACTCGATCAAGTGATCGCGGACGTGGCAGCGCTGCATGATGTGCTGATCCACCGTCACGGCGGCTTCGGACGTCCCCCCAAACCCATGGACGAAAAGACGGAAGGCTTGTTCGGTCTCGTGAAGCGATGCGGCGAAGACCTCGGCATTGCGATCGGGTGGCGCGATACCGGGGGCGTCTGTGACGGTAACAACATCGCGGCTTGCGGTGTCCCCGTCGTCGACACCATGGGCGCGCGGGGCGGGAGCATCCACAGTCCGGACGAATTCCTGATGACGGACAGCCTTCCTGAACGCGCGCGGCTCTCGGCGCTGACCATGATGCGGATCGCGAAACATGCGCTGCGCTAGGGCCGGTCGTTCGGGAACAGAGATACATCAGGCAAGGAACAGGCATTGAGTTTCTTCATGCGACCGGCGCGGCTGGACGACCTTCAGACGCTGTATGAAATGGCGAAGCTGACGGGCGGTGGCTTCACTAATCTGCCGCCAGACCGCAAGGCGCTGTCCTCCAAACTCGAACGCACCGCCGAAGCCTTGTCCCGAACAGAGGACGATCTGGCGGACGAGATGATCGTGCTGGTCCTTGAGAATAGCGAGACGGGCCAGGTTCGTGGCACCTGCCAGCTTTTCAGCGAAGTCGGGCAGAAATTCCCGTTCTACTCCTACCGTCTCGGCACTTTGACGCAGCATAGCCGGGAACTCGCTCGCACATTTCGCGCAGAAATGCTTTCGCTGACGACGGACCTTGAAGGCTCCACCGAAGTGGGGGGGCTTTTTCTGCACCCGCGCGAGCGCGCCGAAGGATTGGGGCTGTTGCTGGCACGCAGTCGTTATCTCTACATCCGGCAGCACCGCGCGCGCTTCGGCAACCGTATCATCGCCGAATTGCGAGGCGTGATCGACGAGGCGGGTGGGTCGCCGTTCTGGGACGGCCTGGCCGGGCGGTTCTTTGGCATGAGCTTTCAGGAAGCGGACGAATTCAATGCGATCAATGGCTACCAGTTTATCGCCGATCTGATGCCGAAGACGCCAATCTATACAGCGATGTTGACGGATCATGCGCGATCCGTAATCGGCCTTCCGCACCCAAATGGCCGCGCCGCGATGCGGATGCTGGAGGCGGAGGGCTTCAAGAACGCCGGCTATGTCGACATCTTCGATGGCGGCCCCACGATGGTCGGAAACATCGACGCGCTTCGCACGGTATCGGAGTCCCGGGAAGTTACCTTGACCGATATACATGGTGAGAAAGGCGCAAAGATGCTCATCGCTCGCGGCAAGCTGTCCAAGTTCAGATGTGCATATGGTTCGGTGATCGAGCAAGGCGACGGGACTGCGGCGCTCGATAGCGCCAGTGCCGCCCTGTTAAGCGTGGACATCGGCGATTCGATCACCATCGTGGGACGCTGAGCGATGCCGGCTATCGAGATCAACTTCGACGGGATCATTGGTCCCAGCCACAATTATGCAGGCCTCAGCCTGGGCAATCTTGCATCGGCGGGCAACTCCGGCTCGCCGTCCTTCCCACGCCAGGCCGCGCTTGAGGGAATCGCCAAGATGCGTGCGAATATCGCGCTCGGGCTGACACAGGGTATATTCCTGCCGCATCGTCGCCCGGACACAGCGTGGCTTAGCGCGCTGGGCACCAGCATGGCCGATGCCGAGCCGCATATCCGTGCCGCGGCCTTCTCCGCCTCTGCAATGTGGGCCGCTAACGCTGCGACGGTTTCTCCGGCGGCGGACACTTTGGACGGCAAATGCCATCTGACCGTCGCCAACCTCGTGACGATGCCGCATCGCAGCCACGAGTGGCCGCAGACGCTTGCTCAGTTGCGCACGGCGTTCGCGTCTGATCGTTTCTCCGTGCACGACCCCGTGCCCGCGCCGTTCGGTGACGAAGGCGCGGCCAACCACATGCGATTGTGCGAGAGTCACGATGCGCCTGGGGTCGAAGTCTTCGTGTACGGCCGATCAGGAGGAACGTTCCCCGCCCGCCAGCATCCGGAGGCCAGTAAAGCCGTTGCGCGCAAGCACCGGCTCGATCCCGGCCGCACATTGCTCGTCCAGCAATCCGCCGAGGCAATAGAAGCGGGCGCCTTTCACAATGATGTCGTGGCGGTGGCGAACGAGCGCGTGCTGTTCGCGCATGAGCAGGCCTTTGCCGACAAGTCCGCCTTCTTCGCCGAGCTAAGCCGGTTGATCCCTTCGATCGAGATTATCGAAGTTCCCGCCAGCCAGATCAGCCTCACGGACGCCATCCAGAGCTATCTGTTCAACGCGCAACTCGTGACCTTGCCGGACGGTGCGGGGATGGCGCTGATAGTGCCGACCGAAACCCAGGCGACGCCTGCGGTGTGGCAATGGCTTGAAACTTTGCTCGCAGGGAATGGCCCGATCAGGCGGGTCATGCCGGTTGATGTAAGGCAGTCCATGGCGAACGGCGGTGGTCCGGCCTGCCTGCGGCTTCGTGTGGTGGCTGATCCTGCGGATATCGATGCTCGTTTTCTGGTCGACGGCCCGAAACTCGATAGAATAGCGGCCATAATCGAGCAGCACTGGCCCGAACGGATTACGCCCGATGATTTGCGGAATGCCGACTTGATCGCGCAGGTCGAACAATCGTGGTTAACGCTTGTTGACCATTTGCAGCTTTCACGCGAACTGTGTGTTTAGCACTGAAATGGAGGCAATTCTCCAGCTACGCACTCGGACATCATGCAGAAGATCAAGCGCCTCTTCACGATCAAGACGAAGTTCGAGGCGTTTCTCGTGATCTATGCCCTCGCGCTTGGCGCGGCGGAGCGGGGCATCGTGTATATGGATCAGTATCCGGGCTTCGGGGGCAAGCTTCTGGCGCTTTGCTGTACCGGAGCGGTCTTCATGGCTGGCGGCAAGGTGATTGACGCTGTGGACATGCAGCGCCGCTGGCAATTCTGAGCGGCGTTCAGATTTCGTATTCCGGTAGAAACTGCGGCAGAGGCATTGACGCCTGACTGGCGCGCTCTGCGCGAGGCTGCATTTTGCTGTAGAGTTGCCGTACCGTCGAGCTACCGGTCTTTACGAAAAGAGTGGGCAGAAGCCCGTGGATCATACAGGCGACGCCGCCCAGCATCATACGCGCGCCAAATGACGCGGCAGTGTGCATATGGCCGAGATAGGATTCTCCGACGTGGCGAGGATGTTCAAGGAAAAGCTTCTGAAACATGGCGGCTCCGGCTCCTGTCGACTATGCTTTGATAGAGCAACTACGCGACAAGAACCAGAGCCGACAGAATTCCTCAATTCGTCGTTGGCTGAGTGTCGGCTTTCTGGCCAAAGAGGATCTTGCGTTCTTCCTCGGTTCTTATGCCTGGCGGGTTCGGGTTGATCTCCGCTGCACGCGCATAGGCGCGTACCGTCGCCGGACGCGCGGCAATCGTATCGAACCAGCGACGAATGTTCGGAAAGTCATCAAGGTTCTGGCCCTGTGCTTCATAAGGCACAATCCAGGGATAAATTGCCATGTCCGCAATCGAATATTCTTCGCCCGCCACAAATCGGCGATCCGCGAGCCGCTTGTTCAGAACGCCATAAAGGCGATTGGTCTCGTTGACGTAGCGGTCGATAGCGTAGGGGATCTTTTCCGGTGCATAGTTGCGGAAGTGATGATTCTGCCCGGCCATCGGACCAAGTCCGCCCATCTGCCAGAATAGCCATTGCAGCACTTCGGCGCGACCGTGGAGATCGACGGGGATAAACTGCCCGGTCTTCTCGGCCAGGTACAGCAGGATCGCGCCCGATTCGAACAGAGACACAGGAGCGCTCCCCTCGACCGGTTCATGGTCGACTAGCGCGGGGATGCGGTTGTTGGGGGCGATTGCGAGGAATTCGGATGCGAACTGCTCGCCTTTGCCGATGTTGATGCCGTGCAGATTGTACGACAGGCCTGCTTCTTCCAGAAAAAGGGTGACCTTGTGACCGTTCGGCGTGGTCCAGTAATAGAGATCGATCATCGGGAGGTTTCTCCATAGCGCGACGGGTCGCTGCGCTCGCCCTGCCAAGCTAGGAGATGTATTCTGCGGTTCAACCTGCTGTCTGCCGGTTAATAAGTCGCAAGCCACAGCCATTTGCGGACGTGACGCCTTCTGCTAGGCGGGACGCACTGGATTTATGAGGTGCCCGTGACGGTCGTTGCTGCCTATCTTTATCAAAACGGCCGGCAGATCCGTCCGATCTCCATTGATGAGATCAGCCCATGCACGGGCGGATCAGATGAATTCGTCTGGATTGGTCTGTTCGAACCTACCGAGGATGAACTGCGCACCTTGCAGACGCAGTTCGGCCTTCATCCTCTGGCGGTCGAAGACGCGCTCCTTGCGCATCAGTTGCCCAAGGTGGACGTGTATGGCGACCAGTTATTCGTCGTGTCCCGGACGGCTCATCTGGAAAAAGAGAAGATCGCCTATGGCGAGACTTCGATTTTCGTTGGGCGCAATCACATCATCTCCGTTCGTCATGGGTCGGCCCGCGCGCATACCGAACTGCGCAGTCATTTGGAGGCGGCACCGTCCTTGCTCGCCCACGGCGTTGACTATGTGCTGCACGCGATCATCGACTTTATTGTCGATGGCTATCTGCCCATCGTCGAGACCATCGAAGAGGAAGTGCTGGAGATCGAGCAGCGGGCGATGGACGCCTTCCTGGCGCGGGAGGATGTCACGCGCATCTTCGGCCTGCGTCGTGAGACCATCCGCTTTCAGCGCATACTGGGACCAATGGCGGAGCTATGCAGCAAACTCGTCCATCTCGACATGCCCTGCATCGACAAGGATACGCGCCCGTATTTCCGCGACGTGCTCGATCATGTTCGGCGAGTCGAGAACATGGCCGGCGGCTTGCGTGACAATCTGGCGTCGGTGTTCGAAGTCAGCAGTTTGCTGGAGCAGCAGCGGCAGGGCGGCATCACACGCCAACTTGCTGCATGGGCGGCCATATTGGCGGTGCCGACGGCAATCGCGGGCATCTACGGCATGAATTTCGAGAACATGCCGGAGCTAAAGACCGAATATGGTTATTATGTCGTTCTGATTGTGATCGCCGTGATCTGCGCCGTTCTTTATGCCCGGTTCAAGCGCGCCCAATGGCTTTGATCCACTAATTAGATCAGATCAGGGCGAATGCGCCCGCGATTCCCGCCCAGAGCAACAGCGACGATCCGATGATAATCGGAATACCCCGCGCCATGCGCGACCGGTCGGGCGCATCCTGCGCGAAATCATTGCCGGGCAACACAGTGGATTCCGGAATGATCGGATCGCTTTTCAACAAGGCGGCGCTTATCATCGCTTCGGTAATTGGCTTTACGAACTGACATCCGGCCAGCGGGCCGCTGCTCCACGTCACGCGCGCTTCGGCAGCAGGGCCATGCGGCAAGTTGATGGTGATGCTGTCGCCGATCGTCAGTGGCTGCGACGTGCGAAGCAGCGCGCCGCCGACGGAAATGTCCATGATGACGGCCGTATCCGGCCCTGAATCGGCGATGCGCAGCATAAGCGGCTTGCGTTCTTCACGGCGCGATTGCTCCTGCGGTGTGCCGCTGGGCAGTGAGAGAGAAGGTTCGGCCACGTGCTTGCTCCGGGAAATTGCTTCCGATCCCTAACATCGTGATGGTTGCGAAACCGTTTATAACTGCGCGCAGACAGCGCCGCATTTGATCGGGCGTGCCGCCTGAGATAGAGGCTGGATCAGCCATGCGACCCGACATCCTCAACTCGCTATTTGCCGAGATTTCGGCCCTGAAGGGGGTGGGCGCTGCGCTCGCCAAGCCTTTGGAGCGGCTGGGCCTGGCGCGGGCAGTCGACGTGGCGTTCCATTTGCCGGTGGCCTGGGTCGATCGACTGATCGTCGACGAACTGGACATGAGCCAATCGGGGCGCATCGTCGGCACGGTGCTGACGCCCGTGGAGTATAAAGCCGGCGGGGGCACGCGCGCGCCTTTCCGGGTGCATGCTACCGATGCCCGGGGCAATTATGTGTCGCTCATCTATTTCGGCAAGAACAGCGGCTGGCCCCGCAAGATGCTGCCGCTGGGTGAGCCTAAGTTCGTTTCGGGGAAGCTCGACCTGTACGGGCAGGAATTGCAGATGGTGCACCCGGATGTGCTGCCCGTCGAGGAAGCAGCGTCGGTGCCTGCGCAGGAGCCTGTCTATCGCCTGTCGGAAGGGCTTTCCAACAAGCGGATGCGTGATCTGGTTGGACAGGCGTTGGATCGCGCGCCCGACCTGCCGGAGTGGGTGGAGCCAAGCCTGCTCGACCGGCGCGGCTGGCCGAAATGGCGCGAGGCGTTTGGTGAAGTACATGGTAAAGCTGAGGCATTAAAAGCACGTGAGCGGCTGGCCTATGACGAGATATTCGCGGGCCAGTTGGCGCTGATGCTAGTGCGCGGCGCATCGCGCAGGCGGCGAGGCGTGCCGATCCAGGGTGACCATCAACTTCGCAATCAACTTAAGCTGCCCTTCGCCCCCACAGGCGCGCAGCAGCGCAGCATGAACGAGATCGAAGGCGACATGGCGCAGGCCACGCCGATGCTACGCCTGCTTCAGGGTGATGTGGGGTCGGGCAAGACTTTGGTTGCGCTGATGGCGCTCCTCAATGCGGTTGAGGCCGGGATGCAGGGAGCGATGCTGGCGCCGACCGAGATTCTGGCCCGCCAGCATTTTGCAACCTTGCAGAAGATGCTGACCGGCCTGCCCGTCAATGTCGCGATCCTCACTGGACGCGAAAAGGGCAGGGCGCGCGAATCCACGCTGATGGGGCTGGCGGACGGGAGCATCCATATCCTCGTCGGCACGCATGCGATCTTTCAGGAGGCCGTGCAATATAAGGCTTTGGCGCTCGCCGTGATCGACGAGCAGCATCGCTTTGGCGTTGCGCAGCGCATGATGCTCTCGGCCAAGGCGGAGCGGACGCCGCATCTGCTGGTGATGACCGCGACGCCCATTCCGCGCACGCTGACGCTCACTTATTATGGCGAGATGGACGTGTCCCGGCTGGACGAGATGCCGCCCGGTCGCCAGCCGATCGAGACGCGCGTGGTGTCCGCCGAACGCGTGGATGAAGTGGTCGAGGCGCTTGGACGCCATATAGCGGCAGGCGGCCAAGCTTACTGGGTGTGCCCGCTGGTCGAGGAGAGCGAAGTCAGCGACCAGACGGCGGCTGAGGTGCGCGCGGAAACGCTGCGGATGCGTTTCGGTGACGCGATTGCCATGGTGCACGGGCGGATGAAGGGACCGGAGAAAGACGCCGTCATGGACGCTTTCTCCCGGAACCTGACGAAGGTTCTGGTGGCGACGACGGTAATCGAAGTCGGGGTGGATGTGCCCAATGCGACCTTGATGATTATCGAAGGTGCCGATCGTTTCGGACTGGCGCAACTGCATCAACTTCGCGGGCGAGTAGGGCGGGGCGATAAGGCGTCGGTGTGCCTGCTTCTGCGCGGCAATGCGCTGTCCGAGACATCGCGGGCGCGGCTTGCCCTGATGCGGGAGACCAATGACGGGTTCCGCATTGCAGAAGAAGATTTGCGGCTTCGCGGTGCGGGCGAATTGCTGGGCACGCGGCAATCGGGTGAAGCGCAGTTGCGGTTGGCGACGCCGGAGCATCTGGCGGACCTGATTGACTCGGCGCGGGACGATGCGCGCCTGCTGATCGAGAGGGACGGCGGCCTCGACTCGCCGCGAGGTCAGGCGGCCCGGACATGCCTATATCTGTTCGAGCGGGACGCCGCGATCGGCTTGCTGAGAAGCGGCTAACCGGCGTCGCCACTATCATCCCACGCGATGTCTCTGAAACGTCATCATGATTACACACAATCGACACGGCTAAGACCTTAGCCAGTCATGCAGCCCTGCCAATGCCGCTGCGACCACGCCGCTAACGTGGGACGTAATCACAGGGGAAATACCATGTCCTATATTACCGATGAGGCGCGTGCCGCCTCGCGCGCCGCGCTGCCCACTATTGATATGGGCGACCAGACCCTTGAAGCCATCGTCGCGGCAAATCCGGCCCGCCGGACTATATTGCGCAACGGCCTACTGGGACTGTCGATCCTGCCGATGATGAGCGTATTATCCGCATGTGGCGAAGATGATGGCTCATCCGTTCCGACTGGCCCTTCGCCCGCGCCGACACCTACGCCGACGCCCGCCGTCAGCTACGCGATCAACTTCGCCTCCGTGCCCGCCAATCTGGATGACAAGGTTACTGTCCCGGCAGGTTATACGGTGGACGTGATGTTCTCCGCAGGCGACGTCGTTGAAGCAGGCGCTCCGGGATACAAGGGCGCATTCCAGCCTTCCAGCGAAACCGAAAAGCAGGCAGGCGGCAATCATGACGGCATGGAGTTCTTCGAACTTGCCGGTGTCGACGCCAACAACGGCGGCCTGCTGGCCATCAATCACGAAGTGGCCGATTACAACATCCTGTTCACCGGCGACTACAACGCCGCGACCGCGACGCCCGAACAAAAGGCGCTCGCGCTCTCCGGCGTCGGCGTTTCGGTGATCGAGATCGCCAAGGCGAGCGACGGCAAATGGGCCGTGAAGCAGGGCTCGAAATACAATAAGCGTTATACCGGCAACAGCACCTATCTGCCCTCCGGTCCTGCGGCGAGCCGGCTTTCCGCCAGCATCAAGGGCACTTTGAACAACTGCGCGAGCGGCCGCACGCCTTGGGGCACGTACCTGACATGCGAGGAAACGACCGACAACTATCTCGATCCCACGCAGCCAGCGAACAACTACGGCTGGGTGGTCGAGATCGATCCGTATCAGGAACTGGCGAAACCCACCAAGCGCACTGCCATGGGCCGGTTCGATCACGAGAACGTGGCGCACATGGTCGATTCCAACAATCGCGTCGCCTTCTACATGGGGCATGACGGGACGCCGGGTTGCATCTACAAGTTCGTGCCCAGCGCCGCGTTCTCGCGCAATAACCGTTCGGCAAACACGAACCTGCTGGATAACGGCACGCTGTATGTCGCGCGTTTCAACGCGGACGGAACAGGCGAGTGGCGGGCGCTGGTGCAGGGCAGCAATGGCCTGGTCTCTGGAGCGACCGATCCGGGCGATGTGAGCCAGGGACCGCAGACCCCCAGAATCGTTAACTTCGCCACGCAGGCCGACGTGCTGATCGACACCATCTCGGCCGCACGTGTGGCGGGCGGTACTGTGATGGATCGTCCCGAATGGATCACGGTCGCGCCCGACAACAGCTCGATCTATTGCACGCTCACCAACAACAGCAGCCGCCGAGTCGTTGATGCCGCCAATCCGCGCGTCACCAATCGCCATGGCCACATCATCCGCTGGAAAGAGGCGGGTAACTCGCCGCTCGCCACCACTTTTACTTGGGAACTGTTCGTGCTGGCGGGCGATCCTTCGCTGTCAAGCGGCGGCGATAATCTCGTCGGCGACATCAAGGGCGACACTTACTCCAGCCCCGACGGTATCCGCATCGATCCGCAGGGCCGCTTGTGGGTGCAGACCGACCACAGCATTCCGGGAACTTCCGGCGTCACCGGTAGAAGCATCGAGGATGTATTTGGCCACAATGCGATGTTCTACGTCGATCAGGTGACGAAGCAGAGCAAGCGCTTCCTGGTCGGACCTGAAGGCTGTGAAATCACCGGCATTGCCTATACGCCGGACCTCAAGAACTTCTTCATCAACATCCAGCATCCGACCAAGGCATGGCCGGTGGCAGGACAGCAGCCGCGTTCGTCCACCATCGTCGTACGCCGCACCGACGCACAGCCGGTCGGCAATTAACGGACAAGGCCTGCCCCGTCGTGACCGCGGCGGGGCAGGCTGCATCTAATGCGCGCTCTCACAGATCGTTACGCCTTCGTAAAATCTTAAGACCTCCTCGCCATGCTAGAAAGGTTGGCCTGACTATGCTGACATAATGGCGGCAAGAGGCAGGAGTTATGCCGCCTTCAGAAAGAGGGTGAAGACATGAGCGAAGGCATTGAAACGGATCGCAGATCCATGAACCGAAGAGCCACGGATCGTCGTCAGGACGCTGATCCCAATTATTCTGGCCCCGAACGCCGATCAGCGGATCGCCGGGCGAGTACCCGCCGCCAGTCCGACTAATCCGGGGCGCACCGACGCCCGCCGATTAGCCTACGCGTATGCGGTGCCCCGTTGGGGCGTCTTCCTGCACCAGCGCCAGTATCGCTTCGGCAACGGTTTCCGGTCCTTTGAGCGTGGCGGGATCTTCGCCCGGAAATGCCCTTGCGCGCATTGCCGTGCGCGTGGCACCGGGGTCCACGATATGCGTGCGGATGGCGGAGATGTTCTTCACTTCCTCGCCATAGGCATTGACGAGAACTTCCAGCGCCGCCTTTGAAGCGCCGTAAGCGCCCCAATAGGGCCGAACCGTCGTACCGACCGAGCTGGTTATGACGATCACGCGCGCGTCGCTGCTGGTGCGAAGGAGCGGATCGAAGGCCGCGATCAATGCCTGCTGCGCGCCCACGTTGAGCGTCAGCAGTTTGGCGAACTCCTTGGGATCAATCGCCTGCACCGCGGCGAGGCTTCCCAATGTCGCTGCGTTCAGCACCAGATAATCCAGCGCCCCCCAACGCTCGCTAACGGCCGCCGCCAGTCTTCCAATGCTTTCGCCGTCAGTAAGGTCGAGTGGCGCGATCGTGGCGCTGCCGCCTGCGTTGTGGATTTTATCCTCGACCTCTTCAAGTCCGCCGGTGGTGCGCGCCGTCAGCACGACATGCGCGCCTGCCTTGCCCAATGCCTCCGCCGTGGCCGCGCCAATGCCGCGACTTGCGCCAGTGACGACGGCTAGCTTTCCGGTGAGGGGCAGGGTGGTCATGATCTCTTCTCAACTAGGGGTCGAGCGATCGCAAGGACGCTCAACCAGTCATCGCATGGGGGATGATAGTGGTTAGACGACGCGCTCGGCAAGCAACTCGAACTGGTCGCGAACGGCGGCTTCGTCCTGATCCGTGAGTGTCGTCGGATAATCGCCCGTAAAGCAGGCGTCGCAATATTGGGGGCGGATGTCCGCGCGTTTAGCCTGACCCAATGCCTTGTAGAGGCCGTCGATCGACAGGAACGACAGGCTGTCGGCATGGATGAAATCCTGCATCCCCGGCACGTCCAGCTTATGCGCGAGCAGCTTCGTGCGCTCGGGCGTGTCGACGCCATAGTAACAGCTATGCTTCGTCGGCGGGCTGGCGATGCGCATATGGACTTCGGCGGCGCCGGCTTCGCGCATCATCTGCACGATCTTGAGGCTGGTGGTGCCGCGCACGATCGAGTCGTCGATGAGGACGATCCGCTTGCCCTGGATGAGCGCGCGATTGGCATTGTGCTTGAGCTTTACGCCAAGATGACGAACCTTATCGCTCGGCTGGATGAAGGTCCGGCCGACATAGTGCGAGCGGATGATACCCAACTCGAACGGAATGCCGGACTGCTGCGCGTAGCCGATGGCGGCAGGCACGCCGCTGTCGGGCACGGGGATGACATAGTCCGCGTCCACCGGGTTCTCGATGGCCAACTGCGCGCCGATCGCCTTGCGAACCGAATAGACGCTGCTGCCTTCGACAATCGAATCTGGGCGCGAGAAATAGACATGTTCGAAAATACAGGGCCGCGGCGACACTTCGCCAAAGGGCCGATGGCTGCGAATCTCGCCGCCATTAGTGACGATCACCAGTTCGCCCGGATCGATGGAGCGGACATATTCCGCCCCGACCACATCGAGCGCCACCGTCTCAGACGCGAAAATCGGGGAGTCGCCGAGCATGCCCATGACGAGGGGACGAATGCCGAGCGGGTCGCGGCAGGCGATCATGCCCTCCGGCGTCATGCAGATGAGGGAGTACGCGCCCTCGACCTGCTTCAACGCATCGATGAACTTGTCGAGCAAGGTCCGGTACGTCGATGTTGCGACCAGATGGATGATGACCTCGGTGTCCGACGTCGACTGGAAGATCGATCCGCGCCGCACCAGATCGCGACGGAGCTTAAACGCGTTGGAGATATTGCCGTTATGCGCAACGGCAAAGCCTCCCGACGCCAGATCGGCATAGAGCGGCTGCACATTGCGCAACGAGGTTTCGCCGCTGGTCGAGTATCGGACGTGACCACAGGCGGCCTCGCCAGGCAGTGCGCGAATCACTTCGTCCCGATCGAAATTTCCTGCCACATGGCCCATAGCCCGGTGCGTATGGAAATCGTGACCGTCCCAGCTGGTGATCCCGGCCGCTTCCTGGCCGCGATGCTGAAGTGCGTGGAGGCCAAGAGCGACAATCGCCGAAGCTGATTCTGCGCCGGAAATGCCGAATACGCCGCATTCCTCCCGCAACTTGTCGTCATCGAAGGGGTTCGTGGTAAGCATGTGCTGTTGGGTCCGCTGCCAAAGCGTGGAGCCCCATGGGGCATCGTCTGCCGCGCATATAGGGGCTCGAGTCCGATTTGTCGCCTCCTGTTACAACCTATGTCATAAAAAAGCGTTGGAGGTTCGTCGCAACGTCAAGGCCACTGGTCTTAACCCATGTGCGCAGCTAAAGACGCCGGGCATGCATGCTTTCGCCAATCCAGCCCGATTCCTGTCCATAGCGCGGCCGCTGACGCCCTGGCTGTTCTGGATCGGCATCGTCCTGCTTCTGGCGGGTTGCGCGTGCGGATTGTTCCTGACGCCTGCCGATTATCTTCAGGGTGAAACGGTGCGCATTCTCTATATCCACGTGCCCGCGGCGTGGCTCGGGATGGGCGGATGGAGCGGGATCGCGATCGCTGCCCTAATGCAACTCGTCTGGCGGCATCCGCTGGCGGCAATCGCCGGGCGCGCCATAGCAGTGCCCGGAGCGCTGTTCACCGCGATCTGCCTCATCACTGGCTCGATTTGGGGCCGCCCGACATGGGGCACTTGGTGGGAATGGGACGGGCGGATGACCTCGATGCTCGTGCTGCTCTTCCTGTACCTCGGCTATATCGCACTCGCCAACGCCAGCGCCGTGAACAACGGCGCGGGCGGCGTCAGCCGGGTAACGGCGATCTTCGGGCTGGTCGGGGCCGTCAACATCCCGATCATCAATCGCTCGGTCGTCTGGTGGAACAGCCTGCATCAGGGACCGAGCATCACTTTGACCGGATCGACGATCGACGGATCGATCCTGTGGCCACTCGGCTTCACGCTGATAGGTTTCACTTTGTGGTTCGCGGCCATCGTGCTGATGCGAATGCGAGCGATATTGGCGGAGACGAAAGTCGAAGCGCGGATGCAGCGGCTGGCGCGTGGTTGATTTCACGATGAACCCCTGGCCTTTCATTATCGCCGCCTACGCGCTGACCCTTGTCGGGGCTGCCGGATTGTCGGTGGCGAGCCTGCGCGCGATGATCGCTGCCGAGCGCCGCGCCGATGCGTTGAAGCGGGATCGCTGAAGGCGTGGCGACCATCATGAAAGCCAAACATCAGCGGCTGATCCTTGCTTTGGTCGCGCTCGCTGCGTTGATCGGGGCGGGTCTGCTTGCGGCTTCGGCGTTGCGCGACGAGGCGGCTTATTTCTACACGCCCCATGATGCGCTGACGAAGCATGTCGAGCCGGGTAAAGCCATTCGGCTGGGCGGTATGGTCGTCAAGGGTAGCTTGAAGCGTGCTGCCGATGGCGTAACGATCCAGTTCAACGTGACGGACAACAAGGCGACTGTACCCGCGACCTTCAGTGGGATCGCGCCCGACCTGTTCAAGGAAGGCAGCGGCGTGGTTGCCGAAGGCGCTTTCGATGCGCGTGGATCTTTTGTAGCGACCAACTTGCTCGCGAAACATGACGAGCGGTATATGCCGCGGGAACTGGACGGCATGAAATATGACGAGAAGTCGCACGAGTTGACGGCCAAGCCCGTTCCGGCGGCAAAGCCATGATCGCCGAGGCCGGTTTAGCCGCGCTCTGGCTCGCCGCTGCGCTGGCGTTCCTGCAACTGAGCCTCGTCTACTTCGGCCTCACGGACAAGGGCGACCTTCTTGCCGCCGTCCGGCCCGTCGCCGTGGTGCAGGGATTGTTGACGGCACTCTCCTTCCTGTTGCTCGTGACGCTTTTCCTGCGCTCGGACATGTCAGTGGCTCTGGTCGCGACGAACAGCCATTCGGCCAAGCCCTGGCTCTACAAATTTGCAGGCACATGGGGCAATCACGAAGGCTCCATGCTGTTGTGGGTGATGGTGATGGGAATCGCCGGCGCGGCGGTGGCGCTGTTCGAGCGGGCGCTGCGGCGCGATACGCATATGGCGACGCTGGGCGCGCAGGCGCTAATCAGCCTTGGGTTTTATGCGTTCCTGCTGTTCTCTTCGAATCCCTTCGCACGGATCAATCCGGCGCCGGCGGACGGGCAGGGGCTTAACCCGCTGCTGCAAGACCCAGGCCTCGCTTTCCATCCGCCCACGCTTTACCTGGGCTACGTTGGCCTGTCGGTGGCGTTCTCCTTTGCCGTGGGCGCGTTGATGACCCGCAATGTGGACGCCACGTTCGCGCGGGCAATGCGGCCATGGGTTCTGGCAGCGTGGATTTTGCTGACTCTGGGGATCACGGCGGGAAGTTACTGGGCCTATTATGAACTCGGCTGGGGCGGCTGGTGGTTCTGGGATCCGGTCGAGAATGCATCGCTGATGCCGTGGCTGGCGGCGACGGCGTTGCTGCACAGCGTCACCGTGCTTGCGACTCGCGACGCCTTGCGCGCGTGGACGATCATGCTGGCGGTGGTGGCATTCTCCATGTCGATGGTCGGCACTTTCCTCGTCCGCTCAGGCATTCTGACCAGCGTCCACGCCTTCGCTGTGGACCCGGAGCGGGGGACGTTCATTCTCGGACTGCTAGCGCTGTATATCGGCGGGGCGCTGGCGCTGTTCGGGCTTCGGATCGGTACGGTTCGGGAAGGCGCACAGTTCGAGTTGGTCAGCCGCGAGACGATGCTGGTCGTCAACAATCTGCTGCTCTCGGTAATATTGGGACTCGTCCTGATCGGTACGCTCTATCCTCTGATGACCGAAGCCTTCGGACATAAGGTGTCGGTGGGGCCGCCTTATTTCGACCGGATCGCTGGGCCGATTGCTCTGGCGCTCGTGATCGCGATGGCCGCCGGGCCGCTGACGCGTTGGCGCAAGGATCAGGCGCGTGCCGTGGCGCGGCGGCTGCTGCTTCCGGCCGTGGTGCTGCTTCTGGCGCTCTCCCTGGTGAGCGTGCTGGCGTGGGGGCGGATCGGCGTGTTGCCTTTCCTCGGCCTCGTCATTTCTGCCGGTGTCGCGGTCGGAAGCCTCGCGCCGTTGTGGAAGCGCAATCTGCGCCGCACGCCCCTTTTCACATTCGGCATGGTGGTAGCCCATCTGGGTTGCGCGGTGAGTCTGGCGGGCATGGCGGCGGATTCGGCCTTTACGGTCGAAAAACTGGTCGCGGCGCGGCCTGGGGATACGATCCAAACGGCAGGTTGGACCCTGCGGTTCGACGACATCAGGCCCATCGCGGGCGATAACTGGACGGCCCTGCAAGGCGACATGACAGTGTCGCGCGGCGGTGGCGCTGCCGTGGACATTCATCCGCAGGCGCGCTTCTTCACGACGCCGCCCACAAACACAACCGAGGCGGCGTTGCTTACGCGATGGGATGGACAACTCTACGTCGTCCTGGGTCAGGAGACGGAGGATGGCCGCTGGCAGGTGCGGATCTGGTGGAAGCCGTTCGTGACGCTGATCTGGCTGGGCGGCATCATGATTGCGTTCGGCGGGGCGCTTTCGCTCATCGGGCGGGAGCGGCGTGGGTGGCTCCAGAAGTTGCGGCGGCGTGAGGCAGTCGCGTGAGTCGCTGGGCGATCTGGCTGCCGCTGGGCTTGTTCCTGGCGTTCTTCGCCTTGTTCGCCAGCGGCTTGCTGAAGCCGGACGACCGGCTCATCACGTCGAAGATGATCGGGAAGCCGATCCCCCAATTCGCTCTTCCCGCAGCGGCGAGCGATCGACCGCCTTTGTCCAATGCTGATCTCGCAACGGGCAAGCCGCGCCTTCTCAATATCTTTGCAAGCTGGTGCGTGCCCTGTGCGGCGGAGTCCCCGCAATTGATGGCGCTGAAGCAGGCGGGGGCGGAGATCGACGCGGTCGCGATCCGCGATGCGCGGCCTGACGTTGACCGCTTCCTGAAACGCTGGGGCAATCCTTACACGCGCATCGGTCTGGACGCTCGCAGCAGCTTGCAGATTGCGATGGGATCATCGGGCGTTCCGGAGACGTTCGTGATCGACGGCAAAGGCACCATCGTCCACCAGCATATCGGCGACATCCGCGAAGAGGACGTGCCGTTGCTGTTGCAGAAGCTGGCGGAGGCGGGGCAATGAAAGCGGTTCTCGCTCTGCTGTTGATGCTGTTCGCGACGCCGCTGGCCGCGCAGTCTGCCTTGCCGCCTGCCCCTTATGCGGACCGCCAGCTGGATGACCCGCGTCAGGAGGCCAAAGCCCGCGACCTGATGCTGACGATCCGCTGTCTCACCTGCCAGAGCCAGTCCATCGCGGACAGCAATGCAAGCATGGCGAGCGACATGCGCTCGCAAATCCGGGAGCGCATTGCCGCTGGCGAGGACGCGGAGCATATCCGCGCGTGGCTGATCGATCGCTATGGCGATTGGGTGAGTTATGAGCCGACGGCCGCCCCGATCCTGTGGCCGCTGTGGGCCGCGCCTCTCATTCTGCTGGCGCTCGGCTTCTGGCTGATGCGCGGGCGCATCAGGCGGGGGAAGGGAGCGTCATGATTAGCTGGGTGATTGCCTTTTCGATAGCTGTGGTCAGCTTCGCCGCACTGGTAGGGCCGGGACGGGTGCCGCGCACCACATGGGAACTGCTCGGTGCGGCGATCTTGTGCGGCGTTGCGGGATATGCGTGGCAGGGGTCGCCCGGATTAGCCGGGGCGCCTCGCACCGTCACCGATCGGGCCGTGCCTTTCAATGAGGATCTGGCGGAGCAGCGTCGCGGCATGGCGGAGCGTTTCGGCAAGGCCGGACAATGGCTGATCCTGTCCGACGGCCTTGGTCGGCAGGGTAAGACGCAGGAGGCGGCGAATGTGCTCGTTGCCGCCGTGCGCCAGGAGCCCAAAGACCCGAACCTGTGGCTGGGGCTGGGCAATGCACTGGTCGCTCATGGCAGCGGGATAATCTCCCCCTCGGCGGAGTTTGCGTTCCGCCGTGCGATGGCGATAAACCCTCAGGCGCCCGCCGCACCCTATTTCTATGGATTGGCGCTGGCGCAGTCAGGGCAGCTTGATAGCGCGCGACAGATTTGGGGGCCACTTGCCGAGCGCCTGCCAAAAGGCAGCAAGTTGCGCGGCGAACTGGAACAAAATCTCGCCACGATCGATAGTCGTACGGGCGGTCAATGACATTCCTTCTCCACAGTGGCGCGTGTTGCACTGTATGACAGTGCGTGATAGGCGCGGCGCGCAGATCGGGCCGACGGCGTTGTGCCATCCCATGTGCCGGACACACATCATCATGACATTCACTGCATTGCTTCATGGCTGACACTGGGATCGATCCCCCGGCTGTGGGTGCCGACATGCCGACAGATGGCGCGCAAGATGTCGACGTGCATGAGGGTCATGGGCAGCAGGGCGCTACGGCCAAGCTGGTGGTGGGCGCGATCGGTATCGTGTTCGGGGACATCGGCACCAGCCCGCTTTACGCTTTCCGCGAGACATTTGCGGGGCACCACAAGCTGACGCTCGATCCAGATCACATCCTTGGCGCCATTAGCCTGATGTTCTGGTCTATGATGCTGGTCGTGACGCTGAAATATGTGTCGATCATCATGCGCGCCGACAACAAGGGCGAGGGAGGTAGCCTAGCTCTGCTCGCGCTTATTAGCGGGCAGACGAAGACCCGTCGCTGGTCCTCGGGCATCGTATTGCTGGGCGTTTTCGCTACGGCGCTGTTCTACGGCGATTCGATGATTACGCCTGCGGTTTCGGTGCTATCCGCCGTGGAGGGCTTGGCCGTTTACAATCATGCGCTAAGCCCCTTGATCCTGCCTGCGGCGGTCGTAATCCTGGTCGGACTGTTCTGGATTCAGAGCGCCGGGACCAATCGGGTTGCGACCATGTTCGGCCCGATCATGCTGCTATATTTTGCCGTAATCGCTACGCTAGGCGTACTCAGCATCTGGCAGACGCCGGGCATATTGGTTGCGTTCAACCCCTATTGGGCGCTGATGTTTTTCGTTACCGATCCCCTGCCTGCCTTCCTGGCGCTGGGATCGGTTGTGCTGGCGGTAACTGGGGCCGAGGCTCTTTATGCCGACATGGGACATTTCGGACGCAATCCTATTCGCATCTCATGGCTGTTCTTCGTCCTGCCTGCACTGATGCTTAATTATATGGGGCAGGGCGCGCTGCTGTTCCGGGAAGGGCATGATGCGCTCATTAGCCCCTTCTACAATCTAGCGCCGCAGTGGCTGCAACTTCCCCTTATCGGCATAGCGACATTGGCAGCGATCATTGCGTCGCAGGCGGTGATTTCGGGGGCATTTTCAGTGACGCAGCAGGCGATCCAACTCGGCTTCATGCCGCGCCTTCGGATAGCCCACACCAGCGCGTCGACCGCTGGACAAATCTACATCCCCATTATCAATTGGGGCCTGATGATTATGGTGATCCTGCTTGTGTTGAGCTTCCGCACATCGTCCAATCTGACGGCGGCTTACGGCATTGCGGTGACTGGAGCGATGTTCATCGACAACGTGCTGCTCACGGTATTGATCTTCCGCCTGTGGAAGTGGAACCGGGGGTGGGCAGTGTTGCTATTGTCGGTATTCTATATCGTCGATGGCGCGTATCTGGCGGCCAACCTGACCAAAATCCCGGCAGGCGGCTGGTTCCCGCTGTTGATTGGCTTTGTGGTTTTCACGCTGCTCACCACATGGTCGCGCGGGCGGCAGTTGATGATCGAACGGATGCGCGAGTCGGCTATGCCAATTCCTGTGTTCATCGCGTCCGCCGCCAACAGCGCCGTGCGCGTGCCAGGGACTGCGGTGTTCATGACATCGACGCCCGATGGCGTGCCGCACGCGCTGCTCCACAACCTCAAGCACAACAAGGTGTTGCATGAGCGCGTCGTCTTGCTGACGGTCAAGATCATCGGTGTGCCGGTCGTGCAGGAGGAAAAGCGCGCTAAACTAGAGGATTTGGGCAGGGGCTTTTTCCGCTTGGTTCTACATTATGGCTTCATGCAGGAGCCTGACGTGCCATTGGCGCTCAAGAACGTCACCCAGTGCGGGCAGGCGTTCAAGATGATGGAAACGAGCTTCTTCCTCGCGCGCCAAACCCTGTTGCCATCCGCACGTCCAGGTATGCCGATCTGGCGCGAGAAGATATTCGCGTGGATGCTGCGAAACGCAGAAAGCGCGATGGAGTTCTTCCGGCTGCCCACCAACCGTGTGGTCGAATTGGGCAGCCAGGTCGAAATCTAAGCGCTTGGCGAAAGGTCAGTGTCGCCGCGCTGCCAGGCCGTTCGCGGCTGACAATACCGCCTGCACCGATGCCGTGGCGACGTCGGTGTCCATGCCCACACCAAAAACGGTAACGCCATCGGGCGTCCGGCATTCAACATAGGCGGCGGCGTTAACGTTGGACCCGACGCCGATCGCATGTTCACTGTAGTCCACGACATCCAGGTCGATGCCTAATTCGTCACGCAACGCACACAGAACGCCCGAGATAAGGCCATTGCCGCGTCCGGAAATGCTACGCTCCCCGCCCTCATGGCCGATCTTGCCGACGAACACGCGATCACCCGCAGCGCCAGTTTCGTGATAGTCGATCAGCTTGTAAGGCTGGCCGGAGCCCAGGGCATAGTGCTTCTCAAATGCCTGCCAGATGTCGGCCGCGACCAATTCGCGGCTGGTATTGTCGGCCACCTCCTGCACTACGCGGCTGAAGTCGGCCTGCATGCGCTTGGGGAGCTTCAGGCCCTTATCCTGCTGCAAGACCCACGCAACGCCGCCCTTACCGGACTGCGAATTGACGCGGATGACCGCTTCGTAGCTGCGGCCAAGATCGGCGGGATCGATCGGCAGATAGGGAACGTCCCAAATCTCGTCATTGCGCGTTTCCTGCGCGGCGAAGCCCTTCTTGATCGCGTCCTGATGACTGCCGGAGAAGGCAGTGAACACCAGTTCCCCTGCATAGGGATGGCGGGGATGCACGGGCAACTGATTGCAATATTCGACTGTCTGGATAACGTCGTCGATATCCGAGAAGTCCAGTTCCGGCCGCACGCCCTGCGTATAGAGATTGAGGCCCAGCGTCACCAGATCGACATTGCCGGTGCGCTCGCCATTGCCGAACAGGCAGCCCTCGACACGATCCGCGCCCGCCATCAGGCCCAGTTCGGCAGCGGCGACGCCAGTGCCGCGGTCGTTATGCGGATGCAGCGAGATCACGACATGATCGCGCTTGCTGATGTTCTTGCACATCCATTCGATCTGATCGGCGTAGATATTGGGGGAGGCGGCTTCGACCGTAGCGGGCAGGTTCAGGATCAGCGGCTTGTCGGCCGTCGGCTGGAGGATGTCCATCACCGCCTCGCAACATTCAAGGCTGAAATCGAGTTCGGCGGTGGAGAAGGTCTCCGGCGAATATTCGAAATGCCAGTCGGTGTTCGGTTGCTTGGCGGCTTCGTCGCGCAGGATCTTGGCGGCGTCGATGGCGATCTGCTTGATCTCGCTGCGCTCCATACCGAAGACGATGCGACGCCACGCAGGCGACACGGCGTTGTAGACGTGCACGATCGCGGAGCGCGCGCCTTGCAGGCTTTCGAAGCTCTTCTCGATCAGATCGCGACGTGCCTGCGTCAGAACCTGAATCGTCACATCATCAGGGATTTTGCCCGAACGGACGAGGCCGCTGATGAAGTCGAACTCGGTGGCTCCGGCCGAGGGGAAGCCGACTTCGATTTCCTTGACGCCCACGCGCAGCAGCAGGTCGAAAAAGCGCTGTTTCTTCTCCGCGTTCATCGGATCGATCAGCGCCTGATTGCCGTCGCGCAGATCGGTGGAGAGCCAGCGCGGCGCGTGCGTGATGGTGCGGCCCGGCCATTGCCGGTCGGGCAAGTCAACTTGCGGAAACGGGCGGTACTTTTGTGAAGGATCGGTCAGCATCATGGAATTTGGCACTTCTTCATATGGCGGCGTCGTGACGCTTCGCCTTGGTCTGCGACATTTGCGATGGAAGCCCTTAGGCGCTGGTTGCTGCTTTCATGCGAAAGGCAACGCAAAAAACACGCCTAAGGGCGTGTAAGTCGTAGCAGGGGTAGAAGCGCGCGCTGCATGATGAGGCGCTTTTAACGGCAAGTGGTTAAAAAGGTCCAGCCGTTTTTGTCGAGGCGCGAAATTGTTTCGCAGACGCTCGTAATCGACTGCCCATTATGCCGGAGAGAGAGGGGGAGAGCCGTTCCAACGTCTCCCCCGAATCGCTTATTCCTTCTGGAACGCGGCGGTGATCTTCAACTCGATCTCGTCGCCCACCATCGGCACGCCATAGCCCATGCCAAAGTCGCTGCGCTTTATCATGGTGGTGGCATTGAAACCGACATTTTCCTTGCCGCCCATCTGCAGCACGCCCTTGCCCGCGCCATAGAAGGTCGCGTCCAGAACGACGGGCTTTGTGATGCCCTTGATAGTCAGATTGCCGCTAATGTCCGCAGTCGTGCCTTCGACCTTTACCGACGTGGACACGAAAGTCGCCGTCGGGAATTTGGCGCTGTCGAAGAAGTCCGGCTTCATCAGATGCTCGTCCAGCTTGGGGATGCCGGTCTTCAAATTGGCAATCGGAACCGTGATCGAAACCTTGGCAGCGGCGGGGTTCTTCGGGTCGAGCGCCAGCGTGCCGGTGGGCGCCGAAATCAGGCCCATATTGTTGCTGAAGCCCATGTGATCGTAGGCAAACAGGATTTGCGTGTGGCTGGATTCAACAGTGTAGTTGCCGGCGGTCACCAGCGCGGGGTTGGGGGAACCGGGCTTTGCGGGCGCGCTTTGAGCGACAACGGCGGCGCTGCCAAGCAGGGCAAGTAAGGCGGCGGCGGGAAGCAGGGACTTGTGCATGGCCATCTCCAGTTTAAAACAAAAAGGACGCCGCCCTGAATAGGCGACGTCCCCGAAACATTCCAGTTGCAAAACGGAGTTGAACGGCAACTCAGCGTTTCAACACAGGGTCAGTTCTTTTCCTTGTCCACCAGCTTGTTCGCGCCAATCCATGGCATCATCGCGCGGAGTTCTGCGCCCGTCTTTTCGATCGGATGCGCAGCGGCGAGCTTGCGGCTGGCCTTCAGTTCGGGCTGGCCTGCACGGTTGTCGAGGATGAAGCGCTTCACGAAGCGTCCGGCCTGAATGTCTTCCAGAACGCGCTTCATTTCCTTCTTGGTCTCGTCGGTGATGATGCGGGGGCCGGTGTGGATGTCGCCATATTCGGCGGTGTTGCTGATCGAATAGCGCATGTTGGCGATGCCGCCTTCATACATCAGGTCGACGATCAGCTTCACTTCGTGGAGGCATTCGAAATAGGCCATTTCAGGCGCATAGCCCGCTTCCGTCAGCGTTTCGAAACCGGCCTGGATCAGGTGAGTCAAGCCGCCGCACAGAACGGCCTGCTCGCCGAACAGGTCGGTTTCGCACTCTTCCCGGAACGTCGTTTCGATAACGCCCGAGCGCCCGCCGCCTACGGCAGAGGCATAGGACAGCGCAACGTCATGCGCATTGCCGGTCGAATCCTGCGCGATGGCGATCAGGCAGGGAACGCCGCCGCCGCGTACATATTCGCTACGGACGGTGTGGCCCGGACCCTTGGGCGCGATCATGAAGACGTCGAGGTCGGCGCGCGGCTCGATCAGGCCGAAGTGAACGTTAAGGCCATGGGCGAAAGCAAGCGCCGCGCCCTGCTTCATATTGGCGTGCAGATCGTCCGCATAGATCGCGGCCTGATGCTCGTCCGGCGCCAGGATCATGACGATGTCGGCCCATGCGGCGGCTTCGGCGTTGCTCATCACCTTGAAGCCTGCGCCTTCGGCCTTCTTCGCGGTGGCCGAGCCGGGACGTAGCGCGATCGCGACTTCGGTGACGCCGCTGTCGCGCAGGTTCTGCGCATGGGCGTGACCCTGGCTGCCATAGCCGACGATGGCGATCTTCTTGCCCTTGATCAGGCCGATGTCCGCATCACGATCATAATAAACGCGCATGGTAAGTGTCTTCCCTCTTAAGCTGAAACAATAGTGTGAAGTTGATGCCCGAACGGGCGGATTTTAGATGGCGTCCTTGCCCCGGATCAGGCCCACGACGCCAGTGCGGCCGATCTCCACCAGGCCGATCTGCCGCATTAATCCTGCAAAGGTGTCGATCTTTTCGGTCGTGCCGGTGATCTCGAAGATGAAGCTTTCGATGGTCGTGTCGACCACCTTGGCGCGGAACACTTCGGCGAGGCGCAGTGCTTCGATGCGATGATCGCCGGTGCCCGCAACTTTCACGAGCGCGAGTTCGCGCTCCACATAAGGGCCAGCTTCGGTGAGATCGACGACCCGGTGCACGGGAACCAGCCGGTCGAGCTGCGCGATGATCTGGTCGATCACGCGCGGCGGGCCGGCCGTCACGATCGTGATGCGGCTGATCGAATGGTCCTGCGTGATGTCCGCGACCGTCAGGCTCTCGATATTATAGCCGCGCGCGGTGAACATTCCCGCAATTCGCGCGAGGATGCCCGCTTCGTTGGCGACGGTGAGCGAGAGGACGTGCCGTTCGCTCTGTTCCTCGGTGATGTGCATCAGATCGTCTCTTCTTTATCGTCTTTGTCTTCGTAATGGCGTTTGACGGAGAGCATACCCGCAAAGGCGAAATGCCAGCCGCCATCGCCGCTGCGATGGGCAATCCTGACGGGGAAACCTACTACCGCATCGAAGATACGGGAGAGGTGTTCGCCGACATAACGGGGGCTTACCAGCAACCGCGCAAAGCGCCGCCCGTGATAATCAAAGCCCTCGTCTAATATGATCTCCCATTCCGCATTCGCCTCATCTTCGTGATCGACGCTCCACCCGCCGAGTTCCTGGACGCCTGTCTTGCGTTCAAAATCCCATGGTTCGGTGATGTGGATCGCGAGCTTCAGATGGCTGGTCACATGATGGCTTTCAGACGAGGGCCTTCGCTTCGTCGTCCATCGTGCCCGAAACCATTGTCGGATCAAGCAGCATGTCGATATGCGCCGCACCCGATGGTATCATCGGGAAACAGTTCGACAGCTTCGCCACGCGGCAGTCGACCAGCACGGGGCCGGGCGTATCGATCATTTTCCGGATGCCCGCCGCCAATTCGTCATGCGTTTCGATCCGCAGCGCGGTCCAGCCATAGGCTTCGGCGAGCTTCACGAAGTCGGGCAGACTGTCGCTGTAGCTTTCCGAATAGCGGCTTTCATAGGTCAGTTCCTGCCATTGCCGGACCATGCCCATATATTCGTTGTTCAGGATGAAGATCTTGACCGGCAGACGATATTGCGTCGCGGTGCCCAGTTCCTGAATGTTCATCTGGATCGAAGCGTCGCCCGCGATGTCGATGACCAGCGCATCGGGATTGCCGAGTTGCGCGCCGATCGCTGCGGGCAGGCCATAGCCCATGGTGCCAAGGCCGCCGGAGGTCAGCCACTTGTTCGGATCGTCGAAGTGGAAGTGCTGCGCCGCCCACATCTGATGCTGGCCGACTTCGGTCGTGATGACGACATCCCGCCCGCGCGTCGCGGCATAGAGGTCCGCAATCGCGCGCTGCGGCATGATCTCGTCGCCGGTCTCGACATAATCGAGGCTGCGGCGTGCGCGCCAGCCTTCGATCCGCGCCCACCATTCGGAGAAATCCGGCTTGGCGTAACCGCGCTTCTTCAGCAGGGCGATCATGTCGGCCATGACGCTGCCAACGTCGCCGATGACTGCCAGATCGGCGATGATGTTCTTGTTGACCGAGCTTCGGTCGATATCGACGTGGATTTTCTTGCTGTCAGGCGAGAAGGCGTCGATGCGACCGGTCACGCGATCGTCGAAGCGTGCGCCGAGGCAGAGAATCAGGTCCGCCTTGTTCATCGTGAAATTGGCTTCGTAGGTGCCGTGCATGCCGAGCATGCCGAGCCACTGCTTGCCAGATGCCGGATACGCGCCAAGACCCATCAACGTCGAGGTGACGGGCGCGCCGGTCATCTCCGCTAATTCACGCAGCAATTCGGACGCATGCGGTCCCGAATTGATAATGCCGCCGCCAGTGTAGAGGATGGGGCGTTCCGCCGCCATCAGCATGTCCACAGCGGCTTCGATCACGCGCGTTTCGGCCTTGAACTCAGGGCGATAGCTTGGATGCTCGACAGGCTCCGGGCGGCCATAGGGCGCAGTCGCGACCTGAACGTCCTTGGGGATGTCGATCACGACGGGGCCGGGACGCCCTGACGTAGCGATGTGGAACGCTTCATGGATGATGTGGGCGAGCTTGATCGGCGACTTCACCAAATAGTTGTGTTTGGTGCAGTGCCGCGTCAGGCCGACGGTGTCCGCTTCCTGAAAGGCGTCCGTGCCGATCAGATGCGTGGCGACCTGGCCCGTGATGACGACCATTGGAATGGAGTCCATCAGCGCATCGGTGATGCCGGTGATAGCGTTCGTCGCGCCGGGGCCGGATGTGACGAGGACGACGCCGGGCTTGCCGGTGGAACGCGCATAGCCTTCGGCGGCATGGGTCGCAGCTTGCTCATGACGGACGAGGATGTGCTTGATCTTCGGATGCGCATAGAGCGCATCGTAAATGGGCAGCACTGCGCCGCCGGGATAGCCGAATACGACTTCCACACCCAGATCGACCAGACATTCGCACAAGATGTCGGCGCCACTGCGCTCCCGCTGTTTTTCCGGCTCGGGATTGCCCGCGCCATATTCAGCCTGCGCAACGGCCTGGAAGTCGGCCACGTGAAATCTCCTGTCTGCTGTGAATGTGCGCCATGGGCCAGTCCTGACGGGATGACAAGTGCACGTTACGGAAGGGCCTCTATGTGTTATAAAGTGCCATGTCAACAGCTTTTATTGTAATAAAGTTATAACATTGTCTGTAATATTATTATCGATTGCTTCTCTTGCCCGTGTCCAGTTGGGAGGGGGCTGATTGGAGAACCAGGTATATTGCCGCTTGGCATATTGCCGCGTTGCCAGCCGCCCGCGCTCAAGCATGGTTTCGCGATCTATTTCGCTCGACATCCAGGCTGCCACTTCGCGAACGCCAATTGCGCGCATGACAGGCAATTCAGGCATCAACTTCCTAGTCAAGATCGCGCGTACTTCGTCGGCCGCGCCGTGCGCAACCATGGCCTCAAAGCGAGCGTCGCATCGATCGAGTAGCCAATCACGCGGGGGCAGCAGGATCAGCGGACGCAAAGCGATATCCTTGCCGATGCCACCTACCTTATCCGCCTGCCACGCGCTGATCGGGCGGCCTGTGGATCGCACGACCTCCAGCGCACGGGCGACGCGCGTGGTGTCGGCGGGGGCGAGGCGCTGTGCCGCTTCGGGATCTTCCCGGCCTAGAGCGGCATAGGCATCGGCGACCGGCATCGCCCGAACTGCCATGCGAATCTCCGGGTCGATATCGGGGACAGGGGCAATGCCGTCCAGCAGTGTTCGTATATAAAGCCCCGTGCCGCCCACTAATATCGGTAGCTTGCCTGCCGCGTGGGCGCTGGCGATCTCCGCTTTGGCTTCTGCCGCCCACCGGGGAGCGGAACAGGCCTCCGCTCCGTCGATGTGGCCGAAGAGGCGGTGTGGTACGCGCGCCATTTCTTCGGGCGAGGGGCGGGCGGACAGGATCGCGAGATCACGATAGACCTGGCTCGCGTCGCAATTGATGACGACGCCATCGGCCCGCTCGGCGAGCGCAATGGCGAGCGCGCTCTTGCCGCTGGCGGTCGGCCCGGCAATAAGCGCCAGCGGCGGGCGGGATTCGCCGGTTCTGATATTGGGAGTGTCCATGTTCGTTGCGACCTTAGTGGCAAGCGCCGCGATCGGGCAGGGGGATATTGCAGAAGCGCGGGATCGGCTGTCGGCGGTGGGCTGCGCGCCCGGAGACAGCCAGTGGATCGAGGCAGAGAAGGCGTTCGACCTGTTTTTTACTGCCGATCCCCTAGCGGCGCGGGGTGCCTTGTCCGGCGTTGGATCAGGGATCGACGTGATCGTGCAGCCGGTCGCTTCGCGTCAAAAGAAGCTGATCGTTGCGGACATGGATTCGACGATGATTACTGTCGAGTGCATCGACGAACTGGCGGATTTCGCCGGGATCAAGGCGCAGGTGGCGGAAATCACCGAGCGCGCCATGCAGGGCGAGCTTGATTTCAAAGCGGCGTTGCGCGCGCGGGTGGCCCTGCTGAAAGGACTGGACGACGCGGTGATCGACCAGTGTCGGACCGAGCGCGTCAAGATCATGCCGGGCGCGAAGGCGCTGATCGGGACGATGCGGTCGCGCGGTGCGCGGGCGATACTGGTGTCGGGTGGCTTCACGCGGTTTACCGGGCCGGTGGCGGCGGAAATCGGCTTCGATACGGCGGTGGCCAATGTGCTCGAGATTGCCGATGGTAAGCTCACGGGCACTGTGCAAAGCCCCATCGTCGACGCGTCTCGCAAACGGTTCGAGTTGGGAGCGGCCATGGCGCAGCTTGGCCTGGCGCGCGAGGAGACGCTGGCGGTCGGCGATGGCGCTAATGACATACCGATGATCGAGGCTGCCGGGCTAGGGGTGGCTTACCATGCTAAGGCGAAGGCACGCGCCGCCGCGGATGCAGAGATCGTGCATGGCGACTTGAGCGTGCTGCTTTATGCGCAGGGCATCCCGCAGGCGGATTGGGTCGAAGTCAATGCCTGATTACCGGTCCAGCCCAGGCACGATTTCCACGATCTGATCGCCAGCCTGCAACGCCTGCGCGCCTGACTCCCAATAGCCGACTGGGCGGCCGTCGCGGTAAATCCGCACGGCGATGCCCGTCGACACGGCTTGCAATGGTTTGCCGACTTCCTCTGACGTGACAGACCGTTCCGAAAGCTTTACGCCGCCGCCCGCCGCTGCAAGGTCCGCCATATAGTGCGCGATGTGGTGGCCGGTGCAGCTACTGGCGAGCAGCAGTCCGGCGAAGCTGACGGGGTTAATGACGGTAGTGGCCCCCGCTTGTCGCGCGGGAAGCTCATTGTCTTCGTTGCGCACGACGATGCTGATCGGAATGTCCGGCGCGAGGTGGCGTGCCGTCAGAGTTATCAGGATGGACGCATCGTCCCGTCCCGCCGACACGACCATGGAGCAGGCGCGATCTATGCGAACGTCGGTCAGGGTGCGGTCACGCGTCGCGTCGCCGCACAGGATATTGCACCCCAGCGCTTCGGCTTCGGCAAGCGCGGTATCGTTGCTGTCGATGACGACGATCTCATGCGGATCGTGGCCACGGGCGATGAGTTCGCGCACGGCCTCGCTGTTGCTCGTCCCGAAACCGGCGACAATGATGTGGTTGTTCAGTGCTTGTTGGATGCGGGCCATGCGCCACCTGTAAAGCGTGTTGCGAAGGAAGAAGCTGTACGCCGTGCCGAGGAAGATCAGCCAGACGAACAGGCGGATCGGCGTGACGATGAAAGTCTCGAACAGGCGCGTCTGCGGGCTGATGGGCACAATGTCGCCGTAGCCGACGGTCGTGACGGTGACGGTCGTGAAATACAGGACGTCAATGAAGCTGATGTGATTGTCGAGATTGTCCTTCAATCCATCGCGGTCGATCCAGTGGATGAGCAGCACGATGGCTATCAGCACCAGTATCAGCGCCACGCGCCACGCGAAGTCCGCCCATGCCGGAAGCGACGACCGGCGCCTTAGAAAATGGGACAGTCCCGGACCGGAGGGGCGCGTATCAAGGCGCATTAGAAAATCGGGGACACGCGCAACATCACACTGCCATGGTAGCAGGTCGAAGAGCGGACGCTATCGGAATTGCAGTTGCCTTCAGCTTCCGGAAAATGCCGCCGCCACCGCATCCATCGATCCGCCATGCGTAAGGTCGTAATGGAGTGGCGTGACGGTGATGTAGCCCTGCGATATGGCTTCCAGGTCGCTGCCTTCCGGCACCGCGTCGCTGTTGCCGAGGCCGAACCAGTAATAGCGATAGCCCCGCGGATCGGTGCCTTCGATGATGCGGGTGCGGTCGATATCGTGGAAGCCCTGACGGACGACGCGGATGCCTTTCACGTCCTCCGGACCGATGGCGGGGAAGTTGACGTTGATCAGCATCCGTTTGCCCGCAGGCATGGCGATTAGCGGGCGGATCACTTTCTCGCCCCATGCTTCGGCGCAGGCGAAGGGGACATTGTCGCCCATGCCTTCGCGCGAGTAGACTTGACTCAATGCGATCGATCGCACGCCGGAGATCGCGCCCTCCATCGCGGCGGCGACGGTGCCGCTGTAGGTCACGTCCTCGGCAAGATTCGCGCCGCGGTTGACCCCGGACAGGATGAGGTCCGGCGGGCTATCCTTCATCAAATGCCCAACAGCCATCATCACCGCATCGGTGGGGGTGCCGGTGACGCTATAGTGCTTTTCGCCATGCTTGCGGATGCGCAACGGGCGCGTGAGCGTCAGACTGTGGCCCGCGCCTGATTGCTCCTCTGACGGCGCGACGATCCAGATGTCGTCGGACAAGGTGCGGGCGATCTTCTCCAGAACCTTGAGGCCAGGCGCGTGCACGCCATCGTCGTTCGTCAGCAGGATGCGCATGGGAATAGCCTCAACTTACTTGGGATCGAGCTGCGTCACGCCGCCCATATAGGGGGCAAGGACTTCGGGGACGAGGACGCTGCCATCGGCTTGCTGATAGTTTTCCAGCACCGCAACCAGCGTGCGTCCGACTGCAAGGCCGGAGCCGTTCAAGGTGTGCAGGAACTTCGTGGCTTTCTCGCCCTCAGGCTTGAAGCGGGCATTCATGCGGCGTGCCTGGAAATCTCCGCAGTTGGAGATGCTGCTGATCTCGCGATAGGTCTGCTGGCTCGGCAACCACACTTCGAGATCGAACGTCTTGCGCGCAGAAAAGCCCATGTCACCGGTGCACAGCAGCACTTTGCGGTAGGGCAGGTTCAGTGCTTGCAGGATGCCCTCCGCTGCGTCGAGCATGCGGTCATGTTCGGCTTCGGACTGGTCTGGCGGGCAGATCGCGACAAGCTCGACCTTCTCGAACTGATGCTGGCGAATGAAGCCGCGCGTGTCGCGACCGGCCGATCCTGCCTCGGACCGGAAACAGGGTGTGAGCGCCGTGAACCGCAGCGGCAGGGTGTCGAGCGGCACGATCTGTTCGCGGACGAAATTGGTGAGGCTGACTTCCGCCGTGGGGATCAGCCAGCGGCCATCGGTGGTGTGGAACAAATCCTCGGCGAACTTGGGAAGCTGCCCGGTGCCATAGAGAGCCTCGTCGCGTACCAGCAGCGGCGGATTGACTTCTTCATAGCCATTATCGCCGGTCTGCGTGTTCAGCATGAACTGCGCCAAGGCGCGGTGCAGGCGCGCCATCGGCCCACGCAATGCGGTGAAGCGCGCGCCGGACATGTTGGCAGCGCTTTCGAAATCGAGGCCCAGCGCGGGTCCGAAATCGGCGTGGTCGCGGGGTTCGAAGTCGAAGTCGCGGATTTTCCCCCAGCGGCTCACTTCCACATTGTCGTTTTCGTCGGCACCTTCCGGCACGTCTTCGGCCGGAAGGTTGGGGATGGCGAGCAGCAGCGCGTCGATGGCTTCGGCGCTCTCACGATCCTGCTGCTCCATTTCCGGCAGGTTGGCCTTCAACGCGGCGACTTCCGCCTTCAGTGCTTCGGCGCGGGCGCTGTCCTTGGCGGCCATGGCCTGACCGATCGCCTTGCTTGCTTCGTTGCGGCGGGCCTGGTTGACCTGGAGTTCCGTTGCGACGGAACGGCGTCTCTCATCGGCCTGCAAGATCTCGGCCGATAACGGAGCCAGCCCCCGCTTCGCAAGTGCGGCGTCGAAGGCGGCGGGATTGTCCCGGATAGCGCGGATATCATGCATCGCTGCCCTATGCCGTTGGGCGAGGAGGAGGGCAACCCCGCTGGGCGGCGGGATGCCAAGAAAGCCGCCAAGAACGAGAACGCGAACGAGAAGGGGTGGCCACGCATTTGCGCGACCACCCCTTCATCCCCCACGGACAAGATTCATCAGGCTGCCTCGGGTTGGCCCTTCTTCGCGAAACGGCGGCGGGCGACGAGCGCGGCCGCTGCGGCGCCGAACAACAGCACCATCGGCGGAGCGGGAACATCGGTGCCGCCCGTGCTGCCGCCATGATGGCCACCGCTGCTGCTGGAAGAGGATGATGAGGAGCTTGAGGAACTACTGCTCGAACTCGAACTGGACGAGGAACTGCTGCTGGTCGAACCGAAGCTGGACGAGGAGGTCGAGCTGGATACGTTGCCTGAAGAGGACGACGTCGAACTCACGCCGCCGGTCGAGGTGCTGGAGCTTGAGCCGCCGCTGGACGTGCTGGAGCTGGACCCGCCAGTCGACGAGGTGGAGCTGACGCCGCCAGTGGACGTGCTGGACCCGCCGGACGTAGAACTGACACCGCCGGTCGACGTACTCGAACCGCCGGAGCTGCTTGAGCCACCGCTTGTCGAAGTGGAGCCGCCGCTGGTGGTCGAGGAAACGACTACGCTGCCGCCGCCGCTGCCGCCGCCACCGCCGAAAAACCCTCCGAAGAAGCCACCGCCGCTGCCGCCGAAGCCGCCGCTTCCGCCTACAACGACCGGATATCCGCCGCCGCCGCCCGACACGAATGGCGCTTCAGGTGCTGCAGGCATTGGAATGGGTGGGTTCTGTGTGGTTACAGTGATCGTCTGCGGCGCGCAGGTGGCGGTGGTGCGGACGATCCGCTTTTTCACCGTGCGTACCGGATGTCGGACGACCTTGGCGTGCTTTACCATCTTGAGGCTCTGCACATTAGCCGGGCGTGCCGATTCAGCGACGTGGACAGCGCCCCCGCCGATCAGCGCTCCCCCGCATGCGCAGGCACTAAGTTTGGCTAGAGCCATCCGAACCGACATAGCTTCACACTCTTATTGTTAGTCGCTTCACGCCTGCATCCGAAGAAGGTGGCGAGGAGCAATTCCTATGCGAACAAAGGCAAAAGAAAGCATTAACCGCAACGTTGTTAACCCACTTTCCACAGCCCAAATCGGGAAAGTCGTAAATCATTTGCGAACGAATATGGTTAATGTCCCTGCGTGGCACAGCATAAAGGCGGCAGCTTCTCCATTCGGCGATGACCCGTGCATCGAGAGGATCGTAACGCGGGCGGTACTTTCCCCGTAATGCCGCTTGTGTCCTTTCTGTGCGGTGGCTATAGGCCCGCTCAATCATCATTAAGGCGGCCGGGTTCCCGCCCCGCGCTGGCCCTCGTGTCGGAGAGCCCAATGGCATTGGTCGTTAATTCGGGAAGCGGCGATGGCGCGTCGGCAAAAGCGCCCGTCAGCCTCCCGGAAAATTACCGTCCTTCCGCGGACGAAGAGTTCATGAACCCCCAGCAACTCGAATATTTTCGTAGGCGGTTACTGGATTGGAAGAAGCAAATATTGACCGAAGCGGAGGGCACGCTGGCCGTGCTCCAGAACGAACCGCTCCGGGAGCCTGACCTCAACGATCGTGCGTCGAGCGAGACGGACTGGTCCATCGAACTGCGTACCCGCGACCGTCAACGTAAGCTGATTTCCAAGATAGATGCGGCGCTGCGCCGCATTGACGATGGCGAATATGGCTACTGCGAAGTAACAGGCGAACCGATTTCGCTTGGACGGTTGGAAGCCCGGCCCATCGCGACAATGACCGTGGAAGCGCAGGAACGGCACGAGCGGCAGGAAAAGGTTTCACGCGACGATTAACGCTTCATCCACTCTCGATCGTTATCTCAAACACATCGCATAACGATTAATCTGGATAGTGTCGCATTATGACTATGGGCGCAGACGAAGCCGGAGAGCGCGGCCCCGCTCGGGGGTCCCGGCGGGACAGCCTTTTTCTACTTACAATCTTGAGCGCCCCGGATGGCCGTAATTTGGGTAGCGCGCGCGTCAGGAATCTCTCCGCCACTGGCCTGATGGCAGACTGCGAAAAGCCGTTTTCGCAAGGCGATCGAGTTACGATGAAGTTGCGCGGAGTCGGGAGTGTCGAAGGCACGATAGCTTGGGCCAAGAGCGATCGCATTGGAGTCAGCTTCGACGCCCCTATCGACCCGCAGCTTGCAAGACGGCCAGTATCGGACACGGCATCATCTGCGATACTGCCCGAATATTTGAGGGTGCCTGTCGCGGCGCCACGTGGGCGCCGCTGAGGCATTCTCGTAATAAGGATAATAGAAAATTGTGTCTGCTTCGCTGGCCCGGCAGAGCCGGGACCAGCCTATCAGCAGAAGATCAATGGGCTGAGGACAGTTCTTCCTTCACCCGCAATTTGCGTTTTTTGAGTGTCGCAAGCAGGACGGCGTCAGGCATGGGGCGGCTTGTTTCCGCCTTGATGCGCGCTTCGATTCCCGCATGCTTGGCTTGCAGGGCAGAGATGTGACTGTTGTCCATGTATGTCTCCTTCACTCATGTGCCGGATGAAGGAATAGATCATGATTCGCGCGACCTGTCTCGTCAGAATCAAGTCCTTGCGACAAAATCATTTTCTTTTGCGATGGCTTGCGTGTTGCCTTTCCCGCGGCAACACGGATTGCGTGTCGTGAAAGCTTGCGCAATGATAGTGAAATGAACCTCGAAGATATCATGCGCAGGCTCGAAGTGCTGCGAATCGAGCATCGCGATCTCGACTCGGCGATCCTTGCCCTGTCGTCCAGTGGCACTGGGGATCAGTTACAACTTGCGAGGCTCAAGAAACGCAAGTTGCGGCTCCGTGACGAAATCGCGGCGCTGGAAGATGCGCTTGTGCCGGATATCATCGCCTGAACCGGCCTCCGTCGAGTAGACGAAAAACGATCCGAAATGACACATATCCATAATTGCCGCCGTCCTCGCCAATAACGCGCCTGACAAGGCGAGGCCCATGTGTCAGGGTAATTCATGCATTCTACTCTTTACGGCCTGGATGCCGGATTGCACCGGCGGCTGGTGGACAGCCTGTACATCGAAGCCATGGTAATGGCGGATGAGGCGCGCGCCTATTTCGACAAGGCAGGCGCGGAGGATCGTGAGGCGCTGGAACCGTTGGATCGCATCATGTTCTCCTGCGAGTCGCTGAAGGTCACGACGCGGCTGATGCACGTCATCGCCTGGCTTCTGGCACAACGTGCATGGCAACGGGGCGAGATCGACAGCGAGGTGTTAGCGGATAAGCGGTTTCGATTGGGTGAGGCGTCGGCGAGCGAAGCCGATGCGATATGCCATTTTCCTTTCGCCGCACGGTCCTTGATCGACGGTAGCGCCGACCTGTACGAACGCGTCGCGAGGTTTGAGGCGCGAATACTGGCTGGGCGGACGCGCGCGTCGGGCGACGAATTCGGTCCTGCACAGGCGTTGATCGATCGGCTGGCGCAGTCCCTGTAAGCAAAAAGCAGCCAGTTAAGCATCTTGGGTGGCGCGCGGCCAACCACATGCGCTAGAGCGAGACGATGTTGCAAGGCGCGCGGCCCCGTTTTCGTTCTGATTTGTGCTTGCGTGCTGCCTGGACGACCCTTGCCATATTGACGATGACGCCGGCTGCGTCCTGGGGGCAGGATACCGCGCAGACCATGCCGCTACCGCCTGTCGTGCCTACGATCGGCAATCCGTTAGAGATCGATCCAAATGCGCCGCTCGCGCCGATGTCTGACATCGGCGTGGCTTGGCCTGAAATGGACGCGCCTGATGCCACTGCTCCACCTGTAGCGGAAATTCCCGATATCCAGCCCGGCGATCCGGTGGCGGAGGAAGTCGCGACAGCAGGGGCGGCTGATTCCCAGCCCGAGGCTCCCGCTGCCGAAACCGCCCAGTTCGACGCCGGGGCGGAGCATCGCTATCGCGTGCAGTTGCAAGGGCTGGATGGAATATCCGACACATTGTTCGTGACCCGGTTCGATGAACTGTCGGTGCTGAAGCAGGGTGACAATAAGCCCGCAAATCTTGCCCAGATCAATCGGCGGATAAAGGAAGACACCGAACTGCTCGATCGGTTAATGCGCGCAAAGGGCTACTACAACGCGCGTGTTAGAGGCGCAGTCTCTCCGTCGGCAGCGTCGGAGGAACGGCTTCGGGTGACCATGGACGTGACGCCGGGGCCGCAATATCTGCTGGCATCGATCGATCTTCGGGGATTGGCTGAAGCCGGGCCGAAGGAGCCGGTGTTACGGGACGCTTTTACCGTCAAGACAGGCGATCCCATCGATGCAGATAGAATCGTTGGCGCACAGGAAACTCTTGCGGGGGCTTTATCAAACAACGGTTTTCCCTTCGCCAAGGTAGAGGAACCTGTCGTTCGCGTGGACCATGAGGCGCGTCGGGGTGACCTCGATGTTATAGTTGCGACAGGCGGCTACCGGACGTTCGGAAAAATTGTCATGCCGAACGACGATCTGTTCAGTGCAAGGCATGTTCAGCGTATCGCCAGATTTCATCCCGGCGACACCTACATGGCGTCCGATGTGGAGGATCTGCGCCGCGCTCTGGTGGCGACGGGGCTGGTTTCGACCGTCGCACTGACTCCCAGGGATGCGGGAGACGGCGAGCATGTGGACCTAGGCGTTGAGATCGTGGCGGCCCCGCCCCGCACGATTGCGGGCGAGATCGGCTATGGCACCGGCGAAGGCGCGCGTGTCGCGGCAAGTTGGCAGCACCGCAACTTCTTCCCGCCAGAAGGTGCCGTCACGGTACGCGGCGTACTGGGCACGCAGGAGCAAACCGGGTCGTTCACCTATCGCCGCAATAACTTCAAAAAACGCGATCAGGTGCTGACCGGGTTGCTGTCCATCAGCAACATCAAGCGCGACGCGTTCGATGCGCGCACCGTACAGCTCTCCGGAACGATTGAGCGGCAAACCAACATCATTTTCCAGAAGAAGTGGGTGTGGAGCGTTGGCATGGAACTGGTCGCGTCCGACGAACGCGACAGCTTCAGCCGCATCACTGGCGGACGGCGGACATTCCTGATCGGCGCGACGCCGACGAGCCTTACTTATGACGGTAGTGACGATCTGCTCAATCCCACGAAAGGGTTTCGTCTGGGCGGGCGTTTGAGTCCGGAATTGTCCTTCCAGAACAGCACTTTCGGCTATGTCCGGGCGCAGATTGATGGCAGCCTTTATCAGCCAGTGACGGAGCGGGTTGTGTTGGCAGGACGCACCAGGATCGGCACGATATTGGGTTCGAGCGTCAGCCGCATCGCGCCTTCCCGGCGCTTCTATGCGGGCGGCGGCGGATCGGTGCGCGGTTATGGATTTCAGGCGATCGGACCGCGAGACATCAACAACGATCCAATCGGCGGCAAGAGCTTGGCCGAATTCTCGTTGGAGGCACGGGTGCGGTTCGGCAATTTCGGCGTCGTGCCGTTCGTAGATGCCGGCAATATATCGACACAGGCACTGCCGCACCTCAATGATCTACGCGTCGGCGCAGGATTAGGTTTGCGCTATTACAGCAATTTCGGGCCGATCCGTGTCGATGTCGGAACGCCGATCAATCCGCAGCGGGGCGACTCCAAGATCGCGGTGTATGTGTCTCTCGGACAGGCGTTCTGATGGCCGAAGAACCGACCGATATTGAGCAGCCCGCTATACGTGTCCGGCAACGCAGTGCTTGGCAGCGCTGGGTTGTAGGCGTCTTGCTGGTAGTTTTGCTGGCAGTCGCGGGCGCGGCGGTTTGGCTCGATACGGGGGCGGGGCATCGGTTTCTCATCAGCCGGATCGAACGCGTCGCGCCCAAATCGGGCTTGCGAATCAAGGTTGGCGGCATTGAGGGCAGCATCTACAGCAAGGCGCGGCTACGCAATCTTCAGCTCTATGATCCCAGTGGACTATTTTTCTCCGCGCCGCTCGTTTCCCTCGACTGGTGGCCAGTCGCGTGGATGTCCAACAGGCTCGACATCGACCGTCTGCTGATCCCGCAAGCCACGCTCTACAAACTGCCGAAGTTGCGCCCAACAGAAGTCAAAGGTCCGATATTGCCGGACTTCGATATTCGCCTGATGCAATTGCGCGTCGAGCGGCTGACGCTTGCCAAGTCGGTGATCGGGCGTGAGCAGGTGGCGACACTGCAAGGCGATGCGGATATCCGTTCAGGCCGGGCCGTGATCGACTTGCAGGCGCGCGTGCTGAACGGATCGGATGCGATCATCCTCGCGCTCGATAGTCGGCCTGATGACAACAGGTTCGATGTCGATGTCACTGTGAACGCGCCGAAAGGCGGCGTGCTGGCAGCTATGGCGGGACTGCGCCAGGACGCCAATCTGCGCGTGCAAGGGGACGGAAGCTGGGCGCGCTGGAGCGGGACTGCGATTGCCACGCTGGACAAGATTCCGGCGGTGTCGCTGCGGCTAGGTGCGCAGAAGGGGCGGTATCAACTAACGGGAAACGTGGAAGGGCAGGCGATCGCCGGGAACAGCCTGTTGCGCAGGTTGGCCGCGCCGCGCCTTGATCTGAGCGCTACCGGCACGCTGGAAAACAGGGTGCTCGACGGTGTGCTGAAGCTCAGTTCCGCGGCAATAGACATGACGGCCGATGGCGCGATCGACCTGCGCGGCAATGGCTTCGACAACATGCTGATCGACGTGAAGTTGGCGCGACCGCAAGCGTTGCTCAAGACGATGACGGGGCGCGACGTGGTGGCGCGCGTGCGGCTGGATGGTCCGATGCCGACCGCCGGCTTCGAATATTTGCTTACGGCCAAGCAGTTGGCGTTCGGCAAGACGATCCTGCACGATGTCCGAGCGAAAGGCGAGGGGCACAGGGCAGCGGATCGTGCGGACGTCGTGCCGATCCAGTTGTCGGCACGCGAACTGGAAGGGCAGGGGAATGTGGTCGCGAGCATCCTGCGCAACTTTACGTTGGCGGGCGCACTTCAGATCAATGGGCAGACCATTACGTCCACGCCGTTGCAGATCCGGTCCGACAAACTGCGTGGCGCTGTGGTCGTTCTGGCAGATCTGAAGACAGGCCGATACGACATCGCTTTGACCGGGGACATAAATGGGCTGTTGATCCCGGGTCTCGGCGTTGTTGACGTGCGCTCGAAGATCAAAGCGGTGCCCGGCGCGCGGGGGACGTTCAGTCTGCAAGGGCAGGCACAGGCGAACATGCGTAGGCTGGACAACAGCTTCTTCCGCACGCTTGGGGGTGGTTTGCCTCGACTGCGTTCCAATCTTTCGCTTGGGACGGACGGGCGATTGCTGCTGACAGGATTGAAGCTGGACGCGCCGCTCCTGTCGCTTTCCGCTAACGGATATCGCCGGCCCGACAAGACCTTCCATTTCGAAGGTGCGGGATCGCATAGGAAGTACGGCCCAGTAACCTTGGTTCTCGACGGCCATATCGAAAAACCAATGGTCGACGTAATTCTAGCAAGGCCACTAGACGCTGCGGGACTGCGCCAAGTGACGATCCACCTCGATCCGGACCCGATCGGGTTCCGGTATACCGTTGCGGGCGGGTCTGTAATCGGCGCCTTCACGGGCAACGGCACGATAGCACTGCCGAAAGGCGCACAGGCAGTCATCAACGTCGAACGGCTGGATGTGGCAGGGGCCGTTGCGAAGGGTCGTATCTTCCCGGTCACTGGCGGGCTTGAGGGGAGGCTTGACGCTACAGGCCCAATGGTCGGGTATGTCGCCTTGAAACCGGTGAATGATATTCAACAGATCAGCACCGAACTGACGGCGACCAACGCACGGTTCGATGGACCGACAAAGATCGGCGTGCGGCGTGGCACGCTGAAGGCGACGATGCTTCTCGCTCCTTCCGGAACGACGATTGACGCTAATCTTTCGGCACGAGGGCTTCTGATTGGACCCATGCGCGTCAATCGCATGGAGGGAACTGCGAAGCTGGTCGACGGCCGGGGCAAGGTTACGGCTAACATGGTCGGCCAGCGCGGTCGGCTATTCGACCTGCGCGCCAATGCAGAAGTCGCGCCGGGCAGAGTTGCTGTCATGATAACAGGAACGCTGGATCGTCAGCCGATCAGGCTGTCGCGCGCAGCAGTGCTGACGCAGACGGATGATGGCTGGCGACTGGCCCCCACGACCGTCACGTACCGTGGCGGGAGCGCACAGTTGGCAGGGCGGCTTGGCGGCGAGGCTACGGAGATCGAAGCGCGGCTCAACAAACTGCCCTTGGGACTTCTCGATATCGTCAACGATACGCTGGGTCTCGGTGGTCAGGCGACCGGCACGTTGAGCTACGCCAAACCGAGGGATGGCGCGCCCGCTGGCACCGTGAACCTGCGCATCAGAGGGCTGACGCGCTCGGGTCTGGCGCTAACGTCGCGGCCTGTGGATGTGGGCCTCAATGGTGTGCTGACGGCGGCCCGCCTGGCTGCGCGGGCGACAATCAGCGCAGAGGGTAAGATCATCGGACGCGGACAGGCGCTGATGACGCCGCTCGGTTCAGGCGACCTGATGCAGCGCGTGCGCGGCGCTCCGCTGCTGGCGCAGCTTCGCTATAATGGCACCGCCGATACGCTCTGGCGTCTAACGGGCGTGGAGATCATCGATCTCAGCGGTCCGGCGGCGGTCGCTGCCGATGTTCGAGGTACATTGGATAATCCAATTATCATGGGCGCGATCGCCAGCGACAATGCCACGATAGACAGTCCGGTGACTGGCATGCGGCTGACCGGCGTAAAAGCGCGAGGGCAGTTCGGTGGATCAAAGCTGGCCATATCGAGCTTTTCTGGAACCGCGCGCGGCGGCGGCACAGTAACGGGCCGTGGCACGTTCGACTTTGGCGGCGGCAAGGGCGTGGCCATGGATCTCGCGTTGCAGGCGGACAATGCGGCCCTCCTGGCGCGTGATGATCTTGGTGCGACGGTCACTGGGCCGATCAACATCAAGTCGAACGGCGTGGGCGGCACCATTGGGGGTGATCTCGCCCTCAACCGCAGCCGCTTCACGCTGGGTAAGGCAGCTGCCGTTGCCGCCATACCGGAACTTCGGGTGATTGAAGTCAATCAGCGCGGCGAAGAATTCGAGCGTCCCGTGGCGGACGCGCCATGGAACCTCGACATCAAGGCGAGGGCGCGTAACCGACTCACAGTCACTGGCCTAGGCCTCGATAGCGAATGGCGCGCAGACCTCGATATCGGCGGTACGGTCACCAATCCCGCCATTCGTGGCGCGGTGGATCTCGTCCGGGGTGGTTATGAGTTTTCCGGACGGCGTTTCGACTTGGTTGAAGGCCGCATACGGTTTGACGGATCGACACCGAATGACCCGACGCTGGACATCAGCGCGCAGGCTAACATCAACGGCATCAATGCAACGATCCGCGTCACCGGCAGCAGCCTGAAACCGCAGATCAACTTCACCAGCATACCGGCGCTACCCGAGGATGAATTACTCTCACGGCTGCTGTTCGGCACATCGATCACAAATCTGTCCGCGCCCGAGGCGTTGCAACTGGCCTCGGCCGTGACGGCGTTACAAGGGGGCAAAGGCGGGCTGGATCCGATCAATGCCGTTCGGAAGGCGGCCGGGCTCGACCGCCTGCGTATCCTGCCGGCCGATCCGACGATAGGGCAGGGAACTTCGATCGCGGCTGGTAAATATCTGACGCGCAAGACCTATGTAGAGCTTATCACTGACGGGCAGGGTTACTCGGCCACGCGCATCGAATACCAAGTGACGCGCTGGCTTTCGTTGCTCTCAAGCGTATCGACGATCGGGCGACAGAGCGTGAACGTCCGTGTTTCGAAGGATTATTGACGTGCCACTGTCCATCTCGGCTCGTATTTCCCGACAGGAAGTTGATAGCCTCAACATAGCGCATTTTCGCGCTTCCGCAGCTCCGCTACAGCCCCGCGCATGACCACGCCAGCCACTTACGCCGCACTGCCCGAAGAAAGCCGGGGCCGCCTGTATGCCGAACCGGGCGGTGAGACGCGCGGGCCGCGTGATGTATTTCAGCGCGATCGCGATCGAATCATCCACTCGATTTCCTTCCGCCGTCTACGCCACAAAACGCAGGTGTTCGTCGCGCCCGACGGCGATCACTACCGCGTGCGGCTGACCCATAGCCTCGAAGTTGCGCAGATAGGCCGCACGATTGCGCGCGCGCTCGGTCTTAACGAAGATCTAACGGAGGCGCTGTGCCTCGCGCATGACATCGGTCATCCGCCCTTTGGCCATGCAGGTGAGGATGCGCTGGAAGAGGCTCTGGTGGAGCAGGGTGGGTTCGACCACAATGCCCATACTCTGCGCACGCTGATGCTGCTGGAGAGTCCCTATCCGCGCTTCACGGGACTGAACCTGAGCTGGGACATGCTGGAGGGGTTGGCCAAGCACAACGGCCCGATTGACCGGCCAAGCTGGGCGATGGCCGATGTCGATGCGTTGTTCCCGCTCGATCTGCATAGCTGGCCCAGCCTTGAGGCGCAGGTGGCGGCGATTGCGGATGACATCGCCTACGACAATCACGATATCGACGATGGGCTGCGCGCCGGGTTACTGACGCTGGATCAATTGCTGGAGGTGCCGCTGGTCGCCGGTTGCTGGGCGAGGGTGAAGATGCGGCATCCCGATGTTCCCGAAGGGCGGTTGCTAGGGGAATTGGTGCGCGACCAGATCGGCATCATGGTGAACGATGTGCTGGAAACGACGCGGTCGGCGATCCGCGATAGCGGCGTCCGGAGCGTGGCCGACGTGCGCGCCGCCGGACGAGCGCTGGTCGGATTCTCGTCCGCCATGGCAAAGGAGGAGCGCACATTGAAACGCTTCATGTATGCGACGCTCTACCATCATCCCGAACAGCTTGCCGCGGCCGAGCGCGCCCGGACCATCGTGTCGGAGCTATTCACGGCCTATCGTGAAGATCCGGCACGCATGACGGCGAACTGGACGGACAATTGCGTGACGGAGGAACCCCAGCGCAGTCGCCATATAGCCGACTTCATCGCGGGCATGACCGATCGCTATGCGCAAAACCGGCACCATGAGTTGTTCGGACGTCCGATCGCTCTGCTAGCGGATTGACGCGCGAGAGGCTTTGGGCAAAAGGTGTGGATGTCTCCGCGCCGGATTCGGGGCGGGCATGATACGGGAGAGCGCCGTTGCAGACCTAGTCTGTGGCGGACACCGAAGGAGCAACCGCCCCGGAATCTCTCAGGTGACAAGGACCGTATCATGGGCAGACACTCTGGAAAGTGAACGGCGTAACCCGTTCCACCGAAGGTGTAAGCCGCGCCTTTGCTTCTTTGAAGCGAGCGCTGGTCAAAGCTCTCAGGTTCCGTGACAGAGGGGGTGATGCCATGACGTGCCGCGCTATGTGGTTCGTTCTGTCATTGCAGCAACCCTTTGTGACCGGAGACCAGGATGACCATCTCGACCAGCGACGCTCTGGCAGACTCCGATCCCAGTTTGCCGTCTCCCATCCCTGAGAAACTGCCGCTTGATACCTGGCACCGCGCGCGCGGCGGCAGGATGGTCGCGTTCGCAGGCTATGAGATGCCGATCCAGTATGAAGGCATCATGGCCGAACATGCCTGGACGCGGACCCATGCAGGCTTGTTCGATGTCAGCCATATGGGACAACTCAGCTTTAGCGGCGAAGATGTCGATGCGGCGCTGGAGACAGTGCTTCCCGGCGACATTCTGGGCCTCAAGACCTTTCGCCAGCGTTATTCGCTGCTGCTGGATGAAGATGGCGGCATTCTCGATGATCTGATGGTCAGCCGCCGCCCAAACGACTTCTACATGGTCGTGAATGGCGCGACGAAGTATGATGACATTGGCTGGCTGCGCGAGCAGTTGCCCGATGCGATCACGATGAACCATATGGAGGATCAGGCGCTGCTGGCTCTCCAAGGCCCGGAAGCGGGCGCGGCATTAGCGGAACTGATCCCGGCGACCGCAGACCTGTATTTCATGCAGTGCAATGCGTTTGAATACGAGGGCGTACCGCTCTGGATTTCGCGTTCGGGATATACCGGCGAGGATGGATTTGAGATCAGTATTCCCGCCGAGGCCGTAACCGCATTTGCCGATGCGCTTTGCGCGTTGCCTCAGGTGAAGCCGATTGGGCTGGGCGCGCGTGATTCGCTCCGGTTGGAAGCAGGCTTGCCGCTTTATGGGCATGATATCGACACCAACGTCAGCCCTGTCGCCGCTGACCTTGGCTTCGCCATTTCCAAGCGTCGGCGGGAGCAGGGCGGGTTCATGGGCTATGACCGCGTCGCCAGGGAACTGGCGGAAGGCGTGCCATCCCGCAGAGTCGGTTTGGCCATAGAGGGTCGTTTGCCTGCGCGCGAGGGATCGTTGATCTTCGTCGGAGAGGAGCAGGTCGGCAACGTAACGTCGGGCGGATTTGCGCCTACCGTCGGCGCGCCCATTGCCATGGGCTGGGTGGCCACGCCGCACGCCGCTATCGGCACGGCACTTGAAATTGAAGTGCGTGGCAAGCGACTCGCCGCGACCGTCGCGCCGATGCCCTTCGTTCCACATCGTTATCACCGCTTGAAATCGGGAGCCTGAAGATGAGCCGTTATTTTACTGACGAACATGAATGGATCGACGTCGATGGCGACATCGCGACCGTTGGCATCACTGACTATGCGCAGGAGCAACTGGGTGACATCGTGTTCGTCGAATTGCCCGTCGAGGGCGCGAAGTTCGACAAGGGCGATGATGCTGCCGTGGTCGAGTCCGTCAAAGCCGCGTCGGACGTCTACGCCCCGATCTCCGGTGAAGTTATCGAAGCCAATGGCGCGCTGGAAGACGAACCCGCGCTGGTCAACAGCGATCCCGAAGAGGACGGCTGGTTCTTCAAGTTGCGGATTGCCGACACTGCCGAACTTGATGGCCTGATGGACGAAGCAGGATATCGCAAGTTCGTGGCCGGTCTCTGATTTGCAGCAAGGAATATCGATGCGTTACCTGCCCCTGACCGATGCCGACCGCAGCGAGATGCTGAGCGTTATCGGCGCGCCCTCGATCGACGCGCTGTTCGTGGATGTTCCCGCCGAAGCGCGGCTTTCGGCCAAGATCGAGGGACTGCCGGATCACTCCAGCGAAATGGCGGTCGAGCGGCATATGGGCAGGCTTGCGCGACAGAATGTCGCTGCGGGTGACGTGCCGTTTTTCCTCGGCGCAGGCGCGTATCGGCATCATGTGCCCGCCAGCGTCGATCATCTGATCCAGCGTGGCGAGTTTCTGACGGCCTACACGCCCTATCAGCCCGAGATTGCGCAGGGGACGTTGCAGGTTCTATTCGAATTCCAGACGCAGGTTGCGCGGCTGTTCGGATGCGACGTCGCCAACGCGTCGATGTACGATGGTTCCACCGCGTGCTGGGAAGCGATCGGCATGGCGCGGCGTATCACCAAACGGGGGAAGGCCATTCTCTCGTCCGGGCTGCATCCGCACTACGTGTCGGTCGCCAAGACCATGGCGAAGTTCACGGGCGATCAGTTGGTATATGAGACGCCTGAACTTGATGCCGAAACTGATGCATTGAATCTCTGTTCCGCAATCGACGAGGACACGAGCTGCGTCGTGGTTCAGTATCCCGATATCCTGGGTCGTATCAGTGATTTGTCGGCGCTTGCTGCGAAAGCGCATGAAGTCGGAGCACTGCTTGTTGCGGTCGTCACTGAACCTGTTGCCCTCGGAGCAATCACGCCTCCGGGAGACATGGGCGCGGACATCGTCGTCGGGGAGGGGCAGTCGATTGGCGTCGGTCTCCAGTTTGGCGGGCCATATCTGGGGCTTTTTGCGTGCAAGCAGAAATATCTGCGGCAGATGCCGGGGCGGTTGTGCGGTGAGACTGTCGACGCCGAAGGGAAGCGCGGTTTCGTACTGACGCTTTCGACGCGGGAGCAGCATATTCGCCGCGAGAAGGCGACATCGAACATCTGTACCAACTCGGGCCTTTGCGCGCTGGCTTTCTCAATCCACATGACGTTGTTGGGCGAGCGGGGGCTGACAGAACTGGCAGCATTGAATCACGCGCGGGCGGTGCAGGCGGCTGAGGCGCTGGAGCAGGTGCCTGGTGTTCGGTTGATGAACAATAGCTTTTTCAATGAGTTCACGATTGTCCTTGAAAAGGATGCGCGGGAAGTTGCGCGGACGCTGGCGGATCGTGGGATATTGGGCGGCGTGTCGCTAGGCCGACTTTTCCCGCAGGCGGAGGCACTGTCCGGCGGTCTTGTCGTCGCCGTGACAGAGACCACGACCGAGGACGACATTGAAGCATTGTGCGCCGCGCTGAAGGATGTGCTGGCGATGGAGGTGAGCGCATGACCATGTTGAAGGAAGGTCGCCCCACACGGCCCGTGCAGGTCGCCCATCAGGGCCGTCAGACCACGACCGGCAATAAAGCGCTGATGCTTGAAGAAGCGCTTATCTTCGAGATTGGATCTCACGATACGACCGGCGTCGATATCGCTCCTGCGCCGGAAGTGAAGAGTCGTCTTGGCGGACTTGAGCGCCGCAAGCCGATAGCGCTTCCGGGTTTATCCGAGCCTGAAACGGTGCGGCATTATACGCGGCTCTCGCGGCAGAATTACGGAATCGATCTTGGCTTCTTCCCGCTGGGTTCCTGCACGATGAAGCACAATCCGCGCCTGAACGAGAAAGTCGCGCGGATGCCAGGCTTTGCCGATATTCATCCCCTCGCGCCGATTTCAACGGTGCAAGGCGCGCTGGGCGTCATTTACGAATTGGCCGAGTGGCTGAAGACGCTGACGGGCATGGCCGCCGTCGCGATGAGTCCCAAGGCGGGCGCTCATGGCGAATTGTGCGGGCTGCTTGCAATCCGCGCGGCTCTGGAGGCGCGCGGCGACGCACGGTCGGTCGTGCTTGTGCCGGAGAGCGCACATGGCACCAATCCTGCAACAGCGGCATTCTGCGGCTATGCGGTCGAGGACATTCCCGCAACGCCAGAAGGGCGCGTCGATCTGGCGGCGCTAGAGGCGCGGCTGGGGCCGGACGTCGCGGCGGTTATGATTACGAACCCGAACACCTGTGGGCTGTTCGAGCGCGATCTGAAGAAGATTGCCGATGCCGTGCATGCTGCTGGCGCGTTGGTCTATTGCGATGGCGCGAACTTTAACGCGATCGTTGGGCGCGTGCGTCCGGGCGACCTGGGCGTCGATGCGATGCACATCAACTTGCACAAGACCTTCTCCACGCCGCATGGTGGTGGCGGGCCAGGGAGCGGGCCTGTCGTGTTCAGCGAGGCGCTGGCGCCGTTTGCGCCGTTGCCGTTCGTCGAGAAGACCGATGATGGCTATGTCCTGATCGAGGAAGAGACGGCGGGCGAGCATCATGCGGGCAGCTTTGGCCGGATGGTGGCGTTTCATGGGCAGATGGGCATGTTCACCCGCGCGTTGACGTACATCATGAGCCACGGCGCGGATGGCCTGTGGCAGGTGAGTTCCGATGCGGTGCTCAACGCCAACTACATCCTGCGGAGTCTTGAAGGCGTGCTGGACGCACCCTTTGCAGCGTCCGGGCCGTGCATGCATGAAGCGCTATTCAGCGACAAGGGCATGGCGGAGGGCTTCACCACGCTCGACATTGCCAAAGGACTGATCGACGAGGGCTTCCACCCGATGACGGTGTACTTCCCGCTAGTGGTGCATGGCGCAATGCTGGTCGAGCCTACTGAGACCGAGAGCAAGGCGGCACTGGATCAATTCATCGCGGCTTTCCGCTCCGTTGCAGAGCGGGCAAAAGTCGGCGATGAAGCGCTGAAGGGCGCACCGCATTTTGCGCCCCGTCGGCGTCTCGATGAAACTCTCGCCGCGCGTAAGCCAGTACTGGTGTGGAGTGAGCCTGAAGTGGTGGCGGAAGCCGCTGAATAATGGCGGGTTGGTTGCTGCCGAGGTGTTATCCGGTGGTCAAGTCATCGGTGTCCGGAAGGTCACAATCAGGTGCATCGCTCGCTGAGCAGGGGACATCCTGTTTTCCCAGCGTCAGACGTGGCTTTGGCGGGGGAACTGGTGCCACGTGCGCTTCGTAACTGACTGATGTTTTTGGAGCCGCGGCATAGTCGTAACTGCTGTCACTGCCGTAAATCCGGTCGAGCTGCGAGGAACTGTCGTCGAAGTACATCGCAGATTGCCGGTCGCTTAAAGTACGGCCGCATCCTTTGTAGCACACGGGAACATGGTCCGGGGTCAGGTCGGTCGTTTGGTCGGAAACGGATGCTGCATAGCTCATATCTACCGAACTCGGCGGTGTGCTCGCTTCCACCACCTCAGTCGCATCGATAGCCGGTTGTCTGGCCGTTGTGGCATAGTTACCGAGTGCAATGCCGGAGAGGGTGCTCGCCCCTACGACGGACGCCACGAATATCGCGATTTTTCCAGCCATCACTCGCTCCGTTCAGCCTGTGTCGGTTAAACCCAGTGCAACGACCAATGTTCCGGAAGCGCAATCTTAGCTGCGGGGCACAAAAAAAGAGGCGGACCTAGTGGCCCGCCTCTTTTATCTTGCGCAAAGCGCCAGATTACATCGCGTTTGCGCTGTTCTCTGCACTGTTCTCGATCGCGTTCGCAGCGTTCTGCGTGTTGTCGGCAGCGTTGTCCATCGCGTTTGCAGCGTTTTCAACGACGTTCTCGACAACTGCGTTCGAAGCGTTCGCGGTTTCGTTCTTCGGAGTACCACCGCAAGCGGCGAGTGCCATCAGGCCGGCCGAAGCGAAAACAACAGCGATCTTCTTCATCTTGTAGGCTCCCATAGCATTAGCACGCGACAGGTTTTTCATGCCCTTGCGCGAGCGACCCGCTTTAGTGTGTGCTTTTTACAAATCAACGCATTTTTTGCCGTCGATGAACCGATAGAATCAAGCGACAACACGTTCTCTACTACAGGAGTTTACTTTTCTTTCAAGTTTTCCCGAGCGTTTGCCGCGATCGTCAACATTGTTGTCCAGGCTGCAACATTCTGTCGCAATTGCTCGGGATCGATCTTATCAATCGTGTCGTCCGCCGTGTGATGCAGATCGAAGTAGCGCGTACCGTCCTGCTGGAGATCAATCGTGCCGATGCCGGCCTTTACAAATTTCTCATTGTCCGCGCCGCCGCCTGCGGGCTGCTTGCCTGCACCGATGCCTAGGGGGGCAAGGGCCGCAGCTATGCGATCAGAGACGGGTTTGGCTTCAGCGGGAAATTTGAAATCGACGCGCCAGATGCGATCGGCCCCGAAGTCCGATTCCGATGTTAGCACATGAAGTTCGTTCTTATGCGCCTCATAATAAGCGTCGCCGCCGAAGCCGCCGACTTCTTCTGCCCCCGCGAGCATTACCCGGATCGTCCGGCGCGGCGTGCCTGCGTCCATAACGCGTTTGGCAGCGGCGGTGATGATGGCGACGCCCGACGCGTCGTCTATCGCGCCGGTGCCCAGATCCCAGCTATCGAGATGCCCCGTCACCATGATGATGCCTGCGGACGGGTCGCTGCCCGGAACTTCGGCAATGACGTTGCCCGATTGCTGCGTGCCGTTGAAGCGCGGAGTAAGGAGCAGCGACAGCGTGACCGGTTGTCCGCGACTGAATACGCGCTCAAGCTGCTCGGCGTCCGGAACCGACAGGGCGGCGGCAGGGATGGGCGTGACGCCCTTCGGAAAATCGGTGACGCCCGTGTGCGGCACGCGATGGTGATCGGTGCCGATGGACTTGATGACGATCGCCGCGGCGCCCTTTCGCGCCGCAATGCCCGGTCCTGCGAAGCGCGCTGTGCCGTACTCGCCGTAGCTCGATCCGTCCTGCGTCGGCTTCATCGCGTGGCTTACGAAAGCGATCTTTCCTTTCAGGCTACCATCCGGCACTGCTTGCAGGTCGGCGATCGTAGGGAAATAGACGACCTCGGCCTGCAAGCCCTTCTTGCCTGTTGCGCCGCTGTTGCCGAGTGCGGTGATTGCAAGTTTTTGCGGGAAGGGAGAAATGAGGCTCGCGGTTTCCTCTCCGCGGACCCACGCGGGCATAGAGTAAGGTTCGATGTGCACATTGCTGAAGCCCAGCGATTTCAGTTTTGCTACGGCCCATTCGCGCGCCTTGGCTTCCTGCGCCGTCGCGGCGGGGCGAGGGCCAACTTCGGTTGTAAGACCTTCCACGATGTCCATGGCGATGTCGTCCTTCAGCGCCGCCTCGCGCAACGCTGCCACGCCCGACTCAGGAGCGGCTCGACCGGCGGGAACCTCCGTCAGTGAAGGGGGAGCGGCGGGCGCTCCGGTGGCAGCGAGTAGGAAGGGAAGGGCGAGCGGGATCAATCCGATTTTCTGCATGGTTGAAGGATGGCACGCATCTGCCCATTTGCCAATAACCACGCGCTCCGCTAACCGGACGCCAAACCTTACGCACACTTATCCGATAGCGGAGAGACTTCTCAAAATGGCCGTCCAATACAGCTACGTCATGAAGGGCCTGACCAAGACCTTCCCTGGCGCGAACAAGCCCCTGTTCAACAACATCCACCTGCAATTCCTGCCGGGCACGAAGATCGCGATCATCGGCGTCAACGGCGCGGGTAAATCGACGTTGATGAAAGTCATGGCCGGGTACGACAAGGATTATCAGGGTGAGGCATGGGCCGCCGAGGGCCTGCGCGTTGGCTATCTGGCGCAGGAACCGCAGCTCGACAACAGCAAGACGGTGAAAGAGAACGTCATGGACGGCGTTCGCCCCGTCGCGGACATGATGGATCGCTTCAACAAGATCAGCGAAATCATGGGCGATCCGCCGGAGGACGCCGATTTTGACGCGCTGATGGAAGAAATGGGCACGCTCCAGGAGAAGATCGACGCGGTCGATGGCTGGACGCTCGACAACCAGCTTGAGATCGCGATGGAAGCTTTGCGTTGCCCGCCCGGCGACTGGGGTGTCGAGAGCCTTTCGGGTGGTGAAAAGCGCCGCATCGCGCTGTGCCGCCTGCTGCTTGAAAAGCCCGACATCCTGCTGCTTGACGAACCTACCAACCATCTGGACGCGGAGAGCGTGCAGTGGCTGGAACAGCATTTGATCCAATATGCTGGCAACGTCATCCTCGTCACCCATGACCGCTACTTCCTCGACAATGTCGTCGGTTGGGTGCTCGAACTCGATCGCGGCCGCGGCATCCCTTATGAAGGCAACTACTCCGCATGGCTGGACGCAAAGGCCAAGCGGATGGAACTGGAGGAGCGCGAGGACGCTGGGCGCCAGAAGGCGATCAAGGAAGAACTGGAGTGGATCCGGCAATCCCCCAAGGCTCGCCAGACCAAGAGCAAGGCGCGTATCCGGGCGTTCGACGAACTGGTCGAGAAGCAGGAAAATCGCGCACCCGGCAAGGCGCAGATCGTCATTCAGACCCCGAAGCGCCTTGGCGGCAAGGTGATCGAGGCGCATGGCCTCACCAAATCCTATGGCGACAAACTGCTGTTCGAGGGGCTGGACTTCCTGCTGCCGCCCGGTGGTATCGTCGGCGTGATCGGGCCGAACGGCGCGGGTAAATCGACCTTGTTCAAGCTGATCACCGGACAGGAGCAGCCCGATGGCGGCGAAATCCAGGTCGGTGAGACCGTTCAGCTTGGCTATGTCGATCAGAGCCGCGATTCGTTGGATGCCAATCACAACGTCTGGGAGGAAATCTCCGGCGGTCATGATCTGATGACTATCGGCAAACATGAAATCCAGACGCGCGCTTATGTGGGTGCGTTCAACTTCAAGGGGCCGGATCAGCAGAAGAAGGTTGGGCAGCTTTCGGGCGGTGAGCGCAACCGCGTCCATCTTGCCAAGATGCTGAAGGAGGGGGGCAACGTCCTCCTGCTTGACGAACCGACCAACGATCTTGACGTCGAAACCTTGCGCGCGCTGGAAGATGCGCTGGAGAATTTCGCCGGTTGCGCCGTGGTCATCAGCCATGACCGCTTCTTCCTCGATCGCCTCGCCACGCACATCCTGGCGTTTGAAGGTGACAGTCATGTGGAATGGTTCGAAGGCAACTTCGAGGCTTACGAGGAAGACAAGCGGCGTCGTCTGGGCGATGCGGCGGATCGGCCTACGCGGTTGGCGTATAAGAAGCTGACGCGGTAGGGGCCTGACTCGGTAAGGTGTGAGCTAGCCGCTGTAGCGCCGACCACGACCTTGTACGGTAACACCTTTATTCCGTTCGGGCTGAGCTTGTCGAAGCCTTCTCCTGAGCTTTAGCGAAGGATACTTCGCTTCGCTCAGCAGAGCCCTTCGACAGGCTCAGGGCGAACGGAATAGGGGTATTGTCGCGGGTGGGCCAGTGCCACTACACGCCTGCCCTACTTCCGCGCCGCCATCCCGCCAAAGGTGACGATGCTCTCCGCGCCGTCCGCGCTCACCGCCGACACCCCAATGAAGGTGTCGTCGACGATTACATCCTTCAGCACCGTCTCCGTGGCGTTCTTCACGATTCTGCTCTCGGTCCAGTCCTGCGCATCTGCCCGACGCCAGCGCACTCGGTAGGCGGTGGCACCGGGCACCGCGTCCCACGTCACCTTGGTGTCGGTCGATAGAGCACCATCAAGGCTCACTGACGCGGGCGCGGCAGGCGCAGCCGCTAATTCCCGCAATGTCGCAACGTTCAACGCCGTCACGCGGGCGAGGTACGGAAAGTCCATCGCCGCGGCGGTGTCGCCATATTCGCGCCCCCCTTCGGTGCGCAGATCCTGATGCTGGCGATCGTAGTTTTCGACCCCCACAGAGAATCGCGCTGCCGGGAAGCCTGCTTCCAGAAATGGGGAATGATCGCCGCCGCGCCCGAACCTGTCGGGGCGGCGAACGGCGAACACGTCTAGGCCGATGTCGGGGTTATCTTCCGCGATGCCGTCCACCTTCTTTGCAAGGGCGCGCGATGGACTGTCATCCTCGCCACCGATGCCGCGGCGAGTCAGTGCCGCCTTGATGTCCCCCGCTGCGCCGATGCCTTCGGAGAAAACGCGCACCCGTCGATCGACGATCGTCCCATTCTGTCCCACCGTATTGCCGACGATATCGTTGTTGAGCATTGCCCGCACGTTCCAGCCGCGCGCCTTCGCCGTCGCCGCCAGCAGCTTCCCGCCCCACAAGCCCTGTTCCTCGCCGGAGAGCAGCGCATAAACGATCGTGCCGTCGAACCTCTCACCAGCCAGCACGCGCGCCGCTTCCAGCACCAGCGCTGAACCCGATGCGTTGTCGTTCGCGCCCGGCGCGTCGCTGGTGATATTCATGACGTCACTGACGCGACTGTCGATATGCCCCGCGACGATTACCACCTGGTTGGGATCGCCGGTGCCGCGCTGGATTGCGAGCACATCCACGACTTCAACTCCGTCCGGCGCACGCGGGCCGCTGAAGCGATCTGCTACGGTCTCCACCGTCAGGCATCCGCCGCAGGATTTGGAGATGCGTGCAAACTCCGACGCACCCCATTTCCGCGCCGCACCGATGCCGCGTCTTGGATCGGTTGCGGAGGACAGCGTGTGCCGGGTGCCGAAGCTGACCAGCTTCTCCACGGTTATCTTCAATCGGGCAGGATCTGGCGCTTTCGTTCCGGCAAAGCTGGGCATAGCAACGAGGGCAAGGGCCGTAGCGGCTGACAAAGATGCAATTCTCATGACCCCGTTGTGCAATGCCATCGAACGCTTGGCAATGCCGTTAAGTCGTTCAATCGGCAGTGGAAAGGAACCAGTGCTCCTCGCCCTGCAGGCCAATGGCAGTAAGCTTCCCGCTCATATAAGCGCCGGTATCGATGCCTATGCGGTTGGCATGTTCGTCCACATCCTGCGTGATAGTATGGCCGTGGATCACGACCTTGCCGAAGGCTTCCTTGCTCTTGAGGAACTCAGCGCGAATCCATCGCAGATCTTCGGGCTCCTGCGCATTGAACGGCACGCCTGGACGGATGCCGGCATGTACGAAAACATAGTCGCCAATCTCTATCAGGTCTTCGAAGCTATCTATGAAGTCGATGTGCGAACGCGGGATGTTGGCAAGCATCCAGTCGGTCATCCGTTCCGCGCTCATCGACGCATAATCGGCGTATGACAGGCCATAAGAGTACAACGTCTGCTCACCGCCGATGCGGCAGAAGAAACGGGTTGCCGCTATTTCGCCGCGCGCGGCGCGGATGAATATCTCCTCATGATTGCCTTTTAAACATCGCATCGCGCCGGACTGTGACAGGGCGAGCGCATGCTCTACGACCTGACGCGATGATGGACCGCGGTCGATCAGGTCTCCCAGCAATATCAATTCAGTAGGGCAAGGAATTGAGTCCGCATCGTCATTGTCGATTCGCCGCAGCAAGTCAGCGAACAAGTCAGCGCGGCCATGAATGTCGCCGATGGCATAGACGCGCTTGTTCTCGCCGATGCTGGCGGCGCGCGTCTCCGGCGCGTCTTCGACTTCGGAGATGTCTGGCTCGGCGGACCTACGAAACAAGCGCAGCATGATCGATTCCTTGGCCAGCATGGCGTCGACCCATGCGGATCGAAATCTTGGCTAACTCAAAGCTTTGGCAGCGTCACGCCCTTTTGGCCCATATATTTGCCGGCGCGGTCGGCGTAGCTCGTTTCGCACGGCTCGTTGCCTTCCAGGAAGAGGAACTGGCATGCGCCTTCATTGGCATAGATCTTTGCCGGAAGTGGCGTGGTGTTGGAGAATTCGAGCGTCACATGCCCCTCCCAGCCCGGCTCCAGGGGTGTCACGTTCACGATAATGCCGCAGCGAGCGTAGGTCGATTTGCCGAGGCAGATGACCAGCACATCGCGCGGTACGCGGAAATATTCAACCGTCCGGGCGAGCGCGAAGCTGTTCGGGGGAATGATGCACACGTCTGTTTTGCGATCGACGAAGCTGTTGGCGGCGAAGTCCTTCGGGTCCACCACGGCACTGTCGACATTGGTGAAGATCTTAAACTCGTCGGCCACGCGGGCGTCATAGCCATAGGAGGAAAGGCCGTAGCTGATGCATCCATCGCGCCGCTGGCTCTCCACGAATGGCTCGATCATCTGGCTTGCCAGAGCCTGTTGGCGAATCCACTTATCGGACATTACGCTCATGATTTTGCTGTTCTTTCTGGACCAAATCCAAGATCGGCGGGGCCGAAGGCATGGGGGAGCAGATCCGCCACTCGATGTTCCTGTATGGCATCGCCAACGGGGGCAACGCAGTAGATCGCCAGTTCGCGGCCCGCCATCTGTTCCACTTCGTTCATTACCTGCCGGCAGCGCCCGCATGGCGTCACGATTATGGATCGATCCGTCGCGTCCATCGCACCGCCGCTGACGACTATGGTGGTAACGTCCGCCATTCGCCCTTGTGCGTTGACGCTCGCCAGCGCAACCGTCTCGGCGCAGAGCGAAAGCCCATAACTTGCATTCTCGAAATTGCTGCCGGTGACGATGCTGCCATCAGTCAGCTCCACCGCAGCGCCTACCGCAAACCGACTGTAGGGTGCATGGGCATGCGCCATCGCGCCACGCGCGGCGGCGATAAGGGCGGGAAGGGCGGGCGGGGCGCTCATGGTGCTACGACATCCCATTCCACCGGGCCGTCGATGCCGTCAAGATGTCGCATGTCGGATGCGGTCCACATTACCCATGGGCGACCGGCATAATCGGGCTTGAAGAAATTGCCTTCCAGCCAGAGCGTGCGGTAAATTCCCGCGCTTATCCGGTATTCCATCTCGAATGCTTTCGACACGTGGATCACGGCGCGCTGCCCTACATGCTTCTCTATCAGGTTCAGGAAGGTATTGAGTTCGGACAGCAGCTTGTCGCGACCAGGGCGACGTATGCAGTTGGGCGAGAAGTCCAGGCGGACGACGGGAGGCAAGGCGGCATTGTCACGCGGCACCGTCGCCACGAACAGCGTCGCCTGATCCACGGCTCTGTCGCAGAGGTTGAAGAGATGGGCCGCGCCGTAGCGCAGCCCGGCATCCCGCGCGCCCGACCAGTTGGCGGCAAAGAGGTGGTCGCGCCGTCCCGCTCCTGCCGACGCCAGCACATAGGCGAAGTCGGCGTGGCGTGCGCGGACGGTGCGCCAGTCGAGTGGGCCGTTGGCTTCGCTGACGGAGATGCCCTGCATCGGAAACTCGGACCGCGCAGGCGCCCATCGCATCGCGTAGAGCCAGCCGCCGATCGACAGCACTGCGATCAAGAAGATGAGCGCGCCGATTCGCCCGAGAGTGCCGCGATAGGTGCGGCCACGTCTTTGCCGGATTTTCAACGAACTAACCCTTGATATGCAGAACGCACAGCAGCGTGAAAAGCCTGCGTGCCGTGTCGAAATCGACGTCGATCTTGCCGTCCAGCCGTTCCTTTAGGATTTCGGCGGCTTCGTTGTGGATGCCGCGCCGGGCCATGTCGATCGTCTCGATCTGTTGCGGCGTTGCAGCGCGGATCGCCTGATAATAGCTATCGCAGATCGCGAAATAGTCTTTGATGGGCCGACGGAAGCGGGCGAGACCCAGGATGATCGTTTCCAGCGGCGTCCCATCCTCCCGGCCGATATCGATCACCAGTCGGCCTTCTTCGACACCTAGCCGAACTTTATACGGTCCGGCATATCCGTCGGCGTGGCTCCGCAGGGGCGCAAAATAGTTTTCTTCGAGCAAATCGAAGATCGCGATACGTCGCTCCTGCTCCACATCTGCATTGCGCCAGATGATTGTACGCTGGTCCAGCTCGATATCTATGATGCGGGGATCGGCCATATTGGATTGCTGTCAGTGCGGCGGGGCGTGCGTAAAAGCAAGAGGCAAGCTGCGAGCGGAGAGTTACCCACAGCATCGTCCACATATGGTCCACAGCACCCTGCCGCATCGCCCTTGCTCCGGCTGCCTAACAGGTGGATAATCAAGTCCATGGTCGAACTGATGAGAGTGATACCGGGCGGGGAAGCGCCCGCGCAGGAACTGCCGCGCAACGTGGAAGCCGAGGCGGCGCTGCTTGGCGCGCTGATGATCGACAATCGCATTGCCGAAGACGTGCAGATGAAGTTGCGTGCGGAGCATTTCTTCGAGCCGCTGCACGGGCGAATCTACGATGCCATCATGCGGCTGCTCGAAAAGAACATGGTCGCCAATCCGGTGACTCTGAAGCCGCTCGTCGAGCAGGATCCCGCGCTGAAGGAATTGGGCGGTGCGGCCTATCTCGCGCAACTAACCGGCAATGGAGCGGCGCTGATCGGCGCGCGTGACTTCGCGACCCAGATTTACGACCTCGCATTATTGCGAGAACTTGTCGGGGTCGGCCGCGAACTCATTGAAAACGCAATGGATACCAGCGAGGAAGTCGATCCACGTGGGCAGATCGAGGCGGCGGAAGTCGCGCTCTACAAGGTGTCCGAGGGTGAAGGCGAAACCGGTTCGGTCAAGAGCTTCCTGACCGCCAGTACGCTGGCCGTGAAGCAGGCGGAGCGGGCGCTGAATAGCGGCGGGCATCTCTCTGGTATTACCACGGGACTCAATTCGCTGAATGAGAAGATCGGCGGCCTGCACAATTCAGACTTGATGATCCTGGCGGGGCGTCCAGGCATGGGGAAGACATCGCTTGCGACCAACATCGCTTATAACGCGGCGTCGCGTTGGGTGCGGGACGACGCGGACGGGATCGAGCCTGCGAAGAATATGGGCGCGAAGACTGCGTTCTTCTCGCTCGAAATGTCTGCCGATCAGTTGGCGACACGCGTTTTGGCCGAGCAGTCCGGTATCAGCGGGGAAGCACTGCGCATGGGTAAGATCAGCCATGCGGATTTCCAGAACCTGTCACGCGCTGCCCGTGAGTTGCAGGATCTTCCGTTGTTTATCGACGATACGCCGGGCCTCACCATCGCAGCGCTACGCACCCGCGCGCGCCGGTTGAAGCGGCGTCATGACATCGGCTTCATCGTCATCGACTATCTTCAACTTTTGCAGGGGACCGGCAAAGGCGGCGACAATCGCGTTCAGGAGATTTCTGAAATCTCTCGTGGTTTGAAGACCTTGGCGAAGGAACTTCATGTTCCGGTGCTGGCATTGTCACAGCTCAGCCGTGCGGTGGAACAGCGCGAGGACAAGCGTCCGCAGCTTTCCGATCTTCGCGAATCCGGATCGATCGAGCAGGACGCCGATATGGTGTGGTTCGTGTTTCGCGAGGACTACTACGTCTCCGCCAAGCAACCGCGCGATGTGGAAAGCGAAGAGCATCGCGTCTGGGCCGAGGAGATGGAAAAGGTCTACGGTCTGGCTGAGTTGATCGTCGCCAAGCAGCGCCACGGCGCGACCGGGCGCATCCGCATGAAATTCGACGCGAAGATCACCAAGTTCAGCGACCTTGCCGAGGACAGCTATGGAGCCATTGCCTATGAATAAGTGGCTGCCCCTGTTGGCCCTGGCGACGCTTGCAGTTCCTGCAATAGCACCCGCTGCGCTTTCTCCGACACTGGCAAAGAGCGGCGCTTCCACATTAAGGGCAGGGCAGTTCCTCTGGGACGAGAGCAGTAGCGGGACCGGCCCGTTGGCCATCATGGTGAGTATCGATCGCCAGCATCTCTACGTCTATCGCGGCGATACACTCATCGGCGTGTCGACCGTCTCGACTGGCAAGCCGGGTAAGGCCACGCCGCTGGGGGAATTTCGCATCCTTCAGAAGAACGTGTTTCACCGCTCCAACATCTACAGCAATGCGCCGATGCCCTATATGCAGCGGCTGACCTGGGGCGGGATCGCCATTCACGGCGGAGAGCTTCCGGGCTATCCGGCCTCGCATGGCTGCATCCGCGTGCCGCTGGAATTCGCAAAGAAACTTTTCGCGGCCACGGACATGGGCGGTATCGTTAGCGTTTCAGATGGTCAGAGTGGTCCGTTTCTGCGCGTCGAGGTAGATATGGCGGCGCTCGAAACCGATGGCCGCCCGGCTTGGACGATTGGCAGTCAGGCGGTTCAGTTCGCCGCCAATACGCTCAAAGAGAAGCACGCACCTCTTCCTGCCGTAGCGGTTGTGAGGCAGTCGACAACCCCTACGGCGCGTCCGGTCCGTCTCGCGCTGGATGAGGCAGCATTACAAACGCTGGCGCCCACCGAGGTTGTCACTGCCACCGCTGAGCCGCAGCCGCATTGGGTGGTGCCTTACTATGCCGACGGCACCGGCGAGATTCGCTGATCCCTTTGTTGTTAGCGGGCGACGCTTTGACCGGGCCTGTGCAGGGTCGCGGTCGTCTCGAAGAGCGCGCGAGTCGACGGGTCCGTGTCCGCCAGCAGCCGGCCGATCCGCTCGCGCAAGTCCGCTTTACCCGAACCATCGTCAAATGCCATCGCCCATGAACCGAACTGTCGCGCCTCGATGGCTCGGTGGTTCAGCATAACGACCGCGGCGTGGCGGGGGTCTGCGCTGATCTTCTCGAACAGCGGCTTGATCACATGTTCTTCACCTTCCAGTGCCTGAAGGAAGCGTTTGGAATTGAAAAGCAGGACGCCGGAGACGTCTAGACGACGATTGTTGATCCGCGATTTCGCCAGAATCGCATTGCATTCCTCGATGGTGATGTTGCCACGCACGCTACTGATGTAGGTCAACTGGTAGAGATCGGGCACCTTGCCACTCCGCTGGTTTCGATGCCGCGACCGTATCAGGCGCAGGTTAACGCCGTGCTTAGTAATTCCAAAAAAAACGCCTAACCTAAATCAGATAGGCGATCTTAGAAGGACGGCAGGTTTGCCGGATCGTTCGGATCGACAGCCGGAATCGGCGAGTGAATCCCGCATTCCACCTTGTCCCAACCGCGCCAACGGCCTGCGCGCGGGTCTTCGCCCGGCAACACTTTCGAAGTGCACGGCTCGCATCCGATCGAGGGGTAGCCCTGTGCTTCCAGCGGATGACGTGGCAGGTCGTTAGCCTCGAAATAGGCGTCAAGATCGGCCTTGGTCCAATCACCCAGCGGATTGAGCTTCATCTGCCCGTCTTCCACCTGAAAACGAGGGATATTCTGCCGGGTTGCCGCCTGGAACGCCTTGCGTCCGGATATCCATGCGTCCAGCCCGCGCTTGGCACGCGCCAGCGGCTCTACCTTGCGGATTGCGCAACAGCCGTCGGGATCATAGGACCAGCGCAAGCCCGTTTCGTCCTTCTTCGCCAGCATATCGGGATCGGGCGTCACGGTCTCGCTGTTGCGGATTCCAAAACGGGCGATCAGTTCGTCGCGATAGGCCAAGGTTTCCGGGAACATCTTCAATGTATCGACGAAGATCACCGGTACGTCGGGATCGGCCTGCGCCACCAGATGCAGCAGCACGGCGCTTTCGGTACCGAAGGACGAAACCGTCGCGATGCGCCCCAACGTCTTTTCGGCGAATAGCGCGCGCAGCATCGGCAGGGTGTCGACTCCGGCGAAACGCGCATTAAGCGCGTCTGCATCAGCCTGCGTAAAGGCGGGGGCCGTGTCGATGATGTCCAGCTTGCGCGCAGCTTCAGCCATGGGTGGTCTCCGGGTGGCGCTTGGCCCAGATGGGCGTGCGACCGTCGATGGATTTCTGGTAGACGTCGTCGTACCGGGCCAACGTTGTATCTACGACGGCCTGATCGAGCGGATGATCGGGCTGAAAGCTGTCGAAGCCACAGCGACGCATGGCCATCAACTGATCGACCAGCACATCGCCGACGGCGCGCAATTCACCCGTATAACCAGCCTCGCGCAGGATACGCGCCGCCGAATAGCCGCGCCCGTCACCGAACCCAGGGAAATTCACTTCCACCAGCGAAATGCGATCGAGCATCGGCAGCAATTCGCGCGCGTCCTCACCCGGCTCGATACGCACCGCCGTGGCGTTCGTCTGGCCGGAGAAGGATTCGAGCGTGACGGCCGGTTCCTGCGCCGGTTCGTCGTCACGGAAGGACAGGAAATCAACCATATAGCGCGTCCTTGAAAGGCTTCATGCCAAGGCGGCGGTAGGTGTCGAGGAAGCGTTCGCCCTCGGCCCGCTCACGCACGTAGATGTCCGTCACCTTCTCGATCGCATCGACCACGCCATCCTCGTCGAAGCCAGGGCCGGTGATGCTGCCAAGGCTGGCATCCTCCGCGCCGGAACCGCCGAGCAGCAGTTGGAAGTTCTCGGTGCCGCGCTTGTCGACGCCCAAGATGCCGATGTGCCCGGCATGATGATGCCCGCAGGCATTGATACAGCCGGAAATCTTGAGCTTCAATTCGCCCAAGTCACGCTGCCGCGCCGGATCGGCGAACCGTGCCGCAATCTTCTGCGCGACGGGTATCGAGCGTGCATTGGCGAGGCTGCAATAATCGAGGCCGGGACAGGCGATGATGTCGCTGATGAGGTCGAGGTTCGCCTCCGCCAGTCCCACGCCGTCCAGCGCCTGCCACACCGCGAACAGGTCCGCTTTCTTGACGTAAGGCAGGACGATGTTCTGCGCATGGGTGACGCGCAGTTCGTCGAACGAATACCGCTCCGCCAAATCCGCGATGAGATCGATCTGCGCGGAGGACGCGTCGCCAGGAATGCCGCCAGTCGGCTTCAGGCTGATGTTGACGATCGCGTAGCCCGCCTGTTTGTGCCGCTTGACGTTCTGATCGAGCCACAGTGCGAATGCCGGGTCCGAACGATCCACGTCCTCGGACAGGCCGGTTTCATAGGCGGGATCGGCGAAATAGCTGCGGATGCGGTCGAGTTCTGCGCGCGGCGGATCGAGGCCGAGCAGCTTGATCGCGGCGAACTCTTCCTCGACCTGACGGCGATATTCGTCCGCGCCAAGGGCATGGATCAGGATTTTGATCCGTGCCTTGTACTTGTTATCGCGACGGCCATAGCGATTGTAGACGCGCAGGCACGCTTCGACATAGGAAATCAAATCATCTTCGCTCACGAAGTCTTTGATTTCAGGCGCAACCATCGGCGTGCGGCCCATGCCGCCGCCCGCAAAGATTCGCGCGCCGACCACGCCGTTGCGCTTCACCAGTTCAATACCAATGTCGTGCAGGCGCATCGCCGCGCGATCTTCCGGCGTGGCGATCACGCAGATCTTGAACTTGCGCGGCAAGTAAGTGAACTCGGGGTGGAAGCTCGACCACTGACGCAGCAGTTCCGCCCAGGGACGCGGGTCGGCGACTTCGTCCGCCGCTACGCCCGCATATTGGTCGGACGAGATATTGCGGATGCAGTTGCCGCTGGTCTGGATAGCGTGCATCTCGACCGTCGCAAGTTCCGCGAGGATATCCGGCGCGTCTTCCAGCTTGATCCAATTATATTGAAGGTTCTGGCGCGTCGTAAAATGCCCATAATCACGATCATATTTGCGCGCGATATGGGCCAGCATCTTCATCTGCTTCGCCGACAACGTGCCATAGGGAATGGCGACACGCAGCATGTAGGCGTGCAGTTGCAGATACAGGCCGTTCATCAGCCGCAACGGCTTGAACTGATCCTCAGTCAGAGCACCGGCGAGGCGGCGCTTTGTTTGGTCGCGGAATTCCTCGACGCGGGCTTCAACCATCGACTGGTCATATTGGTCATAACGATACATGTCAGATCACCCACTGGCCGACATCGGGGTCGGCGGGTTTCAACGTCAGGTCGGGCCGCACGGTGGGGCCGAGCGCCCGGATGCGGTCCTTGATATGGGCGGGGCGGGGGCCGTCCTCGGTCGCCGTCGCGTCGATCACATAGGCGCCGATGACATGCCGGGCCGCTTCTTCGCGCCGGGCGAGGTCGTCGCCTGCTTCGCCTACATCTACCGAATCGGCGACACGGCGCGACCAGCCATCGCCGGCCCACCAGATCACGTCGCCTGTCGGCAAATCGTTGCCGGTCAGTATTTTCACGAAAAGCTCTCCAATTGCGCAGCAAACGCCGCCAGCCTGTCATGCGCATTACCACGCAGAACGACGTCGCCAACCACAATCAACGCCGGGCTTTTTACATTTTCACGCGCGACCATTCCGCCCAAGTCGGCCAGAATCGTGCGAATGGCGCGGCTGTCGTGGCGCGTACCCTTCTCCAGAACAGCCACCGGCGTTCCGGGGGAGACGCCATCCGCCATCAGCTTGTCGGCGATATCGTTCGCGGTTGCGACGCCCATGTAGATCACCAGTGTCCGGCCTACGCCCGCCAGCCCTGACCAATCCTGATCGGTGAGGCCTTTGCACTGGCCCGCTACGAAGGTGACGGCGCTGGACGCGTCGCGGTGAGTGAGGGGGATCTGTGCTTCGGCAGCGCAGCCGATCGCGGCGCTGATACCGGGGACGATCTCGACCGGAATGCCTGCTGCGCGGCAGTCCTCCGCCTCTTCGCCACCGCGTCCGAAGATGAAGGGGTCGCCACCTTTCAACCGCACGACATCGTGGCCGGCGCGGGCTTCCGCGATCAACAGCGCGTTGATCTGATCCTGCGGCATCGAGTGGCGGCTACGGCTCTTCGCAACGGAAACGAGCCGTGCGTCCGGACGTGCCATCGCCAGGATCGCGTCGTCCACCAGGCCGTCGTGCACGATCAATGACGCTTTTCCGATCAAGCGCGCCGCGCGCAGAGTCAGCAGATCGGGATCGCCGGGGCCGGCGCCAACCAGATAAACCGTTCCAGGATTGAGTGCTTCCATGACGAGCAGATGGCGACTGCCCCGGAATATCGCAACCTATAATGGATTGCGCGGTCGGTAGGAAAACTTTGGGGCCGCCCTTACGTCAGTCGCCCATCGCGGCGACGTCTACTTCCTTGACGCCGACGCCCATGGTCGCCCGCGGCTGTTCGGATTCCGAAGATACCACCGGATAGGCGCAATAGTCGGCCGCGTAATAGGCGCTGGCGCGGTGATTGCCGGACAGCCCTACGCCACCGAAGGGGGCAGCGGAGGATGCGCCATTCGTCGGCCGGTTCCAATTGACGATGCCAGCGCGGATATTGGCCCAGAACTGGTCATATTGCTCGGGCGATCCGCCGATCAGCGATGCAGAGAGGCCGTAGCGGGTGTTGTTCGCTTCGGCGATCGCGCTCTCGAAATCAGGCACTCGCACCACCTGCAACAGCGGCCCGAACAGCTCTATGTCGGGTCGTTCGCTCATCTCCGTCACGTCGATGATTGCGGGTGACACGAAGGGTAGATCCTGATGCGGACGGACCATATGCTTGATTGGCCGTCCACCATTGCTCATCAGGATCAGGAAGCTGTCGGTCAGGCCATCCGCCGCATGATTGTCGATCACCGGTCCCATATACGGCGCGGGATCGGCGTGTGGATGATCGACGATCAGGCGATCGGCCAGTTTCTTCACTTCCTTCAGAAGCTCAGGCGCAAGGCTGTCACGCACGATCAGCCGCTTGGCGGCGGTGCAGCGCTGGCCCGCAGACAGGAACGCGGACTGCGCGACGAGCACGGCGGCGCTGGCGATGTCGGGCGTGTCCCACACGATAATTGGGTTGTTCCCGCCCATCTCGAGCGCCAGTATCTTGTCCGGCTGCCCCGCAAACGCCTTGTTGATCGCGATGCCGGTGGAGGCAGAGCCGGTGAAAAGGATACCGTTCACGTCGGGATGCGCTGTCAGCGCCCTGCCTTCTTCCGGCCCGCCGACGATCAGGCGCACCAAACCCTCCGGCACACCCGCCTGATGATAGAGATCCACCAGCATCGCGCCGACCGCGGGCGTTTTCTCCGAAGGCTTGAACACCACCGCGTTGCCCGCGATCAACGCAGGGACGATATGGCCATTAGGTAAATGCGCAGGAAAATTATAGGGGCCAAGCACCGCCATCACGCCATGCGGCTTGTGCCGAACGGCCTGTTTCATGCCCATCGCGCCTTCCAGCCGCTTCATGCCGGTGCGTTCGGAATAGGCGGCGATCGAGATATCGACTTTGCCGATCACGGCCGCGACTTCGGTCTTGGCGTCCCACAGCGGTTTGCCCGTTTCCCGTGCGATCAAGTCGGTTAGCGCGTCTTCTTTGGCCCGCACGGCGTTGGCGAAGCGGCGCATCGTTTCGATGCGGATCGCAAGAGGCTTTGCCGCCCACAGGGGCCAAGCTTCCCGAGCGCGCGCCACTTCGGCGGACACGTCGCTAAGGGGCTGCTCCCACAAATGGGCGCCAGTGGCAGGTTCGATGGAAATCAGGGTTGATGACATGACAAGGATATGGCCCAAACGCATGTTGGATAAAAGGGGTGCAGCGTGGGCATGGCTAACCACGGCTTAACGCAGGCAGAACGATAACACGGCAGTCATTCGCAGGTTGCGATAGGCGGCGCATGAAGCGATAGAGGGTACGCAGCGCGGAGGGTTGAGCGTGTCAGGGTATCGCGACGGTTTCTGGTGGTCGAACGACGGACTGCGGCTGCATTATCGGGATTATTCCGGGGACGGGGATGACCGGCCTGCATTGTTGTGCCTGCCCGGATTGACGCGAAATGCCCGCGATTTCGAGCCGCTTGCCGGTCGCCTTGCGGGGCAGTGGCGGCTGATTTGTCCGGATTTGCGGGGGCGTGCCGAAAGCGCCTATGCGAAAGATCCGATGAGCTATGTGCCCCTCATGTACTTGCATGATCTTGAGCGATTGCTGGCCGATCTTGCTCTCGCCCGTTTCGTGGTGGTGGGCACGTCGCTTGGCGGCATCATCGCGATGTTGATGGCGGCGACTCGGCCCGACCGATTGGCGGGCGCAGTGCTGAACGATATTGGTCCGACGATCGAGGAAGAGGGCCTTGCCCGGATCAGGGGCTATGTCGGCAGCGGCAGCACGCATTCGACGTGGGTCCACGCGGCTCGTGCGCTCTCCGAAGTTAACGCTGAAGTTTATCCTGATTTCACATTGCAGGACTGGCTCGGCATGGCCAAGCGCCTGTACCGCCTCAATAGCGGCGGCCGGATCGTGTTGGATTATGACATGCGCATCGCCGAGCCATTTCGCGTGCCGGGCGGAGAGGCGGGCGTCGACCTGTGGCCTTCGCTGGCCGGGTTCAGGGGCAAGCCGACGCTGATCCTGCGTGGCGAGCGGTCCGACTTGTTCAGTGACGCGACGGCGAGGCGGATGGTGGAAGAGATTGGCTCTTCCGCGGCTTACGTCACGGTTCCTCGTGTCGGCCATACGCCCGTCCTTTCGGAACCCGTCGCGACGCAAGCCATCGACACGTTGCTAGGCCGCATCCTCGCCGATGGATGATCGCCCGCGCCTGCTGCATCTCCACAGCAGTTTCGATCTGGGCGGCAAGGAAGCGCGCGCCGTTCAGTTGATGAACCAATGGGGCAATCGGGCACGGCACGGCATCGTCAGCGGCGTGTCTGGCGCAATGAGTGCGCGAGAGGCGATAGCGCCGGATTTGGAAGTTGATTTCCCCGAAGCACCCGCGCTTCAGGGTCGGCCCAGCATCGCGCGGTTCCGCGACCTTGCCCGGTTCATGTGCAATTACGATCTGGTGCTCACATATAATTGGGGCTCGATGGATGCCGTCATGGCGCATCGGCTTTTCGCCCGCACGATGCGGCTACCGCCGTTGATCCATCACGAGGACGGCTTCAGTTCGGACGAGGCAAATAGCCTCAAGTTCACTCGCAACTTGTATCGGCGCATAGCACTTGCCCGCGCCGATGCACTGGTCGTGCCGTCGACAGTGCTGGAGAGAATTGCGCTTAGGCAGTGGCATCAGCCCCGCGCTCGGGTACATATCATCTCCAACGGCATAGATGTGGACCGGTATGCCACGACACCGCAGCCAGATGCGCTGCCCGGCTTTACGCCCACCCCCGGCAAGGTCGTCGTCGGCACGTTAGCGGGTCTGCGCACTGTCAAGAACATTCCCCGCCTCGTCCGCGCGGTTGCGACTCATCGGGATCGCCTGCAACTGGTGATCGTAGGAGAGGGGCCCGAGCATGAGACGATCCAACGCGAAGCCGCTCGACTGGGCCTGAATGACATGCACATGGCGGGCTTTCAGTCGGAACCTTGGCGCTTCATGGGCCTGTTTGATATCTTTGCGTTATCATCAGACAGCGAACAATTTCCGATCTCGCTGGTGGAGGCTATGGCGGCGGGCCTTCCTGTCGCATCGACCGATGTCGGTGACGTCGCTGCTATGGTTTCCCCAGAGAATTTGCCGTTCGTTGTCCCTGACGAAGCGGCATTGTGCGCTGCTCTCGGCCGCCTGGCAGATGATCCGGGATTGCGCAAATCAGTGGGTGCCGGGAACCGCATTCGGGCGCAGGCGCTGTACGGCCAGGACGCGATGTTCGACGTCTATGGCCGCCTTTATGGCACGGCACTGGCAAGGCCGAACGTTTTGCGCTAGGGGGCGCCAGATTTTCCGATCACCGCCACGCAAAAACTTGGTATAGAGGCCAATCTTTGCAGTTTGTGTTGCGGCACTGTTTTGACCCGAGCGTTTGGGAGAGTATATTGTTCAAGGGTTTGAAACCCATCGTCTATGGCGGGCGCGAAGTGTGGCCGCTGGTCGAAGGCGGCAAGGGCGTTGCGGTGTCCAACCATATGAGTTCGGGCGCTTGGGCGGCGGCTGGCGGCATCGGCACGGTGTCGGCGGTGAATGCCGACAGCTATGATGCGACCGGCAAGATAATACCCCAGATCTATCACGCCAAGACCCGGCGCGAGCGTCACGAGGAACTGATCGCCTACGCCATCGAGGGTGCAGTCGAGCAAGTGAAGCGTGCCTATGAAATCGCCGGTGGCAAAGGTGCGATCAACATCAACGTGCTGTGGGAAATGGGCGGTGCACAGCGTATCCTGCACGGCGTGCTGGAGCGGACGCGCGGCATGGTCGCAGGCGTTACCTGCGGTGCAGGTATGCCGTATAAGCTCAGTGAAATCGCTGCATCGTACAATGTGAGCTATTTGCCGATCGTCTCCTCCGGCCGCGCTTTCCGCGCGCTATGGAAGCGCGCCTACAGCAAGGCAGCGGAGTTTCTTTCCGCCGTGGTGTACGAAGATCCTTGGTTGGCGGGCGGCCACAACGGCCTTTCAAACGCCGAAGATCCCCGTAAACCGGAAGACCCTTATCCCCGCGTCAAGGCGCTGCGCGACACAATGCGCGAGGGCGGCATTTCGGATGATGTGCCGATCGTCATGGCAGGTGGTGTCTGGGCCTTGAAGGACTGGAACGACTGGATCGACAACCCGGAGCTTGGCGCGATCGCCTTCCAGTTCGGCACACGTCCCTTGCTGACGCAGGAAAGCCCCATTCCGCAGGAGTGGAAGGACCGCCTGCCGCTGTTGCAGGAAGGCGATATCCTCTTGCATCGCTTCTCGCCGACCGGTTTCTATTCATCGGCGGTGCGCAATCCGTTCCTGCGCCACCTCGAATCGCGGTCCGAACGGCAGATCGCTTTCAGCCTCGAACAGGCGGGCGATCACACGCATCAGCTCGATGTGGGCGTGAAGGGCAAGAATTTCTGGGTGACGCGCAACGACCTGTTGCGCGCCCGCCAGTGGTTCGGCGAAGGTTTCACCAGTGCGCTGAAGACGCCGGACAACACGCTTGTTTTCGTGACGGAGGAAGACAAGGGAGTCATCCGCAAGGATCAGGCCGACTGCATGGGTTGCCTGTCGCAATGCGCCTTCTCAAGCTGGATGGACAGCGACACCAATTCGACAGGTCGTCTGGCCGATCCGCGCAGCTTCTGCATCCAGAAGACGTTGCAGGACATCGCGCATGGCGGGCCGATCGATCAGAACCTGATGTTCGCAGGCCACGGCGCATATCGCTTCGGCAAAGACCCGTTCTACTCGAACGGATTCGTCCCGACCGTCAAGCAACTGGTCGACCGCATTCTGACGGGTGACTGATCGCGTGGCGGATATACCCGGCCTGGCCGTCCTCCATTATGATACGCCGCATTGGGAAGTCGTGAAGCCCGGTAACTTCGTGCTATGCGCAATCAGTGGCGAACGCATTCCGCTCGATGACCTGATGTACTGGAGTGCCGAGTTTCAGGAAGCCTATCGCAGTGCGCCGGAGGCGACGGCGGGATTCTTGCGGCGGCGGAAGAGCTAAACCCAACCCTCCAGCACCTGATCGGGCGGGCGATGTCCGTCGACCCAGGTGCGGATGTTGGCAATGACCCGTGCGCCGGTTGCATCGCGGCCTTCGATCGTTGCGGAACCCACATGCGGCAATAGCACGACGTTCGACAGCGCAAGCAAGCGAGGGTCAACTGCCGGTTCGTGCGCGTATACGTCCAACCCCGCACCGGCGATCCGGCCATTCGCCAGCGCGTCGACCAGCGCTGCTTCGTCGGCGATCTCCGCACGCGATGTATTGATGAAATAGGCCGATGGCTCGATCAGCCCGATCCGCCGCGCGTCGATCATGCCTCGAGTGTCGGCGTTGAGCGGGCAGTTCACCGAGATGATGTCGCTCGTTTCAAAAAGCATATCGAGTTCCGGCTGCCACAGGGCACCCGTTTCGCGTTCGACCGCTTCGGGCAAGCGGTGGCGGTTGTGGTAGGAAATCGAAAGTCCGAACGCTGCTGCCCGTCGCGCTACCGCCTGACCGATGCGGCCCATACCGACAATGCCAAGCCGCTTGCCGCCGATGCGGTGACCGAGCATCGCCGAAGGACTCCACCCGGCCCATGTTCCGGAGCGTACCAGCTTCTCGCCTTCTGCCAGGCGACGCGGCACCGACAGGATCAGCGCCATCGTCATGTCGGCGGTGTCTTCGGTCAGCACGCCGGGCGTGTTCGTGACAATGATGCCCTTTGCCCGCGCCGCGCGCAGATCGATATGATCGACGCCGCTACCGAAGCTCGCGATCAATTGGAGCCGTTCCGGTGCGGCAGCGATTAACTCCGCATCGAGATGATCGGTGACGGTAGGTACGATCACATCGCACTGCGTCATAGCTTCGGCCAGTTCCCCGCGCGTCATCGGCGTGTCATCAGCCCGGATCTGCGTGTCGAACAATTCGCTCATCCGACTCTCCACCGAAGCGGGAAGGCGCCGCGTCACTAGGACTGTGGGTTTCACCGGGCGAGGTCTTTTGGCCATGTCCTGCCGCTATGCCGGGGTTCAGCACAGGTCAAGCTGTTATGGGACAGTTGTTGACACCAACGCTGCACAGCATGATTGAACAGGGCTGCGGGCAGTGGCAATCAGGCCGCAATATGTTGGATCAATTGAGGACGCCGGCGATGCTGGGATGGAAAAGGGGAAGCGCGATCGCATTCCCGCTGCTGGCGCTGGCGATGCTTGGCGGCACCCCGGCCAGTGCACAGTCGCGCAAGCCGCTTCCCTATTGGGCGTCGATTTCTGAACCTGAAGCGCGGATGCGGGTTGGCCCGAACCTCGATTATCCGAGCAACTGGGTGTATCGTCGCCGCGACTTGCCGGTGAAGGTGGTGCAGGTATTGGGCAACTGGCGCAAGATCGAGGACAGCAGCGGTACGCGGGGCTGGATGCACGTCCGCCTGCTGAGCGACGCAGCGACCGCCATCGTCAAGGATGGCGTTACCGAGATGCGTGATCGTCCTTCCGACGACGCAAAGCTGATTTATCGTGTGCAGGCGGGCGTCGTAGGCCGTGTTGCCGATTGCGGGTCGGGCTGGTGCGCATTCGATGTGGCGGGCAAGAAGGGGTACGTGCGCGCCAGCAGCCTTTGGGGCGCAGTGGAGTAGCCGTCATTTTCGCCAACTTTCGTAGCCTGCTCGGCTTATTAGCCGCCGTTCTTATTACATCAGGTGCACATGGGGCTGGTAAGACCGAGGGCACAGTGCGCGTCCGGCTGGTGACATCGAGCGGGCCTATCGTACTGGAACTGGATGGTCGTCACGCACCGAAAACCACGGCGAACTTCATGGCCTATGTCGATGACGGACGTTTTGACGGCACGACCTTCTACCGTGCGGCGCGGCGCAAGAGTATGCCGACGCGCGGTCTTATCCAGGCCGGGATCGGCACCAACGCTCGCCGCAGCCTTCCTCCGGTCGCGCATGAACCGACCAGCCAAACCGGCATCCGCCATCTCGATATGACGTTGTCCATGGCGCGCGGCGGCAAGCCTGGATCGGCGATGGGCAACTTCTTTATTACGGTTGGGCCGATCCCCAGCATGGATGCGCAGGGCGACTATGCGGGCTATGCCGCCTTCGGCCATGTCGTTGCGGGTACGGACGTAGTGCGCAAGATCCTCGCCATGCCGAGTGGCGGCGGGGAGGGGCAAATGCGCGGGCAGATGATCCTGAAGCCTGTGCGGATCATCAAGGCGGAGCGATTGACTGGCGTCGCAAAACCGACTGGTCAGCCGAAGCCGTGGCTGATCGAATTATTGCCTAAAAAACGTCCGCCGGGTTAGGCCACCATGCTCAACGCAACCGCTTCGGCAACCTTGATCCCGTCCACTGCCGCCGACAATATCCCGCCCGCATAGCCTGCGCCTTCACCCGCCGGGTACAACCGGGCGGTGTTGAGGCTCTGCAAGTCCTTGCCGCGCGTGATGCGGATGGGGGAGGAGGTGCGCGTTTCCACGCCCGTCATCATCGCATCAGGATGCGCATAGCCCGGTATCTGTCGGCCGAATACCGGCAGCGCTTCCCGCATCGCTTCGACCACGAAGTTGGGCAGGCATTGCGCCAGATCGGTGAGATGCACGCCGGGTTTGTAGGAAGGCACCACTTCGCCCAATTCGGTCGAAGGCTGGCCGGCAAGAAAATCGCCCAGCTTCTGCCCCGGCGCTTCATAGTTGGACCCGCCCACCACATAGGCCAGCGACTCCCAATGCTGTTGCAGGGCGATCCCCGCCAGTGGCCCGCCCGGATAATCGCGCGATGGGTCGATGCCGACTACGAGGCCGGAATTGGCATTGAATTCCTGTCGCGAATATTGGCTCATGCCGTTGGTCGCGACGCGGCCTTCTTCGGATGTCGCCGCCACCACGCGCCCGCCCGGACACATGCAGAAACTGTAGACCGTTCGCCCGTTAGTGCAGTGATGCGACAGGCTGTACGCCGCTGCGCCGAGGTCTGGATGTCCCGCACACGACCCAAACCGCGCCTTGTCGATCCAGCTTTGCGGATGCTCGATTCGTACACCGATAGAGAAGGGCTTCGGCTCGATGAACACGCCCCGACCGTGGAGCATGTGGAAGGTGTCGCGCGCGCTGTGCCCGATGGCCAACACGACATGATCTGCCTCCAGATAGTCGCCGGTGTGCAGGTGCAGACCGCGAATGCTGCGGCTGCCATCGGGGCCCACATCCACCTCAATATCTTCTACGCGTTGCCCGAACCGATATTCGCCGCCCAGACTCTCGATAGTGGCGCGGATGTTCTCCACCATCGTCACTAGTCGGAACGTCCCGATGTGCGGATGCGCCTCGGTCAGGATTTCCGGCGGTGCGCCTGCCTTGACGAATTCGGTCAGCACCTTGCGCCCCAGAAAACGAGGGTCCTTGATCTGGCTCCACAACTTGCCATCGGAGAATGTGCCCGCGCCGCCCTCGCCGAACTGGACGTTGGATTCAGGGTTCAAAACACCGCGCCGCCATAGCCCCCAGGTGTCCTTGGTCCGCTCCCGCACGACTTTACCGCGATCGAGAATGATTGGGCGGAAACCCATCTGCGCGAGGATCAGCCCCGCGAAAAGACCGCACGGCCCGGTTCCGATCACGACCGGGCGCAAATAGTGCGGCGGGGCAGGGGCCTGCGCCACGAACCTGTACGTCGTGTCGGGGGTGAGCCGCACATGAGGGTCGCTGGCAAAGCGCGCCAGCACGGCTGCCTGATCCGCCAGCGTTACGTCTACAGAATAGACCATCAGAATTGCAGACTTGCGCCGGGCGTCGTTCGCCCGCCGTGCAATCGTGTAGCTCAACAAGGCGTCCGCCTCGATCTCGAGGCGCGCGCAGATCGCGGTGGGCAGCGCTTCGGGTGGATGGTCGAGGGGAAGCTTCAATTCAGTAAGACGCAGCATAACTGCGCCTGTACCGGGAACCGCTGCGTCGCGCCAGCGTCAAGGCCGTCGTGCATTACGCTCGACCCAGCGCATTTGCGACATCCCTATCGACTTTGTTAACCTAAACGTCCGTATCGAATGGCTATGGAAAACGCGCGGCCGAATTTTTCAATCATCGACGAATTTCGCCGTTTACAGGTTCTTGCCGACCTTCAGCTTCTGGATACCGATCCGGAGCCAGTTTTTGATAATCTGACGAACCTCGCGCGCCGGATCACCGGTGCCCCGATCGCCTTATTGTCTCTCGTCGATTCCGAGCGTCAATGGTTCAAAGCGCGTTGCGGTTTGGATGTCGCTGAAACATCGCGCGATGTCGCCTTCTGTAGCCATGCGATTCAGAACCCCCATATGATGATCGTAGAGGATGCGCGTCGCGATCCGCGTTTTTCCGATAATCCCTTGGTAATCGGAGACCCCAACATTGTATTCTACGCCGGCGTACCCCTGGTTGTGCGTGGCAATGACGAGAATGAGTTCGCCCCTATCGGTACAATATGCGTAATCGATCATGTGGTCCGTTCGTTGACCGTCGATCAGCGGGAGGCATTGATCGAATTGGCCAACATCGCAATGTCGTTGATCGAGGGCAGGCGGCTGGCGTCGCAGGCGGTCAAGCAAACTGAGCGGCATCGTCAACTTACGCACCGGCTTGTCTATGAGCAGCGGAAATTCGAGCAGGCGGAACGCATGGCCGGCATTGGCTCCTGGAGGCTCAATCTGGCGGATGAGAGCATTTCCTGGTCGCCCCAAGTTTATGCGATCCACGGCTTGCCAGTCAGTGAAGCGCCGCCTCTTGGCGCAGCCTATGACTTTTATCCGGTCCATGCGCGAGAGGTCGTGCAGAAATCCGTTGAGCACACGATCAGAACGGGGCAGCCCTTCGATTTCGAGACTGATTTCCTGACCGCGCAGGCTAAGCTCCGGCGCGTGCGCAGTATGGGCGAACTTGAAGTCAGCGACGGAAAGCTAGTAGCGGTGTTCGGCGTTGTCCAGGACGTCACCGACCGTTACCAGGCAGAGCAAATATTGCGGCGGTCAGCCTACTCGGACACGCTGACGAAGCTTCCCAACAGGGCAGCGCTTAACGAGGAACTGGAAACGCGGATCGCCATTGCGCAAAGCGGTGGTGTGGGTCTCGCGGTTCTGCTGATTGATCTTGATGGGTTCAAGGCAGTCAATGATGGCCAGGGGCATTTGGCAGGGGATGAATTACTGCAAGCAATTGCCCGACGCTTCGCATCTCCCAATTATAAGGATTGTTTCGTAGCACGGCTTGGCGGGGATGAATTCATTGTGATCCCCAATCTTGCAAGCGATGTTCCGGCACTCGAAACCTACGCGCGTCAGATCATGTACGATCTCAGCATTCCCATTACCACCGGTGAGTGCGAGGCCAAGATATCGGGCACTATCGGCATAGCAATATTGCAGGCGGGCGACAGCCGGAGCGACATGTTGCGGCGCGCCGATCAGGCGCTTTATGCGGCAAAGAACAGCCAGCGCGGGACGGCGCGGATCTATGGCAGTCGCCGCGTCATCCATCCATACGACTTTACGATACGCAAAACAGGATAACACAAAAAAAGGGCGGCCCCGCAGGACCGCCCTTTCTTGTATCGAAGCGCCCGTAAGGGGCGCGCGCCGGTAACCGAATTACTTCAGTTCGACGGTCGCACCGGCTTCTTCGAGCTGCTTCTTGACCTTCTCGGCCTCGTCCTTGCTCACGCCTTCCTTGATCGCCTTGGGAGCGGATTCGACCAGCGTCTTCGCTTCGGTCAGGCCGAGACCGGTAAGGGCGCGGACTTCCTTGATGACGTTGATCTTCTTGCCGCCATCGTTGACGAGCACGACGTCGAATTCGGTCTGCTCTTCAGCAGCAGGCGCAGCAGCGGCAGCAGCCGGGCCAGCGACGGCAACAGCAGCGGCAGCCGAAACGCCCCACTTTTCTTCCAGAGCCTTCGACAGGTCGGCGGCTTCGAGAACGGTCAGGGCCGAAAGCTGATCGACCAGTGCATTGATGTCTGCCATGTTACTTCACATTACCTTTCTGGGCGGAGGCTTGAGGCCCCCTTAAACTAGAGTATATTCGAACGATCGGAGGGGAGAACCGCTTACGCGGCATCCTTCTCCGCATAGGCGTTGAAGACGCGCGCCAACTGCGAAGCCGGGGTCTGGATGACCGTTGCGAGCTTGGTTGCCGGAGCCTGGATAAGGCCGACAATCTTCGCGCGCAGTTCGTCCAGAGACGGCATCGATGCGAGGGCTTTGACACCTTCCGCATCAAGCAGCATGCTGCCCATCGCACCGCCAACGATCTCAAGCTTGTCGTTGGTCTTGGCGAAATCGATCGCTATCTTTGCAGCAGCGACCGGATCGGCCGAAGTAGCCAGCGCAATCGGACCGGTCAGCAAATCGCTGATCTGTTCGTACTGCGTGTCCTTCAGCGCGATCTTGGCGAGGCGGTTCTTCGTAACCTTGAAGGACGCACCGGCGTCACGCATTTTCTGCCGCAGATCCGTCGACTGGGCGACGGTCATACCGAGGTTGCGTGTAACCACGACAACGCCGATTTCGGCAAAAGTAGCGTGCAGCGTGGTAACGACTTCGGATTTCTGATTACGATCCATGCCATTCTCCACTTCATATCTTCCGGACTATCCGGAAGCGCACAAAACCCGCACGCCGACGCGAACGCCAACAGGCGGGGGTATTGGTCCGAAGGGGAGAGGTTGCCGACCGTATCGTTCGTATAAGGCGAACAATGGGCAGACCCGAATGCGTGAAGCACCCGGCAAAGAACTTTTCCCCGTCTAGGCTGGACATTAAGAGAGGCAAATTCCTCTCACCAACTGTCTCGGACGGACGAACCCGAAGGTTCGGTGACGCGCCGTTAGCCGAAGCGCGACGGATTGTCACGAAATTTTTCAGTGATGTGGCGCGCTCGTTCCGTCAGGCAGTTGAGAACACTTAACTCACTTTGGTGAGATAGGTGTCCCCTGCCGATAAAGCCTCCTAACTTCTTTAATTGTCGCCAGAATTCCCATTGCCATGTTGGCAGGCGTAAATGGATTTACTCTCAACCTTGGGGGCTGCGGAGCCGGATTATGGCACTGTACTACAGGCGTAGGCGCCCTGTGGGAACGGTTCAGAGGGGATAGCGATCTGATCCACTCGACATCGCCTGAGCTTCGGGTTCACTGGGAACTACCAGCTTTACTGTCCGACACGCTCCGCAGACCACTGCGCGATGCCCTTTCGTGCATCCTGCACGAATCTAGAGCGGCGCACACCTTCCAGAAACAGATTGCCGACGATTTTGCCGATGATACCGACAGGCCGCTTGAACTGAACGAGGAGGATGATGCGCGTCTCGTCCGTATCGTTCAGGACTTCATGGTCGTAGCAATCGTCGAAAACCAGCGCTCTGCCCTCGGTCCAATGCACATACTGGTCGACAACGCGCATCCGGCACTTCTCCCGCTCATGAGGCACTTGAATGCCCAGGTGGCAGGTCAGGAACGCCTTCGTAACGCCGGTATGCGGTGGGATGTGCGTACCTCGAACCAGTACCGAAAAGAAAGCGGAATTGAGACCCGGAATCTTCTCGATGATCGCCGTAGTCTTGGGGCATTTCGCGCAATTGGCCTCGTCGCGATAGCGATAGCCGATCAGGAAGAAGGACCGCCAGCGTCCGGCAGGGGCGATGCGTCGATGATCGGGGGATATCGTCGCGAGCGGCGGCACTTTTTCCAGATCCTGAAGCGCAACCGCTGCCTCCGCGCGAATGGTCTCCCAATGCGACTCCAGTTCCTTGATCCACGGGAATACCGCCGTATCGTACACCGGGGGATCGCCAAGCTTGGCACTGTTCGCGATCCAACGGTTCGTTTTGGGCTGCATCCATTTGCCGAACCGCATGATAAGCGGTTTTCTCGGCACCAACTTCGAACTCGGCGGCAACGTAGCGTTTATGGCATCGGGTATCTGAGCAGACGAAGGCGCGGTAGCAGCGGTCAGAGAGCGATCGAGGTCAGTCACACAAAATCCCATGGCGCCATCACATTGAAGACGTGTCCGTTACAGCCTGTTCCCCGTATCCGCCAGATCATAAAGACGCTTTCGCCAACGAACACTTCAGCATAGCTACTGCCCTGCGTTACCTGATGAAACTCTCCGGGAACAGAAGCTGTAATAAAGTGTAACCAAGCTATCGCTATGGGTTGAACCACCTCGTTCGTTCATTCAGATCAATTGCTCCTCCTTCCGTAAGCAGACACCGACTTGAACCAAAGATCCTTCCGGCCGCGTTTCGTCCATTTCGCACTCATGGCATCCGCCTCCGCTATGCTGCTGTCGGCGTGCGGAGGAGCGAGTAATGGGGACAGGAAAACGCCGCCCGTGCCGCAGGTCGGTTATGTGCTGGTGCAGCAGAAGAACGTACCGCTTACCGTCGAACTCACCGGTCGCGTCGCGGCTTATCAGATGTCGGAAGTCCGGCCACAGGTGAGCGGCATTATTCGGCGGCGCTTCTTCACCGAGGGATCGCTGGTGCGTGCCGGACAGACGCTTTACGAGATCGATCCACGGCTTTACCGGGCGAGCGCCAACGAAGCGCGAGCGAATCTTGCGAGTGCGCAGGCCAATGCCGAAGCCACGCGCGTCCGTGCTGAGCGCTATCGTCCGTTGGCCGCCGCGGAAGCGGTGAGCAAGCAGGATTATACCGATGCCGCAGCACAGGCGCGGCAGGCGGCCGCCGCCGTTGCGCAGGGCCGGGCGCAACTGGAAACTGCGCAGATCAACTTGCGGTTCACCAGCGTGCCTGCACCAATATCAGGACGGATCGGCCGGTCGCTGTTCACCGAAGGTGCGCTAGTGACGAGCAATCAGGCCGATCCATTGACGGTGATTCAGCGTCTGGACCCCATTTTCGTGGACATCCAGCAATCCAGCGCAGACTTGTTGGCCCTACGCCGCTCTCTTGCACAACGGGGTACTATTCCATCCAGTGCGACCGTCCGCCTCCTGCTTGAGGATGGGAGTGAGTATGGACAGACAGGAACGGTTCAATTTTCCGAAGTGATGGTCAATGCCAGCACCGGCACGGTGACGCTGCGTGCGCGTTTTGCCAATCCTGATGGCCTTCTCCTGCCCGGCATGTTCGTGCGTGCACGCTTCGCTCAGGCGATCGACCAGAATGCGATCCTTGTCCCGCAACCGGCGGTCAGTCGCACCACGCGCGGCGCGGCCAGCGTTTTCGTCGTGGGTGCGGACAACAAGGCAGTGGAGCGCTCAATAATCGCCGACCGAACCCAAGGCCAATACTGGGTTGTGACCAAAGGGTTGAGGCCGGGCGATAAGGTCATCGTTCAAGGCTTGGCAAACGTGAAGCCCAATGCCCCCATCCGGCCCGTGCCTGCCGACAGTCCCGAACGCGTCGTGCCGCCCCCGCCGGGGCAGGCATCTGCCGGGCATAAGGGCGGCTGACGGATCGATGTCCAGAATATTCATCGAGCGACCCATCTTTGCATGGGTCATAGCGATCATCATCATGCTGCTTGGCACCGGCGCGATCTTTTCACTACCCATTGCGCAATATCCCGACGTCGCGCCGCCGCAAGTGAACATCCGCGCGACATATCCGGGCGCATCGGCGGAGACGATCCAGAACAGCGTAACGCAGATCATAGAGCAGCAACTGACTGGCATCGATGGCCTGTTGTATTTCAGTTCGTCCTCCAGTTCGCGCGGACAGGTGACGATCAGCGCTACCTTCACCAAAGGCACCGATCCCGACATCGCGCAGGTTCAGGTCCAGAACCAGGTGCAGCAGGCGATATCCCGACTGCCTCAACAGGTGCAGCAGCAGGGCTTGCGCGTCACCAAATCCAACCCCGACTTCCTGATGATCGTGGGCGTTTATGACGAGACCGACCGATCGACCAATCAGGACGTTTCGGACTATCTGGTGTCGAACCTTCAGGATACGCTTGCGCGCACTGCGGGCGTGGGCGACACGAACGTGTTCGGCTCGCAATACGCCATGCGCATATGGCTCGACCCCGATAAACTTGCGAGCTTCTCGCTCATTCCTGCCGATGTCGTGACGGCTATAACCAACCAGAATACGGAAGTCGCCGCGGGTGAGATCGGTGGTCAGCCGCAGCCGACCACGCAGATGCTGAACGCGACCGTGACTGCGCAGTCGCGCCTGCAGACCCCCGATCAGTTTCGCGCCATCATCCTGAAGAACGATCCAAGTGGCGCGGTCGTGCGTCTATCGGATGTCGCAAGGATCGAGTTGGGAGCGGAGAGCTATGCTGCGGTCAGTCGTGTCAACGCGCATCCGGGCGCGGGCATGGCGATCTCCGTGGCTCCGGGCGCCGATGCCCTAACGACGGCCGAACTGGTGAAAGCGCAAGTGGAGAAGGCGGCCCGCAGTTTCCCCTACGGCTACAAATTCGCCTATGCCAATGACACCACGGCCTTCATCAAGCTGTCGATCGATGAAGTCGTCAAGACCTTGATCGAAGCGATCATCCTGGTGGTGATCGTGATGTTCGTATTTTTACAGAATTGGCGCGCTACGCTGATCCCGACGATCGCGGTGCCAGTCGTGCTGCTCGGCACATTTGCGATCTTCTACGCGGCGGGCTTTTCGATCAACACCATGACTCTCTTCGGCCTCGTTCTCGCAATCGGACTGCTGGTCGACGACGCGATCGTGGTGGTCGAGAACGTCGAGCGCCTACTGCACGAAAATCCGGAGATGACGCCCAAGGAAGCGACCATAGAGTCGATGGCGGAGATACAGGTGGCGCTGATCGCCATTGCTGTGGTTCTTTCGGCGGTGTTCCTTCCCATGGCGTTCTTCGGCGGATCGACGGGGGTGATCTATCGTCAATTCTCGCTCACCATCGTGTCGGCCATGGTGCTCTCCGCGCTAGTGGCGCTTATCCTGAGTCCAGCGCTGACATCGACCTTGCTTAAGCAGAAGTCGCGCGAAAGCCAGCAGACGCAGGGTTGGTTTACGCGTCGCTTCCCCGGCGTCAGCAGCTTCGTGATACGCGGAAGAGACAAATTCAACCGAGGATTCGAGCGAGGCACTGACAAATATGTTCATGCCGTAACGCGCGTTATCGACCGAAAATGGTTGTTCCTCGCAATCTATGCGGTGGTGGTCGCGTTGTTGATCGTCCTGTTCGTCCGTCTACCCACCAGCTTCCTGCCGACCGAAGACCAGGGCGCTGCGCTCGTACAGTTCCAGTTGCCGGCAGGCGCGACGCAGGGTCGCACCACGCATGTGCAGCGACAAGTCGAGCAATATCTGCTGAAGAACGAAAGCAAGAACGTGAAGACGCTGTTCACCGTTGCAGGTGGCGGTGGCGGCGGCGCAAGCGGCCAGAATACAGGTCAAGGCTTCATGAACTTCGCTGATTGGGACGATCGCAAGGGCAAGCAGAATTCGGCAGACGCGATCGTGAGACGGGCGTCAGGCGCATTCTCGAACATTCGCGATGCCCGTGTCTTCGCACTGGTGCCGCCCGCTATTCGCGGCTTGGGGCAGTCAAACGGTTTCACCATGGAGTTGCAGAACGCGAGCGGGATGCCACGCGAGCAATTCCTCGCTGCCCGCGACAGGTTGCTCGCCGAAGCCAATAGAGATCCCATGCTAAGCTCGGTGCGCATTACGGAGCTTCCCGATGTGGCCACTCTTAAGGTCAATGTCGATCAACCGAAGCTCGCGGCATTGGGATTGGGGCAGGCGGACGTGAACTCAACATTGTCGACTGCCTGGGGTGGCCGCTACGTCAACGATTTCGTGGATCGTGGCCGTGTGAAGCGGGTCTATGTGCAAGGCGATGCGGCGTTCCGCGATTCACCTGATGATCTTGATCGCTGGTTCGTCCGCACATCCGATGGCCAGATGGCGCCATTCTCGTCCTTTGCGCGGACGGACTGGGCGACCGCGCCGACGACGCTTTCGCGTTTTCAGGGTATTCCCTCTTTCGAGTTCCAGGGACAGGCGGCGGAAGGCACCAGTTCTGGAGATGCCATGGATCGCATGGCGCAACTCGCGTCGAGAATACCCGGCACGACGATAGCCTGGGCCGGCCTGTCGTTTCAGGAGCGCCTCTCCTCCGGGCAGGCACCCTTGCTGTACGGACTATCTTTGCTGGTCGTCTTCCTATGTCTGGCCGCACTTTATGAAAGCTGGACGATCCCGGTCGCCGTGCTGCTCGTGATCCCTCTGGGGCTGGTGGGCGCTGTATTTGCAGTTACTTTGCGTGGCCTCAACAACGATGTCTATCTTCAAATCGGGCTTCTCACGACCATGGGGCTGGCAGCGAAGAATGCCATTCTGGTCATCGAATTCGCCGAGCGCGCCGAAAAGGAAGGGAAGCGAGTCATCGACGCTGCACTCGAAGCGGCACGGCTTCGCCTGCGGCCTATCCTGATGACCAGCCTGGCATTCATCTTCGGTGTTCTGCCGCTGGCCATCTCGACCGGAGCGGGCGCGAATAGCCGTATCGCCATCGGTACGGCGGTGATTGGCGGCATGTTGACGGCGACAATCCTTGCGATCTTCTACATTCCACTCTTCTTCGTACTGGTGCGCCGCACTGTGCGGGACTCCTTCAAGAAGTGGCGGAGGCAGAGAAGGGAAGCATCCGGCGGATCATCTGCCGGGGGAGCGGCCGCATGAGGTGTTCGGTTCTCCTGCTCGCGCTGCTCGGCACTGCCTGCAGCATGGCGCCTAAATATGTTCGACCCGAAGCGCCCATTCCGGCGTCCTGGCCAGTTGGCGACGCTTATCTCCGGCAATCTGAGGCAGTGCTGCCCATCGTCACGTACCGCGACATATTTACGGACACGCGTTTGCAGAGCCTTGTCGAGCAGGCACTGATGAACAATCGCGACCTGCGCGTAGCCGCCGCCAATATTGCTACGGCCCGCGCGCAGTACCGCATCAATCGCGCCGACATTTTTCCTCAGATCAACGCGGGCGCTGGCTATACGCGATCCGATAATGGGGGGGGCGGGCAGGGGACCGGAACCGGCTCGTCGTCGACCAATCGATATACAGCCGACGTGGGTACGACGGCGTTCGAGCTTGACCTGTTTGGCCGCTTGCGCTCGCTATCCGACGCAGCGCTGCAACGCTACTTCGGCACTGAGGCGGCTGCGCGCGCCACACGCCTGACGCTGATCGGCGACATTGCCGACGCATGGCTGACTTATGCCGCCGATCAAAGTCTGCTCAAGATCGCCCAAGACACCACCGTAAGCGCCGAGCGAAGCGTGCGGCTCACGCGGATGCGGCTTGAGGGCGGCATCGCCCCGCGCACGGACTTGCGCCAGGCCGAGCAGATATTGGCGACTGCGCAATCCGACTTGGCTGAACAGCGGACTGCGATCGCACAGGATGTCAACGCGCTGCAACTGCTGGTCGGCGCGCCGATCGAAACCGCACTGCTACCTGCTGCGATCGAAGATGTTGCGCAAAGCGTGCGTGAACTGCCGGCGGGCCTCGACTCCGGCATCCTGCTGCGCCGCCCTGACGTCTTGCAGGCGGAGTATGAATTGCGCGCCGCGAATGCAGAAATAGGGGCAGCGCGTGCAGCCTTGTTTCCGCGTGTTTCGCTGACAGGTTTGGTGGGGCTGGCCAGTACGGCGCTGTCGTCGCTGTTCACCAACGGTGCGTTCAATTACTCGGTAGGCGCTGACGTGAGCTATTCGATATTCAGTGCGGGCGGCCTCCGTGCGGGTGTGGCGCAGAGCCGTGCGCAGCGGGAGGCCGCACTTGCCGCCTATGAGAGGTCAATCCAGACGGCGTTCCGCGAAGTCGCAGATGGACTGGCCCGTCGCGGGACAATCGCCGACCAACTGAGGGCCGACCGCGCATTCGCCGAGGCGGCACGCGATACCTATAACCTGACGGAGGCCCGGTATCGCGGTGGCATCGATACGTTCCTCGCCAGCCTTGACGCGCAACGTTCGCTTTATGCGGCGCAACGCAACTATGTTGGAACGCAGCTCGTCGGCGCCAGCAATCTCGTCACGCTCTATAGGGCCTTGGGCGGCGATGCGCTCACAGCACAGGACGGCAATGCGCCAGTGGAGAACGATCCACAATCATGAAGGGAGCGGCAACGCTCTGCCATCAGTGTGTTCCGTATCAGCACAACAACTCGCGTGGCCGCCGTTAACCCTTCTTTAACGTTACGGATGCGGCACGCCATCGCTATGCTTCAGGCAACCCTTTGATGGTCTGCCGGAAATTGGAGCCGTGACGATGAAATCTGTACTCACCCTGGCCGCGGTGCCCCTCATCTTCGCCTCCAGTTTGCCCACCCACGCAACAGCCGCGCCTTCTCGCGGTCAGGAAAGATGCTGGATGGCGAAGGACGGCGAACGATATTGCGGGGTAATGTCGACGGTGAGAATGCCCGCCCACCGGCCGCGTGCAACCCCTTATGCGCGCAGACCTTCAAACCCGCATCCAACGGTTGCTTTGCCTGGAGACCGGTCCGTCTATCAATCGCCACGACAGGTCTGCCGGTTCGAGGACCGAAGCCGTTACTATGGTTATACCGATTATTACCGGGGCTATCGCGGCTATAATGCCGAACCCAGGATCATTGATGTCGACAATGAACTACGCAAGCGGGAGATGCCGGTGTGCCTGCCGGGCCAATATCCCTACGCCCGCTGACGATCAGCGCGGCGGGCCACGCAGTGACGAGGCCGCGCGCGCCAACTCCTCGATCCGATGCGCGTCGACCGGTCCCTTGGGAACCAGCCAGCTTCCGCCGACACATTTGACTGCTGGCTCCGCGAGCCAGTTTCCTGCCGTCTCGAACCTGATCCCGCCTGTGGGGCAGAAGCGGGCCGTGTGAAATGGCGCGGCCAAAGCCTTGAGAGCGGGGAGTCCGCCCGATGTCTCAGCAGGGAAGAACTTGAAGCGCGACAGGCCCATGTCCATGCCCCGCATGATATCGGCGGCAGTCGCAGTACCAGGTAGAAACGCCACACCGCTGGCAATCGCTGCCTTGCCGAGCGGTTCGGTCAGGCCCGGACTCACTATGAATTGAGCGCCGGCTTCCAATGCCTGGTCGAGTTGCGCCGGGTTCAACACTGTGCCGGCGCCGACCACCGCACCGGGCACTTTGGCCATCTCGCGCATAACGTCCAATGCCACGGGCGTGCGCATCGTCACTTCCAGTGCGGGCAATCCGCCCTTCACCAGTGCCTCGGCAATAGGCGCAGCATCTTCTATCCGCTCGATAACCAGCACGGGGATCACCGGCGCGAGTTCCATCACCTGATCGACAGTCAACGTCATGTCACTAATTCTCCTTGCCCGTGCGGGCCTGTGCTGGGAGGAAGGCGGCTGCCGCTCCGTAAAGTCCGATCTCATCATGTACGGCAAGGCGTACAGCCGTCTGCGCCATCAGGTTCTGAAAACGGCCCTTTGCCTTGAAACGATCATGAAAGCCGCTTTTGAGCAAAACTGACTTCATTCGCTGCGTGAGGCCGCCTGCCAGTACGACGCAACCCGGACCATGCGCCAGAGCCAAGTCGCCAGCAACCGACCCATAGCTGAGACAAAAGCGATCAAGTGCGTCCCGTGCAAAGCGGTTGCTGCCATCAAGCGCAGACTGCCAAAGCTCGGCATCCTCCATCAGCTCGACGCGGGCATGGGATATCGTCGCCATCGCCTTGTAGAGATTGTTGAGGCCGGGGCCGGATACGATCCTCTCGGTCGACACGCGCAGGAACTTGTCGCGCAGATAATCGACGATGCGGCTTTCCATCGCGTCCAGCGGCGCAAAGTCCATGTGGCCGCCTTCCGTGGCGATGACATGGGCCACACCATTTTCGAAAGAAATGAGCGCGACGCCAAGCCCTGTTCCCGGCCCCAGCACTGTCACCGACCCGCGATTGGGGAAGGGCACGTCCGGGCCGAAGAGCAGCTCAAGATTGCCGGTAGGCAGCTTTGCTACCGCATAGGCCACCGCCTCAAAATCGTTGACGAGCCGCATCCGGTCCAGCCCAAGTTCCTCGTCCAGCCGATCCGGACGAATAACCCAGCTACTGTTGGTGAGCTTGATGACATCCCGGCCGATGGCGGTCGCGAAGGCAATCGAGGCGGAGCGGGGCAGCGGCTCCGCCTCGTCATCAGCGAACGCTGCCCAGCACGCCTGAAGGCTGGGATAATCGGCCACCTTATATTTGCGCACTTGGCCGAGCGTCGGCACGCCTTGAGGCGTAAGGGTAGCGCGGGCGAAGCGGGCGTTGGTTCCACCGATGTCGGCTGCAATGATCTCCGTCATGGCTCAGATTTCCGCTTCCATGGCAGCGAGGATAGGCGATGCTCCTGCCTCGGCAAGGTCGCTGTTTTCCCGGAAAAGCGCGAACAATTCGCGTCCGGTGTCATAGGGGGCCGGTGGCGGAACAGGTGCTTCGCGCGCCTCCCATTCCGACGCATCGACCAGCGCTTCGACAACGCCAGCGTCGGCGCAAACTCGAACAATATCGCCATCGCGCAGCTTGCCGATCGGTCCGCCGCCAAGAGCCTCTGGCGAGAGGTGGATCGCGGCGGGCACCTTGCCCGATGCGCCGGACATGCGACCGTCGGTCAGGAGCGCCACGCGGAACCCGCGATCCTGCAACACGCCCAGCGCTGGCGTCAGCTTATGGAGTTCGGGCATACCGTTCGCCTTCGGTCCCTGAAACCGCACGACGACCACGACATCCCGTTCCAGTTCGCCTGCCTTGAACGCGCGTAGCACGTCGTCCTGATTGTGGAACACGCGCGCGGGAGCTTCGATGGTCCAGCGGTCGGGATCGACGGCGCTGGTCTTGATGATGCAGCGGCCGAGGTTGCCTGCCAGCAACCGCATCCCGCCATCGGGACTGAACGGATCGGAAACGGGCCGCAGCATTGTCGGGTCGCGTGATTCCGCCGGCGCGTCTTTCCAAGCCAGCGCATCGTTTTCCAGCACCGGCTCCTGCCCATAATCAGTGAGATCGCGCCGGGCGACCGTCTTAATGTCCCGGTGCAGCAAGCCGCTATCGAGCAACTGCGAGATGATCCATGCCATCCCGCCCGCTGCCTGAAAATTGTTCACGTCGCCTGCGCCATTGGGATAGACGCGCGCGAGCAGCGGAATAACATCGGACAGTTCGGCGAAGTCCGTCCAGTCGATGCTGATTCCCGCAGCGCGTGCGATAGCGGGCAAGTGGATCGCGTGATTGGTCGAGCCGCCCGTCGCCATCAGTCCGATGATGGCATTGACGATCGCCTTTTCATCGACACACTCGCCAAGTGGCCGATAATCGTCGCCGTCCCAGCCGATGCTCGCCACGCGATGCGTAGCCGCCCGCGTCAGTTCGCCTCGCAGCTTTGTGCCCGGATTGACGAACGCGGCATTGGGCATGTGCAGCCCCATGATCTCCATCATCATCTGGTTGCTGTTAGCCGTGCCGTAGAAGGTGCAGGTGCCTGCGCCATGGTAGCTTGCGGACTCTGCTTCCAGCAGCTCTGCTTTGCCGACTTTACCCTCGGCATACAGCTGGCGGATGCGAACCTTCTCCTTGTTCGCAAGGCCGGAGGGCATGGGGCCTCCGGGAACGAGGATCGTCGGCAGATGCCCGAAACGCAATGCGCCGATCAGCAAGCCCGGCACGATCTTGTCGCAAATGCCCAGCAACAAAACGCCCTCGAACATCGCGTGGCTCAGCGACACGGCGGTAGCCAGCGCGATCGTGTCGCGGCTGAACAGGGACAAGTCCATGCCCGCCTGTCCCTGCGTCACACCGTCGCACATCGCGGGCACGCCGCCCGCGACTTGGGCCGTCGCGCCGACTTCGCGCGCGGCGATCTTTATGGCTTCGGGGTAGCGGCCATAAGGCTGATGCGCAGACAGCATGTCATTGTAGGAAGTGACGATCCCGATGTTCATGGCGCGGCCGGACCGGATGGTCGGCTTGTCCTCCTCGGACGCGGCAAAGCCGTGCGCCAGATTGCCGCAGGACAACTGATCGCGGTTCGTGCCCGCATCGCGCCCGCGGCGGATCAGATCGAGATACTTCTGTCGGCGCGGCGCGCTGCGCTTGATAATGCGTTCGGTGACGGCGGCGATCGTGGGGTGCAGATCAGTCATGCCAGCTTGCTCCATCGCGTTCGATCAGCGCAATGGCCGAGGATGGCCCCCAGTTCCCCGAAGCATAAGGAACGGCCTTCATACCTGCCTCTTTCCAGCCACCGATGATCGAATCGATCCACACCCACTGCGCTTCCACCTCGTCACGGCGAACGAAGAGCGTAGGATCGCCCTCCAGCAGATCCAGCAGCAGTCGTTCATAGGCGATCCGCCGCCGCTGTCCTTCAAACGCGTGAGCGAGAGACACGTCGAGGCCAACTTCCTGCAACTTCACGCCGCCGCGATCCAGCCCTGGTTCCTTCGCCATGATGAGCAGCCGGATGTTTTCCTCCGGCTGAAGGCGAATGATAAGCGTGTTGGGTTCCAGGCCCGAACCATGGCCGCGCTTGCCGAATATGCTATGCGATACAGGTTTGAACTGGATGAGGATTTCCGATTGCCGCGCAGGCATCCGCTTTCCTGTGCGCAAGTAGAAGGGAACACCCGTCCAGCGCCAGTTATCGATATGGGCTTTGAGCGCCACGAAGGTTTCGGTGTCGGAGGGTTTGCCCAATTCATCTGCATAGCCCGTGACGATCTGACCCGCGACGGCGCCAGGCGTATATTGCCCGCGCACGCTACACATTTTTACGGTTTCGGCATCCATCGGACGTAGCGAGCGTAGAACTTTGACCTTCTCATCGCGCACCGCCGTCGAGTCGAGGCGGGCAGGGGGTTCCATCGCGATGATAGACAAAATCTGGAGGACATGGTTCTGCACCATGTCCCGCAGCGCGCCCACCCCGTCATAATAGGAGACGCGTCCCTCCAATCCTACGGTTTCGCCGACAGTGATCTGCACATGGTCTATAGCGGTCGCGTTCCACAACGGCTCGAACAGCATGTTGCCGAAGCGAAGTGCCATCAGGTTCTGAACGGTCTCCTTGCCCAGATAGTGATCCACACGGAAGATCGACTGCTCGTTGAACAGCGATCCGATGGCGTCGTTCACTTCACGTGAAGAGGCCAGATCCTTGCCAATCGGCTTTTCCATCGCGATGCGAGTCTTGGGGCCGACTAGGCCCGCTTCAGCAAGTCCCTGCGCGGTTGGCGCGAAAAGCGAAGGCGGCGTGGACAGGTAGACCGAAATGCCACGGTCCATCCGGGCACGGACTCGCTCCGCCAAAGCGTTGAACTGTTCAGGATTTCCGGTCTCTACCGGGCAATAAATGATGATGTCGAAGAGGCGCTTGGCAACCTCTTCATCATAGCGGTCGGACGGAAGAAACTTTTGGAGCGCTTCAGCGACATCCTTGTGAAAAGCCGCGTCGTCCAGAACGGTGCGCCCTGACGCTACAATAAGGAAATCGTCGGGCAGAAGGCCATCGCAGAGCAAATTGTAAAGTGAGGGGAAGATCATGCGATGCGCCAGATCACCAGTGGCGCCAAACAGAATGAGCGTAGCAGATGGTTCGGCCAAAAGGTTTTCCCCTTACCGTTGTTGAAGTTGTCCTATCTGCACGACAGTGATCGATATAGCGAGGCAGTTCATCCTAGCAAGTGGGATCGGCCGCAGCGATCCTCATCACGGCGAAAAAGTTGCGAGTGAAATTGAGGCATCATAGCGCGACGGTTCCATCGAAAACTTCTTTCGTCCAGCTATGGAAATCGAAATTCATCTCCCTTATAGAGCCACGACCATCGATCGAATCCCTATTTATTGCGGCGATCGTCCACGCGGGCGTGGTGAAACTGGTAGACGCGCCGGACTCAAAATCCGGTTCCGAAAGGAGTGTCGGTTCGATTCCGACCGCCCGCACCATCTCTAAAGCTGCTGAATTCGAGCAACGCTCCTCCACACAGCGCTAACCTGAATTCACGATAACATCAGCGGCCGGCGATCAGGTCACTGTGCAGCTTATGTTGGCGCACCGCGGCCTACTTTCACTCAGATCGAAGCCTGTGGCTTTCGTTGGAGGTGGAATGGACCCGCTGATGCGCATGATGGGCGGCCTTGCTCTTGGTCTAGTCAGTCCGGCGATTGCGCAGGGCGGGCGGGGAGCGCAGGCCGACCGCGAAGTGGAGCACGACCCGTCGCCATCCCCCGCCACTGCGGACACACAGGAGCGTCCTGGCGAAGGTCTTCTTGAGGATTCTGGCGGCGTCCGTTCTCGCCTGGCAGCATCGGGGTTACTCATCACCGCACGTTATGCCTCCGAAAGTGCGTATAACATCGCTGGCGGTGACCGGAAGCTTCTGCGCGAAACCGGCCAGTTCGATGTGTCTGCGCGATTTGACCTTCATCGGCTGGCCGGTATCGAAGGCGGTCGCGTGCAGGCCGCGATCACCTACCGCCGAGGGCGTGATCTTGGAGCCGATGCCAATCTGGGCGTTCTACAGCAAGTGCAGGAGGTCTATGGCCGTGGACAGACCTGGCGATTGACGCAATTCTGGTACGAGCAAAGCTTCGCCAAAGGCCACGTTGCGATCAAGGTCGGGCGCAGTAATCCGGGCGAGGACTTCGCTGCATTTTCCTGTCATTTTCAAAATCTGAGCTTCTGTGGATCGCCGCCCGGCAACATCGTTGGCGATTACTGGTACAATTGGCCGATAAGCCAATGGTCGGCGCGGGTGCGGGTGAACTTAGCCAATGGTGCCTTTGCTCAGGTCGGTGGCTATGAAGTCAATCCGCGTAACCTGCGCAATCGTCTTTTCAACTGGCACTTCCATGGCGCCAGGGGCGTGCTTGTTCCGATTGAGTTGGGATGGAGCGGAACGTCTTCACGCACTGGTCGCGTGAGCGCTGTGCGCATCGGCGGCTGGTACAGCAGCGCCGATGCCGACGACCTGCTGCTTGATATTGATCGCCAGCCGCGCCTGCTCACCGGGCTTGACCCGCTGCGCCGCTCATCCCGCTACGGTGTGTGGGTGATGGGGCAGCATCAACTGACGGGTCGAGCGGAGAATGGAAAGTCTGTCACTGGCCTCAGCGTCTATGTAAATCTCACGCAAACCGACCGGCGCACGGCAATCACAGATAATCAGATTGCAGCCGGGCTTTTCCATAAGGGGCTGATCCCGCGACTGCCCGGCGACGTGCTCGGGATCGGCGTCGCCCGGACCAACGTCAATGGGCGGGCTGTGCGCGGAAGGATGTTGCCAATCGGACCTGGTGGACTTGATGCCGAATATGCGGCGGAGGTCTATTACAGCCTGCATCCCACGAAATGGCTTGAGCTTCGGCCGAACCTTCAATTCGTCAACCAGCCCGGCGGGCAGCGGAACGCCCCAAACGTCGGGATCATTGGCCTCAAAGGGGCGATAATATTGTGAGCAGGGATCAACGGCGCATGAAAACCGGGAGCATTTGATGACTGACACCAAAACATCGAACAATCGGCCGTCAGCCGGGCGAGGCAGCCTGCTGCTGCGTATCACTGCCATACTCATCGGGCTTTTCGGGCTGGGACTTCTCGGCGGTGGGGGCTGGCTGATCGTGTTGGGCGGAAGCGCCTATTACGCAATTGCAGGTGTCGTGATGCTGGCGGTCGCGTTGTTGCTGTGGCGGAAGAACGCCGCAGCGCTTCACTTGTTCGCCTTGCTGGTGATCGGCACGATCATATGGGCGATCGCGGAAATCGGCTTCAACTGGTGGCGGCTAGTGCCGCGTGGCGACGTGATCTTCCTGATCGGCCTGTTCCTGATTACCCCGTGGGTCACACGGCGTCTGGACTCCGGCAAGTGGCGCAAGACGGCCGCGCCACTTGCGGCCTCTTTGGTGGTGGCGGGCGTCGTTGCCATTGCCTCCATGTTTACGCATCCGAACGAGTGGGACGGGCAACTGCCTGGCGCGCGAACGTCGGTTCCGGTCAATTACGCTGGTGTACCGAATGACGACTGGACCGCTTATGGCCGTAGCTGGCGGGGCGACAAATGGTCTCCGCTGACGCAGGTCACGCCGGAAAATGTCAATCGCCTGAAACTCGCCTGGCAAATCCAGACTGGGGATACCAAACGCCCCGGTGATCCAGAGGAAACCACATACGAACTGACGCCCATAAAAGTGGGCGAAACCCTTTATGCCTGCACGCCGCACAACATCGTACTTGCACTGGATGCCGAGACCGGCGCGACACGCTGGCGGTTCGATCCCCATATCGGCCCGCCAAAGAACCTCCAGCACCTTACTTGCCGGGGCGTTTCGTATCATGATGCCGCATGGCCGGGAGCGACCCGTGCAGCGGGGGGCGACTGTCCGCAGCGGATCATCATGGGGACCAACGATTCACGCCTGATCGCGCTGGATGCCCGCACGGGACGCCTATGCCGCAGTTTTGGCAATAACGGCACCGTCAATCTCTGGCCGGGAATGCCCGGTTATCAGGAAGGCTGGTATCAGTTCACATCGGCGCCGCTCGTCACGCGCGGGCTGATCGTGGTCGGTGGTGCGATCTTCGACAATGCGGCGGTCCACATGCCGTCGGGCGTGATCCGCGCCTATGATGTGGCGACTGGCCGACTGGTCTGGAACTTCGATCCCGGCAGGCCCAATTCCACGGCGCCGCTCGCACCGGGACAGCATTATGTGCCTTCCACTCCAAATAGCTGGAGCACATCTGCGGCTGATGAAGCGCTCGGCATGATCTACGTGCCGATGGGTAATGGTGCGATCGATCAATGGGGCGGCAAGCGATCCCCTGAGACCGAGCGGTTCACGGCTACCATTCTGGCCCTCGACATAGCAACGGGACGGCCGCGATGGACATTCCAGACGGTGCACCATGACCTTTGGGACATGGACGTACCTTCGCAGCCCGCACTCGTCGACCTGAACATACCAAAGCGCGGCGTCGTGCCGGCACTCGTTCAATCGACCAAGACAGGCAACATCTTCGTGCTCGACCGGAGGACCGGCGTCCCAATCCACCCAGTCACTGAACGGCCTGTTCCGAGTGGCCCCGCGCCCGGTGATCGCCTGTCGCCGACTCAGCCTTTTTCCTCAGCATCCTTCATGCCCGACCGCCTCGTTCGTGAATCGGACATGTGGGGAGCAACCATGTTCGACCAACTGGCCTGCCGCATCGCCTTCAGGAGCCTGCGCTACGATGGTCCTTTCACGCCGCCATCGCTCAAGGGGTCGCTGGTGTTCCCCGGTAATTTCGGAGTAATGGATTGGGGCGGCATGGCGATCGATCCCGTTCGGCAGGTCGCCTTCGCCCATCCTAATTACATGGCATTTGTCGACAAGCTTATCCCTCAGCATCCGGCCGGGCCACAAAACCATCGCAATGGGGGGCCTGCGGGATCGTCCGACCGTGGCGGGTCGTCGGAACATGGTTTTAATCCCAACGCCGGCGCGCCGTTCGCGGTGTCCCTCAACCCGTTCCTGTCGCCAGTCGGCTTACCCTGTCAGGCGCCACCATGGGGCTATGTCGCCGGGATGGACCTTGTGACCGGCAAAGTGGTTTGGCGTCACAAGAATGGCACCATTCGAGACGAAACGCCCTTGCCGATGCCGTTCAAGCTCGGGGTGCCGACGCTCGGCGGCCCTATGATGACGGCTGGCGGCGTAGCCTTCATGAGTTCGACGCTCGACTATTACTTGCGTGCGTACGACGTGACGTCCGGAAAGGTGCTATGGCGGGCGAGGCTTCCCGCCGGCGCACAGGCAACGCCGATGACGTATCGGTCTCCCAAGAGCGGGCGGCAGTTCGTTGTCGTGGTTGCGGGTGGACATGGCTCACTGGGCACCAAGCTGGGCGACTCCATTATCGCCTATGCCCTTCCTCGTTCCTGATGTTCTTGAGGTGCCCCAAGATCACGGACCAAGAAACTATTGAGGAACAAAAGGTTTCGAACTGCGTCTCTACGTCTGAAGCCGGCGAGTATGTGAAAGCATACCGTTGGAGAGGGGCGTTCTTGAAATCATGCAGTTGCGCGTAACGGGATTGAAGATCTGGGCCTTGGCGGCTTCGGTAAGCATTGCTGCGATCGCTAGTGCTCAGGAACAACCTGCGCCCGCTACGCCGCCCGCCGACGTTATCATCGACGATCAGTCCTTCAACGCGCAGCTGCCCCCGCTCGGCGAGGATTTGAACGCGCCATTACCGAGCATCGACACTTATCTGGATAATGATGCGGCGACCGCACCGAGCGCAGTGACGCAATTGCCTCCTGCACAAGATCCTAAGACAGAGGCGGAACTCGCGCAGCCTCTGGTTCCGCTGAACAATGTCGACGTGCAACCTGTGGAAGTCGCCCGCGACGACGATGCACAAAAACCTGCTGAAGTGCGTTACAGCTTCACGGTGCAGGGACTTGACGAGGTCGGCCTGGACGACCGCTTCAAGGAACTATCCGCTTTGCAGGACGGCAAGGGCAAGGCGGATACTGCCGCCATGATCCAGGCGCGAGCGAGGGAGGACGAGGCTCTCGCCGTCCGCCTGCTGAAGTCTGAAGGTTATTACGATGCCACCGCCCTTGCCTCACTGGATAGGGGTTCGGGTGAGAATGCGGGACTGGTGGCCGTCCTGACCGTCACGCCGGGCAAACAGTATAAGCTGGGCGAGATTGTGGTGACTGCGCCGCCAACCACGCCCCCCGATCTCATCCGCAAGAACCTGCCGCTGAATACCGGCGACCCCATCATCTCGGAACGTATCGAGGCGGCGGAGGCCAATGTGGCGCTGGAACTGCCGCGCAATGGCTATCCGTTTGTCGACATCGGTCAGCGCGACATCGTGCTGGACGGCGCCAGTGTGACGGGTGACTATACCCTTCCGGTCGAGACCGGACCGCGCAGCCGGTTTCGGGGCATAACGACCAGCGGCAAGCCGGCGTTTGGCGCCGATCATATCGCGGTGCTGGCGCGCTTCGACCGTGATGACCTTTACGATAGCCGCCAGGTCGATGATTTGCGTCGCGCGCTCACCGCGACGAGCCTTTTCTCCAGCGTGTCGGTAGAACCGGTGCGCACTGGCGAGATCGCAGCCGACGGCACTGAATATGTCGATATGCAGGTGGAGCAGGACGCCGGACCGGCGCGGACGCTTGCCGGCGATGCCGGGTACGGGACGGGTCAGGGTTTCCGCGCCGAAGCGACATGGACGCATCGCAACCTGTTTCCGCCCGAAGGCGCGCTCATCCTGAACGCCGTTGGCGGCACGCAGGAGCAAGGCGTCGGCGCAACGTTCCGCCGGTCCAATGCAGGCCGCCGTGACCGCACCGTGCAAGCTTCCATCTCCGCTAACCATCAGGATTACGCCGCCTATGAAGCGTTCACTGCGACGCTGGCCGGAAGCATCTCGCGGGTATCCACGCCGATCTTCCAGAAGCGCTGGACATGGTCCTATGGATTTGAAGTGCTCGCATCGAATGAAAAGACGCTGAATCTGGCTACAGGCGACAGCTCCCGGCTAACATACTTCATCGGCGCTCTGCCGGGTCAGTTGGGGTATGATCTCTCCGACGATCTGCTTAACCCGACCAAGGGAATGCGCGCCACCATTCGGGTTTCGCCCGAGGCTTCGCTGCAAGGGAATGTGTCTCCCTATGTCCGCGCGTCGTTCGACCTGTCGGGCTATTACCCGGTTTCGGACAGCCTCGTCATCGCGGCGCGGACCCGGCTTGGTACGATCAGCGGCACTTCGCTCGACAATGTCGCGCCGTCCCGCAGGATATACGCGGGCGGCGGCGGATCGGTGCGCGGGTTCGGATTTCAGGAACTGGGACCAAAGGACGCGAACAATGATCCGGTCGGCGGACGTTCGGTGAACGAGTTCGCTGTCGAGGCGCGCTATCGGTTCGGGAACTTCGGGATCGTGCCGTTCCTTGATGCGGGCCAGGTCTATAACGGCTCCATACCCAAATTCTCGGACATCCGGTTCGGGGCGGGTATCGGCGGTCGCTTCTATACCAATTTCGGACCGTTTCGCGCAGACGTCGCCATGCCGCTCAATCGGCAACCCGGCGAATCAAAGGTCGCCGTGTATATCGGCATCGGACAGGCATTTTGATGGCCGAGGAGCAAACCGCCACAGTCGCCCGTCGCCCGGCATGGCAGCGCATAGCCCTCTGGGTGGGCGGAGTCGTCCTCGCGCTGATCCTGCTGATCGCGGTTCTACTCGTCGGCCTCAACACCTCACCGGGCAAGCGCTTCCTGGTCAAGCAGATCGCGGCGCTGCAACTCGAATCCGGTATGCGGATCGGGATCGGGCGGATCGATGGGTCGATCTACAGCGATATGGTCATTCACGACCTTACGCTGCGTGATCCCAAGGGCATCTTTGCGACAAGTCCGGAGGTGCGCGTCGACTGGTCTCCATTTCAGTATATTCGCAACCATATTCAGGTGCGCGCCGTCACGTCGCCGCGCATCCTCATCCTGCGTAGCCCGCAATTCAATCAGACGCCGTCCGATCCGAACGCGCCTTGGTTGCCAAATCTGGATATCGACATCGATCGATTGAAGATCGACCGCCTTGAACTTGCGCCGCCTGTCACCGGGGCACGGCGGATCGTCGCGATATCGGGCGCTGCTCATATTGCAGATGGCCGAGCACAGATAAACGCCGATGCGCGCGCCGACAGTGGCGATCGCTTGCGGGCTTCGCTCGACGCAGTGCCTGACCAGAACCGGCTGACGATGCAGGGGCGGCTGGATGCGCCCGGCAACGGCATTGTCGCTGCTATGACTGGCATCAAGCAGCCGCTGACGATGACGCTTGATGGCAAAGGAAGCTGGCAGGCGTGGAATGGCAAGCTGCTGACCACGGCGCCGCAGGGCCGCTTGGTCGACATCTCGCTGGCGGCACGCAACGGCACGTTCACCGCCAAAGGTCCGCTGCGTCCCGGATTGGTTATGGAAGGGCCGGTTGAGCGCCTGACGTCACCTGAACTTGCGCTCGACATGACAGCGACGTTGGCGGAGCGCCGCATGAACCTGCGCGGAAGCCTTCGGTCTTCGGCTTTGGCAGCGAATGTGGACGGATTGATCGACCTCGCGAAAAGCCGCTTCGGTAATTTGAAGGTCAACGCACAGTTGCTGACGCCCGGCGCGATCATGGAGAAAGTGCGTGGCCGCGATGTGCGCGCGGCGGTCGTGCTCGACGGCCCATTCGCAACACCCTTCATCGATTACGATGTGACTGCCGCGCAACTGGCGTTCGATGCGACGGGTATCGAGGGTCTGCGCGCCAGCGGGCGCGCGGTGATAGACGCCGATCGCATCCGTATTCCGCTTACTGCGCAGGCGCGGCGGGTGACTGGCCTTAACGCGGCGGCGGGCGGGTTGCTCCAGAATCTCCGCCTCAAGGGGGATTTCGCCTATGCTTCGGGCAAGCTCATCAGCGATAATCTCAAGATCGACAGCGACAAGGTGGACGCAACTGCCATCGTACTGGCCGACTTGCCGAACGCGATCTACCGGGGCGCGCTTAAAGGGCGCGTCAATGACTATCGCATAGATGGCGTGGGCATCGTCAACCTGACGACCGATGTCGAACTGGTGCCGGGCGCGAAGGGCGGCTTCGGCTTGTCGGGTCGCTTCGGTGTGCGTACCGCGCGCCTCGACAACGCAAGTGTGCGTGATTTCCTTGGCGGCAATGCATTAATTACCGGGCGGATCGGCATGACGCCCGAAGGCACGTTCACGCTGGCGCAGTTGAAGGGTGCTGCGCCAAGCTTCACGATATTATCGGGGTCGGGCCGTTACGCGACTAACGGCGCGGTATCCTTCGATGCAGCCGCAACGTCGCGTCAATATGGGCCTCTCGCGCTTTCGGTCCGGGGAACGCTTGATCGGCCGCAGGCGGTGCTGCGAGCGGCGCGGCCCAATGTGGGCGTGCAACTGAACAATGTCGTCGCAAAACTGAATGGCGAGGCCGCAGGCTATCGTCTGGAGGCAACCGGCGGCTCGCCCTATGGTCCGTTCTTCGCGAATGTCTTGATCCGCACCGCGCGTGGGCCATTGACCATCGACATTTCGAAAGCGCGGTTTGCGGGTGTCGACTTCGCCGGAACCTTACGGCAGAGCGCCCAGGGTCCGTTCACGGGCCGACTGAGCATGAATGGATCGGGCATAGCGGGCGCTGTCCTGCTGGCCAATGCCGGCGGTGTGCAGGGCGTGGATGTCAGCGCCACTGCCAGTAACGCAAAACTGCCCGGCGACCTCAACATCGTCATCGGTCGCGCCATCGTGAATGCGTCGATCATGCTCTACGAAACGCCGCAAGTGGTTGCCGACGTGCAGTTGGCCAACACCGCTTATGGCGAATATGTCGTGCGGCAGGCGCGGGGCAAGGTGAATTACCGTGGTGGTCGCGGGACGGCACAACTGGTCGCCAATGGCACCAGCGGCGTGCCTTTCAACATCGCCATGAACGCGGCGTTGCGGCCCAACCTCTATGCCGTTGCGCTGAAAGGTCGCGCAGACCGCGTGGATTTCAGGCTCGCAAAGCCTGCGATCATCCGCGCCGATCGCAATGGCTACCGTCTTGAACCCGCGACCCTCGTCTTGCCTCAAGGGTCCATCAACTTCGCAGGCAAATTTGGCGACGAGACGACGCTACAAGCGCGGTTCAAGGACTTCGACCTTGCCATCGCCAACATCTTCACGCCGGGTTTGGGCGTGGGAGGAACAGCGACCGGAACACTCGACTATGTGCAGCGAGGCGCGGCATTCCCGACTGCTACGACGCGGGTGTCTGTTGCCAACTTCACGCGCAGCAGCTTGTCCGCTGTGTCCGAGCCCGTAGCGATCGCGATGGAAGGTAAACTCCAGAACGGTAACGGTGATTTGCGCGCGCTCATCCGCAAAAATGGCACATCGGTAGGTCGCGCCATCGTGACACTGCGCGGTGCAGGCGGCGGAAGCTGGACGAACCAGTTGATGCAGGGTGCACTGGGTGGAGGCATCCGTTACAACGGGCCTGCCGATGTGCTGTTCTCCTTTGCAGGACAGCCCGACCAGCAATTGACCGGCGGCATAGCGCTGGCGGCAGACTTCAGCGGACAAGCCAATGACCCGAGGTTCAATGGCCTGGTCCGCGCCAATGCGCTGACGTATGAGAACGAGACGTTCGGCACCAAGGTTACAAGCATGCAGTTGGATGGCCGCTTCACACGCGATCTGCTTGAAATCCGCCGCTTCAATGGCCGCGCAGGCGATGGCAGTGTGCAGGCTTCCGGGCGCGTCAGCCTGTCAGCCGCCAGCGGATTTCCGATGGATATTCGGGTCGTGCTCGACCGTGCACGACTGGCGCGCAGCGATGCACTTGGAACTGTCGTATCGGGCAATCTCGCGATCACCAATTCTCCCGCCAATGGAGCGCTCGTCGCGGGTGACTTGCGCTTGCCGGAGTTGCGCTACCAGATCATCCGGCAGGGTGGCGCACAGATCCGCGAACTGACCGGTGTGAGGCGAAAAGGCGAAGCCCTCACTCCGGTGAACGCTGTCAGCACCGGCGCGCCGCCCAGCTTGTTCAAACTCAACATTCGCGTGCGCGCCGACAATCAGATTTTCGTAAGCGGCATGGGTCTGGAATCGGAGTGGAAAACCGACTTGCGGATTACCGGCACCACCGCCGCGCCAAAGATCGCGGGTGGACTGGATGTCATTCGGGGCACTTACAGTTTCTCGGGCAAGCGCTTCGAATTGACGAAGGGGAGCATCCGCTTCAACGGCAGCGATCCCTATAATCCGTCTATCGTGATATCGGCCAGCACCTCGGTGGAGGGCGTGACGGCGATATTGAATGTCACCGGCACGGCGCAACGACCGGAAATCGCCTTCACCTCCACGCCGAACCTGCCGCAGGATGAAGTCTTGTCTCGTATCCTGTTCGGCAGCAACGTCTCGAACCTGTCGGCAACGCAGGCGATCCAGTTGGCCGCTGCGCTGAACAGCCTGCGCGGGAGCGGTGGAGGGCTGAATCCGCTCGGCAAGCTTCAGGGCGCGTCCGGTATCGATCGCCTGCGCATATTGGGTGCGGACAATGCAACAGGGCGTGGCACAGCCCTTGCGGCGGGCCAGTACCTCACGAACAATGTCTATGTTGAGATTATCACCGACGCGCGCGGCTTCACTGCGACTCAGTTGGAGGTCGCACTTTCGAAGGCCCTGAGCGTGCTGTCCCAGACCGGGGGCGCGACGGGGACATCCGTTAACGTACGATATTCCAAAGATTACTAAGCGGAGAGGAACAACCGCCCGCGTGCAGCATTGCCCTGATGGGGTTGAACAGGGAGATATGCTGTGGGTTTTGTAGTCAGGCTTTTCGCAGCGACCGCCGGTACGCGTACTGCGGCTGCTGCGGGTAAGTACGGTATCATAGGGACTGCGGCGGGGCTGCTTGTCACCAGTGCGATCCTGCGCTGGCCGGGCAAAGCGTTTCTGCTGGGTACGGCCTATGGTCTGCGGAAGCTTTGGTTGAAGCAAAATGAGCCAGTCGCATTGCTGGAACACCGACCTGCGTCGGCAGACACCGTACCGCTGAATCAGCTCACGGAAAGCCCTAGTGCTGCAATCTGATCGCAAGGGAGCAGGCGCAACCAGCCCGCGCGAGTTACCCGGTCCCGCCTGGAAGGCGATATTGGGAAGAGTCTGGACGAACAGCGGCCGGCACAATCTTGGCCTCATGTCGGCTGGCGTCGCTTTCTATGCATTCCTTTCCTTCGTTCCGCTATTGGGCGCGCTGGTAATGAGTTATGGGTTATTGGCCGATCCGGCGGTGGTGGCTCAGCATATGCGCACGATCATCGAACTGGTGCCCAAGGACGCTGCCAAGCTTATCTATGAGCAACTGATTAACCTCACAACGGCGGCAGCGAGCAAGAAGGGCCTGGGGCTGATCGTCGCGTTGCTCGTGTCGATCTATGGCGCGACCCGCGCGTCCGGCGCGATCATCACCGCACTCAATGTCATCTATGAGGAGGACGACAAACGCGGGATCATCAAAGGCACGTTCACGGCCTTTGTGCTCATCGTCGCCGCTGTCATTATTGGGATCGTGGGTGTTCTTGCAGCCACCATGCTCGGCTACGCGCAGTCGCTTCTGAGCTTTCTGGGTCCAGTCGGTGTGACGCTCATTCGTATCGTCACATGGCTTGCCGCTGGCGCGCTTTGCTGCGTGACGATCGCGGGCATGTACCGGTTCGCGCCGGACCGGTCCGATGCCCGCTGGAAGTGGCTGAGCCTTGGGTCGGTAATCGCGACCTTGCTTTGGTTGGCGGCGACATTGGGGTTCGGGATTTATGCCGCGAAGTTTGGCGATTACGACGCGACCTATGGATCGCTGGGCGCGGTCGTGGTGCTGTTGATGTGGCTTTACGTGTCGGCCTACGCGATCCTGCTCGGCGGCCTCATCAACGCCGAAACCGAGCGCCAGACCGCGCGCGACACTACGACCGGGCCGGAGCGACCGATGGGAACACGCGGAGCCGTCATGGCGGATATGAGTGCAGCATCGAACAGCAAATCCGCCTCTGCTCATTAATGCATTTCACCAAAATGGATGGAAATAGTTACGGATAATCAATAATTTACTATATCTAAACACCATGATGGCATTCCGGTCGAAAGATCGAGCGGAAGGTCATCAAAAGTGCACAAGTCGAGCAAAGCCATAGTCTCAGTAGCAGCCATATTAGCGCTCTCCGCCTGTGGCGGTGGTGGTGCAGGGGAAAGCCAGCCCGCAGCGCAAGCGGGGGCAAACCCTGCCGCCGCCACAGTGACGATAACGCAGCCAGACGCTTCGGCGTCTCTGGTAACGATCCCGTCGCCGACGCCTCCCTCAAGCGCAAATACTGCCCTTCCGACGCTTTCCACGCCTCCCGCAACGGTGGTCGAGACGCCGACTTTGCCCACGAACTCTCCGTCGCAAGATGCTGAAGCGACAGCGGAAGTCATGTCGCCGGCAGGCTGGAGGGCCATGTCAACTATGACCCTTAATTTGCGTCAGCAAAATGCGGGGGCAGACTGGAACTATGCACAGATGAGCGGCGGTATCCGCCGCTATGAATTGCGTGATGGTGATGTCATTCCAGGAGAAAGATCCGTGGGGTCCGAAAGATCGGAATCCTATGACTCGAACCATTTCGATGTTGGCAAGACCTATCAGGCGACCTTCAAGTTTATGATTGAGCCGGGGGCCACGAATGCCGCGCCGTGGCTCCTTCTTTCTCAAATTGCTTCTCAGCTCGATCCAGGCGAGGCGGCGCACAGCCCGCCTTTCGCTATGGAATTGGCAGGAGACAAGCTTCGCATCGTGACCAGAGACTCAAGTGCTGCGCTTTCCACAGCTGCCGACGTTCGATATGTCAGGCAGTATGACGACAGCCAGCCCATGACCCGCGGCCGCTGGTACGACATCAAGATGCAATTTGCGTTCGGGCCGTCCGGTAACGGAATGCTCAAAGTGTGGCGAGACGACAAGTTGCTGGTCAACTTCACCGGCGCTTTCGGGTTTAACGACGTGGTCGGACCCTATTTCAAACAGGGCGTTTACCGCAGTGCCGCGCCACAGACCATAGCGATCCAGTTCAAGGATCTCGCCTTTGGAGCCGCAAAATAGACGGCGCGGCCTGCATCGCTATTGCCTTCGCACGCTGGCCTGTCACAGGGCGGGTGCATGATACCCAGGATATTGATCGACACCGCAGAGATTCCCGGCACCGCTGCCGAAGGCGGAGAGCAGCTTAAATTGTTCCAGCGTGGCGAGGAGTTCTCGATCATGCTGGGCAGCAATGAGTTGATGAACAGTCGGCTCAGCGGATCGGAGGAAGCTTTGGCCGCTATGGCCCATGCGCGCGTGGGCGGACGGCCTGCGGCATCGATCCTGATTGGGGGCTTAGGGATGGGGTTTACGCTTCGCGCTGCCCTGCGGCTGTTCCTAGAAGATGCACGCATTGTCGTAGCCGAACTCGTTCCTGCGGTCGTGACTTGGGCGCGTGGTCCGTTGGCGCCGATATTCGCCGACAGCCTCGCCGATCCTCGCGTTAGCATTGTAGAGCGCGATGTCGGCGACCTTATTGCTGAAGCGGATCGCCGACACGACGCGATCCTGCTGGACGTGGATAATGGTCCGGACGGGCTGACGCGGGCGAGTAATGACAGGCTCTACAGCGCGCGCGGCCTCGGCGCGGTTCGCAAAGCATTGCGTCCGGGAGGCGTGTTGCTGGTGTGGTCGTCAGGCCTAGACGCTGCCTTCACACGCCGCCTGCGAGATGCCGGTTTTGTGGTGGAAGAGCACGTCGTTCGCGCAGCCCGGAGTGGGAAGGGCGCGCGGCATGTCATCTGGATCGCCAAAGCGCCAGCCTAGCTGCCGAGGGAACGTCATCCGCCACGAACTGTTGATGTCCAAACTCTTGGAGAATGACATCATGATTAGGAAGCTGGCGTTGGCCGCAGTAGCGGTATTCGTGGGTAAGAAGCTGCTGAACAGCCGGCAGACAGGCGGAGGCACCGGGCTGTCCGGCGGCCATCAGGCGTCAGGCGAGCATGTCCCCACCGATCTGCTGGGGGATACGCGTCCAAGCCCGGATCATCGTGCGCCCGAAGCGTTCCGGCCCGATCCGCACGCCATTTCCACGCCCGAGGAGCGCGAGGCGATGCGGCCGGTGACTATTCCGCTTCGGCACTGAACAAGGCCGTTTTCAACGTCCAACCAAGCTATCCCGCCGACCATGTTGCAGAGTTGTGCGACCTGCCTTAACCGACCAGCAGAGGAAGGGCGGACATGACACAAACTGCGGTTTCAGCAGAATCAGTGGGCTTCGATGTCGCGCGACTGGCGCGGATCGTCCCCTTCCTTGAAAAAAATTTCATGGCGTCCGGCCTGCTTCCGCATGCCCAGTTGCTGATATCCCGGGAAGAGCAACCCGTGCTGTCCGCAAGCCTGGGGCAAGCGCGGGACGGCGGCCCCGCGTTAGGCGAAGATGCTTTGTTCAGGATCGCTTCCATGACGAAGCCGATAACGTCGGTCGCCTTCATGATGCTGGTGGAGGAAGGACTCGCTGCGCTCGATACGCCCGTCCACGACGTCCTGCCTGAGTTTTCTGAAATCAGAGTCAGAACCGGAGGCGGCGAAGACGGGACGCCGTTCACTACGCGTCGAGCAGACTCGCCGATGCGCATGATCGATCTGTTGCGGCACACGTCCGGCCTTACGTACAGCTTTCAGGAACAAAGTCCCATCGACGCCGCCTACGCCGCGCAAAAGCTGGACGTGTTCCATCAACCGCGTACGTCGGACGAATTCATATCCGCCGTATCCCAATTGCCGCTCGAATTTTCACCCGGCTGCGGTTGGAACTATTCCATATCGACTGACGTGCTGGGGATAATCATCGAGCGGCTTTCCGGGATCGCCCTCCCGGATTTCTTCTCTGATCGTATCTTTGCGCCGCTAGGAATGGCCGACACGTTCTTCACGCTGACAGCCAGCCATGAGCCGCGTCTGACCGATGCCTGGCAGATCGATGATGCTGGAACACGCACTCTTTACGATCGCGGCGCGAGCAGCCGTTGGCGTTTGCCGCTCAAATGCTATTCGGGCGGCGGCGGATTGATCTCTTCGACCAATGATTATCATCGTTTCTGCCAGATGTTGCTGCGTGGAGGCGAACTGGACGGCGCGCGTATCCTCTCGCCCAAAACCGTCGCACTGATGACGGCGAACCATCTGCCGGACGGCGGAGACCTTGCGGCCAATTCGCAATCCCTGTTCAGCGAAAGCCAGTATGCCGGAGTTGGATTTGGCCTCGGTTTTGCCGTCACTCAAGATCCCGCCGCCACGATGATCCCTGGGTCGGTAGGCGAGTATAATTGGGGCGGAATGCTATCGACCTTCTTCTTTGTCGACCCCGTGGAACGGCTGATTGCCGTATTCATGACGCAAGTCATGCCGTCCAGCGCCGTCCAGGTGCGCCGCGCACTGAAGACGCTGATCTATGCGGCGATGACGGAAAGTCGCGCGTAGCTACAAAGGGGCTGAAGTCGGCATTCGCATTAGAATTTAAGAAAGGCTTGGCGCGCTATCGAGTGCTGTGCAATCTTCCCCATTGATAAAGGGGAGGGTGCGGCTTCGTTTCCGCATGGGGTTTTCGCGATCATGAATCTTAACACGCTCAAGTCGAACCTTCCAAAGCCTGCGCCCCGACAGTCCGATCCTACGGCACTGGCGCATGAAATCGTCGAGCGGTTGACCTACCGGATCGGCAAGGATGCCGCAGCCGCCCAACCGCACGACTGGCTGCATGCCGTCATCCTTTCGATCAGGGATCGCGTGATCGAGGCTTGGATCACCTCGACACACAAGACGTATGAAGAGCGGGGGCGGCGGGTCTATTATCTCTCGCTGGAATTCCTCATCGGGCGATTGATGCGCGATGCAGTGTCGAACATGGAATTGCTCGACGAGATGCAGCAGGCGCTGGCGTTGCTGGATGTGAACATCGACGTGATCGCCGAACTGGAGCCGGATGCGGCGCTTGGCAATGGCGGCCTCGGACGGCTGGCTGCGTGTTTCATGGAGAGCATGGCGACCGTCGATGTGCCCGCTTACGGATATGGCATCCGCTATGTGAATGGCATGTTCCGGCAGGAGGTGTCTGACGGCTGGCAAGTCGAGCTTCCCGAAACCTGGCTAACGCATGGCAACCCTTGGGAATTCGAACGTCGCGAGGCCAGCTACGAGATCGGCTTCGGCGGCCTCGTCGATCCCGCCGAGGGAAACGACGCCAGCCCGCACCAGATGGCGTGGAAGCCGATCGAGCGCGTGATTGCTACGGCCTATGACACGCCCATCGCCGGGTGGCGTGGCAAGCGCGTCAACACGCTGCGGCTCTGGGAGGCGCAGCCGATCGATCCGATCCTGCTGGACCGGTTCAACGCAGGTGACCACTTCGGCGCTCTACAGGAAAGCAATCGTGCCGAAGCCCTGACCCGCGTGCTCTATCCCGCTGACAGTTCGCCAGCGGGCCAGGAGCTACGTTTGCGGCAGGAATATTTCTTCTCTTCCGCCTCGTTGCAGGACATTGTTCGGCGGCACATCCAGTATTTCGGCGATGTGCGTACCCTGCCGGACAAGGCAGCGATCCAACTTAACGACACGCATCCGGCGGTGTCCGTCGCGGAATTGATGCGCCTGTTGCTCGACGTGCATGGCCTGGATTTCGACGAAGCGTGGGACATAACGCGTCGCACCTTCAGCTACACCAACCACACGCTTCTGCCTGAGGCTTTGGAAAGCTGGCCCGTTCCTCTGTTCGAGCGGCTGCTGCCCCGGCACATGCAGATCGTCTATGCGGTAAACAGCCGTCTCCTGGCCGAAGCACGGCGCAAGGGCGGTTTCGACGATGCAGCCATCGGCACCATCTCGCTGATCGACGAAGGTGGCGAACGCCGGGTGCGCATGGGCAATCTGGCGTTCGCCGGATCGCACAGCATCAACGGCGTGTCGGCCCTGCATACTGACCTGATGAAGCAGACGGTGTTTGCCGACTTTCATCGTCTCTATCCCACTCGGATCAACAACAAGACCAATGGCGTGACGTTCCGCCGCTGGCTGATGCAGTGCAATCCGGGGCTATTCGGCCTGATCCGTGAGGCTATCGGCGACCGCTTCATGGACGATGCCGAGGCGCTGCGTGATCTGGACGCCTTTGCACATGATGCGACGTTTCAGGAGAAGTTCCTAGCCGTAAAGCGGGCGAACAAGGAACATCTCAGTCAGATCCTTCGCGAAAGGATAAACGCGCGGATCGATCCCGCCGCGATGTTCGATATCCACATCAAGCGCATCCACGAATATAAGCGGCAGTTGCTCAACATCATCGAGGGGGTTTCGCTCTACGACCAGATCCGATCGCACCCGGAGCGGGATTGGGTGCCCCGGGTCAAGCTATTCGGCGGCAAGGCGGCACCGAGTTACCATAACGCGAAGCTCATCATAAAGCTGGCGAACGATGTGGCCCGCGTGGTCAACCATGATCCGGCAGTGCAGGGCCTGCTGAAGGTGCAGTTCATCCCCAATTACAATGTATCGATGGCGGAGATCATGATCCCGGCCGCCGATCTTTCCGAGCAGATTTCAACGGCAGGCATGGAGGCTTCCGGCACCGGCAACATGAAGTTCGCCGTCAACGGCGCGCTCACCATCGGCACGCTCGACGGTGCGAATGTCGAGATGCGCGATCATGTCGGCGAGGATAATATCCTGATCTTTGGGCTTACCGCAGACGAGGTGAATGACCGGCGCGCCAATGGCTATGATCCGCGCGCGACGATCGCGGGCAGTACGGAACTGGCGCAGGCGCTGAATGCCATCCGCACCGGTGTCTTCTCGCCCGACGATCCGAATCGTTACGCCGGACTGATCGATGGAATATTCGACCGCGACTGGTTCATGGTCGCTGCGGATTTCGAGAGCTATGCCGCCGCCCAGCGCCGCGCCGATGCGCTATGGAACGACAAGGCGGCCTGGACATCGAAGGCCATCTACAATGTCGCGCGCATGGGCTGGTTCTCTTCGGATCGCACCATTCGCGAATATGCAAGGGACATCTGGAAGGTGCTGCCGTGACGGCCGCGTGCTGACGGCGGACGCTATCGCGGCATTAGTGGAGGGGCGGCACGAAGACCCGTTTTCGGTACTGGGCGTGCATTCGGAGGGCAGCGGTTATGTGGCACGTTGCTTCTTTCCGGATGCCGCTCAAGTCAGTGCCTCGACCCTGAAAGGCAAGCACGTCGGCGAACTCAGGCTGATCCATTTATCGGGTTTGTTCGAAGGCGAATTAGACACCCGGAAGCATCAGATTCTGCGCTACACCGTGACGTACCCGGACAGGAACAGCAGCACCGTCATTGATCCCTACAGCTTCCATCCCGTCCTGGGCGCGATGGACGATCATTATTTCGCAGAGGGTTCACACCTGCGCCTGTTCGACAAGCTGGGCGCGCATGTTCTGGAGCATCAGGGCATCCGTGGCACGCATTTCGCGGTGTGGGTGCCCAATGCGAATCGCGTTTCGGTGGTGGGCGATTTCAACCATTGGGATGGCCGCCGGCATCCGATGCGCTTCCGAGGCGACAGCGGTATCTGGGAGATTTTCTTGCCGGAGATCGGGGCGGGCACAGCGTATAAATATGAAATCCTGTCGGCTAATGGTGCGGTTCTGCCACTGAAGGCCGATCCCTTCGCCTTCAAGTCGGAGATGCGTCCGGCGACCGCTTCGATCGTCGCTGATCCGCTTGCCCACATCTGGGGCGACGCGGCGCATCGCGCGCACTGGAGGGATGTCGATCCGCGCAGGCAGCCGGTGTCGATCTACGAGGTTCACGCCGGATCATGGCAGCGCGACGAGGACGGCAACTTCCTGCACTGGGACGCGCTTGCCGAGCGGCTCATCCCTTACGTCGCGGATATGGGGTTCACGCATATCGAGCTGATGCCGATCAGCGAGCATCCCTATGATCCAAGCTGGGGCTATCAACCCATCGGATTGTTCGCGCCGTCCGCACGTTTTGGCGACCCAGACGGATTCGCGCGCTTCGTTGATGGCGCGCACCGTGCCGGAATCGGCGTAATCCTCGACTGGGTGCCCGCGCATTTCCCCATCGACGCGCACGGGCTGGCGCGTTTCGACGGTACTGCACTCTACGAGCATGAAGACCCGCGACAAGGTTTCCATCCGGACTGGAACACCGCGATCTACAACTTTGGGCGCAAGGAAGTGTCGGCGTTCCTGCGCAACAACGCCGTGTTCTGGGCCGAGCGCTACCATGTCGATGCGTTGCGCGTGGATGCGGTGGCGTCGATGCTCTACCTCGATTATTCGCGCGGCGCAGGCGAATGGGTCCCCAATGCACAGGGCGGGCGCGAGAACCGGGAAGCGGTGAATTTCCTGCAAGGCCTAAACCACGCTGTCTATGGCTTGAACGCCGGAGCGTTCACCATGGCCGAGGAGTCGACGGATTGGCCGAAGGTCTCGCAGCCCGTGCACGAAGGCGGACTTGGCTTTGGCTTTAAGTGGAGCATGGGCTTCATGCACGACACGCTGCGCTACATGCAGCGTGATGCGACTGATCGGCGCCATCATCACGACGATATCACCTTCGGCCTGCTTTACGCCTTTAACGAGAACTACGTCCTGCCTCTGAGCCACGACGAAGTCGTTCACGGCAAAGGCTCCCTGCTGAGCAAGATGTCCGGCGACGAGTGGCAGAAATTCGCCACCCTGCGCGCCTATCTCGCGATGATGTGGGGCTATCCCGGCAAGAAACTGCTTTTCATGGGGCAGGAGTTTGCGCAGCGGGCCGAATGGACCGAGGAGCGCGCGCTCGACTGGCATCTTCTGGGTCATGTAGCCCATCGCGGCGTCCAGTCCCTCGTCCGCGACGTCAACCGGCTCTACAAGAGCAAAGCTGCCCTTCACGCGCGGGATTGCGAAGGCGAAGGTTTTGAATGGCTGCTCGTCAATGCACATGAAGATTGTGTGTTCGCCTGGACGCGCAGAGCGCCCGGTGAGAAGCCGATAGTGGTCATCAGCCACTTTTCTCCCCTGTTACGCCACGGCTATGGAATGCGCCTTCCGCATGGCGGACGCTGGCGGGAAATACTTAATTCCGATGGAGCCGATTATTACGGGAGCGGAGCGGGCAACAACGGCGTTGTAGAGGCTGACGATGACGGCTGGGCGCATATCACGCTGCCGCCGTTGGCGACATTGATGCTGGAACCCGAATAGAACCGAAAGGATGCAGGAGAGAACAATGGACAGGAGAACGCATCCGATCGCACGCGACGCCATGGCCTATGTGCTTGCCGGAGGTCGAGGAAGCCGCTTGGGCGAACTGACCGACATCCGCGCGAAGCCTGCCGTGCACTTCGGTGGCAAGGCACGCATCATCGACTTTGCGCTGTCGAATGCGCTCAACAGCGGTATCCGCCGAATAGGTGTTGCCACGCAGTACAAGGCCCATTCGCTGATCCGCCATTTGCAGCGCGGCTGGAACTTCTTCCGGACCGAGCGCAACGAAAGCTTCGACATATTGCCGGCTAGCCAGCGCGTTTCAGAGAGTCAGTGGTATGAGGGAACTGCCGACGCGGTGTTCCAGAACCTCGATATCATCGAAGCCTACGCGCCCGAATATATGGTCATCCTGGCGGGCGATCACATCTACAAGATGGACTATGAGCTGATGCTCCAGCAGCATGTGGACAGCGGCGCGGATGTGACGGTCGGTTGCCTGGAAGTACCGCGATCCGAAGCGAGCGGCTTTGGCGTGATGCATGTCGATGAGCATGACGTGATTACCGACTTCATCGAAAAGCCTGCTGATCCTCCCGCCATTCCGGGGCATCCGGATCGCGCGCTTGCTTCGATGGGCATCTACGTCTTCCGCACCAAGGTGCTGGCTGAGCATCTGCGTCGGGACGCCGACACGCCGGACAGCAAGCGTGACTTCGGCGGCGATATTGTTCCTTACATCGTCAGGCATGGGAAAGCCGTGGCACACCGCTTCGCGAGCAGCTGCGTCCGGGCGGAGAGTGAAGTTGAGGCATATTGGCGCGATGTCGGCACTATAGATGCCTATTGGCAGGCGAACATCGACCTAACTGATGTGGTGCCACCATTAGACATTTACGACCGCAGTTGGCCGCTATGGACCTACGCCGAAGTCACCGCGCCTGCCAAGTTCGTCCATGACGAGGAAGGACGTCGAGGTTCAGCCACATCGTCGCTTGTCGCAGGAGGCTGCATAGTTTCGGGATCATCGCTACATCGGAGCCTGTTGTTCACGGGGGTCCGCACGCACAGCTTCTCCTCGATCACCGAGAGCATCATCCTCCCCAACTGCGAAATAGGCCGCGGCGCACGGCTGCATAAATGTGTGCTGGATTCAGGCGTGCGTATTCCATCGGGACTGATCGTTGGAGAGCAACCCGACGATGATATGAAGCGATTTCGCCGCACGGAAAAGGGCATATGCCTCATCACGCAGGCGATGATCGAAGCGCTGCCAGACATGCGCGCCGCATGAGGGTTCTAAGCGTCGCGTCGGAAATTCAGCCGCTCGTCAAAACGGGCGGATTGGCCGATGTCGTCGGCGCACTGCCGCTGGCGCTTGCTGGCGAAGGGGTTGCGACGCGTACCTTGGTGCCGGGCTATCCGGAAGTGCTCGCCAAAATAGGCGCGACCGAAAAGCTTCACCATTATGATGATCTGCTTGGCCAACCCGCCACCTTAGTCTCCGCACATGCTCATGGCCTCGACCTGATCGTCCTCGACTCCCCTGCTTTCTTCGCACGGGAAGGTGGTCCCTATGACGATCGTGCAGGCAATGGCTGGCCCGATAACTGGCGTCGCTTCGCTGCCCTCTCACGAGCGGGGGCGGACATCGCCGCTGGGCTGATAGATGGCTGGTCCCCCGATCTGGTGCACGCGCATGATTGGCAGGCGGCGATGACATTGGCGTACATGCGGTTCGGCGCCGCGCACGCCGTGCCCAAGGTCATGACCATTCACAACCTTGCTTTTCAGGGATGGTTCGATGCGGGGATATTCAATGCTCTAGGGCTGCCAGCAGGCGCGTTCAGCGTGGATGGCGTCGAATATTATGGCGGTGTCGGCTTCCTGAAGGCAGGGTTGATCTCCGCCGATGCGATCACAACGGTCAGCCCCAGTTACGCTATGGAAATCCAGTCGCAAGCCGAAGGCATGGGCTTGGAGGGCCTGTTAAGCGGCCGGGCAGATCGACTGCATGGCATATTGAACGGGATCGACACGCAGGAATGGAATCCGGCGGACGATCGTCTGCTGGCGGCGACCTATTCGTCGGATAATATTGCTGGGCGTGTCGCGAACCGGAAGCGCATCGAGGAGAGCTTCGGACTCGATCCTGACGACAGTCCGTTGTTCATCGTCATCAGCCGTTTGACATGGCAGAAGGGTATGGACCTCCTCGCCGACGTCATCGACCATCTGGTTGCGCGCGGAGCAAAGCTGGCGGTGCTCGGATCAGGCGACCGCGCGCTCGAAGCCAGATTTCTGGCGGCGGGGGAGCGTAACAAAGGACGTGTCGCGGTGCGGATCGGTTATGACGAGCCGCTGTCTCACTTGATGCAGGGCGGCGGTGACGCCATCCTCATCCCATCGCGCTTCGAGCCCTGCGGCCTCACTCAGCTTTATGGCTTGCGCTACGGCTGCGTTCCCGTGGTGGCGCGCGTGGGCGGCTTGGCGGATACGCTGATCGACGCGAATGAAGCGGCGCTGGCTGCCGGCGTGGCGACCGGCATCCAGTTCGCGCCGCCGAATGCAGAGAGCCTGCTCAGCGCCATTGATCGCGCGGTCGTACTACATGCCGATCCCTCGCTATGGAAGTCGATGCAGCGGGCAGGCATGGCGGCGGACTTCTCGTGGAGCAAGAGCGCCGCCCGTTATGCCGCGCTGTATCGGTCACTGGCAAAATGAACCCTGCCGACCTTCCGACACTTGGCGCGCAAGTGCAGGACGGCGGCACGCGCTTTGCCGTCTGGTCGGCAGCGGATGCGGTATGGCTATGCCTGTTCGAGGAGGAGAGGGAAGTCCTGCGCCTGCCGATGGGGCGGCATGAGGGGGTATTCTCGCTCTTCGCGCCAGGGATCGGTGCAGGGACGCGATATGGATTTCGCGCTGATGGCCCCTATGATCCGGGCGCCGGCCTGTGGTTTGATCCCGACAAGCTGTTGCTCGACCCCTACGCGACGCGCATTGATCGGCCGTTCATGCATGATGCGCGGCTGATGGCGCGCCGGGGAGAGGGCGGTGACACGGCGTCTTTAGTGCCCAAAGGGATCGTGGAAGTTGCCCCTCCGGTAGTCCCACCCCGCGCGCCGCTATTCCAGCCGGGTGGTCTAATTTATGAACTTCAGGTGCGGTCCTTCACCATGCTGCATCCCGACGTTCCGGAGGAGGAGCGGGGAACGCTGAAGGCGCTGAAGCACTCCGCGATCATCGATCATCTGAAGCGGCTGCATGTCAGCGCGGTCGAATTGATGCCTGTCCATGCCTGGATCGACGAACGGCACTTGCCGCCGCTGGGCCTCAGCAACGCTTGGGGCTATAACCCAGTGAGCTTTTTTGCCCTCGACCCCCGCCTTGCTCCGGGCGGTTTAGCTGATCTGCGCGAGGCGACGGCGGCGCTGCACGATGCTGGGATCGGCGTGATCCTCGACATGGTCTATAATCATGACGGTGAAAGTGATGCATTGGGCACGACCTTGTCGCTTCGCGGCCTGGATGCGCGCAGCTACTTCCGTCATGCCGCTGATGGGCAACTGATTAACGACACCGGCACTGGCAACAGCATCGATTGCAATCATCCGGTCAGCCGTCGGATGATATGCGATTCCATGCGTCACCTTGTCCGTCATGTTGGTGTGGACGGCTTCCGCTTCGATCTGGCTCCCGCGTTAGGCAGGCTGCCAGATGGCTTCAGCGCCAACGCGCCGTTGCTGAAAGAAATGGCACAAGATCCAATCCTGTCCGACCGCATCATGATCGCTGAGCCGTGGGATATCGGCCCAGGCGGCTATCAGCTTGGATCGTTCGGCGAGGGGTGGCTGGAGTGGAACGACCGGTATCGCGACGACGTGCGGCGCTTTTGGCGAGGCGACCCGCATATGCTGGGCGCGCTTGCCACACGACTGGCCGGATCGAGCGACGTCTTCGCGGGTGCGCATACCCGCACCGTCAACATCCTGGCGTCGCACGATGGCTTCAGCCTTGCCGACCTGACCGCCTATGAGGAGCGTCACAACCATGCCAATGGCGAGGATAATCGTGACGGGCATGGCGACAATTTCAGCTGGAATAACGGCGTCGAAGGCGCTTCGGATGATCCGGAGGTGGTGAACAACCGGCGTGCCGATATCAAGGCAATGCTCTCCACGCTATTCCTCTCGCGCGGCACGATCATGCTGACGGCGGGGGACGAGTTTGGACGGACGCAGCAGGGCAACAACAATGCCTATGCGCAGGACAACGCGATCACCTGGCTCGATTGGGAAGGGCGCGACCGCGAGATCGAGGAACATTGCGTTGTCCTCTCCGCAATTCGCGCAACATCGCGTGCGCTGATGGATATCCGACTGCTGGACGAGCACGGCATTAGCTGGCTGAACGCCGAGGGCCACCCCATGACGGTGCATGATTGGGAATCAGCGGCAGGGCAGGCGCTCGCATTTCGGTTGCTGCCCGAAGGCCCATTGGTGTGCATCAACCGCAGCCGGGAAGAGGTGACTTTCCGGATCGAGGATCACGTGATCCCCGTGCGCCCCCGCAGTGTGGAAGTGATCGCGTGACAGAAGCAAAAACCCCCGCGCCGGTTAGCGCGAGGGTATTGCATCTTACGAAGCGAATAAGTGGTCGGGGAAAGAGGATTCGAACCTCCGGCCCCTGCCTCCCGAAGACAGTGCTCTACCAGGCTGAGCTATTCCCCGACCGGAGCGGAACCGCGTGTCCTGCGATCCCGACAAGGCAGGCGGCGGTCTATAGTTTGGGGTTTCGCCCGTGGCAAGCGGCGCGTGCGGCATTTTTGCCAGCAGCCGATGAGTGTCCGGAGCGCACAGCCGGTTGGATCGCGCGCGCCTCTGCGATACACCGGCGGGAAGACTCCAAGGACTGAAGGTCGCGATTTCGCCTATGCCGCACTATGAACAACAATATCTGGATCTGATGCGTCAGATATGGACGTCCGGGGACGAGCGGGTCGACCGCACCGGCGTAGGTACGCGATCCATCTTCGGGGCTACAATGCGGTTCAGCCTGGCCGATGACGCGATACCGCTGCTGACGACAAAGCGGGTGTATTGGAAGGTCGCGGCGCGGGAGATGCTCTGGTTTCTGACCGGCGAGACGAACATCCGCCCCCTCGTAGAGCAGGGCGTGCATATCTGGACCGACTGGCCGCTAGACAAATATCGGAAGGCAACGGGGGAAGAGATCGATCGTGATGCGTTCGAAGCCCGGATCATCGCCGACGATGCTTTCGCCGCGCAATGGGGCGACCTTGGTCCTGTTTATGGTGCGCAGTGGACGAACTGGCCACGATATGAGGCGACTAGCGACGGGCTGTATCGGCGGATGGCGCAGGGCCATAATCAAATTGCGGAACTGGTCGAAGCGATTCGAAAGACGCCAGGATCGCGGCGGCTGTTGTTCACGGGATGGAATGTGGCCGATGTGCCCGACATGGCGCTTCCACCCTGTCATATGACGTACCAGTTTCATGTCGCGAACGGGAAGCTGTCGGGATTGCTGTTTCAGCGCAGTTGCGACCTAGGCCTTGGTTTCGCGTTCAACATCTTCGGGCTGGCGCTGCTCACGCGGATGCTGGCGCAGCAATGCAATCTGGAACCGGGCGAGGTCGTGTGGAGCGGTGGGGACGTGCATCTGTACCTGAACCATCGGGAACTGGTCGAAGTGCAGCTTGCCCGAATCCCCAGCGGAACACCGAAGCTACGGATCGTCCGAAGTCCAACGAGCATGTTCGACTATCGGATCGAGGACTTCGAGGTATTCGACTATGCACCGCAGGCTTCTATAGCTGCTCCGGTGGCGGTCTAACGCTTTTTAGGTCAGTAGCACTTGCCTTTTTCAAAGTGGGTAATAATATAGCGCCATAGAGCAACAATATTACGCCGCAGCATGCGGCGCTTGGAGCAGCGATGAACGACCAGCGCGATGGCCAATCAAGCGACCCTGCAACAATGGGGCGCAATCTTCAGCCGCTCACCTTGCATGTTCCCGAGCCGCGTTTTCGTCCTGGTGACGTTGCCGATTTCAGCGATATAGACGTTCCTGCTGCCGGTTCGACGCCGCTGCCGGACGAAACGGCGCCGGCCGCCTCAATGCGCGACATGGCCTATGGCCTCGTTCGCGTGCTGGATGAGTCGGCAACGGCAGTCGGTCCGTGGAACCCCAATCTGGATGCGGCCACGCTACTTAAAATGCTGCGATCCATGGCTCTGACGCGCGCGTTCGATGAACGCATGTTCCGCGCGCAGCGGCAGGGCAAGACCAGCTTCTACATGAAATGCACGGGCGAAGAGGCGGTTGCGGTCGCCGCAGCGCAAGCGCTCGCGAGCGACGATATGTGCTTCCCAAGTTATCGCCAGCAGGGGCTTCTGATTGCGCGCGACTGGTCGCTGGTCGACATGATGAACCAGATCTATTCCAATCGCGCCGATCGCATGAAGGGGCGACAGTTGCCGATCATGTATTCGGTGCGGGAGGCCGGGTTCTTTTCGATATCGGGGAATCTAACGACGCAATGGCCGCAGGCGGTGGGCTGGGCGATGGCGAGCGCAGCGCGGGGCGACACGCGGATTGCTGCAACATGGTGCGGCGAGGGCTCGACGGCGGAGGGGGACTTCCATTCGGCCTGCACTTTCGCCAGCGTCTATCGCGCGCCGGTGATCCTCAACATCGTCAACAATCAGTGGGCGATCAGCAGCTTTTCCGGCTTTGCGGGCGGCGAGAACACGACGTTCGCAGCGCGGGGCGTTGGTTATGGCATTGCCAGCCTTCGCGTGGACGGGAACGACGCGCTGGCCGTCTATGCCGCGACGCGCTGGGCAGCGGACCGGGCACGCAGCAATGCGGGGCCTACGCTGATCGAGCATTTCACTTATCGCGCGGAAGGGCACAGCACATCCGATGATCCCGGCCAATATCGCTCCGCCGACGAAGGCAGCGCATGGCCGCTCGGCGATCCGATTGCGCGGTTGAAGGCCCATGTGATCGGCCTTGGCATCTGGGATGAGGATCGCCATGCCGCGATGGACCTGGAACTTGCCAATCTGGTGAAGGACGCGGCACGAGAAGCGGAGAAGAACGGTATTCTCGGCCACGGTATGCATCAGCCATTCGAGACAATGTTCGAGGAAGTGTTCGAGGAGATGCCCTGGCACTTGAAGGAGCAACTCGACATGGCGCTGAGCGAGAAGAAGGCGGCCGGGCTGTGAGCGAAAACAGGACTGAGGCTGCTACCACGCAGATGAACATGATCCAGGCGATTAATAGCGCGCTGGACGTGATGATGGATCGCGATCCCCATGTGGTCGTCATGGGCGAGGACGTCGGCTATTTTGGCGGCGTTTTCCGTGCGACGGCGGGCCTTCAGAAGAAGTACGGCAAGAACCGCGTGTTCGATACGCCTATTACCGAATGTGGGATCATCGGTGTTGCGGTCGGCATGGGGGCCTATGGCCTTCGCCCAGTGCCGGAAATCCAGTTTGCCGACTACATTTATCCCGCTCTCGACCAGCTTGTGTCGGAGGCGGCGCGGTTGCGCTATCGTTCGGCGGGCGAGTTTATCGCGCCGATGACGGTTCGCTCGCCCTTTGGCGGAGGCATATTTGGCGGGCAGACGCACAGTCAGTCGCCCGAAGGCATTTTCACTCACGTCTCCGGCATCAAGACGGTGATCCCGGCCACCCCCTACGACGCCAAAGGGCTGCTGATCGCCGCGATCGAGGATAATGATCCGACGATCTTTTTCGAACCCAAGCGCATTTATAACGGTCCGTTCGACGGACATTATGACCGGCCTTCTCGCAATTGGGGCGGCCATGCCGATGCGCAGGTTCCCGAAGGCTACTATAAGATCCCGCTCGGCAAGGCGCGCATCGCGCGGGCAGGGGAGGCGCTGACGATCCTTTGCTACGGGACTATGGTGCATGTAGTCGCCAGCACCGTAGAGGAGATGGGTGTAGATGCGGAGATTATCGACCTCCGCACGCTGGTGCCGTTGGACATCGAGGCGATAGAAGCGTCGGTGAAGAAGACGGGCCACTGCCTGATCGTGCATGAAGCGACGCGCACCAGCGGCTTCGGCGCGGAGCTCTCCGCGCTGGTGCAGGAGCGGTGCTTCTATCATCTGGAAGCACCGATCGAGCGGGTGACGGGCTTCGACACGCCCTATCCGCACAGCCTTGAATGGGCCTATTTTCCCGGGCCGATCCGCATCCGCGACGCAATCAACAAGATCCTGAAGGACTGACCGGCATGGCACGCTTCACATTCACGCTTCCCGACATCGGTGAAGGCATTTCGGAAGCCGAGATCGTCGCCTGGCATGTCAAGATCGGTGATCGGGTCGAAGAAGATCAGGGCTTGGCCGACATGATGACGGACAAGGCGACGGTAGAACTGGAATCGCCGGTAGCCGGTACGGTCGTCGAGCTGGCAGGCGAACCGGGCGATCAGGTGTCGATCGGGGCGATGCTGGTCGTTATCGAAACGGAGGCGGAAGTTGAAGCCGCCGCATCGGTCGAGAGCATCAAGGAACCCGTCGTCGAGGCCGAAAACCCCGGCGTTGAGGAGGTGGCATCAGCGGCCACTGGCACTGCACCGGCCGAGGACGTTCAACCGGCTGGCGAGCCTGCGCCGCAGCCAATCGAACATGTGGTTGCGCAAGAGGCAAAGGCGGAGCAGGTTCTCGCGTCCCCCGCCGTTCGCGCCCGCGCCAAGGAACTTGGTGTCGACCTCGCCCAAGTCCGCACCACTGCGGAACGCATCCGCCACAGCGATCTCGATGCTTTCCTGCTGTACGGCCAAGGCCAAGGGTATCGCCCCGCAGGCGCATCACGCAAGCGCCCCGATGAATCCGTGAAGGTAATCGGTATGCGCCGCCGCATCGCCGAAAATATGGCGGCGTCAAAACGCCACATCCCGCATTTCACTTATGTCGAAGAAATCGACGTCACCGCGCTGGAGGCTATGCGTGGCGACCTTAATGCCAATCGCGGTGACCGGCCGAAGCTGACTCTGCTTCCGCTTATCATCGTTGCCGTATGCAAGGCGATCCCGGACTTCCCGATGATTAATGCCCGTTACGATGACGAGGCAGGCGTCGTGACACGGCACGGGTCAGTGCATCTGGGCATGGCGACGCAGACCGATGCGGGATTGATGGTGCCGGTCATCCGCGACGCGCAGGATCGCAACGTGTGGCAACTCGCCAGCGAAATCCGTCGCCTGTCCGAAGCGGCGCGGAGCGGCAAGGCGAGATCGGAGGAACTCTCCGGCTCTACGTTGACGCTGACCTCGCTCGGCCCGCTCGGCGGAATCGCGACGACGCCGGTCATCAACCGGCCGGAGGTGGCGATCATCGGTCCCAACCGCGTGATCGAGCGCCCGGTGATCCGTGACGGAGAAATTGCCGTCGCCAAGCTCATGAACCTGTCGATCAGTTGCGACCATCGCGTTGTGGATGGATGGGACGCGGCAAGCTATGTCCAGGCACTGCGCAGGTTGCTTGAAACTCCGGTACTGCTGTTCGATCAGTAGGACGGGTTTACGGCCCGGAAGCGGAGCATAGCGATCGAGGAGCTAAAGAGGCGCGACGCAACGTTCCCGATTCCTTAAACATGTTAGCTGCTGCGGAGCAAAATCGCTCTACATGCATTATCGCTGTTGGCTGGTCCTAGGGGTCCTGGCCTTCAGTTTCATGTTTGTTGGCAGGAGCGGCGGATGGCGCAAGATCGAGATCACAAAATTCGTGAGAGGGCACACGCAATTTGGCTCGAGGAAGGTTCGCCGTCCGGTCGTCATGAAGAGCACTGGGAACAGGCGCGGCGTGAGGTCGAAGGCGGCGATGCTCCTGCAACAACGAAGGCGGCAAAAGCGCCCAGAGCTAAATCCGTAAAATCTGCGCCCAAGACGGCATCATCCAAGCCCGCAGGTGGCAAGCAACCGGCCTCGCCATCGGCCGACACGAAGCAGGATGTATCGGATTCCGACTCGTCACCGCCGGAGGCTGCGAAGGCAGACGCTTCGAGCGATGGAAAGGCTTCGGACTCAGCCGGCCCGAAAAAGCGGGGCCGCCCGGCGAAATCTTCTGCTGACCAAAAGCCGGCACGCGCAGCCGCCCGGACGCTTCAAATCAAGACGGCGACCTGAACGTCTGATTGCTCGGTCATCATCGCTGCGGGCTTAAAACATGACGAGCTACCGCAGGGTGTGGCTCAGCTATATTGATGTGGCACGCTCCGATCTCACCTTCCACCATTGCATAGGTTAGATCATTGCAATCTCCCTTCATCAGCCTGATCTCTGTTCGCACGCATCAGTTGGCATCGGCGGTCGACAGCCCGCTGATGCACAAGGCCTATGGCGTGATCTGGTCACCGGACGAGCCGCTTTTCGGCTTGCGGCAAGAGGATGTCGGCTATTTCTTGGGCTTCGACGCGGCGTCCAATCTTAGGAAAATGGTCGAGATCGATCTTGCCCGCTTTCCCGTCACGGACGCGCTGGTTCAAGATCATCCCGACCTGTTTGCGATCCGCCGCTCCGCGTCCGGTGCGCAGCCTGTAGATCCACGCAAGATCATGCCCGCATCCGGTGAAGCGTTGGCACGATTGCGGTCGCCTGCCGCTATGGTGCTCTGCGATCCGATGGCCGAGCGACTATGCGCACTGGTGAACAAGGGCGTTTCGGGATTTTACTTGAGGAATGCCGGGAGGATTGGTCCGGCATTTATCGCAGCGCTGATTAAGCGGGTTCAGGAAAAATCCAGTCACCATGGCATACAGTTCATGGTCGACGTGGCAGGTCTGGGAGTCACCGGCGCTGGGGCGTTTGCCGATGCGGGGGTGGACTTCGGCCTTATCCCTGTGGAACGCGATTTGCGGGCGCTAAATACTTTCAATAGTCATGGCGCATCGCACGTCATTGGGCGGATATCTGACGTCGCCGATATGAGCAGCCTACGGATGAATATCGCGGCTGCCTCTATTCTCCACAACGGAGTAATTCTTCCCTTCGATATTTTGATGCGTGGCGCAGATGCCGGGCAAGTCGTGTTTCAAGCACTTGAAGCAGCGCGAGGCGCCGCCGGTTTCCAGGGTGAGGTTCGGCGGCTGACCGGCTCGGGGTCCAATGTAATCGCCGTCCTGCGGAGTGACACGCCCGATGTTCGACATGCCAAAGAAGCCGTTCTCCTCCTCATGAACCCATCCAAGGACATGGAGCAGCATCCCGATCCGGCCGCCCTGCTGTCGGCCACGGGGGCTGATTTCGAACCTTTTCACCTGGTCGAGGGACCAGACGATCAGGACGGATTCTCCGCTCTGTCTGCTGGCGAAGTACGGCTTCTGCAAGCCCGACGCGCAGCGCCGGTTATCGTTAAGGGTATGGCAGATAGCGATCCTTCCGCCGCCGCCTCCAGCGACCGGCTGGTGCTCGAAAAAATCATCCCCTCGGTCGAAGGCGGCGACTTTGCGGTCAAGCGCGTGGTGGGGGAGCAGGTCCGTGTGGAAGCCACCCTGTTTGCCGATGGGCACGAACAACTAGGCGCGGAATTGCAATGGCGCGCGTGTGACCAAGCACAATGGCAGCGGGCACGCATGGAGCAACTGCCGAATGATCTATGGCGCGCGGAGTTTCCGCTTCTCCGGATGGGCGGACACGAATTTGTCGTAGAAGGCTGGCTCGATCGCTTTGGGGGCTTCTGTCGCGACTTTGCCAAGAAGCTGGATGCCAAAGTGGCGCAGCCAGTGGATTTCGCCGAGGGCCGCGTACTCGTGGAACGCGCTCTCGATCGCGCGGAGGGAACAGCGCGTGACAGCCTGGTCCAATTCCTCGCGCGGTTGGATGAGGCAGGCAGTGGAGACAGTGCAGCCGCTATTCTGCTGTCGCCGGAACTGGCGGCTCTGATGGATAGCCTGGACGAGCGGCCGCATCGTATCCGGTCAGAGCCGCAGCGCGTCGATGCAGAGCGTCTCGCGGCACGGTTTTCAAGCTGGTACGAGCTTTTCCCCCGCTCTCAAACGAACGACGCCGCCCGGCACGGGACATTTGCGGACGTCATCGGTCGCCTGCCTGCGATCCGCGAGATGGGCTTCGATACGCTCTATTTCCCGCCCATTCACCCGATCGGAAAAACCAATCGCAAGGGGCCGAACAACAGCCTGACGCCCGGTCCGAACGATCCCGGAAGCCCCTATGCAATCGGAGCGCCCGAAGGTGGGCATGACGCAATCCATCCGGAACTGGGACGCTTTGAGGATTTCGCGCGCCTCATCGCGGCAGCGCGCGATCATGGACTGGAAATCGCGCTGGATTTTGCCATCCAGTGTTCGCCCGATCACCCCTGGCTGCGCGAGCATCCCGGCTGGTTTGCATGGCGTCCCGATGGCTCGATGAAATATGCGGAGAACCCGCCGAAGAAATATCAGGATATCGTCAATGTCGATTTCTATGGGCCCGATGCGGTTCCAGATTTGTGGTTGGCACTACGCGATGTCGTGCTGTTCTGGATCGGTCATGGCGTAAAGACGTTCCGCGTCGATAATCCGCATACAAAGCCGCTGCCGTTCTGGGAATGGATGATCGCAGAAGTTCGTAGTCAGCACCCCGACGCGATCTTCCTCGCCGAGGCTTTTACGCGGCCTGCCATGATGTACCGGCTGGCGAAGATCGGATTCTCGCAGTCGTACACCTATTTCACGTGGCGCGATGAAAAGGCGGAGCTTGTTGAATATGTCACCGAGCTGATCACGACCGAGCCGAAGGAATTCTACCGCCCGCACTTCTTCGTCAATACGCCGGACATCAATCCGCCTTTCCTGCAAACATCCGGTCGTCCCGGTTTTCGCATCAGGGCAGTTCTTGCCGCGACACTCTCGGGCTTATTCGGCGTATATTCGGGCTTCGAATTGTGCGAGGCTGCGCCCGTTCCCGGCAAGGAAGAATATCTCGATTCCGAGAAGTACGAGATCAGGCCGCGCGACTGGAATGCGCCTGGCAACATCATCGCCGATATTGCCTTGCTGAATCGCTTGCGCCGTTCCGAACCGGCATTGCAAACGCACCTGAATACGCGCTTTCAAGTCGTCCATAACGACCGCATTATTTACTACGCCAAGCCCGCCTCTGACGGCAGCGACATGATCCTCGTCATGGTCAGTCTCGATCCGCATCATCGGCAGGAGGGCACCTTCGAAATACCATTGTGGGAATTCGGCTTGCCCGACGATGGCAATGTCGCTGTCGAGGATCTCGCGGAGGGGCATCGTTTCCGCTGGTACGGGAAGGCGCAGCACATCCGGCTCGACCCCGAACAGCCTTACCGCATCTGGCGCATCGCGCCGGGAGAACGAACATGAGCCTGCCGCCGCCCGATCCGCTCTGGTACAAGGATGCGGTCATCTATCAGGTGCACGTCAAATCGTTCTTCGATTCCAATAATGACGGGATCGGCGATTTTGCAGGGCTGATAGAGCGACTGGACTACATCGCCGATCTGGGCGTGACGGTGATCTGGCTGCTGCCGTTCTATCCGTCTCCGCGCCGCGACGATGGATATGATATTGCCGAATATCGGGAAGTCAGCCCTGATTACGGCACGATGGAAGACGTGCGCGCTTTCATCGACGCAGCGCACCAACATGGCATCCGCGTCATCACCGAACTCGTCATCAATCACACGTCGGACCAGCATCCCTGGTTCCAGGCCGCTCGCAAGGCGCCGCCCGGATCGCCGGAGCGTGATTTCTACGTCTGGTCGGATAACGACAAGCTGTATTCGGGCACGCGCATCATCTTCCTAGACACCGAGAAGTCCAACTGGACTTGGGATGAGGAGGCAGGGGCGTATTTCTGGCACCGCTTCTATTCGCATCAACCCGATCTCAACTTCGACAACCCCCGCGTTCTGGAGGAAGTCCTGTCGGTCATGCATTTTTGGCTGGACGCGGGAATCGACGGACTGCGACTTGACGCGATCCCTTATCTGATCGAGCGGGACGGCACGTCGAACGAAAACCTGCCGGAAACGCATGAGGTTCTGAAGAAAATTCGGGCCGATCTGGATGCACATTATCCCGACCGGATGCTGCTTGCCGAGGCGAACATGTGGCCGGAGGATACGCAGCAATATTTCGGCGAGAATGGCGACGAATGTCACATGGCGTTCCACTTCCCGCTGATGCCGCGCATGTACATGGCGGTTGCGCAGGAAGACCGCTTCCCGATCACCGACATCATGCGCCAGACGCCGGACATTCCAGAGAATTGCCAGTGGGCGATCTTCCTGCGCAACCATGACGAACTCACACTCGAAATGGTCACGGATGCCGAGCGGGATTATCTGTGGAACACCTACGCGGCGGACAAGCGCGCGCGGATCAACCTCGGTATTCGTAGGCGTCTTGCGCCGCTGATGGAGCGGGACCGGCGGCGCATCGAACTGATGAACGCGTTGCTGCTGACGATGCCGGGCACGCCGGTTCTCTATTATGGCGACGAAATCGGCATGGGCGATAACGTCTATCTCGGCGACCGCGATGGCGTGCGGACGCCGATGCAGTGGTCATCGGATCGCAATGGCGGCTTCTCGCGCGCCGATCCTGCGTCGCTCACGCTGCCTCCGATCATGGACCCGCTCTACGGCTTTCAGGCCGTGAACGTGGAGGCGCAAAGCCGCGATCAACATTCGCTGCTGAATTGGTTGAAGCGGATGCTGGCCGTGCGGCGCGGCAAGCAGGCATTCGGAAGGGGAACGCAACGCTTCCTGCGACCTGCCAACCGCAAAATCTTGGCATACCTGCGTGAGTTTCAGGATGAGGTCGTGCTCTGCGTGGCGAACCTCAGTCGTACCGCGCAGGCCGTGGAACTCGACCTGCACGAATTTGCAGGGCGGACGTTGGTGGAGATGTCGGGGGGGGCGGCATTCCCGGCGGTGGGGCAGTTGCCCTATCTGCTGACATTGCCGCCCTACGGCTTCCTGTGGTTCAGCCTGTCCGCCGAAGACGCGGCCCCCGATTGGGCGAGCGCCGCCCCGCCTGCGGAAGCGGAGCGCTTCACCTTCGTCCTGCGTCCTGAACTGGCAGACGTCACGGCGGGCCGCAATGGGCAGGTGTTGCAAGGCGACATTCTGCCCAGCTATATCGCGCAACGCCGCTGGTTCGGGGCTAAGGACGAGACTATTCACAACGTCCAGATCGCACGCTCGGTAGCATTGCCTGAAGTCGAAGACCTGATCCTGATGCTGGTGGATGTGACCACTGACAATGGCACGGCCACATATACACTTCCGCTGGGAATCGCGTGGGAAGGGGAGTTGCAAGGCCCGTTCGCGTCGAACCTCGCCCTGGGCCGCGTGCGTCGTGGACGCCATGTCGGCCTTCTGACCGACGGATTTACCGTCGCCAGCTTTGCCGCAGCGGTGATTGGCGCGATCGGTCGGGAAACGCGCATCGCGACAGATGGTGGAGAGATCAGTTTCAGCGCGACGCCTGATCTCGATATCGGCCCTGACGCCGCACCGGAATGGCTGGGCGCCGAGCAGTCGAACAGCACGATGGTGCTGGGCGAGCGGGCCGTTCTGAAATTGCTCCGGAAAGTGCAGCCGGGCATCCATCCGGACGCAGAGATGGTGCGCTACCTGACGGCAGGCGGCTTCGAAAATGTTCCGGCGATCCTTGGCGAGGTATGGCTCAACACCGGCGACGCGCAGACTCTGCTGATGCTCGTCCAGCGGTTCGTCCACAATCAAGGCGACGGCTGGGGGTGGACATTGGGAATGCTGGAGCGGATCGCCACGGACGAGGAGTGGAGCGTTTCCAATTACGAGAACTTCGCGTGCAGCTTTGGCCGCCGACTGGCTGAAATGCACGGCGTATTGGAACGACCGACCGAAGACCCTGCTTTTGCACCGGAAAGCCTTACGTCTGAACATGCGGATGCGCTGACGGGCCGGATTGAGGCGCAGCTGGACGCGGCACTAAGGGCGTTGGAAAACGCAGATTTGAAAGACGAAAGCGACCGCACACTCGCGACGTTCCTGCGGGACAACAGGCAGAACATCGTGAGCGAAATTCATAAAGTCGTTCACGCGGCGGAGGGTCATACACGCATCCGTATCCATGGTGACCTACACTTGGGGCAAGTGCTGGTAACCGGCAGTGACGTGATGCTGATCGACTTCGAAGGCGAGCCAGTCAAGCCCCTGACCGAGCGCCGGTCGAAGGATATCGCCTTCCGTGACGTAGCGGGTGTGCTGCGATCCTTCGACTATGCAGCCGCCGTCGCTGAACGCAACCGCCCGGCATTGGGTGATGCAGAAGAGGTACGCACTGACGAACGTTACGCGGCCTTCCGGGAAAGCGCGTCGGCGGCATTTCTGGACGGCTATTTCGGCGATCGGGCGGATCGGAACCAGCCACTGCTCGATCTCTTCCTTCTGGAAAAGGCGGCCTACGAAGTTGTGTACGAAGCCTCCAATCGCCCCGACTGGATTGCCGTGCCGATTGGCGGCCTAGCCCGCGCAGCCAAACGCCTGATGAAAATGAACCAGTCGTGAGCGTGCAAGATGACCTGCTGAGCGCCGCATCGGCGCTGTTGGAAGGGCGGCTGAACGATCCGTTTGCGCTGCTCGGCCCGCATGGCGAAGGAGCGGACCGCGTCGTCCGCACGTATCAACCCGGTGCGACATCCGTCGAAGTCCTGGCGCGCGATGATCGGCGCCATCTTGCGACATTGAGCGAGAATGCGGGTGGGCTGTTCTCAGGGTCATTACCGACCGACGCAGCCTATTTCTTCCGCGTGACGTGGCCGGACGGAGAGGTTCAGGAAACCGAAGATCCCTACAGCTTCGGCCTCATCATCGGCGATCTCGACCTCTATCTGTTCAACGAAGGGCGGCACTGGGAACTGGCGCATGTATTCGGTGCGCAACCACGCCGCATGGATGACGTCGATGGCGTCGCCTTTTCCGTATGGGCGCCTAATGCGCGCCGCGTCTCGGTGGTGGGCGAGTTCAACAACTGGGATGGTCGCCGCCACCCTATGCGCCTGCGGCAGGGCGCGGGAGTATGGGAATTGTTCGTGCCGCGTATCGGCGTGGGCACGGTCTACAAGTTCGAGATTGCCGGTGCGGACGGCAGCATCTTGCAAAAGGCCGATCCCGTCGCCCGGCATACCGAAGCGCCTCCGTCGACAGGGTCGATAGTCGCTCCGCTGCCGAAGTTCCGTTGGACAGACGCCGACTGGATGGAAGATCGCGCATTCAGCCAGCGTCCCGATGCGCCGATGTCGATCTACGAAGTGCACGTAGGATCATGGCTGCGTCCTAGCGATGATCCGGACGGCACGCTCTGCTGGCCCGATCTGATTGAACGGCTTATCCCTTATGTTGCGGAAATGGGCTTCACGCATGTCGAATTGATGCCGATCATGGAGCATCCCTTCGGCGGTTCTTGGGGTTACCAGCCGCTCTCGCAATTTGCGCCGTCCGCCCGCTACGGAAAGCCGGAAGATTTCGCCGCTTTCGTCGATGCCTGTCACCGCTCCGGCATCGGCGTCATCCTCGATTGGGTGCCCGCGCATTTTCCGACCGATGCGCATGGCCTCGCCCATTTCGACGGGACTCACCTCTACGAGCATGGCGATCCACGCGAAGGTTTTCATCAAGACTGGAATACGCTGATCTACAACCTCGGTCGCCGGGAGGTCGCCGGGTTCCTGCTCGCCTCGGCCTTCTGGTGGCTGGAGACGTTCCATGTCGATGGCCTGCGCGTCGATGCCGTCGCGTCGATGCTGTATCGGGATTACAGCCGTAACGCGGGCGAGTGGGTGCCCAATCAATATGGCGGCCGCGAAAATCTGGAATCCGTCGATTTCCTGAAGCGGATGAACAGCGTCATTGCCGAGCGTTGCCCCGGCGCAATCACTCTGGCGGAAGAATCGACGGCGTGGCCCGGCGTGTCCGCGCCTGTCTCTCAAGGCGGCCTTGGCTTCACCTACAAGTGGAACATGGGCTGGATGCACGACACGCTGCATTATGTGGAGCGCGACCCTCTCTATCGTGGCTGGCATCATGGCGAACTGACTTTCGGTCTCGTCTATGCTTTTTCGGAGAAGTTCGTCCTCCCGTTGAGCCATGATGAGGTGGTGCACGGCAAGGGATCGCTGATCCGCAAAATGCCGGGCGATAGTTGGCGCAAGTTCGCCAATTTACGTGCCTATTTCAGCTTCATGTGGACGCATCCGGGCAAGAAGCTGATCTTCATGGGTGGAGAAATAGCGCAAGACCGCGAGTGGAATCATGACGCGCAGGTGGATTGGGAATTGCTCGACCAGCCAGCCAATGCGCAGGTGCAGCGCCTCGTTCGCGATCTCAATCATGTCTACGCCACCGAGCCTGCTCTCCACAGGCGCGATGCCGATCCTCGTGGCTTCCAATGGATCGTTAGCAGCGACAACGCCAACAGTGTGTTCGTCTATGCGCGGTTCGGCGACGACGGCGACCCACCTGTCGTGGTCCTGCTGAACATGACCCCGACGCCACAAAGCGACTACCGCATCGGCCTGCCCAAAGCGGGACGGTGGCGGGAAATCCTCAATAGCGACGCGGAAATATATGGCGGCAGTAATGTTGGGAACGGTGGGGAGGTTATAGCCGTTATGACGCCATCGCACGACCAGCCTGCGTCCGCTGCGGTGACTTTGCCCCCATTAGCCGCGGTCCTGCTGCGCTTCGAAGGAAGTTGATCTTGAACCTGACGCCCGACCGGCTTGAACCCGGTACGCCCTATCCGCTCGGCGCTACTTTCGACGGATTGGGGATCAACTTTGCGGTGTTTTCGGCCCATGCGGAGAAGATCGAGCTTTGCCTGTTCGAGCCGACTGGAAAGCGGGAAATTGCGCGCTACGAGTTGCCCGAATGGACCGACGAAGTCTGGCACGGCTATCTGCCCGATGCGCGGCCGGGATTGCTTTATGGGTACCGTGCTTATGGCCGTTATGCGCCGGAAGAAGGCCATCGGTTCAATCCCCATAAGCTGCTGCTTGACCCCTATGCGCGCAAACTTGCTGGGGCGGTTCGCTGGACGGACGCGCTGCACGGATACCGGGTTCGCTCACGCCGCGACGATCTGAGCTTTGATCGTCGCGACAGCGCGCCTGCCATGCCCAAGGGTGTCGTGACGCATGACGCCTTCGATTGGGGACGCGACGTTAGGCCAAGGACGCCGTGGTCGGAAACGGTAATTTACGAGGCGCACGTAAAAGGTCTGACCAAGCTGTTTGATGCGGTGTCGCCGCCGGAGCGTGGCACATTTGCGGCTTTGTCCAACCCCAAGGTCATCGATCATCTGAAACGGCTTGGCGTTACGGCCATCGAGTTGATGCCGATCCACGCTTATGTGCAGGACCGGTTCTTGCAGGAAAAAGGGCTGCGGAATTATTGGGGTTATAACACCCTCGGCTTCTTCGCGCCCGAGCAGAGCTACTTCGCGTCGGACAATCAGGATGAGCTTCGGCTTGCGGTCCGGCGGCTCCACGCGGCGGGTCTCGAAGTCATTCTCGACGTCGTCTACAATCACACCTGCGAAGGTTCGGAGCGCGGACCAACACTGTCTTGGCGGGGGCTGGACAACGCCACTTACTATCGTTTGATGCCCGATGAGCCCCGTTATTGCATCAACGATACGGGCACCGGGAACACGCTCAATCTGTCCAAAGCGCGGGTGCTTCAGATGGTAGCGGACTCGCTGCGATACTGGGCGACGTCCTTCGGCATAGACGGCTTCCGCTTCGATCTCGGCCTCACGCTCGGCCGGACGGATCACGGTTTCGATCCCGGCGCGGGTTTCTTCGACGTGCTTCGGCAAGATCCAGTCCTCGGACGCTTGAAGCTCATCACGGAGCCGTGGGACATCGGCATGGGTGGCTACCAGCTTGGCAATTTCCCGCCGAGTTTCGCCGAGTGGAACGACAAATATCGCGATACGACGCGCCGCTTCTGGCGTGGCGATCCGGGGCAGCGCGCCGATCTTGCCGCACGGCTTTCGGGGTCGGGCGACCTGTTCGATCGCCGTGCGCGGCGTCCGTGGGCAAGCGTCAACTTCCTCGACAGCCATGACGGCTATACCCTTGCCGATCTCGTATCCTACGAGGAGCGGCACAATGAGGCCAATGGAGAGGATAATCGCGACGGCCATTCGGAGAACTACTCCCGCAATTGGGGTGCCGAAGGTCCGACCGACGACCCCGAAATTCTGCAAACCCGTGCCCGCGTCGCACGGTCGATGCTGACGACGCTGTTCACGTCGCTCGGCACGCCGATGATCGTGGCGGGTGACGAATTCGGGCGCACGCAGAACGGCAACAACAACGCTTATTGTCAGGACAATCCGATCAGTTGGCTGGACTGGTCCGCTGCCGCATCGCCTGAAGGAAAAGCCTTAACCGAGTTCACCACAAGGCTGATCGCACTGCGAAAGCAGCACCCGATGCTGCGCGCGTCTAACTTCCTTTATGGTCAGGATTCACCTGGCCATGGCATCAACGACATCGAATGGTGGGACGAGCGCGGCGAGGCCCTGTCCCCCGACGACTGGAATAACCCTGAAGGACGGGCGTTGATTATGGGGCGTGCCATGCGGCTGGATGACGGGACGGTCGAAACGCTCGCTCTTCTCATCAATGCCGGGCCGGAGCCGGTCCTGTTCAAATTCCCTGCGCCGCTTGGCACGCAAGGGCTGATACTCATCGATAGCGCGCAGCCGGATCTAGAGGACGCTGCGGCCGATGGTGAATATGAAGTTGCGGCGCATGGTGCGGTGCTGGTGCGCTGGACGACGGAATATAGCGATTCATGACAATGTGGGGGGCATCGCCGATATCGCCCGACCGCACTAGCTTTCGGATTTGGGTACCGGCGTGCGATGCTGTTACGGTTGAGTCTGAAAGCTCCAAGCTCGACATGGTGAAAGGGTCGGACGGCTGGTTCACAGTTGAGGGCGAAGCCCCTGCGGGCACGCGGTATCGCTATCGACTGGACCCTGAGCTTGCTGTTCCAGACCCGGCGTCGCGGTTTCAATCCGGCGGCGTGCACGGCTGGAGCGTCGTCGTCGATCAGGGTTCCTATCAGTGGCGCACGAACGACTGGCGCGGACGACCTTGGGAAGAGGCGATCATCCAGGAAGTGCATGTCGGCACCCTTGGCGGGTTTAACGGTGTTGCGACGCGACTGCCTGCGTTGGCAGAACTAGGGGTCACAGCGATCGAGTTGATGCCGATCGGCGCATTCGGCGGGGATCGCAATTGGGGCTATGACGGCGTGCTGCCGTTCGCGCCCGCCGAAAGCTACGGAACGCCCGATGAATTGAAGGCGCTCGTCGATCGCGCGCACAGGCTGGGCATGATGGTTCTCCTTGATGTGGTATACAACCACTTTGGCCCCGATGGTAATTACCTGGGAGCCTATGCACCGCAGTTCTTCGACGCCGATGTGCACACGCCCTGGGGCGGCGCGGTGGCCGTGGAACGCGATGCCGTTCATGCCTACTTCCTGGAAAATGCACTGATGTGGCTACAGGATTATCGCTTTGACGGGCTGCGCTTCGATGCAGTCCATGCGATTGGGAACAACGATTTTCTCGACCGCTTGGCTCTGGAAATTCGCAGTGCGACCGGCCCGGAACGTCATATTCATCTTGTCCTTGAGAACGAGAATAATGATGCCGAGCGTTTGACGGCTGAAGGCTACAATGCGCAATGGAACGACGACTTCCACAATGTCCTGCATGTGCTTCTGACCGGCGAGAATAGCAGCTATTACAGTGACTTCGCGGATCGTCCCGCCGAACGGTTAGCGCGTTGTCTGGCTGAAGGGTTCATCTATCAGGGCGAAGGCTCGCCCAATCATGACGGGAAGCCCAGAGGCAAGCCAAGCGGGCATCTGCCGCCTTCCGCGTTCGTTTCGTTCCTGCAGAATCATGACCAGATCGGCAATCGGGCGCTGGGGGAACGGCTGACCGTATTAGCCGATAAGCAGAGGCTCCGCGCGGCAACCGTATTGCTGCTGCTGTGCCCTCAGATACCCCTGATGTTCATGGGGGATGAATATGGTTCACCGTCACCTTTCCTGTTCTTTACCGACTTCCACGATGAACTGGCCGATGCCGTTCGGGAGGGACGGCGCAGGGAATTCGCGAAATTCCCTGCCTTCGCCGATCCGGCGACGCGCGAACGCATTCCCGATCCCAACGCAACCGAGACGTTCACGCGGTCCGCGCCAGAGGAGGGGGCGGACTCAGAGGAATGGCGCTCGCTTTATCGTGATCTCATTATCTTACGCCGGGAGAAAATTATCCCAAGGCTTGCAGGGGCGCGGTCAGCGGGCGCGCAGGTGATTGGCGAGGCTGCGGTCCTCGCGGAGTGGCAAATGAATGACGGAACGAGCCTCAAGATCGCCATCAACTTGGGTGAAGCTTCCGTGAAGGTTCCTGAGGTGGAAGGCGAATTGCTTCACGCTGAGGGATTGCCTGGCGCCCCGGCGAGCGCTGTCGCTTGGCTCGCCCCGGCATGAGCAACTTGCATGCGCTGGCGACCGCTGCCGGATTGCAGATCGACTGGGAAGATGCCCTCGGTGAACCGCAACGCGTGGCGGACGAGGACCTGGCTCTTGTCCTGAATGCGCTGGGCTTTCCTGCGACCGATGAGCGGGCGATCGCAGACAGCCGCAGAAGATTGGCGGAAGATGGTGGCGGTACAGGCGGCTTTATTTCGGCAGATGTTGGCCGGCCTGTCGACCTCCCCCTTTCATTTGGCGCGGCTGGCTTGGGCGAATTGATATTGGAGAACGGCTCACGTCGGGACGTAAGGATCGAGCAGAGCGGCGCAGGATTGTCTCTGCCGCCGATCGATACGCCCGGCTATCACCACCTGCACGTCAACGGGCGCGAGATTGCGCTGGCGATTGCCCCATCCCATTGTTTCCGTGTCGAGGACGCCGCATCTGGCCGGAAAATCTGGGGGCCGGCGGTCCAAATCCCGGCCCTTCGCGATGAACGTCGCCAAGCCTATGGCGATTTTGGCACGCTCGCTCATGCCGCGAAAGCTTTTGCGGCCAGGGGCGCTGACGCAATCGCGATCAGCCCCGTCCATGCGCTGTTTCCTGCCGATGCCAGCCGCTACAGTCCCTATGCGCCGTCCAGCAGGTTGTTCCTGAACGTCCTGTATGCTGACCCCGCTCTCATTGGCGAACCGCTGCTGCCGGAAAGCGGCGCAGAGCTGATCGAATGGGAGACCATGATCCCACGGCGGCTGGAACAGATGCTCGCCATTTATCAGCGGACCAGCGGGCAGGTCCGCGATGCAGTCGCCGCTTTCCGCCGCGAACAGGGCAGCGATCTGGAAGCGCACGCCACATTCGACGCGCTTCATGCCCATTTCTTTTCTTCCGGTGCTACCGGTTGGCAGGATTGGCCTGCTCAATTTCACGATCCATCGGGGCATGCTGTGCGCGAGTTTGCGGCGGGCAATGCCGAGCAGATCGGGTTTTATGCCTTCCTTCAATGGCTCGCGAAAAAGGGACTGGATGCGGCGCAGGAAATAGCGGTCGATAGCGGTATGGCGGTGGGACTTATCGCCGATCTGGCCGTCGGTATGGACCCCGGCGGCAGTCACGTATGGAGCCGCCCGCAGGATGTTCTTTCTGGCCTGACGATCGGCGCGCCGCCTGATCTGCTTGGCCCGGACGGTCAGAACTGGGGCATCACCGGTTTCTCCCCCCATGCGCTGCAAAGAACCGGGTTTGAAGGATATATAGCGACGCTGCGCGCGGCGCTCGGCAGTGCCGGGGGCATACGGATCGATCATGCACTGGGGCTGCGTCGCCTGTGGGTGGTACCCGAAGGCGCGCCAGCCAGCCGGGGTGCATATCTAACGTTCCCGATGGAGGACATGCTGCGCATTCTTGCTCTGGAATCACAGCGGTCGAAGGCCATTGTGATTGGCGAGGATCTGGGCACGGTCCCCGAAGGATTGCGGCCCGCCATGGACGAGCGCGCGATGCTGGGAATGCGGGTTCTATGGTTCGAACGGGACAAGGAGGGCAGCTTCGTGCCACCTTCGTCCTGGCCTGGCGACGCCGCAGCGATGACGGGCACGCATGACTTGCCGACCGTCGCGGGATGGTGGAGCGGCCGGGACATCGACTGGACGTGGAAGCTGGGACGGACCTCTCGCGCCGTGGACGAGGCCGCAGATCGCGCGAACCGCGCCGAAGAGCGCGAGATCTTATGGAAAGCCTTCGAGGAGGCCGGTCTGGTGGACGGTCCACAACCCGAGCCGGAAGACACTGCGGCTGTCATCGACGCTGGCGTAGCTTATGTCGGCAGGACGCCCTCGATACTTGCGATCCTGCCCATGGAAGACATCGTCGGTTTGGAAGAACAGCCCAACCTGCCCGGCACGATCGATGAGCATCCCAACTGGCGTCGCCGTATGCCCGGCGAAACGGATGCTCTCCTGAATGACTCGCCAGTCGCGGCCCGGATCGACCTGTTGAACAAAGCGAGGCGTTCATGATTCCGCGTGCGACTTATCGCTTCCAGTTCCACAAGGATTTCACCTTCGCGCAAGCGGAGGCGCTGGTTCCCTACCTCGACCAGCTGGGCGTCAGCCATGTTTATGCGTCGCCGATCACGACTGCCCGAAGCGGGTCCATTCACGGCTACGATGTCGTTGATCCGACCCGGATCAATCCCGAATTGGGCGGCGAGGACGCATTCAAGCGGCTTGTTACCGCCCTGCGTGGTCGGGGCATGGGGATCATCATTGATATCGTGCCCAATCATATGGGCGTGGCGGGCAGCGAAAATGCCTGGTGGCAGGATGTCCTCGCCCGCGGAGAGAGGAGCGCCTATGCGCGTTTCTTCGATATCGACTGGCGCAGGAAGCTGGTCTTGCCGGTATTGGGCGATCCGCTCGGCACCGTGCTGGATCAAGGGCAACTGGCGTTGAAGAACGACGGGCGCTACTTCCTGTCGGCCTATGACGAGCACCGCTTCCCGATCCGGGATGAGGATCAGGCGCGCTTTGAAAGCCGCGATGTGGCTGATGTTCTCGCCGAGTTCGAAGGCCGCCGCGAGAAGCTTGAAGCGCTCCTAAGCGATCAGCATTACCGTCTGGCCTCCTGGCGGACGGCGAATGACGAATTGAACTGGCGGCGGTTCTTCACGATCAGCGACTTGGCTGGGCTGCGGATCGAAGATCCAGATGTGTTCGAAGCGACGCATCAGCTTTACTTCCGACTGTACGAAGAAGGTCTGATTGACGGTGTGCGCGTGGACCATGTCGATGGCCTGACGGACCCGGCGGGCTATTGCCGCACGCTCCGCACCCGGCTCGACACCATCGCGCGGCCTGAAGATGCGCCGCCCGGTCCAGCCTATATCGTGATCGAGAAAATCCTGGCTTCGGGCGAGCCTCTTGCGCAGGACTGGGGCGTTGATGGCACGAGCGGCTACGACTTCATGGAGGAAGCGGCTGCCCTATTGCACGCGCCCAGCGGCGAAGGGCCGTTGAACGCGCTGTGGGCGGAGACCAGCGGACGCAGCGCGACTTTTGAGCCTGAAGAACTCATCGCTCGGCAGGACATGCTGGCTTGGCAGTTCGAGGGGCAGTTGCAGGGCTGCGTCGATGCCTTCGACGCTCTCGCGCAGTCGACGGACTCGGCTGAAGGCGTCACGGGCGGCATGTTGCGCAGGGCGGTGGAGCGCCTGTTGTGGGTGTTCCCGGTATATCGCACCTATGGCAATGGGGCTGCTTCGCCCAACGCAGATAAGCGGACGCGGGAGATTGCTCGCGCCCGTGTACAGCGCTTCATCCCACCCGGCGAAACGCATGTGGTTGGGATGATACTGGCGTGGCTGGCAGGGGAAGGTCCAGGCGATCTGCTGCGCGCGGCGGAAGCGGTTCGGCGGTTCCAGCAATTGTCGTCGCCGATCGCGGCCAAGGCCGTGGAGGACACGGCGTTCTACCGCTATGGGCGGCTGCTGTCGCGCAACGATGTCGGCTTCGATCCTTCGCGCTTTTCGCTTTCGATCGGCGACTTTCATGCTGCGATGGCAAATCGGGTGCAAACCTTCCCCAACGCGCTGCTCGCCACCGCCACGCACGACCATAAGCGTGGTGAGGATGTACGCGCGCGCCTTGCAGTGTTGAGCGAGATTCCGGCTTTATGGCGGGAAGAGGTGGCAAGCTGGCGCGATCTCACCGCTCCCGTCACAGAGGGTTTCGATCCAGCCGACCTTTACATGCTGTTCCAGACCATCTTCGGCGCATGGCCCGAAGGTCTTGACATTAATGATCGCGAAGGTCTGTCGGGATTTGCCGAACGCCTGATTGGCTGGCAACAGAAGTCATTGCGGGAGGCCAAGCTGCGGTCATCCTGGGAAGCGCCGGATGAAGCATATGAAACGCTTGGCGCGGACTTGATCCGGGCGCTTCTCTCTCCCAATCGATCATACGCCTTCCTCTTAAAACTGGAAGCGTTTCTGAAACTTGTAGCGGCTCCGGCGCGAGCGAATATTCTCGTACAGACGGCGCTTCGCTACACCGCCCCCGGCGTTCCGGACCTTTACCAAGGGACGGAACTGGCGGATTTCAGCCTGGTCGATCCTGACAACCGTCGCCCGGTGGATTTTGTCGAGAGGCAGGGCATCCTGGCAAGTCAATCCGCCGTCGGAGCAAGCGCCGCCAAGCTCCAGTTGATCTCTAAGCTACTGGCTATCCGCCGCGAGCATCCCCTGTTGTTTGCAAGGGGTGAGTATGTGCCGGTGGAAGTATCAGGCGAACGCAGTGAGAAGGTGGTCGCGTTCATCCGCAAGAGCGACGGCGAACCTCCTTTGCTATGCGTATTTGCCATTCATTGCGCCGAGGTTCTGCTCGGGCAGAGTGAACCGATCGTGCCTGCGGCATATTGGGGCGATACCAGGTTGGTAGATCCCGCACTCGACGTGGCCACGCTCTTGAACGACGGTCCTGTTAAGGTGCAACGCGTTAGCTGAGCACAGCGATCATATCATCTTTCGAGTATGTCCTCATTGACGCAAGCTTGAGACGAAGCGGCCCCGCGCCGCGAAGAATACGCGCCTACTGAATGTTACGTGTGAAGAGATCGAACGCGCAGCATAGGCGCGCAGCATCATGAACTATTCTTCATCTGTCCGTCAGGCGCAGGGATGGTGCGAATGGTAGATCCAGGACATGACCCGCATGGTGGACATTGGCCGATGGGCCGCTGCCCTGGCCGTTGCAGCCAGCCCGTTAGCGCTGGGCGGACATGCGGCGCGTCCTCTGCCCGAGCGGCGGTCGGCGCGTGAACCGATTGGGCTGACGGTGGCTGATCGCCGCAACGATACGCCCATTGTGACAAGCCTGCGGACCGGCGGACCTGCGGAGCAGGGCGGCATAAGAGTGGGTGATGAGATTCGCGCTGTGGATGGCCATCGCACCCATGGCGCAGTAGCGGTGCGCCGCGATCTGAAGCAAGGGTCAAGGTGCGCCGTCGCTCTGGATTTGCGTCGCGCAGGCCATCATGTTGTGGCAACGGTAGGCCGCTGCGAACGAGACGCCAGCCGGGCAGTCGTGGGGAAGGAATGATAGGCGCATGGGTCGCAAGATACTTGTTGTCGAAGATGATCGGTTGGACCATCAGCGTCGTGATCGTCATGGGCATGGTCCTTGGCCAGAGCGAGACCATGAAGACGGCGTGGGTCGAGGATACGCTTGGGCTGGTGCCGCCGATCGCGTTTCTTATCGCTGCACATCTGGAAATGAACGGCGAACGGTCGACGCGCTTTCCCTTCGGGTTCGAGCGTGCCAACGGACTTGGCTTCTTTGTAGCGGCCGTTGCGCTGGCGGCGGTGGGCGCACTGCTGTTCTACAACGCGGGGATGGCGCTCATCGCTGCCGAACATGCTTCGGTCGGGTCCGTGGTCGTTTTTGGCCACAGCATATGGCTTGGATGGCTGATGATCGCAGCGCAGCTCTATTCGCTCGTGCCGCCGCTCATCATCGGGCGCAAGGAGCTTCCTTTGGCCGAGGCGCTGAACGACAAGCTGCTGCACACCGATGCGCTGATGAACAAGGCGAACTGGCTTACGGGGGCCGCGGGTCTGTTCGGCGTGTTGGGCCTTGGTCTTGGATGGTGGTGGGCGGACTCCGTCGCCGCGATCATCATTTCCGTGGACGTCATGAACGACGGCATCAAAGCGTTGCGGTCATCCACGGCGGAACTGGTCGACGGACACCCGCGCAGCCTGTCCAGCAACAAGCTTTCGGAGGATGCACGGGCAGTCGGCGAGCGGCTAAAGAAGGAATTCCTCGGATCTACCGTCAGGTTGCGCGAGACAGGACGGCTGATCCGGGCCGAAGTTCATGAAACATACCCTCCGGCCGAAGACCGCCATCCGCGCCATTACTGGCCAAGCGAGACCGAACGCTCCTGGCGTCTGGCGCAAGTGAGCTTTATCCCGCCCGTCAATGACGGCGAATTGTCCGCTAGGGATGACTCTAAACATTCAGCCGCTCGCGCACAGACTTGAGGCTCGTGCCTGCTTCGTCCCCGTCGTCAGGCCGCGCCCCGCCTTAGCCGCGGACTCGTTCGCGCAGATTATGGCCGGGTAATCTACGTTGTAGCGGGTATGAGTCGTGCGAGATATGCATGAGATCGCAACAGCTTACGTGTCCGCCTTTCATCGGCTTGGGGCCTGCGCGCAGCATTGCATAGCCTGGGATCACGCTAGCGATTTCGGCAGTGCGGGGTCTCGCCACTGTGGCTGACCTCGACGGGACCGGTCCCTGCCGCGACGGGAGAGGCCGGACCGCATAGGGGGAAAGCATCATGACGATCAGCAGGCGTTCGGCCATTGCCGCGATTGGTTCGTCGTTCACATTCTTCGTGCCGGACATCCCCCTATTCGGCCAGACACTTAGAACGCGCTATTCAGTCGACACGCCCAGTGGCCAAGCGATGCTGAGCAAATATGCGCAGGCGGTCGCGCGCATGTCTGCCTCGACCATGGCGCAGAAAGACCCGCGATCCTGGCTTTTCCAATGGTACATTCATGCCCTTCCCAAGCCGAAATCCAGCGAACTGGCGCGCGTCTACGGATCAGGCTCGTCGACGATGAAGACGATCGCCAGCGAGATATGGCAGACATGCCAGCCTCATTTCTCCGGCTCCGACCCGAACATGTTCCTGCCGTGGCACCGGATGTACCTCCTGACATTCGAGAATATCATCAGGTCGGTGTTGAGCGACGCGACCTTCACTTTGCCTTACTGGGACTATACGCGTCCGGGCTACCGCTCCATTCCGGCGATGTTCCGCAAAGCGTCAAGTTCACCGTCCGGTTCGCTGTATCGTGCGAACAGGCGAACCGGCACGGTCAACATCAACGCCGGTGATCCGATGGACAAAGGCTCATCGGGCAATCCCTATGGCCTCGATGCAATGAATCGAACCGTCTACGCCGGCACGACCGGTTTCTGCACCACGTTGGACAAGACTCTGCATGGGAACGTGCATACCGGCATCGGCGATTCGACCAACATGGGGAAGATACCGACGGCCGCCAACGATCCGATCTTCTGGCTTCATCATTGCAATATCGACCGTATCTGGGCCGGGTGGAACAAGCTCGGTGGCGTCAACAATTACGCCGCGAAGAACTTTACCTTCGCCAGCCCCGATCCGAAGGGTAAGCGCGTCGTGATGAGCAGCACGGCAGTCGGTGATACGGTGGCTCTGGGCTATCAATATGATGGCCTGCCTGCCGCCCCCTCCAGTACGGCTACGGTGAGCCCTTTGGCGAGATCGGCCGGGCCGCGCCCGCTGCGCAGTATCGCGAGGTCCGAACGGATGACGCGGCTGAACCGGACGGAGACACGCATCCCGCTCAGCATCGCCACAAATGGCCTGGTTTCGGGATCGATCGCACCATCGACATCCACTGAACGAGTTTATCTGGTGCTCACCGGCCTCAGCGCGAATGTGGAGCCGGGTACGCTCTACGATGTTTTTCTCGGCCTACCGCCTAGCGCGACGGCGCAGGAAAAGAAGGCCCGATATCTCGGCACTTTTTCCTTCTTCGGTACATCAGGTGAACATGCCCACGGTGGCGAGGCGGGGCCAAGCTTCGATGTGACCGATCGTTTGCGTCAACTCCGCGCGCGCAATCTCCTCGGTTCGGATATCTCGGTCACGATCTTGCCTGTGGGCAGTTCCAGCAGCGAGGCTGCACCTATGGTGGGGACGGTAGAACTACTTCGGCAATAAGCTGGCACAGCGATCGAGCAATTGTTACCCACCGGGCGCTGCGTAACGTTCTTCCGCGACCGAGTAGGCAAATTGAGGCGCGTTGCCGGATGAGGAAAAGCCTGCGGCGCTTTGTTTCCAAAGCTGCCCCAGCATGAAGTCGCCCGACGGCGGATGGAACTGCCCGGTGCCGTTAGCGGTAGTGAACGTCATCTCCCCAAAATATATGTGGTCGTCCACATTGTAGAGATCGACGCTCACATATTCGAAACCGTGCGCCAGCGCTTCTGCGATGCGGATCAAGTCTTGCACATTGGCGGGCGGGGGCGGGACTTCCGGCCCTCTCTTCTTGATGAAATCGAATGGCAACAGGTTCCAGTTCGTATCGAAGGAGTACGCCTTGGTCTCGCCAAAGCGATCCTGGATGATGTTGATGACGTGCGCTTTCCCATGAAAGCAGAAGATCTTGATATCGTGGGGCGGAGTACCCGGAGGGCCGATGCATGGTTCTACCAGCAGCCTTGGCGCGATCTTGGCGTAATGCCATTCGCGTCCTTTTACCCCAAAGGGTGCGGACAGCCATTCGGCGCAGGTCGCCTCGATCGCGTCCCAGTTCTCCACTTGTCCGTCATGGACGAAGATGTTCGCGCCAGACCGGTGCGTCGCCTTCAGGACATAGGGTTTGGGCCAGTTGCGTTCGCCACGTGGCGGCAGGCGAGGCCCGCTCCAGATGGTCGGTATCACATGATGCTCGCCGATCTGCTGCGCCACCGCCGCCTTCGCCGCGATCTTGTCGGCAAGAAGCGGAAGTCTCTGGTCGGATTTAGAGCTTAGCTTGTAGCGCAGGAGATGTTCGTTGAAGCTTCTGGGATTGCGTACATTGGGCCACCAACCGAACTGCTGGCGGAAACGGACGCGGAGATAAAGATTGTCGGAAATGAGGTCAGTGACCCTTTCCGCTATCCTCAAGACCTTTGCGGAACCGACCATTCAACCCCCGTTGCATAGCTGATCTGATAGAGGACCGCTCCGCAGTAGCGGGCGGCGTTCGGCGACATGTCGAGATCGCCGTGGCAACGCTCCACGCGCTGTCCGGCATCACTGCTGCAAATTATTCGGAGCGGTCACCTTCTTGGCTGCGCCTACTCGCATCCGCAGCATTTACACAGATGGTCGGGTGGGGAAAGCAGCCGTTAGGGAATGGCACCTCCGGCACAACCTATGTGAATCCTCAAGGCTTCCTGTTGGGATTGCTGCCTTTACGTTACACCGAGGCGAGAACTACCGTATCGTTGCCCGATAGCTGATCCGCCCTTCGCTGCCGGGGCGGACGGGCTGCGTCACGTTCCAGCGGACATGCGTAACATCATCCGGCGTTGCACGCCGGGTGCCGCCTAGCGGTGTTGGCACCAATAGCGCAGCCAGCCGTCCCCAGGTGCGGCCATGATCGACAGATACCTGCATTTGCGGATGAGATGGCTCGATTCGCAATGCGGGCGGAACGGGGTTGGTGACGGCGAATCCCGACACGGGGGTGGCGCCTTCATTGCGATACCGAACGACGAATACCAGCCGGTCACCGGGGCCAAGCTCCTGCGGTTGTGCAAGCACGCGGCGCTGACGGCCGTTCACGTCGGTGCTGACTCGCTCCACGAACGTCTGCGCTGCCAAGGTGACGGCAGGCTTGCTGGCACTTGCGATGGGAGGACAGAGTGCGGACGCAGTGACGGCAAACGGGATCAGGAACCGGCCTTGGATCATGGTCATGGAGACATTCATTGTTTCTACTTGGCAACAACTTGCCAAATTACGGTTAACGACTTCTTACACGCCTTTGACGTGGGGCTTAGCTGATGCATAGGAGGAGCATCTTTCCTGCAGGAGTGTATGTGTCCACCGAGCCGAACGACAGGGCCGAGATCGATCGGCGGCGCGACCGGCTGCTGGCGTCGCTTGCGCTGATCGCAGGTGTCGGCCTGATGCTGGCGATCCCGTTCGCTCTGCGCGCAGGGGCGGAGTTCTTCCTGCCGCTGACGGCGGCGCTGGTGATCGCCATCGCGCTCGTGCCGTTCCTAGAATGGATGGAGCGCCGCCGCGTGCCTTCAGGACTGGCGGCGCTGATCGCGGTGATAACCTTCCTGCTGATCGCCAACACGGCTCTCGTCCTGATCGTGGTCCCAGCGACGGACTGGTTCGCGATACTCCCCTCGCGGATCGGGCAGATCCAGTCGAACCTCGCGCCGGTGATCGATTTCTATTCACAGCTTCAGCGGTTTATCGACGAGACAGTGCAGATGTTGGCGTCGGGGCCGGTTGCCGCCGCGCAGACGGTGGCGGTCGAGACGCCGCGATCCTTGCTCCAGTTCGCGGCGACATCCGCGCCGTCCGCCTTGATCCAGATGTTCTTCGCGCTGCTCGCGATCTACTTCTTTCTCGCGGGATGGACGCGTTTGCGAAAGCAGACGATCAGTCGGCGGGAAAGCTATGACGGTGCGCTGGCCATAGCGCGCGTGATTCAGAACGTCGTCGATTCGACCTCCGCCTATGTGCTGACGATCTCGACAATCAACCTGAGCCTCGGTGTCGCCATTGCGGTGGCCGTGTGGCTGGTGGGGATGCCGTCTCCGTTGATGTGGGGCGGCATCGTCGCGATGATGAACTTCATTCCCTACTTTGGGCCGATACTGGCGGCGGTGATGCTGGCGCTGGGTGGTCTGATGGTGTTCAACGATGTCTGGATGGCATTGCTTCCGGCGGCGATCCAGATCGGTTTTCACTTGGTCGAAGCGAACGTCGTTACCCCGCTGGTGCTGGGCCGCCGTTTGACGATGAACCCGCTCCTCATTCTCGTTTCGCTCAGTTTCTGGGGTTGGGTATGGGGAACGCCCGGCGCACTGCTTGCGGTGCCATTGCTCATCATCATCCAGACGGTCGCCGCCGCCGCCGGAAAGCCCGATATTGCGGGCTTCCTGTTTGAAGCGGGGACGCTGACGGCCGCGCCCCGGCATGAAATTCACGATAATGTAAAAGAGGATGCGCAGGACGGTTGACAGGGTGGGCGGGCTCTTCTAGTTGGCCTCCTCCACACCGTACGCGGGTGTAGCTCAGTTGGTTAGAGCGCCGGCCTGTCACGCCGGAGGTCGCGGGTTCAAGTCCCGTCACTCGCGCCATTTTCCCTGGATTTGCCCGGAAAATGGCACCGCGTCGGAGTGGAGTTCACTCTCTATTTTATCGTCAAGCGGCTCGCGTTTTGCTTATTCGCGCCAGCGGAAGCGGCCCATTTCCATCCATGCCAGCAACGGCTTCAGGGGGAATATCCAGACGATCCCCGCAATCAAATACACCATGATCTGAACCGGCATCGGCCACTGTCCGATGAAGCCTGAGCAACTACCCACGATCACGGCCCATACCGTGATGAGCGCCAGGATCAGCAACATGCCGACGGGCTTGCGCCATGTTGGCTGAGGTGGATTGGGATAGCCGCTCATCGCTCGGTTCCTTCGATCAGGCTCGTTTCGGTTAACACGGCGTCAAGCGGCAAATCCCAAGGGTCAATGGGCACATGATCGACTTGCTGCACCGACCACGCGATCCCGATCCGCATGGCGTCGGGATGACGGGCAAAGGCGCGATCATAATAGCCCCCGCCTTGCCCCAATCGCCCCATCTGCGCATCGAAGGCGAGGAGCGGCGCTATTATGACGTCAGGGGTCAACACGTCGCTCGTTCCGGCAGGATGGCTGGTGCCGAACGGCCCAGCAATCAAAGGATCGTCGGGGTTCCAGCGCCGAAACTCCATGCTGCCCAGCCGATCGAGCGCGCAAGCAAGCGCAACCGTCTTCCCATGCGCGATCAGGGCATGTGCAAGCCTTTGTGCGGGCGCTTCCTCATCGATCGCCGTGTAAAGCGCGACGATATCGCGATCGGCGATCATCCTTGCCAGTGGGGAGGGCAGCACCTTGAATGCGAGCCGGTGCGCCAATGGATCAAGATCCGCTACGAACCGGCGGCGGCGGTCGCGGGCTTCGTCACGCAATTGCTGCTTTTCGGTCAATCAACGCGTCCCGTGAACGTCGGCCTGCGGTGCGGGCCGTGGAAGGGTGGCGGGACCGCCTCGGCCGTGTGCTGGAATATCCTCTGACGCCTCAACGTCAGGTGGGGACCATGTAAGTCGGGCCGGAGCCCGGTCAGGGACAGCCCCCTTGGATGTGATTATCGCCTCAGGGATGTTCGCTAAAGCTCGTACCAGGCAGTGCCCGCCACGAACGTATCTAGGGAGCCACGCTCTCCGGGGCAAGCCTTTCGGCAACGCTTTCGAGACGGGCGGCAAGCGTTTCGATCGCCTGCGCTGCCGCATCGTCATTCTCGGCCAGCGGAAGGCGGACCTGCCGCCCCGCCGCTTCGCGTTTCAGGTCGTTGATTTCGTCGGCGAGAAAGAGAGCGGCGAACAACAATTGCCGCACTTCGGTAAGGCCGGGTGTCGCCTGTCGCGCGACGTGCGTCTTGGCATCCACAATGCCGGCAAGATGGCTAAGGTGCGACTCTTCGCCATCCCGGCAATTGATGGCATATTGCCGCCCACCGATGGCGACCGTGACTTCAGCCATGCACCGTTTCCTTGAGGTCTGCGATCAAAGCATCAAGAGAGCGCAAGGCTGCTACGGCTTCTTCCTGATTGATGGTGGCAGCGGCTTGCGGGGCAGGCGGCCGCTCCGCCAATGTCTCGATCCGGGACAGCGCCCGCTCCAGTCGGCCAATGGCCTCTATCATGCGATCGCTCGGCATCGTCCGAGCATAGCAGGAATATTCCGGAAAACGAAAGTGCTGATATCTGCGATGCAGACCCTAGGTAATTATCCAAGGGGTAAAGACAGCTTCACGCAAGAATTGGTTGCCGCGGTTGACGCACGGGCGTTCAGACGACAAATGAGGGCCAATTCACGACTCGCCACCGCCGTTTTCATAAACAGCATCCCGGCGCAACCTTCGATCGGGAAGACCAGAAATCGTAATGACCGTCTCTGAAACGATGCTCGCCAACGCCATAAGGGCATTGTCCATGGACGCGGTTCAGGCCGCAAACAGCGGTCATCCGGGCATGCCGATGGGCATGGCGGACGCCGCGACGGTGCTGTTTCGAGAGTTTCTGAAGTTCGATCCTTCCGCACCGAAGTGGGCGGATCGCGACCGCTTCGTACTGTCGGCTGGCCATGGTTCGATGCTGATCTACAGCTTGCTGCACCTGACAGGTTATGCGCGGCCGACGATCGAGGACATCCGCAACTTCCGCCAGTTGCACAGCCCGTGTGCAGGACACCCTGAGAATTTCGAGCTGGCGGGCGTGGAGACGACGACCGGACCGCTGGGGCAGGGGCTTGCCACTGCCGTTGGAATGGCGATTGCCGAGCGGCACCTGAACGCAACCTTCGGCGACGATCTGGTGGATCACCGGACATGGGTGATCGCCGGCGATGGGTGCCTGATGGAAGGCATCAATCATGAAGCCATCGGCCTTGCCGGACATCTGGGCCTCGGTCGCCTGATCGTCCTGTGGGACGACAACAAGATCACCATCGACGGCTCAGTGAGCCTATCGAGCAGTGAGGATATCCCTGCGCGTTATGCCGCGACCGGCTGGCACGTCGTGTCCTGCGATGGCCATAATCCCGCCGATGTGCGCCGCGCGCTGACCGAAGCTTTGGCCGATCCGCGTCCCTCGCTTGTCGCCTGCGCCACCAAGATTGGCTATGGCTCACCGAATAAAGGCGGCACCTCGGGTGTCCATGGTTCACCATTGGGGGCGGACGAAGTGACGGCCTCGCGCCTGTTCCTGGGTTGGGAGCATGAGCCGTTCGTCATTCCCGAAGACGTCGCTGCCGAATGGCGCAAGGCTGGTGCGCGTGGGGCGGAAGTGCGTGGAGCATGGGAAAAGCGCCTTGCAAGCCATTCTGATACCAAAGAATTCGAACGTCGCATGGCGGGCGAACTCCCCAGCGGTTTCAGCCTCGAAGCTTACATAGACAGCCTGATCGCCAACCCGCAGAAGGTAGCCACCCGCCGCGCGAGCGAATTGGCCCTGGGCGCAATCAACGACCTGCTGTCCGAGACACTGGGCGGATCGGCCGATCTCACCGGCTCCAACAACACCAAGACCAAATCGACCACACCGCTGACGAAGGACGATTATTCCGGCCGTTACGTCTATTATGGCATCCGCGAATTCGGCATGTCCGCCGCAATGAACGGCATGGCGTTGCACGGCGGCGTCATTCCCTATGGCGGCACGTTCCTCGTGTTCTCCGACTATTGCCGCTCCGCAATCCGCATGTCGGCGCTGCAGCGTGCGCGCGTGATCTATGTGATGACGCATGACAGCATCGGCCTTGGTGAAGATGGCCCGACGCATCAGCCAGTCGAGCATGTGATGAGCCTGCGCATGATTCCGAACCTCGACGTATATCGCCCCTGCGATATCGTAGAGACCGCGGAATGCTGGGAATTGTCATTGCAGGATGCAGACGGGCCGTCGCTCCTCGCGCTGACCCGCCAGAATCTGCCGCAGCTTCGCACCGAGAAGAGCGAGAATCTGTCGGCAAAGGGTGCCTATCGCCTGCGCGCAGCCAAGGCGGAGCGCCGCGTCGTGCTGCTCGCCACGGGTTCCGAGGTCGAGATCGCTGTCCAGGTCGCCGATGCGCTCGAAGCGCAAGGCGTCGGCGCGGATGTCGTGTCTATGCCGAACTGGGCGCGCTTCGACGCGCAAACCGCTGCCTATCGTGCCGACGTCCTACCGGACCATGTGCTGCGCGTCTCAATAGAGGCAGGCGTCACCTTCGGTTGGGAGCGATACACCGGCATTGCGGGACTGCGCTTCGGGATCGACACGTTCGGCGCTTCGGCCCCAATCGATGCGCTTTACGACCATTTCGGCCTGACCGCCGCCAAGATCACGCCGCAGATCGTTGCGGCTCTCGCGACCCAATAACAGGAGCTAAGTGCAGATGGCTGTCAAAGTAGCAATCAACGGTTTCGGACGCATCGGTCGTCTGGTCGCGCGCGCCATATTGGAGCGCACCGATCATGATCTTGAACTGGTCAGCATCAACGATTTGGGCGATGCGAAGGCGAACGCACTGCTCTTCAAGCGCGATAGCGTCCACGGTCCGTTTGCTGGTTCAGTCGAAGTCGACGGGAATGACATTATCATCAACGGCAAGCGCATCGCCGTGACTGCCGAGCGCGATCCCGCCAAGCTGCCGCACGCCGCGCAAGGCGTTCAGATCGCTCTGGAATGCACCGGCTTCTTCGCGGACAAGGCCAGCGCGTCCAAGCATCTGGAAGCGGGCGCAAAGCGCGTCGTGATTTCTGCGCCCGCCAAGAATGCCGACAAGACCATCGTGTTCGGCGTCAACCATGAGACGCTGACTGCCGACGACATCGTCATCTCGAATGCGTCGTGCACCACCAACTGCCTCGCGCCGCTTGCAAAGGTGCTGAACGATACCATCGGCATTGAGCGGGGCCTGATGACGACGATCCACAGCTACACCAACGATCAGAAGATCCTCGACCAGATCCACAGTGACCCGCGCCGTGCACGCGCCGCCGCCATGTCGATGATTCCGACGACCACTGGTGCAGCCCGTGCGGTTGGCGAAGTTATGCCTGAACTGAAGGGCAAGCTTGACGGATCGTCGATCCGCGTGCCGACCCCGAACGTCTCGGTCGTCGACCTCACTTTCACGCCGAAGCGCGACACGACTATCGAGGAAGTGAACAGCCTGCTGAAGGCGGCGTCGGAATCAGGGCCGCTGAAGGGCGTGCTCGCCTACACCGATGAGCCGCTGGTCTCGATCGACTTCAATCACGTGCCTGCAAGCTCGACCGTCGACAGCCTGGAAACGGCGGTCATCGACGGCAAGCTGGTTCGCGTATTGAGCTGGTACGACAATGAATGGGGCTTCTCCAACCGCATGGTCGACACGACCGGCGTGGTTGCTGGGCTGCTCTAAAATATCCCGCCCGCCGATCATGTGATTGGCGGGCGTTTTCAACGACGACATGGGGACTACCTTGGCAAAGCCATTCAAGACGCTCGACGACATGGGGGATCTCACCGGCAAGGCTGTGTTGGTCCGCGAAGACCTGAACGTCCCGATGCAGGATGGCGCCATCACCGACGATACCCGCCTTCGTTCGGCCATGCCGACGGTTCTGGAACTCGCTGATCGCGGTGCAAAGGTAATGATACTCGCGCATTTCGGTCGTCCCAAGGGGCAGAAGTCGCCCGATATGTCGCTTAGCCTGGTGACGCGCGCTCTTACTCATGTTCTCGGTCGCGACGTGCAGTTCATCCCTGATTGTCAGGGACAGGCCGCTGCCGATGGCATCGCGGTGATGCGCGGCGGCAATATCGCGATCCTTGAGAATACGCGCTTCCATGCGGGTGAAGAGAAGAACGATCCGGCGCTTATCGACGCGATGGCGGCGCTAGGCGACTATTACGTCAACGACGCGTTCTCCGCCGCGCATCGCGCGCATGTTTCGACCGAAGGTTTGGCGCACAAGCTGCCTGCCTTTGCCGGCCGCGCGATGGAAGCGGAACTGGATGCGCTCCAGAAAGCGCTCGGGGAACCGGAGAAACCCGTAGCGGCAGTCGTTGGGGGAGCGAAGGTGTCCTCCAAGCTCGACGTCTTGACGCATCTGGTCACCAAGGTCGATCACCTCATCATCGGTGGCGGCATGGCCAACACTTTCCTTGCAGCGCGTGGCGTGGATGTGGGTAAGTCGCTGTGCGAGCATGACCTCGCGGCAACGGCAGAGAGCATCCTCGACGCGGCCGACAGGGCAGGCTGCACGATCCATCTGCCTTATGACGTGGTAGTGGCGAAGGAATTCGCCGCCAACCCGCCCTCGGTGCGGACATGCAACGTACACGAAGTCGCGGCCGATGAAATGATCCTCGACGTTGGGCCATCGGCCGTTGAGGCACTGGGCGATGTGCTCAAGACCTGCAAGACGCTCGTTTGGAACGGCCCGCTCGGCGCCTTCGAAATGGCGCCGTTCGACAAGGCTACCGTTGCCCTCGCGCAGACCGCCGCGGCCCTCACCAAGGAAGGCTCGCTTGTGTCGGTCGCGGGGGGCGGCGATACCGTTGCCGCACTCAATCATGCGGGCGTGGCGGCGGACTTCACCTTCGTCTCGACGGCAGGCGGCGCTTTCCTCGAATGGATGGAAGGCAAGGAACTGCCCGGCGTGAAGGCGCTGATGATCTAGGACGCGTTAGGGATCAAGGCGCTGTTGCCAAAGCCATTGGCTGTGTTGGCGCTGGCTCGCGCAGCAACGGGACAAGTATGTCGTTCATGGAGTCGAGGGTCAGCGCTGCTGCTTTCGCGTAGCGAATGCGGCCAGCCCGATCGATCACATAGTTGGTTGGGACTGCGCTGACGTCGGCATAAGGGCCGCCCTTTATTCGGCGCACCGAGGGAATGGCCATGGCGTTAAACAAGGCTTTAAGCTTTTGAAGAGGCACTGAGCCTTCCGTCGTTATCGCGAATACGCGTAGGCCCGCATCCTTCCGCGCACGATAATAGCCGTCGAGCAGGGGGAGTTCGACCTTGCACGGCCCACACCACGTCGCCCAGAAATTGAGCACGACCACTTGCCCTCGAAGGTCAGTCAGATTGACTTTGGTACCATCGATCAAGGTTAATTCGAAATCTGGCGCGGGCTGATCGAGTTTAATCGATTTGGCATGGGCAGGCGCGGCAACGAGAGTCAACGCCACCAACACACACGCACGAAATCGCATAACGCCCCCTGAACTAACCCCTTAGCAGCCAGGAAGGCTGCCCCGTTCCGGGAATCGTGTCAATGGGCGACCGAGATTTGCTGCGTTGCAGCAGGTTGCGGCATGGAAGGTCAGCCGCTATCAGACCTCGGTATCGCACGATGACACAGTTATTTGGACTGAGTTATGCAACGCAACAAACAGGAGGGTATGCGCAGATGCTCGATCAAGATATGACCGCAAAGATCGCTAATGGCCAAGGCTTTATCGCGGCGCTCGACCAAAGCGGCGGTTCCACGCCCAAGGCCCTCAAGGGCTATGGCGTCGAGGAAGGCGCATGGTCCTCGGACGAGGAAATGTTCGGCCTGATCCACGATATGCGTAGCCGCATCATCACCTCGCCATGCTTTAACGGCGAGAAAGTCATTGGCGCGATCCTGTTTGAGCGCACGATGGACGGTCAGGCGGACGGCAAGCCCGTGCCGCAGGTGTTGAAAGAGCGCGGCGTCGTGCCCTTCATCAAGATCGACAAGGGCCTTGAGGACGATGTCAACGGTGTTCAGTTGATGAAGCCGATGCCCGAACTCGACGCGCTGCTCGCTCGCGCGAAGAGCCTGGGCGTGTATGGCACCAAAGAACGCTCGGTCATCAACCTCGCCAATCGCGAGGGTATTACCGCCATCGTCAAGCAGCAGTTTGAAGTCGGCCAGCAGGTACTCGCCGGTGGCCTGATGCCGATGCTGGAGCCTGAACTCAACATCAAGAGCCCCGAGCGTGCCGAAGCGGAGCAGATCCTGCTTGAGGAATTGTTGAAGGCGCTTGACGCCATGCCAGGCGATGACAAGGTGATGCTGAAGCTGTCGATCCCTTCGAAGTCCGGGCTGTTCGACCCGCTCGTGGATCATCGCCGCGTGCTGCGGGTGGTGGCGCTGTCGGGCGGCTATGCGCGCCCCGAAGCCTGCGCGGAACTCGCCAAGAATCGCGGCATGATCGCGAGCTTCAGCCGTGCATTGCTTGAAGACTTGCGATTCCAGATGAGCGCGGATGAATTCAATGGCTCGCTTGGCGGCGCTATTGATGAAATCCATAAGGCGTCAACCGTAAAGGTGTGACGATAATTGTGCCGCTACCCCTCGTCATTCCCCACTTTCGCGGGAATGGCGGGTGGGGTAGGGGCACTGCATGACCGATTTCACCGAAGACGACTTGAAGCTATCCCCTGAGTTCGCCGCGCAGTTCGGCCAGCCGGGGTTCCGGCCTGCGTGCCAGCTGTATCTCATCTCGCCGCCTTCCATCGACGAAAGTTTTGCGGACGTGCTGGCGTCCACGCTCGATGCCGGAAAGGTGGCTGCGTTTCAATTGCGCCTCAAAGGCATCGACGAACACGCCATCGCGGCTCTCGCCGAACCACTCCAGCGTATCTGTGCCGACCGGGAGGTCGCCTTCATCATCAACGACAGCATTGGCCTTGCCAAACGTCTCGGCGCAGACGGCGTGCATCTGGGGCAGGGCGATGGCGATGCGCGGGATGCCCGCGCGCAGCTTGGCCCCAAGGTGCAGATCGGCGTGACATGCCACGACAGCCGTCACCTCGCGATGGAAGCAGGAGAGGCGGGGGCCGACTATGTCGCGTTCGGCGCATTCTATCCGACGACCACGAAAGATGTGTCGCACATCGCTGACCCGGCGCTCCTCGGCTGGTGGACCACGGTGTTCGAACTGCCCTGCGTCGCTATCGGCGGCATCACGCCGCAAAACGCTACACCGCTGATCGAAGCCGGCGCGGATTTCATCGCGGTGTCGAGCGCTGTGTGGCAGCATCCGCAAGGGCCCGTTGCGGCCATACAGGAATTTGCGCAGATACTTGGGCCACGCGCCTGAACTCTCGGGCCTGCTCGCGCGTTGATGCAGCAGGATTGGGAGAAGGAATGACATGCGGGATCAAATTTTGCTGGCGGCGGCATTTGCGTTGGCCGGGTGCAGCGTGTCGGATGGCGACGGTACGGCGAATACCAATTCTACTTCGCTAGAGGCTACGCCGAAGCCATTAGATCCCCAAAAAGTTCTTGCGACAGCATATGGATTTGCGGATGCAGGACCGGACAAGACTGCGCCGAACAATCCGGTGATGCAGACGCAGGCGGTACTCGACAGCCTGGGGTTCTCTCCCAAGGTGATCGACGGCAAGCAGGGGCGCGACTTCGAACTTGCGATCCGCGGCTTTCAGGTAGCGAACGATCTGCCAGATACTGGGAAGCTGGACGAGAAAACGACGGCGGCGCTTTCGCGATGGAAAGATCGCCCGGCGACGCGCCTCATCCGCATCCCCGAAGGCTTCGCCAAGGCGTCGTTCGTCCCCAACATGCCGAAGGAAGCGAAGGACAAGGCCAAGCTTCCCAACCTCGGCTATCGCGATCTGGCGGAAATGCTGGCCGAACGCTTTCATACGACACCCGCCACTTTGGTCGCGCTCAATCCTGCCAACGGTCGCCGCGATGGCATACTCCGTGTGCCCAATGTCGGCGAAGTGGACCTGACCGACGCGCCGGATAATGCGCAGTGGCGTGAAACGCTGATGCAACTCGGCGTGTCGGCCAAGCAGCCAAAGGCGGACCATGTGGTAGTCGACAAATCCGAAGGCGTGCTTCGCGCCTATGCCGAGGATGGCAAGCTCCTCGCACAGTTTCCCGCGACGATGGGCAGCGAGCATGATCCGCTCCCCCTCGGCGACTGGACGATCCAGGGAGTCAGCCGCAACCCTCAATTTCACTATAATCCGCGCCTGTTCTGGGACGTCAGCGACAAGGAGGACAGCGTAAAGCTTCCCGCCGGGCCGAATAGCGATGTCGGAGTCGTGTGGATCGACTTGTCCAAGCCGCATTACGGCATCCATGGCACGCCGAACCCCGAACTCATCGGGCGTACCGAGAGCCACGGCTGTATCCGCCTCACCAACTGGGACGCCGTGCGTCTAGCGCAGATGGTCGGAACCGGCGTGAAAGCGCATTTTCAGAGCTAGGGCACCCCTTGCCCTTACGCGCGTGCCGCTGTAAGGCCCGCCACCGGCTCTTTTGAAATCCTTGAACATGCGAGAAGCGCGATGAAGATCAGCGGCGTGGACATTCGTCCTGGCAACAATATCGAATATGAGGGCGGCCTGTGGCGCGCCGTGAAGATCCAGCATACGCAGCCCGGCAAAGGCGGCGCCTACATGCAGGTCGAGTTGAAGAACCTGATCGACGGCCGCAAGAACAACGTCCGCTTCCGCTCAGCCGAGAGCGTGGAGCGTATCCGCCTCGACACCAAGGACTTCCAGTATCTTTATGCCGAGGGCGATATGCTGGTCTTCATGGATCAGGAAACCTACGAGCAGATCAACCTGCCTGCGGAATTGCTGGGCGATGCCGCCGACTTCCTGCAGGATGGCATGGAAGTGACGCTCGAAATGTATGAAGAGCGGCCGATCTCGGTGCAGCTTCCTGACACGATCGAAGCAACCGTCGTTGAGGCGGACGCCGTAGTGAAGGGGCAGACTGCCTCTGCATCCTACAAGCCCGCGATCCTGGACAATGGTGTTCGCGTCATGGTCCCGCCGCACATCGTCAGCGGCACCCGCATCGTCGTGGACGTTTACGCCCGCGAATATGTGAAGCGCGCCGAAGCCTAATCTTCTCTCTCCTCATCTGGAGAGGCCAAGGAAAACAACATGGTATCGCACTCAGGCCTCCTCACCGTAATGGAGCGCGCCGCGCGCAAGGCCGCGCCGCGCCTCCGCCGCGACTTCGGCGAAGTCGAGCATTTGCAGGTCTCCAAAAAGGGCCCTGCCGATTTCGTCACGATGGCCGACAAGCGGGCCGAACAAACGGTGGTCGAGGAATTGCGCAAGGCGCGTCCCGACTGGGGCATATTGGCGGAGGAAGGTGGCGAGACCCCCGGCGATCCCACCAAGCCGCGCTGGATCATCGATCCCCTGGATGGAACGACCAACTTCCTGCATGGCATCCCGCACTTCGCCATCGCCATCGCCGTTGAAGAACCGCTGCCCAGCGGTAAGCGCGAGATCACGACGGGCCTCATCTATCAGCCGATCACTGACGAAAGCTATTGGGCAGAGAAGAACCGCGGCGCGTGGCTTCACGACCGCCGCCTGCGTGTGTCGGCGCGGCGCGATCTCGGCGACGCCCTGATCGCCACGGGCATTCCGTTCCTGGGTCACGGCGACATGGCGCAATGGAGCCGCATTTTCGGCGCGGTTGCGCCTTCGGTCGCAGGCATACGGCGGTTCGGTTCAGCGACGCTAGATTTGGCGCATGTCGCCTCTGGCCGGTACGACGCCTACTGGGAAAGCGGATTGCAGACTTGGGACATGGCGGCGGGCATGTTGATGGTGCGCGAGGCCGGTGGCTTCGTCACGGACTTCCGGGGCGGAGATCAGGTGATCGAACGCCGCGAAGTACTGGCGGGTAATGACGTGATCCATAGCAAGCTGCACAAGCTTCTGGCGAGTGCCCTGCGCTAAGGCAATCGGACGAGCGCTTCGCGTCATTTCGATAACATGGCACAGGCGACTTATGCTGCTGCCGTAACGTCTTTCGTGGGCAATTCAGCCCGGCGCTAGCCATAGGTTAATTGCGAATCATTCTCACCGCTTCGTACCCTTGCTTCGCGGGTGCAGCAGTCCTAAAGCCCACGCAACAGCCACTTTCCGCCAAGGGGATTCCGTTGGTCGACCTCGCTCAATATCTGCCGATCCTGCTGTTCCTGGTGATCGCGCTCGTGCTGTCCAGTGCGTTCGTGTTCCTGCCGATGGCCGTCGCGCGTCTGACTGGCGCGCATCAGCCCGACGCCGCCAAGCTCAGCGAATATGAATGCGGTTTCCCTGCGTTCGAGGAGCCTCGCAGCCAGTTCGACGTGCGGTTCTATCTGGTGGCTATACTATTCATCATTTTCGATCTGGAAGCGGCGTTCCTGTTTCCATGGGCTGTGAGCCTAGATCAGATCGGCTGGGCAGGCTGGGCGACGATGATGGTTTTCATCTTCGAACTCGTTCTTGGTCTTGTCTATGCGTGGAAGAAGGGAGCACTCGATTGGGAGTAGAACTCAACCCGGTCGTCCCGCCGCACGGCACAGCGCCGGACGCCAGTTTTTTCAACGATCTCAACAGCGAAGTGAATGACAAAGGTTTCCTTGTCACTTCGACGGAAGATCTGTTCACATGGGCGCGCACGGGCTCGCTGTGGTGGATGACGTTCGGTCTGGCGTGCTGTGCCGTGGAGATGATCCACGTCAATATGCCGCGTTACGATATGGAGCGTTTCGGCGCCGCCCCGCGTGCGTCCCCGCGCCAGAGTGACGTGATGATTGTGGCTGGCACGCTGTGCAACAAGATGGCGCCTGCGCTACGCCGCGTGTACGATCAGATGTCGGAGCCGAAATACGTAATCTCCATGGGTTCGTGCGCAAACGGTGGTGGCTATTATCATTACAGCTACAGCGTCGTGCGCGGTTGCGACCGGATTGTGCCCGTGGACATCTATGTTCCCGGCTGCCCGCCGACCGCAGAGGCGCTGCTCTACGGCGTGATGCAGTTGCAGCGGAAAATTCGCCGCGTCGGCACGATCGAGCGGTGATGGTTATGTTCCGCTATCTCACTCCGTTCGCCCTGAGCTTGTCGAAGGGTCAGCCTGAGCGTAACGAAGGCACTTTACTTCGTTCAGTGGAGGGCTTCGACAAGCTCAGCCCGAACGGGGGCTTTTGCTAATGGCTCATTCCGCCCCGAAAATCGCCACCATCGACGGCATTGCCAATGAAGTCTCCGACATCCTTGGTTCGATGCTACTCGACACTGTCGACGCCGCCGACGAATTGAGCTTTACCGTAGATCGCGACCGCCTGCTCGAGGCGATGACGGTGCTGCGCGACCGCGCGCAATATCAGCAGCTTATGGAAATCGCCGGAGTCGATTATCCCGATCGCGCTGAGCGCTTTGAGGTCGTCTATCATTTGCTCAGCTTGACGCGCAATCACCGCATCCGGGTGAAGGTTTCCGCCGACGAAGATACGCCCGTGCCGTCTGTGACGTCGCTCTGGCCCGTCGCTGGCTGGCTAGAGCGTGAAGTATTCGACATGTTTGGCGTGATCTTCTCCGGCAACAATGATCTGCGCCGCATCCTTACCGACTATGGTTTCCGGGGGCATCCGTTCCGCAAGGATTTCCCGCTGACCGGCCATGTCGAGATGCGCTATTCCGAGGAGGAAAAGCGCGTTGTGTACGAGCCAGTGAAGCTGGCGCAGGATTTCCGTAGCTTCGACTTCATGTCGCCGTGGGAAGGCGCGCAATATGTGCTGCCGGGCGACGAGAAGGTGGGGCAGGCCCCCGGCGCGCCGACGCCTGCTTCTGCGCCAGCCGCTGCGCCGCCGCCGGCTATGCCACAGGGCGCACCCGCTGCTGGCGATAAGAAGACGACCGACAAACCAAGCGATACCGGAGCCGGTGCGCCCGCTGACAAGGTCGCGCATCAGCCGTCGCCGCCGCAATCCGCGATGCCCGAAGGCGTGGAGAAGGTCGTCGCGGCCAAGAAGAACCGGACCAAGGCGACCGACAATGCGACTGGCGAAGGCGTGGCCAAGCCGAAGCGCGTCCGCAAGCCCAAGACTCCAGAGGGTGAAGCCTGATGGCCGAACATTATGACCTTCTGAAGGAAATCGCCGAAGACCCCAATGTCGAGGGTCCGGGCGATACGGCGATCCAGAACTACACCATCAACTTCGGTCCGCAGCATCCGGCCGCGCATGGTGTGTTGCGCCTCGTGCTCGAACTGGATGGCGAGATCGTAGAGCGTGTCGATCCGCATGTCGGTCTGCTCCATCGCGGAACCGAGAAGCTGATCGAATATAAGACGTATTTGCAGGCGATCCCCTATTTCGACCGTCTCGATTACTGCTCACCGATGTGCATGGAGCATAGCTTCGTGCTGGCGATCGAGAAGTTGCTGAACCTCGAAGTGCCGATCCGCGCGCAATATCTGCGCGTGTTTTTCGCGGAACTGACGCGGATCAAGAACCACATGCTGAACCTGGGTTCGCACGTAATGGACGTAGGCGCGATGACGCCCAACCTGTGGCTGTTCGAATTGCGCGAAGACTGCATGAACTTCTATGAGCGCGCTTCGGGCGCGCGCATGCATGCCAATTATCTGCGTCCCGGCGGCGTCCATCAGGACGTGCCGCTAAAGCTGCTCACCGACATCGGTGACTGGCTCGATACGCGTCTCCCGAAGCTGTTCGAGGACGCGATCAGCCTGGTCGCGGACAACCGCATCTTCAAGCAGCGCAACGTTGATATCGCTGTGGTGAGCAAGGAAGACGCAATCAAATGGGGCTTCTCTGGCCCGATGATCCGCGGTTCCGGCATCCCCTGGGACATCCGCAAGTCGCAGCCTTATGACGTCTATGATCGCATGGAATTCGACGTACCCGTCGGCACCAGCGGTGATTGCTACGACCGGTTCATGGTTCGCGTCGAGGAAGTGCGCCAGTCCGCACGCATCATGAAGCAGTGCCTCCAGCAGATGCCCGAAGGCCCTGTGCTGACCGATGACCGCAAGGTCGCGCCGCCGCGCCGCGCCGACATGAAGCGCTCGATGGAAGCGCTCATCCACCACTTCAAGCTCTATACCGAAGGCTTCCATGTGCCTGCGGGCGAAGTGTATGTCGCGACCGAAAGCCCCAAGGGCGAGTTCGGCGTGTACCTCGTTAGCGACGGGTCCAACAAACCCTATCGCTGCAAGATACGCCCGACCGCTTTCTCGCACTTGCAGGCGATGGACTTCATGATGAAGGGCCACATGCTCGCCGACGTCACCGCCGTCCTTGGCGCGATGGACATCGTGTTCGGGGAGTGCGACCGTTGACCCCAGTGGCAGAAGTATAATGGCTGACGCACCCCAAATCCCTGATGAAACCAAAGTCCGTGCCCGCTGGGGCGACTTTGAATGGACGCCCGCGAACGCGATCAAGGCGAAGACCTTCATCGCGCGCTATCCGGCTGGCCGCCAGCAATCTGCCGTGATGGCGTTGCTCGATCTTGCGCAACGGCAGGTAGGCGCGGAGACGCATACGCAGGGCTGGCTGCCGGTTCCGGTGATCGAGTTCGTCGCGGCGCAACTCGATATGCCCTATATGCGGGCGTATGAAGTCGTGACCTTTTACACGATGTACAATCTGGCACCGGTCGGCCGCTATCATGTGCAGGTCTGCGGCACGACGCCGTGTATGTTGCGCGGCTCGGACGATGTGCTGGCTGCGTGCAAGAACAAGGGGCTTATCAAGGGCCACACCACGCCCGACGGTCTGTTCACGCTCACGGAAGTCGAGTGCCTGGGTGCCTGCGCCAACGCGCCGATGGTCCAGATCAACGACGATAATTACGAAGATCTCGACTACGACAAGACCATCGCGATCCTCGAAGCACTGACCGCAGGCGAGAAGCCGCACGTCGGCCCGCAAATCGACCGTCAGACAAGCTGCCCCGAAGGCGGCCCGACGACGTTGAAAGAGATGGTCTCGGAAAATCATGACTATCGGGGAGCCTGGTGATGCTGGCTGACAAGGACCGCATCTTCACCAACCTGTACGGCTTTCAGGACTGGGGCTTGGACGGCGCGCTGAAGCGTGGCGACTGGGATGACACCAAGGCGCTGATGGCGCGCGGTCAGGACGCGATCATTGACGAGATCAAGGCGTCGGGTCTGCGCGGTCGCGGCGGCGCGGGCTTCCCGACTGGCATGAAATGGTCGTTCATGCCGAAGGAAAGCAAGGATGGTCGTCCCAGTTTCCTCGTCATCAATGCCGATGAGTCCGAACCCGGCTCTTGCAAGGACCGGGAAATCATCCGTCACGATCCGCATAAGCTGATCGAAGGTGCGCTGATCGCGGGTTACGCTATGCGCGCGCGTGCGGCGTATATCTACATTCGCGGCGAATATATCTACGAAGCCAAGATCCTCGAAGCCGCTGTCGCGCAGGCTTACGACAAGGGTCTGGTCGGCAAGAACGCCTCCGGTTCAGGCTATGATTTCGACGTGTTCGTCCATCGTGGCGCGGGCGCTTATATCTGCGGCGAAGAAACTGCGATGATCGAAAGCCTGGAGGGCAAGAAGGGTCAGCCGCGCCTCAAACCGCCTTTCCCGGCAGGCGCGGGTCTTTATGGCTGCCCGACCACCGTCAACAATGTCGAGAGCATCGCGGTCGCGCCGACGATCCTGCGGCGCGGCGCGGCATGGTTCGCTAGCTTTGGCCGCGAAGGCAACAAGGGTACGAAGCTCTACCAGATCAGCGGCCACGTGAACCGCCCTTGCACGGTCGAGGAGGAGATGGGCATCTCCTTCAAGGAACTGATCGACACCCATTGCGGCGGCATTCGCGGGGGTTGGGACAATCTGCTGGCGGTTATTCCCGGCGGTTCCTCCGTTCCGCTGGTTCCCGCCGCGCAGATCATCGACGCGCCGATGGACTTCGATGGATTGAAGGCAGTCGGCTCGGGCCTTGGCACGGCGGCGGTTATCGTCATGGACAAGTCCACGGACATTGTCCGCGCGATCAGCCGGTTAAGCTACTTCTACAAGCATGAAAGCTGTGGCCAGTGCACCCCTTGCCGCGAAGGCACTGGCTGGATGTGGCGGGTGATGGAACGGCTACGCACCGGCGAAGCGGAACTGTCGGAGATCGACATGCTACAGGAACTGACCAAGCAAGTTGAAGGCCACACCATCTGCGCGTTGGGCGATGCGGCGGCATGGCCGATCCAGGGGCTGATCAAGCATTTCCGGCCTGAGATTGAGCGGCGCATCAACGAAAATCACGGACCTGCACCAGTGATGGAGGCAGCGGAGTAATATGCCTAAGCTAACCGTAGATGGCGTAGAGATCGAAGTACCCGCTGGCGCGACCGTGCTTCAGGCGTGCGAGATGGCGGGCAAGGAAATTCCCCGCTTCTGCTATCACGAGCGCCTGAGCATCGCGGGTAACTGCCGCATGTGCCTAGTCGAAGTGAAACCGGGGCCGCCCAAGCCGCAGGCATCGTGCGCGTTGCCCGCCGCCGATGGTCAGGAAGTCCGCACCGACAGCCTGATGGTCAAGAAGGCGCGCGAAGGGGTGATGGAGTTCCTCCTCATCAACCATCCGCTCGATTGCCCGATCTGCGATCAGGGCGGCGAGTGCGACCTTCAGGATCAGTCAGTCGCTTATGGTCGCGGCAATTCGCGCTATCACGAGCATAAGCGCGCCGTGACCGAGAAATATATGGGGCCGATCGTCAAGACGGTGATGACCCGCTGCATCCAGTGCACCCGCTGCGTCCGCTTTGCCGAGGAAGTCGCAGGCGTGCCGGAGATCGGCGCGCTGTATCGCGGCGAGAATATGCAGATCACGACCTATCTGGAACATGCCGCCAAGAGCGAGCTGTCCGGCAATGTCGTCGATCTCTGCCCGGTCGGCGCACTCACCTCGAAACCTTATGCGTTCGAGGCGCGTCCATGGGAGTTGAAGAAGAATTTCTCGATTGACGTGATGGATGCGCTTGGTGCCAATATCCGCCTCGACAGTCGCGGGCGTCAGGTGCTGCGCGCGCTGCCGCGCATCAATGACGACGTGAATGAGGAATGGATTTCCGACAAAACACGGCATCATGTCGACGGCCTCGTCCGTCGCCGCCTCGATAAGCCATATGTCCGCAAGAACGGCAAGCTGGTCGAAGCGACGTGGGCCGAAGCATTTCAGGCGATTGCCGATGTCGCCTCCACCGCGAACTGCTCGGTCGCGGCAGTCGCGGGCGATCTGCTCGATTGCGAGACGATGTTCGCGGCCAAGCTGTTGGTGCAGAAGCTGGGCGGCACGATGCTCGAAGGGCGTCAGACTGGCCTCTCCTATGACGTGTCGAGCCTTGCTGCCGTCAACTTCAATACCGGCATCGCGAATATCGAGAACGCCGACGTCATTCTGCTGATCAACAGCAACCTGCGCTGGGAAGCGCCGCTCATCAATACGCGCATCCGCAAGGCGATCAAGAAGGGCGCGAAGGTCTTTGCGATCGGGCAGGAAGTCGACTTGACCTACAAGGTCGAATGGCTCGGCAATGATGCTGGCCTGCTGAGCACGCTGCCCGATGCTGTAGCCGAAGCGTTCGGCAAGGCTGCGCGTCCTGCCGTTATCGTCGGCGGCGGTGCCCTGGCCAAGGACGGTGCGCATGGTGCGGCGCTGGCTCTGGCCAAGTCGCTGAACCTTGTGCGCGATGGCTGGAATGGCTTCAATGTGCTGCACTTTGCTGCTGCGCGCATGGGCGGGCTGATGCTCGGCTACGCAACGGCTGGCGGAATCAAGGCGGTTGCCGCCGCGAAGCCGAAGCTGCTGTTCGCACTGGGCGCGGACGAAGTAAATTACGATCTGTTTACTGACAGCTTTAAGGTGTTCATCGGCCACCATGGCGACAATGGCGCGCATCATGCCGATGTGATCCTGCCTGGCGCAACCTATGCGGAGAAGCCGGGCACCTATGTGAACCTGGAAGGTCGCGTGCAGCGTAGCGAGAAGGCAGTGTTCGCGCCCGGCGACGCGCGTGAAGACTGGTCGATCCTGCGCGCGCTGTCCGACGTTTTGGGGGATCGCCTGCCGTTCGACAGCTTCGAGGAACTGCGCGCCGAGATGGCGAAGGCGGTTCCGACCTTGGGTGTCGAGGGGCTTGTGTCCTACGAATGGGCACCGCCATCTTTGCCAGTCGATCCGTCCGGAGAGTTCGTCTCGCCGATCAAGGATTTCTACCTCACCAACGCCATCTGCCGCGCAAGCCCGACGATGCAGCGCTGCTCGGCTGAACTGATCCAGGGCGAAGACTTCGCGGAGGCAGCAGAATGACCGCCTTCTTCCAAAGCTTCGGTATGCCGTATTCCGGCGCGTGGTTCCTCTCGACCATCATCGGCATCCTTGTGATCGCGTTGCCGCTGATGCTCGCGGTTGCGATGATCATCTATGCCGACCGCAAGATTTGGGCGGCGATGGCGCTGCGCAAGGGTCCAAACGTCGTGGGGCCTTTCGGCCTGCTGCAATCCTTTGCCGACGGCGCGAAGGTTTTCCTTCAGGAAACGATTATCCCGTCTGCCGCCAATCGCGGCCTGTTCCTGATCGCGCCGATCATCACCTTCACCGTTGCCTTGATGGCTTGGGCCGTGATCCCGTTCCAGGCGGAGGTGGTGCTTTCCAACATCAACGTCGGGCTGCTCTATATCCTCGCGATCAGTTCGTTAGGCGTCTATGGCGTCGTCATCGCGGGCTGGGCGTCGAACTCCAAATATCCGTTCTTTTCGGCGATGCGCGCGTCGGCGCAGATGATCTCCTACGAAGTCTCGATCGGCTTCGTGCTGATTTCGGTGGTGCTTTGGGCCGGATCGTTCAACCTGTCGACAATCGTGGAGAGTCAGCGCGGCTATTACGGCTTCATCAACGGAAATGGCTTCAATCCACTGCTGTTCCCGATGTCGGTGGTGTTCCTGATCTCTTCCATGGCCGAAACCGCGCGCGCGCCGTTCGATCTGACCGAGGCGGAAAGCGAACTCGTCGCGGGTTATCAGACCGAATATAGCTCGATGGCCTTTGCACTCTATTGGCTTGGCGAATATGCCAACGTCATCCTGATGTGCGCGCTGAACGCGATCCTGTTCTGGGGCGGATACTTGCCCCCATTCGACTGGGCGCCGTTGTATTTCGTGCCGGGTATAATCTGGCTCTTCATCAAGATACTGCTGTTCTTCTTCATCTTCAGCTGGGTGAAGGCTACCGTTCCCCGCTACCGTTACGACCAACTGATGCGCCTTGGCTGGAAGGTCTTCCTGCCGCTCTCGCTCGGCTGGGTCGTGCTGGTATCCGGCTTCCTGATGTTCACGCGCTATGGAGGCGCATCATGATCCACGCGATCAAATCCTTCTTCCTCATCGAGTTCCTGAAGGCGCATTGGCTGACCTTGAAGTATTTCTTCAAGCCCAAGGCGACCATCAACTACCCTTATGAGAAGAACCCGATCAGCCCGCGCTTCCGGGGCGAGCATGCCCTGCGTCGCTATCCCAATGGCGAGGAACGCTGCATCGCATGCAAGCTGTGCGAGGCTGTCTGCCCCGCGCTCGCGATCACCATCGAGGCGCAGCCGCGCGACGACGGCAGCCGCCGCACGACCCGCTACGACATCGACATGACCAAGTGCATCTATTGCGGTCTGTGTCAGGAAGCGTGCCCGGTCGACGCGATCGTCGAAGGCCCGAACTTCGAATTTTCGACTGAGACGCGTGAGGAGCTTATATACGACAAGGCGAAGCTCCTCGAGAACGGCGACAAGTGGGAACGCGCCCTCGCCGCGAACCTTGCCGCCGATGCGCCCTATCGGTAATGGGCAGCGTGTTCACATCTTATTCGTTCGCCCTGAGCCTGTCGAAGGGGTCGAAGGGTTGGCCTGAGCGGAGCGAAGCCACTTCACTTCGTTCAGTGGAAGGCTTCGACTTCGCTCAGCCCGAACGGATTATTGGGGTCGTAAATTGATTCACGTTCTCGCCTTCTATCTGTTCGCGACGCTGGTGATCGCCAGCGGTGCGCTCACCATTTTCTCGCGCAACCCCGTACATTCGGTGCTGTGGCTGATCCTGGCGTTCTTCAACGCGGCAGGACTGATGGTGCTGCTCGGCGCTGAGTTCATCGCGATGCTGCTGGTGATTGTGTACGTCGGCGCGGTCGCGATCCTGTTCCTGTTCGTCGTCATGATGCTCGACATCGACTTTGCCGAACTGCGCGCGGGCTTCGTCAATTATCTGCCGTTTGGATTGGCGATAGCCGTGGTGCTGTTGGCAGAGATCGTGCTGGGGGTCGGCATTTGGCAAGCGGGTCCGATGGAGTTGGCGCAACGCGCAGCCCCCGCGACTGCGGATGTATCCAACATCAAACAGATCGGTGTGCTGCTATACACCCGCTATATCTTCCTGTTCGAGGCTGCGGGCATCGTCCTGCTGGTCGCGATGATCGGGGCGATCGTGCTGACGCACCGTGCTCGCGGCGGCGTGCGTGGCCAGAACATCGACAAGCAGAACCGCCGTCGTCCGCAGGATGCGGTTCGCAACATCAATCAGCCCGTCGGGCAGGGGATCGAACTGTGATCGGCTTGCAGCATTATCTGGTGGTCAGTGCCATCCTGTTCGTGATGGGCGTGCTCGGCATCTTCATCAATCGCAAGAACGTCATCATCATCCTGATGGCGATCGAATTGATCCTGCTCGCCGTGAACATCAACCTTGTCGCTTTCAGCGCCTTCCTAGGTGATTTGGTGGGGCAGGTGTTCTCGATGTTCGTGCTGACCGTTGCGGCGGGCGAAGCGGCGATCGGGCTGGCGATCCTAGTCATCTATTTCCGTGGACGCGGCACTATCGCCGTAGACGATGCCAACCGGATGAAGGGCTGAAGACCAAGACATGATCTCGCTTATCGTCCTTTTCCCGCTGCTCGCTGCGATCATCGCCGGGCTGGGCAATCGCATCATCGGCAATGTACCTGCAAAGATCGTCACGACGGGCGCGCTTTTCGCATCGTGCGCGCTGAGCTGGCCCATTTTCCTATCCTTCGTCGGTGGCGAAGCGACGCCCTATGTCGAACCGGTTTTCACCTGGATTCGCTCGGGCGACTTTGATGCGGCCTGGGCGTTGCGCGTCGACACGATGACTGCGGTGATGCTGGTCGTAATCACTACCGTCTCCGCGCTCGTCCATCTGTATAGCTGGGGCTATATGGAGGAAGACCCGGATCAGCCGCGCTTCTTCGCCTATCTGTCGCTGTTCACGTTCGCGATGTTGATGCTCGTGACCGCGAACAACCTTTTGCAGATGTTCTTCGGCTGGGAAGGCGTTGGCCTTGCCTCCTATCTCCTGATCGGCTTCTGGTTCCGCAAGCCCAGCGCGAATGCCGCCGCTATTAAGGCGTTCGTCGTCAACCGCGTCGGCGACCTTGGCTTCATGATGGGCATCTTCGGCACGTTCTTGGTGTTTGACACCATCTCGATTCCGGAGATTCTCGCTGCCGCGCCGTCTATGGCAGGTTCGACCATCGGCTTCCTTGGCGGGCGCTTCGATACGATGACGGTGCTCTGCCTGCTGCTGTTCGTTGGCGCGATGGGCAAATCGGCGCAGTTGGGGTTGCACACATGGCTTCCCGACGCGATGGAAGGCCCAACCCCGGTGTCGGCGCTGATCCATGCCGCGACGATGGTCACGGCGGGCGTGTTCATGGTGTGCCGCCTGTCGCCGATGTTCGAGACCAGCCCGACAGCGCTCGGCGTCGTCACCTTCGTCGGCGCAGCGACCTGTCTATTTGCGGCGACAGTCGGCACCGTGCAGAACGACATCAAGCGCGTCATCGCCTATTCGACCTGCTCGCAGCTCGGCTATATGTTCTTCGCCGCGGGCGTCGGCGCTTATGGCGCGTCCATGTTCCATCTGTTTACGCACGCGTTCTTCAAGGCGCTCTTGTTCCTTGGCGCGGGCTCAGTCATCCACGCAATGCACCATGAGCAGGACATGCGTTATTATGGTGCGCTACGTAAGGAAATCCCGATCACCTTCTGGGCGATGACTGCGGGTACGCTGGCGATCACCGGCGTCGGCATCATCGATGTTTTCGGTTTCGCAGGCTTCTACTCGAAGGATGCTATCCTCGAAGCAGCCTATGCGTCGGGCGGCGGCGGGCGTCTGGCCTTCTACGTTGGCGCGTTCGCAGCACTGCTCACCAGCTTCTATAGCTGGCGGCTGGTGTTCCTTACCTTCTTCGGCAAGGCACGCTGGGCCGCTTCGGAGCATATCCAGCACGCCCTCCATGACGCGCATGGGCATGATGCTCACGGCACGCATGGCCATGGCAGCGAGCATGAAAATGCGCCCGCTCAGGAAGATGCCGGTCACGACCCCCATGGTCATGAAGCGGACGCCCACGCGCTCCCCACGGGCACTGGCGGCTATCATCCTCACGAAAGCCCATGGGTCATGCTGATCCCGCTGATCGTCCTGAGCCTTGGAGCGGTCTTCGCAGGCTTCCTCTTCCATCACAGTTTCGTCGACGCCGAACATGGCATCGAGTTCTGGAAGGGCGCGATCGCGTTCGACACGCATTTGATGCACGCGATGCACGAAGTTCCCTTGTGGGTGAAGCTCGCGCCAGCCGCAGTGATGCTTACGGGGCTTGCGATCGCCTGGTTGGCGTACATCCGTTACACCGACTGGCCGCGCCAGTTCGTCGGCCAGTTCGGCGTCCTCTACGACTTCCTTCTCAACAAATGGTATTTCGACGAGCTTTATAACTTCCTGTTCGTCAAACCCGCGTTCGCCATTGGTCGTGCCTTCTGGAAGTTCGGCGACGTCGGCCTCATCGACCGCTTCGGTCCGAACGGCCTTGCCGCGTTGGTGGTGCAGGGGGGCAAGCTGACGCGCAGGCTCCAGTCGGGTTATCTTTACACTTACGCATTGGTGATGCTGCTCGGGCTCGCCGCGGCTGCAACCTGGGCGATCGCACGATAATGAACCAGCTTGGCTTTCCCATTCTCACGCTGATGATGGCCGTTCCGATGGCAGCGGCCATTGCCTGCCTGTACGCGAACGACCGTAGCGCACGCAGTATTGCACTCATCGCGACGCTGATCGACTTCGTGCTGGGCATCGTGCTTTGGCTCAATTTCGACCAGTCCGCGGGTGCCGCGCAATGGCAGTTCACCGAATACGCGCCGCTCTTCGGCCGCTTCGCCTGGGCGCTCGGTATAGACGGTATCGCGCTGATGCTGATCGTTCTGACGGTATTCCTGATGCCGATCTGCGTCGGCGCAAGCTGGATCGCGATTGAAAAGCGCGTTGGCGAATATATGGCGGCGTTCCTGCTGATGGAGGTGCTGATGATCGGCGTCTTCACCGCGCAGGATATCTTCCTCTTCTACGTCATGTTCGAAGCAGGCCTTATCCCGATGTACCTCATCATCGGCATTTGGGGCGGCGCGGAACGCATTTACGCCAGCTATAAATTCTTCCTCTACACCCTGCTCGGATCGGTGCTGATGCTGATCGCGATGATGTGGATGGTGCAGGAGGCAGGCTCCACCAGCATTCCGGTGCTGATGGCTTATGACTTCGCACCGCAGGCGCAGACATGGTTGTGGCTCGCGTTCTTCGCCAGCTTCGCCGTGAAGATGCCGATGTGGCCAGTCCACACCTGGTTGCCCGACGCGCACGTTCAGGCGCCGACGGCTGGTTCGGTCATTCTGGCGGGCGTGCTGCTGAAGATGGGCGGCTACGGCTTCATCCGCTTCTCGCTGCCGATGTTCCCGGAAGCCTCCGCTCAGTTTGCACCTTTGGTGTTCGGCCTCTCGATGGTCGCGGTGATCTACACCTCGCTCGTCGCATTGGTGCAGAGCGACATGAAGAAGCTCATCGCCTATTCCTCCGTCGCACACATGGCGATCGTGACGGTCGGCCTGTTCGCCTTCAATCAGCAGGGTATCGAAGGCGCGATGATGGTGATGCTGGGCCACGGTCTCGTCTCTGGCGCGCTGTTCCTCTGCGTCGGCGTCATCTACGACCGCCTGCATACACGCGAGATCAGCAGGTATGGCGGCCTGGCCATCAACATGCCCAAATATGCGGTGCTGTTCCTGCTATTTACGATGGCGGCAGTAGGCCTGCCCGGAACCAGCAATTTCGTCGGTGAATTTCTCGCGCTGATGGGTGTGTATCAGGCGTCCAGCCTTGTCGCGATCGTCGCGACCACCGGTATCATCCTGGGCGCGGCCTATATGCTCTATCTGTATCGCCGCGTTGCTTACGGCGAACTCGTCCATGACGATGTGCGCGCCATGCCGGATCTTTCGGGTCGCGAGATGTGGTTGCTGGCTCCGATTGCAGCCGCCGTGCTGTGGATGGGAATCTATCCGGAAAGCTTCATCGCACCGATGCGCGCCGATGTTGCTTCGCTGGTCGCGCGAATCGACCGCGCCAAGCCTGCAGGCGACGCGAAGCTGACGGCCGGCAACCCCGCCGCTGCGCAGGGGCACCACACCGAAAACCATGAAACGCCGGGGGAGGCGCACTGATGATCGACAATGCTTCCCTCCTGATGGTCATGCCAGAACTGGTGCTGACCATCGGCGGCCTCGTGCTGATGATGGTCGCGGCTTATGCCGGCGATCGCACAGCGCAACTCGTAAGCTGGCTTTCCGTCGCGACCTTGCTGGCGGCGGGCCTGACGCTGCTCGGCCTTCCCGGCCATGGCGGCATTGCGTTTGACGGTCTTTACCGCGCCGATGCATTTGCTGCTTATGCCAAAGTGCTGATCTATACTGCCGCCGCTGCTTCGATCGTCGTCGCGCCGCGCTTCTTCGCGCCGCTGATGTCGGGTGGCACAGGCGCAGTGCGCGCGGAGTTCCCGATCCTGATCCTGTTCTCCTGCATTGGCATGGGCATGATGGTGTCGGCGGGCGACCTTATGACGCTTTATGTCGGTCTCGAACTACAGAGCTTGTCTGCTTACGTCCTTGCCAGCTTCATGCGGCAGGACACGCGCTCGGCCGAAGCGGGCCTGAAATATTTCGTACTTGGCGCATTGGCCAGCGGCATCCTGCTCTACGGCATATCTTTGCTCTACGGCTTCTCCGGCTCAACAAGCTTCAAAGGCGTCTCTGTCGCGATGAGCAACGGCCTGTCGAACGGACTGCTCTTCGGCATGGTATTCGTGCTGGCGGGTCTGGCCTTCAAGATCAGCGCCGTGCCGTTCCACATGTGGACGCCTGATGTGTACGAAGGTGCGCCCACGCCCGTGACTGCCTTCTTCGCCAGTGCGCCGAAGGTCGCGGCGATCGGCCTCACCATCCGTGTTGCGATCGAGGCGCTTGGACCCGGCGGCATGGCGTGGCAGCAGATCGTTATCTTCGTGGCGCTTGCCTCCATCCTCTTCGGTGCAGTGGCGGCTATCGGCCAGACAAACATCAAGCGCCTGATGGCTTATTCATCCATCAACAACGTCGGCTTTGCGCTGATCGGCCTCGCATGTGGCACGCCCGCAGGTGTGGCGGCGACCATGAGCTACATGGCTATCTATGTCGTAATGACGATCGGCGGTTTCGTCTGCATCCTCCAGATGCGCGACAAGGACGGCACGCCCGTCGAAACGATCGCCAGCCTCTCGGGCCTTTCGCAGTCGCGCAAGGGGCTTGCCGCCGCCATCGCAATCTTCATGTTCAGCCTTGCCGGTATCCCGCCGCTCTTCGGCTTCTGGGCCAAGTTCCTGGTGTTCGATGCCGCAGTTGGCGCAGGGCTTCTTGGTCTTGCTGCGTTTGGTATTGCGGCATCGGTGATCGGGGCATTCTATTATCTGAAGATCATCAAGACGATGTACTTCGATGAGCCGGCCGCCGCTTATGCAAAGAACACGCCGCTGATCGAGAACGCCATTATCGCGGTCTGCGCTGCCGTAATCGTGCTCGGCTATCTCCTCAATCCCGTGCTGGACAGCGCCAGCGCGGCAGCGGCGGCGGCGCTCTTCTGACCATCGAAATCCGCACGGTCTTGCAAACCGCCTCTACCAATGCCGATATGCGCGTGTTGGCCGGGGAAGGCGCACCCGAAGGATTGTGGCTCCGCGCGGAGACTCAGACCGGCGGCAAAGGGCGGCTCGATCGCGCATGGGAGAGTCCACCGGGCAATCTCTATTGTTCCACGCTCGTCCGATTGCAGGCCAATGATCCGCCCCCGGCGACACTCGCCCTTGTCGCTGCGGTAGCCGTGTGGCGGACGGTGAACATGATGCTGCCGGGGCGGGTCCAGATCAAATGGCCCAACGACATTCTGATCGGTCCGGCTAAGCTGTCGGGCATGTTGTTGGAACGTGTTGGAGATGCAATCCTGTTGGGGATTGGCATCAACATCATGGCCCATCCCGATTTGCCGGACCGCCTGACCACGAGCCTCTGGTCGCAAGGGGCCGTGGACGCGACGCCTGCCGACGTACTGGAACAGCTATCGCGCACTTTTCATGAACTGCTGATGCAATGGCGCAGCTTCGGTCTCGATCCGATCCGCACACTCTGGCTACAGGCCGCGCATCCCCGTGGCACGCCGCTCAAGGTCAACTTGCCGGATGGAATGTCATTTAAGGGTCAATTTCACAGTCTTGATAGCAGCGGCGCATTGATCCTGGATCAAGCGGACGGCGGTTCGCGAACCATTCACGCGGGCGACGTCTTCCTGCTATGAGGATGCCCGCTACCTCTTCGCGATCAAGGACCGCCTGATGCTTCTCGCCGTCGATGCCGGCAACACCAATGTCGTATTCGCGCTGGTCGAATCGGACACCATCCGCGCGCGTTGGCGGATCGCCACTGACCCGCGGCGGACGGCGGACGAATATGCGGTCTGGCTGAACCAATTGCTGACCCTCGAAGGCTTCGCGTTGAGTGACGTCAATTCGGTCATCATCGCGACGGTGGTGCCGCGCGCCCTGCATAACCTCGAAGTGCTTTCCTCCAAATATTTCAAGGTCGATCCACTGATCGCCGGTCAGCATCCGGTCGCCTGGGGGATCGAACTCGATGTAGCCGAGCCTGCGTCGGTCGGCGCAGATCGCGTTGTAAATGCGATAGCGGCACACCATCTTTGTAGCGGCGACTTGGTCGTAATCGATTTCGGGACGGCGACCACTTTCGATGTCGTGGATTACAGCGGCGCTTATAAGGGCGGCATCATTGCGCCGGGCATAAACCTTTCGCTGGACGCGCTCGTCAGCGCCGCCGCCAAGCTGCCCCGGATCGCGATTGCCGCGCCAGAGGACCGGTCCGTCATCGGCCGCACTACCGAGGCGCAGATGCAGATCGGCGTCTTCTGGGGCTATGTGGCGATGATCGAGGGGCTCATTGCGCGTATGCGGGCCGAGATCGGTCGCCCGGTCAAGGTCATCTCGACGGGTGGCCTAGCCGTGCTGTTCGATCAGCACACGGATATTTTTGATGCAATCGCGCCGGACCTGACAATTCAGGGACTGGCGCTGATGCATGGCAGAATCTGACCGCTGGATCATTCTCCAGCACATTAGCATAAGCACCACGCCAACGGGCGGGGGTGCCACAGGAGTTTTGTTTCGTAATGACACCCAAGAACGAATTGCTTTTCCTAGCCCTCGGCGGGTCGGGAGAGATCGGCATGAACGTCAATCTTTACGGCTGCCAAGGCAAGTGGGTCATGGTCGACCTCGGCCTCACATTCGCCGATCCACAATATCCCGGCGTGGACCTGATCCTGCCGGACCTGACGTTCATCGAGAATAATCTCGACGACCTTCTCGGCATCGTCCTGACCCACGGTCATGAGGATCATATCGGCGCCATCCCCTATCTTGCCGCTGATCTCGGCGTGCCGCTCTATGCCACGCCGTTCACTGCGGGCCTAATCCGCATGAAGCTGGAAGAGGAGGGCATCAAGAATCAGGTCAAGCTCCATGTCGTCGAAAATGGCGGGAGCGTTCAGCTTGGCCCCTTCGGCTTCCGATATATGCCGCTCGCGCACTCGATCCCTGAAGGCAATGCGCTGGTCATCGACACGCCGCATGGGAAGATATTCCACACCGGCGACTGGAAGCTCGACGACCGCCCATTACTAGGCGTTCCGTCGACACCCGAGCAGTTGTCCGCAGTGGGCGACGAGGGTGTTCTCGCGCTCGTCTGCGACAGCACCAATGTGTTCAACCCGGAAGCCAGCGGATCGGAAGGCGATGTTCGGGAGGGCCTTTTGGAGGTTGTGAAGGGCGCGAAGCAGCGCGTCCTCGTGACGACTTTCGCCTCCAATGCCGCGCGCGTTCAAACGCTGGGCGAAGTGGCGCGCGCAACGGGCCGCACCGTGTGCGTAGCCGGACGCTCGCTCGACCGCATCATCGGCAATGCCAAGAGCGCAGGCTATCTGCGCGATTTCCCCGAGATGGTGGATTGGGACACGGCGATGGACCTGCCCCGCGACAAGGTGATGATTATCGCAACCGGCGGGCAGGGCGAGGCGCGTGCGGCGCTGGCGCGCGTCGCCTTCGACAGCCATCCGATCAAGCTCACCGAAGGCGACATGGTGGTCTTCTCGTCAAAGCAGATTCCCGGCAATGAGATCGCCATCGGCCGCATTCAGAATGCCTTGGCCAGCAAGGGCGTAACGATGGTCACGGACCGTCAGGCCGAAGTGCATGTGTCCGGCCACCCCGGCCGCCCCGAGCTACAGGCCATGTACAAATGGATTCGCCCACAGATTCTGCTCCCTGTGCATGGCGAGATGCGCCACATGGCGGAACAGGCGCGGCTGGGTCTCAGCGAAGGCATTCCACATGCCGTGGTGCAGGGTAATGGCGACATCGTGCGTTTGGCACCCGGAGCGCCGAAGATCATCGGCAAGGAAACGGCAGGACGGCTCGTCCTTGACGGCGACGTCATCCTGCCTGCCGACGGCGCGACGATGAACGAGCGTCGCAAGATCGCGCTGCATGGCCAGATTAGTGTCGCGGTCGCCGTGGATCGTGGTGGCCGGTTGATAGGAAGGCCCGATGTCCGACTGCAAGGCGTGCCGGTCGAGGAGGACAAGGAGGCTTTCATTTCCGAAGCATCCGACGAAGCGGCTAAGGCTGTGACCAAAGGCGGAAAAGCCGACGAAGCGCTGCGCGAGAACATCCGCCTGGCCGTTCGCCGCGCCGCTACGCGCTGGACCGGCAAAAAGCCCGTGGTGGATGTGTTGATCGTAAACGCGTAAAGGCAGGTCATGAACAGCTACGCTATCGTCGCCATCTACTTCCTGTTCTGGGTCATGGCGGCCTTCTTGGTCCTGCCCTTCGGTATCCGGACGCCCGATGAGTCGGGGGAAGTCCTGTTGCCGGGGCAGGCCGATAGTGCGCCCAGCAATTTCCGACCGTTGCTGGTCTGCGGGCGCGCCACGGTCCTCGCCGCGATCATGTTCGCGATCTACTATGCGAACTATGTTTTCGGCTGGATCACAACTGACTCGCTAGAGCGGATGATGCACTGAATTACTGGCGCAGGCGCTCAATCGCTTGCGCCAGCGCGACATACAGCTTGCCCATGTCGGACGACAGGATCGTTACCGCCAGCGCACTGCCGTCGCGGGCCGACAGGATCGTCCGCAACATTCCTTCAAAGTCGTGGATGTAGCGGTTCACATGATCGCGGAACTCGGGATCATTGTCATAGTGCAAGGCGATCTCGCGTGACTGCCCGGCATCGAGCAGCTTCACGGCCCGGCGCGTGAACACCCCGCGATCACCCTTCAGATAGGCTGCCCAGGCAGAGTCGGACACGTCGTTCGACAATATCTTCGACACGTCGATGGCAGTGCTGTTCAGCGATTCGATCAGCAACGCCGAGCGGCGCGCGAAATTGTCGCGGTCGCGCTCTTCGGCGGCTTGCTCGGCCTGTTCGATGCGCTGTTCGATGCTTGCGCTGGTGTCTGCAATCGTCAGCAACTGCCGCATCAGGCGGTCCGACGCTTGGTGCGCGGTTTTCACGGCGCGCTCGGCCACTTCCGCGACTTCCTTTATCTGTAAGGTCACGCGGTCGCCGATGGCCTGCTGCATTGCGGCCTCGCTTGCTTCGCCAAGAGCTTGTGCGGCTTCGGGAATGGCCCGGCTCAGCGCCTGACGCGCGCGGTCGGCCGCCTGATCGGCCGTATCCTTTACGCGCAGCAGCGCAGCAATCAGTTGCGGACCCGCGCTTTCGGTAAGCCGCGTCGTGGTATTGCCCGCCGTATCCAGCGCATCCTGAAGGCTCTCAACCTGCGTGCGATTGGCCAAGAGACCACGCTCCGTGCTTTCCAGCCATTCGGTCAGGCGACGGCTCTGGCCCCGAAGCAGTTCCTCGGCTTCCTGTGTGCGCCCAAGGACCGCGTCGGCCACAGCCTCCAGCGCCTCGATCTCCGGCGCTGCCGCAGCGAGCAGCGTCCGCGTTTCCGCCACACGCGTGTTCAACCGCCCCAGCGCCAGCGGATAGGTCTCATCCACCTCTCGAACGCTCGAATCGATCGCCAGCATCAGCGTCTCGGACTTCCCGATAAGCTGTTCGGCGCTCGCATTGCCGGTCGCAAGCGCCTCGTCCATCCGGCTCGCTTCACTGGTGAGCGTCGCAAGAGCGCGGGCGAGACGTTCATTCCGCGCAAGCCCTTCCTGCTCAAATGTGGCGAAGCGCGACTCCAGCACTGCAAGCTTGACGGTCAGGCCGTCGCTCAGGCCAGACGCCAGTGTGCTCTGCCCCTCGATCAGGCGATTGAGATCGTGCAGGCGCGCCTCGATCTCCGCGCTGTTCTCAGAGAAGTCGCGAATCGAGTCAGCCCCAATGTCGGAAAGAGCCTGTCGCGCACGCTCTACCAGGGTTGTCAGCGTGGCGCTCTGCGCGTCCAGACCGTTGCATGTCTCGGTCAGTGCGGCGCGTGACCGTTCGAGCGCCACATCGATGCGGTTGGCGGCCAGTTCGGCCATGCCGTTCACTTCGTCGGACGTGGATCGAGTCGCATCCTGAAGCTGGCCCAACTGGCTGGCGAGACTCTTGGTCGCCGCCAGCGTGCGGCTGCGCGCATCGTCGGACAGTTCCGCGATCGCGTGCAACCGGGTCTCCAGCCCATCAATACGCTCGGACAAAGCATGGCCGCTATCGATCAGACGCGCCGTCATTTCGGCTGCGCGGTCTTCCAGTTGCGGGAGCGATTGCACCATGCTTGTGAATTGCTGCGCGAGTTGTGTCGTGGCGTGCTCGGCAGTGGCGGCGCTCTTGGCCGTTTCGTCAGTCCGCACAGCGATGACCTGCGCCGACGCCTCCATATTCGCGCTGGCGGCGGCGCCATAGCTCTCCAGCAAGGACGCCTGCTCCACCATGGTCTCGCGCGCTAACGAAAGCTGGCGGCCCAGCCGCTGAACGCGCGCTTCCAGAGCGATGCTCTCCTCGCGCAGGACGCGCGCTGTGTCGGCGAAGCGATGCGCCTCGGCACGGCTGTTGCGCATCAGCAATATGTAAGCAGTCATCAGCAACGCCAGCGGCATCGTCAGGGTCGCGATGATTGAAGGCACCGACTCCAGTGCGGGCGAGCCCGTACCGCGACCAAAGAGCACCCAGCCGTAAAACAGCACCCAGGCGATCGCGAGAAACCCGAAGACGAAACCAACCACGTCGAATAATCTTGAACGCGGTTCCGGAGCCTCCTCCAATAGAAGTTCCTCCACCGGTTCCTCAACAGGGATGCTGTTCTCCAGCAGCAGTTCCTGTTCGTTTTCAGTTTCTTGTGCCACTAGGCGGGGATTCCCGCGTCGCAGATCGACAATTTTTATGCCCCCGTTCATGACGATCTCTGTAACATGTTTTGGCGGCACGGAAACGGCCATTCTCAACCAAAACTTAACGGCCCGGCGCGTATTCGTGCATTATGTCTTATGATCCCGGAGCATTGGAGGCGGCGCTGGCCGCTGCCGTAGGCGATGACCTCGCCCTCATCGCCGATCTGCGGGGGGCATTTCTGGAAAGTGCGAATCGGCAGGCGGACCTTTTGGGCCGCGCCAGATGCGATGCAAATTGGCAACTGGCCGCGTGGCGGTTGAAGGGACTGGCTGCCAGTTTCGGAGTTGAGGGGCTGATGGCGTTGGCCGAGGAAGCGGCGGTCTCCGCGCCGGGCGAGCCGCGAATCGTTCGGCGGATCAAGGCGGCATTGGCGACTTTCGAACTCTCGCACGGATAACTCTGCCGGACCCGTTATAACGCGGACCTTGCATAGCGCGCGTTGCATTGCGAAAAGGCTGGCTCACTGCATCACAGCCGGGTTCCCGAACAATCATGTCCTTTGCGGCCGTTATTTGCGCCAGCCACTCCACCACTGTCGTACCGCCAATGGCGGGCGCGGGTACGGAATTGCGCGCGGGACTGCATTTCGCGGGCCATAGCCTCGTGGAATATCAGGCGCGGCAGGCTGCCGAAGCAGGCGCAAGCCATGTGATGATCCTGGTGGGTGCGGTGACGCAGCCGCTCTCGCGTGCTGTGGACCGGCTGACGGCGGACGGCATTCCGGTCATGCTGGTCCGTGACATGGTGTCGCTGGTCCGTGAAGCGCCACGTGACCGGGACATGATGCTGATCGCCGACGGCGCCATTATCGCACAAAAGCATATCACTGCCGTGTCAGCGCATCCCGGCAACGTCCTGCTCGCGGCGGATGACAGCCGCGCTACCGCCGGGTTTGAGCGGATCGATGGGCAGCATCGTTGGGCCGGGTTGCTACGTGTGTCTCCCGACCTGCTGTTCGGCACGCTCGACATGCTGGGCGACTGGGATTTGGAGCTGACGCTGATGCGCGCGGCGGTGCAGGCGGGCGGCTATCGCATCGTCGTACCACAGGAAGATATATTGGAAGGCCGCATCGCTCTCGTCGACAGCCAAGCTTCGGCAGATCTGGTAGCACAGGCGCTGCTTGGCGGGCAGAGCGAAGCGCCGTCCACCGAAGGCGGGGCGGAGCATTATCTGCTCTCGCGCATCGCGACACGGATCGCGCCGATGCTGCTGCGTACCCAAGTGCCCGCGACACAGGTGCGCATCGGCGGCATTGCGCTTTCGGCAATGGGGGTGATTGCAGTGATGCTCGCCTGGCCCCTGTTCGGCATGTTGCTGATGCTGTGCGGATTGACGACATCATTGACATCCGACCGGCTCGGCCAGTTGGCGCGGCGGGCGCAGGACGATGGATGGATGGCGCTGATGCCTGGCCTCATCGTACTGCTTGGCGTCATCATGCTGGGCGACGAGGCAGGCGCGCGGATGGACGGCATTTATCTCGCGCTGTTGCTGGGCATCGTCCTGCTGGCGGTGCGTTGGCGGCGGACGGGTGGTATAAAGCCATGGGCGTTGTTCACGCCCGGTTCTGCGCTTATCCTGCTGATTATCGTGGCGTTTTTGTCAAGCGTGACGGCGGGTTTGGCTTTGGGGAATCTGTGCGGCATCGGCTCGGTCGCGATGATGGTTCTGCGCAGGCGCGCCTGAGGCGGTTGCAGGTTCGGTTTAGTCGAAATTAACGACACTCGTCCTATAGCGGTGGGATGAGCGCCGCATCGTTCACGATTTTCGATACAGAACCGTCCGGTTCCTGGCCGTTAGCGGCCGCCGGTAGCGGGCCTGTAGGTGCGTCCGTGCGGCACCTGATCGACCTCAGCCATTTCTTCCGGGACGGCGTGCGCGGCTGGCCCGATGCTCTTGCCACTGAGGCGCGTCGGCACATCGCCGGATGCCTAACCGCCATCGAAGCCGCACTGGTGGATGAAGCACGCAGCAGCCTCGCGGGTTCAACTCTGACGCTGGTGGACCGGCCGATCATCTGGCCCGCGGTGCAGCGGCATCCACATATCCTGTCGCCCGAACTGATGGCGCATATGCGACTGCGCGCTGCCGTCAGCCTACTCGGCGCTCAGGCGTTGCGGGGGGACGGCGATCCTGCTGCGGACCCCACGCAAGGAACGGCTTGGCTCATCGAAGACGACGACGCTGCTGTAGTCGATCTTGCGGCGCGACTGGTTCGTACCGAAGCACGCTGGTCTGCGCAAGCCGGCATTGCTGCGGGATCGGCGATGCAAGCGGATTTGCCAGCCGAACATTTCGCGGAACTGGCGTGGACGAGTGCGGCGGTGCTGGGAACCGAACTATACCGCGCCGGACTTGCGGAACAGAATGCCGCGATGATGGCGATGACCGATGCCGCCTTCGCCCTGCTGGCGCGGCATGACGAGGAAGCGAGTGGCTTTGCCTTGGCGACACGGCTGGCGCGGACGCTCCGCGATCGAGGCCGCCACGCCGAATTGCTGGGGCAGGCACTGAGCGAGCGGCGTTATCTGCTTTTCGCAGCACTCGCCGGTGAATTGGCCGATGTGGAGCTGGACGCCGTGCTGGATGTGCTGGTGCATGGTGGTGACACGCAACTCGCGGCTTTGTGCAAGGCGCTGGGCGGGACGGCATCGGACTATCGGCATCTGCTGCTCGATCTTCGGATCGTCCGTGGAGAGCGCGATGATCCGACGTTGGTGCGGCTGTCGCAGAGCTATGACGACCTGCGGGAAGATGATGCGGCGGATCAGATGCAGGCGCTACGTCGCCCTGCCGCACTGCGTGCAAAGCTGGCCATGATCCCGCAGGTGGATCGAGGATGACGAGCGTGAATGCCGCCGAAATCCTGCGCGCGACAGTGGATGCCGAAGGGCGGCTAATCGCTGCGGACATGCCTATCGCCAACCTTCAGGCGCAGGCTGGCGGCACGGTGGGTGGACCTTTCGCCGTCCCGCAACTGGCGGCGTTGGCGCGGCTGGCCGTTAGGATGAACATTCCGCTGTCTCGTCCGGTGCTGGCCGCCGGCGCGATGGCCGATATCGATATGTGGGTGCGGGCACAGCCACGCGGCGGCAAGGTTGAGCTTGCGGTCGTCGAATGGCGCGAGCGCGCGCCGCGTCTTATGTCCGATGACAAGGCTGCGCGTGAGGCGGACCTGATCGCCACCGGCGAAGGCTGGTGGTGGCAGATCGACTCGCAACTGCGGTTCGTCATGGCGGGTACGGGGGATGCGGCGGAGATGCCAAGTCCCGGAAGCCCCTTGACGGCATGGTTCACAATAGCGGCGGATGCCGAGGGCGACATGCCCATCCTGCGCGCTTTTGCCGAGCGGCGATCCTTTGCCTCGCAGTACGCCAAAGGTGCCGATGGCGTCGAATATGTCCTATCGGGAATGCCGATATTTGACACCAGCGGGCGACTGAGTGGCTATCGCGGCAAGGCTATGCGTGTGCTGAAGGAGGTCGCAACCTCCATCGCGCGCGACGCCATGCCCCTGTTCGGGCGGCGGCTCGATCGGGCATTGCGCCAGCCGCTGGGCCGGATCATCGCCAATGCCGACACGATCAGCAGCCAGTTGGAAGGGCCTTTGCGGGCGGACTATGCCGCGTATGCCGCCGACATTGCGACAGCGGGCCGGCACCTGATGGAATTGGTGGACGATCTGGCGGACTTGCAAGCCATCGATCGCCCGGATTTTGCGGTCACGGTTGAGGACATCGACCTTGCCGATCTCGCGCGGCGGGCGGCGGGGTTGCTTGGTGTCAAGGCGGCGGATCGCGCGATACGGATCGATGCCCCCGACGCGGAGCAGGGCGTAGCCGCTATTGGCGAGTTCCGGCGCACGTTGCAGGTGTTGGTGAATCTCATCGGCAATGCGGTACGCTATTCGCCTGAAAACACTGTGATTGAGGTCCGCGCCGCGCAGTCTGAGGGCATGGCCCTGGTCACCGTCACCGATCAGGGGCGCGGCATCGCACCGGAAGATCAGGATCGCATATTTGACAAGTTCGAGCGGCTTGGCCGCGATGAGGCAGGCGGCAGCGGCCTTGGCCTCTATATCTCGCGCAGGCTGGCGCGGGCGATGGGCGGCGACGTCACCGTCGAAAGTGCTCTGGGACATGGCGCGCGCTTCACGCTCAGCCTACCTTCGCTTCCAAACTCCCGGTAGATACGAAAAGGGCGGCATCTCGATAGAGACGCCGCCCTTTCTAATCGAATGACTGCTGCTTAGCGCTGCTCGACCGGCACATAATCGCGCTGCGTCGGGCCAGTGTAAAGCTGGCGGGGACGGCCGATCTTCTGTGCTGGGTCGGAGATCATCTCGTTCCACTGCGCCACCCAGCCGACAGTGCGGGCGAGGGCGAAGAGCACCGTGAACATCTCGGTCGGGAAGCCGATCGCCGACAGGATCACGCCGCTGTAGAAATCGACGTTCGGGTACAGCTTCTTGTCGATGAAGTACGGATCGTTGAGCGCAATCTGCTCCAGTTCACGGGCGGTATCCAGAACTGGATCGTTGATGCCGAGCTTGTCGAGCACTTCGGTCGCCGCTTTCGAAAGCACCTTCGCGCGTGGATCGAAGTTCTTGTACACGCGATGACCGAAGCCCATCAGGCGGAACGGATCGTCCTTGTTCTTGGCGCGAGCGATATATTCCGGGATGCGATCAGGCGTGCCGATTTCGCGGAGCATGTTGAGCGCCGCTTCGTTCGCGCCGCCATGCGCCGGACCCCAGAGGCACGCAATGCCAGCCGCGATGCAGGCAAACGGGTTCGCACCCGACGAACCAGCAAGGCGCACGGTCGAGGTCGATGCATTCTGTTCATGATCGGCATGGAGAATGAAGATCTTGTCCATCGCCGATTCGATCACGGGATCGACTTCATATTCTTCCGCCGGAACGCCGAACGTCATGCGTAGGAAGTTGCCGGTGTAGGACAGGTCGTTCTGCGGATAGAGGAACGGCTGACCTACCGAATATTTATACGCCATGGCAGCGATCGTCGGCATCTTGGCGATCAGGCGGTGGCTGGCGATCGTGCGCTGTTGCGGATCGTTGATGTCCGTCGAGTCATGGTAGAAGCTCGACAGCGCGCCCACGACGCCGCAAAGGATCGCCATCGGGTGCGCATCGCGGCGGAAGCCGCGATAGAAAGTCGAAAGCTGCTCGTGCACCATCGTGTGACGCGTGATCGTGCGCGTGAACGTATCCAGCGTCTGCTTGTCGGGCAATTCGCCGTTCAGCAGCAGATAGGACACTTCCATGAAGCTCGACTTCTCGGCGAGCTGCTCGATGGGATATCCGCGATGAAGCAGAATGCCTTGGTCGCCGTCGATATAGGTCAGTGCCGATTCGCAACTGGCCGTCGAGGTGAAACCGGGATCGTAGGTGAACATGCCGGTATTCGCATACAATTTGCGTACGTCGATAACCTGCGGACCGACCGAGCCATCCAGGATGCCGTAATCCTGTGTCTTCTCTCCGAGGGTCAGCGTGGCTTTGGTGTCGGCCATATTGTTCTCCTTTATTGCGCGTCAGCCGACTGAAGGCTGGCGAACGTCCGAAAGTCTTGAAATCACTTCGTCTTTCCCGAGCAGAAAGAGCACGTCGAATATGCCCGGCGAAGTAGTGCGCCCCGTTAGTGCTGCACGCAGGGGCTGGGCTACTTTACCAAGACCAAGTCCGGCATCCTCTGCGACATGCCGTATAGCTTCCTCGATCGCCTCTATCGTCCACGGCTGGACGGGGGAAAGGGCGTCGGCGGTTTTTCCGATCAGCGCGCGCGAGGCATCGTCTAGCAGAGCGGACGCCTTCTCGTCAAAATCCAGCGGACGTTTTTTGAAGAGAAAGAGCGCGCCCTCCGCGATCTCGTCGAGCGTCTTGGCGCGAGGCTTCAACGCGGCCATCGCAGTGGTGAGCAGGTGCACCTGCGCTTCCGTCAATTCGCTGTTCGTCAGCTTTGCCACGCGCGGCGCGACCAGGCTCGCCAGGCGCGCGTCGTCGGCTTCGCGGATGTAGTGGCCGTTGAGGTTTTCCAGCTTCTTGATGTCAAAGCGGGACGGCGAGCGTCCTACCCCCGAAAGGTCAAACAGTTCGATCGCGCGCTCGATCGGGATGATCTCTTCGTCCCCATGGCCCCAGCCAAGGCGCAGCAGATAATTGAGCACGGCTTCTGGCAACATGCCCATGTCGTCGCGATAGCTGTCCACGCCAAGCGCGCCGTGCCGCTTGGACAACTTCGCGCCGTCCGCGCCGTGGATCAGCGGAATATGCGCATAGTTAGGTTCTTTCCATCCCATCGCGCGAATAATGGATAACTGCCGGAAAGCGTTGTTCAAATGATCGTCACCGCGGATAACATGCGTAACGCCCATGTCGTTATCGTCCACTACGACTGCGAGCATGTAAGTCGGCGTGCCGTCCGACCGCAGCAGGATCATGTCGTCCAGTTCGGCATTCTGAACGACGACGCGGCCCTGCACGGCGTCCTCAATGACAGTTTCACCCTCGCGCGGTGCTTTGATCCGAACGACGAACGGCGCGCCTGCCGGGGCCTCTGACGGGTCGCGGTCACGCCAGCGCCCGTCATAGCGCATCGGCTGCTTGGCGGCGCGCTGCTGCTCGCGCAATTCGGCAAGCTCTTCCGGCGTCGCGTAGCAGCGATAGGCATGGCCGGAGTCCAGCATCGCGTTGGCGACTTCGGCGTGGCGCGCGGCACGGGCAAACTGAAACACCGGTTCCTCGTCCCCCGAAAGGCCCAGCCAGTTCAGGCCATCGAAGATCGCATCGATCGCCGGTTCGGTGGAACGCGCGCGATCCGTGTCCTCGATCCGCAGCAGGAACTTGCCGCCGTGATGGCGCGCGAAAAGCCAGTTGAACAGCGCCGTGCGTGCACCGCCGATGTGCAGGAATCCGGTAGGAGAGGGGGCGAAGCGCGTAACGACAGAAGTATTTTCAGCGGTTGCGCTCACGCAATGATTCCTCGACAGTCAGATTAACACCGGATGACTGCGCAGCCCCCTAGCATGGCTTTTGAGCCGGGACAAACCCGCGATGCGGGCCGGTTGCAGCGCTATGGGACAGCGCTGGCGGAGACGCTGGAACACTGGCTGGAGCAGGAGCGGGAGCAGGTTCCGCTATGGCTTCCGGTGGGGCTGGGGATCGGGATTGCGGCGTGGTTCGTGCTGCCCGATCCGATGGCATGGGCCGCGTTCTGCTGCGTGATGCTGGCCGCAGCCCTACTGGGCGTTTTCCTTCCCGAGGGTGGCCGTATTCGGCGGATCGTGGTTGCCGCCGGATTGCTCGGCTGTGCCGGGTGCCTGATCGTCTGGGGCAAGGCGAGGCTGGCGGGAACCGCGCCGATAGCTCGCGCGGCGTTCGTGGAAGTAGAGGGTGAAGTTGATGCTGTTGAGCCGCTCCCCGCGCAGGCGATGACGCGGCTGATGCTACGTCCCACCGGCCGTGAAGACTTGCCCCGGAAGATCCGCGTCAATGTCATGGACAAGGATTGGCCCACGGATGTCACAGCCGGATCGACCGTCAAGTTCAGAGTCAGGTTGATGCCGCCCGCGCCGCCTGCCGTGCCCGGAGCCTATGATTTCGCCCAACGTGCCTACTTCCTCGGCATCGGTGCGACTGGACGCGCACTGCCGCCGATTTCGGTTACCAAGCCTGCTCCATCGAACCTCCCGCCGATCCGGCAAAGACTGTCCAGCCATATCCAGGCGCAAGTTCTCGGCGGGCCGGGTGCAATCGCGGCAACGTTGGCCACGGGTGATCGGGGCGCCATCAGTGAATCGGACGCGGATGCCATGCGGCGCAGCGGCCTTGCCCATTTGCTGTCGATCAGCGGCCTGCATGTAACGGCGCTGATTGGCGCGGTGATATTCCTGATCTTCCGCGTGCTGGCGCTGAGCCGTCGCGCGGCGTTGCGTTGGCCGTTGATGTTGATCGCGGCGGGCGGCGGCGCGGTGGCGGGTATCGCCTACACGCTGATGACGGGAGCGGACGTGCCAACCGTGCGGTCCTGCGTCGCGTCCCTGCTGGTGCTGGGTGCGCTGGCGCTGGGGCGGGAGGCAATCACTCTGCGCCTGATCGCGGCGGGCGCTGTGTTCGTGTTGTTGCTGTGGCCGGAATCACTCGTCGGCCCGAGCTTCCAGATGAGCTTCGCAGCGGTCGTCTCCATCGTGGCGCTGGCCGAGCATCCACGCTTCCGCGCGCTCACCCATGCCCGCGACGAACCATGGCCGATGCGGCTTGTGCGGCATGTGATCGTGCTGTTTCTGACCGGCATCGCCGTCGAACTCGTACTCGCGCCGATAGCGCTGTTCCACTTTCACCAGGCCGGTATGCTCGGATCGCTGGCCAATCTGGTCGCCATTCCGTTGACGACCTTCGTCGTAATGCCGTTCGAGGCGCTTGCTTTGATTCTCGACGGTGTGGGTGCCGCATTTGGCTTGAGCCTCGGCACACCGGCGTGGTGGGTGGTCGATCATGCGCTACGGCTTTTACTATGGGTGGCCCATGGTGTCGCAGCGCAGCCTTACGCGGTTCAGTTGCTTCCTGCCTTCGGTGCAGGCGCTTTCAGACTGGTGGTCGGCGGTGGGCTTTGGTCCCTGCTATGGCGAACACACTGGCGGTGGCTCGGTATTGCGCCAATCGTTATAGGCTGCGCGCTGATGCTGATGACGACTCCCCCCGATCTGCTCGTCACGGGCGACGGGCGGCATCTCGCGGTCCGCACCGCAAACGGCGGCATGGCCGTGCTGCGCGAGCGGGCAGGGGATTATGTCCGCGATACACTGTCCGAAAGCGCAGGCTTCGGCGGAGAACTCGGCGCTGTGACGTCATTGCGGCAGGCGCGATGCAGCGACGATCTCTGCGCCGTCACTCTGACGAGCGGGGGGCGGGATTGGCGGGTGCTGGCCACCCGCAGCCGCAATCTGGTCGACGTGCCGGTGCTCGCAAAGGAATGTGCCGCCGCCGATATCGTCGTCAGCGAACGCTGGCTCCCACGCCAATGTGTCCCACGCTGGCTGAAGATTGACCAGGCGATGCTCCAGCGGACGGGCGGCGTGGCCGTCAGCCTGCGCGATCAAACGGTCCGCACGGTCCGCGCAGCAGGAGACGCGCATCCCTGGATTGTGCATGCCCCGCAGTCATATCAAAAAGGGAGCCGCATCTCTGCGGCTCCCTCCAATTCGACACCGAATAGCGGCGCTTAAGCGGCGCGCTGATCCTTGTTGATGTCGATAAGCTGACCGCCGTTGATGGCGATCTTCTTCGGCTTCATCGCTTCGGGTACTTCGCGAACCAGTTCGATGACCAGCAGGCCATCGGCAAGTTCCGCGCTGTCCACCCGAACGAAATCGGCCAGTTCAAAGCGACGATCGAAGCTGCGATTCGCAATACCGACGTGCAGATACTTGCCCTGATCGGACTTCGACACGTCTTCCTTGCGGCCGCTGACCTGGAGCAGGTTCTGCTGCGCGGTGATCTCAAGCTCTTCGCTGCGGAAGCCCGCAACGGCCAGAGTCACGCGATAGCGGTCTTCGCTCAGCCGCTCGATGTTGAAGGGGGGATAGTTATCGCCCTGGTTCAGCCGCGCATTGTTCTCGATCAGATCGAACAGGCGGTCGAAACCGACCGTGGAGCGGCGATAGGGAGTCAAATCAAAACCACGCATTGTCATATCTCCTATGAGCATAAAACCTATGCGACGGACCCAAAACGGCGCCCGTCTTCCTATTTGTCTAGCCCCGATTGGCGGCCGGACAGGAGAGATATGGTTGAGGTTTTTATAGGTTCAAGAGGATTTTTTTAAGAGGTGTGCGGAGTTTTCGCCCTTGGAATCATAAACGCCCGGACCAATAATGATCCGGGCGTAGATGGACGATCGCTCGTCTCCCCCTTGTGCCGCGATCAACCGTTCCTTCAGCCCCCAAGCTCCGGAGCGGGATCGCAACTTCCCTGAACCACGGCCATTTGCCTATGTTTCAATTATGTTGCTATGCCGCCGCCGCCCCGCTGTCATCAGCAAAGTGAATAAGTGATTCATTTTGGGAACGCCCTGTGTTGTATGAGCAACAGCCGTGTAACTTGCCTATGAAGTTGACGGTGCCTAGAGCGAGTGGAACGACCCCCAAGGATTGCTGACCCGACATGATTCTATCGCGCTACGAACGGATGATTGCGCGGCGCTATCTGCTGCCGGGAAAGGGAGAGGGGTTCATTTTCCTGGTAGCTGGGATCAGCCTCGTTGCGGTGATGCTGGGCGTCGCGGCGCTGATCATCGTGATGAGCGTGATGAACGGTTTTCGGGCCGAGCTTTTCGACAAGATCGTGGGCCTCAACGGCCACGCCGTGGTGCAGGGCTATGGCGGGCGGCTTCCGGATTGGCGCGACATCCTGAAGGAAGCAAAGGCGACGCCGGGCGTCACCAGCGCCACACCATTGATCGAACAACCGCTGCTTGCCAACTATCAAGGGCGGGTCGAGGCTGTGCTGGTACGCGGCATGACCGTACCGGACATACGCAGTAACGAGACATTGAAAGGCAAGGTACTGGCGGGCAGCCTCGCCGCCTTGACGCCAAATGGCGGAAAAATCGCGATCGGCGCGCGGTTGGCGGAAAATCTCGGCATTTCTGTGGGTGGTCGGTTGAGCGTCATCAACCCCGCAGGACGTTCGACCCCCTTCGGTACGGTGCCGCGTGAGATCAGCTACGAAATTGCGGCGATCTTCGAAGTCGGCGTCTACGAATATGACAAGGCGTTCGTCATCATGCCGATGGAAGACGCGCAGACGCTGCTGCTGTTGGGCGATGTCGTCGGCATGATCGAAGTGCAGACCGTCAACGCGGATAAGGTTCAGGATATACTTACGCCCTTAGCCGACAAGGTGCAGGGTCGGGCACAGGTGACCGACTGGCGGCAGTTGAACGCGTCGTTGTTCGAGGCGCTAGCGGTGGAGCGCGTGGCGATGTTCGTGGTGCTCTCGATCATCGTGCTGGTGGCGGTGTTCAACATCCTGTCCTCGCTCATCATGCTGGTGCGGGCCAAGACGCGGGACATCGCCATATTGCGGACCATGGGCGCGTCGCGTTCGGGGATGATAAAGATATTCATGACGGTGGGCGTGACGATCGGCACGCTCGGCATGGTCGCGGGCACGATACTCGGCTTCACCTTCCTGTTCTTCCGCCAGTCCGTCGTGAACGCAATCCAGTTCGTGACGGGGCAGAACCTCTGGGACCCTTCGATCCGTTTCCTGACCGAATTGCCGTCCAAGGCCGATCCGGTGGAGATCACCGCGATCTGCGTGATGGCGCTGGTGTTCAGCTTCCTTGCAACGCTCTATCCGGCTTTCAAGGCCGCCAATACGGACCCGGTTCAGGTGCTTCGCTATGAATGACGTACTGAAAGTCACCGACCTGCGGCGCAGCTTCACGCAGGGCGATGTCACCATCGAAGTGCTGCGCGGCGTGAACCTGTCGGTCGGTGCGGGGGAAATCGTGGCGCTGCTTGGGCCATCGGGATCGGGCAAATCCACCCTGTTGCAGGCGGTCGGGCTGCTGGAAGGCGGGTTCGACGGGTCGATCATGATAGCGGGCGAAGAAGCGGCGCAACTCAGCAACGATGGGCGTACCCGCGTGCGGCGGGATTCGCTCGGGTTCGTGTATCAATTTCACCATCTGCTTCCCGACTTCAACGCGGCGGAGAACGTTATCCTGCCGCAAATGATCCGGGACGTCAGCGCCCCGGACGCGCGTAAGAGAGCAGAGGCATTGTTGACGACGCTGGGATTGGGCCACCGGCTCGATCACCGGCCGAGCCAGCTTTCCGGCGGTGAGCAGCAGCGTGTCGCGGTTGCGCGCGCACTGGCCAATCAACCGGCGCTGGTCCTCGCCGACGAACCCACCGGCAATCTGGACGAGAAGACCGCCGACATTGTCTTGGCCGAGTTCCTGCGGCTGGTACGCGAGGAAGGATCGGCAGCGCTGGTCGCAACCCATAACGAACGCCTCGCGGCCAAGATGGATCGCGTGGTGCGTTTGCACGGCGGCCTGCTGGAATAGGAGTGATGCCATGAGCCTGTATGACTTCACCGTGAAGAGGGCCAATGGCGGCACGCAGGCTCTGGCAGACTATGCCGACAAGGTGGTTCTAATCGTCAATACCGCCAGCAAATGCGGGTTCACGCCGCAATATGCGGGCCTTGAGGCACTACACCGGGAGTTCGGGCCGCGTGGTCTGGTGGTACTGGGCTTTCCCTGCAATCAGTTCGGCGCGCAGGAGCCGGGCGATGCCGCGGAGATCGCGAACTTCTGCTCGCTGACCTATGACGTCAGCTTCCCCTTGTTCGCGAAAGTGGATGTAAACGGCGCGGCGGCGGACCCGCTGTTTACCTGGCTCAAGGCGCAGGCACCCGGCCTGTTGGGCACGCGCGGCATCAAGTGGAACTTCACCAAATTCCTGGTCGACCGGAAAGGCGAAGTGGTCGGCCGCCACGCGCCCACCGTAAAACCCGAGGCGCTCAAGGCGGAGATCGCGGCGCTTCTATAAACGCCTGCCGCCTATTTCGACAAAGCCGCGAGCTTTTCCGTCCCCACCGCAGCCACTGCCGCCTTCAATTCGTCGATGCTGGCTGCATTGCCGCTCGCTTCGATCATGAAGCGATTATTGACCGTGGTGCCATATTTGCCTTCGCCGCTGCTCTTGTCCCATTCTTCGGTAACGATTTGGCCGTTAGCGGTGCTGGTGCGTTCGTAGCCGGTGGCGGTCTGCTTGTTCGACTCCACGTTCATCGCCGCGCCCAAGCCAGCCAAGGCACCCATTGCCGCCATGTCGGTCAATTCCACACGAAAGCTATGCTCGCCCGCTTCATAACGCGCCGAGGCATTGGAGCCGCCCGCGCCAAGTCCGGCGCTCTGGATTTCCGTGCGCTGGTAGCGGCCGATGGAGGCAGGCAACATCGCCTGAAGGACCGAAGGCGCGACCGCGTTGGACTTGCCGGTCTTGGCAGTGTCCTCCATCTGCTTGGCGGCGGCTTCCATCTTCTTCGAGGCCGCCTCCATTTTCGCCAGATCGATGGTGCCGACGCCGGGAATGCTCACTTCGCCTTCGGTCGTGCCGCTGCTGCTGCTGAGCGCGCCATAAGGCGATCCGCCGAACATGCCGCTCAAGGGGACGACGATCGCGCCGATGATGAGCGACACCACGACTGCGACCAGCACCGTCACCGCTGTATAGGAACCCGCCTTCTCCTTCGGCGCCTTCATCAGCAGCGGCAGGCCGGTGTAGAGCAGATAGAGGCTGTAAACACCTAGCAACATCAGGAACGATAGCGCGGGGATGATGGCGAAGATGCCCGCGATCCAGCTTGCGGTGTAGGAATAGATAGCAACCTTGAACGCCTGCGTTCGATTGCTGATGCCGCCGAATTTTGGGGCCAGTGCGTCGATGATGAAGGCGATCACCGTCACGCCAACCAGCGACAGCACATATTGCACGACCGCCATGCTGATCGCGCTGCCGATCGAAGGCCGGAAATATACGCCGAGCGCACCATAGCCGAAGATCAGCGCGCCGATCAGGCCCGCCAGCGCCGGAATAGCGGCGAGGATCAGGGCATAGCCTGTGAACAAGCCGGAAATCGTTGCAGGCTCTGCGTCGATGCGCGGCCACTCTTCCTTCGGCGTCAGGATGATCGCCTTGACGCGATCCACGAGCGATGTGGAAGCAGGTGTCGGAATTTCGGGTGTCATATCAGTCTCCCCTGTGAGGCTGGAATTTAACCTCGTTCTAAATAGGCGATGCTCTGCGTTCTGTGTCGCTGGTCACAACAGCCCGTCACGCTACATCGAAATGCAGCTTAGGCCAAACTACCCACAGAATAGAAGCGCGGAGGGCTTTCAAGAATCGCCCGATGCGTCCAGAATGGCGGCATGCCTCATGCTTCGTTCGTCCCCTTACGCGTTTTCTCTTCCTATACGATGCTCGACGGCGCGATCGAACCGAAAGCGATCGCCAAGCAGGCCAAGGCGCTGGGCTTCCCCGCAGTGGCGCTGACCGACCGCAACGGGCTGTATGCCGCGATGGCGTTTTCGGACGGCTGCAAGGGCGAAGGCGTGCAGCCGGTTATCGGCGCGATGCTGGGGGTCTTGCGACCGGGGCGTCCGGCCAATGCGGCCCCGGTGCACGACTGGCTCGCGCTGTATGCGCAGGACAATGTGGGCTACGACAATCTTTGCGCGCTGGTGTCCATGGCGCATCTCGATCGCCCCATCGAGCAGGAGCCGCATGTTTCGCTCGACGATCTGGCGGGGCGAAGCGAGGGGCTGATCGCGCTGACGGCCGGCGGCGAAGGCGCTCTGGCGCGGCTGTTCTCGGACGGACAGCCCGATGCGGCGCTGGCCTATTGCGAGCGGCTTGAGGCATTGTTCCCCGACAGGCTCTACATAGAGATTGTCCGCAGGCTCGATGCCGTCGAAGGCAAGGCTGAGGCGGAGTTGCTGGACCTCGCCTATGCGCGTGACTTGCCGCTGGTGGCGACGAACCCAACCTGCTTCGCCGAACCGCATTTCCATCCCGCACATGACGTCATGCTCTGCATTGCCGACAGCGCCTATGTGGACAGCGAGGACCGGCGAAAAAGCTGCAAGGACGCATGGATGAAGCCGGCGGCCGAGATGAAGCGGCTGTTCGAGGATTTGCCCGAGGCACTGGCAAATACGCTGGTCGTCGCGCAACGTTGCGCCGTGGCGGCGCCTAAACGCAAGCCGATCCTTCCCAGTCTTGCCGGTGATTTGAAGGGGGAGGAGCTACAGCTTCGCGCCGACGCGACGGCGGGGCTGGAAATGCGGTTGCGCAAGATCGCCGCTTTGCATGACGGCGACGGGGCTTCGGATCTGGATGATGATGCGTTGCGCGCGCGCTACGCAGAGTATTTTACGCGCCTCGATTTCGAGCTGGATATCATTATCCAGATGGGGTTCCCCGGTTACTTTCTGATCGTGGCCGACTTCATCAAATGGGCGAAAACGAACGACATTCCGGTGGGACCGGGACGTGGTTCGGGCGCAGGGTCGGTCGTCGCATGGGCGCTGACGATCACCGATCTCGATCCGCTGCAACTGGGGCTGCTGTTCGAGCGATTCCTCAATCCCGAACGCGTGTCGATGCCGGACTTCGATATCGACTTCTGCGAAACGCGGCGCGGCGAAGTCATTCGCTATGTGCAGGCGAAATATGGCACCGACCACGTGGCGCAGATCATCACCTTCGGTAAGCTGAAAGCGCGCGCGGTTTTGAAGGACACTGGGCGCGTGCTCCAGATGAGCTATGGCCAAGTCGACCGGCTGGCGAAGCTGGTGCCGAACCATCCGACCGATCCATGGACGCTGGAGCGGACCATGAACGGGGTCAGCGAATTCGCGCAGGAATATAAGAACGACGCGCAGGTGCGGCGGCTGATCGACTTGGCGCTGAAGCTGGAGGGTTTGCCGCGCCATAGCTCTACCCATGCGGCGGGCGTCGTGATCGGCGACAGGCCGCTTTCGCAACTGGTACCGCTCTATCGCGATCCGCGATCCGACATGCCCGTCACGCAGTTCGACATGAAATATGTCGAAGGTGCAGGGCTGGTGAAATTCGACTTTCTCGGCCTCAAGACGCTTTCGGTCCTCCAGAAGGCCGTTCAACTGCTGACGAAACGCGGCGTGTCGATCGATCTTGAGACGCTGCTGTGGGACGACATACCGGTATATGAACTGCTGCAGCGGGGCGACACCGTCGGCGTGTTTCAGTTGGAATCCGAAGGCATGCGCAAGACGCTGGCGGCGGTAAAGCCGACCAATTTCGGCGACATCATCGCGCTCGTGTCCCTGTATCGGCCAGGACCGATGGACAATATCCCGATGTTCGGCCGTCGCAAGAACGGCCAGGAAGAAATTGAATATCCGCATATTCTCCTGAAGCCGATCCTTGAAGAAACCTATGGCATCTTCGTCTATCAGGAACAGGTGATGCAGGCCGCGCAGATCCTTGCGGGCTATTCGCTGGGCGACGCTGACCTTCTGCGCCGCGCGATGGGCAAGAAGATCAAGGCCGAGATGGACGCGCAGCGCCAGCGCTTTGTGACCGGTTGCGCCGAGATGAGCCAGATCCCCAAGGCCAAGGCAAATGAGTTGTTCGACTTGATCGACAAGTTTGCGGGCTACGGCTTCAACAAGTCGCACGCCGCCGCTTATGCGTTGCTTGCGTACCAGACTGCCTGGTTGAAGGCGCATTATCCGGCGGAATTCTATGCCGCCTCCATGGCGTTCGATATTCACCTCACGGACAAGCTGACGATTTTCGTGGACGACATGCGGCGGATGGGCCTGACGTGCCTTGCCCCGGATATCAACGTCAGCGAAGCGGATTTCTCCGTGCAGGCCGTGACGCCGCCGGAGGATCATGCCGACGATCCGCGCTATGCTTTCGCCGTGCGTTACGCCTTGGGTGGTCTCAAGGGCGTCGGCGAGAAGGCCATGGAAACGCTGGTGGCCGAACGGCAGGCGAATGGGCCTTACAAGGATCTGGACGATTTCGCCGACCGAGTCGAGCCGCGCTTGCTGAACCGCCGCCAGTTGGAGAGTCTCGCGGCGGCGGGCGCTTTCGATGGCATCCATGCTGACCGCGCCGGCGTCCATGCGGCGGCGGAAACGATCCTGTCCGTCGCATCCAGCGCCGCCGAAGCGCGGATCAGCGGGCAGGGCGGTCTTTTCGGCGGCGAGGAGATCTCCCATGCCGCCGTCCACATCCCGCCGCACACCGCCTGGTCGGTGGCGGATCGCATGGCGCAGGAAAAGGACGCGTTCGGCTTCTATTTCTCCGCGCATCCGGTCGACCGCTATCGCCATATCGCCGAAGCCAAGGGCGCCCGCAGTTTCGGCGCGATCTGCGCCAGTCCGACGGCTATGAACGCGGAAGGACGCGCGTATTCCATCATGGCGGCACTGGTCGAGGATGTGCGCTGGCGCGACACGCGGCGGGGCGGGCGCTATGTTTCCGCGACTTTCTCCGACAGCAGTGGCCAGTTTCAGGCAAGCTGCTTCGACGATGACGCGTGCAAGGCTATCGAGGCGCTGGGCAAGGATGGCGATTGCGGCCTGCTGACCGTGGAGCTCGATCGGCAACCGGGCGAGGAGACGCCGCGCGTGACGGTCCGGGGCGTGCAGCCGTTCAACCGTATCGCCGGAACCACGCGAATGGAGTTATGGCTCGATGTCGCGCAGGACAGCGCCATTGCCGGGATCAAGGCCATCCTTTCGACCAGCCGTGGGGGGCGCAGCGAAGTCGGTATTCGTAGCCGGATGCCGGATGGCGCCATCGTGCGCCTGCGCCTTGGCCGTGACTTCCTGATCGATGCGGAGATTGCCGAAAAGTTGTCGATCGTGCCGGGCGTGGTCGGGCATCGCTTCTCCACGCCCGAACCGCCGCGTCTTGCACTGGTGTCCTGACGGATAGGCAAGCCGCCCGTCTTCTCCTGTGTGCAAAGTGAAGGCAAACTCAGCGCCGCCTTCTTCAGAATAACCGAAGCTGATCGCCTTCCGGCGGGCGAAACAGATCGGTGCGCAAGGCAATACGCTCTCCCTCCAGCCCCGCCTTCAGCTTCGCCTTGTTGAATCGCGTGCGGATCAGGTCGGCCCAAACGCCCTGACCTCGCATCCGTGAGCCAAAATTGGGATCATTATCCCGTCCCCCGCGAATCTCCCGGATGATGTGCATCACCTTTGCGGCCCGGTTTGGATAATGGGTGTCCAGCCATGCCCGGAACAACGGCGCCACTTCATGCGGCAGGCGGACGGGAATCCAGAACACGCCGCGCGCGCCTGCCGCTGCGACTCGCGCAACGATGGCTTCGATCTCATGATCGGTGATCGCCGGGATGATGGGCGAGACGCTTGCATGGACCGGAACCCCGGCTTCGGCCAGGCGGGCAATCGCGGCTATGCGCCTTTCAGGATGCGCCGCGCGCGGTTCCAAAGTGCGCGCAACGGCCGGGTCCAGGCTCGTGACCGAGATGCTGACCGCCGCCAGCCCCCGTTTTGCCATCCCTGCAATCAGATCCAGATCGCGCAGCACGCGATCCGACTTGGTGGTAATGAACACCGGGTGGCCGCATTCCGCCAGGACTTCAAGGCACTGGCGGGTAATGTTCCAATCGCGCTCAATGGGTTGATAGGGATCGGTATTCGACCCGATCGCGATGGGCGTGACCACGTGGGACGGCTTTCCCAGTTCCTTGCGCAACAGCGCCGCGGCGTTGGGCTTGGCGAAGAGCTTCGTTTCGAAGTCCAGCCCAGGCGAAAGGTCATGCCACGCATGTGTCGGCCGCGCATAGCAGTAGATGCAGCCATGCTCACAACCCCGATAAGCGTTGATCGACTGATCGAAGCCAATATCGGGAGACGCATTGCGCGCTAGGATCGTGCGTGGCCGCTCTATAGTGACAGTCGTCGCAGGTCGCGGCTGCTCTCCATCGACCAGTTCCAGCGCATCGAGCCAGTCCCCATCGGCTTCTCTGCTGGAGAGCGAGAAGCGCGTACTCACGTCATTTTCCGTCGCGCCGCGACCCTTAAAGCTGGTCATAGGTAATGAGAACATAAAAAGAACATATGCGCAATGGCCCTTCCCTCTTGATCTGGATCAGCAAAGCAGATGTTCACCCCCGTCATCTCTCTAAAGCGTTGTGAACAAACGGAACCGGATATCCGAAATACTGTTGAAGTGATGGTGACGTAGAGGAGTTTTAGATGGCTGATGAGGGTGCTTCGAGGCGAACCGTATTAGGTGGCGCGGCGTTGGGTTTGGCGGCCGCCGCTGCGCCCTCAGTCTATGCGCAGTCGGGAGCAGGGGGTGCCGGTGGCGCGCTCCTGAAAGATCCGAAAACCAAATATCGGACTGAGCCTTTCCCCGAACAGCGCCAGCCCTGGCCAGCCCTCGCCAGCAAGATGAATCCGCGCCCCGATCATGGGGAGACGAGCTACAAAGGGTCAGGCCGTCTGGCGGGTCGAAAGGCGCTGCTGACAGGTGGCGACAGCGGCATCGGGCGTGCAGCGGCCATTGCGTTTGCGCGGGAAGGCGCGGACGTGGCCATCAACTACCTCCCACAGGAAGAGGCCGACGCGCGCGAGGTCGTGGATATCATCAAGGAGGCCGGCCGAAAAGCCGTAGCCATTCCGGGCGATATCCGCACATCAGCCTTCTGTTCCAAGCTGGTGCAGAGAGCGCATAGCCAGCTTGGCGGCCTCGACATCCTCGTGAACAACGCCGCCTATCAGCAGAGCAAAGCCTCGATCGAGGAAATATCGGATGAGCAGTTCGATCAGACCCTCAAGACAAACATCTACGCGATGTTCTGGATCAGCAAAGCGGCGATTCCTCTGATGCAGCCTGGTTCGGTCATCATCAACACTGCGTCGGTAAACAGCTACGATCCGGGGGAAGAGTTGTTGGACTACGCCTCGACCAAAGGTGCAATCCTGATCTTCACCAAGGGGTTGGCCAAGCAGCTTGCCAAGAAAGGCATCCGGGTGAACGCCGTCGCGCCAGGCCCGATCTGGACACCGTTGCAGGTCGCGGGCGGTCAACTGCCGGGTCAGCTAGGGCAGTTCGGAAAGGAAACGCCGTTGGGCCGCGCCGGGCAGCCAGCCGAGCTTGCGCCGCTCTATGTCACATTGGCGTCGGATGAGAGCAGTTTCACCACCGGCACGGTGTTTGGTGCGAATGGGGGCAAGGGCAATCCCTAAAGGACAGCATTTACTAAGGAATGGTAGCGGAGGAGGGACTTGAACCCCCGACACGCGGATTATGATTCCGCTGCTCTAACCAGCTGAGCTACTCCGCCCCGAAACAATGCAATCCCAATGTGTTTTGCACATGCCGCGATGGCCCCGCAGCGCAATAGCGTCACGGTGAGGCGGCGCTATACGCAGCCTTGCAACAGCGGTCAACCGCCTGCGTGGTGCTGTTCGTCATTCCCTTCCTCTTGCCTTTGGCGTTCAAGAACGCCAAGGACATGCGCAAATAAAACAGGATGAGGTGGATGGTGCATGAGCTTTTATGATGTCCTGATCGTAGGGGCCGGCCACGCCGGAGCGCAGGCGGCGATCCAATTGCGTCAAATGGGGTTTGCAGGCTCCGTCGCGTTGCTGGGCGACGAGCAGGAGCCGCCTTATGAACGTCCTCCGCTGTCCAAGGAATATCTTGCCGGGGACAAGCCATTCGAACGCATTCTGATCCGGCCTCATGCATTTTGGGGCGAGCGGGATGTGACGCTGCTTTTAGGCCAGCGGGTGAAGCGTGTGGATGCCGAAGCAAAGACCGTAACCGTCGGTGATGACTCGGAGATCGGCTATGGCAAGCTGATCTGGGCAACGGGCGGCACGCCGCGCCTGCTGACCTGCGCGGGAAGCGACGCCAGCGGCATTCACTCAGTGCGTCGCCGCGACGATGTGGACGCGATCATGACTGAACTGGCGAGCGTCAATCATGTGGTCGTGATCGGTGGCGGTTATATCGGGCTGGAAGCCGCGGCTGTGCTGACGAAGCTCGGCAAATCGGTGACACTGCTTGAAGCATTGGATCGCGTTCTGGCGCGTGTCGCGGGGGAAGAACTGTCGCGCTTCTATGAAGCGGAACATATCGCGCATGGCGTAGACTTGCGGACGAAGACGATGGTGGACTGCATCGAGTCGACGGATGGCCGCGCCACTGCGGTTCTTCTGGCTGACGGCACGCGCGTCGCCGCTGACATGGTGATCGTAGGAATCGGGATTATTCCCGAGACCGGACCGCTGATCGCTGCAGGCGCGAGTGGCGGTAACGGCGTGGACATCGATGCCTTCTGCCGCACGAGTCTGCCTGATGTCTATGCGGTCGGGGACTGCGCATCCCATGCCAATGGCTTTGCCAGCGGTGCTCAGATTCGACTGGAGTCGGTGCAGAACGCCAACGATCAGGCAAAGGTCGCGGTGCAGCACATCATGGGGCAGGAAAGTGCTTATGATGCGGTGCCATGGTTCTGGTCCAACCAATATGATTTGAGGCTGCAAACCGTCGGCCTGTCCACAGGCTACGATCAAACCATTTTGCGCGGCGATCCGGCCACGCGCAGTTTTTCGGTTCTGTATCTCAAAGCTGGAAAGCTGATCGCGCTCGATTGCGTGAACATGGTGAAGGATTATGTGCAGGGTCGCGCGTATGTGATTTCCGGGGCGTTGCTCGATCAGGCTCAACTGGCGGATGCGAGTATTCCACTGAAGGAAGTCGGCCTCGCCTGAAGCTAACGGGCGAAGCGATAACTGCGAATTTCCTCCCAAGGGCCGCCGCGATACCGATATGCGGCGAGTCCGCTGATCTCGAACGTGCGGGGGCGGAAGTTGGCTTCAAGCTGTAAGTACAACGCACGGGCTTCTTGGGCCGTTACCTTGTTCTGAACGGTGACGTGTAGCCGAGGCTTAGCGCTGTCCTGCGGCGTCAGCATACCGTGGAAGGCTTCGGCCAATGCCTGTCGCATTGCCATCAGCTCCGGACTGTCGATCCGATAGGCGACGCCTCCGCCAAGATTCATCACGCCAGCGAGGATCGCGGCAGGGCGGCGACCGGAGCAAATCTGCTTCAGTCGCGTCAGTATCTCGCCCTCTGCCGAAGGCGGAAGGTGATGGAACAAGGTGATGTGGGCGACAAGTTGATTGCGCTCCGCAGGAAAGTGCGCGCGCCGCAAATCATCCGCCCACGCGAAATCGGCAGCACCCATCAACGCCGAGACGATGATGGGCGCTGGCCAGGTTACCGGGGCTGCATCAGGCGGCAGATTGCGCCTTCAGCCAATCCAGAACAGGCTCAGGCCGAGTCTCGCCATAGGGGTCTTCGTCGGTGCCTTCGTCGTTGATGCCCGGTTCCTCGAACCAGGCGACGATCTTCCCGTCATCGACGACCATCGCATAGCGCCAGCTACGATCGCCAAAGCCCAGGTGATCCTTCTTGATGAGCATCCCCATGCGGCGCGTGAAGTCGCCCGAGCCATCGGGCAGCAGCTTCACGTTCTTGACGCCCAAATGCTTGCCCCATTGGTACATGACGAACGCGTCGTTGACGGAGATGCAATATACATCATCGACACGCAGCGCCTTGAAGTCATCGTAGAAGCGCTCGAACGCCGGGCACTGTTCGGTGGAGCATGTCGGCGTGAATGCGCCGGGTAGTGAGAAGACGACTACACGCTTCCCCTTGAACAAATCTCCCGTCTGGACGTCCTGCCAGCGGAAGGGATTGGGACCGCCAACGCTTTCGTCGCGCACGCGCGTCTTGAGCGTTACGTCAGGAACCGTTCGATTGAGCATGAAGTCTCCTTTTATCAAGATGAAATTCTTGGACCGTCGGCCGGTGCATGTTCTGGCATAAAGCAGAAGCCGGAACGACGTTCAACTTGCCAACATAAAGTGGCCGACATCCTTCTCGAAATAGGTTGCGCGGATTCCGGTTCCAGCGCCACAAGGTGATGGCGACATATTTTCTACTTGCAATATGTCCGAGCCGTTGCAGTAATGTTGCAGTGCACAAGGGGTCGATCATGACGCCGGTAGCGGAAGGAAATGTGATTGCCCTTCTACGAGATGCTGGATGGCCAGAACGGTGTCCGCGAATGCTATGCGGAGGTGCAAAGCTGGGTCCAGCGAACGGGCATTGCAGGTCTCAATCGCAGACTCGAGGAAGCCGAGGCGATCTTTCGGCGCATCGGCATCACCTTTGCCGTTTATGGGGAAGGCGGCGACCCGGAGCGGCTGATCCCGTTCGATCTCCTGCCACGCATATTCACGGCGCGCGAATGGCGCACGCTGGACCGCGGCATTCGCCAGCGCACACGCGCGCTGAATGCCTTCCTCCACGATGTGTACCATCGCGGCGAAATTATTCGCGCCGGGATCATCCCCAGTGAGATCATCTATAACAACAGTGCCTACAAGCCCGAAATGGTGGGGTTTTCGCCGCCGGGGAAGGTTTACAGCCATATAGTCGGTATCGACATCGTGCGGACGGCTCCCGACCGTTTTGAGGTGCTGGAGGATAATTGCCGGACCCCCTCGGGCGTGTCCTACATGCTGGAAAACCGCGATATCATGACGCGGATGTTCCCCGACCTGTTCGCGCAGGGGATCGTCGCGCCGGTGGACGATTATCCGGCTGAGCTACTGAAAAGCCTCAAGGAAGTCGCGCCGCCCGCGTGCAAGGGTGATCCGGTAGTCGTGGTTCTGACGCCGGGATCATTGAACAGCGCCTATTACGAACACAGCTTCCTCGCCGACCTGATGGGCGTTGAGCTGGTCGAGCCGATGGACCTGTTCGTGCAGGACGGGCGCGTATGGATGAAGACGACCGGCGGGCCGACTGCCGTCGATGTCATCTATCGCCGGATCGATGACGAGTATCTCGATCCGCTCGCGTTCAATCCGGACAGCCTGCTTGGCATCCCCGGCATCTTCAACGTCTATCGGAACGGCGGGGTGACCTTGTGCTCGGCTCCGGGCGCGGGGATCGCAGATGACAAGGCGGTCTATACTTATGTGCCGGACATGATCCGCTTTTACCTTGGCGAAGAGCCGGTGCTGGCGAATATTCAGACGTGGCAGTGCGCAAAGGCGAACGAATGCGCTTATGTTCTGGAGCATCTGCACGAACTCGTGGCGAAGGAAGTGCATGGATCAGGCGGTTACGGCATGCTGATCGGGCCGAAGTCTACGGCGCAGGAAATCGAAGCCTATGCCGCGCGCATCCGGGCGAACCCGTCCGAATTCATTGCCCAGCCCACGCTCGATCTTTCGACCGTGCCTACACTTGGCCCGGCCAGCGTGGTGGAACGCCACGCGGATTTCCGCCCCTACTGCTTGGTCGGCAAGCAACTGCGCCTCGTTCCGGGCGGCCTGACGCGGGTCGCACTGACCGAAGGCTCGCTGGTGGTGAATTCCAGTCAGGGGGGCGGGGTGAAGGACACCTGGGTCTTGCAGGATTGATGCGATGCTGAGCCGGACCGCCGAAAACCTCTACTGGATGGCGCGCTACATGGAACGCGCCGAATCTACCGCCCGCCTGCTTACCATGGGGCAGCGCATGGCGATCCTTCCGGGCGCGCATCATCGCGACGAGTGGCGATCCGTGGTGCGGGCCACAGGATGCGAGGAGAACTTCCCCGCCGACGCGCATGTCCGCGAAAGCGAAGTCGTCGGCTATCTGATGCTGGACCCGGAAAATCCGTCCTCGATCCGGTCCTGCCTCGCCCGAGCTCGCGCCAATGGCAAGTCCGCCCGGACGATGCTGACGCAGGATATGTGGGAGGCGCTCAACGAAGGCTGGCGTAAGCTCGACAGCTATGACCTTGCCGAGGCGCGGCAGCAATTGCCCTCGCTGATCGACTGGGTGAAAACGCGCGCGATGACGTTCCGTGGCGCCGCCGAAAGCGGCCAGCTGCGCAATGAGGGACATGATTTCCTGCGCACCGGCGCGGCGCTGGAGCGGGCGCAGATGACGCTGCGGCTGCTGGACGTCAAATATTATGTCCTGCTCCCGGAAACCGAAGTGATCGGGGGAAATCGCGACCATTATCAATGGACGTCGGTGCTGCACGCCCTGTCCGGGAGCCGCGCCTATCATCATGTCTATGGCGGCGCTTATACGCCCTGGCAGATCACCGATTTCATCATGCTGAACCGCTTGTTCCCGCGGAGCGTGGCCTATTGCTACGATCAACTGGCGTACCGGCTGAACCGGCTCGCGGGCTGGCATGATGTGCGGGGCAAGCCGCACGATACCGTTCAGCAGATGGTGGCTGGCCTCGAAAGCATCGACAGCGGCGAGATTTTTCGACGCGGCCTGCATGAAACGGTGCAGAGTGGCATTGCTTCGACCGACAGGCTGGCGCTCGAAATAGCCGAGGCCTATCACTTCGGTTGAGGCGGACCCCTCCGGGTTGCAGCAAATCAGGGCTACCGCGCATGAAGCTTCTTGTCCGCCATCAGACCGTTTACAAGTATGAGGCGGGGTCGAGCCGCGTCGCCATGATGCTGAAGTTGAGGCCTCGCGATCATATCGGCCAACGGGTGATCGAGTGGGACGTCAGCGTCAACGGCGAGCCGGTGACCAACTTTGCGCGCAATGCTTATGGTGATCATGAGGCGTTGTGGATACGGCACGACCGCACGGAGAGTGCCACCATTCTCGCCACCGGCTTGGTGGAGACCACCGATACGCTGGGCGTAGTGTCTGGGCTTAATGAACTGTTCGATCCGCGCCTGTTTCTGCGTGAGACGCCGCTGACCCGACCGTCTTCGGCAATCAGGGGCATGGCGCAGAATGTGGGAGGGGCCGATGTACTCTCCCGCCTGCATGCTTTGTCTGCTGCGGTGATCGGTCATGTAACCTATCGAACCGGTGCGACGCAGGCGAGCACCACCGCGGCTGAGTCTTTCGCCATTGGCGCGGGGGTTTGCCAGGACCATGCCCAGATTTTCATTTCTGCTGCCCGTAGCATCGGTGTTCCGGCGCGGTACGTCACCGGCTACCTGCTGGCGCAAGGGGAGGACGCCCTTCACGAGACCCACGCATGGACGGAGGCGCTGGTGCCGGGATTGGGCTGGATCGGCTTCGACCCCTCCAACCAGATTTGCGTGACGGAGAATTATGTCCGGGTCGCCTGCGGGCTCGATGCCGACGATGCCGCGCCGGTGAGAGGGTCCGTGACCGCCGCCGGTTCGATCTGGATTGACGCCGACGTCCGGATAGCGCAGGCCAGTGACGACGAACGCGAACAGCAATTGCAGAAGCAACAGCAGCAGCAATTCCAATCCGTTAGCGTGTCGCAGAGTGTGAATGCAGGAGCCGGGGGGCGATGACCTATTGTGTAGCAGTGCGGGTAGATGGCGGACTGGTCATGCTGTCCGACACGCGCACCAACGCAGGCATGGACAACATCGCGCGCTTCCGGAAGACGTTCACCTACGAGGTTCCGGGCGAGCGCGCGATCGCGATCATGTGTTCGGGCAACCTTTCGATTACGCAGGAAGTGAAGAGTTGCCTCTCACGCGCCATTAAGGATTCACACGAAGATCCTGGAATTGAGACGGTTTTGAATTGTGCGACGATGCATCGCGCAGCGCAATTGGTGGGCGACGCGATGCGTACGATGCAAAGGCGGTATCGCGACACGATCGAGATGCAGGGCGCAGGAGCCGACGCATCGATCCTCGTGGCAGGCCAGCGCAGAGGCGGAAAGCCGCGCCTGTATCTGGTGTATAGCGCAGGCAACTTCATCGAAGCGACGGCGGAGACGCCCTTTTTTCAGATTGGCGACCATAAATATGGAAAGCCGATCCTCGACCGCATCATAGAACCCGCCACGTCTCTCGATGAGGCGACAAAGGCCGTCTGTGTGTCCATGGACTCAACTTTACGGTCCAATTTATCCGTCGGCATGCCCCTCGACCTGACAATCATCGCGCGCAACGAATACACCTTTCGCACACGCTATCGGATAGAGCCCGATGACGAGCAGTTTGCTGCGATCTCGCGCGCCTGGTCCGCCGCGTTGCGCAAAGGCTTTGAGGATTTGCCCTCGGTCCTTGACTGACGGGACAGAGCGCTGCGCTTGCAACTGTGGCTTGAGCGCTTATTTCGGTTCCAACGAATCCCCGAAAATCTGAAAGCGCACCATGACTGCAACGCATTCCACTCGCATGTTAATCCTGGGTTCCGGCCCCGCCGGGCTTTCCGCAGCAATATACGGCGCGCGGGCAGGCATGGCGCCGATCGTCGTGCAGGGCATGCAGCCGGGTGGTCAGTTGACGATCACTACGGACGTGGAGAACTATCCCGGCTTCCGTGATGTGATCCAGGGGCCTTGGCTCATGGAGGAAATGCAGGCGCAGGCCGAGCATGTCGGCGCGCAGATGATGTACGATCAGATCGTCAGCGTGGACCTCAGCCAGCGCCCGTTCCGCCTGATCGGCGATGGCGGCACCGTCTATTCGGGCGACACTCTGGTCATCGCGACCGGAGCGCAGGCCAAGTGGCTGCACGTCGAAGGAGAATCGCATCTGGGCGGGAAGGGCGTTTCGGCCTGCGCTACGTGCGACGGCTTCTTCTATCGCGGCAAGAAGGTCGTGGTTATCGGCGGCGGCAATACCGCAGTCGAGGAAGCGCTGTATCTCACCAACCACAGCCATGACGTAACACTAATCCATCGCCGCGATTCGCTGCGGGCCGAGAAAATCCTGCAGGATCGCCTGTTCGCGCATCCGAGCATCAAGGTCGTCTGGAACAAAGCCGTGGAGCGGTTCGTGGGCGGCGGAGTGCCCGAAGGTCTGGTCGGTGTGGACCTGATCGACACAGTGACTGGCGAGAAGTCGCATATCCCGACCGACGGTGCGTTCGTAGCGATCGGGCATCAGCCCGCGACGTCCTTGTTCGAGGGGCTGTTGCCGATGGACGAAGGCTATCTGGTCGTGGAGAAGGGCACCAGCCGCACCAGCATTCCCGGCGTGTTTGCGGCAGGAGACGTCAGCGACAAGGTTTATCGTCAGGCAGTGACGGCGGCAGGCATGGGCTGCATGGCGGCGCTCGATGCCGAGCGTTTCCTGGGTGAAGAGGACTTCGAGACGCTGGCCAAGGCGGCTGAATAGGCCTTCGGTTCAGCGTCCGGTTTTCATCCGGGCAAAAGCGAGCAAGCTACCGAAGGTTTCGAATGTTTCGCCGTCCACATCGTCATCCTCGATGATGATGTGGAGGCGATCCTCCATCTCCGTAAGAAGTCCTGCGACCGCCATCGAATCCAGTTCCGGCAATGCGCCGAACAAAGGAGTGGTATCGTCGAACGCCGCGACCCTCTCGCCGCTCAAGGACAAGATGTCCTTCAGTATCTCCCTGAGCTGCGTGTCGAGCGCATCCTCCGCCTTGCGGGAGTCGGACGCGGGCGCGGAGTGGCTTTCGGCTGTCATGACGCCTCGCGCCCTATCGCCTGAACAGGCGTCCGACAAGACCGGAAATGTATGATCGGCAGGCGGGTATCCACGCTGATACGAAACGCGGGTTCCAAGCATCGAGCCGATAGAGGGTTCGCCGGCTTTCCATCCAGTCTAACTTGTAAGCATTATTTCCGGTGCCATAGTCGATGCGCAACACCTTATCGCGATCAATGGCCTCGCGGAACATATAATGGCTGAGCAACGTGCCCGGCGATTGGGCATCGAAGGCAGCATCGTGCGCCAGCTTGTGGATCAAGGCGACGTTCCGATCAATAGTCCAAAGCTGAACCGCGACAGGAATGCCATCCTTCCGCGCGAAACCCAGCCTCAGTGTACCCGCGCGCCCTTGGGCATCCGCAAGTTCCCGTAGGAAGGCATAATGTGGTTCCGGCGCTTTCCAGCTCTTTCCATAAATGCTCAGATAATCCGCCCACAACGCATCGGTGACGGCATGGTGCACCTCAAAAGCGAAAGGATCGCCGCGACCTCTGCGTTTAACGAGCGTGCGCACTGCACCTGGGCGGCCTGACCAATATTCGGCGAAAGTTCGTCCTTTGATGTCCAGGAAATGATTGATGCCCATTGCTCGCGCAACGGCGAACCAGCCCGTGGATCGCAAGGCGTTGAGTATCAGGTCCAGCGTGCCATCGTCGGCGGTCACGGGGTAGAGGTTGATCCGCGAAACGCGCTTCGCCAGCCTTTGCATGATGGCCGCGACAAGACGCCGGCGCGTTGCCACATCGGGATCGCCATTGAACACCGGACGAAAACCGAAGCTGTACCAGTTGGATATCGCTGTCCGCCGCCGCCCCACGGTTGCGGCAAGATACAGCCATGCTCGCGCTTCGCCTTCCTCAACATGGAGTATATCCGCTGCTGACTCTGGCATGCAGTGGCGGTGGAGCGCCTCAAGCCACTGAAAACTTTCGAACAGGGAGGTCTGAGACATATGGTCCAGCGCATCGGCGGCATGACGTTGCGCTTCGACGAAGCTGCGATATTCCCATCGCGTCTGCAAAAGACTATCTCCGCCCATGAACGTCGCGATAAAGAGGAAGTCTGGATATGAGGTTAAACGCGGCGCTTTCCTCCGACTTGGCGGATGTGCTGCCCATCGACCATATCCTCCTGCGTGGCGATCCGGCGCGTGTCGCATTGGACGGGCGGGCGGGGCATATGGATTTCGCCGAACTGGAGACGGCGCTGGGGCGGCTGGCAGCTTGGCTCGAAGGCTATAAGCTCGGTTCCGGCGACAGGGTGGCGAGTTGGGTGGCGAAAGGCACCGTTGCGGCGCTGATGCCAATGGCGGCGGCGCGCGCGGGCCTTGTCCATGTGCCGGTCAATCCGCTGCTGAAGCGTGCGCAGGTTGCGCATATTCTTGCCGATAGCGGTGCGCGGCTGCTGATCGGTACGGGCGCGCGGTTGGAGACGCTGGAAGAGGGCGACCTGCCGCAGGACTGTCAGGCGCATAGCGAAAGCGACACAGCCTGCGCGATGACGGGAGGTCCAACGCTGCCGCCATCCGATGCCGTGCCGGACGCCCTTGCCGCAATCCTCTACACCAGCGGCTCCACCGGAAAACCCAAGGGCGTGATGTTGAGCCATGCGAATCTGTGGCTCGGCGCGGTTGCGGTGGCGGAGTATCTGAACCTCACACCGCAGGACCGGACGTTATGCGTTCTGCCGTTCAGTTTCGATTACGGGCAGAACCAGCTTTTCTCCACATGGTATGCGGGCGGGTGTGTGGTGCCGCTCGATTATCTGACGCCGCGCGATGTCATCCGATCGGTGGAACGGCGCAGGGTGACCACGTTCGCGGGAGTGCCGCCTCTATGGGTGCAATTGGCGGAGCTGGAGTGGCCCGCAGAGGTGGCCGGACAACTGCGCCGCCTGACGAACAGCGGCGGGGCCTTGACGCCTGCGCTGGTCAAGCGATTGAGAACGCTGTTCCCCCATGCCGATCTCTATCCGATGTACGGCCTGACCGAAGCGTTTCGATCCACCTATCTGCCGCCTGCGCTGGTCGATAGTCATCCCGACAGCATGGGGCGCGCGATACCTTTCGCCGAGATACTAGTGGTGCGTGCCGACGGGACGCTGACCGACGATGATGAGCCGGGCGAACTGGTGCATTGCGGGCCGCTGGTGGCAGAGGGATACTGGCGTGACCCGGCGCGCACGGCAGAGCGGTTTCGCCCTGCGCCCGCCGCCTCAGAATATGGCGGCATGGCGGTGTGGTCGGGCGATACGGTACGACGCGATGCCGAGGGGTTGCTGTATTTCGTTGGGCGTGACGATGCGATGATCAAGTCGGCAGGTAACCGCATCAGTCCCACTGAAGTTGAGGAGGCGGCAATGGCCGTGGCGGGCGTTGCCGAAGCCATCGCGCTGGGGGTGCCCGATCCGAGGCTTGGCGCGGCGGTCCGCCTGTTGCTAAGGGCGCGGGTGGGCGTCGATCCGGCGCAACTGGAGACCGAAGTGTACGCGCATTTGAAGCAGGAACTCCCCAATTTCATGCAGCCGCGCGACATCCGTTTCGTGGAGGTTTTTCCATCCAATGCGAACGGCAAGATCGATCGTGTGGCGCTCGGCCGGGAGCATGGCGAGTGAAGCCGACGGGGCCTATACCGCCGTGGTTCACCAGCGAAGAGGGCATGTTGCTGATCGGCGGATGTGGCGCGGCTTCGCTGGCCGATGAAGCAGGCGATACGCCTCTGTTCGTCTATGACATGAATATTGTCGCGGCGCAGGTGCGGGACTTGCGCAATGTAATGCCGCCGGAACTCTCGATTCACTATGCGATCAAGGCGAATCCTTTTGCGCCGTTGCTGGAGCATATGGTTGGGTTGGTCGATGGGTTCGATATTGCCTCGGGCGGCGAACTGGAGATGGCTTTGGCTGCGGGGCAATCGCCCGATAACATCAGTTTTGCAGGGCCGGGCAAGCGCGATGACGAGATCGCGGCTGCTGTCTCTGCGGGTGTTACATTGAACCTTGAATCTGAAGGTGAGGCAACTCGCGCGCTGGCAATCGCGATACGGCTTGGTCGTCAACCGAAGCTGGCGGTGCGCGTAAACCCGGACTTTGACTTGCGCGGGTCCGGCATGCGCATGGGCGGCGGGGCCAAGCCTTTCGGCATCGACGCCGATCAGGCTGCGGCGCTCGCTCGCCGTATTATCGACGCCGGGGCGGACTGGCGAGGTTGGCACATTTTCGCGGGAAGCCAGGCGCTCGACCCACTGGCGCTGATCGAGACCCAGGCCGCCACCATTGCGCTGGCCACGCGCCTCTCCAAGGAAGTCGGCGCATCGCCGCCGATCGTTAATCTGGGCGGCGGTTTCGGCATCCCTTATTTCCCCGGAGACTCGCGGCTGGACGTGCGCCCCATCGGCACGGCCCTCGCCGACGCACTTGCGAACAGAGCACCGATATTGGCCGACACGCAGTTTGCGCTGGAACTCGGACGCTGGCTGGTGGGGGAGGCGGGCGTCTACCTCACCCGCGTGGTTGATGTGAAGGATAGTCAGGGCGAGCGCTTCGTTATCACTGATGGCGGGATGCACCATCAACTCGCGGCGAGTGGCAATTTCGGGACGGTCGTGAAGCGCAATTACCCCATCGCCATCGCCAACCGTTTCGGTGAACCGGCAGCGGCTGAACCCGTTACGGTCGTCGGATGCCTCTGCACGCCGCTCGACCGCTTGGGCGACAAGGTGGCGCTGCCGCCGGTGCAGGTCGGCGATCTCGTCGCGATATTCCTCGCCGGGGCCTATGGCGCCACGGCTAGTCCCGCAGCGTTCCTCGGTCATCCGGCATCCAAGGAAATGATCGTCGGCTGAGGCGCACTCCCTCAACATCTCCAGAAATCCTCCACGCCTAACGCTATCTTTACCCTTAGCGCCCATGAAGGCGGCTGTAGCCATGCGTGCTGTGCAGTCGCCTTCCTCTCAGGCCCTGCACGCCACGCAGCGGGCAAAGAGGGTGAGACGAGCATGGTTTCTGGAGCTTTGGGCCGTATTTCTCTAGGCGTTTCGCTGATCGCGATGACGCTATCGGGTTGCACGACGACGCGCGATGCGCCGACCCTTCCGACCGCGACGTTCGTCGGTGCGGACGAAGGGCCGGGTGAGGAATATGTCATCGGTCCCTTGGACGAACTCACGATCTTTGTCTGGCGCAACCCAGAACTCGGCGCGAAGGTGCAGGTGCGCCCCGATGGGCGCATCACCACGCCGCTGATTACGGACTTGCCCGCCGTGGGAAAGACGCCCGCCGTGCTGGCCGACGACATCAAGGTGGCGCTGAGCAAATATATCGAGAACCCGCTGGTGTCGGTGATCGTCAACAACTTCTCGGGCACCTTCAGTCAGCAGATCCGTATCGTCGGCGCGACCGAAAAGCCCGCGTCCATTCCCTATCGCGCGAACATGACGCTGTTGGATGCGATGATCTCGGTCGGCGGGCTGTCGGAATTTGCGGCGGGGAACAAGGCGCGGCTGATCCGGCATGAGCGCGCCACGGGCAAGCAGCAGGAATTCGCGGTGCGGCTCAATGACCTCATCAAGAAGGGCGACACGCGCGCCAATGTGCTGCTCGCGCCGGGCGATGTCATCATCATCCCCGAGAGCATGTTCTAAGTAATCAGGAATAACAGAACCTTATGTCTGGTCTCTACGACGAAATCCTGATTGCGCTGCATGGCGTGTGGAACCGCCGCTGGCTTGCGCTTGCCGTCGCCTGGGGCGTCTGCATGATCGGCTGGCTAGTGGTCTCGCTGATTCCGAACAGCTATGAATCGAAAGCGAAGGTTTACGTCCAGCAACAATCGATCCTGCCTGAGCAGATCGGCATCACGCCGGTCGAGCAGCAGCAGAATGTCGATCGGGTACGCCAGACGCTGGCGAGTGCCGCCAATCTGGAAAAGGTCGTGCGCGGCACCGACCTGTCGCAGGGCATCACCAGCGACCGCGATCTGGCGGGCAAAGTCGCCATGCTTCGCACCAAGATCAAGGTCGTCTCCACGCAGGATAATCTATTCGAGATCACGGCATCTTCGTCCGACACAGGCATCTCCGATGGCGCGAATGCCAAGCTGGCGGCGCAGATCACGCAAAAGCTGATCGACATTTTCGAGGAAGAGAATGTCGCGGGCGATCGTGATGAGACGCGTCAGAGCCTGGGCTTCCTCGATTCGCAGGTCGCGCAGCGTGGCAAGCAGTTGCAGGCCGCCGACCAGCGCCGCGTAGAGTTCGAGCAGAAGTATCTCGGCCTGCTGCCCGGTGCCGGGTCGATCAGTGATCGCATGGATGCCGCCCGTACCGAAATCAACAACATCGACAGCCAGTTGGTCGCGGCCCAAAGCGCCCTGTCCGCGATGAACGCGCAACTGGCGGGAACGCCAGCGTCCATCGCGGGAGCCAGCGGTGGCGGGACGACCGCACTGGGGTCTGTCATGGCGGAAATCTCCGCCGCCAAGGCGCGCGGCTGGACGGAAAGCCACCCTGACATCATCGCGCTGCGTCGTCAGGCTGCGGCGTTGAAGGGGCAGGGCGGGGCTGCGGCTGTGACCGGCACGCCCAATCCCACTTACACATCGCTGAAATCCATGCAGGCGGAGCGCGCCGCGACGGTGCAGGCATTGCAGATTCGCAAGGGCCAGATCCAGTCCGACCTCAATGCCATGTCGGAGCGGCAGGTGTCCGAACCGGGGGTAGCGTCCGAGCAGGAGCGCCTGAACCGCGAATATGAAGCGCTGAAGACCCAATATGACAAGCTGCTCGCCGACCGCGAGGAAGTTCGTCTGCGCGGTGATGTGCAGAACGAGACTGGCGCGGTCAAATTCCGCGTGATCGAACCGCCAAGCGTGCCGTCGACGCCCGCCGCGCCCAATCGCCCGCTATTGCTGATTGCGGTGCTGATCGTCGGCATCGGCGCAGGCGTCGGCACGTCCTTCGCGATGGGACAGGTGCAGACGACATACCCCACCGCCGCCCGGCTCGAAAAGGCCGCTGGCCTGCCGGTAATCGGCGCGATCACGGAAACGGTGACGGCCGCACAGCAGCTTATCCGCAAGCAGCGCCTGAAGCTGTTCCTGGCGGGAACGGGCGGACTGGCGGGCGTGTGCCTGCTGCTCGTCGCCGTCGAATTCGTTCAGCGCGGCATGGCTTGAAGGTAAAGATATGACCAAGCACAGCCCCATAGAACTCCCCGGCAACTCGCTGCTGGAGCGCGCGTCGAGCCTGTACGACTTCGGATCGGCCCTGCGCGGCCCCGGCATGCCGCTGGTCGTTCCGCAGATGGTCGAACCCGCGCCGACCTCTACCGAACCAGCCCAGGCCATGCCAATTAGTTGGTCGGGCGCGCTCCATCCTGTTGATCGTGACGGACTGACGATGGCAGGCTTCGTCCTGCCCGATGGCCCCGTCAGCGGGATCAGCGAAGAATTCCGTATCGTGAAGCGTCAGCTTTTGATCGGCGCGCGCGGCGGCAATGGCCCGGACGCGATCAAGCGAGGCAACCGCATATTAGTCTGCTCGGCCCATCCGGGCGATGGCAAGACATTCTGTGCGGTGAACCTCGCGCTGTCGATGGCAGCCGAGAAGGACATCGAAGTCCTGTTGATCGACGCCGACTTCGCCAAGCCCAGCATTGTATCGACACTGGGGCTTCCCGATGGACCGGGCTTCATGGACGTGCTCGCCGATCCGGCGCTCTCGGTCGAAAGCTGCGTGATGCGGACCGAGTTCCCGTCGCTGGCCGTGCTTCCTGCCGGGAGCCGCACCAACAACGATACCGAATATCTGGCCTCCGCCCGCACCGCGCAGATCCTGGACACGCTAACGGCGGGCAATCCCAACCGCATCCTGCTGTTCGACTCGCCGCCGCTGCTCGCCGCTTCGCCCGCTGCTGTGCTGGCGGGGCAGGTCGGTCAGGCGCTGATGGTCGTGCGTGCCGACAAGACCAGCGAGAACGCGCTCCGCGACGCTGCCAATCTGTTGAAAGCCTGCGCGCATGTGCAGTTGCTGCTGAATGGCGTGAAATTCTCAGCCAGCGGCCGTCGCTTCGGTAATTATTACGGAAAAGGCGAATGAAGATGCCGCGCATTACCGCGCGCTGGGTGGCGATTGCGATGCTGGCGGGTGTAACGCACCCCGCCAGCGCTCGCTCACGCACCGATGTGTCGCCCTATCTGGAACTCAACCAGATCGTCATCGCCGACTTGCAGGACAGCGGTAGCGAGGTTCTGACCTACACCTCCGTCGCCGCGGGTGTGGACGCAAGCGTCCGCACGCAACGCGCAGAGATCGGCGTTAACGCCCGCTACGAGCATCGCTTCAGCTGGGGCGGCGATGTCGGCGATCAGGACGCGATCAGCGGCCTCCTGCGCGGTAGGGTCAGCCTGATCCACGATACGCTGAGCCTCGAAGGCGGCGTGATCGCGACGCGGATTCGCACCGATGGCCTGATCGGCGCGAACAACAATCTGGCGGGCAATGTCGGCTCCACCACGCAAGTTTATTCGGGCTATGTCGGCCCGACATTCACCAAACGCATCGGCAATGTCGACCTCAATGCGGCCTACCGCTTCGGTTATACCCGCACGCAGGATGATTTCGGCATCGGCCTGCCCGGCGCGTCCAATTTCGGCAGCTTCGACGAAAGCACCAGCCATAGCGCGACCTTCTCGGCGGGCATGCAGCCCGGCCCGCTTCCAGTCGGCCTGGCGATCGGCGGCGGCTATAATCGCGAGGATACCAATGTCCTGGGCCAGCGTTTCGAGGACAGGTTCCTGCGCGCCGATGTGACCGTGCCGGTATCGGCCACGGTCGCGCTGGTCGGCGGCGTTGGCTATGAAGACGTCGAAATCAGCCAGCGCGGCGCGCTGCTCGATGATTCGGGCAACCCGGTACTGAACGGCAAGGGCCGCCTCATCACCGATCCCGCCTCGCCCCGCCGCCTGTCCTACGACACGGACGGCATCATCTGGGACGCAGGCGTGCTGTGGCGTCCGAGCCGCCGCACGTCATTGGAGGCGCGTGTCGGCCGTCGCTATGGCAATATGAGCTACACCGGCACTTTCTCGTGGCAGCCGGGACGTGATACATCCGTCAACATCGCCGTCTATGACAGCATCGAGAGTTTTGGCCGCCTGCTGAACGGCAACCTCGCCGGGCTTTCGACCGACTTCAACGCGGCACGCAATCCATTCAGTGGCGACATCAATCCGTGTGTTGCCTCGACAACCGGCGGTGGCCAGTGCTTCAACGATGCCCTTAGCGCGATCAGTGGATCGAACTTCCGGCGGCGCGGCATTTCCGGGCAATTCGCGACCAAAAGTGGCCGCACAAGCTGGGGCGTCGGTGTCGGCTATTCCCGCCGCACCTTCATCGCGCCGAATAGCGGACTATTCGCGGGCGTAGATGGATCGCATGATGACAATTACTACGCGCAACTGTTCGCCAGCCGCCAGCTTGACCCGCAGTCGGGCATCGATGGCACGGTGTACGCGAATTATTATGATAGCGGCTTCGATGGAAACGGCATCGGCCTCGGCGACGTCACCAATGTCGGCGCGAATGGCAGCTATTATCATAATTTCGGCCGCCGCCTGACCGGCACTGCTTCGGTCGGCGTGGATGCGGTCGATACGCAGAGCATCGACACCATCATCAGCTTGCTGGGCCAGATCGGCCTGCGATACCAATTCTAATAGTCCGGAGAGACGAGCATGTACGATCAGTTCTATGGATTGACGGGGCGACCGTTCCAGCTGACCCCGGACCCGCATTTCTATTTCGAGAGCGCGACGCACCGGAAGGCGCTGTCGTACCTCGGCTACGGACTGGCGCAGGGTGAAGGCTTCATCGTCATCACCGGAGACATTGGCGCTGGCAAAACGACGCTGGTCGGGCATGTGATGGCGACGGTCGATCTCGCGCGACTGACGGCGGCGAAGATCGTCTCGACACAGGTCGGCGGCGACGATATCCTGCGCCTTGCCGCGCAGAGCTTTGGCCTTGCCGCCGATAATGTGCCCAAGGCGCAGTTGCTTCAGCGGATCGAGGCGTTCCTCCATGCACAGGCGCGCGCCGGCAAGCGCACACTGCTGATCGTGGACGAGGCGCAAAACCTTGCGATTTCCGCAGTCGAAGAACTGCGGATGCTGAGCAACTTCCAGCTTGGCGGGCAGGCGCTGCTCCAGATTTTCCTGCTCGGCCAGCCCGAGTTTCGCGATCTTCTGAAGTCGCCCGAACTGGAACAATTGCGCCAGCGCGTGATTGCGACGCATCACCTCGAACCGATGCTCGCGAGCGAAGTCGAACCCTATATCCTCCATCGCCTCGGCCTCGTCGGCTGGAAGGGCAATCCGAAATTGACGCCCGAAGCCTTCGCCGCGATCTATGCCGCGAGCGATGGCGTGCCCCGCCGCGTCAATGTGATCGCCAGCCGACTGCTGCTGCTCGGCGCGATCGATCAGCTTGGCATATTGGATGCCGAAGTCGTCGCAGCCGTCCTGTCCGACATGGGGCAGGAAGAGGAAGAGCCTGCGCCTGTGGCTTATTCCCCGCTCGATCATGCGTCCGAACCTATGGCTTTTGCCGCCTCAATGCCGGTCGCCGATCCGTCGATGGCCGCCGCTTTGCAGGCCGAACTCGACGCCGTCCGTGCCGAGATGGCTGACGTCAAGAAGGCGCTTGCCGCGCGCGGTGCAGAGCCAGATAGCGATGAAGTCGCCGAGGTCATGGTGTATTTCGACAAGCGCCTTGACGTCATCGATGCGCGGTCGAAAGAACAGGACGCCGCGTTGCGCCGCGTTCTTGCGCTGCTGGTGGATTGGGTGGAACGCGAAGATCCCGCTACGATACAGCGGAGCCATGCCGCCTGACGGCTGTTCGCAAGGGTAGACAAGCAATGCAGAACGCCCTTTCGGTGGACGTCGAAGACTGGTTTCAGGTTGGCGCGTTTGAGAAGACGATCGACCGTTCCGACTGGGATGGCCTCGCGCATCGTGTCGAGCGCAATACCGACGCGGTGCTGGCCTTGTTCGCCGATGCGGGCGTGACCGGCACATTCTTCACGCTGGGGTGGGTGGCGGAGCGCTATCCTGCGCTGATGCGGCGGATCGTTGATGCCGGACATGAACTGGCGAGCCATGGTTACGACCATCAGCGGGTTTTCACCTTTACGCCGGAAGACTGGCGCGCGGACCTGCGCAAATCGCGCGGGCTGCTGGAGGATGCGTCCGGCGCCGCGGTCGCCGGCTATCGTGCGCCGAGCTTTTCCATCGATACGCGCACCCCTTGGGCGCATCGCATTCTGGCGGAAGAAGGCTATGTTTATTCAAGCAGCGTCGCGCCGGTGAAGCACGATCATTACGGCTGGCCGGATTCGCCGCGTTTCGCGTGGAAGCCGCTCAACGACAGCGCGCTTTTGGAACTGCCGGTCACGACGGCGCGGTTCGGTGGCCGCACATTGGCGGCTGGCGGCGGAGGGTTCTTCCGGCTGCTGCCCTATGGCTTTTCGCGCTGGGCGATCCGGCAGGTGAATGGCAAGGCGCATAGACCCGCGATCATCTACTTCCATCCGTGGGAGATCGACCCCGATCAGCCCCGCGTGACCGATGCGCCGCTGCGTTCGAAGCTCCGGCACTACAGCAACCTCTCCGCCATGGCGCCCAAGCTGCGGCGGCTCGCGGAAGACTTCCGCTGGGGCCGTGTCGATGCGATCGCAGCGCAAGAGGCGGCTCGGCTCGGGCAACAGGTGGCATGACGATGGCGACACATCCTGCCGACTGGCAAACGACCGACAAGATCGTGGTGGAAGAGGCGGCGCTGGATAACGCCGCTGTTATCGCGGAGATCGATGCATGGGTGCTGGCGCATCCCGAATCGACGCCATTCCACCGCCCCGCATGGGTTCAGGCCGTCGCGCGCGGCACCGGACAGACTGCGATGATCCTGGTGGCCCGCTCTGCGACTGGAACCATCACGGGCCTCTTGCCGCTCACCCTGGTCCGCTCGCGCCTGTTCGGGAAAGCGCTGGTCTCTGTCGGCTTCTCGGTCGATGGCGGGATATTGGCGGATGACCCGGCGGTGGCGGACGCCCTTGCGTTAGCTTGCTGGGCACAAGCCGAGCGGCATGGATGCCCAACGGCGGAACTTCGCGGAGGGGTGCTACCCGGTACAGGCTGGGCATTACGCGAAGGCGCCTATCTCAATTTCTCGCGGGCGCTCGCCAGCGACGACGCGACACAGTTGGCCCAAATCCCGCGCAAGCATCGCGCCGAAGTCCGAAAAGGGCTGGACAAGAGTCTGACCTTCGAAGTCGGCGACACGCCCCGCCTGCGCGCCATCCACTATCGCCTGTACGCGGAGAGCGTGCATCGCCTCGGCACCCCGGTATTCCCGAAGCGGCTGTTCGACGAAGTGCTGGACCGCCTCGGGCAAGACGCCGACATCTGCCTTGTCTCGCAGGACGGAACGCCGCTTTCGTCCATCCTCTCGCTCTACCACAACGGCGTGTGCATGCCCTACTGGCAGGGTGCCAGCGGCGCCGCGCGTGCGATGCGCTCGAACGAAGTCGCCTACTTCCAACTGATGAGCCACGCCCGCGCGCGCGGTTGCCATAGCTTCGATTTCGGACGGTCGAAAGTCGGCACCGGTCCCGCCGCGTGGAAGAAAAGCTGGGGTTGGGAAGGCACGCCTTTGTCCTACGCCGTGCGCTCTGCCGAAGGGCAGGAAGCCCGTGATATCAATCCCTTGTCGCCACAATATCAGCGCAAGGTCGAACTCTGGAAGAAACTGCCACTGCCCATCGCCAACCTCATTGGCCCGTACATCGCCAGAGGATTGGGATGACAGCGTCGCCCTGCGGGGCGGGGGAGGCAGGAGAAATCCTGTTCCTGTGCCACCGCATCCCGTTTCCGCCGGACCGGGGCGACAAAATCCGGTCCTATCACATGCTGCAAAGGTTGGCGGAGATCGCGCCGGTGCATGTCGGCTGCTTTGCCGATGACGATCGCGACCTGTCATTTGCCCCCGCGCTTCAGGATATTGCCTGTACGCAAACCGTTCTGCGCCGCGAGAGATCGCGGCTTTCTGGTGGCCTGCGCGGCCTGGTGCAAGGGCAGCCGCTGCTCGTATCTCTGTTCGATCATCCCGATATGCACGCCTGGGTGAAGCGCACGCTCGCGGAGCGACCCATTCGCGCGATCCTCGCCTACTCGGTGCAGATGGCGCATTTCGTGCCGGTCTTGCCGAGCGACATACGGTTCGTGATGGATTTCGTGGACTTCGACTCCGCCAAATATGCCGCTTACGGCAGGGAGCAGTCCGGGCCGATGGCGTGGGTCAATCGCCGCGAGGGCCGCAAACTGCTGGCCTTCGAAAGCGCTGTCGCGAACCGCGCGGATGTCAGCACCTTCGTCAGCGAAGCCGAAGCCGCCCTTTTCCGCAACGCTACCGGCGCGGGCGAGGTGCGCGTCCGGGCGCTGGAGAACGGCGTGGCGCTCGACTATTTCGATCCCGCCGCTGCCTTTCCCCGCCTCCGCCCGGAGGAACGCGGCGAAGAACCGTTGATCGTCTTCACCGGGCAAATGGATTACCGCCCCAATATCGAGGCGGTGGAAAGCTTCGCCCGCGAAAGCATGCCGGCCATAAGAAGTATCAGGCCCGAGACGCGTTTCGCTATAGTCGGTCGTGCCCCGTCGAAGAGCGTTCAGGCACTTGCCAACCTGCCCGGCGTACTTGTCACAGGAGGCGTTGCGGACGTGCGCGGCTGGCTGGCGGCGGCGGATGTGGTTGTTGCTCCTCTACGGATCGCGCGCGGCATTCAAAACAAGGTGCTCGAAGCCATGGCGATGGGTCGTCCCGTCGTCGCCTCAGCCGAGGCGGCCGAAGGGATCGACGCCGGGGATGGCGCGCATCTCCTCGTCGCACGCATTCCGGCGCAGGAGGCGGGCATGGTCCTGTCATTGCTGGGCGATCCTTATCAGGCGGCGGCGCTCGGCCGGGCTGCGCGTCAGCGGATGGTCGACCGCTATGATTGGGATCACACGCTGGCGGTCTTGCCCGATCTGGTCATGGGCGGAGCGACATGAGCGCCGCCGCTGCCGTCATGCCGTCGCGGGATTTCACAGGATGGCGCGCGCATCTCATTGCGTTGTCGGTGGTCGCAGGCGGCATCCTGCTGCTGTTCGCGCATGATGCGTTCGACATGGTCCGGATCTGGTGGACCGCTTCGACATTCCAGCATTGCCTGTTCGTGCCGTTCCTGATCGGATGGCTCGTCCAGCAGCGTGTGCCGGGCCTGCGCCAACTGTCGCCGCAGGCATGGACGCCCGGTTTATTGTGGCTGGGCTTGGGGGGCTTTGCGTGGTTGCTTGGCGATGCTGCTGGCGTAGCGCTGTTCCGGCACGGCGGGCTGGTCGTCATGTTGCAGGGTGCGGTCCTGGCGATCCTCGGCCCTCGCGTGTCGCGCGCGCTGATGTTCCCATTATTCTACGCCCTCTTCATGGTGCCCTTTGGTGAAGAGATCGTGCCATCCTTACAGTTTGTTACGGCACATATCTCGATGATCCTATTAGGGATCGTCGGTGTCCCCGCACACATGGACGGCGTATTCATCACCACGCCCACCGGCTATTTCGAAGTCGCCGAAGCTTGCTCCGGCGCGAAGTTTCTGATCGCGATGGCGGCTTATGGCGCGCTGGTGGGGAATGTCTGCTTCCGTCGCTGGTCGCGTCGCATCCTGTTCGTCGGCGGTGCGTTGATCCTGTCGGTACTGGCCAATGGCGTCCGAGCCTTTGCGACGATCCTTGTCGCGCATTTGACGACCGTGGATGCGGCGGTCGGCTTCGACCATGTCGTGTTCGGTTGGGTGTTTTTCGGGATCATGATGACGATCGTGATGCTGGTCGCCTGGCCGTTCTTCGACCGGAAGCCCGGTGATCCGTGGTTCGACCCCGCGAACCTGCAAGGATCGGACTCGAGCAACGCCGTGACATGGATCGCGCCGATGGCCATTGCGGTCGCGGCTTTGGCCCCGGCATTGTCGAGCGTCATGGCGTCACGCACCGCCGCAGTGCCTGCATCCCTTAGCCTGCCGAACGTGCCGGGATGGAGCCGCTCTCCCGCGCCGCAATCCTATCCATGGACGCCGAACTTCTCCAGTGCTGACAGTTTTGCCATGGGTCGCTACGCCGATGCGCAGGGGCATGCTGTCGACCTCGCCATCGCCGTTTACGCCCGGCAACAGGAGGGGCGCGAACTGGTGGGCTTTGGGCAGGGCGCTGTTGGCCCCGACAGCAAATGGGCATGGACCGAGCCTGCCGCCGCACGAGACGACGGCTTGGGACAACGGATCACCGCTCCCGGTCCCGTCGTTCGCGATGTCATCACTTTCTACAGCGTAGGCGGCATCGTCACCGGCAGCGCGGGCAAGGTGAAGCTGGAAACCCTCAAAGCTCGCCTGTTCGGGAAGGACCCACGTGCCGTCGCGATCCTCGTCTCCGCCGAAGACCGCGAAGGGCACTCCGCCCAGGCCGCCATGACGGCGTTCCTGCGCAGTTTGGGCCCGGTGAAGGAATTGGCTGACGTCAGTGCAGGCATCCGCTAGAGCAGCGCCATGTGCGGGATAGCGGGCATCTTCCATCTTGAAACGGCCAAGCCGGTGGACCCGGCACGCGTCCGCCAGATAACGGACGCCATCGCGCATCGCGGCCCTGACGGAGCGGGGGTGTGGACGGCACCCGGGGTGGGGCTCGGCCATCGCCGCCTCTCGATCATCGACCTTGGCGGCGGCGCGCAGCCGATGCTGACGCCTGACGAGAGCCTGGCCGTCACCTTCAACGGCGAGATCTACAATTTTGCCGAAGTCCGCCGCGAACTGGAAGCCAAGGGCCATCGCTTCCGTACCGACAGCGATACCGAAGTCATTCTCCACGGCTATCGCCAGTGGGGTGAGGATTGCGTGCATCGCTTCGACGGAATGTTCGCCTTTGCATTGCTCGACCGGAACACCAATGCGCTGTGGCTCGTCCGCGACCGGCTTGGCGTCAAGCCGCTGCATTATGCGCAGGTGTCGGACGGGAGCATCATCTTTGCGTCGGAATTGAAAGGGTTGCTGGTTCATCCTCTGCTCCGACGTGAACCTGATGTGACGGCTATCGAGGATTACATGGCCTATGGCTATGTTCCCGACGATGCCTGCCTTGTCGCCGGCGTCAAGAAGCTGGGAGCGGGTGAAACGCTTAGGCTGGTGCGCGGCCAGCCGCTTGCGAAGCCGCAGCGTTACTGGGACATCAGCTTCGCGGATCGTAGTAGCGCTGCCCCGGAAGCACTTGAAGAAGAACTGGTTTTCCTGATGCGCAGCGCTGTACGCTCGCGTATGGTGGCCGACGTGCCGCTCGGCGCCTTCCTTTCCGGCGGCGTGGACAGCAGCAGCGTCGTCGCGCTGATGGCGGAGGCAAGCGGGCAGGCTGTGAAGACCTGCACGATAGGGTTCGATGTCGCGGCGCTCGACGAGACCGCCTATGCCGACCGGGTCGCGCGCCGCTTTGCCACCGATCACCGCACGCGCATCGTGTCGTCAGAGGATTATGGCCTGATCGACACGCTGGCCCATCATTTCGACGAACCCTTTGCCGATACATCCGCGCTGCCGACCTATCGGGTGTGCGAACTGGCGCGGGAGAATGTGACGGTTGCCTTGTCGGGCGATGGGGCGGACGAAGCGTTCGCCGGATATCGCCGTCACCGCTTCCAGTATCAGGGGGAGCGTATTCGCTCGCTGATCCCCGATGCTGTCCGCAAGCCGCTGTTCGGAACGCTTGGCCGCTTCTACCCCAAGGCCGACTGGGCACCGCAGGCATTCCGGGCGAAATCCACCTTCCTCGAACTCGCCCAAGATGGCGATGAAGCTTACGCGGCATCGGTCGGCGTGACCTCACGCGCTATGCGGCAGCGGCTATATACGCCCGCCATGACGTCGGCGCTTGCCGGGCATCGGGCGGAGGATCGCTACCTAAATGCGATGCGCGACGCGCCTGCGCGCGAACCGCTGGATCGCGCGCAATATGCCGACATGAAGATCTGGCTCCCCGGCGACATTCTTACCAAGACGGATCGGATGAGCATGGCAGTCGGTCTTGAGGCGCGCGAACCGCTGCTCGATCATCGGCTGATGGAGTTCGCCGGGCGCTTGCCGGTCAATCAGAGGATACGCGGCAATAGCGGCAAATATCTGATGAAGAAGGCCATGGAAGCCTATCTGCCGCAGGATATTCTCTATCGCTCCAAAATGGGGTTCGTTACGCCGATTTCCAGTTGGTTCAAGGGGCCGTTGGCGGGCGAGGCGAGCGCGGTGGCCGGCGGCTCTGCGATAGCAAGGACCGATCTTTTCGACCTGAAGGCGATGGGAAAAGCAGCCGCCGATCATCGCTCAGGACTGGCCGACAACGGCCGATTACTGTGGCAATTGCTGATGTTGGACAAGGCTTTGACCCGGCTGTTCAGCCTGTAGGATGCGCTGACTTCTTCGAAATCATGCCTCTACTTCAGTGTAGGTTTGCGGCGTGAAAGCAAAGCCCCACTGGACAAATGGGGGCAGCGCGCTATGCGCCGTCGCGCCACATAGGTGGCCACAGGAACTGGAGTCGGTAATGGGTTATCGTGTCGTCGTCGTCGGAGCCACCGGAAATGTGGGCCGCGAAATGCTGAACATTCTGGCCGAGCGGGAATTTCCGGCGGATGAGATAGCGGTTCTGGCATCCTCGCGCTCGACCGGCACCACGATTGAATATGGCGACACCGGCAAGATGCTGAAGGTGAAGAATGTCGAGCATTTCGACTTCACCGGATGGCACATCGCGCTGTTCTCGGCAGGTTCCGAACCCACCAAGATCTACGCGCCAAAGGCGGCTGCGGCTGGCTGCATCGTAATCGACAACAGTTCGCTGTACCGGATGGACCCGGACGTGCCGTTGATCGTGCCCGAAGTGAATCCGGAAGCCATCGACGGCTATACGAAGAAGAACATCATCGCGAACCCGAACTGCTCCACGGCGCAGATGGTGGTGGCATTGAAGCCGCTGCACGATGCGGCGAAGATCACGCGCGTCGTCGTATCCACCTATCAGTCCGTGTCCGGCGCGGGCAAGGAAGGCATGGACGAGTTGTTCGAGCAATCGCGCAACATCTTCGTCGGCGATCCGGCCGAGCCCAAGAAGTTCACCAAGCAGATCGCCTTCAACGTGATCCCGCACATCGACAGCTTCCTGGACGACGGTTTCACCAAGGAAGAGTGGAAGATGGTCGTGGAGACCAAGAAGATCCTCGACCCGAAGATCAAGGTCGTCGCCACTTGCGTGCGCGTTCCCGTGTTCGTCGGCCACAGCGAAGCGATCAATATCGAATTCGAGGACGAAATATCGGCCAAGAAGGCGCAGTCGATCCTGCGCGAAGCCCCTGGCATCATGCTGATCGACAAGCGCGAGGACGCGGGATACATCACGCCCGTTGAATGCGTGGGCGACTATGCGACCTTCATCAGCCGCGTCCGCGAAGACCCGACGGTCGAAAACGGCCTGGTTCTATGGTGCGTTTCGGACAATCTGCGCAAGGGTGCAGCGTTGAACGCCGTGCAGATCGCGGAATTGCTCGGTCGCCGCCACTTGAAAAAGGGCTGAGGTTCAGCCTCTCTTGCATGGCAAATAGGGTGAACGCGTGACCAATTCCCCGACCGAAGTGACTGTCAGGATGTTGCCGGGCTACCGCGGCACGCAACTGGCGGTGCATGAAGTCGGGGAGGGCCGTCCACTGCTGCTACTGCATGGCCTGTTTTCCAGCGCGCAGATCAATTGGATCAAGTTTGGCCATGCCGCTGAGATAGCAAGCCGCGGCTTCCGCGTGATCATGCCCGATTTCCGCGTTCATGGCCAAAGTGCTGCGCCTCATGACGCTGCGGATTATCCTGGAGACGTACTGGCGCTGGATATTGAGATACTTATCGAGCAGCTCGGTCTCTCCGATTTCGATCTCGGCGGTTTCTCGCTAGGCGCGCGTACAACGGCTCTGCTCCTGACACGCGGACTGCGACCTCGCCGCGTCATCATGGCCGGCATGGGGCTTGAGGGGCTGGGCGAATGGGGTCGGCGGCGTGACTTCTTCCTGTCCGTCATCGAAGATCGCGAGAATATCAAGCATGGCGACCCGCGCTGGCTGTCCGTCCAGTTCATGAAGACGACGAAAGTGGACACCGAGGCGGCGGTCTTACTGCTGAAAAGCTTTGACGATTTCGATCCTGCGGCCCTGCGCGACATCGAAATCCCTGCGCTGGTGGTGTGTGGAACCGAGGACCGCGACAATGGCTCGCCCGAAGCGCTGGTGGATGTGTTGGCGAACGCAAGGCTGGCCCAAGTGCCCGGCACGCACATGAGCAGCGTCACGCACAAAGAACTGGGCCAAGCGATAGCGGGCTTCCTTGCCGCTTGACCCCATGGTTCGGCCGCGCATAGCGTGACCCCCATGAAGCGCGACGATTTGCCCACCTTGCCTGGTGACATATGCCCGTGAACGCAAGCCTCGTGATCATGTCGGTGCTGTTCTTCAGCAGCGCGATAATGTGCTTTGTAATGGCGCTCGCGTGGAAACACTTTGGACGCCAACGCCATGTCCTGCTCTGGTCGGTGGCCTATGGCGTGGCGGTCCTGCGGTCGGTGGTGAGCACGGGCGGAATCTTGCTGAAGAGCCCGCTACTCCTGATTATTGCGACAGCATGCGTCATCTTGAGCGCCTCGCTCGTCGCCTTTGGTGCGCGGCAGCGGACGGGAAGGGCGGTCAGAATTGGGCCATTCCTCGTGGGTGGAGGTCTTGCACTTGTCGGTGCCGCCATTGCCCATAGCTACCCGGATCTGCGCGTGCTGCAGCGTGCGATCCCCTCCTGTTATGCGGGCGTGATGATGGCTGTCGCTGCCAATGCTATCTGGCCTCGCGGGCGTCCCTTTCGCGCGCCGGAATTGGCGTTCTTCTCAGCGCTGGTGCTGTTCACGCTGTTTTTGTCTGGCCTGATAGGCATCGCGATAGGGTTTGGCGCCGAGGATGCGGAGGCCGGGGCGCATCTATTTCGCACGTTTCTCGCTATCGGGTTGCCATCAATCTATGTCGCCACGGGCGTCACGGCGATATTGTTGGTAGCTGGCGACCTTGCAACGCAGTTGCGCCAGTTGGTCAGCAACGATCAACTGACCGGGCTCCTCAACCGCCGGGGTATCGACGAGGCGGGCGCACGGGCCATCGCCAATGCGCGACGCCACGGCCGTAACATTGCCGCCGTTATATGCGACATGGACAGCTTCAAAGCCGTGAATGATGGCCATGGCCACATCGTTGGGGACGCGGCGCTCCGGGCGTTCTCCCGTGTTCTGCTGAGTGCGGTGCGGCAGGAGGACATTTGCGCGCGCTTCGGCGGCGACGAGTTCTGTGTGCTACTGTTGGACGCATCGGAACAGGACGCCGCTGACGTCATGGAACGCGTGCGGTCCGGCATCGAACTACTGGCGATCGACCGAATGGAGCCGGGCAGTATAAGCGCCAGCTTTGGGATCACATCCTTGCAAGTCGGCGACAGCAGCCTCGATGACCTTATCGCTCGCGCCGACCGGGCGCTGTACCAATCCAAGCAGGGCGGCCGCAATCGTGTGACTGTGTGGCGAGACACAGGCTTCGCGCCGGAGCCTGCGCTCGTCTGAACCCTAGCGGAACGGCGGTTCGTTGAAGGCGCGCAACTTGCGGCTGTGCAGTTTGGCCCCCTGCTGCCGTAGTAATTCGCAGGTTTCAAGGCCCACGCGCAGGTGCCCCGCGATTGCCTCTTCGTAGAAGCGGTTAGCTTGGCCGGGCAGCTTCAATTCGCCATGAATCGGCTTGTCGGAAACGCATAGCAACGTCCCATAGGGCACGCGGAAACGGTAGCCCTGCGCCGCGATTGTGGCGCTTTCCATGTCAATGCCGACGGCCCGCGACAGGCTGAAGCGCAGTGCGGATTTGGAGTAGCGCAGTTCCCAATTGCGATCATCGGTGGTGACGATAGTACCGGTGCGCAGCCGCCGCTTGAAATCCTCGCTATCGCTATCGCCATCGCCGCCGCCGAGCACCTGCTCTGCCGCTTGGGCCATTGCAACCTGCACTTCGGCAATGGCGGGCACCGGGATTTCCGGCGGAAGCACATCGTCCAGCACGTGATCGTCGCGCAAGTAGGCGTGCGCCAGAACATAGTCGCCGATCCGCTGGCTGGGACGAAGGCCCCCGCAATGCCCGATCATCAACCACGCTTCCGGCCGGACGACCGCCAGATGATCGCAGATCGTCTTGGCATTGGAAGGCCCGACGCCGATATTCACCAACGATATGCCGCTGCGATCTTCCGCGATCAGGTGGTAGGCTGGCATCTGGTGACGCCGCCATGCGCTGTCTGCGATCATTCGTGCGGGATCGGCAGTCTCTGACGTGACATAGACGCCGCCCGCGCCGGACAGCGCTTTGTAGCGGCTATCGGGACGTTTCAGTTCCGCACAGGCCCATGCAACGAATTCATCGACATAGCGGTGGTAGTTGGTGAACAATATGTACCGCTGCACATGCTCGGGCGGGGTTCCGGTATAATGCTTCAGCCGGGCGAGCGAGAAGTCGGTGCGTAGTCCGTCGAACAACGCCAACGGCCGTTCTCCGCCTAATCCGGGTAGGAACAGGCCATCGGCGATCTCGTCCCCGATTTCCGCAAGCTCCGTGGCCGGAAAGTGCCGCGCCAGTTCGGTAGGCGGGACGCCGTCCAGCGCACTCATGTCCAGACCGTCCAGCACATAGGGAAACGGGATTTCCTGCGTGCTCAGCCCGACTTCGACTTCAACGCCATAGTCGGCAACCAGCAGATCGATCTGTTCGGCCAAGTAGTCCGCGAACATCGCCGGACGGGTGACTGTCGTGGCATAATCCCCTGGATGGGAAAGTCGCGCAAAGGAGCGACCTGGCGGCGGCGCATCGCTCTCACCCCGGTAATGCACGCGCAACTGCGGATAGCAGAAGCGCCGATCGACCTTCGCCTGCGGGCCGGGCGTGCTGCCATCGCGGGCGTAGTCGTGCATCGCCTGACGCAGTGACTGTATGGATTGCTGATAGATGTCGTCCAATTGGGCGACGATGGTGGAGCCGATGCCCTGCGAGCCGATGATTCTTGTCATCGCCCTGTGTTAACGCGGAAGCATGACAAACGAAACAGCTATGGGTCAGTCAGCCCCCTGCGGCGAAGCAGGGGGCAGTATTCCTTAAAGTTGACCGAGCATATATTCGGCAGTGGACACCTTGAAGTCGCCCGGCGCTTCGACGTTCAGTGCTTCGACTACGCCATCATTGACGATCATCGAAAAGCGCTGCCCGCGCGTGCCGAGGCCGAACTTGCTGCCGTCCATCTCCAGGTCCAGCGCCTTTACGAAATCACCATTGCCGTCAGCCAACATCGTCACGGTCTTTTCTGCGCCCGCCGACTTCGCCCAAGCACCCATGACGAATGGATCGTTGACTGCCGTGCAGGCGATCTCATCGATCCCCTTGGCCTTCAGGTCGGCTGCCTTCTCGATGAAGCCCGGCAGATGCTTGGCGGAGCAGGTTGGCGTGAACGCGCCGGGTACCGAGAAAAGCGCGACCTTCTTGCCCGCGAAATAGCTCCCGCTGTTTACTGGCTCCGGTCCATTCTCGGTCATTGTGACGAACGTTGTTTCGGGCAGCTTCTCGCCTTTTGCGATGGTCATGGGAACTCTCCTGCTATTGGAAACGCGAATAACGCGGCGATAGTCGAAGCACGCGCGCCATGGAAACGCTTTATGTAAACGCCAATGTCGCTCAGCCATTGCGGCGCGGGAAAGCGCTCCTATAATCAAATCATGGACCTGCCACCCTTTTATGTCGGCAATCTGCTGCTCGCCATGCCGAGCCTTGGTGAGACCGAGTTCCACCAGTCGGTCATCGCGCTGTGCGTGCATGACGAGGACGGGGCAATGGGCATCGACATAGGTTCGGAAATCGGCGGTCTTGGTCTGCGGGAATTGCTCTCGACCTTCGATCTTGATGGCGGCAGCGTGCCCGATACGCCGGTCCTCCGCGGCGGGCCTGTGGAACCGCAGCGCGGCTTCGTTCTCCATTCCCTCGACTGGGGCGGGCGGGACATGGTGCAGATCGACAACCTGTGGGGCCTGTCGGGTTCGCTGGACATCCTGAAAGCCATTGCGGAAGGGCGCGGACCCAGCCGCTATCTGGTCGCTCTGGGCTATGCTGGATGGGGAGCCGGGCAGCTTGAGGACGAAATGACCGGGTCTAGCTGGTTTCTCGCTCCCGCCGATACCAGCATATTGTTCGAAACGCCGACACGCAGCCGCTGGTCGCGGACCTTTGCAGCCAGTGGGATCGATAGCGCGCTGCTGACGAACGCAGCCGGGCAGGCATGATCCGCAACCGATATAAAGAAATCTTTATATTGCCTTGATTCGGAGGCTTCCGGTTGGTAGGGAGCCACATTCGTCGCCATGCCTGCCGCCCAAGCAGTCGTCGCCGCGCCCATCACAGGAGACTTACCCGTGGCCACAGCCCCTGCCGTCGATACGGCCGACTACGTCATCAAGGACATTTCGCTTGCAGCCTTCGGTCGCAAGGAAATGGACATTGCCGAAACCGAGATGCCGGGCCTGATGGCTCTGCGCGCCGAGTTTGGCAAGTCGCAGCCGCTCAAGGGCGCGCGCATCACCGGTTCGCTGCATATGACGATCCAGACTGCCGTGCTGATCGAGACGCTGACAGCGCTGGGCGCACAGGTCCGCTGGGCCACCTGCAACATCTATTCGACGCAGGATCATGCCGCCGCCGCCATCGCCGCTTCGGGTGTGCCGGTGTTCGCGATCAAGGGCGAAACCCTTGAAGAATATTGGGATTATGTCGAGCGCATCTTCGATTGGGGCAATGGCGAGACCTGCAACCTGATCCTGGACGACGGCGGCGACGCCACGATGTTCGCGCTCTGGGGCGCGCGCGTCGAGGCTGGTGAAGAACTGTTCACGCCGTCGAACGAGGAAGAGGAAATCTTCGTCAAGACGCTGCGCCGCGTTCTTGCCGAGAAGCCCGGCTTCCTGACCAAGACGGTGCAGGCGATCCAGGGCGTTTCGGAAGAAACCACCACTGGCGTTCACCGCCTTTACGAGCTGGCCAAGAAGGGCAAGCTTCCTTTCCCCGCGATCAACGTCAACGACAGCGTGACCAAGAGCAAGTTCGACAACCTCTACGGCTGCAAGGAATCGCTGGTCGACGCGATCCGTCGCGGCACTGACGTCATGCTGGCAGGCAAGGTTGCTTGCGTCGCTGGCTTCGGCGATGTCGGCAAGGGTTCCGCCCAGTCGCTCCGCAACGGCGGCGCACGCGTTCTCGTCACCGAAGTCGATCCCATCTGCGCGCTTCAGGCCGCGATGGAAGGCTTCGAGGTCGTCACGATGGAAGACGCGGTGAAGCGCGCGGACATCTTCTGCACCGCCACCGGCAATGCCGACGTCATCACGCTCGATCACATGCGCGAAATGAAGAACATGGCGATCGTCTGCAACATTGGCCATTTCGACAGCGAGATCCAGATCAACGCATTGTCGAACATGAAGTGGAACGAGATCAAGCCGCAGGTCGACGAGGTCGAGTTCCCAGATGGCAAGAAGCTGATCGTGCTGTCCAAGGGCCGTCTGGTTAACTTGGGCAACGCGACGGGCCACCCGAGCTTCGTCATGTCGACCAGCTTCACCAATCAGGTGCTGGCGCAGATCGAATTGTGGACCAACCGTGCGGCATATAAGAACGAAGTCTATGTGCTGCCCAAGCATCTCGACGAGAAGGTCGCGGCGCTGCATCTTGATAAGCTGGGCGTCAAGCTCACCAAGCTGACCAAGGCGCAGGCGGACTATATCGGCGTGTCGGCGGAAGGCCCGTTCAAGCCGGATCATTACCGCTACTGACGACCATGCCCGCCCGTCCGGTTAGAAGCGACGGGGCGGGGCGAAGCAGTTCCGAAAGGGGCGCCCTCCAACCGGCGCCCCTTTTTCGCGTCTTGTTCACCATAAATGATCCTTGGCAAACGCAACCGCTTCACCTTGCCGACGCTTTGCGATAGGCGAGGATCATGAACAGCATCGGCAAGGCCAGGGCAGGGGAGAAGTAGCGCAGATGCTGTCGCTTTCCCCGACCGCCATGGCGCTGATCGGCGTGGTCCTGGCGCTCTGGCTGGCCGGGGCCGTGTGGGCGGTCCACACTGGCGTTCGGATGCGCCGCGAGGGTACGCATGCCCGCGAGCAGGCCGATCGCCTCGGCAGCCTGCTCCAGTCCGCGCCTGCGCTACCGATGATGATCCGCACCGACGGTCGCATCGAAACGCCCGAGCGCCTGGCGAACTGGCTGGGCCGGGACCGTGTTCCCGCCTTCGTTTCGGAACTCACCGCACCCGAGGGTGGCCTGCGCCCGGAGGATGGCGCAGCCCTCGCCATCGACATTGCGTCGGCACAACGCGCGGGCAAAAGCTTCTCCCGCCCTGTACGTGCCGTCGGTTCGGCCCGCGCGCTGCTGATCCGCGGCGCGCCCGCCAGCCCCAGCATGGGTGCGCAGGGCACCGTCATCCTGTGGATATTCGACGCCACAGATGCGCAGGCGGAAATCCACGCACTTCAAGCGGAGCGAGAGCAACTGCGCGCCGCACTGGAGTCGCTCTCTGGCCTCATCGAAGCTGCGCCCCTGCCAATGTGGCATCGCACGCCCGACTTGCACCTCGCGCTCGTCAACAGTGCCTATGTCGCTGCCGTCGATGCGGAGTCGGCGCAACAGGTCATCAGCGAGGGCATAGAACTGGTCGAAGCGCTCGATGGGAAAAGCCCGATGGCCGCCGCCGCGCAGGCCGCTGAAGCCGCCCAACCGCTTGCCCGCCTCGTTCCTGCGACCATCGACGGGGCACGCCGCGTGATGCGCGTCGTCGATGTGCCGCTCGGCGAGGCAGGCATTGCCGGGTTCGCCATCGACATGCACGAGCTGGAGCAAGCCCGCGCCGAACATCGTCGGTTCGAAAACGCACAGCATGACCTGCTCGACCGTCTCTCGGCAGGCGTCGCGCAGTTTGGTGCGGATCGCTCGCTGCAATTCTGGAACCAGCCGTTCAGCAGCCTGTTCGCGTTGAAACCTGAGCATCTCGCCGACAAGCCGGAATTCGAGCGCGTGCTCGACCGTATGCGCGAAGCGGGCCGCATCCCCGAACATCGCGATTTCCCTGCCTGGCGTGCGGAGCGCCGCGAATGGTTCCTGTCCGCCGACGCGCAGGAAGAGAACTGGCTCCTCGCGGACGGCACGCATTTGCGGGTTTTCGCCCAGCCCCTTCCTGACGGCGGCCTGCTTCTGATCTTCGAGGATCGAACGGAGCAAGTGCAACTATCCAGCGCCCGCGACACTCTGCTGCGCGTCCGCACCGCCACGTTCGACAATTTGTTCGAGGCGATCGGCGTCTTCGCCTCCGATGGCCGCCTGCATCTCTGGAATAGCCGTTTCCGCCAGATATGGGGCGTCGACGAAAAGCTGCTGGGATCGCATCCGCGCATCGACGAACTGATGCAGAAAGTCGCAAAATCCCTCGCCAAACCGCATCAGGCGAGCCTCGTCCGCGAACTCGTCCGAGCGGCCACCGTGGAGCGCAAGCAGCGCGGCGGGCGGGTCGCCTTCGCCGATGGTCGCGTCTTCGACTTTGCGGCTATTCCGCTGCCCGACGGCAACGCGCTGTTCACGATGCTCGACGTCACCGACAGCCGCCGCATGGAACAAGTGCTGCGCGACCGGAACGAAGCGCTGGTCGAGACAGACAAGCTTAAAACCGCCTTCCTTTCCAATATGAGCTACGAGCTGCGCACGCCCCTCACGTCGATCTCTGGCTTCGCGGAGATGATGCAGGCCGGTTTCGCCGGAGACTTGCCCCCCGCCGCTAGCGAATATGTCGATGCCATCATGCAGAGCACCGGCAGGCTCGCGGTGCTGATCGACAACGTCCTCGACCTGACGCAAGGGGAGGCGGGCGCGCTGCCCCTCGAAATGCGATCCGTCGAACTCGCCGCAGTGGCGCGCGAAAGTGCGAAGCGCATTGCCGATGCGGCAAAGAGCAAGGGGCTCGATTTCGTCATCGACTTAAAGCCTTCTCTCGGCCGCATAACCGGCGATGCCCGCCGCCTGGGTCAGGCGCTCGACCGCCTGCTCGACAACGCCGTGCGCTACTGCCCCGCAGGAAGCCGCGTGTTGCTCTATGGGGACGGGCAGATGCGCACCGCACGCCTGATCGTTTCGGACAGCGGGGCGGGCATGGACACCGAAGCGCAATCCCGTGCCTTCGATCGCTTCAGCCGCGCCGATCAGGCCAAGCGTGGCGAAGCGCTCGGCCTCGGACTGCCGCTCGCCCGTCAGTTGATCGACGCCCATGGCGGCACCCTCACGCTGGTATCGGAGCCGGGGCAGGGCACCTTGGTCACTATCGACTTGCCCCGCGAAAGCGCGCTGAATGCTTGACCTGCGCGTCGTGGACGACGCAGATATGCGCGCGCTGGGTGGTAAACTTGCGTTTCTTGCCCGCGCGGGTGACGTCATAGCGCTCGAAGGCGGCCTTGGCGCGGGCAAGACGACTCTCGCCCGGGGCCTGCTTTCCGCCCTCGGCCTGGAGGAAGATGCACCAAGCCCCAGCTTCGCACTGGTCCAGCCCTATGAACCGCCGCTCGTTACGCTGCCGGTCGCGCATGTCGATCTCTACCGCCTTGATGATGATGCCGATGTTCGGGAACTGGGGCTGGAGGATTATCTCACCGATAGCGTCCTGATCATCGAATGGCCGGAGCGCCTGGGCATCCGCTTGTGGGATCACAGCCTGATCCTGTCGATCGAAGTCGAGGCGGACGGCACCCGGAGCTTGACAGCGCAGGTGCCGGACGCTTGGAGAGACCGATGGCCTCCCAAATGACTCCGCCCGACGCCGCCCCCGCTTTCCTCGCCCAGGCGGGCTGGGGCAACGCGCAGATCCTTCCGCTTGCAGGCGACGCATCTTTCCGCCGCTATTTCCGTATCCATGACACGGCGCGGCAGGCCGTTCTTATGGATGCGCCGCCTCCGCACGAAGACCCGCGCCCTTTCCTCGCTATCGCCGATCACCTGATCGCGCAGGGGTTTGCCGCCCCTGGCATAATCGCGCGCGATCTGGATAACGGCCTCGTCCTGCTGGAGGATTTCGGCGACATCCGGGTTCGCGAATATCTCGACGCATCACCTCATGAGGAGCGCGCTGTCTACGAACGGGCCGTGTCGCTGCTGGCAGACCTCCACACCCGGCCCGCCGCCGACGTTCCGCCCTATGACCGTGCGGTATATCAGCGCGAAGCGGCGCTTCTCCCGGAATGGTATTGCCCCGCCGTCGGCTTGAGCGTGGACGAACCGGGCTACACCGCCGCATGGGACGCCGTTCTAACCATCGTCGAGCAAGACGATTCCCCAAAGGTGACGGTGCTGCGCGATTATCATGCCGAGAATATCATGCTGATCCCCGGTCACGAGCAGTCACGCGGCCTTGGACTTCTCGACTTTCAGGACGCCCTGATCGGCCACCCCGCCTATGATCTCGTGTCCCTGCTTCAGGATGCGCGTCGCGAAGTGGCCCCAGAAGTCGAGGCTGCGATGATCGCCCACTATAAAGCCATTGCCAATCCGCAAGGCGACTTTGATGCCGCCTATGCCATTCTCGGCGCGCAGCGAAATGCGAAGATCATCGGCATCTTCACGCGCCTGTGGAAGCGCGACGGCAAGCCCCGCTATCTGGACTTCCTGCCCCGGATGTGGACGCTGCTCGAACGCGACCTAACCCATCCGGCGCTCGCGCCAGTCGCAGACTGGTTCGCCGCGAACATCCCCGCCGACAAGCGTCATCGGGCGCTCGGCGGCCAATGACGGTGCTTATTCGCACGGCCATGCTGATGGCGGCGGGCCTCGGCAAGCGCATGCGCCCGCTCACCGCCACCCGCCCCAAGCCGCTGGTAAAGGTTGCGGGCAAGGCACTGATGGATCACGCGCTGGACCGCCTCGAAGCGGGCGGCATCGAAAAGGCCGTGGTCAACGTCCACTACCTCGCCAGCACAGTCGAGGCGCACTTGAAGACTCGCAAGGGCGGCATGGAAATCCTGATCTCCGACGAGCGCGCGAAGTTGCTGGAGACTGGCGGCGGCCTGATGCATGCCAAGGCTCTGCTCGGCGATGCGCCATTCGTTTGCGCCAACAGCGATAACCTTTGGATCGATGGCCCGCGCAACAGCATCGCGCTGCTCGCCGATCATTGGGACGACGCGCGCATGGACGCCTTGCTCCTGATGATCCCCCACGCCCGCGCGAACTGCCACAGCGGCCCCGGCGATTTCCACATGGACACGACCGGACGCCTCACCCGCCGTAAACCGGGCTATATCGCGCCATTCGTCTTCACCGGCGTTCAGATCCTCTCGCCCCGCCTGCTCGTCGATCCGCCGGAAGACGTGTTTTCTACCAACGTGTTCTGGAACCGCGCCATCGAAGCAGGCCGCCTCTACGGCGTGTCCCATCAGGGCCTCTGGTTCGACGTTGGCACGCCACAGGCCATTCCGGTGGTCGAATCCGTCATCGCCAATGGGTGAGCGGACCAGGCCCGCCGTTTACACCATTCCGGCGCACCGCGCGTTTTCCGATGCGCTGGCGGCGGGCATACTCGCGCAGCACGGCAGCGATCCAATGGCGCTGGCGCGAGGTACGATCCTCGTCCCCAACAACCGGGCGGCTCGCTCCATCACGGAGGCGTTCGTTCGGCGCTCGGAAGGTGGCCTGCTATTGCCGCGCCTCGTCCATATCGGCGACCCTGAGCTGGATGAAACCCTAAGCGGCGCGCTCGATCCCATCGGCGTGGAGATCATCCCCCCCGCGATCCCGCCGATGGAGCGGCAGATGCTGCTGGCGCGGCTGGTCCAGCACGCCCGCGCCCGCACAGGCCAGCCCGTCGATGCCGCCGAAGCCATCCGCCTTGCCCAAGCGCTGGCCAGCACGCTCGACCAGATGCTTATTGCCCAAATCGATCCCCGCAAGATCGCAGAACTCGATATCGCCGGGGAGTTGTCGACTCATTGGCAGAAGTCGCTGCAACTCTTTGAAATTCTGCTGAACACCTTGCCAAAAATGCTGGCGGAGCGCGGCATGATCGATATGGCGGATCGCCGTAATCGCCTACTCGCGCATGTCACACACCGTTGGGCAGAAAGCCCGCCACCGGGATTTGTCATCGCGGCCGGTATCAACACCACGGCGCCCGCGATTGCGGCTCTCCTTGGGCAAGTGGCGCGGATGGCGCGCGGGCAGGTGGTGCTTGCCGACCTCGACCAGAATATGAGTGCCGATGAGTGGGACGCCATCGGCCCATTCCCGCCAGACCCGGTCACCGGCCGCAGCCGTCGCCCGCACGAAACCCATCCGCAATATGGCTTGAAGCGCCTGCTCGACCTGATGAGCGTTGCGCGGGAGGAAGTCGCACTCTGGCGCTGGGGTGGTGGTCATGACGCCCGCGCGATCCGCAGCCGCAACATCTCGCACGCCATGCTGGTGCCGCATCTTACGTCCAAATGGCGCGATCTGGACACTGTCGAGCGGTCCCTTGCGGGCGTAGAGGCGCTGGAAGTCGCCACGCCCGCCGAGGAAGCGCAGGCTATCGGGATCGCGCTGCGCGAAGTTCTGGAAACGCCGGAGCGCACCGCCGCGCTGGTGACGCCTGATCGCGCGCTGGCCACGCGTGTCGCCGCACATCTGCGCCGCTGGGGGATTGAAGCCGACGATTCCGCTGGACAGCCGCTCTCCCGCCTCGCGCCCGGCACGTTGCTGGTCGGACTGGCCGAAGCAGCCGCGGAGCATTTTGCTCCGGTTGCGATGCTGAACCTGCTCAAACACCCGCTGGTAATGCGCGGCGACAGGCGCTTAGAATGGCTGGAGAATGTCCGCCGTTTCGACCTGCTCCTGCGCGGCCCGCGTCCGCCTGCGGGGCTTGCCGGGATTGACGCTCTGATTGTGCCTCGGGAGGATGACCGCCAGCGTGTGCTCCGTTCCGAAGTGGCGTCATGGTGGCCACAGGCCCGCGCGTTGCTGATGCCTCTTGAAGCAGCATTCACGGCCCACAGCGACCTCGCGTCGCTTCTGGCGGCGCTCAGAACTACGGCCAGTGCACTTAGCGCCGACGCTGTGTGGGCAGGGCATCACGGCCATGCCGCCGCCGAATTGTTTGCCGATATGGAAGCCGCTGCGCCGCTCGGGCCGCAAGATGCCACGCCGCAATCCATTCCCGCATTGCTCGACCGGATGCTCGGCCAAGTCGCCGTGCGCCCGCCACAGGGCGGCCATCCGCGCATCGCCATCCTCGGGCTGATCGAAGCGCAACTCCAGCAATCGGACTTGATGATCCTGGCGGGGCTCAACGAAGGCACATGGCCCGCGATCCCCGCGCCAGATCCATGGCTCGCGCCGCGCATCCGGCAGGAACTTGGGTTGCCTGGCCTCGAAGGCCGCATTGGCATATCGGCGCATGACTTTGCCAGTGGCCTTGGCGCGCCGCGTGTTCTCATCACGCGCGCGCGCAGGGATGCGAGCGCCCCGGCGGTGGCTTCGCGCTTCTGGTTACGGCTTAAAGCCATGGCCGGACCGCAGTGGAAGGAGGCCAGTCGCTACGTCACCTTGGGTCGCGCGCTGGACCACGCCGCGGAGCAGCATCCCGCGCCTCGACCCGCGCCATGCCCTCCACTCGCCATCCGCCCGCGCAAAATCGCCGTCACCGATGTCGACCGCCTGAAAGCCGACCCTTATGCTTTCTACGCGCGCAAGATCCTCGGGCTGTCGGTTCTCGACGCCGTCGATGCCGACCCCAGCGCTGCGTGGCGGGGTACGGAAGTTCACCGCATCCTCCAGCATTGGGCAGAGCAGGATAATCGCGATCCGGCCCGCCTCGAACAGCGCGCCCGCGACATGCTCGCCCGAGCCGACTCCCACCCGCTGATGCGTGCGCTTTGGCAACCCCGCCTCCTCGCAGCGATTCATTGGATTGCATCACAAGTCGTTGAAGACGAAAAGAATGATCGCCACATTGCTATTGTGGAGGGCAGGGGGGAGGCAACGCTCGCAGGAGTGACACTCTACGGCGCGGCGGATCGGATTGATCGCCTTCCTGACGGCAAATGGGCCATAGTCGATTACAAGACCGGCAAGCCTCCGCGCGCCAAGCAGGTACAGGCCGGGTTTGCCATGCAACTTGGACTACTTGGGCTGATCCTGGAACATGGCGGTTTTGCGGACCAGAACGCCACAGGGATTGCAGGCGAGTTCGAATATTGGTCGCTCGGCAAAAAGGGCGACAGCTTCGGCTACCGTGAAAGCCCCGCCGATCCCGTCGGCAAGCGCGGCAAGATCGTCACTGCCGATTTCACTTCTGAAGCCCTTCAGAACTTCAGCGAAGCCGCTGCGCGCTGGCTCACCGGAATGGAGCCCTATGTCGCCAAACTGCATCCCGAAATCCCGACCTACGCCGATTACGACCAGTTGATGCGGCTCGAAGAATGGTATGGACGCGAGAAGCATGTCTAGGCCCGCCTCCGCCCTCCAGCCGCTCCACGGCGAGCAGGCGCTGGCCGCCGGACCGGACGCCCACGTCTGGCTGTCGGCATCGGCAGGAACCGGCAAGACTCATGTGCTTACGGCTCGAGTCTATCGCCTATTACTAAGTGGGGTCCGCCCTGAGAATATCCTGTGCCTCACCTTCACCAAGGCCGGCGCGGCGGAAATGGCCGAGCGTATCCACAACCGCCTTGCCGCATGGGTGCAGATGGATGGTCCCGCCCTCGCCGCCGATCTTCGTGCTTTGGGAGAAGACTTCGGCCCAGAGGCGCAGGATAATGCCCGCCGCCTGTTCGCCGAGGTACTGGAAGCTACCGGCGGCGGCCTGCGCATTCAGACGATCCATGCTTTTTGCCAGCAATTGCTTTCCGCCTTCCCGGTTGAGGCGGGTCTGATCCCCGGTTTCCGGCCATTGGAAGCGCGCGAGCAGGCGCAACTTGCGCGACAGGCATTGGCCGACATGGTTCTGGAGGCGGAAGCCACTGGCGACACCATGCTGATCGACGCGATGCAGGCGCTGAGCCTCCGCCTCGGCGAAGGCGCTGCCGAGGCATTCCTGATGCGGTGCGCGCGCCGGTTCGACGTCATGGCTGCTTTGCCGTCGAACGTGCGCGATTGGTTGTTCACGCAACTCGACTTACCGCCCGGAGACGTGGAGGACGCTATTGCTGCAGGATGCGGCGATGATGTGTTCGATGTCCGGGCGTTGTCCCGCATCGCCGCCGCCAACGCAGCGTGGGCCACTGCGACGGGGCTTGCCGATGCGGACAAGATCGCCGTCTGGCGCGCGGCTACTGCCGCCGATCGGGCGAAAACGCTTGCCGATATCGTCAGCATATTCTGCACCGCCAAGCGCGAAGCCAAGAAGCACAAGCCCAAATTGCTGGACGCTGAGCCGGATTATGCAGACCTTTGTGCACGGCTGTCAGACCATTGCTATGCGCTGATCGACTTGCGCGACCGCGCCGCCTATGCCGAACTGCTCGCGAAAGCGCTTCACGCGGGCCGCGCCTACGCCAACGCCTATGCGCAAGCCAAGCGGCAGGCCGGCGCGGTAGATTTCGACGACCTGATCGCCCGGGCGCAATCGCTGCTCAGCGAACCCGGCATGGGCGACTGGGTCCGCTACAAGCTCGATCAGCAGACCGACCATATTCTTGTCGATGAGGCGCAGGACACGAATTCCCAGCAATGGGAGATAGTTGCGGCACTCACCGAAGAGTTTTTCGCAGGAGAAGGCGCGAAGGGCGACCGCATCCGCACCATCTTCACCGTCGGCGATTTCAAGCAGGCGATTTTCGGTTTCCAGGGCACCAGCCCGCTCGCTTTCGAATATGCCCGCCGCCGCTTCGCCGACTTTGCAGAAGCAGCACAGCATATATTCCACGACCTTTCTTTGGACCGCAGCTTCCGTTCTACGCCTGCCGTACTCGATGTCGTAGACGCCACGATTGCGGCACTCGATCCCGGCGCGCTGGGTTTCGCCTCCGATAGCGTCCACCACATCAGCGCCAATCGCTACCCCGGCGAAGTCATCCTCCTCAAACCCGTCGCCGCAGGATTGCCGGACGACGAGGACGCCGACCCCGAAGGCGAGGAGGATTGGCTCTCCGATCAGGACCGCACACTGGCCGAGCGGATCGCCGAGCAGATCCGAACGTGGATCGCCAGCGGAACCATGTTGGAGAGCAAGGGCAGGGCGATCACGGCGGGCGACGTCATGATCCTTGTCCGCAAGCGCGGCGATCTTGCGCGCCTCATCGTTGCGCGCCTCTACGAAGCGGGGGTTCCGGTCGCGGGGATCGACCGCCTGCGCCTTAACGCGCCGCTCGCAGTGCGCGATTTGCTCGCCGCATTGCGCTTCGCCGTGCAGCCGGAGGACGATCTCAACCTCGCCAATCTCCTGGTTTCGCCGCTGATCGGGTGGACGCAGGACGAATTGCTGGAGCGCGCCCACTCCCGCAAGCTAGGCCTGTGGGCGCATCTGCGCGCCACCGTGGACGAGGCGCGCCTCACACATCTGCGGGATCTTCTCGCGCAAGCCGACTTCACCACGCCATATCGCTATCTTGAACAGATACTCTCCGGCCCGATGCAGGGACGTCATGCGCTAATCCGCAGGCTTGGCGTAGAGGCCCGCGATCCGATCGAGGAACTGTTGAACGCCGCGCTGGCGTTCGAGATGGATAGCCGCCCTTCGTTGCAACGGTTCGTGGACTGGTTCGACCGTGGCGATGTGGAGATCGTCCGCGACGCCGCGGCGCAGGGCGATGCCGTCCGCCTCCTCACCGTGCATGGCGCCAAGGGGTTGCAGGCGCCGGTGGTCATTCTGGCCGATGCTGCGCATGATCCCGACGCAGGCAACCGCACCGACAGCCTCGAGTGGACGATGGACGCAGGCAATCTCCCGCTCGTCTCTCCGCGCAAGACGGAGCGTTTCGGCCCTATAGCAGAGGCCTTCGAAGCCACTGCCGCTTCGGACCGGCAGGAACACTGGCGTCTCCTCTACGTCGCGATCACGCGGGCGGAGGAGAAGCTAGTCATCGCCGGATCGCTCTCCGCACGCGCCAAGGGCGTGGTGCCGGAGGCAAGCTGGCACGCTGCTGTGGAGCGCGGCATGGCGTCACTTGGCAGCGAATGGGAAGCCGACCCGCTCTGGAACGCGCGCCGCGTCTGGCGCGGCAAGGAGCAACTTGCCCCCGCCAAGCCCGATAAGCGCGAAGCCAAGGCATTCGCCGCAACCGCCGAACCCGTATGGCTCCGTAAACCCGCCCCTATCGAAGCGCGCCCGCCGCGCCCGCTTGCCCCTTCCGCGCCGGTCGAGGACGATACGCCCAATCCGCCACCTACCGCCACGCAGCGCAAGGCGGCAGAGCGCGGGAAATGGCTTCACGCTTTGTTCGAGCGGCTTCCCGCCGTGCCGTCGCTCGACCGCCGCGCCGCCGCCGACCGCTGGCTTGAAAGCATTGCGCGCGTGGAAGCGCCTTCGGAACGCAGCGCTATCATCGACCATGCGCTCGCCGTGATTGAGGGATCGCAATTTGTGGGTCTCTTTACCCCGGACGCCCTTGCCGAAGCGCCGATCGCCGCCGTGGTCGGAGAGACTGTTATCAGCGGCACGGTAGACCGACTTTGCATCGGCGACGCGCTGGTGCAGGTGGTCGATTTCAAGACCGGCAGCGCGGTTCCGGCCAGCGCCGATGAGGTTCCGGTCCCGCATCTGCGGCAGATGGCCGCCTATGTCGCAGCGCTGGCAGCCATCTTCCCCGGCCGCCGCATCGAGGCGGGGCTGCTCTACACTGCCGCTCCTGTGCTCATCCTGCTGCCGGACGCGCTGCTCGCACCCTACAAGCCCGGCTTTCCGCCCCAGCAATACAAATTGGACCTCTTGCCCGTTGAGGCTGACGGACAGACACCCTAGATACGCATCAACTTACCACAGGAGAATTCCGCATGGCCACCAAGGCAGTATCCGACGCCAGCTTCAAATCTGACGTAATCGACAGCGGCCGACCCGTTCTGGTCGACTTCTGGGCGGAGTGGTGCGGCCCGTGCAAGATGATCGGCCCGGCCCTGGAGGAGATTTCCGAGGAACTCGCCGACAAGCTGGACATCGTGAAGATCAACATCGACGAAAATCCCGATGCGCCCACGCAATATGGTGTGCGCGGCATCCCGACGATGATCCTGTTCAAGGGTGGCCAGATCGCCGCCACTAAGGTCGGCGCTGCACCCAAGAGCCAGCTTAAGAGCTGGATCGAAGGCGAGCTTTAATCCACCTAACGAAGCGGCCTGCCTATGTCAGTGGTATCATCACTGTTCGGACATAGGCGGGACGTTTCATCAACCGTTCGTACCACGCGCGCACGTTCGGCAGTTCGGGACGAGCCCAGTCCAGCGTGAACCATGTGTGGGCGTAGACGCCCAACGGTATGTCGCCGAGGCCAAGAGCCTTGCCCGACAGCCATCCCGTTTGATCCAGTGCCGCGTCCAGTGTTTTCATGAGGCTCGCGCACGCCTCCAGCGAGCGGGCAATCTGCGCCTCATCCCGCTGCTCGGGCGAGCGGCGGATGAGGTTAATGAAGGCATCACGTTGCGCGTCGGCAAAGGCGAACTGCCAATCCATCCATTTGTCGCCAATTGCACGCTCGGCCGGGCCCGCCGTCCAGAACCGCTCCGGCGCGTGGCGCGCTGCCAAGTAGCGCAGGATAGCGTTTGACTCCAAAGAGTTACACCGTCATCTTCAATTGTCGGAATAAGTGCGTTCGGGTTCATGGCCAGATATGCTTCCGGCATGCCGAAGGTGCCGCCCACATCGTGACGCACATATTCCAGCCCGATTTCCTCCGCCAGCCAAGCAACTTTTTTGACGTTGTGCGAGTTCAGCCGGCCCCAAATTGTCAGCATAGGATGCTCTGCGCCAAATCCCACATCCGCGGCGAAGCAGCACCCAATAAGCCGCGCTTTTTATCCCCCACAACATAAGGGGTCCCGTCCCGGCGCGCGAGCTTCGCGCCCGACTCGTTCAACAGCAGCGCCCCCGCCACATGATCCCATGGCAGCGATCGTTCGAACAGCGACACGTCATTCTGGCCCAGCACCAGCCGGGGATATTGCTCCGCTGCGCAACGGGGGATGTCGACCAGCGTGAACTTGCCCTCAGCCCGCTCGGCGATCTCGGCGCGCTGTTCATCGGTCATGAAATAAACGGCGAGTGCTGCGACGGGCTTGTCCGAACCACTCTCCCGCGCCGTGACGCGCTCGTCATCGATGAACGCGCCGCCGCCGAGCGCCGCGTGGCACATCCGTCCGGTCAGTGGGTCGAGTATCCATCCCGCCTGAATAATGCCATCGTTCACCAATCCAACCATAATGCCGAAAGGCGCGCGCCCCGCTGCGAAATTGCCGGTGCCGTCGATCGGGTCGATGATCCAGTTCAGCCCACCGCCTGCGCGGTCCAGCACTGCCGGATCGGCGGCGGTCGCTTCCTCACCGATCACGTCCGCTTCGGGAAGAATTTTCAGCAGCCCCTCATGCAGCCGCAGCTCGCTTTCCTTGTCGGCGATGGTCACATAATCGTCCGCCGCCTTCTCCTCGATCTCGTGCACGGCCAGGTTCTGGTATCGCGGCAGCACGACCTCGGCCGCCACGGTTTCCATCAGCGTCGCGACGGAACGATAGAGTGCGTGCATGGGCTTAGCTCCGGTAATCTGCGTTGATGGCGATATAGCCATGGGTCAGGTCGCAGGTCCAAACCGTTGCGCGGCCTTCGCCCAATCCCAGATCAACGTCGATGTCGATTTCGGAACCCTTCAGGTGCGCGGCGACTGGCGCTTCATCATAGTCATCGACAGCAAGACCCTCGCGCGCCACCTGTACGCCACCGAAGCGGATCGACAGCTTGTCGCGCTCGGCCGGTTCGCCTGCCTTGCCCACGGCCATGACGATACGGCCCCAATTGGCGTCTTCCCCGGCAATTGCAGTCTTCACAAGTGGCGAGTTGGCGATGGAAAGCGCGATGCGGTGGGCGCTGGCGTCGCTGCTCGCGCCGCTGACATGTACGGCGATAAACTTGGAAGCGCCTTCGCCGTCGCGCACGACCAGATGCGCCAGTTGTCGGCACAGATCGGCCAATGCCGAGGCGAATGCGTCCGCGCCTGCATCGTCGAAGCTCGTTAATGGCATATTGCCCGCCACGCCTGTCGCGAAGGCCAGAACGGTGTCGGAAGTCGAAGTGTCGCTATCCACTGTGATGCAGGAGAAACTCGTCCGGTTCGCCGCGCTCAGCAACGATTGCAGGAACACGGGGTCCACCGCAGCGTCAGTGAATACGTAGCCCAGCATCGTCGCCATATCCGGCGCAATCATGCCCGATCCCTTGACGATCCCCACCAGGTTCACCGTCCGGTCCCCGATCACAGCGCGCGTCACCGCTGCCTTGGCGAAGGTGTCGGTCGTCATGATCGTCGCGGCGGCTTCTTCCCAGCCACAGGGCTCCGCCACGAATGCCGCGTCGAGGCCGGCCTCCGCCTTGTCCACCGGCAGAGGCACGCCGATCACGCCTGTGGAAGAAATGAACACGTCGCTCGGCACGCAGCCCAGATGATTGGCCACACGCGCCGCAATGGCCTCGACCGCCGTCCGCCCGCGATGCCCGGTGAACGCGTTGCTGTTGCCTGCATTCACCACAAGCGCCCGCGCGTGGCCCAGCGGAATGGCGTCGCGACACCACTCGACCTCCGGGGACGGGCACAGGCTCTGCGTCGTCACGCCTGCGACCGCCGTGCCGGGCGCCAATTCGACATAGGTCAAATCGCACCGGTCCCACGTCTTGTATCGCGCCCGTGCCACGCGCAACGTCACGCCGCCGATGACCGGCAGTTCGGGGAAAGAGGCAGGGGCGAGGGGAGATCGATCTGTCATGCGGCGGGAATAGCGCAATCAGGTGACGGATCAACGTCTTTGCATGGCGCCGCTCAGATATCCTGCGCGATCCGCCCGTATAATTCCGGCCGCCGGTCGCGGAAGAAGCCCATGCCCGCCCTGTGCGTCCGTGCCGCATCCAGGTCGAGCGTCGCCACCAGGGCACCGTGCTCCTGATCGCCGACTTCTGCGAGGTAATCACCCCATTCGTCGGTGATGAAGCTATGCCCGTAGAAGCGCTGGCCTTCTTCCTCGCCTATCCGGTTCGCGGCAATCACCGGCATGCAATTGCTCACCGCATGGCCCAGCATCGCCCGCCGCCACATCCGGCTGGTGTCGAGGTCAGCGTCATAAGGTTCCGATCCGATGGCCGTCGGGTAGAACAGCATTTCCGCCCCCATCAACGCCATCACCCGTGCACTTTCGGGATACCATTGATCCCAGCAGATGCCGACGCCGATGGTGCCGTACTTCGTCTTCCACACCTTGAAGCCGCTATTGCCGGGCCGGAAATAATATTTCTCTTCATAGCCCGGGCCGTCGGGAATATGGCTCTTGCGATACACGCCCATGATCTCGCCCTGATCGTCTATCATCGCGAGGCTATTGTAGTGATGATGCCCATCCCGCTCGAAGAAGCTCGTCGGGATATAGATTTCCAGTTCCTTCGCCAGCCGCTGCATCGCCAGCACCGCATGATGGCTCTCCACGGGCTGCGCGGTAGCGAATAGCGCCTCATCCTCGACGCGGCAGAAATACAGACCTTCGAACAGCTCTGGCGGCAATATGATCTTCGCGCCGCGCGCCGCAGCCTTGCGCACATGCGTCTCCACGCGCGCGATATTTTCGTCGATGTCGTCAGTGAAGGCGAGTTGCAGGGCGGCAACGGTCACTTTGGTCATATTGGCTCCGGAAGGATCAGGCGCTCGGCATCTGCTGGCTGGTGCAATGGAAGCTCCCGCCGCCCGCCAATATGGCATCGCTGCGCAATCCGACAATCTCCCGATCCGGGAAAAATGTACGAATGGCATCCAAAGCCGCCCGATCGTTTGGTTGTCCGTAGATCGGCACCACCACCGCCGCATTGCCGATGTAGAAGTTCATATAGCTCGCCGGGATGATCTCTCCGTCCACAATCACGCGGCCGGGGGAGGGCACCGAGACCACCTCGACCCCATAAGCCTTCGCCCGCGCCCGCGCATCGGCATAGATCCCGGAATTGGGATCATCTGCTTGCGTCGCTTCCGGCACCGCCAGCACGCCGGGCGCCACGAACCGCGCCAGATTGTCGACATGCCCATCGGTATGATCGTTCAGCAAGCCGTCGCCCAGCCACAGCATGTGCGATAACCCGAGACTCCCGGCCAGCAGCGTCTCGATCTTTCCCCGGTCCAGATCCGGATTGCGGTTGGGGTTCAGCAGGCATTGCTCAGTCGTGACGAACAGCCCGGTTCCGTCGGTGTCCACCGCGCCGCCCTCGAATACCCAGGGCGCGCTCGTCACGGGCAGGTCCGTCTGCGCCGCCAACCGTGCGCCGATGTCCTCGTCGCCCGCCATCACATATTTCCCGCCCCAGCCGTTGAAGCGGAAGTCCACCAGCGCCCGCACAGCGCCATTGCGCACGCAGATCGGCCCGGTATCGCGCAGCCAAACATCGCCATGCTTCTCGACCTGCACGACCACGCCGTCGCCGACCAGCGCCCTCGCGATATCGGCGTTCGCCTGGTCCGCCGCGACGAGCCGGACTTGCTCGCCCCTGCCGCCCGCGTGCACCGCATCGGCAAAGGCCGCGATCTGCCGCTGCGCCTCCGGCAATGTGGCAGGCCACTCGGCGGCATCGCCCGGAAAGCCGATCCACACCCAGTCATGCGGCGCCCATTCGGCGGGCATAAGAAACGTCATGGGGAGGCTCCGATTAGCGCGTGAGAGTCAGCCGCCCTCTACAGGATCGGAGCCTGCAGAACAGCCCCAAACTATTGCCCGGCGCGGCTCTTGTCGCGGATTGCGCGGAACTCATCGCCTTGCACCCAGTTGGGCCAGGCCTTCGTCTCCGCCAGTTCGCGCCCGACGTCGTAATAGAGCTTGAGGTCCGCCAGAGTGCCGCTCCAGTCCCACTTTGGATCATATTCGTCCTTGGGCCCATGATAGCGATGCTCTTCATAATCCTTCGCCGCTGCGTCGCCTGCAGCGGTGCCGCCCTCCACCAGATCGTTGCCGGCCTCAAAATACAGCATCGGCACGCCCTGCTTGGCGAAACTGAAATGGTCGGAGCGATAGTAAAAGCCCTTTTCCGGCGTGGGTTCCAGCGTCCCGACACGGCCCTGCGTCTTCAATGCGCGATCCAGATACGCGTCAAGTTCCGATTTGCCTTTCCCGATCACCGTCACGTTCTTTGCGGGACCGGCGAGGCTCAGCGCATCCATGTTGACGCCGCCGACGGTCTTGTTGAGCGGCAGGACGGGATTTTCGCCATAGTAAGCCGATCCAAGCAGCCCGGATTCCTCGCCGGTCACCGCAAGGAACGCCAGGCTGCGGGCAGGCGGCCCGGCCTTCACGTTCGCTTGGGCAAGGGCGACAAGCGCCGCCGTGCCTGTGGCATTGTCGATCGCGCCATTGCAGATGTCGTCGCCGTCGGGCGCGGCCTCACACCGTCCCAGATGATCCCAATGCGCGCTGTAGAGCACATACTCATCCGGCGCGGTCTTTCCCGGCAGGATCGCAATGACGTTCTTCGACTTGTGCTTGCGGATTTCGTTGTCGAAGGAGACGGACGCCTTCACCGCGCCAACAGGCACAGCCTTGAACCCCGGTTTCTTCGCGGCCGCCGTCAGCGTGGCGAGGTCCAGGCCTGCGCTCGCCATCAGTGCCTGCGCCTTATTCTTCTGGATCCACCCGATCGCGGGTACGTCGCCCGCATTGCCATCCGCACTGTCGGCAACCTGCTGCGCGCCGGTCCAGCTCGACTGCACCACATTCCAGCCATAGGCCGCCGGCACCGTATCGTGCACGATGATAGCCGCCGCCGCGCCCTGCCGCGCCGCTTCCTCAAATTTGTAGGTCCAGCGGCCATAATAGGTCATCGCACGGCCGTTGAACGGCCCTTCCAGGCCCTGCGTTTCGTAGTCGGGATCGTTCACCAGGATGATGACGGTCTTGCCCTTCACGTCCAGCCCGGCATAGTCGTTCCACCCCTTTTCGGGAGCATTGATGCCGTAGCCGACGAACACCACCGGACTGTCCTTGACGTCGATGCGCGGTTTGACCTGATATGTGCCGACGACCATCTCTGGTCCATAGGCTGCGCTGACCGTAGCCTTGCCGCCCGTGAAGCTGAGCGGCGTGACGTTCTTCGCGGTGATCTCCACCAACGGCACGTCCTGGAACCAGCTGCCCTTGTTTCCCGGCTTCAACCCAAGCTTCTGAAACTCCGCAACGAGCAGCGCCAGCGCCTTCTCTTCACCAACAGTACCCGGTGCGCGACCTTCATAGGCGTCGGAGGACAATTCCTTCACCAGCCGCTTCATAGTATCGACGGAGATGGCGGGGGCAGGTGCAGCGGACGAAGCCGTGGCGACGGATAGCATTGCTGCTCCGGCGAGCAGGAGAGAGAATGAACGCATGAATATAAGTCCCTGAATGAGTATGGACTTATAGTGACAGCCACGCGGAGCGCCCACAACGAAAAAGGGCGGCTCCCGCAGGAACCGCCCTTTTGTAGATCGGAAGATCCGAAACGATCAGCGCGAATAGAATTCGACGACCAGGTTCGGTTCCATTTTCACCGGATAAGGTACTTCGTCCAGCGTCGGAACGCGTGTGTAGGTGATCTTTGCGCTGCCATCGGGAGCGATATAGTCAGGGATATCACGCTCGGCGAGGCTCTGCGCTTCCATGACCAGCGCCATTTCCTGCGCCTTCTTGCCCAGCGTCACTTCGTCGCCCGGCTTCACCAGACGCGACGCGATGTTGCACTTCACGCCGTTCACATAGATGTGGCCGTGGTTCACGATCTGACGCGCGGACCAGATGGTCGGCGCAAACTTGGCGCGATACACGACGGCGTCGAGGCGACGCTCCAGCAGACCGATCATGTTCTGGCCGGTGTCGCCCTTCATACGGGCAGCTTCCGTGTAGTTCTTCTTGAACTGCTTCTCGGTCACGTCGCCATAATAGCCCTTCAGCTTCTGCTTGGCGCGCAGCTGAATGCCATAGTCGGAGACTTTGCCCTTGCGGCGCTGACCGTGCTGGCCGGGGCCGTACTCACGCTTGTTGACCGGGGACTTGGGACGACCCCAGATGTTTTCACCCATCCGGCGGTCGAGTTTGTGCTTGGCGCTATGGCGCTTAGACATATGTATTCCTTAACAATTGCTACAACGTTGGCCACCTGAAAGGCAGCGTCGATCCCGGTACTCGCTGCGGCATGGCATAACGTGAATTACGCATGACGCGGCCACCGCTTCACCGGGATGCGGGGCCAATTGCGAAGGCGGGCCTATGAAGGGGGCGGGCAGTGATGTCAACCCCGCGTTCGGCTCTCGACAGCATCCCGCCCGCCGCTTAGGAACGCGGCATGACGAAACCGCTCTCCCCTGCAGATTGCCAGACGATGACTGACGTACGCAAAGGCGTCGATGCCCTTGATCAGCGCATTGTCGCGCTGTTTGCCGATCGCTTCGCCTATATGCGCGCCGCCGCGCGGATCAAGCCGGATCGCGGCCATGTCCGTGACGAAGATCGCAAAGCGCAGGTGATCGCGAATGCGCGGGCTGAGGCGGAACGGCGGGACATTCCTGGGGACGCCGTTGCAGCGATCTGGGAGACGCTGGTGGAAGCGTCGATCGCTTACGAGATGAGAGAGTTCGACCGGCTGAAAAGTTAGGGCATGCCCCGCGGCCGTGACTTGGCCAGTGCCGATAACACCCCGCGCAAGGTCCGGACTTCCTGACTGTTCCAGCCTGGCTTCGTCAGCACCGTCCGCAATTGTCGCTTGGTTGCCGGCGTTCGGTCGGGTGGGAAGAAATAGCCTGAAGCCTCCAGCATTGCTTCAAGTTGCCCGATCATCCCGTCCAGTTCCTCCTGCGGCGCGGGCGTCCCAAGGTCATTGAGCGTGGGCGAGACCAGCGACGCCTGCTTCGACCATTCATACGCGCACAGGATCACTGCCTGCGCGAGATTGAGAGAGCCGAACTCCGGGTTGATCGGGACGGTCAGGATCTTGCGCGCGACCGCGACGTCATCGGTTTCCAGCCCCGATCGCTCCGGCCCGAACACGAATGCACTCCGCCCGGTAGCCGAATGGATTTCGTGCGCGGCTTCCTCCGGCGTCACGACCGGCTTAGTGACGCCGCGCTTGCGCACCGTCGTCGCATAGACATGCTGGCAATCGGCCACGGCCTCGGAGAGCGTCTCGAAAACTGTCGCCCGCTCCAGTACAATGTCGGCGCCTGCCGCCGCCGGACCAGCGTCGGGATTGGGCCACCCATCACGCGGCGACACCAGCCGCAATTCGGTCAGCCCGAAATTCAGCATGGCCCGCGCTGCTTTGCCGATGTTCTCGCCGAGCTGCGGCCGGACGAGGACGATGATAGGGTGGGTGGCCGTGACCTCTGGCATTTCCTCACCATCCGTTCGCCCTGAGCGAAGTCGAAGGGCTCCGTCGAGCGAAGCCGAGGCTAGGTCACCGTGGGAGATCGAAGCCCTTTTCAATCGCTCCCAATTCTCGGCAATCAATGCTTCCTTCTTCTTCCGCGACCACCCCTTGATCTGCATTTCTGCAGACAATGCCTCCGCACGCGTCTCAAAAGCGGCAGACCACATCAGTTCGACAGGGCGCTTGTCGTAAGTATAGCCCCTTATCTCTCCGGATTGATGCTGCGCCACTCGCTTTTCAAGATCATCGGAATGGCCAGTGTAATAAGACCCGTTTGCGCAACGCAGGACGTAGGCGAAGAAACTCATTGGTTACGTAGGCCTCGCGATGCTCGGCCTGGCCCTTCGACTTCGCTCAGGGCGAACGGAAGGAAAAACGGGCTGGCGTCACTCACCCCCCACCTCTTTCACCGTACTCGCGAAATCCTCAAAATCACGCGCTTCGCCGAAGTCCTTATATACGCTCGCAAAGCGGATATAGGCGACGCTATCCAGCCCCTTAAGGCCATCCATCACCATTTCACCGATAGTCTTGGCCTGCACTTCGCTCTCGCCACTGGTCTCTAACTGCCGCTGGATGCCGGAGACGAGTTTCTCCATTTTCACAGCATCAATCGGCCGCTTCCGGCAGGCGATGCCGATGGACCGTGCCAGCTTATCGCGCTCAAAAGGTTCGCGTCGCCCCTCGCTTTTCAGCACCCAAACTTCGCGGAGTTGTATCCGCTCGAAGGTCGTAAAGCGCGCGCCGCACGCCTCACACTGCCGCCGCCGTCGGATCGCGCCGTTGTCCTCGGTTGGACGGCTGTCTTTTACCTGGCTGTCTTCATGGCTGCAGAAGGGGCACCGCAAGTCCTAACCCTCGTAGATCGGGAAACGCGCGCAGAGCGCCGAAACCCGCTTGCGCACATCGGCTTCGACGGCGGGATCTCCCGCTTCACCCTTGTCGCGCAGTGCCGCCAGAACGTCTGCAATCATGTCGCCGATGCTCTCGAACTCCGCCACGCCGAAGCCGCGCGTCGTTCCCGCAGGCGAACCAACGCGAATACCGCTGGTCTTTGTCGGGGGCAGGGGATCACCCGGCACGCCGTTCTTATTGCAGGTGATGTGGCTGCGCTCCAGCGCCTCGTCCGCATCCTTGCCGCTGATCCCGTAGGGGCGCAGATCGATCAGCGCGAGATGCGTGTCGGTGCCGCCGGAAATCACGTCCAGCCCACGCGACTTCAAACGCGCCGCCAAAGCCTGCGCGTTCTTCACCACCGCCGCAGAATATGCCTTGAACTCAGGCGTCAATGCCTCCCCGAATGCTACCGCCTTTGCGGCGATCACATGCATCAGCGGCCCGCCCTGAAGGCCGGGGAATACCGCCGAGTTGATCTTCTTCGCGATTGCCTCGTCATCGGTCAGGATCATGCCGCCGCGCGGGCCGCGTAGCGTCTTGTGCGTCGTCGTCGTCACCACATGGGCGTGACCGAACGGCGTCGGATGCATGCCGCCCGCGACCAGCCCGGCGAAGTGCGCCATGTCCACCATGAAGATCGCGCCGACCCTGTCCGCAATTGCCCGGAAGCGCGCGAAGTCGATATGGCGCGGATAGGCAGATCCGCCCGCGATAATCAGCGTCGGCTTGGCTTCCACCGCCATCGCCTCGACCTTGTCATAGTCGATCAGGTGCGTGGTTTCATCGACGCCATATTGCACGGCATTATACCATTTGCCCGACAGCGCGGGCTTCGCTCCATGCGTGAGGTGACCGCCCGCATCGAGCGAAAGCCCCATGATCGTGTCGCCGGGCTTCGTCAGCGCCAGCATGACCGCGCCGTTCGCCTGCGCGCCCGAATGCGGCTGCACATTGGCAAAGCCGCAATTGAAAAGCTGCTTTGCCCGATCGATAGCCAGTTGCTCGACGGCATCCGACGGCGCGCAGCCCTGATAATAGCGCTTGCCCGGGTAACCCTCGGCATATTTATTCGTGAACACGGACCCTTGCGCTTCCAGAACGGCGCGCGACACGATGTTCTCCGATGCGATCAATTCGATCTGCCCCTGTTCGCGCTTCAGCTCGTCGGCGATGGCGGCGGCGATGACGGGATCGGTCTCACCGACGGTGCGCGTGAAGAAGCCTTCGGCGCGGATCGCGTCGACATCATCGATCGAGGCTTCGGGAGCGGAGGCGAGAGTGGCTGTGCTGCTCATATGAAATCCTTCTCTGAGCGAGGTAAATTAGAGGGCAGGGGAGGTCAGTTTGGCAACGCGATCGGCATGACGCCCACCGCCGAAATCGGTAGAGAGAAATGCCTCAAGGCAAGCCTTCGCCATGTCCGGCCCGATCACCCGCGCGCCCATGGCAATGACATTGGCATCATTATGTTCGCGCGCAAGAGCCGCTGACAAAGGTTCGGAGACTAGCGCCGCGCGGCAGGCGTGATTGCGGTTCACGGCAATCGAAATGCCGATCCCGGAACCGCAGAGCGCCACGCCACGTTCGGCACTGCCGCTCGCGATAGCGGTCGCGAGTTTGTAACCAAAATCGGGATAATCCACGCGATCTGCCGTCATCGGACCCAGATCTGCGACGTCATGTCCGGCCGCGCGAAGCCAATCGGCAAGCTGCGCCTTCAGTTCCACGGCGGCATGATCGGATGCAATGGCGATGCGCATGGGGATCGGCGTCCTGCGGTCAACGGTGATTCGGATGCCGCCTCTCTAATGCGGGAGTGTGCGTTTGGCCATGTCGCGTTTGCAGCAAGGCCGCATGAGTGGCGTCATTTCCTTTCCCTCTTCACCTTGGAGCGTTATGAAGCCGCCATGTCTTCGCTCCGCCTGCCCATCACCCTTGGCTTTGCCGGGTTGCTTCCCCAGATAGCCGCGCTGGCCGCCATTTTGTGTGGCTGGCTGGAATGGCGGTTTCTAGCGCTCGCCATGTCCTACTTCTACGCTGTGACGATCCTCGCCTTCCTCGGCGGGATCTGGTGGGGCTTTGCCGCCGCGCAGCCCGGCGCACCGCAATGGCTCTATGGCGTTGCGGTCGTCCCGCAGCTTGTCGCTTTCTTCACCGCATGGCCGTGGGCCGTGGGGCAGGAGTGGCCCGGCCCCTCGCTCGTCGTGATCGCGCTGGCTTTGGTGCTGACGCTGCTGGTCGACCGCCGCCTCGTCCGCCTCAGCATCGCGCCGTCATGGTGGATGGTGCTGCGCGTGCCGCTATCCCTCGGTCTTGCAACGCTCTGCCTCGTCATCGCAGCGTTGCCAAAGGCGATACCCGCATGAACGGCACGATACTCTCCGTCCTGATGCTTGCGGGAATCGCGCTGACGGGCGGCGGCATCTACAGTCTGGCGAAGAGGCGCGACCGGAAGCAGTCTGTGCTGATGTTGGTTGCGGGGCTGGTCATGTTCGCCAATGTGGCGATCATGACCTTTCCCTTTTAGGCGACGCGCCCCATCAGCGGATCGGCGAATCCGGCGACAGTCGCATGTCGAGATAGTTGTCCACCGACTTCATAAGCTGATCCAGCTCATGTTCGAAGAAGTGGTTCGCGCCACGTATCTCGTCATGGTGGATCGTGATGCCCTTCTGGGTGCGCAGCTTGTCCACGAGCTTCTGTACAGCGTTCGCAGTCACGACTTCGTCGTTCGTACCCTGCACGATGATGCCGGATGACGGGCAAGGCGCCAGGAAGCTGAAATCATACATGTTGGCGGGCGGCGCGACAGAGATGAAGCCGCGGATTTCCGGACGCCGCATCAGCAACTGCATGCCGATCCAGGCACCGAAGGAGAAGCCAGCGATCCATGTCGTCTGCGCCTCGGGATGAAAGCTCTGCACCCAATCGAGCGCGGACGCTGCATCGGAAAGCTCGCCAATGCCGTTATCGAAGACGCCCTGGCTACGGCCGACGCCCCGGAAATTGAAGCGCAACACTGCAAAGCCGCGCTTAACGAACGTCTTATACAACGCCTGCGTGATCCGGTCGTTCATTGTGCCGCCGCCGTGGGGATGCGGGTGCAGTATCATGGCTACAGGCGCGCGCGGGCGGGGCGGGGGGCTGAAGCGCCCCTCAAGACGACCTTCGGGGCCAGGGAAAATCACGTCGGGCATGGCGCTTGCTCTTGTTATCTGGGCCGGGACATGATGCAGGCGCGCGATCGGCCTGCTTTGTCCTGTGGCTATGGCGGGTTCGCCGCCTATATAGAAGCCGCGCCCCTTTTCGCAATCAATGAGTGTAATGCGCAAGAAAGCCCATCCGTAATGTCCGCAAAGGACCGCCTGTATCTCGATTACGCCGCCACGACGCCGATGCTGCCGGAGGCAGTCGCGGCGATGATGGAGGGCATGAGGCATTGGGCCAATCCCTCCAGCCCGCATGCCGATGGCCGCGCCGCCCGCGCCAAGCTGGAGGATGCCCGCGCGCGGATAGCCAAGGCGCTCGACTGGCCGGGGCATATCCTCTTCACCTCCGGCGCGAGCGAATCCATCGCTATCGCCCTGACTCGCAGCAAGGCGGGTCGGATCGTTACGTCGTCCGTCGAACATGATGCCGTCCTGCGCGTCACGCCTGATGCAGAACGCCTGGCGGTTGGTCCCGATGGCATCGTAACCGCGCCACAGCCCGATGCGATGAACGCGATCCAGCATGCCAATAACGAAACCGGGGTAATTCAGCCTCTTGCTAACATCCCGAACCTGTTCGCAGATTGCGCCCAGACCGCGGGCAAGCTCCCGCTCCCCGCCGCCGACATGATCGCAATCAGCGCCCACAAATTCGGCGGCCCGCCCGGCATCGGCGCATTGTTGATCCGTGACCTGACGCAGATCCATCCCAGCGGAGGCCAAGAACAGGGTTATCGCGCGGGCACGGAGAACCTGCCCGCCGTCCTGGCCATGGCCACCGCGCTTGAAGCGTCGAAGGACTGGATCGCCACCGCTGCAATCCTACGCGCGAAACTGGATGACGCCATCGTTCAGGCAGGCGGCGAAGTAGTAGCCGCAAACGCCCCTCGTATCCCCACCATCGGGAGCTACCGCATGCCCGGCGTCTCCGCTCGCGCGCAGTTGATCCGCTTCGACATGGCGGGCATTTCGGTATCGGCAGGGAGCGCCTGCTCATCGGGCACGTTGAAGGCCAGCCACGTCCTCACGGCCATGGGCTGGGATGAAGCCGCGGCAGGCGAAGTCATCCGCGTCAGCTTCGGCCCGCAAACGTCCGACGCTGAAATCGACCGCTTCGTTACGACGTGGCGAGGCATCGCCGCATGATCTACCTAGATTATCAGGCGACTACCCCACTTGCGCCCGAAGCCTTCGAGGCGATGGTCCCCCTCCTGCGCGATCACTATGGCAATCCGCACAGCACCCACCGGGCAGGTCGCCAGGCGGCCGCACAAGTCGAACTCGCCCGCGATCGCATCCTGTCGGCAATGGCGCTGCCCGAAGGCCGCCTGATCTTCACGTCCGGCGCAACCGAAGCCCTGAACATCGCGATCACCGGCTTTGCCCGCAACGCACCCGCCGATCGCCGCCGCATCGTCACCCTTGCGACGGAACATGCCGCCGTCCGTGACACAGTTCTCGCGCTGGAAGCCGACGGGTACGAACCCGTCCTGCTTCCCGTACAGCGGGACGGCCTCGTCGATCTGGACATCGCCCGCGCCGCCATCAACCCCGAAACGGCGCTGGTCATTGCCATGCTGGTCAATAACGAGATTGGCGTGATCCAGCCGGTCGATGCGCTTTGCGACCTCGCCCATGCAGCCGGTGCCGTGTTCCTCTGCGACGCCGTACAAGGCTTTGGCCGCGTGCCCTTGCCCGAAAATGCCGACGCCATCGCGATCAGCGCCCACAAGGTCCATGGTCCCAAAGGCGTGGGCGCGCTCTGGCTTCGCGATGGCCTCACGCTGCCGCCGCTGATCCACGGCGGGGGACAGGAAGGTGGTCTTCGCTCCGGCACGCTGTCGCCCGCCCTTTGCGCAGGCTTCGGCGTCGCCGCCGACCTGATGCGCCAGAACCGCGAAGCCGACGTCGCTCACGTCGAAAAACTCTGGAAAGCCGCGCTCGATCTTTTCCACGGCTGGACGATCAATGGCAGCACCGACAACCGCTACCACGGCAATCTCAACATCCGCCGCGACGGAATAGACGGCGCGCGGCTCCTCTCCGACTGCCGCAATATCGCTTTTTCGCTGGGTTCCGCCTGCGCCAGCGGATCGGGCCGCCCCAGTCATGTCTTGCATGGCCTCGGCCTATCGGACAAAGAGGCGAGAGGATCGGTGCGGATCGGCTTTGGCCGGTATACAAGCGCCGCGGAACTGGAGGATGCAGCAAGGGCGATCACGCAAGCGGCGGCGCATCAGACGACCGTCGCACAGGGAGCGCACGGGTCATGACGAAAGTCACATTCATCAGCGCCGACGGCAGGCAACGGCAGGAAATTAACGCCCCCGACGGCGCGATCCTGCTGGACGTTGCGCAGGGCGCCGGACAACCGCTTGAGGGCACCTGCGAGGGCCAAATGGCCTGCTCGACCTGTCACGTCATCGTAGAGGCCGACGATTTCGCGCAACTTCCGCGCGCCAGTGAGGCGGAAGAAGACATGCTCGATCTCGCAGCCTCCGCCACCCGCACCAGTCGCCTCTCGTGCCAGATCGTCCTGACCGAAGCCATTTCGGACCTCACGGTTCGCATACCGGCGGAGAGCCACAATATGCAGGGCATGTAGGATCATGCGCCGGATGCTCCTTGCCGCCGTCCTGCTCCTGCCGACGACAGCGCTGACGGCGCGGACCAATCCGCAGCGCCTCAAACTCGACTTCCTTGAAGACGCGTCGAAGCCGGTCGCCGTCAAGAACCCGCGTCAGATCGAGGAGAAGACCGGCGGCCGCCTCGGCATTGCGCTGGTCGATGCACAAGGCAAGCTGCTCCTCGGCTTCAACCGCGACGAGCGCTTTGCGATGTGCTCGACCTTCAAAGCACCGCTTGCCGCCGCCGTGCTGATGGGCGCGGAAAAGGGGCGCTATGGCATGGACGGCACTTTGCCCGTGACCAAGGAAGACATTCTCGAACACGCGCCCGTGGTAAAGGCGAACCTCAAAAGGGCCGCATGCCTATCGCCGAACTGGCCAAAGCGGCGGTGGAAGTGAGCGACAACAGCGCGGCAAATATCCTGCTCCCCATCATCGGCGGACCCGAGGGGCTGACCGGCTTTCTGCGCGCGCATGGCGACACGGTGACGCGCCTCGACCGCGCCGAACCCGCGCTCAACGAGAATGCGCAAGGCGACGAGCGCGACACGACCAGTCCAGTGGCCATGGCGACGGTCATGTCCCGCCTGTTGTTTCAGGACATGCCCGCCGCCGCTGCGGCACAATTGCGCGGCTGGCTGGAGGGCAGCACCACGGGCAACGCCCGCATCCGTGCCGGCCTTCCCGAAGGCTGGCGGGCGGGCGACAAGACCGGAAGCTGTGGTACTGCCTATAATGACGTCGCGGTCCTGCACTCGCCCTCGGACAAGGATTATGTCCTCGCCATCTATCTGGATCGCCCCACCGTCGAAGCGAGGGACGCCGATGCTGCCATAGCCGACGCCACGCGCGCCGCGATGACGCTCCTTGTCGAGATCGAGAAGCGCAGCGGGCTCTAGGCTTCGGCGTTATCTCCACCACTTGCGCCGCACCGCCAAACCCGCCATATGCGCCGCGGGAGTCGGGCGGACGTGGTCGTCGCCAACCTGGTCAGATCCTGACGGAAGCAGCCACAACGATTTCGCTGCGGGTCGTTCCGGCTCCCACCGCCTCTCGCGATATTCCTTCAGTCGACATCATTTCGCGATCGATGGCAGGTGCGCCTTCGACAATATCGACCCAAGCGGCTAGACCCACCTGATGACCGATTCCTCGCAGCCCTATCGCGTTCTCGCCCGCAAATACCGGCCACGCAATTTCAATGAGTTGATCGGCCAGGACGCCATGGTGCAGACGTTGGGCAACGCGATCAAGCGCGGACGCCTCGCGCATGCGTTCCTGATGACCGGCGTGCGTGGGGTCGGCAAGACATCCACCGCGCGCCTTATCGCCAAGGCGCTGAATTGCATCGGACCGGACGGGCAGGGCGGCCCGACCATCGACCCCTGCGGCGTGTGTGAGCCCTGCGTCGCCATCGCCGAAGGCCGCCACATCGACGTCATAGAGATGGACGCCGCTAGCCACACCGGCGTGGACGACGTACGCGAGATCATAGAGGCCGTGCGCTACTCAGCCGTGTCGGCGCGGTACAAAGTCTATATCATCGACGAAGTGCACATGCTCTCCAAGAACGCCTTCAACGCGCTTTTGAAGACGCTGGAGGAACCGCCTGCGCATGTGAAATTCCTGTTCGCGACGACCGAAGTGAACAAGGTGCCGGTTACGGTGCTGTCCCGCTGCCAGCGCTTCGACCTGCGGCGCATTTCGGCCGAAAAGCTCGCCGCTCATTTCACCCACGTCACTCAGGCGGAGGAAGTGCAGGCCGAGCCCGCAGCCCTCACCCTGATCGCGCAGGCCGCCGAAGGCTCCGCCCGCGATGGCCTTTCGATCCTCGATCAGGCGATCGCCCATGCCGATATTTCCGAAGGTGGCTTGCTCGTCACAGCGGCGCAGGTGCGTGATATGCTCGGCCTATCGGATCGCGGTTCCGTCCGTCGGCTGCTCGGCCTAGTGCTGGAAGGGCAGGCCGCACCCATGCTGGCGGCCGTGCGGGAACAGCATGACTTGGGCGTCGAACCGCTGGCCCTGATGCGCGGGCTGCTGGAACTGGTGCACGCGATCACTGTGGCGAAAGCGGGACGCGGCGCAGATGACCCCGCCCAATCCGCCGAAGAACGCGAAGCGCTCGCCGATTGGGCATCCGCGCTCAGCTTCTCGTCGCTCCATCGCCTGTGGCAACTTCTGTTGAAGGGGCATGACGAAGTCGCCACTGCGATTCTGCCCGTCGAAGCCTGCGAAATGGCGTTGCTCCGGGCGGTGCATGCGGCGACGCTGCCTGACCCCAGTGACCTCGCGCGGCTGCTGCAAGGCGGTGTCCCGGCATCCACGGCTCCGGCACTCCCCAATGGCGCGTCGCCATCGACAGCCGCGACATCTTCCAAACCCATGCCGCAAAGTTTCGCAGCCATAGTCGACCTGCTGCGCGCGGATCGCAGTTCCGGCAGCGCCAGCATGGCGGTGACGCTTCATGACGAAGTCGGCCTGGTCCGTTTCGCCCCGCCGGAACTCGTCATCCGCCCCAAGCGTGCGCAGGACGCGGGCTTCGTTCAGGAACTCTCAAAGCGCTTGAGCGATATAACCGGGCAACCCTGGCAGGTCATGGTCGGGGACGGGCCGGTAGAACCAACCTTGTGGGAACAGGAAAAAGCCGCGGAAGATGCAGCGCGGCAGGCAATATTATCGACACCCATCGTCAGCGCGGCGATGGCAGCTTTTCCGGAAGCTGAGTTGTTGGAACCCGATGACAATCCATGGAGTGCACACGCATGAAGGACTTGAACGAAATTCTGGGCATGGCCAGCCGGGTCCAGGAGGAACTGGCCAAGGCACAGGAAACCCTCGACCATATCGAAGTCGAAGGCGTGTCGGGCGGCGGCGTAGTCAAGGTCCGCGCGACCGCGAAGGGCCGCATCGTCGGCGTGAACATCGATGAAAGCCTGCTCGCGCCTTCCGAAAAGCAGATGTTGGAAGATTTGATTGCGGCCGCCCTCAATGACGCCCGCAAAAAAGCCGATGAGGCCAGCAGCGTGGAAATGGGAAAGCTTACCAGTGGCTTACCGCTTCCGCCTGGCTTCAAGCTTCCTTTTTAAGGCTATGTTCAGGCGTCAACTTCATGATGGGGATCGCCGATTGAACGGCGGGGAATGAGCGCCCATATAGCTTGGGAAGGCGCCTGAACGCGCGCCACGGAGAATAGATGACTACGACCTATCCCCTGCTGCCCCTTCGCGACATCGTCGTGTTTCCGCAGATGATCGTTCCCCTTTTCGTAGGCCGCGACAAGAGCGTCGTTGCCCTCGAAAAGGCGATGGAATCGAACAAGGAAATCTTCCTCGTCTCGCAGCTTGATCCTGCCGAGGACGATCCCGACCGCGATGCGCTTTATGATACCGGCGTCATCGCAACAGTGCTTCAATTGCTGAAGCTGCCTGACGGCACGGTTCGCGTGCTGGTCGAAGGGAAGCAGCGCGCGCAGTTGCAGGAGCTGGAGACGCTTGCCGATCATCTCGCCGCAACGGTGGCGCCGATCGAGGATGTTGTTGCCGACTCGCCCGAGGCCGCCGCGCTGATGCGCTCGGTGGCCGAGCAGTTCGAGAACTATGCGAAGCTCAACAAGAAGCTGCCAGCCGAAACGCCCGTGCAGCTTCGCGAGATCGAAGATGCCAGCCGTCTGGCTGACGCCGTCTCGGCGAACATCAACCTGAAGGTTTCCGACAAGCAGGCGCTGCTCGTGGAGGCCGATCCCGTCAAGCGGCTCGAAATGGTGTTCGCCTTCATGGAGGGCGAACTTGGCGTACTCCAGGTCGAGAAGAAGATCCGCGGCCGCGTGAAGCGTCAGATGGAGAAGACCCAGCGCGAATATTACCTCAACGAGCAGTTGAAGGCGATTCAGCGTGAATTGGGCAATGGCGAAGGCGAAGATGCCGACGAGTTGGCCGAGCTGACGCAGAAGATCGCGAAGGCGAAGCTCAGCAAGGAAGCACGCGCCAAGGCGACGGCGGAGCTGAAGAAGCTCAAGACCATGCAGCCGATGTCGGCGGAAGCCACCGTCGTGCGCAATTACCTCGACGTGCTGCTTGGCCTCCCTTGGGGCAAGCGGTCGAAGGTCAAGAATGACCTTCGTCAGGCGCAGGAAATCCTCGACGCCGACCATTTTGCGCTGGAAAAGGTCAAGGACCGGATCGTCGAATATCTCGCTGTGCAGGCGCGCACCAACAAGCTGAAGGGGCCGATCCTGTGCCTCGTCGGCCCTCCGGGCGTGGGCAAGACTTCGCTTGGCCGTTCGATCGCCAAGGCGACGGGGCGCGAGTTTATTCGCCAGTCGCTGGGCGGCGTGCGGGACGAGGCGGAAATCCGTGGCCATCGCCGTACCTATATCGGCTCGCTGCCGGGCAAGATCGTAACGAACCTCAAAAAGGCCGGAACGATGAACCCGCTGTTCCTTCTCGATGAGATCGACAAGCTCGGCCAGGATTTCCGTGGCGATCCCGCTTCGGCATTGCTCGAAGTGCTGGACCCGGAACAGAACGGCAAATTCCAGGATCACTATCTGGAAATCGATGTCGACTTGTCTGAGATCATGTTCGTCACCACCGCGAATAGCCTCAACCTGCCTCAGGCGCTCCTTGACCGGATGGAGATCATTCGGCTTGAGGGCTATACCGAGGATGAAAAGGTCGAGATTGCCCAGCGCCATCTGGTCGCCAAGCAAGTCGAAGCCCACGGGTTGAAGGACGGCGAATTCGAAGTCACCGAAGCCGCAGTTCGCGACCTGATCCGCTACTATACGCGTGAGGCAGGCGTCCGCACGCTGGAACGTGAAATCGCACGCTTGGCGCGTAAGGCGCTGCGCAAGATTCTCGAGGGTGAATATAGCCAGGTGGTGATCACGCCGGAGAACCTTGCCGATTATGCAGGTGTGCGGAAATTCCGCCATGGCGTAAGCGAGGAAGAGAACCAGATCGGGGCCGTCACCGGCCTGGCATGGACAGAGGTCGGCGGCGAATTGTTGACCATCGAATCTGTGACCGTTCCCGGCAAGGGCGCGATTCGGACCACGGGTAAGCTTGGCGACGTAATGACCGAGTCCATTCAGGCGGCCTTCTCCTATGTGAAGGCTCGCTCGCCGGGCTATGGCATCAAGCCCAGCATCTTCACGCGCAAGGACATTCACATCCACTTGCCCGAAGGCGCGGTCCCCAAGGACGGGCCATCGGCGGGCGTGGGTATGGTGACGTCGATCGTCAGCACCTTGACCGGCATTGCCGTGCACAAGGACGTGGCCATGACGGGTGAAGTCACTCTCCGTGGTCGTGTGCTGCCCATCGGCGGCTTGAAGGAAAAGCTACTTGCGGCCCTGCGCGGTGGCATCAAAACGGTTTTGATCCCGGCCGAGAATGAGAAAGACCTGGCGGAGATTCCAGCAAACATTCGAGAGGGCCTTGAGATAATTCCGGTGAGCCATGTCGACGAGGTGCTCGCACGGGCGCTTATTGCCCCGCTGGAGGCTATCAACTGGACGGAAGAAGACGATCTCGCCGCCCAGCCGGCGCATCCGATCGGCGGGGAGGGTGAAGTAGCGGTTCGGCACTGACAGCGCATCCGGTCCCGAACACTCAATATATCAACTTCCTAAGTTGGCGTGAGGCGCAGGTCTCGTCGTTTTCTCTTTGACAGCGGCGAGGTCCTGCGCCTTAATCGCGTCATATTGCCCGCGATTCCCAATTGATCGATGCAAACTAGGGGGGTTCCATACCATGAATAAACAGGATCTAATCAGTGCCGTCGCCGATACCAGCGGCCTGAGCAGAAGCGATACCGTAAAAGCCGTCGAGGGAGTTTTTGAGGCAATCACCGGCGCCCTGAAGAGGGGTGATGAAGTTCGCCTGGTAGGGTTCGGCACATTTTCGGTCTCCAATCGCAAGGCTTCGACAGGACGTAATCCGCGCACGGGTGAAACGATGTCCATCAAAGCATCCACGCAACCTAAATTTCGAGCTGGTAAGGGCCTGAAGGACGCCGTTAACTAACGAGCAGGAATTCAGCCGTGCAATGTTATTCGCCACGGGAATAAGAAGGCGGGCTTCAAGGCCAAACGAACTAGTGCGTAAGCAAAGCTGTTATAAGCGCAGACTAGCGCCTTTATTTTTTGCTACTTTGCTTTGATATTTGCGGATTAATAAAAAGGTTGCTTGACGGTGAGGGGCGCTACGCCCTATGGGCCGTCTTCCCCGCAGTAAGCGGGTGTGGCGATCGTAGCTCAGTTGGTTAGAGCGCCGGTTTGTGGTACCGGAGGTCGTGGGTTCAAGACCCATCGGTCGCCCCATTTCGTTCGCGGCGAAGCGCACCTCCATCAATGGTTTTCCTATAGCTTTTTGCCCTCTGGCGATTTATTGCGCGATCTAGTAATTTTGTTACGAGGATCAAAATGGGCGCGGCTTGGGATCTACCAGACTTCGATGACCACGAGGGTGTCCACCTATTTCGTGACAAAGCTAGCGGCCTGACAGCGGTCATTGCGATCCATTCGACTGCGCTTGGACCAGGTGCTGGAGGCACCCGTTTTTGGCATTATCAGCACCGTACGGAAGCGATCACTGACGCTCTGCGATTGTCGCGAGGTATGAGCTACAAGAACGCTATGGCGGGCTTGCCGATGGGTGGCGCAAAGGGCGTCATTCTGGCCGATGCAGCCAAGACCAAGACTCCAGCAATGCTGGAGGCGTTCGGGCGCGCCGTGGACTCGCTGGGTGGTCGTTATGTGACGGCAGAAGACGTTGGCATTTCCGAGGTGGATATGACGGCAATTGCTCGTGGCACCAAGCATGTGTCTGGCCTTCCGGTGGGTGACGGACATGCAGGCGGCGATCCGGGGCCCTTTACCGCTTATGGCATCTATTTGGGTGTAAAGGCGGCTGTCCAACAAGGCTTGGGCAAGAGCGATATGAAGGGCATTCATGTCGCCATTCAGGGCGTGGGTAGCGTCGGCGGCGGTCTTGCCCATTACCTTGCCAGGGACGGAGCACGGCTTACGCTGGCGGACGTGAATCAGGATCGGGCCAGAGCGCTTGCGAACGAACTTGGCGGGGAGGCCGTGGAGGCTGACGCTATCATCGGCGTCAGAGCGGACGTATTTAGCCCCAACGCGCTCGGCGCCATTCTCAACGAGTACAGCATTCCCTTACTCAAGGCGGGCATCGTTGCGGGCGGCGCAAACAACCAACTCGCAACCCCGGCTGACGCTGAACGGCTGCATGGGCGCGGCATTCTATATGCGCCCGATTACGTCATCAATGCGGGCGGGATCATCAACGTCGCGCTGGAATATCTGGGGCAGGGCGACCGCGATGAAGTCAATGGTCGTATTGAACAAATTCCCGATCGTCTGCGTGCCATCTGGGCTGACAGTGCCGCCTCCAACCGGCCCGCAGCAGATGTTGCAGACGCCATGGCGCAAAAGCTGATCGGTCGCGCCTGACATGATGTCGGGCGCTTAAGCCTGCGGATCGACGCCGCTATTTATGGGAAAGCGGAAACCGCACGCGCTTTACGTTCGCGATTTCTCCGCTTTCCGCAAAGGCGCGAGGCGGTAAGTGAGCGTTGATGATGACCAGCGCCGGTCCCAATCGACAGGGGCGCTATTCCGGTCAGCCTAATTATACCGGCGCAGAAGACCCGCAAGTTTGCCCTGAACGCGAACTTGCCGCGCGTCGTAGATTTGCGGCTCATAAGCGCTGTTGGCGGGATCAAGACGAACACGCGGGCCGTCTTTACGGAAATATTTGAGAGTAGCTTCCGCGTCGTCAATTAACGCAACCACGATCTGCCCATCTCTCGCCACTTCAGTGCGCTGAATCAGCGCGAAGTCGCCGTCCAAAATGCCTGCTTCCACCATGGAGTCGCCGGAAACCTCAAGCGCGTAATGTTCACCGGAACCCAACAATGCGGCGGGCACGGAAAGCATGTTCTGACCTTCCATCGCCTCAATCGGTACGCCTGCCGCAATGCGCCCATGCAACGGAATTTCGATGACATCATTCGCTGCAATCGGAACCGAAGGCATGATCGCCCTCGCAGGCGTCTTTAGCGGAGATGCCAATGGAACAACCGCTGCAGCCCTCCGCAATTTATCGAGCCCCTCGGGAAGCTTTAAAACCTCCAAGGCGCGGGCACGATTAGGCAATCGCCTGATGAATCCGCGTTCTTCGAGCGCATTAATCAGCCGGTGAATTCCGGATTTAGATCGAAGGTCGAGTGCGTCCTTCATCTCCTCAAACGAAGGCGAGACGCCGCCTTCATCCAGGCGATTATGAATGAACGTGAGCAATTCCTGCTGCTTGGAAGTAAGCATCGTGACCTCATCCTGTAGAACGGATGAAGAACGTATAGGAAACACATTAGGTCAGGTCAAGCAGGTATGTGGGACTGCCTAAAGCGGAATGATGCTCACCGTCTCTCCAGGCATTGCGGCCGGTGAATGAGCCTTCCTGACGATCAGGCAATCGGCCTGCGCCAGAGCTTTTGTGGCGGCGCTGTCCTGCGCTGTCAGTGCGACGGCACCTTCTCGCGTAAGGCGAGCACGGAGATACTCGTCGCGATCGCCCGCAGACCCGAGTGGATTGGCCAGCGGCGCAGAACTGATGAATGGCAAAACTTGCGGATTTCCGAGCAAGTGGCGAATTAATGGTAGCACGAATAATGTTGCCGTCACATAGGCGGAAACCGGGTTTCCCGGTAGCCCCAAGAAAGCAGTTTCGCCTAACTTGCCTGCGATCAGAGGTTTCCCCGGCCGCATCCGGATTTTCCAGAAATCCAGCGTCCCACCCGCAGCCTCGAACGCCGGGCGAACAAGATCGTGGTCGCCGACCGAGGCTCCGCCGGTGGAGACGATCACGTCGGCATGTCGCGCACGATCAAACGCGGCGGTCATGGCGTCCAGATTATCAGCAACAATCCCGAGGTCTTCCACATCGCACGCGAGGGTTTGAAGCAGAGCCGACAACATGACGGTGTTCGATGACGGGATTTTACCAAGAGGGATTGGCGCGCCCGGAGCAACAAGTTCATTGCCGGTTGCAATGATCGAGACGCGCGGCTTGCGACGGACGGGAAGTGCTCCATGGCCGCCAAGCGCCGCCAGGCCAAGCTGGGCCGGCCCCAGCAAGCTTTTGGGTGAAAGCAACATATCGCCTTCGGTAAAATCGGAACCTCTGCGACGGACGTGAAGCCCAGGCAACAGGGGATCGCCAGCGGATTGCGACACGTAATCCTCAACCCGCGTTGCGTTTTCCTGTATCAGAATGCTGTCCGCGCCGGGGGGAACTGGTGCTCCGGTAAAGATGCGCGCGGCCTCTCCGGACACAAGCGGTGGCGGCAGTGGGCCTCCTGCAGCGCTCTCCTGTGTCACGCGCCATGGCCCGGCACCCGCGGCAACGGCATAGCCATCCATGGCGGACAAGTCGGCGAATGGCTGATCTCGGAGGGCCATCACATTGGCGGTCGTCCAACGTCCCACGCAATCGGCAAGCGGCGTCTGTTCTGTCGGCAGCATCTCTGTAAGTGCGAGAAGACGCGCTTGCGCTTCTTCGACCGGCAGCAGGCTCATTTCTTTATTTTAACCTTTGGCACAGGCCAGTCACCTGACTTGCCGCCTGTCTTAGATTGCAGGGATATGCCGCCAATCACCATGCCCTTGTCGAGCGCTTTGGCCATGTCATAGATGGTGAGCAGGGCCACCGACGCTGCCGTCAGCGCCTCCATCTCAACCCCAGTCTGCGCGGCGGTGCGCGCCGTGGCGGTCACGTCGACGCCGGTCGCGTCCAGCTTGAAGTCGATTGCGACGGCGCTCAGGGGCAGCGGGTGACAGAGCGGTATCAAATCCGATGTTTTCTTGGCCGCCATGATCCCGGCTACGCGCGCGACAGCCAAGACATCGCCTTTCTTGACAAGACCTTGAGCGACGGCATCGGCGGCTTCGGCGCTCATATCGATCCGGCCAGTGGCGACGGCTTCGCGCACCGTGACGGATTTCGCGGCGACATCGACCATGCGCGCTGCGCCATCCTCGTCCAGATGCGTAAGTCCGGTCATGCGTCGAGCAGCGCCCGTGTCGCCGCTTCGACGTCCGCCTGCCGCATCAGCGCTTCACCAATGAGGAAACAGCGGACCCCACGTTCTGCCATTGCATCAAGGTCGGCGCGTGTCGTGAGGCCGCTTTCCGCAACGAAGGTGCAGTCTGACGGGGCGCGGTCCACCAACTCGTAGGTCCGTGCGAAATCCACCGAGAAATCCCGCAGGTCGCGATTGTTGACTCCGATCAGCCGCGACTTCAGTTTCATCGCGCGCTCCAATTCCTGGGCGTCATGGACTTCGACGAGAGCATCCATCCCAAGCAAAAGAGCTGCGTCTTCGATCTCGGCCATCTGCGCGTCGTCCAGCGCGGCCACGATAATCAGGATTGCGTCCGCACCGATGGAGCGGCTTTCCAGCACCTGCCATGGGTCCACTATGAAATCCTTGCGTAGGACGGGCAAGGCACAGGCGGATCGCGCGGCCATGAGATAATCTTCATGCCCAGAAAAATAGGGCGCGTCGGTCAGTACGGAGAGGCAAGCCGCCCCGCCTGCTTCATAGGCAACGGCATGAGACGCGGGATCGAAGTCGGCGCGGATCAACCCCTTCGATGGACTGGCCTTTTTGACCTCCGCAATCAGGCCGTATCCGCGAGACTCGGCGGCATCGAGCGCGGCGCGAAACCCGCGCGGCGCACTCTGTTCGGCAGCGCGCGCATCCAGTGCGGCGATAGTCGTGGAAGCGCGTCGGGCGGCGACTTCCTCCCGCTTCGTGGCGCAGATTTCCGTGAGCTTGTTCGTCATGAGTAAGCAATCCAGCAGTTCAGCAGGGCGTTGGCTAACCCTTTGTCAATGGCTTCGGCGGCTTCTTCCGCCCCGGTGCGCAAATCCGTGACCGCGCCTGCCACCATAAGCGCAGCGGCAGCGTTGAACAACACGGCGTCGCGGTATGCACCGGGCGCTCCCGTCAGCAGAGCGCGCAAGGCAGCGGCGTTATGCTGGGCGTCGCCACCGCGAAGGGCCTCTATGGGGTGGTTCGGCAACCCTGCATCGGCATGAGACCATCGGCACATTGCGATGACCTCTCCGGCCTTTACGTCCGCGACATCATTGCCGCCCGCCACGGAAAGTTCATCGAGTCCCTCGTCGCCGGACACGACAAGGGCCCGTTCCGATCCCAGCGTCGCGAGTGCTTCGGCATAAATCGGGACATAGGCGGGGCGCGCGATGCCGATCAACTGGCGGCTGACACCGGCAGGATTGGCGAGTGGTCCCATCAGATTGAAGATCGTGCGGCGGTTGAGCGCCTTTCGAATTGGCCCCAGACGCTTGAGGGCAGGATGGTGATTTTGGGCGAAGAGAAAGCAGATGCCGATATCGCTAAGGGAGCGCTCTGCAATATCTGCGGCGCGCGTAAGGTCCAGTCCCAATGCCTCAAGCGTGTCCGCTGCGCCCGATCTGGAGGATGCGGCGCGATTGCCATGCTTGGCGACCGGAACATCGCACGCCGCAACTACCAGCGCCACGGCTGTCGAGACGTTAAGCGTGTGATGCCCATCGCCGCCCGTGCCGCACACGTCGATCGCACCTGCAGGAGCAGAAACGGGGATCATGCGATCTCGCATCGCCCGAGCGGCAGCGGCGATCTCGATCGCTGTTTCGCCGCGGTCACTCATCACGATCAAGAAATCAGCGATGTCTGCGTCCGACGGTCCGCCATCGAGCAGACGGGCGAATGCTCCAGCGGCAGTCGCGGCATCTAGTGGGAGGGAAGGGTCGGGGAGCATGGACATCGTCGCTCCCTTAGACGCAGCATCGAAATGCTGTCGAGCGAAACCGCTCAGGTGCGTTCTTTCACCTTCATGCCTGCTGCGGTCATGAAGTTGGCTAGCATGGCGTGACCATGCTCCGTTGCGATGCTTTCCGGATGGAATTGGACGCTGTGGATCGGCAGATCGTGGTGCCGAAACCCCATCACTGAGCCATCGTCGCTGGTGGCGTTGACGACCAGAGCCTTGGGTATGTCCTCGACGATCAGCGAGTGATAGCGCGTCGCCGTGAACGGCGAGGGCAAGCCCAGGAACAACCCCGTGCCGTCATGCGTGATCGGAGACGTCTTGCCGTGCATGAGGCCACCGCGCACCACGCGGCCGCCAAAATATTGCCCGATGGATTGATGACCAAGGCACACCCCCAGCAGCGGCTTGCCCGCATCCGCGCATGCACCGACGATGTCGAGGCTGATCCCCGCTTCGTTCGGCGTGCATGGGCCAGGCGAGAGCAGGAACGCCTCGGCGCCGGAGGACATTGCCTGGCCGGCGGACATGGCATCGTTACGGACGACTTCGACTTCCGCGCCAAGTTCCATCAGATAGTGGACGAGGTTCCAGGTGAAGCTGTCGTAATTGTCGATGACGAGGATCATGGTGCCGTCATTGCCCGAAATCGGCGTTTCGCGCAATCGCGACAGCCTCGCGGGCGGCAGCGAGCAGCGCGCCGCTCTTCGCCTCGCATTCGCGCTGCTCGTAGGCTGGATCGCTGTCGGCGACGATGCCCGCCCCCGCCTGGACGTGCATCACGCCGTCCTTCAGCACCGCAGTCCGCAATACAATGCAGCTATCCATATTGCCGTTCGGGCTGAAGTAACCGACGCCGCCTGCATAAGCACCGCGCGATTCAGGCTCAAGTTCAGCGATAATTTCGCAGGCGCGTACCTTTGGCGCGCCACTAACTGTGCCAGCCGGAAACCCTGCGAACAGGGCATCTAGCGCATCCTTGCTGCTGTCGATCTGCCCGACGACATTGGAGACGACATGCATGACGTGACTGTAGAATTCCACGCCATAGCTGTCGGTCACAGTGACGGTTCCCGCCCGCGCGACGCGACCAACGTCGTTACGGCCAAGGTCAAGCAACATCAGGTGTTCGGCGCGTTCTTTGGGGTCGGCTAGGAGGCTCTCGCGATTGGCGGCGTCTTCGGTTGCGGTTCTGCCGCGCGGGCGGGTGCCAGCAATCGGACGGATCGTGACTTCGCCGTCCCGCGCGCGCACAAGAATTTCCGGGCTGGAGCCAATAAGTGCAAAGCCCGGAAGATCGAGATAATATAGGAATGGCGACGGATTGATCCGGCGTAGCGCGCGATACAGCGCGATTGGCGGCAAGGTAAAGGGGCTGGTGAAGCGCTGCGCCAATACGACCTGAAAAATATCACCCGCGACGATGTAGTCTTTCGCCTTCAGCACCATTTCTTCATAGCGGCCCTGCGGCAGCACGGGCGTGACGGCGACATCGGATAGATCGATGGCGGGTGCGGCTTTCGGGATCGGGCCGGCGATGCGCGCAGAGGCGGCGTCAATGCGTTCGTGGGCGGCGGCAATTGCCTTGTCCGGGTCGGTAAAGCTACCGTTCCATACAGGCGCAACTAGAAACAATGCGTCGGCCAGCCGATCAAAGACAAGGATTAGCGTAGGCCGCACGAACAGGATGTCTGGCACATCGATTGGATTGGCTGTCGGTCGTCGGAGCTTCTCGACCAAACCTATCGTCTCATAGCCGAAATAGCCGACAAGACATGCCAGAGCGGAGGGTAGAGCCGCATCCATATCAGCTTTGCATTCTTCCACCAGTGCACGGAGCGACGCCAATGTGCCAAGATCTGTCGGCGCGAACGCCTCTCGGTCCGTCTGCCATTGGCGGTTGATTTCCGCTCGATTGCCCATGGCGCGAAAGACAAGATCTGGCGCAAGCCCAATCAGACTGTGTCGTCCGCGTACTGCGCCGCCCTCGACGGACTCGAGCAGGAAATCGCCCCGGTCCGGTTCGAACAGCTTCAGTGCGGCAGAAATCGGTGTGTCAGTATCCGCAATCTGCCGCTGCCACACGAGTGCGGAGCGCCCTTCGCTCAACGCCTGCTTCGCCGCCCTGTCGCCCTCTGACTCGAAACTCATGGGGATCAGGGTGTTGCGCCGTTAGCAGCACGCAGCGCCTGCTTGACCTTGGCAATGGCGGCGGCATCGCGCTTTACGCTTAGTTCCTTCTCCATCGAGCGTTCGAACTGATCGGCATATTCGTTACCGGCAACCTGCGACAATTGTGTGCGGACATTCTCCACCAGCGCCGGCTGCTTGGCAGCGTCGGCGCGTTGAATCTGGTTCAACTGGATAACGAACGCGCCTTGGTCGTTAGGTATGGCAAGCGTCTTGACGCTCTTGGGCGCCATCGAGAACAGCAGTGCGATCTCGGCGGGCGGGCGTTGCTCTCCGCGCATGAGATCCGCTCTGCGGCCTGCGACCGGTTGAGACGCGGGCAGCGGCACCCCAATGGACTTGATCGCTTCATCAAGCGGCATACCCTTGGCTACCTTCACGCGAATCTGTTCGGCAACGGCCTTGGCTTTCGCTGCGCCCTGGGCAAGCGCGAACTGTTTGGCGATCACGTCGCGGACTTTCGCCAGCGGCGGCGGAGCAGCAGGGATGATCTCGCTGACGTCCAGAAGCGCATAACGCTGGTTCGGTACAATGGGGACGAGCTGTGCATCATCATCCGCAGTCATGTCGAAGCCAGGCTTGAGCAGGGGCTGCAAGTCAGCCGAGGCCTTGAAGGCAGCATCTTGAACGCTCTGGCCTGTGGATACCACAGGTAGCGAGGTCTCGATCGAAAGGCCATTATCTTTCGCGACTTCGTCGAAGGTTGCACCTTCCGCGACTTGATCCTCAATCTTGCCCGTGAAGTCGCTGATAAGCTGTGCGACCTTCTGGCTTCTCAGCGCTGCGACGATCTCAGGGCGAACCTGCGAGATGGCGCGCTCTGGCACGACATCGGTGCTGGTCACGCGTAGCACCTGCCATCCAAGTCCGGTGCGTATCGGCCCGACCAGGCCATCCTTCGGAGCAGCAAAAACAGCCTGCGCGACGGCGGCATTAGCATCGCGGGCTAGCGCTTCCTTCGTCTGCTTGGGCAGCGACGCCACTGCAAGGCCAGCGGCCCGTGCGGCATCCTGCATCGACTTGCCGCCTTTCACGTCGGCAACGATGGTCTTTGCCGCTGCTTCGGTGGGCAGTACGAGACGATCGACATTGCGCGTTTCGCTGCGCGCGTAATGAGTTCGGTTGCTATTGTAATAAGCTGCGATTTCGGCATCGGTGGGGTTCGCTGCTCCAGCGAACCTTGCAGCATCGATAAGCGCATAGCGCAGGCGCCGTTGCTCCGGAATCGTATAGCGCTCAGCGTTCTTAGCGTAGAAATCCCGTAGCTGTGCGTCGGTCGCCGGCGTTTTCGGTGCAAAAGCAGCAGCAGGGATCGCCGCGATCCGTCCCGCCCGTGCTTCGAGCAGCAATGAAGCATAAGGCAGCACTAGGCTGTCGCTCAAGCGCACGCCGAGGCCTGCCGGCCCTACCAGTTGCTTGCCGATCAGATCGCGCGCAATGTCGTCGCGAAGCGTCTGTTCGTTGACGCCTTCGCGGGCCAGAAGCTGACGAAACAAGTCGTCGCTGAACTTGCCGGATGCATCCTGAAACGCGGGGATTGCTGCAATCTGACCATCCACCATGCGCTTGGATACGCTCATGCCCTGATCGTCTGCATAGGCCGAAACCGTCAGGCCCGCGACAAGCTGGTCATAAACCTGCTCGACGGCGCCCTTCGCCAGAAACTCGTTGATTTGCAGCCCCGGATTATTCCGGCGCTCCTGCTCGAAAACTCTCTGCGTGCGCGATTGAAGTTCGGTCAGCGACAGCTTCTCTCCGCCTACCTTTGCGGCCGTACCTCCGCCGCCGCTAAGCGAACCGAGACCGCCGGTGTTGGTGATATCCCCGGCCGCGAAAGCGAAGGCAATTACGGCCAAAAAGCCCAGCGCGATGAACGCCCCGATCTTGGAACCTAGGAAACGGCGGAAAAAGCTGAGCATGATTGTCCGGAACTGATGGGCTGAGAAGCGTTGCCCGCCGCTTTACGGTCGAATCCTCCCGCTGTCGAGTGGGCCGGGTTTAAGGGCCGCAGGGGTGGACAATGGCGGGCGGGCCGCTATCGACTGCGCCGCAACATCCATTTCGTGCAGGAGATAGGACAATGGCCAGGCGCAAGCTGGTAGTCGGCAACTGGAAGATGAACGGGTTGCGGGCGCACCTCCCACAGATCGCTGCAATTGGCGAAGAGGCTGCGGCTTATCCGTCTGTAGAGACGGGCCTTTGCGTGCCCGCTACGTTGATCACGATGGCGAACGAAGTCAAAGGCGCGGCCTTCATCGGCGGGCAGGATTGCCACGCGAAGGGCAACGGTGCGCACACCGGATGCCTGGCTGCGGACATGCTCAAGGAAGCCGGCGCCACCTGGGTGATCGTCGGCCATAGCGAACGCCGGGCGGATCAGGGAGAAACGGACTCCGATGTAGCAGGCAAAGCGCTCGCCGCGCATGCGCAGGGTCTTAAAGTGATCCTCTGCGTGGGCGAAAGCCTTGAGATTCGCGATAGCGGGGAAGCTCTGTCGTTCGTTCTGGCACAACTCGAAGCATCACTCCCGGAGGGGGCGGCGTCCGATTGGCTGTCGATCGCCTACGAGCCAGTATGGTGCATCGGCACCGGGCGCATTCCGACCATGGATCAGATCGCAGACATGCATGGCTCGATCCGCAATGCGTTGGTCCAACGCATCGGCGATGACGGCAACGCCATGCGCATTCTCTATGGCGGTTCGGTCAACGCCGCAAACGCTGCGGAAGTGTTCGCCGTCGCGGATGTCGATGGCGGCCTTGTCGGTGGCGCAAGTCTGAAGGTCGAAAGCTTCGGACCGATCATCGCGGCAGCCGCGGCATAATGCCTGATCCCGTTGCGAGGTTGAACCCTCGGCTCAACCTCGCTATGTGCGCGGCAACATATAATTTCCCGGACAGTTTAGTCGCATGATCTTTACCTTTCTTCTCGTCGTCCAGGCGATCATCGCCGCAGGGCTGGTCACGGTGATCCTGATGCAGCGCTCTGAGGGCGGTGGTCTGGGCGTCGGCGGCAGTCCTTCGGGCCTGATGTCGGCACGCGGTGCGGCCAACTTCCTGACGCGGGCGACGACGATTCTCGCGACGCTGTTCGTGGGGTTGAGCGTGGTGCTCGCGGTCATCGCGTCCGTTCAGCACGCGCCAAGCAATATCGATACCTCGCTGGCGAAGACGGCTCCGGCAGCGCCGGCTGGCAACAACGCGCCACCTCTCGCCGGCGGTGATCCGCTTGCCGGTGCCGCGCAATCGGTCAGCAATGAGACTGCACCGGCCATCAAGACCGGTAACGAGACTGTGCCGCTCGCCAACTAATCGTCGCGTTTCGATCCAGCAAAGTTCTTCGCTCGAAACTATTTTTGCGAGCGCGCGGATTCGCGCGCTTGCCCAACTCGTTTGTAAAAGGCTAAGCCTCTTATCCCATGGCGCGGTATATATTCATCACCGGCGGCGTGGTCTCCTCGCTTGGCAAGGGCCTCATGGCCGCCAGCCTTGCAGCATTGCTGCAAGCACGAGGATATCGCGTGCGAATCCGCAAGTTCGATCCGTATCTGAACGTCGATCCGGGGACGATGTCTCCCTATCAGCATGGTGAAGTATACGTCACGGACGACGGTGCCGAGACGGATCTCGATCTTGGCCATTATGAGCGCTTTACTGGCGTTCCCAGCCGCCAGTCCGACAACGTAACCCAAGGCCGCGTCTACCAGACGATCATAACCAAGGAGCGTCGCGGCGATTATCTGGGCGCCACGGTTCAGGTGATTCCGCATGTCACGGATGAGATTAAAGCGTTCGCTCTGACCGACACCGACGGCATCGACTTCGTGCTGTGCGAGATCGGCGGGACAGTCGGCGATATTGAAAGCCTGCCGTTTATGGAGGCGATCCGTCAGCTTCATAATGACCTTGGCCGCAATCAGTCGATCTTCGTGCACGTAACGCTGGTGCCCTATATCGCGGCGGCGGGCGAATTAAAGACCAAGCCGACGCAGCACAGCGTCCGTGAACTGACGTCGCTCGGCATCCAGCCGGACATCCTGCTATGCCGTTGCGAACAGCCCTTGCCGGATAGCGAGCGCGCCAAGATCGCGCTGTTCTGTAACGTGCGCAAAGAAGCCGTAATCCCCGCATTGGACGCGTCCAGCATCTATTCCGTGCCTGCCCAATATCATGCCGAAGGCCTCGACGAGGAAGTCCTGCGCGCCTTCGGGATCGAGGACGCCAAGCAGCCGATACTGGACCGCTGGGACGACATCATGGACCGGCATGCCAATCCGGAAGGCCAGGTCACGATCGGCGTGGTGGGCAAATATGTCGGCCTTCCCGACGCCTATAAGTCGCTGCACGAGGCTCTGGTTCACGGTGGACTTCACAACCGCGTGAAAGTCCATATCCGCTGGATCGATGCGGAACTGTTCGAGAAGGACGACGACAGCATCACCGCTGCGCTTGAGCCGATGCACGGCATTCTCGTTCCCGGCGGCTTCGGCGTGCGCGGCAGTGAAGGGAAGATCGCCAGCGTCCGCTTCGCGCGCGAGCGTCGCGTGCCGTTCTTCGGAATATGCCTCGGCATGCAGATGGCATGCATCGAAGGCGCTCGGAACACGGCGGGCATCGAAGACGCCTCAACCACGGAATTTGGCGAGACCAGCGAGCCGGTCGTCGGCCTCATCACCGAATGGATGGGGGCCGAAGGTCTGCAAAAGCGCCAGCATGGTGGCGATCTGGGCGGCACGATGCGGCTGGGCGCTTATACTGCGAAGCTTAGCGGCAACAGCGTAGTCGCGGGCATCTACAAGGCTGACGAGATCAGCGAGCGGCATCGGCATCGCTATGAAGTGAACGCTGGGTATCGCGAACCCCTTGAAAAAGGCGGACTGATGTTCTCCGGCATGTCGCCGGACGGCACGCTCCCGGAAATCGTTGAGCGGCCCGATCATCCCTGGTTCGTCGGCGTGCAGTTCCATCCTGAGCTGAAATCCAAACCTTTCGATCCGCATCCGCTATTCGCCAGCTTTATTGAGGCTGCCGTCAAGCAGAGCCGGTTGGTCTGAGCACGACTTGGCTTCTTCGGCCTCTCGTCGCATAACGTGCTGAGGGAGTGTCGCATGGATATCAGCACATTATATCCGAAGATGCCGGAGCACAGCCTGCTACGCTCGCTCGGACCAGAAGATCTTGCGCACCTGCTGGTCGACGCACGCGAGCATAAGGCGAAAAAAGGTGAGGTGCTGCTGCAGCAGGGGGACAAAGGTGATTTCCTCATCATCCTACTGGACGGGCAGGCGCGCGTCACGGTCTATTCCGCAAATGGTCGAGAGATCGTTCTGGAGTATGCGACACCTGGAACGGTCTTGGGCGAAATCGCGCTGATCGATGGCGGCGTCCGCAGCGCCAGCGTCATAACGATGGGCCCGGTGCGATATCTTACTTTATCCCGCCCGGTATTCGAGCGCGTGATCGCCGCCAATCACGGCATTGCCCTCCGGCTCATGCGTGAAATGGCGATGCGCCTGCGACTGGCGAACGAGACCATCGAGACGGATCGCGCATATGGAGCAGCGCCCCGACTGGCGCGCTTCCTCATGCGATTGCTCAAGAACGCCGAGACAAACGTCATTTCGCTCAGCCAGACAGAACTTGCGATGTTCGCGGGCATCAGCCGGGAGAATATTAACCGGCAACTGGCGCTCTGGGCGCAGGTCGGGATCGTAGAACTGGAACATGGCAAGATCCGAGTTCTGGAAGTAGATCCGTTGGAAGAAATCGCCGACGCTATGGAGTGAGCGCGCAGCGCCACCTTGACAGCTACGCAGTCCAATGCCAATGCGCGGCTCCGTTCGGGGGCGCGTAGCTCAGTGGTAGAGCACACCCTTCACACGGGTGGGGTCGCAAGTTCAATCCTTGCCGCGCCCACCATCCCCGAATACATCGTGAATCATAGCGCGGCCGCTGCCAGAATAGATGACATGCGGCCCTTCCCTGATGTCCAGACTGGTCCTAGGATCGTCGGCCAAGTTACAAAAGGATTGGAATTAATGGCGTCGAAGCATTGCGGCTGGAGCATGTCCGTCTATCTGGCATTGTCGGTCGTATTCAGCCCTTATGCGCTGGCGCAAGCCGCCAAGGCAGACGCGGTGACGGCACCAGCAACGCAGCAACTCACGCTGGAGCGGGTGTTCGCAAGCCCCGACCTGTCCGGTCCGCAACCCCGCGCGCTCAAACTGTCGCCGGATGGCACATTGGTGACGCTCTTGAAACCCCGCGCCGACGAGAAGGAACGCTATGATCTATGGGCCATCGACACGCGCACCGGCGCGGAGCGTATACTCATCGATTCGAAGAAGGTCGGCAGCGGAGCTGCGCTCAGCGAAGCGGAGAAGATGCAGCGCGAGCGCGCCCGTATCGGCGACAGCAAGGGGATCGTCGCCTATGACTGGTCGCCTGACGGCAAGCAGATCATGGTTCCGCTGGACGGCGACCTGTATCTCGCCAACCTCTCGGGGCAAGTGAAGCGGCTGACCAACACGCCGCAGGGCGAACTCAATCCAACGGTCAGCCCGGCAGGCGGCTATGTTTCCTTCGTCCGCGACGGCAATCTCTTTGTCGCCGATGCTGGCGGTCGCAGCGAAAAGCAGGTGACGCGGGGAGCATCGGAGACGGTGAGTTGGGGCGTCGCGGAATTCGTGGCGCAGGAAGAAATGGACCGCACCACCGGGCATTGGTGGGCACCGGGTGATCGCTACATTGCCGTGGCCCGCGTCGATGAAAGTCCCGTCGGTATCGTCACGCGCGCGGCGATCGGGGCAGACGGCACCAGTGTCTATTCGCAGCGCTATCCCAAGGCCGGAACGCGGAACGCGCTGGTCGACCTCTATGTGATGAAGCCGGATGGCTCGGCACAGGTGAAGGTCGACCTTGGCAGTGATCCCGATGTCTATCTGGCGCGCGTCAACTGGTCGAGCAAGGGCGACACGCTGTACGTTCAGCGCGAGACGCGCGATCAGAAGCGGCTCGATCTGCTGGCCGTCGATCCTGTGACGGGCAAGTCGTCAGTCGTTCTCACCGAGCGTGCGAAGACTTGGATCAACCTCCACTCCAATTTTCGGGCGCTGGCCGATGGCAGCTTCCTGTGGTGGTCGGAGCGCACCGGGCATGGCCATTTATATCATGTGAAGGGCAGTAAATGGACGACCCTTACCGAAGGTCCATGGGAAGTCCGTCAGGTGCTTGGCGTCGATGAGGGCAGGGGCCTTGTCTATTTCACCGGCAACCGGGAAACCCCGCTGGAGGATCAACTCTACAGCGCCTCGCTGAAAGGCGGCAAGCGACCCGCTGCCCCCCGCCAGCTAACCGCCAGCGGCTGGTGGAACGAGGCCGTGATGGACAGCAAGGCCACGCGGGTAATCGTGAGCCGGAGCAATACGGACAATCCCAAACAAGTCTATCTGGCCGACGCCAGCGGCGCGCGTCTTCGCTGGCTGTCGGAAAATGCCCTGAACGCCAGCCATCCCTATGCCCCCTATCTGGGTGCGCATGTGAAGACCGCGTTCGGTACGTTGAATGCCGCGGACGGCTCCACGCTCTACACGAAGATCATCACGCCGCCGCTGGAGCCAGGGAAGCGCTATCCCGTGTTCATGATCCATTATGGCGGCCCCGGTGCGGGGCGGCAGGTCACGAACCAGTGGAGCGGAGCGCTCAACCAATATCTCGTCCAGCAGGGCTGGATCGTCTATGCGATCGACAATCGCGGGACGCCCGATCGCGGCAAGGCGTTCGAGGATCAGATATACAAGGCGATGGGCACGGTCGAGGTTGACGATCAACTCGCCGGAGCCAAGTGGCTCAAGGCGCAGCCCTTCGTCGATCCCGCACGAATCGCGACCTATGGTTGGTCCTATGGCGGATATATGACGCTGAAGCTGCTTCAGAAGGCCCCTGGTACATTCATGGCGGGAATCGCGGGTGCGCCGGTGACCAAATGGGATTTGTACGACACGCACTATACCGAAAGATATCTCGGTGATCCCAATGCGAAGAACAGCGCCTATCCTGCGTCGGGAGCGATCGAGGAAGCGGCGTTGCTGAAAGACCCGATGCTGCTGATCCATGGCATGTCCGACGACAATGTGGTGTTCGAAAACTCGACCGCGCTCATGGCAAAGATGCAGGGCAGCGCGACGCCGTTCGAAACGATGGTGTATCCCGGCCAGACGCATCGCGTGGCTGGCCCGAAGATATCGGTGCATCTGTGGCGCACCATCCTCGATTTTCTGAACAGGCACGATCCGAAAGCAGCAGATGCGCGGTAATATTCCCGTTTCGGATTAGCGAATCGCAATAAGAGATTTGCTGAGGCCCGCGAACTTCTCTCGTGCAATCTTCGCGTCCGGGAACAGTGCGGCCATCTGACGCGCCGTCAGCAGATTGACGGTCTGCACGTTTCGCATGGCATCGTGAAAACTGGCTTCCGGCCCGCGAAATCCCAGCTTGTGTTTGGTCAGTATGCTCGCGCGCACGGATTCAGGCAGCCAGTGGAAGAATAATGTTCGATAATGCGGTTCCAGCGGGAAACCGTAGTTCGGTGTTTGCACGAAATAGTGCGGGGCAAGCCTTTGAATTTCTTTCGCCATTGCAGTGATTTCTGCCCAGTGACCGACATGCTCGATGACGCTGTTAGAATGGACGATATCAAAGCTATTGTTGGGATGCTGGGCCAGATTGCAAGCATCGCCGCCCAGCAGGCGATATGGCGGATCGTTCCTCGCTTCCGCGCCAATGTTGATGATAGTTATGTCTAGCGGTAGGTGCTGCCAAAGATCCCTGACGCCTTCCCAATATGCACGTGTGCCGCCTAGATCGAGCAATCTTATAGTATCCTTGCCCACCGCGATGCGGTCCAGCAGGCTCTGTAACATGTAGAACCGCTTACGACGGAACCGGTTAACGTTCGCGGCGGGAGACGGCACCCCTTCTATTGATGTCACACCCGCACGTTTCGCCCTGTCTTCGGATATCATCAATGATCCCCCTCACGCTTTGCGCCAAAGCCTTATCAACCGACATCGAATTGCGCAAAGCACATGCTGGCGCGAACTTGTCAAAGCCCATTCATTGGAAAGTGGTGAGTCCAGCTGGGTTCGAACCAGCGACCTACTGATTAAAAGTCAGTTGCTCTACCGACTGAGCTATGGACCCACGGCGCGACAGATTGCCGGGCGATGCGGTAGCGGTGCCCTAAAGGGGGTTGGCGTGATGGTCAACCGGCATCCTGCGAGCGAGGCGTGCGGATAGCTGTTTGATGGTATGGCCGCTCACCGGGTCGCGCCATTGCGGCGCGATCTCGGCCAGCGCATGCAGGACGAATGTCCGATCCCGAAAGGCGACATGCGGAATGGCCAGCTTGGGATCGGACCAAATGCCGCCGGACCAAAGAATGATGTCGAGATCAAGCGTCCGCGCGCCCCAGCGCCGATGACGGCGGCGACCATAGCGGTCTTCGAGTCCGTGAAGGTGAAGGAGGAGACCAGGCGGCAACAGGCTGCTCTCGATGATCGCGACGGCATTGGCATAATGGCGGTGGGAGGGCCCCAATGGCGCGGATTGTAGGATAGCAGAAGCCGTCACCAGAGAAAGCGGCGTATTATTTAGTAACCCGAGGGCCGCGTCCACCAACGCCGTCGGTCCCAGGTTTCGGGAAAGCGAGCGGTTCGATCCGATCGCAACGGCATATGTGTAGGAAGGCGCGCTTGCTTCGGTCATCCCGGGCGGATTATCGAACGATGGCGGCATTGCAAATGTGCTTATGTCCGCAGCCATGCGTGACGTCGTATTCAACTCGTCGCCGACACCACTCCAATTGACTAAGCCCCAGCCGCCCCCTACATCGCGGGCGCATATAGGCTATGGTCCGTAAGGGCCTGTCCGCCCCCGGAAACATAGGAAATCGCATGTTCGGCGCACTCGCCAAAACGATCTTCGGATCATCCAACGAACGTTATGTGAAGTCGATGCAGAAGACGGTCGATCAGATCGCTGCATTCGAACCGCAGATTTCCGCGCTTTCCGATGAAGACCTTGCCGCCCACACCGTCAAATTCCGCGAGCAACTCGCCAGCGGCAGTTCGCTGGAAGATATTCTGCCCGAAGCATTCGCGACAGTCCGTGAGGCTGCACGGCGCACGCTTGGTCAGCGCCATTACGATGTACAGATGGTGGGCGGCATTGTCCTGCATCGGGGCGAGATCGCCGAAATGCGTACCGGTGAAGGCAAGACGCTGGTGGCGACCACGGCAACCTATCTCAACGCCCTTGAAGGCAAGGGCGTGCATGTGGTCACCGTAAACGATTATCTGGTACGGCGCGACTGCGACTGGATGGGGCAGGTATATCGTTTCCTTGGCCTGACCACGGGCGTCATCGTGCCGAACATGCGCGAGGATGAGCGTCGCGAGGCTTATGCCGCCGACATTACCTATGCGACGAACAACGAACTCGGTTTCGATTATCTGCGCGACAATATGAAGTATGACCGTGCATCGATGGTGCAGCGGCCTTTCAACTACGCGATCATCGACGAAGTGGACTCGATCCTGATCGACGAAGCGCGCACCCCGTTGATCATATCCGGGCCGACGGACGACAAGTCCGATCTGTATCGATCCGTCGATCTGATCGTGAAGCAGCTTTCCGACGAAGATTACGAGAAGGACGAGAAGCAGCGCAACATCACGCTGACCGAGGACGGCACCGAGAAGATCGAGCGTCTGCTGGAGCAGGCGGGGCTGATCGAAGGCACGAACCTTTACGACTTCGAGAACACGCAGGTCGTCCATCACGTCAATCAGGCGCTGCGCGCGGTGATGATGTTCCGCCGAGATATCGACTACATCGTGAAGGACGACAAGGTCATCATCATCGATGAATTCACCGGCCGCATGATGGACGGACGGCGCTGGTCCGATGGTCTGCATCAGGCGGTCGAGGCTAAGGAAGGCGTCGAGATCGAGCCGGAGAACCAGACGCTCGCCTCCATCACCTTCCAGAACTACTTCCGTATGTACCCCAAGCTCTCGGGGATGACGGGCACTGCCGCGACGGAAGCGACCGAGTTCTTCGAAATCTACAAGATGAACGTCGTAACGATCCCCACCAACGTGCCGGTGCAGCGGATCGACGAGGAAGACGAATTCTACAAGAATACGCAGGACAAGTTCCGCGCGATTGCCAAGGCCATTGGCGAGAAAGCAAAGATCGGCCAGCCGGTTCTGGTCGGAACCGTGTCGATCGAAAAGTCCGAAATGCTGTCCGACTTCCTGAAGGAAGAGGGTGTCGCTCATGCGGTGCTGAACGCACGCTTCCATGAGCAGGAAGCGTATATCGTTGCGCAGGCGGGCCGTAAGGGCGCGGTCACTATCGCAACGAACATGGCGGGCCGTGGCACTGACATCAAGCTTGGCGGCAATGCCGAATTCCGGATCGAACAGGAACTCGCCGACACGCCCGAAGGCCCGGAGCGGGATGCGGCGATTACCAAAATCGAAGCTGAAATAGAGGCGGAAAAGGCCGAAGTGCTCGCCGCGGGCGGCCTGTTCGTGTTGGGCACCGAGCGGCATGAAAGCCGCCGCATCGACAATCAGCTGCGGGGTCGGTCGGGCCGTCAGGGCGATCCGGGTCTCTCGCGTTTCTACCTCAGCCTTGAGGATGATTTGCTCCGCATCTTTGGCCCGGACACGCTGTTCGCCCGCATGATGAACAATAACATGGCCGATGGCGAGGCGATTGGTTCCAAGTGGCTCAGCAAGGCTATCGAGACCGCGCAGAAAAAGGTTGAGGCGCGCAACTATGACATCCGCAAGCAGGTCGTGGAATATGACGACGTGATGAATGACCAGCGCAAGGTCATCTACGAACAGCGGTCGGACATTATGGACGCCGGCACGGTGGACGATGTGGTGATCGACATGCGCCATGAGACAGTGAACGACATTGTCGCAGACGCCTGCCCGCCCGGTACCTATCCCGAGCAGTGGAATGTCGAGAGCCTCAAGACGCGTAGTGCCGAGATTCTCGGTATCGAGCCTGACATCGATAGCTGGTTGAACGAAGATGCGGTCGATCCCGAAGTGCTGGAGACGCGTCTTTCAGAACTGGCCGACGCGCAGGTTGCCGAGAAGATCGCGGAAATGGATGCGGAAAGCTGGCACGGCGTCGAAAAGAACATCTTGCTCCAGAGCCTCGACCATCATTGGAAAGAGCATCTCTCCACATTGGATGCCCTGCGTCAGGTCGTCCACCTGCGGGCCTATGCACAGAAGACACCGATCAACGAGTATAAGCAGGAAGCTTTTGCTCTCTTCGAGCGGATGCTGTCGAATATCCGCGAGGATGTGACCCAGACGATCGCGCGGGTTCAGTTCCGGCTGGAAAGCGATCCGCTGCCGCAGTTCGATCTACCGGTGCTGCCCGACTTCATCACCACTCATATCGATCCGTTCACCGGGGAGGATGACAGCGCCGACCGTGATGGCGGCCCTTCGGGGTTCGTGACGACGACACTGCCCCGTCCTCAGGTGGGGGCCGCAATGGGTAACCTTTTCGAGGGGCAGGACATTAGCCGCAACGCGACTTGCCCCTGTGGTTCGGGCCTCAAGTACAAGCATTGCCACGGGCAGCTAGCCTGACAGCGGCTCATCGGGTGGCCACAGGCGGCACATAGCATATGGCCACCCAATTAAGCTTGTCTCAGAGCATCATTGAAGCCGGATTCAAGCCGGGCCTAAACCTCAACTAGGCGTATATTCCTCTACTTCGCCCTCAACGTAGCAAGATATGCGATCACATTGGCGCGCGCCGCAGCATCGTTCATACCGGCATAGATCATTCTCGTTCCCGGCACCGTCGCGGACGGCTTCTTAAGCCAGGGATCTAGAGACGCGGCATTCCATGTGATCTGTGATTTCTTGAGGGCTTCTGAATATTTGAAGCCGGGTCTGCTGGCGGCCTTTTTTCCTATAATTCCTGACAGATTCGGGCCGATTCCGTCACGGCCACCGCTTTCGACACTGTGACACATCTGGCACTGGAGAAATGCTTTCTTTCCCGCAGCCGCATCACCCGCCGCGGATGCCGGCGCCGCCAATGGTAGTAGGCCGATCGCCATCAGCGGAACAGCGCGAAACAGCAAAGTGGCATGGCTCATATTTTAGATATCCCTGAAGTCTGATCGATACACATAAGGATATGTCGGATGAATGCCCGCTTACCGCTCGCGCAATCGGGGCATTAACTCTACAAAGTTGCAAGGCCTGAAACGATTGTCCAACTGGGTAATCAATATCCCGTCCCAAGCGTCTTTTACAGCACCGGTCGAGCCAGGTAACGCGAAAATATAGGTGCCCCTGGCGACGCAGGCGGTCGCGCGCGACTGTATCGTGGACGTGCCGATCTTTTCGTAGCTTAGCCAACGGAACAACTCGCCGAAGCCCGTAATTTCCTTGTCCTGCACGCGAGCTAGCGCTTCAGGCGTTACATCGCGCCCGGTGACGCCCGTGCCGCCAGTTGTGATTACACAGTCAACTTCAGGGTCATCGATCCATGCATGAAGATGCGAGACGATGGCGTCCTTGTCATCACGTTCGATATAACGCGCCGCAATTGTATGACCGGCAGTCTCAATCCGATGAACTAGCGTATCGCCAGACTTGTCTTCTGCAAGGCTGCGGGTGTCGGAAACAGTGAGGACGGCGATGCGAACGGGTATGAACGCAACACTCTCGTCAATAGGCACTGGCGACTTTCCCGCCCGCACCCAGCCGCACCAGCGTGGTGCCCTTGGTACTTGGGAATCGTGGCCACATGCCTTGCGCCATTCCCGTCATGCAATCGGCGCTACCCTTGGCCTGCAATTGATATACCCAATAATTGCGCATCACGATGTTCACGTAAGCGCGGGTCTCATAGTAGGGCAGGGACTCAATGAAGAGGAGCGGATCGCCGCCATCCTTAACCTGATAGTTCCAGCGCTCCACAGGCGTCGGTCCGGCATTGTAAGCGGCCATAACCTTCGGCAGTAGGCCACCCGTCGCGGGCATATCGCGCAGTTGCTCCAGATAACGCTGCCCATATTCCATGTTGATGGACGGCGTATGCAATTGCGCCGTGGTGACGTTCCCTCCTGCCACATCGCCAGCGGTGCCCGTGCGCACCTGCATCAGGCCGTGCGCCCCTGCACTGCTGACGGCATCGGCGCGAAAACCAGACTCTTGCAATGTGTGCGCGAAGACGAGCGCGGGATCGACCCGCCATCCGCCACCAGGTTTCCAGTTAGGCGCAGGGAAACGCGCGGAGGTGGCGGGTTGCTGACCCGCCGGTCCGTTATGAGCGAGCCAAAGCTGCGTTGCAGGTAGGTTCAGCGCCCCCGCCAGCTTCAGCAGCGCATCATATTGCGCATTGCCGCCAAGCCTCGCCTGATAGCGGATAGCCATGTCGGCCATATCGTCGCGACCGATCTTTGCGAAAGTCACTGCGGCTTGAGCGTTGGGCACGTCCTTGAGCACGCTCGGCAACCCGTTATTGCCAACTGCAGTCATGGCAACGTTCTGGGCTATACCTAACGTTTCGCGCGCCAGCATGCCATAGAATGTCTCGTCCGCCTTCGCCGCAGTCTTGAGCAGATTGGCAACCTTCGCCGGTTCGCCGCAGTTCATGTAAGCGCGTGCTGCCCAATAGGCTCCCGCTGCTCGCATATCGGTGTTGCCAGCCAGCGCAGCCACATTCGCAAAAGAAGGCGCTGCCGCCCGACAATCATTCTGCCGCCATGCCGCAAGGCCGATCGTCCAGTGCGCCTGCACGGCCCAGTCGCCGCCAATGTTGTCGGAAAGTGCAATGGTTGCTAGGCGGCGTGCGTTGGCATCGTCGTTTTCAATATAGTAGGACCAGGCGACGCGCTGACGCCATTCGGTGCGTCCTTCCGGCGTCAACATCGGCTCTACAGCCGTGATCTCGTACTCCGCAGCGGCCGGGTTGTCAGCCTTTATGAGCGGGATGACTTTCGTGCCAAGCGCTTGGGCGACAAGGTCAGTCTTCACCGAAGCGACATATTCGCGGCGTGGAGCAGCGCCTAGCCAGACGAGCTTCTGCACTTGTGGAAGGGTCGGCAGGATCTGTGCGCCCCGCTTTTGAGCGAGGCGGCTCAGTTGATCTGCCTGCGGCAACCACGATGCCTTATTTACCAATTCCAGAAGATCGAACAATTCGACCCTGGGAGAATTTTTCGCCAGATAAAGCTGCGCGAGAGCGAAGGGCCGTATGACATCACCTTCGCCCAAAGCCGCGATCTGCGCCTTTGCGTCGGCCCAGCGTTGGCCATCCAACGCAGCGAAGATCGCAGTGTATCTCGCGTCTCCAGTCAGCACAGGCTGAGTAGCGAGAGCCGTGAGCGGTTCTATAGGAAGAAGATCATCCGGCGCGGCAAAGGCGGGGGTCGCCATCGCTGTTGTACTCAACAAGGCCAATGAAGCAAGGGAAGCGCGGATCATGCAGGCAGAGCCTCAATCAAAAGTTGCAACTGGCGCCAGCACCCCATTTTCGCGGCAGGCTGCTTCAACAGGAGCCGCGGGTGTAATGTCGCGATGCTGTCCACACTGCCCCCTTTATGGTTAAGGGGGCGTAAACCAATGGCGTTCCCCGCGTCAACCGTCTGCAAAAGTGCATGTTTCGTCTTGTCGCCAAGCAGTAGCAACCGACGAGGGCCAACAAGAGCGATGTGATGGCGCATCCGATCGGCCAATTGGGCGGCATCGCTGTCGGAAAATATGCCCCCAGCCGGCCGTAGAACCGCCAGCGAGGAAAGATAGATATCCGATCTCTTCAAGCCGACTGCTGCCATCATGGCATCGAAAAGCCTACCTGCCTCGCCATTCAATAGCGTTCCGGCTTCGTTATCTTCAGGGTCAGGCATGTCGCTGATGACCATGAGGGTAGGCGCCGCCTCACCTGTTGGCACTGCTCGACGTGTCCGACTGGATAGCTGCGGCCAAGACATTTCCAGCAGGCCCATATCGGTCGCCAGCCAGCCTTGAAACGCCTCTAGTGTATCGGGCCATGATGCGGTGGGAAGCTGGACCGCCCGCTCGACCGGCATATCGGATATAGCGGCGGGACGAGGAGGCTGGAGCCAATTTACCGGTATTTCAGACACAGCCTGAGTGACACCGGCCAAATCCCACCAGTCGATCAGCGTATCGACTGAAACCTCTATTTGTGATTCCCCCGCGAAATCCATAACCCGCTAAGGCACAGAGGTTGACGACCGCGTCAAGAAAAGTCATCGCCCAATCTGTCAGGACGTTTTTGGAAAGCGCCAGCCGGATGCGAATCTGCGGCGTTTGACAAACGAAGCAGCGGAACCATCACGCCGTGCAGGGCAGTGGTATCCTTGAGGAGGTATGGGATGAGTGACCGGGAATCGATGCCGTATGACATCGTAATTGTGGGCGGCGGGCCTGCGGGGCTTAGTGCGGCGATCCGGCTGAAGCAGTTGGCAAATGAAGCGGGCAGTGAACTGGCAGTCTGCGTGTTGGAAAAAGGCTCGGAAATTGGCGCGCATATTCTTTCCGGCGCGGTGATCGATCCAAAGGCGCTGGATGAGCTTCTTCCCGATTGGCGGACATCCGGCTGTTCGCTTGCTGATGTGCCTGTCACTGACAATCGCCATTGGGTGCTCACCGCCAAGGGACAGTATTCGATGCCGCATCTGGCGCTGCCGCCGTTCATGAGCAACGATGGCACCTACACTGGGTCACTCGGCAACCTGTGCCGCTGGCTGGCAGAACAGGCCGAAGGGCTGGGCGTCGAGATATTTCCAGGCTTTGCCGCTGCTGAAATCCTCTACAATGATGACGGCTCCGTGAAGGGGGTCGCGACTGGAGACATGGGGATATCTCGCGAAGGCGAACGCAAGGGCGACTGGCAGCCTGGCCTTGAGCTGCATGCGAAATACACCTTCTTCGCAGAGGGCGCGCGCGGTCATCTTACGAAGATACTGAAGCGACAGTTCGATCTGGAGGCCGATTGCAGCCCACAAACCTACGGCCTCGGCATGAAGGAATTGTGGGACATTGACCCTGAAAAGCATCAGCCAGGCCTCGTCATTCATACGCAGGGCTGGCCGCTGACGGATGCCTATGGCGGCGGTTTCCTTTACCATCAGGCCAATGGGCAAGTCGCGCTCGGCTTTGTCGTGGGCTTGGGATACCGCAATCCCCATCTCTATCCGTTCGAGGAGTTCCAGCGCTGGAAGCAGCATCCTTCGATCCGTCAATATCTGGAAGGCGGTCGCCGCGTGTCTTACGGCGCACGTGTCATCAACGAAGGCGGCTGGCAGTCGGTGCCCAAGCTGGAATTCCCTGGCGGTGCGTTGATTGGTTGCTCGGCCGGCTTCGTTAACGTACCCCGTATTAAGGGCACGCACACCGCGATGAAATCCGGTATGTTGGCGGCGGAAGCGGCTTTCGCGGCGGTGCAGGCGGATCGGGCAGGCGACGAACTCACCAGCTATGGCGAATCGGTGCGCTCAAGCTGGATCGCCACCGAATTGAACCAGGTCCGCAATGCGGAGCCACTATTGGCGAAATATGGCAACAGCATCGGCACCGTGTTAGCGGGCATCGACATGTGGATGCGGCAGCTCAAGATTGGGTTGCCCTTCACGCTGAAGCACAAGCCAGACAATGAGAAGCTCTGGCGCAAGGAACATTGCAGCAAAATCGCCTATCCCAAGCCCGATGGGGTGATCAGCTTCGATCGTCTCTCTTCGGTGTTCCTGTCGAACGCCAATCATGAGGAAGATCAGCCGGTTCATCTGCAACTTAAAGATCCTGCCGTACCGATCAGTTACAATCTGCCGTTCTATGACGAGCCGGCGCAACGCTACTGCCCGGCGGGTGTTTATGAAGTTGTGGGTGAAGATGAGGGTAATCCGCGATTTCAGATAAACGCGCAAAACTGCGTGCATTGCAAGACCTGCGACATCAAGGATCCTACACAGAATATCAACTGGGTCGTGCCCGAGGGCGGCGGAGGACCGAACTATCCCAATATGTAAGCGTCTGATCCTGACCTTCGCGATCACCGTTGCAGCGCTTCCCGGCGGTGCCGGGGCGGTGGTCAACACGCCTGCGCTTGATGCCTATGCTCGGGCGCGGTTGGCTGATGGAGATGGCTCCATGGACCTCGCTGTCAGAGGATATGCGGAGGCAATGGCGGCCGATCCGGGCAATGTGGCGCTGGCGCTCCGGACTTATCGGCAGGCGCTGGAGGCAGGGGACACGGCGCTAGCCATGCGGTCGGCGCGTGTGTTGGATCAGTCCGGAGTTTTACCGCGTGATGGCACGCTGCTATTCGTCCTAGATGCATTGGGCCGGAAGGACTGGAATGCTGCACGAAAGTTGGCGGACCGGTTGAAAGTCGAAGGTAATTTCGCATTTCTCTCGCCGTTTCTTTCAAGCTGGATTTCCACCGTAGATGGGCCTTATTCCGCCCCAGCCGTTGATGAGAAAAGCCAATTTGGAGCGCTGACAGCGCGTTATCTCGACGAACACGTTGCTTTGCAGGCTTTGGCGCGCAAGGATGTGGCGGCGGCTAAACCCGCGATTTTGCGCGCGCTTTCCGTGCAGACATCGACTCTCGCAGGACTGCGGATTGCACTGGCAAGGCGACTTGTCGCTCTTGGCCAGCGTGAGGACGCAATCGCGCTACTTGCTCTGGATGATCCGGCATTGCGCTCGACAAAACTGGAGTTGGCGAATGCACGCCAGGTTTCTGAACTCGCGCTGACGCCGAAGCAGGGTTTTGGCAGAATCCTGGCGCGGCTTGCGGATGATGTGGGGGAGGGAGACAGTCGACCGCTCGCTCTTGCGTTGGCGCGTCTGGCCAGCATCTCCGATCCTGCCAGCGGAGAGATGCGCCTGCTCCTTGCGCGGCAGCTTGTACTGTCCGGATATGCGGACATTGCGGTTGTCGAGGTTGGAAAGATCCAGAATGACTCTCCATGGGCATCCGCTGCCAACAACCTGAAGATCGCCGCCCTGGCGCAAACAGGCAAATCGGAACAGGCGCTTGCGCTGGCGCGCGATACCGTTGCTCGGTCTGAAGCTTCGGCGGCGCAATATCTTCAGCTTGCCAATCTTTTGTCTGAAATGCAGCAGTTCGGGCCTGCGGTGGACGCGTATCGGGCGGCGCAGGGACGTTTTGCAAAGGGGGCGGTGCCCTGGTCGCTCTATCTTCTGGAAGGCAGTGCACTGGAACGTAGCGGCCGATGGAGCGAAGCAAAGGTGGCTCTCGACAAAGCGATGGCGCTTGCCCCGAACGAGCCAGTCGTTCTCAATTATCTGGGGTATGCGCAGGTGGAACGTCGACAGAATGTGCCGGAGGCATTGTTGCTGCTGCATAAAGCACAGGCGCTTCGTCCGGAAGATCCCGCGATCGCAGACTCGCTGGGGTGGGCGCATTTCGTCGCAGGCGATCCGCGCAATGCGGTGCCGATGCTTGAAAAGGCGGCGGCCGGGGCACCGGGCGACGCCACCATCAACGAGCATCTTGGCGATGCCCTTTGGGCTGTCGGACGCCGGTACGAAGCGCGCTATGCCTGGGCCGCTGCGCGTGTCTTTGCGGAAGGTGATGCCGCGACGCGGATCAACGGCAAGGTACGCAGCGGCTTCAGGCCGGAGTTTGCGGCACCTTGAGCATCGCCGCCTACGACACCGAAATAGCCTATGCCAAGATCAACCTCGCTCTGCATGTCAGGCGTCGGCGCGCGGATGGCTATCACGACATCGAGAGCGTCTTTGCCTTTGCCGAGGATGGCGATGTTCTCAGTGCGGCCGCCCGGTGCGACGGCATACTAACGCTTGCGATAAGCGGGCCGTTCGCTGCGGGTCTCGATAGCCAATCGGATAATCTTGTGCTTCAGGCTGGACGTGCACTTCAGAAACATGGCCCAGCGGGGGCTGGGGCTGATATCCACCTGGTGAAGAACCTTCCTGTAGCCGCAGGGATTGGCGGCGGATCGGCGGACGCAGCAGCAACATTACGGCTACTTGCGCGTCTGTGGTCTGTCGATACGGATATGCAGCATATCGCCGCTGCTCTTGGGTCCGATGTTCCGGCTTGCCTGCCAAGTCGTACGTTGTTTGGCACTGGGCGGGGTGAAGAGATCGACTTTCGCGAGATAGCGGGGCTGTCCGGATCTCCGTTGTTACTGGTCAATCCGGGGAAGGGGCTTTCCACTGGCCCTGTTTTTGCGGGATGGGATCGGCAGGACAGGGGCGTGCTTGCCGCCAAGAATCTCGTCGATCTGGCCAGCGATGGACGTAACGATCTTTATCCGTCGGCTGCCCTGCTGGTGCCGGAGATCGATGACGTGCTGCGCTGCCTTTCCGTTCAGCCGGGTGTCACCTTGGCGCGCATGTCCGGATCGGGCGCAACGTGTTTCGCCCTGTTCGAGAGCGTCGTTGCACGTGATGCGGCGGCGTCTGCTCTCCCGAAGCAGTGGTGGCGCATGGCGACGCGGATCAGATCGTCATGAGCGAAATCATGACCATCATTCCAGCGCGCAACAGCAATGTCCTCATCATTGCCGATCATGCGTCCGCGCACGTGCCTGCGGACATTGACCTTGGAATTGCGCCACAGTTGCTCCGTGAACATATAGCCATCGATATAGGTGTGGCTGAAGTCGCGCGGTTGCTCTGCGAAGCGGCGGGCTGCGGCGCCGTTTTGGCAGGTGTTTCCCGTTTAGTTATAGATCTCAATCGCGCAGAAGACTCAGCCGGGCTTATTCCGATCGAGAGCGACGGGCATCCCATTCCAGGCAATGTGGCAGTGGATCGCGATGCGCGTCTGAGACGCTTTTACCATCCTTATCATGCTGCGCTGACCGCTTCGCTCGACGGGATGGATCGGCCGTTCATTCTCTCCCTGCACAGTTTCACGCCGTTGTTATCCTCTCGGGATGAACCGCGTCCATGGGATATCGGCATCCTGTACAATAAAGATGATCGTGCCGCGCGTATAGCCATACCGCTGCTGGAAGCTGCAGGGTTGAACGTCGGCGATCAGCTTCCCTATTCCGGCGCGATCTTAAACGCGACGATGAATCGCCATGCCGAGGCGCGAGGTATACCCTACTTGGGCGTGGAGATGCGGCAGGATCTCGTTGCCGATAAGATGGGGCAGGGCCGATTTGCCCAGTATCTGGCTCCTGTACTGGAAGCTTGCCGTAACGCTCTTGCGTAAACGGCTGCTTTTTGGAAAGAGGCCCCGGCATAGAAGGGCCAGTCATGACACATAATTTCGATAAGTCGAAGCTCCCCAGCCGCCACGTTTCCGTAGGGCCTGAGCGCGCGCCGCATCGTAGCTATTATTATGCGATGGGTTTGACCGAGGAAGAGATCGCACGACCCTTCGTCGGCATCGCCTCGGCTGGTAATGACAGTGCGCCTTGCAACACTACGCTGAACGCACAAGCGGACATTTGCCGCGATGGCGTCAATCGCGCAGGCGGCATGCCGCGCCGGTTTAATACGATCACGGTCACTGATGGCATTGCGATGGGCCATCAGGGGATGAAAAGCTCTCTGGTCAGCCGCGAAGTCATTGCCGATTCCGTGGAGCTTTCCGTCCGTGGCCATTGCTACGATGCGCTCGTTACCTTTGCCGGGTGCGACAAGTCGCTGCCGGGCATGATGATGGCAATGCTGCGGCTCAACGTACCGTCAATCTTCGTTTATGGCGGTTCAATTCTTCCCGGCCGTTTTCATGATAAGGACGTCACTGTCGTAGATGTGTTCGAAGCGGTTGGGCAATATGCGGCGGGCGGATGTCCGCTCTCCGAATTGACGGCCCTTGAGAAGGTGGCTTGCCCCGGTCATGGCGCATGTGGCGGTCAATTCACGGCTAACACCATGGCGTGCGTTGGCGAAGCGATTGGCGTTTCCCTGCCGAACAGCAACATGGCCCCGGCACCCTATCGCAGCCGTGAGGAGATCGCCGTTGCGGCAGGTGAGCAGGTCATGGAGCTGCTGGCCCGAAACATTCGCCCCCGCGATATCTGCACGCGCGAAGCGTTCGAGAATGCCGCGCGTGTTGTTGCCGCGACCGGCGGCTCGACCAATGCCGGTCTCCATCTGCCCGCCATGGCGAATGAAGCCGGCATCGCGTTCGACCTGTTTGACGTTGCAGAGATATTCAAGACGACGCCCTATATCGCGGACTTGAAGCCCGGTGGCCGTTATGTCGCGAAGGACATGCATGAGGCGGGCGGCGTCTACATGCTGATGAAGACGATGCTCGACAATGGGTTGCTGCATGGCAATTGCATGACCGTAAGCGGCAAGACGCTGGGCGAGAACATCGACGAAGTTACCTGGAATCCGGAGCAGAAGGTCATCTACGACGTCAAGACTCCGCTCAGCCCGACGGGTGGTGTGGTTGGTCTCCGCGGTTCGCTGGCGCCTAACGGAGCGATCGTGAAGGTGGCGGGAATGCATCGCCTGCAATTTACCGGGCCAGCGCGCGTATTCGACTGCGAGGAAGACTGTTTCGAGGCGGTCGAGAATCGGGACATCGCAGAAGGCTCCGTCATCGTCATCCGTTACGAAGGGCCAAAGGGCGGCCCCGGAATGCGGGAGATGCTCTCCACCACGGCCGCGCTCTATGGGCAGGGGATGGGGGAAAGCGTTGCTCTCATTACTGATGGGCGCTTCTCCGGAGCGACACGGGGCTTCTGTATTGGCCATGTCGGTCCCGAAGCTGCCGATGGCGGCCCGATTGCACTGGTGGAGAATGGCGACATCATCGCCATCGATGCTGAGGCGGGCACGATCGACCTTCAGGTTGACGAGGCGGTGTTGGCGGAACGCCGCGTAGCCTGGAATCCGCGCAGGAACGATTATCAGGCCGGCGCGCTTTGGCGCTATGCACAGAATGTCGGTCCGGCCTATCAGGGAGCTGTGACGCATCCTGGAGGTACAGCCGAAACCCATGTCTACGCGGACATCTGAATGCCTGCTGGTCGCAGCGCTGCTCCTGATGAGCGGCTGCGATCAGCAAGGTGGGGCGGCGGTCGCCAAGGTCGATCCGGACGCGCCCGATACGGTTCGCTGCCAACTGGCGGGTTCCGTCAAGCCGGAGCCTGTGTGCCGCATTGAAGTAGCGGGAAATTTGCTGACCATCCGTCATCCTGACGGGGGTTTTCGCAGGTTCCGGATCGTCACGGACGGGCGGGGCCTGATTGCGGCGGATGGCGCTGCGGTCGCCGGGGTCACGATAAGAGAGCCAAATCATATCGCCGTCGATGTGGATGGCGATCTTTACGATTTGCCCGCCACCTTCGCCTCGGTGCAATGAGCGCAACTCCCATTCTGACCGCCGCGCAGATGCGTGCGGCGGAGCAGGCGCTGTTCGCCACAGGCATCCCTGAATATGACGTCATGGAGCGTGCCGGCGCTGCCGTTGCCGACGTCGTCTGGAGAGCGGGCGGACTGCGCGACACGCTGGTGCTCTGTGGTTCGGGCAATAACGGGGGCGATGGCTTCGTCATTGCCCGCCTGCTTCGCGAGAGGGGCTTGGCCGTGCGAGTGGCCGCCAGCGCCGACAGCCGAACGCCTTCCTCGCGGCAAGCACGGGCGCTGTGGAACGGGCCCGTCGAGGACGTTCTGACTGCCCGCCCCGCGACGCAGGTGGTTGACGCATTGTTCGGCACCGGCCTGACGCGCGGCCTTGATGATGGGCTTGCGGCGAAGCTCTGCCAATTGGCGGGAGAGGCACGGCTTACCTACACGGTTGATCTGCCGAGCGGTGTGCGCACCGATGACGGAGCGTTGCTTTCGGACGTTCCGCTGTTCGACATCTGTGTTGCTTTGGGGGCGTTGAAGCCTGCGCATGTTCTGTACCCTGCCGCATCTCGATTTAATCGTCTGATTTGTGCCGACATCGGGATATTGGTGGAAGATGCCGCTGTTCGAGTTCTTGCTCCGCCAAGGTTGTTCGTGCCGGCAGCCAATGCGCACAAATATACCCGTGGCCTCGTGGCGGTGCTTGGTGGGGCCATGCCGGGGGCGAGTGCGCTGGCGGCCTTGGCGGTGGCGCACAGCGGGGCGGGTTATGTACGGCTGATCGGCGCTTCTCCTATGGAGAGCCTTCCCCATGCGATCGTTCAGCAACAGGACGGCACCGCCACGGCGTTCGGGGACAGGCGCATTGCGATCAGCCTGATCGGGCCGGGAATGGGCCGAAGCGACGAAGCTGTCGCACAGGCGCGCATTGCTCTCGCTGCGGGGCATCCCGCCGTCATTGATGCCGACGGATTGCTGGCGTTGAGGAGCCTGGGATTTGCGGCTCTGCCGAACCGCGCCATTCTCACCCCGCATCAGGGCGAGTTCGATTCGTTGTTCGGCGCGCTGTCCGGCAGCCGGATTGCGCAGGCCCAGCACGCCGCAGCCCAATCCGGGGCGGTGGTCATATTGAAGGGCAGCCACAGTATCGTCGCTGCGCCCGATGGACGGGCGGCGGTTTCGCACGTCGCATCGTCCTGGCTCTCCACGGCGGGAACGGGGGACGTGCTGGCCGGGATCTGCGCGGCCCGGCTGGCCGTTACGGGCGATCCTTTCCACGCGGCCTGCGAGGCGGTGTGGCTGCATGGCGAAGCGGCGCGGCGAGCGGGGGCGGCTTTTGTCGCGGACGAATTGATTACCCATTTGCCAGCGGCTATCGCGTCCCGGCTGTAAGCCAAGGACAAGCCGCTGACCATCGATACCATAGACCCCGACCTGATCGTCCGCCTCGCCGCCAAGGGTGACGGCGTGACCGGCGACGGGCGCCACGTCCCGATGAGCGCACCTGGCGACCGGTTGGAGGCTGGGAGCAGCAACGGCCTGATCCGTGGCCCGCATCATATCGAACCGCCGTGCCGCCATTATCCTATCTGCGGCGGGTGTCAGTTGCAGCATGTCGATGACCAGAGCCTGTCCGATTTCGTGCGCGACCGGGTGATCGGGGCGCTGATGGGGCAGGGTGTCGTGCCCGGCGTGGTCCACGCTCCGCATATCTCTCCGCCGAACAGCCGCCGCCGTGCGTCGCTGCGGGCCGCGCGGTTCGGCAAGAACCTCCATCTGGGGTTTGCGAGCGAAGGCAGCCACCGGATTGTGGACATGCAGATGTGCTTCGTGCTGCATCCGGCGCTGTTCGCGCTGGTGGCGCCGATCCGTACGCTGCTGCATCCCATGGTAGGGGACCGGCGGGCGGTACATGTGCGGATGACCTTGACCGATCAGGGCGTTGACCTGTTGCTGGAAGGGATTGAGGTCGAGGGGCTTGCGGCGACCGAGGCGCTGACGGCGTTTGCCAGCACGCACAAGCTGGCGCGGCTGACGATCGACGATGGCTATGGCCCGCAGACGCGGTGGGAGCCGGACCCGGTGACCGTCAGCTTCGGCGGCGTCGCGGTGCCTTTCCCACCCTTTGCTTTCCTTCAGGCCACGGCCGATGGCGAGGCGGCGCTGGTGGAGGCGGTGCGGCCTGCGATTGGCCCGGCGGCGCGGTTCGCCGATCTGTTCAGTGGTCTGGGCACGTTCGCCCTGTTGCTGGGGGCGGGGAAGACGGTCTATACGGCGGAGGCGGCGCGCGATCTGGTGCTGTCGCTGAAGAGCGGTGCCAATCGTGGCGGCAGGCAGATGGCGGTCGATCATCGCGATCTTTTCCGCCGTCCGTTGATGCCGGCGGAACTGGACCGGTTCGACGCCATCCTGCTCGATCCGCCGCGAGCGGGTGCGCGCGAACAGGTGCTGCAACTAGCGCAGTCGGCGGTGCCGGTGATCGCCTATGTGTCCTGCAATCCGGGCAGCTTCGCGCGCGACGCGAAGCTGCTGACCGAGGCGGGCTATACGCTGGAGAGCGTGCAGCCGGTGGGGCAGTTCCGCTGGTCGACGCATGTGGAACTGGCAGGGGTGTTCCGGCGGTAGTTTGGTGGGCCGGGACGGGTCGAATGGCTCGGAAGGTCACGAAAGTCACGCTACGTCACCCCCCAGTCGGGGCGTTTTCAAGCCGGCTGAGATTTGTGCGGTAGTGCTTCTGCGGGTGGGAGGCCCGCCGCGGTATTCCCGTATAAAGCTGTAGCTGCGGACGTATCGGATGCCACACACTCCAGGCTCCTGCGTGCGCAGGAGCACGATGGCGCTTGTGCCGCATTGTTGGGGCAGATGCATCACTTTCTCCCCTCGTCACAAGAGTTCAGGCCAGCCGAAGGCCCCCGCCTGAAGTGTACGCAGCCTTTTGCTGCTCAGGACAGCTTTATGGCGCTGCCAGCCGTTGCGCCGTCGGTCTTGGTCGCCAGTGCAGCTTTGCAATCGGTGTGCCGTCGGCTGACCTGCCCTTGCGCGAGGTGCGGTTCGGGCCGGAGGGGGTGCGGCGGAGATTGCGTGCAGGGCGTTAGGCTTGAGGCACGGGCGGGGGTGTAGCGGATGGGGTGGGGTGTAGGACAGGGGAATGTCTTAGATGGGTGGATAGCGGAATGTCAGCTAATTGAAAAATTACTGACATAGCTGCCACTTGAACGTGCTGTCGCCCCGGGCAATAGACGGTGCCGATACATGCGAGGAGTGGCACTGGTGCAAGAGCTGTTGTTTGATGAGATGTCCGGTCACGACTCTCAAATTGAAACCATCCTTGTTGATCCGGTTGCGGAGACTGTCACAGTCAGCTTCCTTTCCTATCCGACCGATCAGTGCCGAGATCGCATCCCGCTCAAAATCCTGTTCACGAAAGTTACGTCCGTCAGTACCATCGCGGACATCAAGGAACTTGCAAAAAATAGGGGCTTCGGAAATGTTGTCCAGTGGCATATTTCGAAGAAGGAGGGGACTTCGTTCATTTCGCTTACGGGTGGCTATCTCGCGATCACATCGCGCGATGTTCCCACTGTGATGGACGGACCTGAAATGTCCGCTTCCGAGTGATCCCGTATTTATTTGAAATGTTAGAAACTGGTCGTGAGACGTCCGGCAGGTATTTTCTCTCACGATGGATCGCCCGCCCGAAAGAGGACCGGCAGCTATAGCATCATCTCCGCTGAAGAGCCGACAGTCTAAAATCGGCCCATCTTACGCAGTTCGGGTGTGAACGGCGACGTCCCGTCGAACGTCCGCTCCTGTCAGGAGCTGCCATTTGCGTGGATTGGCGGGAATGCCAGCAATGTCCCACCTCCCGTCTACTGATGTCGACCCTTTGTCGCCGCTCAGGGCATAAGTTTAGCTATCCCGCAGCGGACGTTCTGCTTCCTCTTCGCTAAGGGTTCCCTGCGCAGGCCGAACGCAGCTTCGGCATCCGCGTGCGATGCACGGGCGTCATATCTAACGCCGGCAGTCGCCTCGCTTTGGCGACAATTCCTTCAACACCCATAAGGCGGGCAATTCGTGATCGGGAATCACTTTGACAACTTGGCGGCTTCGGCTGCCGCCAAAACCCGCAGTACATTTCCCGACCATATTTTGGCGATGTCGCTTTCCGAATAGCCAGCCTTAAGCAGAGCAGCCGTTATCTTGGGCAAGGCCTGTACGTCCTCCATTCCGACCACACCACCTCCACCATCCCAATCCAGACCGATACCGACATGGTCGGGCCCGACCACCGTCAGTGCGTGCAACATATGCGCCATGAAATCGTCGAAGGTTGGCTTGTCCGTGTCAGGATAGAGCTTATCGATCTCCTGCCGCTTGGCCAGCAGTTGCGTCCGCAATTCCGGCGACATCTTTGCACCGTCTCGCATCTGGCCGAACAGGGCCATCATCGCCTTTTGCCGTTCCGGATCCGGCTTGATGGCGCGCAGGTAGCTGCCGTAAGCGTTCATCTGGATGACCCCGCCCTTGGCCGCAAGCGCCTTCAAATGCGCGTCATCGATATTGCGAGGATGATCGTAGACCGCCTTGCATCCCGAGTGCGTCAAAAGCACCGGCGATGTGGACAGCGCCAGCAGATCATCAAGCACCTGGTCGCTGCTATGCGAGGCGTCAGGCACGATGCCGAGACGGTTCATCTCCTTGAGCAGATCCTTGCCAAGGGGACTAAGGCCGCCATAGCGCGGCTTCTTGGACGGATCGGTCGAGCTGTCGGCGAATTGATTGTGAGCAAAATGCGCAAAGCCCGAAACGCGTACGCCCATGTCGTGGAACAGGTCGATCAGCGACACGTCCTCGCCCAGCGGATAGGCGTTCTCGATCGACATATAGACGATCCGCTTGCCTGCAGCCGCGATCGTTGCCGCATCCTTGGCCTCCAGTGCCAATGCGAAATTCTTCGGGTCCGCTGCGACCATCTCCCTGATCGACACGCCGCGAATCACCGCAAAATCGCGCGCCTTGCGAAAACCCTCGACGGTCAATGGCCCCTGGCCGGTATAGATGGCCCAGAAGCCACCATCCAGGCCTCCCTTCTTCATCCGGGGCAAGTCGACCTGCGTGAAGTCGCTCAGGACATCATGTTCCTCCTCGATCGACCAGCCAGGTTGATCGAGCGAGGCCGGGGTATCGAGGTGGCTGTCGAGCGTGATCATCCGCTCGTGCAGTTTCGCGGTGGGCTTCGAGATCGTCTGAGCATGCACGGACGCGATCGGGAGCAGCGCGACCAGTGCAGCTCCCCAAAGGTAATGCCGCATGATCAGATCTCGCCGGAAATGGTGAACTGGAAGGTACGGGGCGAAAGCGGCCGGAAAAGGCCGTCGCCTGTAACCGATGTCGAGATGAAGGATAACACATCCTTGTCGAAGATATTGTCGACGTTGATTCGGGCTTTGATCCCCTTGACCGGTCCAAAGGTTATGCCGTCACCGATATCCACGTAACCGCTGAAGACCGTATAGGCTGGCACACTAGAGCCCGGTGCGTTGGTAAAGGTCGACCAGCGGCGCGACGTATATTTGCCAGAGATGTTGCCGACCAGCCAGCTTGCCGGTTCGATAGTGACGCCACCGCTGACGATCCACTTGGCACTGTCGGGGATATATTTGTCGGCGATCATGATCGGCGTCGCCGCCGGGATATCGTCCTTGAACTTGGCATTGTTGTAAGTGACGTTGAGGTTGCCATAGGCCAGGCCATTCAGGAAAGACGGCTTGTAGGTGCCGCTGAATTCAACCCCATAGGACTCCACCCGGCCGACATTCTGGAAAAAGGTTTCCGTCGCCGCGCCAGCGCCCGGCAGGAAGGTCGTGATCGACTGGATGCGATTGTCGAACTTCGTGTAATAGGCCGCCAGCGATGCATAGACTTCGCCCTGGTTGGTGCGAATGCCCAGTTCCATATTCTTGGACCGCTCCGGCGAAGGCTGGGGCACGACAGCGGCCGTGCCGGGCCGCGTAACCGAATAGATGTCATCCATGCCCCTGGGCAACGCCATGTTTTCAGCGTAGGAGGCAAAGATCTGGGAGCGTCCGTCGATCTTGTAGAGCAGGCCCGCCATCGGCAGGAACATGTCCTTGTACTGCGCCGAGTTGCGCTGCGGCCCCCATCCGGGAACGCCGACGCCCCCCACGAGGCGGTAATAATCGTCGAAATCGCGATAGCCGTTGTGGACATAATCGAGGGCCAGGCCCTTGAAACCGAAATCGAGCACGAGCCTGTCATCGGCGAGCGACAACGTGTCTTTCAGGAAGACCTGAGTCGTATCGCGCTTGGAGCGATAGTCGCGGCGCAGATATACCAGTTCGGCGAGGTTGGGTGCGCTGTCGGGGCGGCCATCGGTCGTGTTGTAGCGAGCCTGGGTACGGTGATATTTATCGACCTCTCCCCATATGCCCGCCTCGACGGTGTTCGCGCCCATCTCCCAATGCAGTTTGGAAACGATACCGTAGCGATCACCGCCTACGCCCGAGCGGCCGAATTGCACGCCTTTTGGTGCGAAAACGGCAAGCCCGGCCTGCCTTTGCGGAGTGTAGCGGCCCAGCGAGTTGGCATAGCCGTCAGGCGACACGCCATAGCCATTCTTGTCCTCATAATAGGCCGTCGTGTCCCACCATACGCCCTCGGCGATGCCGGCGTGGACGGTGCCGCCATACAGCTTGTCCTTACGGACGTTGATGGCCAAATTGTAGTTCTGCACGTAATTGGCATTGGAATAATAGACACCGGGCGCCGTCGCCAGTGGCGAAAAGCCGGGCGCAGTGTTAAGCGGCACGGTGCTGAGATAGGCATAATCGCGGCCGCAATTCCCCTCCAGATCCCGGCTCACGCAATTATACTGGCCGCGCGTGATCGTGGGAGAATCGTAGTCGAAAAAGTCGTTCGAGACGAACTTGAGGCGCGCCCAGCTGTCGCCCCCCAGGTCGGCGTGGATCTGGCCTTCCCAATGTTCACGATCGACAGAACCTGGACCACGCCACAGGTCGCTGTTGAGCTTGGTTCGACTGACATAAGCTTTGAACGGGCCAACCTTGCCGGTGCTGAAACGAATGAAGGTTCGCTTGAGATCCTGGTCGCCAAAGCTCTGCGAGACGAAGAGGCCAAGATCGTCCTGGGGCGCGATGGAATTGTACTGGATGACGGGGCCGAGCGTAGAATAGCTCGGGAGGCCAACATCGCCCGCGCCAATCGACGCAACCACCGCGCCCAAATTTTCATTATCGACATAGCGGAATACCGGGCTTCCGCCGAAGGCATCGCTGCGGCCAGTAGGGATACCATCGACCAAGAAACCGATCTGGTCCAGATTGAAGGCGCGTGTCTGGACGCTGTTGCCGAACTCGTAGAGACCAAGAGCGCCGTCTGTCTGCACATTAAAGCCGGGAAGCTGTTCGAGCATCTTAAGGCCCGAGATGCCCGAAGGCGCAGACAACAGTGCCTCCCGCGTGATCGCGACGGTGTTGGTGATCTTGTCTTCGCCGATTGCTTCGGCAGATTGTGAGATACGGCGGCCGGTGACAGTTATCTCCTCGTCATTACCTACTTCCGGTTCCTGTGCATGAGCAATGCCAAGCGTTCCGGCGGCGCACGCGAGCAGTAAGGCTGTGCGTGAAGAAAAGCGAATGAACGAACTGGCTGACATTAATGGCTCCCTGTTTCTCAACGAGCCGATCAGGGGCATCTAATGGTGCCGCACCTCTCCCTTTGATGATCAAGTCAGGCCCCTTGCTGTGCGCCCTCATTCAATGCGTCTTCTTGTGAAACGAAAAGAACTTGAGACCCCGCTATAGACCAATGAGATTTTTCTCGGCTTGTGGGCCAATGATGGAAGTACAATGCGCTGCCGGGAAGAACGGCTGAGGCTCGCGGCGGGCAAGAAGAGGACAAAGCAGGCACGCATCTAATTAAAGCTCAACTTCCCTCCATCGGTCAAAGACGACCCTTTGTCGCCATTCGGCCGCCAATTTTACGTACCTAGATGCGGTCTGTCCGCTAACCGGCAGGTCGCAACCCAAACCAAGTCGTTCGCCAAGGGCACAGCAAATGTCCGTTTCTGATAGCAGCCGCAATTCTGCTGGGAACGACAATCCGTACGGTTCAAAATTGGCCAGTGGAGTGGCCAGACCTCAGGATTTCGCCGCCGGTCGGCTCCCAGGCTCAGGAAGGCTGAAGGAACCTGTCGGAACCCCGAAGCGTGGCGGGATCTTACAATGTTGAGCGCATCTCACCACTGTTGCTGTTGCGGCCGCGCATCGGCACAATGGCGACGTGCAGCTAAACCGGACCGATCTCGCTGACTTCAGCTATTTTCTTGCGATTGCGCGGCATCGCAGCTTTCGCCGTGCGGGGCTTGAAGTCGGTGTCAGTGCGTCGGCGCTAAGTCATTCGCTGAAAGGTCTCGAAGCGCGCCTCGGCGTGCGCCTGCTCAATCGCACCAGCCGCAGCGTCACGCTGACCGCAGCGGGCGAGGAACTGCGCGCTGCGATCTCCGCACATTTCGATGCAATTGGCACCGCCGTTGACGTGCTGAACCGCTACCGCGACGACCCGGCCGGTCGCATCCGACTGAATGTGCTGGAACACGCGGCGACAATGTTGCTTGCACCGGCACTGCCGAGCTTCATTCAGCGCTATCCCCATATCGAGGTCGACGTGGTCGTCAGCAATGACATGGTGGATGTAGTCGAGGCAGGTGCGGACGCCGGCATTCGCTATGGCGGAACCGTACCCGAGGACATGGTGGCGCAGCGGCTGTTTCCCGACATGCGTTGGGTCGCGACGGGTGCGCCGGCCTATTTCGAGCGGCACGGCACACCGCTTCATCCGAACGATCTGATGTCGCACAACTGTCTTCGCTTTCGTCTGGGGGATGACAGCCGCTATGCCTGGGAGTTCGATCGCAATGACGAGAGCGTTGCCGTCGACGTGCCCGGCGCGATCACCATCGACAACAGCGCCTTGGCGCTAGAGCTCGCTCGACGCGCCGCTGCCATTGCCTATCTGCCGGAGCCGCTGGCGTTGCCCGACGTAGCGCGCGGCGACCTGCGGATCGTGCTTGAGGATTGGGCTTCACCTGGTCCGGGCTTCCATATCTATTATCCCGGGCGGCGACAATTACCGACCGCGCTCCGTCTGCTCATCGATCACATCCGCGGAGATGATTGGCGCTGATCGTTGAGCAGCGCTCACTGGTTCATCAACGCAGCACCGTCTAATCCGTCGCGTCGGCACTCACCATAATATGCCTGTCCCGGAACGTCCCGGGGCGATTGGATGAAAGTGAGACCGTAATGGCAACCAGCGCCGACCTCGAACTTGCAGCGATGCAGTCGCCGACGCGAGCGGGCAGCGGTGGCTGGGGCGCTGTGGTTGCCCTGACGCTGTGCGTGGCAACGCTGATCGCGTCCGAATTCATGCCAGTGAGCATCCTCACCCCGATCGCCATCGACCTGCGCCTGACCGAAGGTGCGGCCGGTCAGGCCATTTCCGTGTCCGGCCTGTTCGCGGTTCTCGCGAGCCTGACGATCACGTCGCTGACCCGTGGACTTGATCGCCGCAAACTTCTCCTTGGTCTCGCCGTGCTGATGCTCGTGTCGGGCGCGATGGTCGCGTTCGCGCCGAACTACGCGGTGTTGATGGCGGGTCGAGCGCTGCTCGGCATCGTCATCGGCGGGTTCTGGTCGATGTCGGCGGCAACCGTCATGCGCTTGCTACCCGAGGACCAGGTGCCTCGGGGCCTTGCAATGCTGAACGGCGGCAATGCGCTGGCGACCACGATCGCAGCCCCGCTCGGCAGTTTCCTGGGGCAGTATATCGGCTGGCGCGGCGCCTTCTTCATCGTCGTTCCGCTAGCCGCTACCTCCTTTGTCTGGCTGTGGCGCGCGCTGCCGCAGATGTCCTCGCCGCGCGATGCGCGTGCCGCCAACGCGCTCGCCGTGCTGAAGCGGCCCGAGGCGCGCATCGGCATGGCCGCGGTCGCGCTGCTGTTCATGGGGCAATTCACGCTCTTCACCTATCTGAGGCCGTTTCTTGAGGGCGTGACGCAGTTGAGCGTCTCGCTGCTCTCGCTTGTGCTGCTGGGCATGGGCGGCGCGGGCCTCATCGGCACCTGGCTGATCGGGCGCGCCGTGACGCGGAGCCTGTCCGCCACCTTGATTGTCGCGCCCTTGGGCATGGCGGCGATTGCCATTGGTCTGATCGCGTTTGGCACGATGCCGCTGCCCACCGCCGCTCTGCTCGCCGGCTGGGGTCTAATCGGCACGGCGCTTCCAGTCGCATGGTGGACGTGGCTCAGCCGCACGCTGCCCGACGATGCAGAAGCGGGCGGCGGACTGATGGTCGCGGTCATCCAGCTGGCGATCACGCTGGGCGCGGCGGGCGGCGGCCTGCTCTTCGACGCCGCCGGGCACCGCGCGACCTTCCTTGCCAGCGCGGTCCTGCTCGCCGGTTCAGCCCTGCTCGGCATGCTCGGCAACCGCAAACCCTCAATTCAGGAATAGTCGGAGAACTTAGATGAATATCGAATCGCAAAGCACCAGCCATGCTCAGGTGAGCCGGCGGGGCATCCTGCAACTCAGCGGCGCAGCCGTCGCCGCAAGCAGCCTGATGGCGCTGCCCTCCACAAGCTCCGCCGCCGCCCATGGCAGTACCGATTGGGACAAGGTGTTCCCCAAGGGCAGCCGTGTCGATCACCGCAAGGTGAGCTTCAAGAACCGCTACGGCATCACACTGTCCGGCGATCTCTATCTGCCCAAGGACCGCGGAGCCGCTCGGCTGCCCGCGTTGGCGATCAGCGGTCCGTTCGGTGCTGTGAAGGAGCAGTCGTCGGGGGCTCTATGCACAGACGATGGCAGAGCGCGGCTTCGCGGCGATCGCGTTCGATCCATCCTATACCGGCGAAAGCGGCGGCGAGCCGCGCAACGTCGCCTCGCCCGACATCAACACCGAGGATTTCAGTGCGGCGGTCGACTATCTTGGCCTGCAAGCCTTCGTCGACCGCGAGCGCATCGGCGTGACCGGCATCTGTGGCTGGGGCGGGATGGCGTTGAACGCGGTCGCCGTGGATAAGCGGGTCAAGGCGGTCGTGGCTGTCACAATGTACGACATGACCCGCGTGATGGCGAAGGGTTATAACGACAGTGTCACGCTTGAGCAGCGTACGCAGATGCTGGAGCAACTGAGCCGGCAGCGCTGGGAGGACGCCGAGCGGGGAACGCCTGCATACGGCCCGCCGATGAACGAGCTGAAGGGCGGCGAGGCGCAGTTCCTGGTCGACTATCACGACTATTACAAGACGCCGCGCGGCTTCCATCCCAGGTCGGTGAATTCGAACGCGTCGTGGACGGTCACCAACCCGCTGTCGTTCATGAACATGCCGTTTCTGAGCTACATAAAGGAGATCGCGCCGCGACCGATGCTGCTGATCCACGGGGAGAAGGCGCATTCGCGCTACTTCAGCGAAACCGCCTTCGCTGCCGCCGCCGAGCCGAAGGAACTCCTGATCATAACCGGCGCCAACCACGTCGATTTGTACGATCGCAAGGACAAGGTCCCGTTCGACCGGATCGCCGAGTTCTTCGGCCGGAGCCTGTAACTCATGTGCATGAAATATATTCTCGGCGCGGCGACACTCATAAGCGTTTCATCGCCAAGTGCAGCGGACGCGCAGGCGCGGCCAAACTCGTCCCAACTAGGAGCACCTCGCATGGAAATTAGTCGCAAGGCGGACATGAAGACTGTCGAAGGGCCGGCGGAATATTTTACCGGCAAGGCGACGATCACTGGCCAGTTCCAGCGGCCGGACCCCTCGCGGGTCAGCGGCGCCATCGTCAGGTTCGAACCCAGCGCCCGCACGGCATGGCATACGCATCCGGCGGGCCAGACATTAATCGTCACCGAGGGCGTCGGCTGGACCCAGATCGAGGGCGGACCGAAGTTGGAATTCAATGCCGGCGACATCCTTTGGTGTCCGGCTGAGCATAAGCATTGGCACGGAGCCACGCCGCACGAACCTATGACCCACATCGCTATCCAGGAATCGGTGAATGGCACGCCCGTTACCTGGATGGAGAAAGTGACCGACGAGCAATATCTCGCGCCGCTCAGCGAGCCGAAGGAGTGAAACTCATGATCCTCGAAGAAACATTCACGCTCGCCAATGGCGTTGCCATTCCCAGGCTCGGCCTCGGCACCTGGCGGATCGACGATGATGCGGTGGGGCAGGTCGTGCGTGAGGCCATCGGCATCGGCTACCGCCACATCGACACCGCTCAAGCCTACGGCAACGAGCGTGGCGTTGGCGAGGCCGTACGCGCCAGCGGCATCGAACGCGACGCGCTGTTCGTGACCACCAAGCTTGCCGCCGAGTGCAAGAGCTTTGCCGAGGCGCGTGAGCGGATCGACGGGTCGTTGAAGGCACTGGGTCTCGATTATATCAACCTAATGCTGATCCACAGCCCGCAACCTTGGGCCGAGTTCCGCGAAGGCGAACACTTCTTCGAGGGCAATCTCGAGGCGTGGCGCGCGCTCGAGGAGGCCTATCGGGCTGGCAAGCTTCGTGCGATCGGCGTCTCCAACTTCGAGGCGCCCGATCTCGACAATCTGTTCGATCACGGCAGCGTAGCGCCGATGGTCAACCAGATCCTAGCCCATGTCGGCGACACGCCGGTTGATCTCATCGACTACAGCCGCAGCAAGGGGCTGCTGGTCGAGGCCTACTCGCCGGTCGCGCATGGCGCGGCGCTCAAGAACGGGAAGCTGGTCGCGCTGGCGGATAAATATGGCGTCGGCGTCGCGCAGCTCTGCATCCGATACTGCCTGCAACTCGAGCTGCTGCCGCTGCCGAAGTCTTCAAGCGCCGAGCATATCCGTGACAATGCCGCCGTTGACTTCATCATCTCCGATGAGGACATGACGGCGCTACGCGATGTCGGCGATCGCATCGACTATGGGGAAGCAACCGCCTTTCCCGTGTTCGGCAAGAAGCGCCAAGCCGCCGGATCGGCCGAATGAGCCACTCATCGCGTCTTGCTCCTGTCGGGTTGGTCATTGCCCTGCTGACCGGAGCTGGATGCGGGCGCGCCAAACCGAGCGGTACGGCGGCGCCGACGGAGCAATCGATAGCTAAAAGTTCGCCGGTAAGGGCGCCTACCATGATGACCGTCGAGATTGTATCCGGCTCCCGCAGCTGGACCGTGCAGATGAATGATGGTCCTGCGGCGCGCGACTTCCTCGCCCAGCTTCCTCTGACCCTCATTCTCAAGGACTATGGCGGGAACGAGAAGATCGCTGATTTGCCGCACCCGTTGACGCGAGAGAGCGCGCCGGAGGCCGTGACGCCACAGGCAGGCGACGTGGCCTTCTACGCGCCGTGGGGCAATCTCGCGATCTTCTATCGCGACGGGCATCACTCGCCGGGGCTTATCCGCCTTGGCCAGCTTCGAGGTGACGCTGCGAAATTCGCCGGCACAGAGCCGCTTTCGGTGACGATCCGTCGAGCCGAACGCTCCGAGTGAATGTCGCTTGGGACCGCGAACGCGTTATGACGCTCGCTAGGCTCAGGACCCATTGATGTGAGCGTCACGATCTGATTCAGGCTCCGCGAGGAGACCGTAGATGAGTGACCTTTACTGGCTGACTGATGAGCAGATGGCACGTCTGCAGCCGTACTTCCCCAAGAGCCACGGCAGGCCGCGGGTGGATGACCGGCGGGTGCTGAGCGGCATCGTCTTCGTCAATCGCAACGGGTTGCGCGGGTGTGATGCGCCGAGCGCGTACGGCCCGCACAAGACGCTCTACAATCGCTGGAAGCGTTGGGGTGAACGGGGTGTTTTCCTGCGGATGATGGAGGGTCTTGCGGCAGCGGAGGCCGTACCGAAGACCGTCATGATCGACGCGACCTACCTGAAGGCGCACCGCACGGCGTCGAGCCTGCGGGTTAAAAAGGGGGTCTTGGGCGGCTGATCGGCCGCACCAAGGGCGGCATGAACACCAAGCTGCACGCCGTCAGCGATGCGGACGGACGGCCCTTGAGCTTCTTCATGACCGCCGGACAGGTCAGCGACTACACCGGCGCGGCAGCCCTGCTCGACGACCTGCCGAAGGCGCAATGGCTGCTCGGCGACCGTGGCTATGATGCGGATTGGTTCAGGGACGCCCTGGAGGCCAAAGGCATCCAGCCATGTATCCCAGGTCGGAGATCGCGCAACGAGCCGGTCAGATACGACAAGCGGCGCTACCGGCGCCGCAGCCGGATCGAGATCATGTTCGGTCGCCTGAAGGACTGGCGCCGCGTCGCCACGCGCTACGACCGATGCCCGACGGTCTTCTTCTCCGCCATTGCTCTCGCTGCCACCGTCATCTTTTGGCTATGACCAATGAGTCCTGACCCTAGTCAGTTGCGGCGGCCGCGACGCCCCTGCCTCTCCTCCGCGACTGCTCCGGGGGAGGCGGGGTCTCAGGCCTGGACTAGTTAGCCATCATCCAGTTTCAATCACGCCAAATGCACGACCTCCCGAGATTATCGCTGCGAGAATGAGCATGTCGCCTCCTTCCGGCCACAGGGAACAGAGCAGCCGTCGGATCCAGGAGATCGGACGGCTGCCACCGCCTAGAACCGATCCAGATCCGAGGCGAACGTCACCGGCCCTTTGTAATGCATGGCGATCGCCGCCTTCGCTGCCGGGATCTCATCCTCGTTCATGCCAATGTGAGTCAGTACAAGTGCTTTCGCGCCGGCTCGCTGTGCCATGAGCCCTGCCTCCGCCGGGGAGAGGTGTTGGACATGATAATGTCGGGATACGGCCTCCAGCGCCGCTGGGGAAGCATCCGGCCGACTCGCCGGCGACTGTAATCGCGATGTTGCCGATCCTCCCGGACCAGCCGTCGCTCAACTCCACAACCTGGACCGTCTCGGCCGGCGACACGCGGCTGCGTTCACGGATATTGGCCGCCGCCTCGGTTGCAGGCAGCATCGCCTGCACGAGCGCATCCACGGTGGCTTTGGTTCCAGGCGGGCCGTAGATCGTGATCGGTGCCGGCGCCAGCACCTGAAATCGCCGCGACAGGAGCGCGAACAGTCCGCCCGTATGGTCAAAGTGAAGGTGGCTGATGAAGACCGACTGAATCTTCTCGAAGGGAACGCCCGCTTTGCCAACCTGCTGAGCCGCGCCATCGCCAACATCCACCAGGATCATCTGGTCCCCTGATATCAGGAGGTTCGCCGGCTGAGCGCGGGCGGGCCGTGGAATCGGCCCGGACGCGGTGCCCAGAGTCACGAACGTGGGGTCGGTCGCCGACGCAGCTCCAGCCGATAGAACGATTGTAGTTGCGGCTGCGACAGCAAACTTCATCTTGCTAAGCATCCTCAGTCTCCCTTGAATTCCAGTAATCATTTCCGCGTGTGTGCTTGCTGCTCGCCGGCTTTCGCTGTCTTCAGAAGGCGCCGGCACAAGGGAAGCCCCTCTCGCCGACAGAAGAAGCTCCGGCCGCTCTCGTGAGGATGATTGGCCAAGCGTCAGCCTGGAGACATTGGGATTCACAGTCCCGATGCCGACGAGTGCGCTGCGGAAGCTGCCCCTACAAGCGATTGGCTCAGTAAGGATCATTATTCCAAGCGGCACAGCTGCAGTTCCGGACTGTTTCGAATACATGATCAGCAGCGAGCCTTCTGCGGCTAATCCTTCAGTAATTGAAGCGCAACCGTACACCCAGCTCCCGCGGCCGTCCCATGTCCCAGCGCAGGTTGCCAACCAGGGTCAGCAGATTGAGGCCACCTGTCACATACTCCTTATCCGCGAGGTTCGTGCCAAACACCGCTATGCTCCAGCGCTTGTCGGCCGAGCGGAGCTCCACCTGCCCGTTCAGCAGACCATAGGAGGGCACGACCAGGGCATCGACATTGCTTGCTGCACTCGCCTGCTCGCTGCGCCAGGAGTAGTCCAGGTTGGCGGTCAATCGCACACCGGACGCCAGCTCGACGCGATACTGCCCGCCCAATGTATAGGACCAGCGCGGAAGGCGCGGCAGCGGACTGCCGAGGTTCACGCCTACACCTGGATTTAGCCTGTCGAATGCGCCCTCCAAGAATGCGCCACTCACGCGAAGACGGAACGCGTCGGTCACGGCGAAGTCGGACTCCAGTTCGAGGCCATAGATGTGGGCCTCGCCGGCATTCTCTAGAATTGACGTCGGCGCTTGCGGAGCTGGTGGTGGCGGAGTGTATTGACGATTAATCTGCATGTTTTTGTAGTCGGTGTAAAAGAACGTGGGGTTCACGCGAGCCCGGCCATTCCAAAACTCTGTGCGCGCGCCGACCTCGAACGAAGTTACTTCCTCGGATTGAAAGGGGATTGTATCAGCATTGGCAGGCACGATGTTGAAGCCGCCAGCTCGAAAACCCCTGCTGACCGTCGCGTAGGTCATGACGTCTTTGGACCAGTCGTACTGGACCCTCAGAAGGGGAAGAACCATGTCCTCGTCTGAGCTGCCGGAGTTGGACATCCCTGCTACTGGGAGGATGCTGAGCGTGCGGATACTGATCTCTTCCTGCCCAACTCGCAGCCCCCCCGTGACCGAAAGGCGTTCCGTCACATCAAGCGTGAGATTTGCATATGCGGATAGGGATTCTCGCCTCGTCAAACTGCTGGCTCGCGCTTCGTTCACGATTCCGGCTGCGTTTGGTGAGAACTGACTGCCCAGCGTCTCTAGCTCTTCCTTATAGTAGAACAGGCCCCCGACATAATGGAACTTGGTTCCCAGATCCCCGATTGCCTGAAGTTCGTGCGACCACGATTCGATGCTATTTGTGCTACCTTGCCGGGCAACATGCGCCGGGCTGCCGTCCAAGTCGTTGCTATAAGTATCGTCAATCTGCGAACGACCGCTGAGCCACTTCAACTCAAGCGAATCGCTGACCTGCCAATCGGCCACGAAGCGCAAGTGGTTGGCCTTTGTGTCGTTGAAATTGTCGATTTGTAGCCCGCCATAGGTGCAGTAGGTGCACGGCGAAGCCAAATCCTGCGTGTAGCGCGGCAAGTTCGTCGGGCGGCTATTCCATCGCGCAGCCAGGGTGCCGGTAGGGCTGATCTGGGAGATATAGGTGCTGGAGCCACGGCTTTCGCTTTCAGAAAGCTCGTAGCTGAGATCAATTGTGATCGCGTCGGTCGGCCGAAATCGCACCTGCGCACGAGCGAGCCGATTCTCAGTGGCACCTCCCTTGCGATCCCCGATCACTTCGTCGACATATCCGTCGGTCTGCATCGTGGCGCCCGTCAGACGAACCGCTAGCTTGTCACCTATCGGGACGTTAAGCGCACCGATGAGGTCGATGCGGTCGTAACTCCCGTAGGTTCCTTCTAAAAATCCCTCAAAGTCTTCGGTCGGCTTTCTCGTGCGGTAGCGGATCGCGCCGCCGATGGAGTTGCGGCCGAAGAGTGTTCCTTGCGGCCCTCGAAGGACTTCAACCTGCTCAATGTCCATCGCCCGCAACACATTGCCTGAAATGCCGGGATAGTAAAAATCGTCGATGTACAACGGCACGGAAGGTTCACTGCCGTTGCCCGCACGAATTTGCCCAAGGCCGCGGATCCAGAAGGTGGCACTGTTTGCGCCGGGTCCGTTGGTCTGTGAGCCGATTGATAGGCTAGGCACGAGGCCTTCAAGCCCTCGCACAGATTGCACGCCACGCGCCTGCAAATCTTCGCTTGTTATCGCCGTTACGGCCACCGGCGTGTCTTGCAGGTCTCCACTGCGTCGCTCTGCCGTGACGATGATCTCGTCGAGAGCCGGGTCAGCAGATTGTGTCTGGGCGTGAGCGGCCGACGTCACGACAATACAAGCGGCCGAGGCGAAAAGCGCAACTTTCATCGGATCCTCCCATTTGCCCTGTCTTGTTGACAGGCGCGTATTGAACCAAAGTGTGTCGAAAGGCACAGACTCGGGAGTCGGCCCGCTCTGGTTTGCTTCATTCGCAGCAACCGTGATGTACAGCTATTATATTCCAAGTCAAATAGATTGATTGGAGTTGCATTGCCCGTCCGGGAAGTCGCCTGCGTACACCCGGCTGTTCATGTCGTTGGAGGTCGCCGAGCAATCCTGCAGTACACAGGGCAGATGCGTCGCATCGATGGCCGCGTCTAGCCTCTGTTATAACCGGCATCCATTTGGACCGTAGCCTCAGCGATCCGGCACGACAGGCTGAGGGCGGCAGCGTGGGTACGGCATAATGGACCTCTGGGCAAAAAGCAGGATCTCCATCGGCGGAATGCGGATGGTGCCGTCCCTCGCGATCCCGGTTAGGCTGAGAAGTTAATCGCCGGGTTGACGCCTGAAAGGCTGTTCGACCGTGAGCGATGATGGATGACCTGCAATGCTGCACAGCCGCCGCCCGGGGCGCTAGATCAGACCTGCGCTGGCGTCCGCAGGTAAGCATCGCCGGTCAGTACCCGCCCCGTCTGCCATCGACGCGTCCGCCGCCGGTTGAGCCCGTGCACCACCACAGCGGGCCGCCGCGAAGCCGCTAGTCCTGCTTCCGTACACGCGCGCTAGTCGACAGGGTTGCTGCGTTCGCGGCGTTGCGAGTACTAGCAGCCCGCCGGCGCTAGGTCCGCACCGTTGCGGGGCACGAACTCCGATACAAAGAGGACTGTTATCGCTCTGCCCGGGACAAGCTATAGGGCGAGAGGAGCGGTTCCGCACAGCCGGCCGCAAGTGCGTGGCTGGCGTGAATAACCGGGGTGTGTGCCCGTGGATGTCGATAGGGACGCCGAAATTCTCCTCCGGCCTGGGCCAGAAATATCACGATCTGGAGCGGAATACCCGGTCAACAGCGCGCGCGGCAATGACGTCTGCCTCGATCGGAGCGATACCGAAAGCTCTCAAGGTCAACGTGCAAAATTGCTGCGCTGACATCATCGCGCGAGCGTGATCGCCATCAAGTAAAACTCGGTTGACCAGCGCGCCACCCACGCCGATGATGAATGCCGCTCCCGTTTCGACAGTGTAAAGCGCAAGGCGGCCCTGATCGAGTCCGAGGCGGATGTCCGCTACGACCGGGCTATTGGTCTGGGAATCCGCACTGATGTTTTCGAACAAAAGATGCGCCAGCAACCGGGCGTGCGCCGCGTTTTCAAGTGCTTGACCGGCATAAACCGACAATCCCGTGGCTATCCGCAACGCCGGGTCTTTTTCATCTCCATTGGCGGCGCTGGCCAAGGCGTCAAACTCGTGCCGGGCAGTGTCAAGAAGCTCCGCTACCAGCTCATCCTTGTCGGTAAAGTGGTTATAGAAAGACTGCTTGGAGATTGCGGCCAGTTGGATGAGTTCATCGAGACTTACGACGCTATGGTGGTGCCGCCCAAACAGCTCCTGGCCCGCGCGCAGAATCGCTTCGCGGGTACGCCGCCAACGCGGGTCTACGCGCGTGGTATCTGCCCCGTCGGCCGGGTCGGGGCGGGATGGTCGGGACGATTGCGTCATGGGATATTCATCCTTCATTCGGTCGGGCTCGCAAATAGTGCGGCCGTCATTTGCCGTTATCGAAGATGCATTATTCTGGACTCCGGATCAAACCCGGTCTTCAGCAGGCGGGAGTAGCCGCGGCGCGGTCTCCTGGGAAGCTTTGCAGCGTTCGTACCCAAGCCCTCGTCGCGCATTCACGCCTGCGCAGAAACCATATTGCGCACCTCGCCCGACATTCCTGTTAGTATAGTCAATTAAGTCCGTCGCAGGGCAGGCGTGCCTGATAACGTTGCGCTCGAACCTTTGCGCGGACGCAGGCATCAGAGCGGCGTCGATTTCGCCCTGTCCAGAACCCGTCTACAGTGCGGCGTCCCTATGGGATCCTGAACCGCAAAACGTCTGTCCGACCCATATCGCTGGCTGTCTCACCTGCCGCCGATAACCGCCTGACTGGACAACGCCGCGCGCAGCTTCATATCGTCCGCCACGACCGGCGCCAGTTTCGGACGGGTGAACACCGCCTGCTGCAGTGCGCTCAGGCGCGGAAATTCTGGCAAGCGCCCCGCGACATGCGGGACCATGCGCCACGCCGACAGCACGGCAAGATACAAGTCGCAGATCCGCATCTCGCCCGTCAGCCATTGCCGGTCCACGAGTTGATGTTCAAGAAAGTCGAAGGCGTTTGACAGCCGTCCGATCGCGGCCCCGCGAACCGCATCCGCACCATCAGCATCCTCGGTCACGCGCCCGGGATGGAAGACCGCCGACCAACTCGGGTGCAATTCGGTCGCGATATAGCCGATCCACGACGCCACCTGCGCCCGCCCCAGGAAATCCGGCGGGAGCAATTCCGCCTCCGGCACCAGATCGGCGATAAGTGGCAGGATGGCGCTGTTCTCCCGAATCCTGTTCCCGTTTACGGCCAGCACCGGCACGCGCTGCAGCGGGTTGATCCGGCGATACACCTCGCCGCGATGCTCGCCCGAAGAGGTGTCGACGACGACGAGTTCGTGGTCGAGATCGCCCTCGACCAGCGCCAGGCGCGCGGCGAGCGAGCAACTCATCGGCGCGTGATACAGGGTGATGGTCATGACGCGGTGCCGGGCTCGACCAGCTGCGGGAACAGGCGTCTGGCATTGCCGCTGAAGATCGCCTGCGCGTCGCCGTCGCTCGCGAGACTCACCTTGAGCCGGGCCAGCAATTTGGTCACGGCAGCCTCGGGTGTGAACGGCCAGTCGCTGCCATAGAGCAGGTGCTCCGGATCGGCGAAGCTTCGCAGGGCCGTCAGCAACCGCGGAACTGGCGCCCCTGCGAGATCGAAGTGGAGCTTGCGCAGCGTCGCCAGGATCGCATCTGGCGAGGTCCCGGCCATACCCGGCATGATCGCGGCCGCCATGGCGATGCGATCGACCAGTACAGGCATCGCGGCGCCGGCATGAGGGATGATGAAGCGGATTTGCGGATAGCGCTCGATGCATCTGGTCAGCACCAGATTGGTAACCGCGCGCGTTGTCTCGAACATGAACTCCAGTACCGGCGCAGGCACCGTCGGTCCGGGTTGGATGCAGCCCGGGCAATGCGGCGAGGTCGGATGCAACAGCACCACCGCGCCGCGGCGGTTGAGCTCGGCATAGACAGGATCGAAGCGCGGATCGCCGGGATAGATGCCGCCGCTGTTCGACTCGAGAATGACGCCGTCGGCACCAAGCTTGTCGAACGCTGCCGTGACCTCGGCGAGCGCGCCCTCGACATCCGGCAGGGGCAGCGATGCGAAGAAGCCGAAGCGCGCCGGATGCGCGGACTTCAGCCGCGCGGCTTCGGTGTTTACCGTTCGCGCCAGCTGGCGCGCAGCCGCGTCGTTGCCGAAATGGACGCCCGGGGAGCTTATCGACAATATCGCGGTGCCGATCCCGAGGCGGTTCATCATCGCCAGCATCTCCGCTTCGCTCCAGGCCGGCAAGGCGGGCATGCCGTCGGGCTTCACGTGCCCGGCGGCGCTGGCCGCGCTGCGATATGCGTCCGGGACGAAATGGGTATGGACGTCAATGATTCCGGTGGCGCCAGATGGGTGTCGCACGACCGGTTGCGCCGCGTTCGCAGGGTTGCTCGAAGCAAAAGCGGCAATTCCGGCCACGCCGGCCGCCAGCATCGATCGACGGTCCAGGTCCGTCAGGGCGCTCTGCACGTGGACTGGGCCCTTCGGCGGGTGCGGCGCATGTCCGTGATTCTCCACCCCGACGCATTCTTCCATTGATCTCTCCCTCGCCGTGCCACCCCACGCCCGAGTGTCGGGGCGTTGCTCGCGATGCTAAGCCGAACTAGATTTAAAGTCCAATATATTGCCGCGGCGCGGCGATGTGAGGGCAGATTCAAAGCACGATCCGCGTAACTTTCTTGATTTCTACTGGACGCTAAGTCTAGTTACGCGAGAGTGCGGCAATAGCAGACGGGTCGCGGAGAGAGCTGGATGCAAAAGGTCATTATCACGTGCGCGGTCACAGGATCGATTCACACGCCGAGCATGTCGCCGCATCTCCCGATCACTCCGGAGGAGATCGCCGCCGATGCTGTCGCTGCCGCCCACGCGGGAGCGTCTGTGATTCATCTCCACGCGCGGCATTCCGAAACCGGCAAGCCGTCGCCGGATCCCCGCCTGTTCGCCGAGTTCCTGCCCCGCATCAGGCAAGACTGCGACGCTATCCTCAACATCACCACGGGCGGGGGCATGGGGATGACCATGGACGAGCGGCTGGCGGCGGCCTTGTGGGCCAAACCCGAGCTCGCTTCGATGAACATGGGCTCGATGAACTTCAACATCTCGGGCGCGGCCAGCCGGATCACGGAATGGAAGCACGATTGGGAGGAGCCGTTCCTCAAGAACACCGCCGGCGCGATCCTGTCGAACACATTCCTCGAGATCGAGCGGGCGGTGCGCGATCTGGGCGCGCACGGCACCCGCTTCGAGTTCGAATGCTATGACATCAGCCACCTCTATAATCTCGCCCATTTCGTCGATCGCAAGCTGATCGAGCCGCCTTTCTTCGTGCAGGGCGTGTTCGGCATATTGGGTGGAATCGCCGCGCATCCCAACCACCTGATCCACTTCAAGGACACTGCCGATCGGCTGTTCGGCAAGGAATACCGCCTGTCCGCCCTCGCCGCCGGGCGCCACCAGCTGCCGATGATCACCCTAAGCGCACTGCTCGGCGGAAATGTCCGCGTCGGGCTGGAGGACAGTCTGTTCGTCGGTCCCGGCCGGCTAGCGGAATCGAGTGCGGTGCAGGTCGCCGCAATTCGCGCCATCTTCGAGACGCTCGGGATGGAAGTGGCCTCGCCGGCGGAGGCGCGCGCCATGTTGGCGACCAAGGGTGCCGACAGGGTCGCCTTCTAGCCGCGTCCCGGCTTTGGGGCCTAGGCGGTCCTGCTTGCCCTTTCGGCGGCATTATATTAAACTATAAGTCAAATAGATTTGGCGAGAAGCATCTCGCCGACCCGTTCAGGAGCTGGATTCCATGTCACTGATCCGTGTTGAAGATGTTGAGTTTGTTCGCTTTTCAGCGCCGGACCTGGCCGAGATGCGACGCTTCCTGACAGCATTTGGCTTATTTGACTTTGGGGATGATTCTCCTGGTGTGCTCCGCATGCGCGGCACCGGCCCGGCACCGTTCGTGCATGAGACGATCCAAGGCGAGCCGGGCTTTGCCGGCCTTGCCCTGCGCGCCTCCAGCCTCGCCGATCTGGAGATCCTCGCGAAGGCGGAGGGGGCCGAGATCCGGCCTGCGGAGGGCCCGGGAGGCGGGCATGTTATCAGTCTGGCCGACCCCGACGGTTTTCCCGTCGACGTGATTGCCGGCAAGGCACGGGTGCCCGAGATGCCGCATGGCGTGCGCGCACCCTGGAATGCCGTCGATCGTCGGGCGCGGACCGGTGAGACCAAGCGCGTCGTGGCGGGACCTGCCCACGTTGCACGTCTCGGCCATGTGGTCATGTCGGTATCGAACATCGGCGCCACGTGGCAATGGTGGCAGAGCCGGTTCGGCCTGCTCGTCTCCGACGAGGTCCGTGCGCCGGACGGCAATGTCGCCGCCCTTTTCATCCGCTGCGACCGTGGCCGTATCGCGGTCGATCATCATGCCTTGAATTTTGCGTCTATTCCTGGCGTTCCGGCGCGCTTCCACCATGCTGCGTTCGAGGTTGCCGATCTCGACGATCTGATGGCGGGCTCGCATCATCTCCAGCTCGAGGGTTACCGGCACGATTGGGGCGTGGGCCGCCATATCCTCGGCAGCCAGGTTTTCGACTACTGGCGCGACCCCTGGGGGCATCGGATCGAGCACTGGACCGATGGCGATGTGTTCGATGCGAGCGCCGCACCCAACGTGACCGACATCCCTACGATGATGGGCCACCAATGGGGGCCGCAATCGCCCGCCGATTTCGCTTGAACAGTCGCTTCTTTGGATCGGGGCAAATGACAGACCGAATTTTCGAATGCGACGTCGCGATCGTCGGAGCCGGGCCCGTGGGTGCCACACTGGCGGCGCTGCTTGGGCAGGCGGGGATCAGGGTCTTCGTCGGCGAAGCCAATGACGAGGTGTACCCGCTGCCGCGCGCCGCGCATTTCGATCATGAGATCATGCGGGTGTTCCAGCAGCTGGATATCGTCGAACCGGTGCTGCGCGCGACGACACCGGCGGACCACTATGTCTTCCAGAATCAGCATGGGCAGGCCCTGCTGACCTTTGACCTCAGGTGCCCCGCAGATACCGGCTGGACCGGCTATATGATGCATCAGCCAGGCGTCGAACTGGCGATCCGCGCGCGGCTCGCGGCCAATCCACTCGTCGAGCTGATGACCGGGTTGAGCTATGCGGGATTTGAGGAAACGGGCGACCGCATCGTCACCAGCTGGAATGCGAAGACGGGAGAGGTCATCGTCCGGTCGCGCTATCTGGTCGGTTGCGACGGCGCCTGGAGTCCTGTTCGCGAGGGCCTGGGCATCACACTTGACGATCTGATTTTCGACGAACCCTGGCTGGTGCTCGACCTGATCGTCGACGACGACAATCGGCTGCCGCGTCACAATATTCAATATTGCGATCCCGGCCGACCCACCACCTACGTCGTGATGGGCGACAATCGCCGGCGTTTCGAATTCATGCTGCTCCCCGGCGAAACCGCTGAGGAGATGCTGCGGCCCGAAACGATCGACCGACTATTGTCGCCGTGGGACAGACACGGGCTGCGCGAAGTCGAGCGGAAGGCGGTCTATCGCTTCCACGCGCTGATCGCGCAGCAATGGCGGCGCGGCCGGATATTTATCGCAGGCGACGCCGCGCACCAGATGCCGCCCTTTGCCGGGCAGGGCATGTGCTCCGGCATCCGCGACGCGGCGGCGCTTTCGTGGCGCCTGGCACTGGCGCTTGGCGGCGCCGACGAGGAGCGGCTGTTCAAGAGCTATCAGCTCGAGCGGGAGCCGCACGTGCGGATGATCACGCGCGCCGCGATCGAGACCGGCCGCGTCGTTTGCACGCTCGATCGGGAGATGGCCGCAGCCCGCGATGCGCAGATGCTCGCCGATCGCGCAGCCGGGGTGCCCATGCCGGACATCAGTTCGCCGAACCTCGCCGTTGCATTCGGTCTGCCCGCAACGCCGCACGCGGGGGAGCGCTTCATCCAGCCGGTCGTCGGCCGCGAAGACGCCGCACCACAGTGGATGGACGATCTGCTGGGGCGGGGGGCGTGGCTCATCGGTGAGGGACCGGACATCGCGGTCGATCCCGGCTTACCCGATCTGCGCCTGTTCGACGTGGATTCGTCCGCTCTGGCTCAGTTCGCGCCGGCGCTGCGCGCATGGCTGGGCAACGCAGGCGCGCGTGCGGTACTTGTGCGCGGCGATCGCTATGTGTTCGGTACCGGGACTCCCGCTGAACTGGTTGCTGCCTATGCAGAACAGGCCGGCCTGCGCGCCAGGCTGGAAGTTGCAACCGCCTGATGCTCTTGTTGGAGACTTCCCCTTGAAACTTGTCCGCTTCTCGACTGACGACATGCCCGTGCGCTTCGGTATCCTGGATGGAGAGACCATCGCTCCGCTCGACGCGAAGATGCAGGATGCCCGTGAAGTCATTGCCCGCTGGGACGAACTTGTGCCCCCGAAGGGCGCCGACGGCAGGCTCGGACTTGGCGAAGTCACGCTGCTCGCTCCGATCGCGCGGCCCGGGAAAATTTTCGCGATCGGGCTCAACTATGCCGATCACATCGCGGAATCGCAGCTCGGCACGCCCGAGCATCAGGTGTGGTTCACCAAGGCGCCGACTGCAGTCAACGGACCCTATGACAGGATCGAAATACCAAGCGAGCCATCCGCCGTCGACTATGAGGCCGAACTGGTCGCGGTAGTCGGCAAGGGCGGGCGCGATCTGACCCGGGAACAGGCGGCGGGCGCGGTCTTCGGCTATTGCGTTGGCAACGATGTCACCGAGCGGGCGTGGCAGCATCGGACGCCGCAATGGGCGCTCGGCAAGTCTTTCGATACCCATGCCCCGATCGGGCCCTGGATCACCATTGCGGAGGGTGCGGGTGACCCGCATGCCCTCGACATAAAGAGCTGGGTGAATGGTGAGCTTCGGCAAAGCTCCAACACCAGCCATCTCGTGTTCGATATCTGGGATCAGATTGCCCATCTGTCACACGCGATGACGCTCGAGGCCGGCGATCTGATCTTCACTGGCACGCCGGGGGGCATCGGCGCCGCGATGAGCCCGCGCCAGTTCCTCCAGCCCGGTGACGTCGTACGAGTCGAGATCGAGGGGTTGGGCTTCATCGAGAACATAGCCGCGTTGCGGAGTTGATTGCACGATGCCCGCCACGATGCGCGACCGATGGAAATGAGGAGCAAGATAGTGCGATTCGGAAGCGTGGCGTCACGTTATGAAAGTCAGACCGCGGCGCTACACAGCTGATCTATGATGCGGCGTCTGGGACGGCCATCTTTGACGCGCACGCGATGCTCGCCGATCGTTCGGGTGCCGAGGACATCCTCGGGCATCCTCTAGCCTGATTGCACGGATTAAGATCATGACTTTCACCCCCGCCACCGCCGAGCAGCGCTTCGTCCTCAAGCATATCGTCGGCCTCGCCGAGATCAGTCCCGAAGCGGCTGAAATGACTGACGCGGTGCTCGAAGGGGCAGGCCAGTTCGCCGCAGGCGAATGGGCGCCGCTCGACCGGCTCGGCGATACCGACGGGCCGAAATGGAGCGAGAACGGCGTGACGATGCCTGCCGGCTTCGCCGAGGCCTACAAAGCCTATGTCGAGGGCGGCTGGGGCACGATCGGATCGCCCGAGGCCTTCGGCGGCCAAGGCCTGCCGGTCAGCCTGTCGATTGCGGTACTCGAGACCCTCGGTACCGCGAACATGGGCTTCGGGCTCGCCCCGATCCTCACCGTCGGCGCGATCGAGGCGCTAACCCATCACGGCACGCCCGAACAGCAGGCGCTCTACCTCCCGAAACTCGCGACCAGCGAATGGACCGGCACGATGAATCTCACCGAGCCCCAGGCAGGTTCGGATGTCGGCGCGCTCAAGACCAAGGCCGAACCGGTCGGCGACGGGACGTTCCGGATCAAGGGCACCAAGATCTTCATTTCGTTCGGCGACCACGACATGGCCGACAACATCGTCCACCTCGTCCTCGCTCGCACGCCGGATGCGCCTGCCGGCACCAAGGGCCTGTCGCTGTTCCTCGTCCCCAAATACCGGCTGAACGCCGACGGCAATCTGGGCGCGTTCAACGACGTTCGCGTCGTCTCGATCGAACACAAGATGGGGCTTCACGCCTCGCCGACCTGTGTGCTCAGCTTCGGCGACCATGACGATTGCATCGGCGAACTCATCGGTGGCGAGATGGGCGGCATCCGCGCGATGTTCACGATGATGAACAACGCCCGCCTCAACGTCGGCCTTCAGGGTGTGCAGGTCGCCGAGCGCGCCACCCAGCGCGCCGTCGCCTACGCCCGCGAGCGGGTGCAGGGCGTCCGCGCCGGCGCGCCCGCCGCGATCATAGAGCACCCCGATGTCCGCCGCATGCTGCTGCGCATGAAGGCGCAGACCCAGGGGTCGCGCGCTCTGGTCTATTACGCTTTCGGCCAGCTCGACCGTGGCCGCGCCGGCGACGGGGCCGCGCAGGCCCGTGTCGAATTGCTCACCCCGCTCGCCAAGGCGCATGGCACCGATCTCGGCAACGAAGTCGCCAGCCTCGGCGTGCAGGTCCATGGCGGCATGGGCTATATCGAGGAGACCGGCGCCGCCCAGCATTTCCGCGACGCGCGGATCACCCCGATCTACGAAGGCACCAACGGCATCCAGGCCGCCGACCTCGTCGGCCGCAAGCTGAGCATGGACAATGGCGGCACGTTGCTCGCGCTGCTCGCCGAGATGCGCGGCGATGCCGAGGACGCCGGGCTCGCCCGGCTGATCGACGCCTGCGAGGAAGTCGCACGCAATTTGCTCGCATCGGAGACCGACGATCGCCTCGCGGCGAGCTATCCGTTCCTGACGATGCTATCGGTCGCAGTGTGCGGCTGGCTGATGGAGGAAAGCGGCCGCGTCGCCGCCCGATCCGAAGGCGACCCCGCCTTCCTCAAGATGAAGACCGCCGCGGCACGCTTCTATGTCGAGCAGATCGTCCCTGAGGCAATGGGGCTCAAGGCGGCGGCGCTGGCCAAGGCCGACATTCTTTACACAATCGATGCGGAGATGTTCGCCGTATGAGAGAACTTGAAGCAGGATCCGGTCGGCACCTATCTTGTCAACGATCAGTTTCTGTCGATCGTTCTTCTCACCTCGAGGAACCGGCTTAAGCGCCAACTCGACACCTTGCCGGCCATCGCCGGCGCGGGGAAGCTGCCGCTATTTCAACATAAGTCAATTAGCACGCGTAGCGTTGTCCCGCTCATCGCGAATTCGCAGTGGCCACGCGCCGCCTGACGGCGTCGAGATCGGCCCGGGAATGATAATAACCTGCGCGGACGACGCCGTCGATCTCCCCCAAATTCCCAACGTCCAGCAAGGGATTGGCGTCGAGGATCACGAGATCGGCGTTGTATCCAGTGTCGATCCGGCCCATTCTCCCGTTGCGTCCGAGGAACGCCGCCGGGTTGATCGTCGTCATCTGCAAGATCTTGAGCGGCGACAGCCCCGCGGTCGCGAGTTCACGAAATTCCTGCTGCAGCGTCTGGCCAGGCGAGGCATAGCCGCCGCCATCCGTGCCAGTCATCATCGGCACGCCACTATCCGCAAGCAGCTTGGTCAGCATCAGGTCGCGCGCATACAGGCGGCGATAGATGTTGCGCGATTCCGCAGGCAGTGCGCGGAAAGTTCTGGTGACCTCCTGCCAGCTCTCGATGTCCGATTTCGGCATGTACTGCAGGAACGGATCGCGCTGATAGGCTGGATCGTCTGCCAGATACTGGTTGCGGATGCGCACCAGTGTCGGGACGTGCCAGGTGTGATGCGCGGCGAACAAACGGGCGAGCGCAGCGCAGCGCTCCGGATCAAAGGTGGATATCGCCCTGCCCAGGCGGGCGATGTGTTCTGGTTTAGCAAAGGCTGCCGGATTGATCAGGGTTTTACGAAGCCGCCACATCACGAATCTGTCGAGATAGGGTAGCTGGATCGGTGGGGCCGTCATCCGGGGATGGTCCGCGGATTCGGCAAATAGCTCGGCATTGGCACGCGAACAGGCGATCCAGATCGCGTCACCGGGTCCGAGATGCTCGATCGAACGAAAGCCTTCGCGCGCGGCGCGGGCCGGGTCGACGCCAGGCTGGAGATGGCCGACCGCGCTCAGTCCTTCCGCTCTGGCTGCCGCCAACGTCGCCCAGAACACGTCCGGCGCCATCATGCCGACCTTGATGAAGTCCGCGCCAGCTACTTTCTGGCGCTTGATCTCGCTTTGCGCGGCTTCCGGTGATCCGGCGTTGAAGGGGATCAACACAGGCCCGGGCATGGCAAGCAGGCCGGGGGTCTCCCCGGTCAGAGGCAGACGATGCTCGCGACGATCCTTCAGGTCTTCCGAGGTTCCAGACATCTGACGGAATCCGGTCACCCCGTCGGCAAGCATGAGCGCCAGCGCACCTGTCCGGTCGCGATCGAGCGCGTGGACGTGCATATTGTTATAACCGGGTACCAGGAACTTCCCGCGCGCGTCGATGCGCCTTACATTTCCCAAGCTCGCTGGCGCCGCCATTGGCGAGACTCTGACGATCCGGCCCGCATCGATCTCGACCGCCATGTTCGGCGTGAGTTTGCCGTCGCGCGGATCGACAATCGTCGCACCCTCGATGCGTAGCGGACCGGAGGGCGGGAAAGCGACGACCGGTCGCTGGGGGGCGCCTGAAAGTACCCAGATCAGGCCCGCAAGAACGACCAGAACGATAGTGAGCAGCAGCATCCGCTTGTTCAGCTTCAATCGCATGACGTCCTCTCCGGCTTTCAATCTTTGCCGTGTATAATGGACTCAACGTCTAAATGTCGAGTCGGCAACGATGCTCAGGCATCGTTCGGGGTGTGAGACCAGCGCGGTTCGTGTTCAGTGGGGAGGGTGGATCATGAAAGCACGCGCTCGAGATGTCAGCCGCAGACTTCGAGGGAGCGCGAGGGCTCACATTTTTCGACCGCGGCGCAGCGGAGCTTTCGGCCACGGTGCACGGCTTCCGCTCAGCGTTCCGCGACTGGGTCGCCGAGCAGACGGATTACTTCCGCGAGATCGCGGAAGCCACGCTTGCCCATATGCCATCGTCATCACAGTAATCCTCTTCATTGGGCCGCGACTGCAGCTCAATTGTGCCATTGGCTGAACCGCTCGCGGAAGATGATGATCGCACATCGTTCGCGGACGAGTGCGCGATCTGCTCCGGTGGAGCATCCTAAGGCAGCTTTGGCGTTGTGGCGTCCAAAAGCTGTTCGACCGCTTGCGGCCAATTTCGGACAACAGAGTTTATTTCTTGGTTGTGATCCCTAACGGCGTCCTTGGCTAGGTAGTTTGGCTGCTGGATATCAAGTTTTGTTCTCGTCACTATAGCGTCGTGCCACGGGCTTTCGATGCCGGTGGGGATGTTTGTGGTATGGAATTTGGGAAAGCAGTACGTTGATGGAGCAAATCGGAGGAAACCCGGGCACGATTACCTCGGGCTATTAATCCCTCCCTCTCCGCCAGTTAAACCTTGTTCTTGAGCTTTTCGGCACCTTCGTGGGGCAAAGAACCGAACGATTCAAACCGGTTAGTAGCCATCTTGCGTTTTCTAGCACCCTTTAGCTATTTCCAAAAACCAGTGGACTATGAAGGATATCAATGGCTTATCGGGTAGTTAAATAACCGTATAGGTGATAGGGTAAGCTCTATGGGAAAGCTAAGCGTTAGACGCATTCGGGCCATTATTGCTCGGGGACGGTACGGCGGGAGACAACTTGTTCCTTTTGGTCTGCCCAAGGGGATGTAAGACGTGGGTGCTTCTCTACACACTGAACCGTCGGCACCGTCAAATGGGCTTGGGTTACGTTGACCTCCTAACGTTGGAAGATGCTCGCGATCAGGCCATAGAGCTTCGGCGGACAATTAAACGAGGGATCAATCTGTATGCTAAAAAAGGAGAAGGCGAGGGAGAAACCAAAAGTGCGAGTAACAACCTTCAAGGATATTGCCGAGGATTGCATTGCCGCGCTCCTGCCCGGCTGGTCGAACCCTAAGAGCGAGGTTCAGTGGAAGCAAACGCTATATACCTATGCGCCGGGTTCAGGACTGTCGCCAGAGGCGCGAAGATGGACCTGAGGCTCGTGAGGTGATCACCGTTCACGCCGCATCCCCGGTCGCCTAGTCTGCTGCCAAGCGCATTTAGCGACCATGCAGACAGGCCGGCGTGACGGTCGCATCGGTCAAGTTATGCCAAAGGGCGGGGTGGGCGAAGCCACCCCGCGGTTCTCACAGTCCATCAAGACCTTTGCTGACCAGGATGTTTACCGCAACGCGGCGATTCTGCGCCTTACCTTCGGGTGTATTATTGTCCGCCAGTGGATCCGCTTCCGACATTCCGGTAGGTGTGAGCATACGATAGGGCTTCCAATGGCAGGCCTGCTGGAGATAATTGACCACCCGGCCGGCCCGCTTCTCGCTTAGCGCCTGATTGAATTCCGGGCTGCCGGTAGAGTCGGTGTATCCCACAACAAGCAACAAAGCGTTATCCATGCCCTCGGCAGCTGCTGCCGCCGCGCAGAGATCGTTCTTCGCCTGAGGAGCCAGTTCAGCCTCGCCCGTGTCGAAGTTCACGTTCGTCGTGCCCTTGATATTGTACTGGCCAATATCCCCCATGCGGCCGCGCAGCGCGTCTGTTGCTGCACTTTGTTCGGTAAAGCGCTGGTCCGTCCCATTATGGATCATCGATGCGGTCTTCAGGTCCTTGTTCTGAAGACTGATTTGGCTGGCGATCAGGCCATCAGCCGATTGCAGGGTTTTGATGGTCACTGGCAGACCTCCCAGCAGGGACGTCGCGGCAAGCCTGTTCCGATCCAAGCCGAAAAGTCCTTTGCTGGCGCTGATGCGGGTGGCATCATTGACCGTGACGACCTGTTTGGTGCCGTCGGCGGTAGTGACCTGCACCTTGTCGCCGCTGCGCGCGGAGATGATGCCCTTCACCTCGGGTCCCTTGGACGTCGCAGTTTGCTCCGCCGCGCTAGTATCGGAAACAGTTACCGCCAAAGGTGCCGCTGGCTCCTGCGTCTGCGCATACGCGCTAGGCGAGGCAGCGCTGGCAAACATGGCAAGCAACGAGGGAACTGTTAAGCTTTTTAGCATTAAATTCATTGTGCTACTCCTTCAAACTCGACCAATGAGGCCTGCAAGTCGCAGCTTCTCGTCCGCCACCGGCTGCGCGATCGCGCGGCCGGCTCCCAGAACCCCTCCATTTCCATCTCGTGGCGTGCAGCTCAAAGCTGCGCCTGAACGCGATGGATGATCTGCGTGTTGACATCAACCTTTCGAGCACATGAACAAGCCGGCGAGGCGAGCAGAAGGGCCGCTAGTTCGCGCCAGGCTTGCGACGAACCGTTGCAGAGGCGGTATGCCAGCTATCGTTTCACCCTCTGCTACAATCGCTAGGAGAATTTTGAACGCAGGCTCGCCCAAATAGACGCGATTGGCAGTGACCAGTTCACCAGTCTTCAGATTGGATCTGGCCATGGCTTGAGCAAGGTAAACTGATAGTTGGGAGAGATGCCTGTATCCCTCCCTTCCGACAATTATTTTCCTGAGTGCGCGACAAGCCGGACAGCGAATGTCGTGTGGCGTTCGACAATTCGCGCCTCATCTCTTCCTAGCGATTGTCGGTGAACTATTCAGCGGGGGGAGCATATTGAAACCAGCCATTATTCAGCACCGCAGCCCGTGATGACGGCCTGCCCTTCTTTTTGAAGGCAAGGGCTGAGTTGGAATGGTGATGGTCGGGGAGAGAGGATTCGAACCTCCGGCCCTCTGCTCCCAAAGCAGATGCGCTACCAGGCTGCGCTACTCCCCGACGCGTCGTGTCCTAGCTACTCAAGTTCGCTATGGCAATGCCAGATATGCAGTGAGCCAAAACCTCGAAACATACTCCCGGCAATGTTTGCTATTGATAATCGTTATTAGAACACATACGAGGTCGGCTTGGGGCGGGGGTCGATGGCAAGTGATGCCGACGAAGGATGCCTACCGCGGTGGTGATTACGTGTTCAGAGGCAGCTTATGACATCGAAGCAGGTTCTTCTTTTTGGCAGCGCGCTCGCGGCATGGGCGCTGCCGTCGGCAGCGTCCGCCGCTGACGGGGAAGCGAATGCCGAGAATGAGATCGTGGTGACGGGGCAATATACCTTGCCTGACAAGATCGATACGGCGACAGGGCTTGGCCTGACCGTCCGGGAAACACCGCAATCCGTCAGCATTATCACTGCGCAACGCATAATCGACCAGAACCTGATTACCGTAGCGGACGTCATCCAAAACGGTGTCGGCGTGGCTGTCAATGAAGTCGATGATGTGCGCAACAGCTTCTATGCACGCGGGTTCGAGATAAGAAATTATCAGATTGATGGCGTACCGATGGCCTGGACGCTGGCGGGGAACGCGGGGGAGACGATTGGCGACGTATCGATCTATGATCGCGTAGAGATCGTGCGCGGGGCGACCGGACTGCTCTCCGGCGCGGGCGACCCGTCGGCGTCAGTGAACCTCGTTCGCAAACATGCCGACCAGCAGGAATGGACCGGCTACCTGAATGCCAGCGTCGGTAGCTGGGACACCTGGCGCCTTTCGGGCGACATTGGAGGTGCGGTGACTTCCGACGGTCGGCTGCGCTTTCGCGGCGTTGCCCGCTATGAGGAGGGCAGAAGCTATATCGACCTCTACAAGAACAAGAAACTTGTTCTCTACGGTGTAATCGACGCCGACGTAACCGAGGATACGCTGCTTCGCGTCGGCTTCAGTCACCAGAAAGGATCGCCTACGGCGCCTGCATGGGGGGCGCTTCCCTCCTTCTATAGCGACGGCAGCTTCGCCGTGTGGCCCCGGTCAAAGACGGCATCGGCCGACTGGACCTATTGGGATACTACCAATCAGAATTTCTTTGCGACGCTTTCCCATGACTTTGGCAATGGCTGGAGCGCGACCATCAACTATAACCGGATGCGCAGCGCGCAGTCGACTGAAATCCTCTACCTTTACGGATTGGTCGACGTGGCGACCGGTAACATCCAGTACAGCAACCCCTATAAGGATGAAGGCGAAAGCATCCAGAACAGCTATGACGGCCAGATTAAGGGTCGCGTCAATTTTTTCGGACGCGATCATGACGTAGTGCTGGGGGCGCTGCACAGCGTTCAGAATCGGAACGACGTGACATATGCTGCGCCATTTCCCTTTCCTGCCGATGTTTCTTTTGCGAACGGCGGGGGGAGCGGGTCTTTCCCTTATCCCGATTTTTCCGGAGTAGGTACGTTGTCCATACAGGAAAAAATTACGCAAACGGGTTATTATGGCGCGTTACGTCTGAACGTGAGCGATGCGTTCAAGCTGATCGGCGGCGGCCGTCTTGCCAGTTGGAAATTGTCCGGCTTTAACTTCGGCCCGGATCGCAGCTACAGCGACGAGGATGTGTTCATTCCCTATGTCGGCGCTCTGTATGACCTGACGCCGAATCATCGGGTCTATGCAAGCTTCACGAAGATCTTCCAGCCGCAAAGCGCGCAGGATCGCTTTGGCGCATATCTGCCGACGATCTTTGGCAAGGCATACGAAATCGGATTGAAGAGCGCGTTCTTCAACGAAGCGCTTCAAACGTCCGTGGCGTTGTTCCGGATCGAGCAAGACGACTTGGCGCAGCCCGATATCGGATTTGAGATTCCCGGCGGACTGCCGGGATCGCAGGCATCCTTTGCCGACGATGTCGTCAGCAAGGGCTTTGAAGTGGAGATCACGGGTCAGCCGATGGAGGGGTGGAACGTGAATGTCGGCTATAGCCAGTTCAAAGCCGAGAACGAAGCGGGCGATGCCGCCAATACCGATCAGCCGCGCAGATTGCTGAAGCTGTTCACGACGTACACGCTGCCGGGAAATCTCGACGGCCTCACTGTGGGCGGCGGAGTCAACTATCGTAGCAAGGCGTATACCGATGGTAGCAACCCGGTCACAAACACGCCGTTCCGGTTTCAACAGGATGGTTACGCGCTGGTGAGCCTCATGGCGCGCTATGCCGTTAACGATAACCTACAGTTGCAGGCTAATATCGAGAACCTGACAGACAAGACCTACTACAGCCAGATCGGCTTCTACAGCCAGTATCGGTATGGCGCGCCAAGGAACTTCAATGTCAGCGCGAACTATCGATTTTGACCGAGCCTTGCGCACTACGCCGTGCGCGCAAGGCATCAAACCGTCGGCTTACGCGATCCTGTTCAAGACTTGCCGAGGAATGTTTTAAGATCCGCCACGAAGCTGTCGAAGCGATCGTGGTGGACCCAGTGGCCCGCGCGTTCGTAGCTGGTGACGCTTGCCTGCTTGAAATGATCGGCGCGTCCGTCCTTTCCGGGATGGTGTGCCCAACTGTCTGCGCCGTGGACAAGCCACACGGGACAATCGATGTTATGCCATAGCTCATGAAGCTCGTCGTCGGTTATGCCCATTGGCAAGGCGGAACGGACATAGTTGTCGAACTTCCAGCTATAGCTGCCATCCTCGTTCCGAAACGTCCCGTGGACCGTCAAATGGCGCGCCTGTTCGGCGGAGAGATGGCCGTTCGCTTCGCGCATCCGCGCATAAGCCTGTTCCAGCGTAGGATAGCGCTTCGTTACTCTCGCGCTGAGGGCACGACGTTCGTCGATCCAGGTCCGCCAGCGTTCCCCGACCGGCGTTTCCGGCTTATGATCGAGCGGTGATATGCCAAGCCCTTCGATCACGGCCAGCCGCCGCACGCGTTCAGGATGAACGCCGGCATAGCGCAACGCAATTGCGCCACCCAAAGAATGCGCCACAATCGAGACTGGACCCGAGCTGCTCTGGTGGATCAACTGCGCCAGGTCGGACACGTAAAATGCCATCGCATAGCTGCGTCCGGCGACCAGGCGCTGTCCCCATGGCCACGCAAATCCGGGCAGACAATATGCCATTCGTGACGCAGAGCGCGGGCAACCCAGTCCCAGTTTCGCGCGTGGTCCATTCCGCCATGAACAAGCACCAGCATCGGCGCGTCCGGATTTCCCCAATCCAGATAGTTGAGTGCCAATCGTTGCGACACGAAACGGTGAGAGGTCGGCCCGAAATCGTCCATGCTGGTCTCCTTCCAAGGCCAAGCGGACTAGCGGAAATTATCTCTGCCGCAAGCGTGAAGCTTGTGAAGCCTCGGAAACCACCAGACTAGTTGTCCTCATCAGCCTCCTCGATATCGGTCTCCGGTTCCTGGCCCGCTCGATAGGTCGGCGCGATCGGCGGGATTACATAGCTGAACGTGATGAGACCCACGATCGCTATGCCGATCCGCCACTCCCAAAAGGTGGCGACAATGGCTCCGCAGATACAAGCGCCGGCGCTGGCGCCATATTTCAAGCTGGTTTTGGCAATGAAGTTTTCCGCCAGATGCGGGTTCAGAAGCCCGCGACGAACACCATAGAACCAGCGCAAGGTCCACATCACTGCGGGCGCGGTAAGCGTCCAGGCGTAGACGGCGGCCCCGGTTTGCGCGTTCACCGGGTCGTGGATATGCTCGATAAATGGCCGGACCGGGAATGGCGTGACGCTTACTGCACCAAGAAACAGCAGCGTCAGGAGGTTGAATCCGTGATCGGTCTTTCGCCACAGCTTCCCGCTGAAATGCGAGTAAGTCCAATAGAAGCCGATCACGATGAAGCTCAAGGCGTAGGAGATATATTGCGTGCCAAGCATCGCATATTCTGCTGCCAGCAACTTTCCCGCGTCTGGACTTGGCAGCTTCAGATCGAGTACGGGCAGGGTGATCGCAATTGCCAGCACCGCATCGATAAATGCCTCCGACCGGTCGGTTTTTCGTTCGCTGCCTTTACCGCTCAATAATGGTCGCGTCTTCATGGGAGCGTACAACTCCGGCTGATCATGGGGTCATTCGATCGGCACGAAAGACGTTTCGCACCAAGCAGTCGAGCCGCTGTGGCGAGAACCCACCATTCCAATCTGCCGGATTATCCATCGCTCAACTTTGTCAGAGACTGGTGCACAGAGGTTCTGGCTCCTTGTTAAAGGAGGTTATTGCGCGGGCGTTTTGGCGTTTTCCGGGTGGAACGGCAGTCCCGGATCGTGCCTTTTCAATCTGTTAATGCAACAGCCAAGGTACTATCGAAATGGAGAAGGCGTTACTGGACCCTGCGGCCGGACCTGCTGAGGCGGGAGCCGCAGATGGCCTCGACATAATCTGCTTCAGTCATTTGCGCTGGAATTTCGTTTTTCAGCGACCCCAGCATCTGATGAGCCGCTTCGCCCGGCATGGCTCCGTGATGTTTTGGGAAGAGCCGATATATGACGATAACCTCGAAGCGCCTTTTCTACAGCAGGAGACATGCTCGAAGACTGGAGTGCGGGTGCTGACGCCGCATCTGCCGACACATAGCGAAGTCCCGGAAGCCGGCATATTGAAAGGCTTGCTCGACAGCGTCATCGCCGATGCGCAAGCGCCCCTGGTCCGCTGGTATTACACGCCGATGATGCTTCCTTTTTCGGCGCATTTGGCTGCGGATTGCGTCGTCTATGACTGCATGGATGAACTGACGGGCTTTAAAAATGCGCCCGGTGAGTTGCTGTCACTGGAGAAGGCGCTGTTTCAGCAGGCCGATATCGTCTTCACTGGCGGGTACAGCCTGTATGAAGCCAAGCGGCATCTGCACCCGAACATCCATGCCTTCCCCTCAAGTGTCGATGCCGCGCATTTCGCTGCGGCGCTGCGGGACGGCGAAACGCCGTGGGATATGGCGCACATTCCGGGGCCGCGCCTTGGCTTTTACGGCGTTATCGATGAGCGTATGGACCTCGACCTGCTGGCAAGCGTAGCCGATGCGCGTCCGGATTGGTCGCTCGTGATCTTGGGACCGGTCGTCAAGATCAGTCAAGACGATCTGCCGCGCAGGCCCAATCTCCATTTCCTGGGGCCGAAGAGCTACGCCGAACTGCCCGATTACCTGCGCGGGTGGGATGTCGCGTTGATGCCATTCGCCATCAACGAAGCGACACGCTTCATCAGCCCGACGAAAACACCCGAGTATTTGGCGGCCGGCCGTCCGGTAGTCTCAACGCCGGTGGCCGATGTTATACGGCACTACAGCGGCTTGGAAGCTGTATATATCGCTGACGGCCCCGATCGGTTCGTCGCCGCATGCGAAGATGCCCTGTCGCTGGCGGATAGTCCCGAAGGCTGGCGTCCGGAAGTGGACGAGATGCTGGGCCAGAACAGTTGGGACAACGTCTTCGCGCAGATGGCGAGCCTCATAGGGAAAGTCGTCAGCCGCGAACGCTCCGTGCAGCCGATCGTCTCGCCGACTAATTGGCCATCTCGTCATTCCAGCCGCTACGACGTCATGGTGGTGGGCGCGGGCTTCGCCGGAGCAGTGATGGCCGAGCGGCTGGCGGCCGGCTCGGGCAAGCGCGTGCTGGTCGTCGATCGCCGTCCGCATGTGGCGGGGAACGCGTTCGACAAGCTCGACGATGCAGGCGTGCTGATTCATCAATATGGCCCGCATATCTTCCATACCAACTCGGAGGATATTTTCGCCTATCTCTCCCGTTTTACGCAGTGGCGGCCCTATGAGCATCGCGTGTTAGCGGACGTGGACGGCATGCAGGTGCCGATCCCGATCAACCGCAAGACGCTGAACATGCTATACAGCCTTGATCTGAAGACCGAAGAGGAAGCCGCAGCTTTTCTTGCCAGCCGCGCAGAGCCTGTCGATGTCGTGCGCACGTCGGCCGACGTGGTGATCTCGGCCGTGGGCCGCGACCTCTACGAGACGTTCTTCCAGGGCTACACGCGCAAGCAGTGGGGTCTCGACCCGTCCGAACTGGATAAGTCCGTCACCTCCCGTGTACCGACGCGGACAAACCTGGATGATCGCTACTTCGGCGACAGCTTCCAGGCGATGCCGCTTGAAGGATACACCCGGATGTTCGAGCGTATGCTGGACCATCCGAATATCGATCTGCTGCTGGGGATCGATTATGCGGAGGCGCGCGCCGCCTATCCGCATGACCATCTGGTTTTCACCGGACCGATCGATGAGTATTTCGGCTATCGCTACGGTGCCCTGCCGTACCGGTCGCTCCATTTCCGTCACGAGACACTGGAGCGGCCATGGCTTCAGCCAGTGGCGGTCGTCAATTATCCGTCGCAGAACGTGCCCTACACGCGGATTACGGAGTACAAGCATCTGACCGGGCAGGAGCATCCCAAGACCAGCATCACCTACGAGTACCCCAGTGCCGAGGGTGATCCCTATTATCCGATCCCGCGGCCGGAAAATCAGGCTTTGTTCAAGCGCTACGAAGCGTTGGCGCTTGCGCAGTCGGATGTCACCTTCGTCGGGCGCCTCGCGACCTACCGTTACTATAATATGGATCAGGTGGTGGGGCAGGCGCTTGCGACCTATCGTAGGCTCGCGCCGACGCTCGACAGGCATGTCGCGGCGGATGTCGTGCCGAAAACAGCAGCGGCTACGACACGTCGGGTCGCTCCCGCGCAGGCAAGAGTAGCTTAGCATCTGACAAATCGAAGCCCTTGCGCAGCCGCGTGCGCAAGGGCTTCCGCGCTACGGGACAGGACAGTGTTGGCGCCACAGCAAACCGTCAGCCCCGGAGAACTCCAGAAAGGCATACGCTATCTGTTGATGGATGCCGCGGCGGCGACCGCCATCGGTGCGCTGAACAGCGGGGTCGTGCTGCTCGCGCTCGCGCTTCATATCGGCGCGACCAATGTGCAGATCGGCTTGCTGGCCGCGATCCCGCTGCTGACGCAGATCATGCAGGCCCCCGCCGTGAAGCTCGTTGAGAAGGTGCGGCGGCGCAAGCTGATCTCCGTCGTGTCGGTGTTCGTGGCGCGGCTGGCGCTGCCGATCTACGCCGCCGTGCCTTTCCTGTCCGACAGGAATGTCGCCGCGATGGTGCTGATCGCCGCCGCGCTGCTCCACTACGGCATGAACGCGGTCGGGGCGTGCTCCTGGAATAGCTGGATTCGCGACTTGATTCCGTCGGATCGGCTTGGCCGGTTCACCGCGTCGCGCACTGTATATGGAACGACCGTCAGCACATTCGCCACGCTTGGCGCAGCCGCCGGCCTACACGCCGCGCAGGGCTCCGAGCAGGCGGCGGATCAGGTGTTCACGGTATTGTATCTTCTGGGTTTCGGTTTCGGACTCATCAGTACCGGATCACTCGCGCGAGTCCCTGAACCGGTGATCGGTTACAGCGCTCCGGCGGTGCCGTTGCACAAGATGCTGTGGGCGCCGCTGCGTGATAGCAACTTTCGCAACATCCTGCGCTTTCTGGCGAGTTGGCAATTTGCGACGAACCTCGCGACCCCGTTCTTCACTGTCTATTTCGTCAAGGAACTGGGATTTCCCGTCGAATTCGTCCTGATCCTGACGATCGTCAGCCAGTTGGCGAACATCATAGTCATACGGTCATGGGGCCGCCTGAGCGATCGCTTCACTAACAAGTCGGTGCTTTCCGTCGCCAGTCCGCTATTTATTCTTTCGATAGTCGGCATGATCCTCGCGACGGAATTCCACAGTCATGAGGCCCGCATGGCCTATCTGGTCGGCCTGCATGTCGTCATGGGCGCGGCGGGTGCGGGCGTTGGTCTTGCGTCCAGCAACATCGTCATGAAGCTCAGTCCCTCTGGCGCGGCGACGCACTACATGGCGACCAACGCCCTGATCGGCGCGCTCGCTGCCGGAGTCGCGCCGATAATCGGCGGCTTGGGCGCTGACCTGATGGCGCAGAACCGGCTGGAGTTGAACCTAACCTGGTTCGCGCCACAGGGCGCGCGGGAGCTAGCGTCGTTGACGCTGGCGCATTGGCAATTCTTCTTTTTGCTCTCGGCGCTAATGGGCCTCTACGCGCTGCACCGCCTCGCCACGATACAGGAGCCAGGTGCCGTGGAACGCTCCGAGGTCGTGCAGCATGTGTGGTCCTCCGCTCGCCGATCGCTCCGCAACGCGTCGTCGGTCGCCGGGCTTCGTCTGGCGATCGGCTTCCCCGGCGGCGAGCTTATCAAATTGCGGGAACGTGGACGGCTTTTGCTGGAGCGGCTGTATGAGACGGCGGGAAGCCATCGCGAGCAGAAAGTGAGGGCGGAAGCCGTTGGAACGCTCCTGTCCTCCGCGTTCAAGGAACCATCCGATGATGGCAGCGCCTTTGACGACCTTCTTAGCCGCATGAAGTAGCAGGCCAGCCTTTCATAAGCGGCCTGCGCCCATTCAGCTCTGGCCTTCTCCTCCGCTGTAGTGGCTTGGGCCATTCGTAGCACCCAGGACAACAGCCGCAATCCCGAAAGTCATAGCCGCACCGGAGGGCAGACGCAGGGCACGGCGGTCGCCGCTGAGCATCGGACGCATTCTATTAGACTAGGTTAAGCGCCCCTCTGCTTTCTATTTTGGCGGGTGAACTTTGTGCAGTTTTCGGAATTTTATCGCTTTGGCTCACCCATTGGCGAAGATCATGATTCCGGACGAAGACCCTCCCCAGAACATTCCCGATCCACCCGCATCGCAAAAAGACGCGGCGCATACGGAAAGTGGCGCGCCTACAAATAAGGCGCATAGCGATGTCGGCGATGGCACGTTGACCGGCTCTGTACCTGCGGGGCTTACTCCGGAAGAAATGGAAGCGCTCGCTCGTTCGGACCAGCCTGGGGAGCCAGGTACAAGCTAGGCTAGATTACCGTACCACCCCAGCAGATATCTATCAGGAGCATGACATGCGTAGTCCCGCTATCGCAGCCACGTCGATCGCCCTTGCGTTGGCAGGGGCACTCGGCGGGTGCACCACCGCAACCCCTTATCAGGCGCTCGACCCGCATGGAGCGTCGGCGGGCGGTTATAGCGACCAGCAGATTGAGGGGAACCGCTACCGCGTGAGTTTCGCCGGCAACAGCATGACATCACGCGAGACGGTAGAGACCTATCTGCTCTTCCGCGCAGCCGAACTCACTACGGCGCGGGGCTATGACTGGTTCGTCATGGCCGACAGGGACACCGAAAAGCGAAGCCAGGTCTATGCCGACCAACCTTTCGCTCCCGGACCCTATGGCTATTGGGGGCCTCGCTGGCGTTACTGGGGGCGGGGCGGCATAGGTTGGCGAAGCTGGGACCCTTTCTGGGGCGATCCGTTCTGGGACCGCTCCATCGATATCCGCACGGTCGATCGTTATGAGGCAACGGCGGAGATCGTGATGGGGCGCGGCCCCAAACCCACGGATAATGTTCGCGCGTTCGATGCCCGGGATGTGATGTCGAACCTGCGCTCACGTATCGTGCAACCCAAATAGCGACTGTCAGAGCGACAGCCGTCGCCCCGCGCGCGCCGTGGAAAAGGTGTCCGGGCAATCGGAAACCGCCGATGGCATTCTGATCGATCCGCCGTTAATCCGCTCAAGATAGAGTTCGGCGAGCGCAATATGCGCGCGTATCGCCAAAGGGTGACTCGCTGCCTGAGCGCGCCCGAGTTCAGTTTCGGCACGCGCCTCGAAATAGCTTAGGTCTTCATCCGACATGACAAGTCTTTCAATGTGGAGACTGATCTATACGGATGATTACGTCGGTGATCCTTTAAATAGGTAAGCATTATAGAGGCTTAGAGATTGTTACGAGGGGCGTGCGGATGCATTGAAGGGGCTTTCGGATGGCTTCGCTTTTCAGGCTTCATCATCACATGCATCATGTTCCCGCCAGGAACGGAGACCCCGCCTGACCGGTTCATGCATCAACTTCAGCATCCAGTTCAGGAGATCAGCGATGGCGCAAAAAGGTGGAGGCGGGAACCCCGGTGCGATAACCAGCAAGGGCGGCGATCCCGGTGCTGGCGAGAAGAGCAAGACCACAGGCGGCAAGGGTGGCGGCGGCCGTTCAGGCGGCAGCAAGAGCGGTGGCGGCGGCAATAGCGGCTCTGCCTCTTCCGGCGGTAAAGGTAAGTAGCGCGGTTGGCCTCATGCGGATCAGGACGAAAGCAGTTGTACGGTAAGCGCCAGCCTCTGCGCATCCTTCCGGGCCACGTGGGCCATGGGCAGTCGAGTCAAGGCTGCTTTCTCGGCCGATGACACCGCAGGCGGCGTCAACTCCATGGTTTGAAAAAGCTCGCCGAGATACCTGATCTTGAAGGGGAGTGGCGCTTGGCAGGCAAGGCACAATACCTCAAGCCAATACGCGTCCAGATCGGCATCGGTATAGATATCCAGACCCGCCGCCGCATGTGCAAGTTCAGCCAGCACCTGCCTTGCCGGCAATCCTCGCGATTGGAGCATGGTGCGGCTGATCCCATGCAACGCTTCGGCTTCATCAGACCATGACCAATATCGCCAATGCCAACTGGGCTTAATGAGCCAGCTCTGAGACGGTCCGCCTACGACAGCCAAGGCCACTTCGATCGGAAAAGATTCGCCATCATCAGGAAGGCATGACGCCTCGAAATCGATGATGGCGACGTTGCTCACGTCGCCGTCGCTCGCACGATCCTGATCTGCTGCGCATCCACTGGCTATGCCTCGGCTGTCTTCCGGAAAACCCGGACAGGCATCGATCCTGACACGGCCCCAGGTTTCAAGCAAGGCATCCGAAGATTAACGCAAGGTAGTGGATGGGCGCAACGCGACGATTGTCATTTCGGCAGCGCAGGCTCGAGCAGCATACGCGTAGCGAGCAGGGCCTGAAGCCGATTGGATACTCCCAGTTTACGGAATATCGCGGTGAGATGGGCCTTGACAGTCGCCTCGCTCAAATCAAGATCGGCAGCGATCTGCTTGTTCAGCGCTCCGCCCGCAAGCGCCATCAATACCCGTAGTTGCGCCGTGGATAATGTCCGCAACCGCGCGTTAAGATCCTTTATGCCGCTATGGGATGGCACATCGCTTGGGAACACCGGCTGTCCATTGAGCAGGGTGTCAACGTGGTCTGCCAGTTCGTCCAATCCTTCCGTTTTGAGAAGGATGCCGGCTGCCCCCAGTGCTTTAGCCGTTGATATGACGGCAGGCTCAGCCCTGGACGATAGAATGGCGATAGGTGTTTCGGATATGGCCTGCCTGAGCCTAAAGAAACCAGAGAACCCCACGGCATCAGGCAGTTCGTAATCAAGGACGAGAAGCTTGTATGGCTTTCGTCGATAAACTAATTCCTCAGCACCTGCTATGCTGCCAGTTTCGTCAATGGCGAATTCCGGATGTCGATTACGCAAGGCAACTTGAAGCCCCTTCAGGGCGACTGGGTGATCGTCTACAAGCAATATCCGAGTTTCCGGCACACTGCATCCAGTCTTATAGCATCCTAACCTATGTTATGATGATCCCGTCTTCTGTTTATGTCTAGTCTTAGAACCATAAATTTATTGCGAGTAACGATTTTCAGGATTTTGTATTTGCGGATTACACGTTTCCGGATCAGTTTTTGGAACGATCCACTGCTGATTAAGTTTCGGATGAAAACAATAGGTATGATAAATCCTAATCTATCTATTGATCAAGCCGTCTTTGTCTAACGCCGTAGTCCCTCAACCAGTGTATCGACTAGCTTTATCACGCTTGCTCTCCAATCCTGCTGATCGCGGATGATGAACATTCCGACCAGAGCCAGCAACAACTCTTCGCCTGTAATCCCGGCCGCCAAGGCACCTGACCCGATCGCGTTTGCCAGCAATTTGTCCAAAGCCGCAATCATCCGACCGGACATCTGTGCGGAAATATCGGACGTTGTATCAGCTGCAAGAGCGAAGGCCGTGACCATGCCCTTCTTCGTGGCAATCGTATCCACTGCGGCATGGAGCCATTGCTTCAGGCTACCAACGGTATCGTTATCCAACACCAGGCGGTCGGCCAAGCATATCAATTGATCGACTTCGCGCCGATAGACAGCTTCGTACAAGCCTTCGCGGGAAGGGAAGTGACGATAGAGCGTCCCTATGCCGAGTCCTGCGGTGCGTGCCACGGCCTCTAGGCTTGCTTTTGCTCCACCACTCCCGAACACATCTTTGGCGGCCGCAAGCAAGCGTTCCCTATTACGTTCCGCATCGGACCGCACCTTTCGCTTGCCTGTATCTTCCCCCAAGTTCATCTTTGCCCTTCAACCACCATTGTAAAACGGAGCCTCCCTCCGTATAAAGGTTATGGCACATCCTTGGTGCTAGCACAGATCGGAGCTTTGTCATGACTCCCGCGATCAGCCTGACGATCAACTATTCAAAAACAATCGTCGATATCGACGATCCGCGTATCACATTGCTGGATTTGCTGCGCGAGAGGCTTCACCTGACTGGAACCAAGAAAGGATGTGATCGCGGTCAGTGCGGGGCATGTACTGTCCTGGTGGACGGACGGCGCGTCAATTCCTGCCTGACGCTCGCGATCAGTCATGATGGCGCGGATGTGCTGACGATCGAGGGCCTGGCTCAGGGCGACACGCTTCATCCGGTCCAACGGGCCTTCATTGAACATGACGGGATGCAATGCGGCTTTTGCACGCCGGGGCAGATCATGAGCGCTATCGGCTTGATCCGCGAAGCGCAGACGGGCGATGACCCCGAACGCGTGCGGGAACAGATGAGCGGCAATCTCTGCCGTTGCGCGGCATATATCGGGATTACACAAGCAGTTCTGGAAGCGCGGAGGCAAGTCACCGCCGACGCAGGAGAGATCGCATGAACCAGTTCGAATTCGTGCAGCCGTCGACGGCTGCGGATGCGATCGGCGCGGGCCTCACCCCCGGCGCGGCCTATCTCGGGGCGGGCACCAACCTGCTGGACCTGATGAAGGGCGGCATCGCTACGCCGCAGAAGATTGTGGACATCACCAGGTTGCCCGGTCTCGAGCAGATCGAAACCCTTGCCAATGGCGACGTTCGAATTGGTGCGCTGGTGCGTAATGCTGATCTTGCGCACGACACAGCGTTTTCTGCTCAATTCCCGGCAGTCGCCGAAGCGCTGCTCTCGGGCGCGTCGCCCCAGTTGCGTAATGCAGCCACAGTTGGGGGTAATTTGCTCCAGCGCACCCGATGCCGATATTTCTTCGACACCGCGGCAGCGTGCAACAAACGCGTGCCTGACACCGGCTGCGACGCGCATGGTGGCGACAACCGCTCGCACGCCGTACTCGGCTGGAGTGAAGCCTGTATCGCCACGCATCCGTCGGATTTCTGTGTGGCGCTTGCTGCATTGGACGCGATTGTTGAGGTAGAGGGGCCAGGCGGTGGCCGTGAGTTCCCGCTGGTCGATCTTCATCGGCTTCCCGGATCGACCCCGTGGGAGGAAACCATATTGGCGCAGGGCGACCTGGTCGTGGCGATCCGCTTGCCTCATGCATCGAGAGCCTTCAGCACGCATTCCCGCTACATCAAGGTTCGCGAGCGCACGTCTTACGCCTTTGCGCTGGTATCGGCGGCCGCGGCGCTCGTTATCGTGGACGGCAAGATCAGCAGGGCGCGACTGGCCTTCGGCGGCCTTGCAGCGAAGCCATGGCGGGCCGAAGCGGCGGAAGCGCTGCTCGTTGGCGCAACCCCTGACCGCGCGACTTTTGAAAGTGCGGCCAAGGCCGCATTGGCCGACGCCGCGCCTTCTGGCGACAACGAGTACAAGATCGCGTTGGCGGTCAGGATCGCAGTGCGGACGCTGCTCCGCGCCGCAGCCGGAACGCCCGACCGGCTGCCTGCGCTCCCGGCGTCCCCCTTCGCCGCCTTAGCCGGAGAAATCCACCATGACTGATATCGACCAGGGTTTCATGTCCACCCAGCAGCGGCACGGCTCTAACATCGGACAGCCGATGACCCGGCGTGAGGGCGTGCTGAAGGTGACGGGGAGCGCTCCCTATGCCGCCGATCGTCACCCGGCAAATCTGCTGCACGCCGTCATGGCGGTCAGTAGTATCGCGAATGGACGAGTTGTTTCTCTCAATGTCGCTGCGGCCAAGGCGCACGAGGGTGTGGTCGACGTCATGACGTCAGCGAACAGGCCCCCGTTGGCTCAGGACCCGGACGAAAAATCCCACCCGTTCATGTTCCGTATGGATCTGCTGCAAAACGACCGGGTGCGGTACGACCGCCAGCCTATTGCCGTGGTGATCGCGACATCGCTTGAGGCCGCGACTGAGGCCGCCGCATTGCTATCGCCGGTCTATGAGGCGGAAGCGCCGCTCGTAGGACTGGATGCCAGCGAGGCGTTCGTGCCGCAGGCTGTTGGCGTCGGCAATCCCGCCAGTCACAACCTTGGTGATGTGGCGGAGGGCCTCTCCACTGCGGAAGTGCTGGTGGAGGCTGTTTACGAGACGCCCACCCAATATCACAATGCCATGGAGCCACATGCGATCGTAGCCGCATGGGATGGCGACTCCCTGTCGATCGACACGCCCAGTCAGGGTATGGCGCTGGCGCAGGGACGCCTCGCCGGATTGTTTGGGGTCGCCCCAGAGAACATCCACATCCGCAGCCCATATCTGGGCGGGGGCTTCGGGTCGAAAGGCTTGGTGGCGGGACCGCAGGTGCTTGGCATTCTCGCAGCGAAACTGGTCGGCCGTCCAGTCAAACTCGTCCTGCGACGGGAACATATGTACGGGCCGGTCAGCCACCGGGCGCCGACGCGTCAGACCTTGCGCATCGGCGCGGACAAGGTGGGCCGGATAGTTGGCTTGTCGCATCATGCGCGGACCGTCTCCAGCACATTTGACGACTTTTTCGAGCCGTCGGCCGATGCTTCGCACACCCTCTATGCCAGCCCGGCCATTGCGACCAGTCACGAAGCGCTTCGCGTTCATTCGGGGACGCCCGGTTTCATGCGCGCGCCGGGAGAGGCCAGCGGATCGATCGCCCTGGAATGCGCCATAGACGAAGCGGCTTATGCCTGCGGCATGGACCCGCTCGCTTTTCGCCTCGCGAACTATGCCGAGGTAGAGCCGATATCCGGCAAGCCGTTTTCCTCCAAAGCGCTGCGGGAGTGCTACGCGCGAGCGGCGGAGCAGTTCGGTTGGGAGCGTCGCAGCCTTGCGCCCCGAACGATGCGTGACGCGGATGGCCTGTTGGTTGGCTGGGGAATGGGCACGGCAACCTTCCCCGTGGTTATGTTTGAAGGACATGCCCGCGCAATCCTGCGGGATGATGGCCAAGGCGTTGTTGAGACTGGCGCGCATGATATGGGGCAGGGGGCGTGGACCGCCTTCGCGCAGATTGCGGCCGACAGCCTCGCTCTCGACATGGCGCAGACGGAGTTCCGTTCCGGAACGTCTGACTTGCCTGATGCGGGAATCGCAGGCGGTTCAGGACACACCGCAACTGTGGGTGCGGCGATAAAAGCGGCAGGCGATGATGTTATCGCGCAACTCTCGGCGCTTGCGACCAATGACCGCGCCTCGGCGCTCTACGGGGCCGGCAATTCGGGTACATTCGCGCATGCCGGGCGTCTGCATCGCCGAGATGACGAGACGATCAGCGAACCTTATGCGGACATCCTGCGTCGGGCAGGCAAGGCCCAGATCGAGGGGAAAGGAACGGGCCGCGCTGATGCTGCCGCCCAAAACGAATATGCTATGCATGCCCATGGAGCGGTCTTTGCCGAAGTGAAGGTCGATCCTGATCTAGGCCAAGTGCGTGCAACGCGCGTGGTCGGCGCATTCGCGGCGGGCCGCATCATCAATCCGCGCATGGTGCAGAGCCAGCTTTATGGCGGCATGATCTGGGGCGTGTCGTTCGCGCTGCACGAAGAAGCAGTGGTGGATGCGCGATCCGGACGTGTGATGAATGCCGATCTTGGTGATTACCATATTCCGGTCAATGCCGACGTGCCTGCCATCGAATGCATCATGGTCCACGAAGACGATCCTCATGTGAACGCGCTCGGCATCAAAGGCGTCGGAGAGATCGGTGTCACTGGGACAGGTGGAGCGGTCGCAAATGCCTATTGGCACGCGACCGGCATACGCCCGCGCCATTTCCCCATCGGACCGCACGTGTTGGTGAGCAGCCCCGCCTGATTATGGAGTACTGAACTACAGCGGCTGAGGCAGCAAATGCCTTAGCCGCACTGGTTCATGGGCATACTCACATAATCCAACTTGACGTCCGAGATCGCGAGATCAAGCGCACCGTTCGCTTCGACAAAGAAGGGTGCGGTGATGGCGCGCATATCGGCACCCCTTGCGGCAAAACATTGCAGCGGGATTGCCAATCGCGACCATTGCCCCGGCTGTGCCGCGCCCAAAGCTTTGTCGATCGGGACAAAGCTCGTCTTGTCGTTGTTGGCAAGACCGACCTTCACCGTACCCGCTGGCTTCGCAGCCAGGCGATATTCGATAACCAGACTGATTTCGCCATTGCTCTCACGCGAAAGGTCAATCGCGCGGGGCGCGGTGATGGCAATATGGCCGCTGCCCTTGCCGCTCCAGACGAAGCGGCGCGCGTCTTCCTGCGCCCGGCGGTCTATACCCGATTGCATGACGGTTTGCGTCTCGAAGGCCCAGCCGGGCGGCGTTCTGCCCTGTCCGTAAAAGATGCCCGTCGTGGCCTCGGCCATGCCTGCGGGCCGGTTTTCGTCCAGGCGGCCAACCTTGCCTGGCGCTGCGTAGCTCAGACCATATCCGAACGCGAACAGCGGATCATAACCCGGATCGCGGCGATTAAGCACATACTGGTCGGGCCGCTTGGGCCAGGAAAAGCTGAGCTTCCCCTTGAAATCATGGTTCACTGAGCCATCCTGCTTTGTGAACAGCACGTCCGCGACGCCGCCGCCTTCGCTACCCGGCAGGAACGCCGCGACGAAGGCATCCGACGCGTTCATTTCCGCGTTCACCCATAACGGGCGGCCCGACAGGAATACGGCGACCACCGGGATGCCTGCCGCCTTTAGTGACTTGAGCATCGCAAGGTCGGCTTTGTCGCCGGGGCTGTATTCTAGATTGGGAACGTCGCCCTTGAATTCGGCGTAAGGCTTTTCGCCGAAGACGACGATGGCGGCGTCTGGCTTTTTCGTGAACTTGCCGTCTGGCGCGTAGCTGGCAGTGCCGCCCGATGCCTTAACCGTTTCCTCGATCCCCTTCCAGATCGACTGCGCATTCGGAAAGGCGCTGTTGGGCAGATCAGCGCCTTGCCAGGTTATCGACCAGCCGCCTGCCGGCTGGCTGATGCTGTCCGCTGCTGCTCCCGCGACAAGAATATTGGCGCTGGGCTTCAACGGCAGCACACCTTCGTTCTTCAGCAGAACCATCGATTCACGCACCGCCTGCCTCGCAAGCGCGCGATGAGCGGGGGAGGCGATGACATCGAACTTACCTGCCGCATCGCGGGACGAGGGGCGTCCACGATCGAACGTGCCTGAACGCAGCTTGACCCTTAAAATACGGCGCACCGCGTCATCCAGCCGAGCCGCCGAAATGACGCCGCTTTTCGCTTCATTCAGCGTGTTATCGTAAAGCTGCTTCCAGCCGGGACCGGAATACATGAACATGTCCAGCCCAGCATTGATCGCCTGCGGGCAGTCCTCGTTGGAGCAGCCCTTAACCTGACCATGACTGTTCCAGTCGCCGATCACGAAGCCATCGAAACCCATGCGATCCTTCAGTACATCCGTGAGCAAGCTCTTGTTGCCGCTCATCTTCTCGCCGTTCCAGCTTGAGAAGCTGGCCATGACCGATTGCGTACCGGCCTCGATAGCAGCCGGATAGCCGCCCAAATGCACGTCGCGCAGTACCTGTTCGGAAACGCGCGTGTCGCCCTGATCGCGACCGCCGGTGCCGCCGTCGCCGAGGAAGTGCTTGGTGGTGGCGATCAGGTGCGTGGGGCTTAGGAAATCGCGGGTGCCGACTTTGCCTTGCACGCCCTCGATCATTGCGCCCGCATAGTCGGCGGCGATCTGCGGCTCCTCCGAATAGCTCTCATAGGTGCGGCCCCAGCGGTCGTCCTGCACTACGGCCAATGTCGGCGCGAAGGTCCAGTCGAGCCCCGCTGCTGCGGTCTCCAGTGCCGTCGCTTCGCCGATCTTGCGGATCAGGTCGCGGTTGCGGGCGGCGCCCAAGCCGATATTGTGGGGGAAGAGCGTCGCGCCGACGATATTGTTGTTACCGTGGACGGAATCGGTGCCCCAGATGATCGGTATCTTGGGCGCTTTGTCAGCGCGAGCCATAGATGCATCATAGAACTCGTCGGCCAGCTTCAGCCATTTGGCGGGCGATGCATATTCATCGTCATAGGGGCCGGAATTACCGCCGTTCAGGACCGAGCCGATCTTGTAGGTGACGACATCGGCGGGCTTTATGGAGCCGATATCGACTTGAATGATCTGCCCAACCTTGTCCTCTATCGACATAGCCTTCAGCAAGGCGTCGATCCGCTTCTCCACTTTGGCATCCCGCTGCGGCTGTGCCTTCAAGGCGGGCCATAGCTCTGGATGCGCGACAGGCGAAAGTTCGGGCGCTTGCGCCACGACCGGGGCGGAGATCAGCATCGCGGCCATAGCGAACAGCGATGTGCGGGAAGAAAATTGGCTCATATCGTCTCCTAGGCCTGGCCTGCTTCGGCATCGGCTCGTCTGAGTGTGAAATTGGAGGTTGTGCGCAGGACGCGCAGGATGGGGCCGGTCATGACTGTCGTAACGACGGCCATCACGACAAGGATGGTGAACATCGACTTCGGCAGGAAGCCCAAATCGTAGCCAATGTTAAGAACGATCAGTTCCATCAGCGCCCGCGTATTCATCAAGGTGCCGAGCAACATGCTGTCGTGATGAGGCAAGCCATTTGCGCGACCAGCGAGATAGACCGGCACTATCTTTGCGACGATGGCAAGGACACAGACGATGGCGAGCCATTGCAGTTCGGTAGCGCTGGTTAACCCGAGGAGATCGGTGCGCAGGCCTGTGAAGGTGAAGAAAATCGGCAGGAAGAAGACAAGCACGAACTGCCCGACTTGATGGTGCCAGGCATCCACAAGCGCGCGATGCTTATGAAACAGCAGGCCAGCGGCAAAACCGCCGAAGATAGCGAAGATACCAAGGGAGTAAGTGCAAATTGCGAGCGCGAACATGATCGCCAGGAGGATCGCGATCAGGTTCGGCTGCAGCCTGCCATCTACTATGGGGAAGCGCGCAACCAGCCACTCTGCCAGAGGCACGCCGACAAAACGAAGCGCCGTCACGAACAGCAACAGCCCGCCGAGGTGGAGTAGCAGATACGCCCCGGACAACTGCGCGGTGGCAAACGCCGAAATGCAGGCGAGCAGCACCCACCCCACGACATCGTTTATCGCCGCAGCGGAAATAGCGATGATGCCGACATCGGTACGCATCATCCCATATTCGCTGAGGATGCGGCCCAGGATCGGTACGGCGGTGATCGCAACGGCTACGCCGCAGAACAAACTGTAGACAAGCGGGTCGATACCGGGCGCCAACGTCGCGGCGGACAGACGACCTATCGCCACGCCGATGGCCAGCGGCGCCAGGATCGATGTCGCGGCGACGAACAAGGTGGTGTTCCGCAGGCGCGGAACGCGGAGCCGCCCAAATTCGAATTCGCTGCCGATCTGAAACATCAGCAGGATGAGCCCGATCTGACTAAGGACGGTTATGGACGGCTCCGGCCGCGATCCGAAGAGCGTCAACGATGCTTGCGGGAACAGATGACCGAAAAGGGACGGGCCGAGGAGTAGCCCTGCAACGATCTCACCGACGACGCCGGGTTGACCTATTTTGCGAAACAGGCCGTGCATCAGCCGGGCAGCCCCGATCATGACGATCAACTGGAGGAGCACCGTGAAAAGGAGATGCTCGGTCTGATGGATCGAGGCCGTCATGCTGGCATCAGACGATGGTAGGGCCAGTGGCCAGTCGGGTGGCTTGGTCGCGAAAAGACTGAACACCAAGATCGGAGCATAAACGATCACAGGCAAGATCAGCGCTGCACGCAGGTTCGATACGCCCGATATTCACCCGGCGAGAGGCGGCAGGATCGCGCCGCCCAGAAGGGATCATGCTGACGGATGGCACAGGCTTGGCCAGCGGAGGGAAAGAGCCGTGAATGATCGTCACCTTTTCCTGCAACGTCATCACCGACACCAGATCGGCGGCACGCGCTTCGGCGGAAATCGTGCGATCTCAGGAGCCGGGGCGGCCAGGCATGTGCCGAGCAACATGCCGACAAGCAAAAGGTGAAACTTGGGTATTCTCATCGAGATTGCAGGCTCGCGATTGTTTTGTGAGAGGAGTCTGCATGAAACCGGTTCAGCAGCGCGCGATGATCGGGCAAATGAGCGACGGCCCCCGCAGAGGCGGCTTTCACTCGGGCGAACGCCTCACGTGCATCCGCTGCGCCGGGATAGCGCGCGGCACCCGCTGCCAGCTTGGTCTGGAATCCCATGCCGTAGAGGATGTAGTGATAGCTCGGAGGCAGGAACGTCTCCAAGTCGACGATAAAGTCGAAGCGCGACGGCGGCCTGCTGCGCCACTGCGCCAGCATGTCGCGCAAGGCTTCGGGGATCGTGGCCGGGTCGGCATTGTCCCGCCAGTAAGCCGTGTCCGTGCGGCGCGTGATGCAATAATGCAGTTTCAGGAAGTGGACGATCCGCTCGAACCGTCCCGCCATCGATCGGTTGAAGCTGCGCGCTGCGGCATCCAGCAGCGCGCGGTCGCCCGGTACAAGGAAATCCCCGATCATCCGCAGCGCGCTTTCGATCAGCATGATACCGGTGGATTCCAAAGGTTCGAAGAACCCGGCGGAGAGGCCGACCGCCACGCAATTTCCGATCCACTGCCGCTCCCGATAGCCGGTCGCGAAACGCAGTTGGCGCGGCGTCAGCGCATCGCCATCCTTGCCGACGTAGCGGCGCAAGGTCGCCTCCGCTTCATCGTCCGAACAATGGCGGCTCGAATAAACATAGCCTATGCCGCGCCGTTCGGTCAGGCCGATGTCCCACGTCCATCCTGCGTCATGCGCGGTCGCCAGCGTATAGGGCCGCACCGGCGTGTCAGGGCGGGCATAAGGCACCTGCATCGCCAGCGCGCGATCATTGAACAGCGTGTCGCCGCAAGACGTAAATTCTGCCCCCAGCGTCCGCCCGATCAACAGCGCGCCGAACCCGGAGCAATCGAGGAAAAAGTCGCCTTCGATCCTTTGCTCATCGATCAGCAGCAGTGCGGCGATATCGCCATTTCCCTGCCGCTCGACCGTTGCGACCGTGCCTTCCACACGCTGGACTCCGGCCGCCACGGAGATATCGCGAAGATAATCCGCAAATCGCGCCGCGTCGAAATGATAGGCGTAATTCATCGGTCCGGAGAAATCCGGATCATCCGGTCGCTTTGGTGCGCGGCCAGCGCGGATCACTTGCTCCTGCACAGTGACAGCATCGGCCCACGACGGGCGAGTTGGGTTTGTGTCAGCAATCCAGTGCGGCAGCAGCGCTTCATCCTCGCCGCCGATCGGCAGATTGAACGGATGAAAATAGCTGTCGCTTCCGTCCGCCCAGCCTTCGAACAGCACGCCTTGCTTGAAGGTGGCATTCGCGCGGACGAGAAATTCCGCCTCGCTGATGCCAAGATTGGCGAGCGTCGAGCGAATGGTGGGGAATGTGCCTTCCCCCACGCCGATGATGCCGATCTCGCTGGATTCGACCAGCGTGACATTGGACATCTTCAGTGTGCGAGAAAGATAGGCGGCGGCCAGCCATCCGGCCGTGCCGCCGCCCAGAATGACGGCTCGACCAGGGGAGGGAGTGTCGGTCGTCATCAACTTGTCCTTCAGAAGTTCGCGCGGGCGCGGACGCCCCAGGTGCGCGGGGGCTGAAGGTTCGACAGGAACACCGGCTCGTAACGCGGCGCGCCAAACGCGCCTGCACCAGTCCGGATCTTGTTGTTCTCGATATTCTGGACGAACGCCTCGACCGAATATTTCCCATCTGCCGGGGAGAAGCGGATGGACGCGTCCGACCGGAAGTAGGCCTTCTGGCGATCCCAATCCGTGCCATTGGTGCCACGGTTTGGCATATTATCTGCCGGAAGGTTGGCGCTCACGAACGGGTTGCTGTCGCCGTTGAAGTAACTGAGCCAGCTCTTCGTCTCATAATGCGTTGTGAAGCGCGGAGTGATCGTCGCTCCGCTGGCGAGTTCGAAGTCATGCTCGTAGCTGACCGTCGCGGAGAAGCGCGGCGCATGTGCCAACTCATTGCCCTTAAGCTGGGCGACCGAAGACGCCTTGCCGCCGTCATATAGCCGTCCGTCGACACTCTCCAAATCCTCCAGCTTGGTCTTCTGGATCGTGCCGGAGAATTGGAGGCGGTCATTGTCCGTCAGATTGGCGTTCAGCTCAGCCTCAAGGCCATAGGCTTTCGCACCCTCTGCATTCTGCGTGACGATCTGGCTGCGCACCACATTGCCAGCGGCATCGCGGAAGGTGACCGCCTGGTTGACCTGATAGCCCTTGAAGTCCGAATAATAGGCGGCGAGGTTTAAGGTCACGCGACGATCAAGGAACCGCGTTTTCAGACCCACTTCATAGTTGGTCAGCGTTTCCGGGTCGGTGAGACCAGCGTTATCCTGAATGTTGCCCGACTTGAACCCAGTCGAGAGACTTGCATAAGCCAGGGTGCCCGGAGCAACGTCCGCATCGACGCGGGCGAGGTAGGTCAGCTTGTCCCACTTGCCCTTGACGTCGTTGTTCGAGATGCCGAAGCCGGGGAGGAGCGTTACGAGTTCTGCCGCTGTCGCGTCGGGGAATGCGCCGAAGATGCCGCCCTGGCATATGCCGCCGGGTGCCGACTGCGCAGGCGTGCAACCAGCTCCGCTGAACGTCACGTTGCGACCGCCGATGTCTTCTTTCTTATCCTTCGTATAGCGCAAGCCCCCCGTCAGGCGGAGCCAGTCGGTCGCGTGCCATACGGCCTGACCGAACACAGCGCGTGAGTCGATCTGGCGGTTGGCCTGAATGAAGCTGCCCGCCCAGCTGAACGTGCCATCGCGATAGCCGTTGCGCTGATCGATATCGAAGCGGATTTTGTTCTTCTCGTGGCTGTAATAGGCGCCCAAGATCCAATCGATTGCGTTGTCGCCAGTCGACTTCAACTGAACTTCATGGCTCTGGAAGTCATAGCGCGACGAGAGGGTACGGTTCTCGTTGAATGCGCCCAAGGGAAGGTCGTTGCCGTCCGCATCGACTTGGCCCGTGGGGGGCAGGGCACCCGCGTCGGCATCGGTGCGCGTGCTGCCGCCGATCCGCGACCAGCCAGCGATGTAGCTCAACTGAATGCCATCGGTGATGTCGTAATTCATCGCGCTGCGAACGGCGACCGAGTAGCGGTCGGTGTCCGGCGCGGTATCGCTCAGCGTCGACCAGCGCTTTGTGCCTGGGCGCGGCGCCTGCAACAGGCCGATTACCGGAGCGCCATTGTCGAGGAAGCCTTCCGCCGAAAGATCCCAGCTAAAGCGATCACTTGGCTTCCACAGCATGCTGACGCGGCCGGACTGCTGGTCGGCGGCATAGTATTTCTTACCGGTGGTGACGAACGCCGACTTGTTGATACCTGGGATATTCGGTGCCGGCTGGAAGTCGGCATAGCCATCATGACGATCGCTGACGAAGGCGACGCGGAAGGCCAGCGTGTCGGTGACGGGGATGTTGATCGCCCCGCGAACGCCGAAGCGATCATAGTTACCGGCGGTGAGTTCGACATTGCCGTCGAACACGCCGAGCTTGGGCTTTGCAGAGATCAGGCTAAGCGCACCCACGGTAGCGTTGCGGCCGAACAGCGTACCCTGCGGACCGCGTAGCACTTCAACGCGCTCCATGTCGTACATCAGCACCGAAGCACCCTGCGAGCGCGGCGAATAGATGCCATCGATATAGATGGCGACTTCGGGGTCGGCGACTTCGGTATAGGCGCTGTCGTTGCCGATGCCGCGCAACGTCAAGAGGACTGCCGACTGATCGCCCTGCTGATTGAACTGGAGGGAGGGCACGAAACGGGCGAGATCGGTAACGTCCTTCACCTGCTGCCGATCAAGCGTTTCCTGGCTGAACGCGGAAACAGCGATAGGCGTCGATTGCAGGCTGGTCTCGCGGCGCGTTGCCGTGACGATGATATCGCCACTATCGTTGTTGGACGCAGCCTGCGGAGCAGTTTCCTGCGCCTTGGCGATAGAAACAGAAAATAAGCAAGCCGCGAGCGCCGTGCTCGCGACGAGTGCTTGCCTCGTCATAGTCATCCTCCCAAAAGGAATTGTGTTGTGATGCCTTAAAACGACTTTATGACATCGATGTCAACTGATCTTTGACATCGATGTCATACTATGTTTCTGATGCCGTTCCCTTAGCCTTCATTACGGCATATAGACCGTTTGCAATGTCCGTGGTCACGCTCCCCAAAGAAACTCAAAGGTCATCCGACGCTACGGAATTCGTTGCAAAACGGCTGTTCTGGCTCTCCATTGGGGTGTTCTTCATTGGTGGCTTCTTAAGTGCGAGCGTCAGTTTGCTGGTGCCGCAACTGAAGCTGCTGTTGGTGCTCGACTACAAGGGTGCGCTGCTCATTCAAATTGCCTTTCACAGCAGTTATTTACTGTTCGCATTACCCGCAGCCGTGGCAGTCGTACGCATCGGCTATATGCGTGCCATCTTCATGGGCCTTGCCGTTATGGCCGCAGGGTGCCTTGCGCTGGCTGTTGCCCAGGGGCTGCGCGACTTCGTGCTGGTGCTCGGATCGCTTTTGTTGCTTTCCGGCGGCCAGACCATATTGCAGATTGCGGCCAATACGGTGGTCACGGTTATCGGGCCTTCGCGCGGTTCGGCCGCCCGCCTGACCTTGCTCCAGGGGTTTAACTCGCTCGGTACGGTATTGGGGCCGTTGCTCACTGCACCATATCTATTGGCAAATTTGTCTCCGGGAGACACCGTCGCTGTGACCGCCTCGCTGCCGTTCGTGGCTTCGGGTGCGATCCTCTCTGTGCTTTCGATAGTTTATTTCAGCCACCGAACCCTGCTGCCGAACAAGAGGGAAATGCCGCCCGTATCCTGGACGAAGGGAATGACGAGCGTTCTGCGCGACCGGCGCCTGATTTGGGGGATTTTCGCGATCTTCGTCTACGTAGGTGCGGAGGTGACGATCGGAACGCTACTGACCAACGTCCTCATGCTGCCGGAAAGGCTCGGCGTCGAGCCCGTCACGGCCGGGCGGCTGGTCAGCCTTTACTGGGCCGGCGCAATGCTGGGCCGATTTGCCGGCGCGTGGGCTATGACGCGTATTTCGGAAGCGCGCCTGCTGCTTTTCGCAGCGCTGATGGCGCTGGCGCTGACTGTCGCTGCGGTGCTGCTGTCGGGCTTGGCGGGATCTGCTGCGCTTATCGCAGTCGGGATGTGCAATGCCATCATGTACCCGACGATCTACGCGTTAGCGATGCCGCAGGACAGCCGCATGGCGCCGCTTGCCTCTATGTGGCTATGCATGGCGGTAGTCGGCGGCGCTATCATCCCTATGCTGACGGGCGCCGTCGCTGATGCGGCAGGCTTGTTGCTCGCCCTCTTGCTGCCCGCCATCTGCTACGCCGGTATCGCGCTGTTCGCCGCGATGTGCATGACACCTAAGGAAACTGCCGCATGAAGGTCGTGACGATCAAGGATGTAGCCGCGCAGGCTGGCGTCTCGCCAAAGACGGTTTCGCGAGTCATCAATGGGGAAGCGCATGTCCGTCCGGAAGTCCGCGAGGTCGTGGAGAGGGTCGTGGCGGAACTCGACTACAGGCCCAACGCCTTTGCGCGCAGTCTGTCCAGTTCGCGCTCTTATCTGCTCGGTCTGTTCATCGATGATCCGGTGTCAGGCTACGCCGCCGACGTGCAGCACGGCGCACTATTGCGCTGTCGCGAACGCAGCTATCATCTCGTTATCGAGCCGGTGGACCTCAACGGAACGCACTGGGCGGATCAGGTACGAAGCAGCATTGCGGCCCTGCGACTGGACGGTGCGATCATAGCGCCACCCATCTGCGACGAAGCCGCACTTACAGACATATTCTTCGAGGCGAGCCTTCCGCTCGTGCTGGTCGCGCCAAGCGTCGCCTCGGCCGCCACCGGCACGGTACGGATGGACGACCGCGGCGCGGCGCGGGAGATGACTGATTATCTGATCGGGCTTGGCCATAAACACATCGGGTTCGTGCAGGGGCCTTCGACACACAGCGCGTCCGCGCGGCGGGAAGAAGGGTTTCGCGAGGCAATGGCCGGTGCCGGGATCACGGTGGACGAAAGCGTGGTCATGCGGGGCGACTTCAGTTTCCGATCAGGTCTGGAACTGGGCGAGCGCATATTGCAAGTGGATGTGCGTCCCACCGCGATTTTCGCCGCCAATGACGACATGGCGCTTGGCGTTCTAATCACCGCGATGAAGCTGGGCATCTTCGTGCCGGAGGCGCTGTCGATCTGCGGCTTCGACGATGCGGCATCCTCGCGTGCTGCCTGGCCGCAGTTGACGACTATTCGCCAGCCGAAGGCCGAGATGGCCGCCGCAGCGGTTGATATACTGGTCAATCCCCATTTCCGCCAGGATAGCGACAACGCCAAGTCTCACTTGACACTTGCGCATGAGATGATCGTCCGTGGAAGCACCGGGCCAGTGGCTGAGGCAGGTGTAATCGGCTTTAGTTGACCATTTTCCCGGCAAGTTCGCGCACGAGGTTTAGTACCTTGTCCGCGACATCCTTCCTGCATATCAGCAGGTCTGGCATGTAGACGTCCGGCTGGTTGTAAAGGAGCGGCGTGCCATCGACGCGCGATACATGAAGGCCGTAAGCCAGAGCGACGGCGGCGGGGGCGCAGCTATCCCATTCATATTGCCCGCCGGTGTGGAGGTAAATGTCCGCCTCGCCACGAACAACGGCCATTGCCTTTGCGCCTGCCGATCCCATGGGGATCAGTTCCGCGCCTAGTTTCTCCGCTACTGCCAGCGCCTCTGCGGCGGGGCGCGTGCGGGAAACCACCATGCGCAGAGTGTCTGGGGCGGGGGGCACAGCGTTGACTTGGTCGCTTCGCAGGACAATGCCGCCCTCCAGTCCCGGCAGCGCTACGGCGCCAGTCACCGGCACGCCGTCGATGGCCAGCGCCACATGCACGGCCCAATCGGCACGCGCCTCGCCATATTCCCGCGTGCCGTCGACCGGATCGATTATCCACACCCGCGACTTGGAAAGCCGCGTGCCGTCGCACTTCATCTCCTCGGACAGCAGCCCGTCGTCCGGCCGCGATTCTCGAATCGCCGCGACCAGAAACTGATTGGCAGTCTGGTCGCCCGCCTTGCCCAGTGCCTTTGGGCTGAATACACCTGACGCGCGCACTTCGAGCAGTATGCGTCCGGCGGTCTCCGCCAGATGGGCGGCAAGCTCGGCATCGGTCATGCTCATGGGATAAGCCTTGCAACGATGGCATCAGCCGCTTGCTCTGCCGTCATGGCGCTAGTGTCGATACGAATCTCGGGATCTTCGGGCGCTTCATAAGGACTGTCGATGCCGGTGAAGTTCTTGAGGCTGCCCTCGCGCGCCTTTTTGTAGAGGCCCTTGACGTCGCGCTTCTCTGCCTCGGCAAGGCTGGTGTCGATGTGGACCTCGATGAACTCCCCGGGCTGCATCATCTGACGCACCATTTCACGCTCGGCGCGGAAGGGCGAGATGAAGGCGGTGATGACAATCAGCCCAGCGTCGGTCATCAGTTTGGCGACTTCGCCGACGCGACGGATGTTCTCCACCCGGCCGGCATCGGTAAAACCCAGATCCTTGTTAAGGCCGTGCCGCACATTGTCGCCATCGAGCAGGAAGGTGTGGCGGTTCATCCGCGCCAGCTTCTTCTCGACAAGGTTCGCGATGGTGGATTTGCCTGCCCCCGACAGGCCCGTCAGCCACAGTACGGCGGGCTTCTGGTTCTTGAGCGCCGCGTGATGCTCGCGCGTCACGTCGGTCGCCTGCCAGTGCACATTGTCCGCGCGGCGCAGCGAGAAGTGGATCATTCCCGCCGCAACTGTGGCGTTGCTCATCTTGTCGATCAGGATGAATCCACCAAGATCGCGATTGTCGGCATAGGGCTCGAAGGGGATTGCCCGGTCGGTAGAGAGATTGGCGACGCCGATTGCGTTCAACTCCAGCGTCTTGGCCGCCAGATGCTCCATCGTGTTGACGTTGACTTGATATTTCGGCTGCTGGATGGTGGCAGTGACCATCTGCGTACCGATCTTCAGCCAGTAAGGTCGTCCCGGCAGCATTTCCGCTTCGTCCATCCACACGATCGTCGCCTCGAACTGGTCGGCGACCTGCGGCGGGCTGTCGGCGGCGGCAATCACGTCGCCGCGGCTGCAATCGATCTCGTCGGCGAAGGTGAGCGTGACTGACTGGCCCGCCACGGCCTGGTCCAGATTTCCGCCAAAGGTGACTATGTTCTTGACGGTCGAAGTCTTGCCCGATGGCAGCACTCGCACCGCATCACCTGGCCGAATCGATCCGCTGGCGATCAGCCCCGAAAAACCGCGAAAGTCGAGGTTCGGACGATTAACCCATTGCACAGCCATGCGAAAAGGCTTCTGCGCATCGCTGGTGACATCGACTTCGACGCTCTCCAGATGCTGCATCAGTGCCGGTCCAGTATACCACGGCATGTTGGGGGAGGGGGTGGTGATGTTGTCGCCCTTGAACCCTGAGATCGGCATCGCCGTGAAGGCGCTGATGCCGATCGACTGCGCAAAGCTTGTGTAGTCGGCAAGGATCGCCTCGTACGTGGCCTGATCGTAGTCGACCAGATCCATCTTGTTGACGGCAAGGACGATGTTCCGAATGCCGATCAGATGCGCCAGAAAGCTGTGCCGCTTGGTCTGCGTCAGCACGCCTTTGCGCGCGTCGATCAGGATGACGGCGAGGTCGGCCGTGGATGCGCCTGTCACCATATTGCGCGTATATTGCTCGTGCCCCGGCGTGTCGGCGACGATGAATTTGCGCTTTTCTGTCGCGAAGAAGCGATAGGCGACATCGATGGTGATACCTTGCTCGCGCTCGGCGGCGAGACCGTCAACCAGCAGCGCGAAGTCGATCTCCTGACCCTGCGTGCCGACGCGTTTGCTGTCTGCCTGAAGCGCCTCCAGTTGATCCTCGAAGATCATCTTGCTGTCGTACAGCAGCCTGCCGATCAGCGTCGATTTTCCGTCGTCCACCGACCCGCAGGTGATGAAGCGTAGCATCGTTTTGTGCTGGTGCACGTCGAGATAGGCGTCGATGTCCTGCGCGATTAATGCGTCAACTTCATAAACAGGTTCGGGCGCTTCGGTGACCATATCGTTCATCAGAAATACCCCTCCTGCTTTTTCTTCTCCATGCCCGCGCCGCCGGAATCCTTGTCGATGGCGCGCCCCTGCCTTTCCGATGTCGTCGTCAACAGCATCTCCTGAATGACTTCCGGTAACGTCTTGGCATCGCTCTCCACGGCGCCGGTCAGCGGATAACAGCCGAGCGTGCGGAAGCGGATCGATCGCTCTACCGGCACTTCGCCGGGAGCAAGTGGGAAGCGATCGTCATCGACCATCAGCAACATGCCGTCCCGCTCGACAGTCGGACGGGGCGCGGAGAAATAGAGCGGCACGATCTCAATGCCCTCCAAATGGATATACTGCCAGATATCCAACTCGGTCCAATTGGAGATCGGGAACACCCGCATACTCTCGCCCTTGGCCTTGCGCGCGTTGTAGAGGTGCCAGAGTTCCGGCCGTTGCGCCTTGGGATCCCAGCGATGCGATGCCGTGCGGAAAGAGAAGATGCGCTCCTTGGCGCGAGACTTCTCCTCGTCGCGCCGAGCGCCGCCAAATGCTGCATCAAAGCCGTACTTATCAAGCGCCTGCTTCAACCCTTCGGTCTTCCACATGTCGGTATGCAGCGCGCCGTGATCGAACGGGTTGATCCCGCGTTCCAGCGCTTCGGGGTTTTGATAGACTAACAACTCCATCCCCGCGTCGCGCGCGGCCTTCTCGCGCAGCGCATACATGTCGCGAAACTTCCACGTGGTATCGACATGCAGCAGCGGGAAGGGTGGGGGCGAGGGGTAGAAGGCCTTCTTCGCCAGATGCAGCATCACGGCGCTGTCCTTGCCCACGCTGTACAGCATCACCGGGCGGTCCGCTTCCGCGACGACCTCCCGCAAGATGTGGATACTCTCCGCCTCGAGACGCTCAAGATGCGTCAACTTCCTCGTCATTTCATGGGCCTTTCCCGCCGTACGCAGCGCGATATGACCAAACTCAGGACTTTGAGCCACATGGTTTTACTAGGGTAGGTATTGCTACTGCTTTCAAGGGTGCAGCGTAGGGCACTCAAACGATTGGCGGAAGGGGTGGGATTCGAACCCACGGATGCTTGCACATCGGCGGTTTTCAAGACCGCTGCAATCGACCACTCTGCCACCCTTCCGGCATAGGCTTCCGAACCATTGTCCTGAAGCCTATCGGTAACCCGTCGACTTCGCGCTAAATATCGACCCTTCCGGCAAATCCAAGCCAAATCTTTCAATGAGTGGATCAAGGGTCGTAAATAAGGGATTCACGCTTGTCGCATACTGTGCGACAAAGGCGTTCAGCGACAAGGGGATGTCCATGATACGATCCGCCATTCTCGCCGCAGCGCTCATAACGAGCGCGATGTGGCCGGAAATAGCCATCGCGCCGCCCGCTTCGGCGCAGACTGACACGGGTTTCCAGTCCTATCTGGAGACTTTGCGCCCCAAGGCTCGCGCTATGGGCATCAGCGATGCCACAATGGGCAACGTCTTTCCCACTCTCACGCCTAACCCCCGTGTAGTTGAACTGGACCAAGCTCAGCCCGGCGGCCTTCCCGGTTCTGGCACCTCTATTCCTGCCTTCGAGCCTTATCGCCGTCAGCATGTCGACGCCGCGAGGATCAATCGGGGCAGGATTGCCTATCAGAACAATCGTGGTCGGCTTTCTCGAATCGAACAGCAAACCGGTGTGCCCGAGGCGATCATGGTCGCGATCTACGGGCATGAAACGAACTATGGCTCCTATACAGGCGACTTCGATCTGCTGCGCTCGCTCGCGACCCTAGCCTATGAGGGGCGCCGACGGAGTCTGTTCGAGCCGGAATTTCTCGCCACGCTCAAGATGCTGGATAATGGCGTTCCACGCTCGCAACTTGTTGGAAGTTGGGCCGGGGCAACTGGCTATCCCCAGTTCCTTCCATCCGTCTACTTGCGCGTGGCGAAGGATGGCGACGGCGACGGCCGCGCGAACATCTGGTCCAGCGAAGCCGATGCCCTTGCTTCGATCGCCAACTACTTCGTGGATGCAGGATGGCGGAAAGGGACGCCATGGGGAGTCGCGGCCTCTGTCCCAGCGGATTTCGACCGCGCCAGTATTACGAACCGCACCAACGCGCCACGCTGTCCGCGTGTCATGGAGCGCCATAGCCGCTGGCTCACAATGGCCGAGTGGCGCAGGCGCGGCGTAATCGCGCAAGGTCCGGCCATGCTTGCTGACAGCGAGTTGGCAACGTTGATCGAACCTGATGGCCCTGGCCGCACAGCGTACCTCCTGACCGGTAATTATCGGGTGATCCTCGATTACAACTGCTCGAACTTCTATGCGCTGTCCGTCGGATTGCTTGCGGATGCTGTCGCGGGTTAGGCTCTTCATCACAAGCGCGGCGCTGATGGTGATGCTCGGTTCCTGCGGCATGATCGATGGTCAGCGCGACGGTAGGTTCCGGGCCGGATCGCCTGGACGGACTGGCTCGCAAGTCGCCGATCTGCCGGTCAAGATCGGCGCGCCGTACACGATAGCTGGCGTGACCTACACGCCGTCAGATGTTCGCAATTATCAGGCGGTCGGCCTTGCCAGTTGGTATGGCGAGGAATTGAATGGCAACCGCACAGCCAATGGTGAGAGGTTCGAACCCTCTGCCATCAGCGCCGCCCATCGCACCCTGCCGCTGCCAAGCTACGTCGAAGTCACGGCTCTCTCGACCGGCAGAACGATATTGCTGCGTATCAACGACCGTGGGCCGTTCACGCAGGCGCGTGAAATCGATTTGTCCCGCGGCGCTGCCGAGCAATTGGGCATATTAGGCGGAGGCGCAACAGCCGTCCGTGTCCGACGGGTCGATCCGCCGGAGGCCGAGCGCGCGGTGCTGAGATCGGGCAGGCGTGTGGCGGAGAGGCCAAGTGTGCGAGGGGTTGAACTCGCGGCCATGCAGGAATCCGCTGGATTACCTGCCATCGCGCCACGTGTTTGGGCCGCTCCGCAAACGCTGCCTGCCAAAGGCTTCTATACGGTGCAGATCGCGTCTTTTGCGGCGAAAGATCGGGCGGAAGCACTGGCCGAACGTATCGGTGCGAAGGCCATCCTGACCGGATCGCTGTGGCGTGTCGGCTATGGTCCCTATACCACAGCGGCGGATGCGCGCGCTGGTGTCACCTATGCCGCATCGAAGGGGTTCCGCGACGCCGTCATTATAGCTAATGACGAGAGGCCAACCGCGTCACCGCGTTGAATCGGCGGATCAGATTGTGTCGAGAGTATAGATGAAAAAGAGCTTTGCCGTCGCCTTGTTTCTCCCGCTTCTGGCGCAGCCACTTGCCGCTGAAGCGCCACCCTATACGAGCGCGGCGAAGATCGCGTTCATGAAGGATCTGTCCTCTGGCGCGATCCTCTATGACAAGGGCGGGGATCAGCGGATGCCGCCCGCCTCGCTCGCCAAGATGATGACTGCGCACGTTGCCTTTCGCCTGATCCAGCAGGGCCAATTGAAGCTCGACACGAAGTTCACTGTCCGCCCAGAGACATGGAAGAAATGGCATGGGCCGGAAGCGGGATCGACGATGTTCCTTTCTGTCGGCGAACAGGTGTCAGTCGAGAACCTGCTCCACGGGATCGTAACATTGTCGGGCAATGACGCCTGCGTCGTGCTGGCGGAGGGCATTGCGGGGACCGAGGACGCCTTTGTTGCTTTGATGAATCAGGAGGCCAAGCGCATGGGCCTCACCAACAGCCATTTCGGTAACAGCAACGGTTGGCCCGATGAGGGCGTGACTTATGTCACTGCGCGCGACTTAGCCCGATTGGCGGAAGGCACCATCCAGGAGACGCCCGACCTCTATAAGAGATTTTACGCCACCACGTCCTTCACCTGGGGCAAGACCATGGGCGGCAACCAGATCACGCAGGCCAACCGCAACCCCATTCTGGGCCGTATACCAGGCGCAGACGGGTTGAAGACAGGGCACACCGAAGAAGCTGGCTACGGCTTCACCGGTTCCGCCGATCAGGGCGGTCGTCGTCTGGTCATGGTGGTCGCGGGTTTGGACAGCTTCAATGCCCGGATTGAAGAATCGGTCCGCTTCATGGATTGGGGTTTTCGCGCGTGGAAAGCGCAGCCGCTGTTCAAGAAAGATGCGTTGGTCGAAACTGCCGATGTCCAGTTGGGCAGCGCGCGGACGGTAGGCCTCGTCGCGCCTCGCAATCTTGCCGTCACCATGCCGCGCACCGCGTCTAGCAACATTCAGGTGAAGGTCGTCTATAACGGCCCCATCAAGGCGCCGATCGCCAAGGGGCAGGAAATTGCTCAACTGGTCGTGACGACGCCGGACACCGGTGCACAGACGATGCCGCTCGTCGCCGCTGAAGCCGTTACCGAAGCAGGGATTTTTGGTCGGTTCTGGAATGGCCTGACGTCGTTCTTCGGATAATGCAGCCGGGTCGCTTTGTCAGTTTGGAGGGCGGAGAGGGCGCGGGGAAGTCGACGCAAGTCAAGGCGCTGGCGCAAGCTTTGCGGAACCGAGGCGTTGTCGTTGTCGAAACACGTGAGCCGGGTGGAAGTGCCGGTGCTGAAGCCATTCGGGACTTGCTACTGAAAGGCGACGCGGATCGCTGGACGCCCCGCGCCGAGGCCTTGCTGTTCGCTGCCGCTCGCTCGGATCACGTGTCCCGCGTCATCCGCCCGGCGATCGGTCGCGGGGAATGGGTCATTGCCGACCGTTTTCTGGACAGTAGCCGCGCCTATCAAGGGGGCAGCAACGGGCTTGTGGACGAAGACATACTTTCGCTGCACCGCATCGGCAGCGAGGGCTTTCTGCCCGACCGCACTCTCATCCTAGCGGTGTCGGAGGATGTTGCGGAGGCGCGCGCATCGGCCCGAGATACGGATGGTCCCGACAGAATTGGCGGAAGAAGCCAGGAATATCATCGTCTTGTGGCTAATTCCTTCAAGCGCTTTGCAGGCCAGGAACCCGAACGTTTCCGCGTGGTGGATGCCAGCGGTAGCGCAGATGCTGTGACGGCCAATTTGCTAGAGGCATTGGCGGATATGCTGCCATGACGTCACTTATCGGCCATGATCTTCAAGCTCGCACACTGCTTGATGCTGCGCGGGGGGGGCGGATGCATCATGGCTGGATTCTTGCCGGACCGCGGGGGGTGGGCAAAGCCAGCTTCGCTCGTATGGCAGCGCGCCGCCTGCTTGCAGAAGCGGCAGGCACGGTGCAGACCGGCGACACTCTCGACTTGCCTCTTGATAATCCGAATGGTCGGCTATTCGACGCAGGAACTCATCCCGACTATGCCGAACTCACACGGTTGGAAAAAGACAATGGTGATCTGGCCCGTAACATAAGCGTGGATCAGGTGCGCGGTCTCCAGCGGCTGCTTGGCTCAGTGCCGTCGCTTTCGAACCGCCGGATTATTGTGATCGACAGTGCCGACGACATGGAACGTGGCGCAGCCAACGCGTTGCTTAAGAATCTTGAGGAGCCGCCGGCCGGCACTGTTTTTCTGCTTGTTGCCCATGCGCCTGCGCGCCTGCTGCCGACGATCCGGTCGCGTTGTCGCGTCTTGCGTTTCGCCTCCTTGGACCATGAGGCATTGCAGGTCATTCTGCGCCGTCACCTTCCGAACGTGACAGCCGACGAATTAGACGCGCTGGTAAGGGCAGGGGAGGGATCACCCGGTAGGGCACTTGGCTATGCGGGACTCGAACTGGGGCAGATCGAACATGCGCTGGCGGCCATCGCAGCCGATGGCGATCCCACCAACAAGAGGCGGCTTGCTTTAGCCAAGCAACTTGGCGGCAAGGCCGCTCGCCCTCGCTATGAAGCATTTCTCGAACGAGTTCCGGCCTTTCTCGCGTCGGCTGCCCGTTTACAGCAGGGCCACGCCCTTAAAGTCACACTGACAGGGTGGGAGCAGGCGAAGCAGCTCGCGTCGGGTGCCGTTATCCTCTCGCTTGATCCGGCAAGCGTCGTATTCGAGCTATGTTCGTATGTCGCAGTTCTTGCGCAGGAACGCCGCGCCGCCTGACTTGGCCAAATCGGCCTTTGCGCGGTGCAGGGTCAGTCGTTAGAGAGGCCCAATACACGCCTGTTGAAGCGAGCTTATGTCCAAACCTTTTACCATCACGACGGCAATAAGTTACCCTAACGGCCGGCCCCATATCGGCCATGCCTATGAGGCGGTTGCGACCGACGCAATCGCCCGCTTCCAGCGCATGATGGGCCGCGATGTCTTCTTTCAGACCGGCACCGACGAACATGGCCTGAAGATGGATCAGGCGGCTCGCAGTCGCGGCATCACGCCGCGCGCTCTTGCAGATGAAATGGCATCCTATTTCAAGCAGATGGATGACTCTCTCAACGTCAGTTATGATCGTTTCATTCGCACCAGTGAACCGGCGCATCATGCCGCCAGCCAAGCCATTTGGAAAGCCATGGAAGCCAGCGGCGACCTTTATCTGGGTCGGTATGAAGGCTGGTATTCCGTACGGGATGAAGCGTTCTACGACGAAAAGGAACTGACTGACGGGGAAGGGGGGAGAAGCTTTCTCCTCAAGGCACGCCCGTGGAATGGACCGTTGAGGAGAGTTGGTTCTTCAAGCTGTCCAAATATCAGCAGCCGCTTCTGGACCTGTACACGAAAAACCTGGATTTCATCCGCCCCGAAAGCCGCCGCAATGAAGTCATGCGTTTCGTGGAAGGCGGGCTGGCGGACCTAAGCATATCGCGCACGAGTTTCGACTGGGGCGTGAAAGTGCCGGGATCGGAAGGGCACGTGATGTACGTGTGGGTCGATGCCTTGACGAACTATCTCACTGGTTGCGGCTATCCCGATGATATGGAGCGCATGGCGCAATACTGGACCGATGGCGGTGATATGATCCATATTATCGGCAAAGATATTGTGCGTTTTCATGCTGTTTACTGGCCAGCATTCTTGATGAGTGCGAAGTTGCCTCTGCCTAGCCAAGTGTTCGGTCATGGCTTCCTGCTGAATCGCGGCGAGAAGATGTCCAAGTCTGTAGGCAATGTCGCAGATCCGCTGGAACTTGCGGATCGATTTGGCGTCGATCAATTGCGCTACTTTCTGCTCTCGGAAGTGACCTTTGGCAACGACGGCAGTTACAGCGCCGAAGCAATTGTCCAGAGAGCGAATAGCGATCTGGCGAACAGCTTCGGCAACCTGGCCCAGCGCACATTGAGCTTCATAGCCAAGAACCTTGAAGGCAAGCTGCCCGACATTGGCGACGCGACTGATGCGGATGCGGAGTTGCGGCGATTGGTCGTCGTGGCATCTGAAGATTTTCAGAACATGATGGCTGATCTCGCGCCTTCGCACGCAATCGAAACCTGGATGAAGGCTGTATTCGCCTGCAACCAGTATATCGACGCGCAGGCGCCGTGGGCGTTGCGGAAGACCGATCCGGTGAGAATGTCGGAAGTACTTGCTGTCTTGTACGAGGCGATCGGAAATCTCGCCATCATGATTGCGCCCGTGATTCCGACCTCTTCCAATGCGCTGCTCGATCAAATGGGCGTAGCGCCAGACGCTCGCACTTATGCGAACATTGGCGCATCGTGGTATCCGGCTCTAATGGCGAGCGGATTTACGCTTTCCGCTCCGAAACCTCTATTTCCTCGCCTGGAGCTAACGGAGGCAGAAGGCTGACGATGCTGATCGATAGCCACTGTCATCTAAACTATAAGGGTTTGATCGAGGATCAGGCAGGTGTCCTCGCCCGGGCGCGCGAAGCAGGTGTCGGGAAAATGCTCAACATCGCTACGCGCGAAAGCGAGTGGGACGACGTGCTTGCGACGGCGGAGCGCGAAGACGATGTTTGGGCAACTGTCGGCATCCACCCCCACGAAGCGGATGAACATCCGCACGTCGATACTGCCAAACTGGTCGAGCGCGCCTCTCATCCCAAGATCGTCGGTATTGGCGAAACGGGTCTCGATTACTACTACGATCAAAGCGACCGGGCGCGGCAGCAAACCTCATTCCGTGCCCATATCGCAGCCGCGCGGGAGACGCAGCTGCCGCTGATCGTCCATACGCGGGATGCGGAAGACGATACCCTTGCCATACTGCGCGATGAAATGGGGAAGGGGGCTTTCCCCGGCGTGATCCATTGCTTCACCGCCAGCGGCGCGTTCGCCAATGCCGCGTTGGAGATCGGTTTTTATATCAGTATTTCTGGCATCGTGACGTTCCGCAACGCGAAGGATCTTCAGGAAACGGCTGCTCGCCTTCCGGCGGAACGTCTCTTGATCGAGACAGACAGCCCCTTCCTTGCCCCCGTGCCGCATCGCGGGAAGCCTTGTGAGCCGTCTTTCGTAGCTGACACGGCACGTTTTCTCGCAAACCTGCGCGGAGAAGGTTTGGAAGTTTTGGCTGAAGCAACATCTCGTAATTTCAACCAGTTGTTTAAGAAGGCTGTTTTGTGACCTTAAAGGTTACTCTACTCGGATGCGGCACATCGTCAGGAGTGCCTCGTATCGGAAATGACTGGGGCACTTGCGATCCGACCGAACCAAGGAATGCACGAACACGCGCTTCGATCCTGATCGAAAGCTCGACTACGCGTATTTTGGTGGATACCTCACCTGATATGCGAGGCCAATTACTGGCTGCCGGGGTTGTAGAGATTGACGCGATCTTGTGGACGCACGATCATGCCGACCATTGTCACGGCATCGATGATGTTCGGCAACTGTTTCATCATGCAGGGTCACCGGTTCCGGGCTACGCACGGCGACAGACACTGGACTTGTTGCGGCAGCGCTTCGCTTACGCATTTGAAGGCCGGGAAGGTTATCCGTCCACAATAGACGGTCGTATCATGCCAGATACGTTTGTAATTGGCGACATCGCGATCGCCACCGTGGATCAGCCTCATGGATCAATCTACTCGACGGGCTTCCGCTTTGATTATGGTGGAAAGACAATTGCTTATGCAACAGACTTTCATGAAATAACAGGTGAGATGCTGGAAATGTACCGGGGCGTTGATATCTGGATAGCTGACGCGTTGCGCGTGCGTCCGCATCCCACTCACGCGCACCTTGCCCAGACGCTGACAGCCATCCAAGGCGCAAAACCGGGCAGGGCGATCTTGACGCATATGGATCATAGCATGGACTACCACGTTCTGCGCGCCATGCTGCCGGCGGGGGTCGAACCCGGCTACGATGGTATGGTCGCCGTCGCATAATGGGCGGGGCGGATACAGCGGGGATCATCTGGTACTTGGCGGTGCTGGTGCTGGTTGGATCCGCGTTGTTGTCACGACGGATCAGGTTGCGTACCGCAATCGGGATGATCGTAGCTTGGATCGGTATCTTTACAGTCATATTAACCATCGCAAGCTACCATGATGATATTGCTGCAATAGCAACACGCGTGAGCGCAAGCGTGACAGGACGGAGCCGTCAGACTGTCGAAGGCGGCCGACTACGCATTCCGATTTCAAGCGACGGACATTATTGGGTTGAAGGAACTATCAATGACGTTCCGACGCGCTTTTTGATCGATAGCGGCGCGACCATCACAGCGCTTTCTGTTCGAACCGCTCAGGCAGCATCCATAGATATCGATACACAGCGGATGCCGCTGGTGTTGAACACCGCGAACGGACCGGCGGAAGCCCAGCGAGGTGTCGCACGTCGCATTCGAGTTGGATCTATATCCATTCACGACTTGCCAGTGGTGGTTTCTCCCGGGTTCGGCGATGTCAGTGTCTTGGGTATGAACATCTTGTCGCGGCTGAAAAGTTGGCGTGTGGAGGATGGAGAGATGATCCTCGAACCATAACTGCCACGAACTATGCCAATTTAACATAATATATATTATCGGACTTTCATTTATGGCTGGACATTGTCCCTCGGATGTTCCTGTTGCATCCCCTGCAGATATTGCGCCGCTCGCCAATATCATGGCGCGATTGCGCGATCCTGTTGATGGTTGCCCGTGGGACGTGCAGCAGGACTTCGCAACCATCGCGCCCTACACGATTGAGGAAGCGTATGAGGTGGCCGATGCGATTACCCGCAATGACATGCCTGCCCTTAAGGACGAACTTGGCGACCTGCTGCTTCAGGTTGTTTTCCATTCTCGCATGGCTGAGGAAGCTGGACATTTTGCTCTACAGGATGTCGCCGATGCCATTTGCGAGAAGATGGTGCGTCGGCACCCGCACGTCTTTCTTGACGGCAGCACCGGCGATGCATCGACTGCGCAGACAAATTGGGAGACTATCAAGGCCACAGAGCGCGCCGAAAAGGAAGAAGATCGCAGTGCGCTTGCAGGCGTCGCGTTAGCGCTGCCAGCGTTGCTCCGGGCAGAGAAAATTCAGAAGCGCGCTGCCAGGACGGGTTTCGACTGGCCCGATCTAAGCGGGGTTACAGCAAAAATTCAGGAAGAACTTCAAGAAGTTGCCGATGCAACCTCTCAAGATGAGAAAGAGGACGAAATTGGTGATCTGCTGTTCACGGTCGTGAATCTGGCGCGGCATTTGAAAGTCGATCCGGAAGCTGCTCTTCGCCGTGCGACGGCCAAATTCGATGGCCGGTTCCGCGCCATGGAACAAGCGAGCGGGGATGCCTTCACAACACTTTCGCTTGAGGAGAAAGAAGCGCTTTGGCAGTTTGTTAAGCGTACAGCTTAGTGCGCGCGTGCTCGGAACCGGGCGTATGCAGACTGCGAAAGTCGCGCTTCTACTTGCAGAGCGTCGGCTTGAGCTGCCGTTGCAAGCACCTCCCCATGCTCATGCAGCCAGGCAAGTGAGGCACCGTCCGCTGGATCAAGTTGCAAGACATGGACGTCTGCCCCCGCCGTCAACGTCTGACTGATGGTTCGTTGCAGAACATCCAAGCCTTCGCCGGTAAGGGCTGAGACAAGCACGACGTCATCATGGCGGCTCGCGACCTCGCGAATGTGCGCGGCGGCCTCCTCATCCAGGAGGTCGACTTTGTTCCAAGCTTCGAGGATCGGCACCGCGGCGGCTGGATCGACCCCCTCCCCGACTACATTCAACTCTTCAAGAACCTGCAGCACATCTGCCCGTTGCGCTTCGCTGTCGGGATGGGCGATATCACGGACATGAACAATCAGGTCGGCGGACAGCACCTCCTCAAGCGTGGCGCGGAACGCGGCGATGAGTTGTGTCGGAAGATCAGAGACAAACCCCACAGTGTCGGACAGAATGGCCTTGTCCAGGCCAGGTAATGTGATCTGCCGCATCGTCGGGTCTAACGTAGCGAACAGCAGGTTCTCGGCCATCACGTCCGCGCCGGTCATCCAGTTGAACAAGGTAGATTTCCCGGCATTGGTATAGCCGACGAGTGCAATAACCGGCCAAGGCGCTCTTTGCCGGCGCGCACGATGCAGGCCACGGGTTCGCGTAACCTGCTCCAGCTCGCGCCGTATCTTGGCCATGCGATCCCGGATCAGGCGCCTATCTGCCTCGATCTGTGTTTCACCTGGACCACCCAAGAAGCCGAAACCGCCCCGCTGCCGCTCAAGGTGCGTCCAGCTACGGACTAGCCGCCCAGCCTGATAGTCCAGATGAGCCAGTTCGACCTGAAGACGCCCTTCGTTCGTGGCGGCTCGCTCCCCGAAGATTTCAAGGATAAGCCCCGTCCGGTCAATGACTTTTGCCTTGGTGGCTTTCTCAAGGTTGCTTTGTTGAACGGGCGTCAGGGCATTATCCACAATGACCAGCTCGGCCTCGTGATCTTCCGCCAACTGCGCGATGGTTTCAACCTGCCCACTGCCGAACAGAGTAGCGGGTTTTCGATCACGAACCCGGAAGGCCTGTGATGCCTGGACGTCGATGCCGATGGCAAGGGCAAGACCGCGGGCCTCTTCCAGACGCGCGTCACTGTCCCGCCGGTCGCCGCTATGCGTCTCCGCATGTACGACAACCGCGCGAGCGCCGCGCGCGACTTCGTCATCCTGATCGCGATCGAATACACTCATGCCGGGCCAACGCCCCTACAGCTTTTTGGTTCGGCCAAACGGTGTCAGTCCTGATCTGCCTCACCTTCCGCCGAAAGATCGAGCGGATGGGAAGGCTGCACCGTAGATACCGCGTGCTTATACACAAGCTGCGCCATGCCGTCGCGCTCCAGCAGCATACAGAACAGATCGAATGCGGCGATCTCGCCTTGCAGCATTACGCCATTCACCAGGAACATCGTAACCGGATAGCCCGAGCGGCGGACGGCGTTCAGGAATATCTCCTGAAGCAACTTGGCTTTCTTGTCGTTCGCGTCGAACGCTTTGCGGACTTCGGACAGATCCATCGGTTGCGCGGGCATTACCGTTGAGATCGCGTGCTTGTAGACAAGCTGTGACTGACCATCGCGGCGTAGCAGGACAGAGAAGTTATCAAACCAGGTGATGATCCCCTGTAGTTTGACGCCCTTCACCAAGAACATCGTTACAGGAGTCTTGCTCTTGCGAAGGCTGTTCAGGAAAATATCCTGAAGATTGTTGATCTTGTCGGCCATATCTGAGCCTTTCTATCTTGGCGGAACGTTGTCCGCTCATGTGCCTTGGCAGGCATCGTGCTGTTCACCGCGAACCGGGAACAGGAGTTTGTACCGCAACTGCGAAATAAATCCAGAGGGTTTAGATCCTGCCGTCGCCCTAGGGGTTCATCCGTCCTTGCCGTCTGTAATTCCCAGTAATTTCAATTTACGATGAAGGGCCGAACGCTCCATGCCGATGAACGTCGCAGTTCGAGAGATGTTTCCGGAAAAACGGCGTATCTGGACGCGAAGATATTCACGCTCGAAGCTTTCCCGCGCTTCACGCAAGGGTGAACCCATGATGGCGCTATTGCCGATCCCCTCCCCGGCGCTGCCGCCGGTAGCTTCTGCGGGAAGCATGTCGAGTTCGATACGACCGATGCGGTCTCCCGGCGCTAGTATGATTGTGCGCTCTATGACGTTGCGAAGTTGCCGCACATTGCCTGGCCATTCGCAGGCCTGCAACGCGGCCATGGCATCGCTTGCTATGTCGGGCGCCGCCACGCGACGCTCCGCCGCAAATCGTGCCAGGAAATATTCGACCAAGGGCGGAATATCGTCACGGCGGTCACTCAGTGGGGGAATTACCAAAGGTACAACATTGAGCCGATAATAAAGGTCTTCACGGAACCGCTTTTCCTCGATCTCCTGCGCAAGGTCGAGCGCGGTTGACGAGATTACCCGCACGTCCACCTTGACTTGCCGTTGTCCCCCTACCCGTGTGAAGCTCTGGTCGGTCAAAACGCGTAGGATTTTGCCTTGGGTGGTAATCGGCATATCAGCGATTTCATCCAAATACAGCGTACCGCCATGGGCCTGCTCAAGGAAGCCAGGTCTTACCAAACCCTCTCCGCCTTCGATGCCGAACAATTCTTCTTCGACTCGTTCTGGCTCCATGCGCGCCGCGGACACAACCACGAAAGGCGCGTCTGCTCGCCCGCTCCACGCGTGCAACATGCGAGCTGCAACTTCTTTGCCGCCGCCGGACGGACCGGAGATCAGCACCCGGCTACCGGTCCCTGCAACGCGCTTGATCGTGGCGCGCACGCCGTTAATCGCACTGGAATTACCAGTCAGTTCACTCTCGTTCCCTACACGCTCCCGCAAGGATTGATTTTCGCGGCGCAGGCGTTCGGTTTCTGTGGCGCGCGAAACAAGATGAAGGAGCCGGTCCGCCTCGAACGGCTTTTCGATGAAATCGGCTGCACCTTTGCGGATCGCGGCGACTGCCGTATCCAGATTACCGTGACCGGAGATCATTAAGACCGGTATCGATGGATCGCGCCGCTTGATCTCGTCCAATAACTCAAGGCCGTCAAGCTTCGACCCCTGCAACCAGACATCCAGCAGAACGAGTGAGGGGCGTCGGCTATCGAGGGCATCAATCGCCGCATCGCTGTGCGCAGCGGTGCGGGCTTCATAGCCTTCGTCCTCCAGGACACCTGCGACGAGTTCTCGGATATCCTCCTCATCATCGACGATCAAAATATCAAGCGCCATGAGCTGTCATCATTCCCTTCGTTGCGGCCTGCTCCGGGACCGCCTCCAGTCGTTCCAATGTATCGTTGTCGAGCACGATGAACACGCAGGCGCCCCCGCCCTCAGCGTCGCAAAAGCTGATTTCACCGCTATGTTCTTCGACAATTTTCTTGACGATCGCCAAGCCTAGGCCGGTGCCCTTGGCACGCGTCGTCATATAAGGTTCAAGTATTCGCTCCCGTTCCGGTGGCAAGCCGATACCATCATCCGTCACAGTGATCCGCAAACGGCCTTGCTCGTCCGTATCGAGCACCATTGTCACATGCCCCCGCAAGCCACCATCGGGTTGCGGCGGTTTCGGTTCGATAGCCTCGACGGCGTTCTTGACAATATTGGTCAGCGCCTGCCCGATCTGACGTCTGTCGCAGACGATCTCCATTGCGCCGACGTGCGATTCAAACGCGAAGCCGATCTCCGGATGCGCAACTTCGTGCAGGAACAGCGAGTGGCGGGCGATATCGGTTATTGCCTCCCTGCGGAACACCGGTTTTGGCATCCGCGCGAACGACGAGAATTCGTCGACGATCCGGCGCAAATCGCCCACTTGCCGGACAATCGTCCCCGTCAGCCTGTTGAAGGTCGCCGTGTCGCTCGTGATTTCCTTTCCATAGCGGCGTTGTAGTCGCTCGGCTGCAAGCTGTATCGGCGTGAGAGGATTTTTGATCTCGTGCGCAATACGTCTTGCGACATCAGACCAGGCGGCGCGACGCTGATCCGAAAGTTGCTGGGTGATGTCGTCAAAGGTCAGCACATGGCCAGAGGCGTCCCGCGAAATCTTCACCGCCAGCGTCCGCAAGTCGCCATGGGCGCGCACTTGCACGATTCCGGTGTTTTGTTCCTCGTTCAGCAACTCGGCAAGCTCAAGCGAAACGTCGGAGAGCGGCTGTCCCACAGGGTCCTGCCCCTCCTCCACCAATATTCGCTCCGCCGAACTGTTGAGCAATCGCACCACCTGGTTCTGATCCACCGACAACACGCCGGCAGTCACACCTGACAAAATAGCTTCAATGAACGCGCGGCGGTTATCGAGTTGGCTATTGGCTGCCACAAGGGCCCCAGTCTGCGCCTCGAGACGCTGCGTCATACGATTGAATGCGCTTGCGAGCGTGCCAATCTCGTCCCGCGCATGGGGACCGGAGACCCGCGTAGACAAATCGCCCGCAGTGATACGTCGTGCCGCATCTACCAACTCATTCACGGGACGGACGAGACGATCGGCAACCGTCAGCGCGATCCAGACGGCGATACCAACGAGAAGCAGCGATCCTACGAAGAGCGCGATATTGAAACGGAGTTGAAGGCTGCGTGACCGAACGGCAAAATCGTCATAATCCGAAAGCACGGCTTGCGCGCGTTTGACCTGGCTAAACGCAGGCGCGTCGGAATCCCGCGTCGCATAGAGATAGATCCTCTCTCGCGGATACAGCAGCGTTACCGCTTCAATCTGGTTTGGAGAGGCGTTGACCACAACGTCTTCGCCGCCAGCAAGGCGCGCCATTACGTCCTTGCTGAGGATATTCTTGGCGACCTTATCATCCGACGCCACATTCGCGGCAGTGCGCTCTACACCGTCCTTGCCGATTTGAATGATCGCGGACCGGTTCAGCTTACGCGTGACGACCTGATACACATAGCCTTCGCGAAATTCCGGACTCGATAGCGACGACTGGTTGAGGTAATCGCGCAAGTCGTTCGACATCGTGAGCGTCTCATCACGCACTTCCCGCAGGTTTTGCTCATAATATCCACGCGCGAATTCGTTAGCGTTCTCCAGCATTCCGCGCGCGTTGTCTGAGAACCAGAATTGCACGCCGTATTGAAACAGCAGCGATGCGAAGATCACCACGAGCAGCATTGGTACGCTGGACAGAATCGAGAAGATCGCAACGAGCCGGACATGCAATTGGCCTTCGCTACCTGCGGCACTGCGCGCGGCACGCCGGATTGCAAGCCTCCTGCCCAAAAGCACAAGAAGCGCAATCGCCGGAACGAGGTTTGCGACGAGAAGCAACGCCACGATGGGCGGCGTCAGAAGCGTGTAAGAGTCCCCTTGAGAGGAGACGAGCAGATAGGTGAGCGTACCGGTGCCCAACAGGAGCAATACGGTTGCGCCCTCGACAATCGGCGCGAGGCTGCGGCCGCGCATCCATTTCGGCAACGCTCTACGCCACGACGACTCGTAATGCTGCGGAGTTTCCGCGTCGACATTCATAGTTGCACAGATACAACAATATTGTGCCCACTAAAACACAGTTATTTTCTGTTTTATTTCAGTTGGTCGAGGCTTCGGGGGCATTGATCGCCTAATCCTCCGATCGGCGTAGCTGGGCAGGGTCTATACCGTAGTCGGTCAACTTCGATCGCAGCGTGTTACGGTTTATGCCCAGCATATTGGCTGCCCGTATCTGGTTGCTGTCCGTGCTGATAAGCGTTTCTCGAAAAAGCACCGGTTCAATGAGAGCCAATAGGTCTTCGTGCAGGTGTTCTTGCGCGGCGAGATCACCGACGGCAAGCTGCTCCCGTGTCCATTCCCGCACAGCCTCAACCAAACGATCGGCTCGACCGGCTATCATCTCGCTTCCTGTTGCAGGTAGCGGAAGGTTTTGCCGCAATATGTCCGACGTGATGATCGTATCACGCGCCAGCACGGCGAGCCGCTGCATCAGATTCTGAAGTTCCCGCACATTGCCGGGCCAATGCCAGTTTCCCAGAAGCCTTGCCGCGTCATCTGCCAACGTCTTACGAGGGAGGCCTTCCTTCGCCGCCACTTCCAGGAAATGCCGGGCCAGCAATGGAATGTCGTCTCGCCGTTCCCGCAATGCAGGTAAGGGAATTGGAACGACATTCAGCCGGTAATAGAGGTCTTCGCGAAACCTGTTTTCGGCAATCAATCCCGCCAAATCCTGATTCGTGGCGGCAATGATCCGCACATTCACTTTGACCTGGCTGGACCCGCCGACCGTAGTCACCTCGCCCGACTGAAGGACACGCAATAGGCGAGTTTGCGCTTCCATCGGCATGTCGCCGATCTCATCCAGGAAAAGCGTTCCGCCGTTGGCTTGCTCGAATTTGCCCGCGCTGCGCGCGTGAGCGCCAGTAAAAGCGCCTTTTTCGTAGCCGAACAGCTCAGCCTCGATCAACTCACGCGGAATCGCCGCCATATTTATTGCGACGAAAGGCTTGGCCCGCCTGCTCCCAAGCTTGTGAATGGCTTCGGCAACCAGTTCCTTGCCCGTGCCTGACTCCCCGAGAACGAGGATTGTAAGGTCATTCGAAACCACCCGAGCGATCGTCCGATAGACTTCCTGCATCGCCGGCGATCGTCCGACGAGCGGCAGCCCGTCATGCTCCTGCGGAGCATCGGCAATTCCGCCATCGTCCGACACCACACTCTGACGACGCATTACCAGCGCATCGGCGACAGCGCGGGTCAGTTCGTTAAGATCGAAAGGTTTCGGCAGATATTCGAATGCACCCTTCTCCGTAGCGCGCACAGCCGTGTTGAGGGTGTTCTGCGCGGATAATATGATGACGCTGATGTTCGGGCTATCCGCGATGATCCCGGCAACATCGTCCAGGCCATTACCGTCGGGCAGCATCACGTCGGTGATAAGCACATCGGGCGTAAAGCTGTCCAGCAAAGCCGCGCGCTCACCGATCGAGGCGGCAGTCTTGACCTTATGCCCCTGCCTGCGCAGCGCCTCTCCGACGACGACGCAGATCGCCGGATCATCATCGACGACCAGCACTCTGCCCGAAAGACCATGCGCCAGCGCCACCATCATCCTATCCCCATTGGTAACAAAATTCGGAAAATGGTTTCTCCGGCTTCCTGATCCCGCTGATATTGGACGAAGCCATTCATATCGCGCACCAGCTTGTCTACGAGCGCGAGACCAAGCCCCTGCCCGGTCCGCTTGCCTGTAATGAACGGATTGAAGAGGTCGTCACGGATATGTTCCGGCACGCCCGGCCCGTTGTCGATGACCAATATCTCGATAGGTAACGAGGAATTGCCTTTGCCTCCTGGCAGCATCACCGACATGCCGTGGCGAAACGCCGTAACAATCCTGATCCGCGGATTTTTAATTGGCCTCTCGCGCGGAAAAAGCGCTTCCGCCGAGTTTTTCAGCAGGTTAATCATGATCTGGACAAGGGCGTCGCCATTCACCAGGGCAAAAGGCAGCGATGGATCATAGCTTTTCGTCAAATGCACGTCGCGCGCGAAACCCGCGACAGCCACTTCGGCTGCCCGGTCGATCAGCGGATAAATGTTTTCCGGTCGGCAGACCAAGGGGCGCTCGGTCGTGAAATCCTGCATACGGTCGATCAGCGCCGCAATGCGATCCACTTCGTTGCAAATAAGCTGGGTCAGAGCCGTGGCACTTTCATCGTCGCCCGAGTCCAGCAACTGTGCCGCGCCGCGAATGCCGGAAAGGGGATTTTTGATCTCATGCGCCAATATCGCGGCCGCACCCATGGCCGATCGCGTGCCTCCCGCCGTACGGCGATAGGCGATCTTCTGGGCTTCACTCTTGGAATGAACCGATACTACCCGCCAGCCTTCATGATCCGGGATGGGCGCTATCATGAGGTCTACTTCCATAGCGGCAGTGCGACCGGCGTGCACCTGAACATCATAGGCTGCCAGAGGCGTGTCCGAGTTCCAGATGTCATACCGGCCATCCATGTCCGCCATGCGGAGGGTTCGGCTGATGTCGCTCCCGACGATAGCCGAACGCGCCATGTTAAGCAGCGTCTCCGCCCGGACATTGGCGTTGGCGATACGGTTGTCCGGCGCAACGACCAGAGTGGCGACAGGAAAGGCCGTGATGACGTCGCTGAGCGATGGAGAACCGTTGTCTTGACGAGTTGGCGGCGCTGACATGCGCACCACGTTCAGGCAGCTTGGACGAACGGCAGATCGTCAAGCGGCGTGCTACCGCTGACTATCAGCGGTTCGTAGAAATCGGCGAGCATGTTCATCACGCGATCTGCCGCCGGTTCCTTGTTAACGGCGTGACGGAATTCCGCAGAACCCGGTAAGCCTTTGGTATACCAGCCAATGTGCTTGCGCGCCATGTTCACACCGGTGTCGGTTCCATAGTGATCGAGCATCGCGCGATAATGCTCGATTATCACGCCGTATTGTTCTTCAAGTGAAGGATCGCTCAACCTTTCGCCCGTCGCGAACCAGTGCATGACCTGCCCAATCAGCCACGGTCGACCATAGGCCCCTCGCCCGATCATCACGCCGTCCGCGCCGCTCTGAACAAGGGCGGTGTCTGCGTCCTCCAGCGAGCAGATGTCGCCGTTCACGATCACCGGCAGCGACACTGCGTCTTTGACCTGACGGACAAAGGCCCAATCTGCCGAGCCCTTGTACATCTGATTGCGGGTGCGGCCATGGACGGTAATGAGCTTCGCCCCCAGATCCTCCGCGATGTGCGCCAGTTCCGGAGCGTTCAGGCTGCTATGATCCCAGCCCATGCGCATCTTGACGGTCACCGGCACGTCCACCGCCTTGACGGTAGCTTCTATGAGTGCTGCGGCGAGTGGCAGGTCCCGCATCAGGGCACTGCCTGCGTCACCATTGACAACTTTTTTGACCGGACAACCCATATTGATGTCGATGATCGCGGCGCCGCGATCCGCGTTCAGCTTGGCCGCTTCCGCCATTTCAGTTGGAGAGCATCCGGCAAGCTGCATCGAAACCGGCTCTTCGATAGGGTGCCAGGCGGCTTTCTGTATAGACTGCCGCGTCTCCCGGATCATCGCGGCCGACGCAATCATTTCCGTCACATTCAATCCGCAGCCGTAGCGGCGAACCAAAGTGCGAAACGGCATATCCGTGACACCCGTCATCGGCGCCAGAATCACTGGTTGATCGATGCGAACATTGCCAATGGCGATTGGCCGGATTGACGAACGGGGAGCGTCATTATGCATTATGAAATCGTGCCTAAAAATGAGGCAGTCCCATAGCCGCAATTGGTTGGTACGGCAAGCGACTGGCGGCGGTTGCCTTACTCGGCTATGCGCGCGCCATGATCTCGCGCAAAACTGTCGCCATCCTTGTCGCCGCCGGGAAAGGCACTCGGGCGGGCGGGGACCTTCCCAAACAATACCGGCAACTTGCGGGAAGATCGGTCCTTTCCCACGCCCTAGAGGCATTGGCACGACATGAGGCGATTCATAAAATCATCATTGTAATCGGCAGTGGCGAGGAAACGGCTGCGCGAGCTGCGGTCGGCGCCATTGGTCAGGACAAGATTAGCTACACTATTGGCGGAGCGAGCCGACGGAAGTCGGTGTACGCGGGTCTCAAGGCCGTAGATGCAGCCGATCACGTCCTCATACATGACGCAGCGCGGCCTTTTTTGAACATGCCGGTGATCGACAGGTTGCTTGAAGGTTTGGACACGCACGACGCAGCGATCCCTGTGCTCCCGGTCGTAGATACGCTGGCGGGCGGCGATCAATATCTCAGTGAAGTTGTGGACAGGAGCGGTCTTTATCGCATCCAGACACCGCAAGCCTTCCGCTACGAGGTTGTTCGCGATGCGCACGCAAGGTGGAGCGGGCCGGAAGAACCGACCGACGACGCGCAAATGGTCCGGGCGTTGGGGATCAACGTGAAACTGGTCGAAGGCGACTTAATGCTTGAAAAGCTAACCCTCCCGGCAGACTTCGAGCACGCGGAAAGACGTCTCCGCGGTCTCTACGATGCTCGCACCGGTATGGGATACGATGTGCATCGGCTTGTCGCTGGTGAAGCGTTGTGGCTTTGCGGCGTTGAGGTGCCCCACGACAAAGGTCTGTCTGGGCACAGCGATGCGGATGTGGCGCTTCATGCGCTTGTAGACGCCATTCTTGGAGCGCTGGCGGACGGTGACATCGGGAGCCATTTTCCGCCGTCCGACCCGCAATGGCGCGGGGCTGCTTCGTCCCGTTTTCTCGAATATGCCCGCGATCTGGTAAATGCCCGTGGCGGCGCCATCAATCACGTCGATCTTACCATCATCTGCGAGGCGCCCAAAATCGGGCCGCATCGCGACGTAATGCGCGCCCGCGTCGCTGAATTGCTGCGGATTAACATTAATAGGGTAAGCATCAAGGCGACCACTACGGAGCGGCTTGGCTTTACCGGGCGGGGCGAAGGCATCGCCGCGCAAGCCATTGCAACTTTGTCCATGCCCGAAGGGTTCTGATTCCATGCCAGACACGATTTTGCCGCAGGAACTGGTCACGCTCGCGAACAGGGTGGTGGAGGCCAACCGGCGTGCCGGTCGCGTTATCGCCGTAGCCGAAAGCTGCACGGGCGGACTGGTGTCAGCCGCCCTTACCGAAATTCCCGGTTCTTCGGACGTGTTTTCCGCGGGGTTCGTGACCTATTCCAACGAGATGAAGCGTGAGTTGCTCAAGATTTCGGAGGATGTGCTGGATACGTTTGGAGCGGTATCGATAGCGGTCGCATGGGCGATGGCTCAGGGTGCCTTGACGCGAACCGATGCGGATGTCGCCGTCGCGATCACGGGTGTTGCCGGTCCGGGGGGTGGCTCGGAGCAAAAGCCAGTGGGCACTGTCGTATTCGCGCGCGCTGAAAAAGGTGCGCCGGAAGATGCCGCCGTCGCTGACACACGGCATTTCGAGGATAATGGTCGCGGCGGCGTTCGCCTTCAGGCAGCGCTTTGCGCGCTCGAACTATTGTTGCCGGATGCACCTGCTCCATAAAGTGCCTGTGCCCGCGCCTCAAAGGCGCCGATCATCTTCCGCAAGGCGCTATCGAATACCTGCCCAGCCAATGCTTCGAACAACCTGTTCTTGAATGCGAAGTCGACAGTGAAATCGACTAAAACGCCCCCCTGCCCGTCGCTGCGAAAGTGCCACAGGTTGTAGAGGTACTTCAGCGGGCCATCGAGATAATCGACACGCACTTCCTCCGGCCGCTTTTTCACGACCTTAGACGTGAACGTCTCGCGCAAACCCTTGAAGCCGACCACCATATCGGCGACCATTTCGGTCTCGCTGCCGGAGCGAATACGGATGGCGCTCACCCAGGGAAGAAACTCTTCATAGCGCTGCACGTCCGCCACAAGGTCGAACATCTGCTCCGGCGTGTAGGGCAGATGACGGGTCTCCTCATGCCGGGGCATGGCCAGCCTTCTTCGCCAGTTTGGCTTCCCGCGCCGCGCGCATCTCGGCAAAGTCCTTGCCTGCATGGTAGCTTGAGCGCGTCAGCGGACTGGACGCCACCTGCAAAAAGCCTTTGGCCCGAGCGATAGCCGCATAGGCATTGAAGCCAGCCGGCGCGACAAACTCAATGACTTTAGCGTGTTTGGGCGTGGGTTGCAGATACTGGCCCATCGTCAGGAAGTCGATGTCTGCTGACCGCATGTCGTCCATCACCTGATGCACTTCCAGCCGCTCTTCACCCAGCCCAAGCATGATCCCGGATTTGGTAAAGATCGAAGGATCGTGCTTCTTCACGGTCTCCAGCAAGCGGAGCGAGGCGTAATAACGTGCGCCCGGCCGGATCGTCGGATAAAGGCGTGGTACCGTTTCCAGATTGTGATTGTAAACATCGGGCCGCGCGGCAACGATCGCTTCGACGGCGGCTTCATGTTTGTTGCGAAAGTCTGGCGTCAGGATTTCGATTGTTGTTTTCGGCGTAGTCCGCCGAAGCTCCTGAATGACCTTCACGAACTGCGAAGCGCCGCCATCCGGCAAGTCGTCGCGGTCCACGGAGGTGATGACGATGTGCTCCAGCCCCATCTCGGCAGCGGCTTCCGCCAAGTGCATTGGCTCCAGCGGGTCGACCTTGCGCGGCATTCCCGTTTTGACGTTGCAGAAGGCGCAGGCGCGCGTGCACACGTCGCCCAGGATCATTACCGTCGCGTGCTTTTTGCTCCAGCATTCCCCGATGTTGGGGCAAGCGGCTTCTTCGCAAACTGTCGCCAGCCCCTTTTCCCGCATGAGCTTCTTGGTTTCAACGTAGCCAGGACTGGTCGGCGCTTTAACGCGTATCCAATCAGGCTTACGGACGCGAGCAGTACCAAGGGCGGCGGGGCCGACAGGCAGGATTTCATTCATGACGCCCACATAGCGATCCCCGACGCGTCTTGCCAGTGGCTTCCCCCTTCCCTATCGCAAACCGCACCTATCTGGGGAGACACTATGACTGATTTCGCGGACATGATTTCGGGCTATCGTCGTTTCCGGCAAGCAGGTTGGGCGCAGCAGCGTGAGCGTTGGGGTGAGTTGCGCGAGGGTCAATCGCCCCGAGTAATGATAATCGCCTGTTCCGACAGTCGCGTAGATCCCGCGCAGATATTCGATACGAATCCCGGTGAGATATTTGTTGTCCGCAACGTCGCGGCGCTAGTTCCACCGTTCGAGACCACGCCGGGCCTGCATGGCGTATCCGCCGCACTGGAATTTGCGGTGCAGGTGCTCAAGGTCGGCGAGATCGTGGTGATGGGGCATGGGAGCTGCGGGGGCTGCGGCGCAGCATTGTCGGGCGATCTCAAAGATCAGCCGCCCGGCGAAGGGGGTTTCATCGCCAACTGGATCAAGCTGCTCGACGATGCACGCGCGCATGTCGTGGCGGAACATCCCGACCACAGCACGCCACAAGCCAAGCGGGCCATGGAGGAGGAAGGCGTGAAGGTGAGCCTGGCGAATCTCCGCACCTTCCCCTGCATCCGTTCGAAGGAACGGTCGGGCGATCTCAAGCTTGTCGGCGCGTTCTTCGCCATTGCCGACGGCGTGCTCAATGTGCTGGACGAACAGAGCGGCGTGTTTTCACCAGCCTGACCGGTGCGGGCGGGCTACCCCTCTACAAGTGCGGCGAGATCGACAGCGGACACGGCGGGAGATTTCAGAAAGCCCTGATAATAGCTGCAACCCTGAGCGGCGAGCAGTGCCCGCTGCTCCTCCGTTTCCACCCCCTCGGCGATTACCTGCATGCCCAGGGCGTGCGCCATGTCGATCACGCCGCGAACGATGATACGGTCGCGCTCCGAACCGGCGATATCCTGTGCAAGGCCGCTGTCGATCTTGAGATAATCGAGCGGCAGCGCCTTGAGATAAGCGAGGCTGGAATAGCCCGTTCCAAAATCGTCGATCGCAACTGCCAGACCTTCGGCGCGCAACCTGTCCAGCAGCGCCGCCGCTGCCCTTATGTCCTCGATAAGCCCGCTCTCGGTTATCTCGACTGTCAGCCGCGACCGCGGAAAGCCACTACTATCGACCGTTTGGAGGAAGCCCTCCAAAAACCTAGGCTGGGAGATGTCGGAAGCGGTAACATTGAGCGAGAGCCGCAAGGCTGATAGCACTTTCGGCCAAGCGGCTGCCTGCCGTAACGCTTCTGCCTGAATATGCGCCGACAGGGGCAACAAGAAGTCCGACCGCTCTGCCGCAGAAAACAACGCTCCGGCGCCCAGCGCCCCATAATGCGGATGATTCCAGCGCGCGAGCGCTTCGACTCCAGTAAGACGGTTATCGGCGCACGCATATTGCGGTTGGAAAACGACATCGATCTCGCCCCGATCAAGCGCCAACCGCAAATCGCTTTCCAGCCGGTCCGGGTCCGCGTCACGACTGCGCTCCGTTGCGGTCAGGATGCGAATGCCTTCCCCGTCCGACTGCTTCGCGTCTGCCAGCGCCGTCCCGGCCCGCCTGAGCAGGCGCGTCGCGCTATCTCCCGATACGCCTTCGGCGATGCCGCACCGCCCAGTGAGTCGGATCAAATGATCGCCCGCGCTAAACGGCTGCGAAATGACGGCGACGATCCTGCGCGCCAGGAACACAGCGCGGTCGGTTCCCAGAACATTGGCCGAAGCGCCAATCATATACTCTGTCCCGGCGACCCGAGCTATCATCGCGTGGGGGCCGACATATTCCTCCACCAGCCGCTCGACGCGCCTCGCGATGCGGCCCAGCAGGGCGTCGCCTGCCATCTGCCCATAAGCGGCGTTGATGCGATCAAAGGGGCCAATCGACAGAAGAAGCACCAACGGACTGCCCTCTGCCTTCAACTGCTCTTCCAGCCACCGCACCGCCGCCTGCCTGCTGGAAAGACCCGTTAGAAAGTCCATGTCCACGTTCCGGGGAGCGCTAACTGGATGCTGAAATTGACTGTTAAATGCGGCACGGCCGCTGAGACGGGCTACCATGATATCGGCAGATGCGAGGATTGCCGCCAGGTTCTCCCGCAGGACAGGGGCGCAAATGAAGTGTGTGGCGCCTGCTGCCGTTAATCGGGCAACGGCCTGGATATCTGCCGCTTCGATCAGCGCGATCAAGGCTCCGCCGGACGCCTCCACGGCGCTGCCCATCTGATCGATCAGGCTTTCTTTTCCTTTGCGGACGTCGATCAGGGCCACCGTCGCGTCGCCAGCAAGGTAATGCCGCTCCGCGTCGTCGCTGCGGCGCTTGGCAGTCGCCTTCCAGCCGCACTGCGCCGCAAGCTCCGCCAGCCCATCGCGATCCTTATCGGACACGATGAACAACGAACGCAGCGCATCAGGATTGCTACTCTGCTGCTGCTCCATGCTATTCGCCAACGCCCGTATCAATGCTGCCCCGTTCTGCTCTGCTCTCATGCCATAATGCGGACCCATTAGCGCTGCGTTACCGCAATCTCCGCAAGGCCCAGCGCTTGCGTAAGGCACTGCCATGCCCTAGCTAACGCACATGGACGCCAACGAGAAGACAGATGTGGCACCCTTGATTGACGTCCATGGTCGGCGCATCGAGTATCTGCGCATTTCCGTAACAGATCGGTGCGACCTCCGATGCCGCTACTGCATGTCGGAAAAAATGACATTTCTTCCGCGTAATCAGATACTTACACTGGAGGAGATCGCGATCATCGCCGATCGGTTTATCGCGCGAGGGGTGCGAAAGATACGGTTGAGCGGCGGTGAACCGTTGGTGCGGCGCGACTTCGGCGATCTTGCCCGTCGCATCGGCCGCCATCTGGATCGAGGACTCGACGAACTTACACTCACGACCAACGGCACGCATCTTGCCGAACATGCCGACATGCTGGTGGACGCCGGGATTCGGCGGATCAACGTCAGTCTAGATACGCTCGATCCGGAGACGTTTGCCTTTATCACGCGCGGCGGCGACATCGCCAAAGTTATGGCTGGTCTAGACGCGGCGCGCAGCAGCGGCCTCTCCATCAAGATCAACATGGTTGCCTTGAAGGGTCTTAACGATCATGCTTTCGTCGACATGCTCCGCTGGTGCGATGCGCAGGGGCACGACCTCACCCTCATAGAGACCATGCCGCTGGGCGAGGTCGACGAGGATCGCACGGACCGCTTTGTTCCTCTGTCCCATGCCTTGCAGGCCATTCGTCAGGAATATGATGTCAGTCCCTTGTCGGATCGCACTGGCGGCCCTGCCCGCTATTTCGCGGTTGACGGGATGCAGTCGCGGCTGGGCCTCATCACGCCATTGTCGGAAAACTTTTGTGCCGGTTGCAACCGGATGCGCCTGACCTGCCAGGGCCGCATCTATATGTGTCTGGGCCACGAGGATCATGTCGACCTTAAGGCCGCCTTCCGGAGTGGTGGTGTGGCCGCGCTGGACAGTTTGCTCGACTCAGCACTTGCCTCCAAGCCGCTGGCGCATGATTTCCGCATCGGTGCCGACGCGTCTGCCGCAACTGTGCGCCATATGAGCGTGACCGGCGGCTAGCGGTGAGTTCCGGTAACGAACCGAAGCGCGCGCTGCTCGCGTCGCCCACACAGGCTGCGCGCGCCGCCGAGGAGCGCCTACGCGCCAGCTATGATTTCGTGCCGCTTGAGCAGGCCGACATGGTTGTGGCGCTCGGCGGCGACGGGTTCATGCTTCAGGCGCTGCACGCTATGCTGGAGGCGCGGCGGATCGTGCCGGTCTTCGGCATGAACTTGGGGACGGTCGGCTTCCTGATGAACGAGTGGCGGCTGGAACGGCTGGACCAGCGCCTTGATGCTGCCAAGCATTTCAAGGTCAATCCGCTCCGTATGACGGTGAACACTGTCGACGGTGAACAGTTCTCGATCCCGGCCATCAACGAAGTGTCTTTGCTACGCGAAACGCGCCAGACTGCCCGGTTGTCCGTTGAGGTGAACGGTCGAATCGTGCTTCCCGAACTGGTTTGCGACGGGGTGCTGGTAGCAACGCCCGCGGGTTCCACGGCATACAACCTCTCGGCGCACGGTCCGATCCTGCCACTCGGTTCAGCGCTCATGGCGCTCACGCCGATCAGCCCGTTCCGCCCTCGCCGCTGGCGGGGAGCGATCCTGCCTGAAAATACGGCGATCACCTTCACGGTGCTCGATCCGGTCAAACGTCCCGTCAGCGCCGTGGGCGATCAGCGCGAAGTTCGCGATGTCGCCAGCGTTGAAGTCAAAATCGATCGGACGACGCCGCTCACGTTGCTTTTCGATCCGGAGCACACACTGGACGACCGTATTGCCGCAGAGCAATTTATCGCCTGACGGGACTTGCTTTATACGAAAATCCACTGCTATAGGCGCGGCCTGCCCGACGAAAGCCGGGTCACTCCCCGGTAGCTCAGCGGTAGAGCATCCGACTGTTAATCGGACGGCCGATGGTTCGAATCCGTCCCGGGGAGCCACTTCTTTAATGACAATCCTGCGATCTCGCTGCTTGATAGCAATGGCGTAGGCTTTCGGGTGCGCAATGCGTCCACTCGCATTTTGCAGCCGGAACATGTTGCTATGCTTTACTTCCTGGATACCGAATTCAACGGCTTTGAGGGCGATCTTATCAGCCTGGCGCTTGTTCCGGAGGATGGCGATCAGGAATTCTATGTCTCGCTGCCGCTCCCTGACGAACTGCATCCGTGGGTGGAGCAGAAGGTCATTCCTTATCTGCGCCACGTTCCTCCGGCGCTCGACTATGAACTGACACGAGAACACGCGGCGCAGCACCTTGCCGCTTATCTTCAGGGTGATCCTGATCCGATAATCGTTGCGGACTGGCCTGACGATCTAGCGCATTTCTGCAAGTTGCTCGTTACCGGTCCAGGAGAGATGGTGGAGGTCCCGCCGCTTCGCTTTGAACTGCGCGATGCGACCGGCTTCAGCGCAGCCGCCAACAGCAGGGTTCCTCACAATGCGCTGCACGATGCGCGCGCGCTTCGGGCATTTTACCTGAACACGGAAGATCGATAGCCGAAAGCGACCATCAGCCTGCAGTGGCCTGCTGACACTGGCACCGTGGCATTTCTGCACCGTCACAAAATCGCATCAAACTGTCATCGAAACGTAATTGCTGCGCCTCCATACAGTCATGTCGTCAAGGCAGACGCCCCTTCGAACAGTATCGTTCTTGTGGGGGAATAATCCATGCGTCGTCCTGCCTTTCTTCTTCTGGCCTCCGTCGCCAGCCTCTCCATCCTGCCCAACAGCGCGTTCGCACAGGATGCAGCACCCCTCGATGCGGCCGCACCCGATAATGCCGGTGGCGATATCGTCGTTTATGGCTTCGGCGAAACGCGGCAGGTGCAGACTGTCGGTGCCGACGATATAAAGCTGCTGACCCCTGGCACATCGCCGCTAAAGGCAATCAGCAAGCTGCCCGGCGTGAACTATCAGGGTGCGGATGCTTTTGGCGCCTATGAATGGTCGACACGCATTTCGCTACGCGGTTTCAACCAGAATCAGTTGGGCTTCACGCTGGATGGCGTTCCGCTCGGCGACATGAGCTATGGCAACTATAACGGTCTGCATATCAGCCGCGCCATCATTTCCGAGAACCTTGGTAGCGTGACCGTCAGCCAGGGCGCTGGCAATCTTTCCACCGCGTCGGTGAGCAATCTTGGCGGTACGCTGGTGTTCGCATCGCGCGATCCCTTGCAGAGCATGGATATCGCGGCGTCGGGAACATACGGCAGCGACGACACCTATCGTGGCTTTGCGCGTGTCGACAGCGGCGACCTGGGTGGCGTGCGCGGCTATTTGAGCTACGGCTATCTTCATGCCGGTAAATGGAAAGGCGAAGGCGAACAGCGCCAGCATCAGGTGAACGCGAAAGTCGTCGCCGATCTCGGCGATGGCAAGATCACCGGCTTCTTCAACTTCTCTGACCGTCGGGAGAACGACTATCAGGACATGTCGGCGGACATGATCCGGCGGCTGGGCAGCAACTTCGACAATATCTCAAACGATTGGGCCACTGCGTACCGGCTGGCGGCAATTTACCAGAACCAGAATGCGGGAACGGCCAATCCGGCATTCCTTCCTTATCCTCAATATGGCCTGACCTTCCCCGCGCCATATCAGACCGTCGATGACGCTTATTTCGACGCTGCGGGCCTTCGTCAGGATTACCTGACTGGCCTGACTTTCGAAACGCCACTGACAAGCGATATCCGCTTCAAACTCCAGGGCTACTACCACAATAACCACGGCCAGGGCCTTTGGTACACGCCTTATGTCCCAAGCCCGACTGGCGCACCGATCTCGATCCGTACGACTGAATATGACATGGATCGCATGGGTTCACTGGCCAGCGTCACCTGGGAGATGGGGCAGAACACGTTCGAACTGGGCGGCTGGGTCGAGAATAACGATTTCCATCAAGCCCGCCGCTTCTATTCCCTGGCGAACACGCTCGCTGGCCCTTCGCGCGACAGCCTGAAGTTCCAGACCAACCCGTTCGCGACGCAATGGGAGTTCAAATACACGAGCGATACGGTGCAATATTATGTCTCGGACAAGATTGAACTCGGTAGCCTCACCCTGTCAGGTGGCTGGAAGGGCGTTCGGGTCCAAAACACGTCGAACGGCATCGTGACTGGCGGCCTTGCTGCCGGAAAGATCGAGTCGAAGGACTGGTTCCTGCCACAGGTCGGCGCTTTGTTCAGCATCAACGACAATACTGAACTGTTCGCCAACTACACCGAGAACTTCCGGCCGTTCGTGGCTGCCGCTACCTCCGGCCTGTTCGGCGTAAGCCAGGCAAGCTTCAACGCCAGCGTCAACACTCTCAAGCCTGAAAGCTCCAAGACGATAGAAGGCGGCGCGCGCTTCCGCTCGGGTATCTTCCAAGGTGCGTTGGCGGCCTACTATGTTGACTTCAAGGACCGCATCCTGAGCGTTCAGGTCGGCGCGCCGATCGAGGGTCGCCCCTCGGAATTGCAGAACGTCGGCTCAGTCCGCTCCTATGGCTTCGAAGCTTCGGGCACCGTCACCCTTATGCAGGGCCTGTCCGCCACGGCCTCTTACGCCTACAATGACTCGACCTACCGCGACAATGTCCTGAGCGGCGTGACGGTGATCCCGACTCGCGGCAAGACGGTCGTGGACAGCCCCAAGCACATCGCGTCGGGCGAATTGGCCTATGATGGCGAGATGTTCTTCGGCCGGGTCGGCGCGAGCTACATGTCCCGTCGCTATTACACCTATACCAATGACCAGTCAGTCAACGGCCGGGTCATTGTCGACGCCAGCGTCGGGATCAAGGCACCGGAAAACATGGGCTTCCTGACTGGCTTCGCACTGGAAGCTTCGGTGACGAACCTGTTCGACAAGGAATATGTTTCGACCGTAGGTTCGGGCGGCTTCAGCAACAGCGGCGATGGCCAGACGCTGCTTCCCGGCGCGCCGCAGCAGTTCTTCGTCACCCTGCGTCGGGGCTTCTGAGCATGAGGGGGGAGATTGGCCGCCGCTCGCTGCTGAAAGGCGGAGTCGCTGTGACTTCGCTGGCGGCCTTCTCCCCCGTGATGGCCGCCCCGGCGGAAAAGGCGCTGACACGCATCGCTTTCGGCTCCTGCGCGCATCAGGACAAGGAGCAGCCGATATGGGACCGGGTGAACGCGTGGAAACCAGAACTTTTCATTTTCATGGGCGACAATATCTACGGCGACACCGAAGACATGGCGGTGATGCGGGAGAAATATACCCGCTTCGCAGCCAAGCCCGGCGTGAAGGCGCTGCGGGCCGCGACGCCGTGCATTGCAACATGGGACGACCATGATTTTGGTGTGAATGACGGCGGATCGGAATACCCCAAAAAGGCCGAATCCAAGGAACTGTTCCTGGAATTCTGGGGTGAACCGAAGGACGGCTTCCGTCGGAGCCATGAAGGCATCTACGCCAGCTATTTCTTCGGCCCCAAAGGCCGCCGCGTGCAGATCATCCTGCCGGACAATCGCACCTTCCGCACCGCTCTGACCGGAATGAGTGTCGAACCCAAAGACAGAGGCCAGTATTTCGTCAACCCAGATCCCGCCGCGACCATGCTGGGTGCGGCACAGTGGGAATGGCTCGAAGCAGAACTGCGCAAGCCTGCGGACTTAAGGATATTTGCATCCTCGACACAGGTTCTGGCGGATGCGCCCGGTTATGAGGCCTGGATCAATTTTCAGGCCGATCACCAGCGACTGCTGGACCTCATCGATTTCGCGCAGGTCGAGAACCTGTTCATGATATCCGGCGACACCCATTATGCCGAACTGTCGAAGCTGTCCGAGGGTGTCCCCTACCCGCTTTACGACCTCACATCCTCCGGTCTGACGCAGGTATGGCCGGTGTTCGGTCCCAACAAGAACCGCATCGCAAAAGCGCCGTTGATGCCCAACTTCGGGCGTATCAGCATCGACTGGTCGGCGCGAGAACCCTCAGTGCTGTTGGAAGTCGAAATGCTCGACGGACAGGTACCGATCAGCCATCAAGTCAAGCTGGCAGACTTGAAGCAGGATCGGCGCTAAGCTGTTCTTCTTCAGGCCGTCATCATGCGACGATGCGCAATGCCAGCGAGCCGGGCATAACGCCGGGCAAGTGCGCGATGCGTAAGCTCCGCGATGTGATCGACAGTTAGCTCTGCCGCCTTCAACTCAGCCTTCCATAGTTCGACAAGCCGAACATATCGCGATTTGCTCATGCGCAATGCTCCTTATCAAGGCTCTAAAACTCTATGAATATGCGCTGACAATCAAGCGTGCCACTCGTCCGCCCGGCCTGCAACTTACCCGGACCGGCGCGAACTTCAGTTAATGCTCTCCGCCTCTTCGCTACCCGTGGGCACAGGATCAAGACTGCTTTCGAGGGCCTCCTCGACCTTTTCCAGCCAAACAAATTCCAGCTTCTCGCGCGCGTTCGCGGGAATGTCGTCATAGTCGCGCTTGTTGCGAGCGGGCAGCATCACGCGCGTGATCCCGGCACTTGCCGCCGCGACAACCTTCTCCTTGATACCGCCCACGGGCAGCACCAACCCCCGCAGCGAGATTTCGCCGGTCATTGCCGTATCGCTGCGTACCGTCCTGCCGGTAAGCAGCGATGTCAGCGCCATGAACATCGCCACACCCGCGCTTGGTCCATCCTTGGGCGTGGCGCCAGCGGGAACATGCACATGGATGTCGCTCTTCTCGAACTGGCCCGACTCGATGCCCAGAGTGGCGGCACGGCTTTTCACCAGACTTAATGCAGCCTGCGCACTTTCCTTCATGACGTCGCCGAGTTGGCCGGTGAGGATCAGCCGTCCGTTCCCCGGCATCTTCGTGGCCTCGATGAACAATATGTCACCGCCGACGGGCGTCCAGGCAAGACCAGTGGACACGCCTGGTACACTGGTGCGCTGCGCCACTTCATTCTCGAAGATGCGCCCGCCCATTACCGGTTCGATGTCCGGCTCCGACAGCCGAACATGCGTTTCGCTGCCATCGGCGATCCTGACGGCCGCGTGGCGGATCATCTTGCCGACCTCCCGCTCCAAATTTCGAACGCCGGCCTCTCGCGTATAATGACGGATGATTGCGCTGATAGCGTCGTCATCGATCTCGACTTGCTCGCTGGTCACGCCATTGGCCTGAAGCTGCCGCTGCACAAGATAGCGCCGCGCGATATGAAGCTTCTCGTCCTCGGTATATCCGGCCAGCGATATGATCTCCATCCGGTCCCGCAGCGGTCCCGGCAAAGTATCCAGCATATTGGCGGTGGCGATGAACACCACGCGGCTGAGGTCGAACGGCACACCCAGATAATTGTCGCGGAACGTGCCGTTCTGCTCCGGATCGAGAACCTCCAGCATGGCTGCCGACGGATCTCCCTGAATGCCCCGCCCCAGCTTGTCGATCTCGTCCAGCATCATTACGCAGTCGCGCGTGCCGACCTTGCGGATCGCCTGTATGATGTTGCCGGGAAGCGCGCCGACATAAGTGCGCCTGTGGCCCCTGATCTCCGCCTCGTCATGCACGCCGCCCAGGCTGACGCGGACGAATTCACGCCCCATCGCCTTGGCGATCGACTGGCCGAGCGACGTTTTGCCTACCCCAGGCGGACCGACGAAGCACAGGATCGGTGCCTTACCCTCGGGTGCAAGTTTGCGCACAGCGAGATATTCCACGATCCGGCGCTTGATCTTGTCTAGGCCGTAATGATCCGCGTCCAGGATCTCCCGCGCCTTTGCGATGTCGATGACCTTCTCTTCCGGCAGCTTCCACGGCAATTCGATCAGCCAGTCGAGATAGGTGCGGATGATCCCATGCTCGGCCGCACCTTCGGGCATCCGCTCCAGGCGGCGCAGTTCCTTGGTTGCCTGTTTCTCCACATCCTCGGGCATACCGGCGTCCGCAATGGCGGCGCGCAACTCGGCGAACTCCGCTGAGTTGCCTTCGTCCTCGCCCAATTGCCGCTGGATAGCTGCCATCTGTTCGCGCAGCAGCGCCTCGCGCTGACGGGTGCCAAGCTTCTCCTGCACGTCGCGGCCGATCTCGGCCGACAGCCTCAATACCTCCAGCCGCTGCGCAAGCAGGCGCGATACCTTGTCCAGCCGCTGTTCGAGCGCCAGCGTCTCCAGTATCTCCTGCTTTTCTTCCGTCGTGACGTCCAGATAGGCCGCCACCATGTCCGCCAGCGCCGACGCCGACGTAATGTTCCTGATCGCATCTCCCAAGCCCTGCGGCGCCTGCGGAAGCATCTGAACTGTCTCAAGCGCCTGTCCGCGTAGATGGATCATATGGGCTTCGATGGCGGCTCCATCATTGGTCGGCTCGGCAAGCCGCTCCACACGCGCAACCATGAAAGGCCAGCCATTCAGGAATTCGATAACGCGGAAGCGTGACTCACCCTGCACGATCAGGTGGTGCGTCTCATCTGTTCCCGTGACATAGCGGAGGACGTTCGCAATAGTGCCCATCCGGTGCATGTCCAACGCGCCGGGATCTTTAAGCTCAGCGTCGCGCTGCGTAAGGACGCCGATAGGACGGCCCTCGCGAACCGCAGCTTGCGCGGCATTCACGGACGCCGCTCGTCCGATTGCGAGCGGGAGCACCACTTCTGGAAACATCACGAATTTACGCACGGGCACGATAATGATCGCATCCTGCGGAAGCGGCGGCATCGTCATCTGCACATTGTCAGTGCCCTCAGTGGGCATGCCGGCCGCTGTCGGGGCAAAGCCATCCGTCATCGTCTTGCGCTCCCCACAAAAGCCTTTTGCAGCGTCACCAGCAGGCAACCGTTGACGTTGGACCGATGCACGCCCTCATATCGTCCAGCAGGCAACGGCAAGCGTCGTTCAAACCGGCCTTGCGGCAGTTCCATTCGATGAATCCGGGCGGTGCGCAGCTCAGGCGGCAGGATGCGACGACCGCGTACCACCAGAACACTGTCCTCGATGAATGCTTCGGTCTGCTCCATATCAACGCCCGGGAGGGCAATGAGCACTAGAACCTCCGAATCCGTTTCCATCACGTCGGCGGGCGGCTCCCAATTGGCCATCCCGGCGGAGGGGCGCGTCGGTGCGAAAGACTGATGGTGGAGGCGCTGCACCTGATTGAGCAGAAGGATTGCGTCGCCCCACATCCAGCTACGTGATTGATCGGAACTCATCGACTGTCCTCTCGCTCGTGCTTCGCGACCGGGTGGCCCGGCGGCACTGTCCCAATAAGGAAAGCGGTGCCGTCAATTTCAAGTCGACGACCATACAACCTGTCATAGCCCGGCGTCGCGATCATGGACCGAAGCGGCGGCGAGCGGGGTCACGCGTGAAATCGTACCGATCTTTTATGTAGTCATTAAAGAATGTTCCGGCGGACTCCGCATGACATAATGCGTTGAACACGTCGGCAGGCACGTTCTGGTACGCATATTTTTCGCCACCTTCGAACCAGAGCCAGAGCGTCCTGGATGGTTCTTCATACCCGGCACGTTCCAGCATGGAGGAAGTGAGGCGGCACTGGCGCATAGGTCAACAGCGCGGCGAACGGCCTGAAGTTCCCCGCGCCCTTGCAGCTAATTAATAGTCCTCAATAATCTCGCGAATCTTGGTAGCCAGCACATCTATCGCAAAGGGCTTGGTAATCATCGCCATGCCCTCTTCCAGAAAGCCCGACGCCAACGATGCGTTCTCGGCGTAGCCGGTCATGAATAATACCTTCAGGTCCGGTCGTGACAGCCTGGCGGCGTCCGTCACCTGGCGCCCGTTCAAGCCGGGAAGACCAATGTCCGTTATCAGCAGGTCGATGCGTTGCTTCGACTGCAATACCGCAAGCCCGCTTGGTCCATCAGTCGCTTCGATTGCGTGATAGCCAAGATCGCCTAGCACTTCGACGATAAGGCCGCGCACGACCGGCTCGTCCTCGATCACCAGAACCGTTTCCCCCACTTCGGACGACGGCGCGCTACCGGAAGAAGCCGGCGTTTCTTCCTCGACCCTTTCCCCCCGATACCGGGGCAGGAAGAGCTTGATCGTGCTCCCCTCTCCCATTTCACTGTGAATACGCACATAGCCTTCCGACTGGCGCGTGAAGCCGTAGATCATGGAGAGGCCCAGGCCAGTGCCCTGCCCAATAGGCTTGGTCGTGAAGAACGGTTCGAACGCCTTGGCGATCGTGTCTTTCGTCATCCCCGTGCCCGTATCCGTCACGCAAATGCAGATATATTCACCCGGCTCCACCTCGCGTTGCTCTGACGCCTGCGGGCTGTCCAGATCCGCGTTGCACGTCTCGATGACCAGCTTGCCACCATCCGGCATGGCATCCCGCGCATTGATTGCGAGATTCAGGATGGCGCTCTCCAATTGGTTGGGATCGCAGCGTGTGAGCCACAGCGCCGAATCAAGTACGAACTCCATCTCGATCCGCTCGCCCAAGGTCCGGCGCAGCATATCTTCCATGGAGGAAAGAAGCGGATTTGCACGTACCGGTCGCGGATCGAGTGGTTGCCGTCGCGAAAAGGCCAGGAGGCGATGCGTCAGCGCAGCGGCGCGATTAGCCGATGACATCGCACCTGTCAGGAAGCGCTCCATGCCGTCAGTCCTGCCCTGATCGATCCGTATTTTGAGGAGATCGAGACTGCCCGTAATGCCCTGAAGCAGATTGTTGAAATCATGCGCGATGCCGCCGGTCAACTGGCCAACGGCCTCCATTTTCTGGCTCTGCCTGAGGGCTTCCTCGACCGCGCGCTGCTCGGTAATGTCACGCCCGACAGCATGAATGCGTCCGGCATCCGGAACTGCGGTCCAGGCCATCAGGCGGTAACCACCGACCTTCTCTCTATACCGGCTCTCGAACGCGAGAGTGGGAACGCTGGTCCGAAGTTTCGCAACCTCGCCCACCACGCTGGCAAGGTCGTCAGGGTGCGTAAAGTCGGCCAGGTTGACCCCGATCATATCTTCCTCAGACCAACCGAGCAGCCGTTCTGCCGAAGGGTTCACCGCCGTTATCACGCCCTTGAAGTCGCAGACCAACATCAGATCCCGGCTCATCGTCCAGAGCCGATCGCGATCCCGCGCATTCGCAGCTTCAGCCAATTTCTGCGCATGGATGTCGGTATTGGTGCCCACCCACGAGGCTATTTCTCCGTCAGCGTTGAGAAGCGGCAGCGCACGGGCAAGGTGCCAACGATATTCGCCCCCAGCCTCAAGAAGCCGCATTTCGACTTCATACGTGGTGCCCGTGGCCAATGCCGATAACCATTGTTCAAACGCAAAGGGCAGGTCTTCGGGATGAACAATCCGCGTCCATCGCTCCCCATCCAGATCACCCGGGTTCAAGCCGCTGTAGGCATACACACGTGCGTTGAACCAATCGAGATATCCATCGACGCGCGCAGTCCAAACCTGGATCGGCATGGACTGCGCCAATGCAGTAAATCTTGCTTCGCTTCGCTGGAGCGCCGACTGGGTAAGACGCTTATCGGTCACGTCCTGCACGGCACCGACAAGCCGAACCGGAGCGCCCGCTTCATCACGTTCATACTCGCCTTTACGCGCAATGATCCGTTCTTCGCCCGTATCGGCCCGTCTTATCCGATATTCTACGTCCAGTTCCGCCGTACCGTTGCGACGACTTTCATCGTCGGAAATGATCTCCTCATCTCCTGGTATGACGAGCGACTCGATCAACGTCGCAGGAATGGAGCCAGTTTCGGATAGTCCGAATATGCGAGAAAACTCCGGAGTGGCCATGACCGCTCCCGTTACGATGTCGATCGAAAACAGCCCGACGCCGCCCGCCGCTTGCGCGCGGGTTAGCTGGGCCTCGCTTGTTCGAAGCGCCTCTTGAGCGATATGCTCTTCGGTTTGATCGCGAAGCACCTTGACGAGGCCGATTGGTGTGCCGGAGCTATCGAGAAGCGGCGTCTTTTCGCCGCTGGCCCAAAATCGCTCGCCGGATTTTCGAACATGCCACCGCCTGCTGCGTGACCGTCCATGAGCCAGTGCTTCATCGCGCTCCTCCTGTGGCAACTTCCCGGCACGATCTTCCGGCGTAAAGAATCGGTCGATCTGTTCGCCCAGCATATCCTGCTCGGTCCAGCCCAGGATCGCCGTGGCGCCCGCGTTCCACCGCTCCACCCGGCCATGAAGGTCAGTGGCGATGATCGCATAGTCGATGGCGCTGTCCAGGATTTGCCGATTGTGCGCCTCGCGGTCGCGTAGTTGCTGCTCGGCCCCGACCCGCTGTACGTGCGCCCAGGAACGTTCGGTGACATCCCGGATGATGCCCAATTCGTAACGAGACCAGATGCGCGGCGCTTTGTCATGGATGGCCATCAACGCGGTAAGCCGACCGTCTTTAATCAGCGGCATGCAGATAGTCGCTGCAATGCCGATGTCCCGAAAGGTCTTTGCTTCTTCGGGAAGCAGTTCCTCAAGATTGTTGTTTACGATCAGCGGCCGCCCTGCCCCAAGCTCCTGCACAGCCAGCGTACCGAAATCCGAAAGTACATATCGCCCGACGATGGAGGGTGATCCGGGAGCCGCCCAATCTCCCCTGATCGTAAAGCCGTTCTCGTCCGCGTCCATGTCAGCATAGGCGCAGTTGGATATGTCCAGGTGGTCAGCGGTCATCCGGGTGGTAATCGCCAGGATCTCGTCAGCGTCAGATATGCCAGCAACAGCTTGCGCCAAATCGTCAAGAAACCGGAACTTGCCTTCGCTTTGCTCAAGACTTGTTTTCGCATGATGCGCATCGGTGGTTTCGGTCACGATTGCGATCACGCCGGCGGGTCGGCCATTTTCCCCGATCACCGGCGAGTAATCCAGGTTCATCCATACCCGCTCGGGAGAACCATCGCGGTAGAGCGTGAGCTGGTGATCCTTGTAACTCAGCGTGCCTCCTGCGAGGCCGACCTTCATCACATTATCGTTGAAATCGGCGACCTCTCCCCAACCTTCGCGCACTGGCGAGCCGAGCAGTCGGCTGTCTCGCCCCCCTGCAAAGATTGCATAGGCATCATTGTAGATCATGATGCCTTCCTCGCCCCACAGCAGGACCATCGCGACCGGAGACGGCAGCATAAGATTGACCACGGTCGTGAGGCTCTGCGGCCATTCTTCCATGGGTCCTAGGGAGGTTGCAGCCCAATCGAATGCCGCAATTCGCGCTGCCAGACTGTCCTTGTCGACTATCGCAGCGTCGTTCTCCTGCTGAGCGTTCACCCCTTGCATGTCAGTCCAGATATCCTCGTTCGCGGGCGTCCGCAGTCTATCATGCTGAGAGCCACGATTTTCCATTTAATTCAAGTCGTCACGTGGAAGATCGCACCGGATCGCAAACCGATGCCGGAACGACTTGTCTTGCTGAGGATTGTGCATGTTGATGTAACAGGAGCAGCTAGTGGCGGCACGTCCCTATTGGAGAGGCCAGATTCGGCTCGCTCTCGTTTCCATTCCCGTGGAGGTATATTCGGCGACGAAGAGCGGCGCGACCGTCGCCTTCAATCAGATTCACAAACCTTCGGGAAAGCGCATCAAGTACGAGAAAGTCGTCCCTGGCATTGGTCCGGTGGATGTGGACGAGATCGTCAAGGGGTTCGAATATGCCAAGGGCGAATATGTCCTGCTCGACGAACAGGAGATCGAAGGCGTCAAGCTGGAAAGCAAGAAGACGCTGGAGTTGACGCAGTTCGTGGACAGCCACGACATCGACCCGATTTATTTCGAGAAGCCCTATTACGTCGTGCCTGCGGACGATCTGGCCGAAGAGGCGTTCATCGTCCTGCGCGAGGCGCTGCGCCGCAGCCGCAAGATCGGGCTGGGGCAGCTTGCCATGCGCGGGCGCGAATATGTCGTCAGCATCAAGGCTTGCGGACGCGGCATGGTGATGGAGACGCTCCGCTATGCCGACGAAGTGAACAAAGCGGCAAGCTATTTCCGCGAGATCGGCGACGCCAGCCCGGACGATGAATTGCTCGATCTCGCCACCACGCTCATCGACAAGAAGACGGGGAAGTTCGACGCGAGCGAATTCCATGACCGCTATGTGGATGCGTTGAAGGAACTGATCGAGCGTAAGAAGAAGGGCAAGACCGTCAGCATCGATGATGACGAAAAAAGCTCCGACCCGCGCGGCAGTAATGTCGTGGATCTGATGGCCGCGCTCAAGAAATCGGTTGGAAGTCCCGCCGCCAAGGCACCTGCCAAGAGCGCAAAGGCCGCGCCTGCCAACAAAGCAGCGCCCGCGAAGAAGGCGCCTTCAAAGCAGCCCGCGCGAAAGCGGGCCTGACCGAATCGTAAAACCTTGCCTATAGATCGGGGAGCACTTGATCTGCGCGTCCCCACCCCTTCAGGTCTTTTGAACTGGCGCGCTTCACCAACTCCGCGCCGTCCGTGATATGCCAATGGGACGGCTTGTCGATGCTCCGCAGCTCTTCCCAGGTGAGCGGAACCGCGACCGGCGCTTGTTCCCGCGATCTAGCGCTATAGGGCATCACCGCCGTCGCGCCGCGTTGATTGCGAAGATAGTCCACGAATATCCGGCCGGTCCGCTTCGCCTTTGCCAACGCGGCGGTGAACCGTTTCGGATCGGTCTGTTCGAGCGCCGTCGCGAACCGATGCGCGAAATCCTTCACTTCCGGCCACTCCGCTTGCGGCGTCAGCGGCGCGATGATGTGCACGCCTTTTCCGCCCGTCACCATCGGGAATGTGACCAGACCGATCTCAGCAAGCAGGTCGCGGACATGGAAGGCTGCGGACACGACATCCTTGAAGTCCAGCCCCTCGTCGGGATCAAGATCGAAGACGAGCCGGTCCGCCTTCTCGACATCCTCGATCCGGGCGCCCCAGCCATGGAATTCGATAGTGCCCATCTGAACGCAGGTCAGCAATCCCGCCGCATTCTCCACGAACAGATACGGCTCTTCATGACCGTCCTTTTCCCTAATGCCGACATGCTTGACGTTCTCGCCAAAGCTGCCTGCGTCATGTTTCTGGAAAAAGCATTTCTTCGCCCGCCCTTGTGGGCACCGAACCAGACTGATCGGCCGACTGCCCGCCCATGGCAACATGATGGGGGCGACGGTTTCATAGTAATCTGCAAGCTGTCCTTTAGTAAGCTTGCCTTCCGGAAAGATCACGCGATCGCGGTTGGTGATCTTGACGCCGCTGGTCTGCGCGGGCGCATCTGCAATAGTTTCGACTGCCGCTTCCTTTTCGAGGACCACGGCTTCGGGCTTCTTGTCCTCCCGCAGACCGATATAGCTTGGGTGGCGCAGTACGCCGTCGTCCGTTGTCTCGGTAAAGGCTATTTCGGCGACCAGCTTCGGCTTGATCCAATGTGCCCCTCTCACGGCGGCCCGCGGCGCTGCTACGGTAGGCTCCTTGACTTCTATTGGCGCCATCAACGCCATTAGCCGCTCGATCTCATCGGCTGTATACCCAGTGCCCGCCTTCCCCGCATATCGTAACTTTCCGTCTTCATGAACGCCGAGCAGCAGCGAGCGGAAGCCCCGCTGCTTGTCCGATGGCGTCCAGCCGACGATGACGAATTCCTGTCGGCGAATGCATTTCGTCTTCACCCAATTTCCATTGCGTGAGCCGCTATACTTCGCGTCCGCCCTTTTCGAGATGACACCCTCAAGGCCAGCGCCGCAGAAGGTATCGAACAGCTTCTCCCCCTGGCCCACGATATGATCGGAGTAGCGGATATGATCTGAACCCGGTCCGATCAGCGTCGCCAGCATCGCCTTACGCTCGGTGAGCGGAAAGGCAGTCAAATCCTCGCCATCGAGCGCGAGCAAATCGAACGCGTAGTAGATGATCGCCTCCCGATCCCCTTTGAGAGCCGCTTGGAGAGCCTGAAAGCTCGTCTTGCCCTCCGCGTCCAGAACGACAGCTTCTCCGTCGATCAACGCTGACCCCGCATCAAGATCGACGGCATCTTGGATGATCGACGAAAATCTGTCCGACCAGTCCAGTCCCGAGCGCGTGTAGGCGCGGCCTTCACCCCCTCCGATGGCGATGAGAGTGCGGTATCCATCGTACTTCATCTCGTGGATCCACCGTTCTCCCGCCGGGACATGATCGACAAGCGTAGCGAGTTGAACCGGCTGGAACGGCGGCAGTGTGCCGCCTTTTGCCTTTGCACGCGATTTGCGGGTCGGCTTTTTGGCCTTGGTTGACGCAGAGGCAACAGACGGGGCGGGTGGCTTGCGCGCTTTAACGGCATTTGCGGCGGCGATTTCGGCCATAGTCCGTCCACTCGTCACGCTGGTGAGATGCGCGCCCACCAGATCGTCCGAACCACCCGCATGTTCGTCCGCAATCTTGCGCAACAGCCAGTTCTCGCCCTTCTCTTTACCGCGCGGTTTCAGGCGGATCAGCAGCCATTCGCCTTTCATCCGCTGACCGTGAAGGAAGAAGTGTAGATGCCCCTCCGCTAACGTCTTCACGGGGTCTTTGCCGGGCACAGGCTCCCAGGTGCCGTTGTCCCACAGCATTACGGTGCCGCCGCCATATTCGCCCTTTGGAATGGTCCCCTCGAAGCCTGCATAATCGAGCGGATGATCCTCCGTCCTCACCGCAAGTCGCTTGTCGTCAGGGTCGAGACTGGGACCACGCGTCACGGCCCAGCTTTTGAGAACCCCGCCCAGCTCGAGCCGGAAATCATAATGAAGCCGGGTGGCGTCGTGCTTCTGAACGACAAAGCCGTTCCCCGTCGTCGGCTTGGTTGCGCCGGACGGTTCGGCAGTCTTCTTGAAATCGCGCTTGGCGCGATATCGCGTTAGGCCTTCCAGCGAAGGCTCGACTTTGGACGAAGCGGAGCGGGCCATGATGATCTTTCCAGCAGTACAGGCATCAATAATCCGTCAACGGGTAGAGTCGTTCCGCTTTCGGCGTGCCGCAGACCTCCATCAATATAGTATCATTTGACACTATATTGATGGAGGTGCATCATGACTGCAACACATCGATGAGGATGATTGCGGAGCATGACAATCGGGTTCGGAAGCTATGTCGCAACGGAAGCAATTCCAGGCGCCCTCCCTGTCGGGCAAAACTCACCGCAAAAAACGCCGTTCGGATTATATGCCGAGCAACTGTCCGGAACGGCTTTTACAGCGCCGCGCCACGAAAACCGCCGAAGCTGGCTATACAGATTGCGCCCCTCGGCCAGCCACCCGCCCTATACTCCCTACGATAATGCCACCTTACTTCGGTCCGGTCCCTTCGACGAAGTGCCGTGCAGCCCGAACAGGTTGCGGTGGAATCCGTTGCCGCCTCCCGTTGCCGGTGTGGACTTTGTCGACGGGCTTGTAACGATTGCAGGCAATGGCGACCCCGCTAACGGGACGGGCATGGCAATCCACCTTTATGCCGCCAGTGCCTCCATGCGGAACCGCGCGTTCTTTTCCGCCGATGGCGAACTGCTCATCATTCCGCAGTCAGGCGCGGTGGAAATCATAACGGAACTCGGCGGGTTTACGCTCACACCGCTACAGATTGGTCTGGTTCCGCGCGGCGTGCGGTTCCGAGTGGAATTGGCAGATGGATCAGCCGCTGGCTATATTTGTGAAAATTATGGGGCTTTGTTCCGCCTGCCGGAGTTGGGTCCGATCGGCTCCAACGGCCTTGCCAATCCGCGCGATTTCGAAATTCCTGACGCGCGTTTCGAGGACCAGGAAGGGCATTACGAGCTTATCCAGAAGTTCGGCAGTCGCCTGTGGCAAACGACGCTGGATCATTCGCCTCTCGATGTCGTCGCGTGGCATGGCAATCTTGCGCCCATTCGCTATGACTTGAGGCGGTTCAACACCATCAACACCGTGAGCTTCGATCATCCCGATCCGTCGATCTTCACTGTGCTGACGTCGCCCAGCAACACGCCGGGAACCGCCAATTGCGACTTCGTGATCTTCCCGCCGCGCTGGATGGTGGCCGAAGGAACATTCCGCCCACCCTGGTTCCACCGCAACATCATGAGCGAGTTCATGGGACTGATCGAGGGCGTGTATGACGCAAAGAGCGACGGCTTCTCGCCTGGCGGTGCAAGCCTTCACAACTGTATGAACGGGCATGGACCAGACGTGGACACTTACCGCAAGGCGGTTGGCGATGACCTGAAGCCGCATCGAATCGACGGGACGATGGCATTCATGCTGGAGAGCAGGCACATCATACGGCCAACCCAATGGGCGTTGGAAAGCGATACTCTCCAGAAGGGTTATGATAACGCCTGGGCAGGTTTTCCAAAAGCAAACCTGCCCCAATCATAGCCCTCAGTTGACTGTCACCGACGCAAGTGAGCCGAGAGACGGCGCCTGGTGACTAGCCGAAACACAGGTTTGAGCTATCGGCGTCAGTTCCAGACGCGAAATCTGCCAATGGCAGCGATTATGCAAAACCGCCTTGAAATCCGCGCTGTGAACCATGGCTCCGCCCTGCCCCCAATCCGTGCCCACGAAATAGGCCTCAACGATAAGCTCCTTCACATTGCCTGTCCGTTCGAACATCACGTTGGTTAGGTGGTGACGCAGGAGACCATTTCCCTTCTCGGCGACCATGGCTGGGATTTGGCAGATTTCGCTATGGCCGGCAAAACAGCCTAGCGGACCCTTTTCGATGACCGCAGTTGGCGTGAACAATCTCGCCCACTCCAGCCCGCCGTTATGATCGAGAAAATGGCAGAACCGGCTCAGCAGTTCATGCACATCCATTTTAGTCTGCAAATCAACGGTCGAAATACTGCCCACGATACTCTCTCCAGCTTTTGCTATTTGGCTGTTACTCTATCATTGGTGCCGCCAACTGCAAGACGTTCTTGAACGCCGTAACGCTATGATATTCATTAGGGGCCGCGCTTATTATGTAGCAGGTGCCGCGACATCGATCGCATGCGCCGCTATTTTTACGGTGACAGGCGTGGTTGCCAGCACCTCTCCATCGATGGAAATGCGAAGCTTCGGGCGCGTATCCAGATGGAACGACTTTCCGATGAACTCCTCGGTATGGGCGTTACGGTCCCGCATCTTGAAGAATTTGGTGTACCAGTCCCACGCCAGTCGCATTCTGCTGCGACCGACCACTGCCTGTATGACGATCGTTCCACTTTGAATGTCGGCGCTCTCGGACAATTCCACGCCGCCGTGATAAGCCCCGTTAAGAACGCGGACTTCGGTGGACCACATGCGCCGCTCGTTCCCGCCGTCACTTATAATGAGTCGAAACGGCCTGAAGTTGATCGAGCATTTGACGGCCCACAGCAAGTAACCGACCCGTCCTAGATACCGCTTCAATTTGTGCGGCACCGTCTGGCCGATCATCGGAGAAAGGCCGATCGATGCAGCATTCACGAAATAATCTTGATTAATCATGCCAAGGTCCACCCTGCGGCGTTTGCCAGTGGCGATGACGCGCACGGCGCCGTCGAGGTCCAGCGGCAATCCCAAAGTCCGCGCAAAGCTGTTCGCGGTTCCAAGCGGCAGTACGGCGAACACGCAATCCTTTCCGACCACTTCGTCTACCGTGCCCGACATCGATCCATCGCCACCGCCGACGATCACCATCGGGGCACCTTGTTCCACTGCGGCCCTCACAACATCATTCAGAGTCGACGGGTCGCGCACAGGATGGGCGGCGATCAAGGTGATGCCCGCCGCCTCCAGCTTTTCCTTGGCCTCGTGGAATAATGCTTCCCCCTTTCTGGAATGCGCATTGACGACAAGTACGGCATCGCGAGGGAGAGCATTTGTTTCCATGCCACAACAACTCACACGGTCGCCAGACGATCCGCGCAACTAGATCAGACTTCAGAAGTTGCATAGACATGGCCAGAATAGCGCATCTCTCCGACATCCACTTCGGCGCGAACGACCCCAAGATCGTCGCAGCAACCGAGGCATGGCTCATCCAGCAACAGCCCGATCTCATCATCATCAGCGGCGATTTTACGCAGCGCGCCCGCGTGAACCAGTTTCGTGAGGCATCGGCTTACATCAACAGGCTGCGCGCCTCTGGGTTTAAGGTTCTTGCCATCCCCGGCAACCATGACGTTCCGCTTTACGATGTAGTTCGCCGCTTCGCCGCACCCTTGGACCGATATAAACGCTACATCAGCAATGATTTGTGTCCGTGGTTTGAGAATGATGAAGTCGCCGTCCTCGGGATCAACACGGCGCGGTCGCTTACGATCAAGGACGGGCGCATCAATCGCGAACAGCTACGGCTGATCCACGATCGCTTCGCGTCCGTGGACCAGCGCAAAACGCGGATATTGGTGACACATCACCCACTGTTCGCCATGCCGATCGGCGATGGCGGCGAGCTTAGCGAAGCAGTGGGCAGGCATGACGACGCGGTAAAGGCTGTTTGTGAAGCCAAGGTGCACGTCGCTCTCGCCGGTCATTTCCACCGCACCTACGCAGAGTCTGCCCGAAAGATGGTGGAAAAGGCCGGTGCATCACTCATCATCCAGGCCGGGACCGCCACGTCCACGCGCCTGCGCAACGAAGAACCGCAAAGCTTCAACTGGCTTCATGTCCGCCACAATAATGAGATCGAACTACAGGTGGTCGTGTGGAACGGGGCTGCATTCCAGCGCGGTAATCATGTGCAATATGATTTCGACGGGAAGGATTGGACATCGAAGAAACTTGCTGACGGCCAGCAGCCGACACCCACGTCCGCAAGCGCTGCCGCTGTTGCCGCCGTGCGATAATCGCCCTCTAAATTCCGATACTTGAATAACACTGTATTAGTGATTTATAACGGTAGGCGTTTGTCCATTGATGATCCATAGGGGCGCTATGCGAAAGATCATCTTTTCCCTGCCTATCCTTGTCGCGACCGCATCGCTAAGTGCGTATCCCGCCCACGCGCAGACATTCATGTTCGAAACAGGCACAACGCTTCTCGACAAGTGCCAGAACAAAGCGCCGGAATATGCGCTGGCCTGCACCGCTTACATCGTGGGCGTCGTCGACGGGATCAAGAAAGACATTTTTCTCGGACGCGCGCCGGACAATTGCTGGCCCAAGCAATTGGCGGCGACCCAGGTGCGTGATATCGTCGTCAAATATCTCCGCACCTATGCCGATCAACGCTCCGCCCCTGCATCATTGACGATCAGCGTGGCCCTCAACGATTCCTTTCCCTGCCAAAAATAGGCAGCGGTTGCATATCATTCGACCAGCACGCCGCCCTTGATGACCGCCGCCGGCTTTTCGAGCAGCCTTACGTCGGAAAGCGGGTCACCTGACACAGCAACCATATCCGCAAGGCGACCTACCGCAATCGCGCCCACGTCCTTCTCGCGATCCAATGCCTTCGCCGCGCTGACCGTCGCCGCCTGAATCGCCTGTAGCGGAGTCATCCCCCACTCGACCATTTTCGCGAACTGCTTGGCATTGTCGCCGTGGGGGTACACGCCCGCGTCCGTGCCGAATATCATCGGAACGCCCGCCTTTACCGCCTTGGCGAACGTCTCGCGCTGTAACCGCCCGATCATCTTTTCCTTGTCCAGGCTCTCCTGCTCCGTGCCATTCGCCGTACCTGTCGCAAGGATGTAGTCGTCATTGTAGATATCCATGTCGAACCACGTCTTGCGTTGTGCGGCCAGCTTGATGGTGTCGTCGCTGGCAAGGCTGCAATGTTCGATCGTGTCGATACCCGCCAGAATAGCGGTCCGGATACCGGCATCGCCATGCGCATGAGCAGCAACCTTGATGCCCAGCATGTGAGCCTCGTCCGCAATCGCCTTCATTTCCTCAAGAGAAAGCTGCTGCGCACCCACCGAATCGCCCAGCGAGAACACGCCGCCCGTCGCGCAGATCTTGATGACTTCCGCGCCGTATTTATGAAGCCAGCGCACCTTCGTCTGCGCCTCCTCCGGGCTGTTGACGATGGCCGGAGTAGTCCGGTCCATTGAGGGTGGAAGTCCGCCATGGTCGCAATGCCCGCCGGTCGCTCCTATGGCATAGCCCGCAGTTACGATACGCGGCCCGGCGATATAGCCGCCATCGATCGCTTCCCGAAGGCCGACGTCCTGAAAACCATCTGAGCCGACATTGCGCACGGTCGTGAAGCCAGCCCGCAATGTCTTTTGCGCATTGGCGACGCCCACTGCGCTCCAGAAACTGTCGGTAAAGGTGAGGCTGCGATAGCCGCCGACTTCCGCCAGCGATGTCAGATGGACGTGCATGTCGATCAGGCCCGGCACCAGCGTCTTGCCGCTCATGTCGATATGCTTCACGTCGCTGCCCCAGCGTACCGTCCGCGCATCGGCTATACTGGTGATGCGCCCATCTGTCACGAATACGGCCGGGTAATCGATCGTCTTGCCACCAACGACATCGACCATGTGATCCGCAGTCACGACCACCGTCTCCGCCTGCGCAGACATAGACGACGCAGCCAGCGACAATATGGCCGCCAGAGCAAATTTCAGCATTCCAGTTCCTTGATAGGTATAGGCGTTCGGCGCGCCAATCAGATGTGCAACGCGCGTCCGTAAGCGCCGAGCACGCTCTCATGCATAGTTTCGGAGATGGTCGGATGCGGGAAGACGGTCTCCATCAATTCCGCTTCGGTCGTCTCCAGCGTCTTGCCGATCACATAGCCCTGGATCATTTCCGTGACTTCCGCGCCCACCATATGCGCGCCAAGCAACTCCCCGGTCGCCTCATCGAACACTGTCTTCACGAACCCGTCGGTCTCGCCAAGCGCGATAGCTTTGCCGTTGCCGATGAAGGGGAACTTGCCGACCTTGACCTTGTACCCGGCTTCCTTCGCCTTGGCTTCCGTCAGGCCCACCGAAGCGACCTGCGGATGGCAATAGGTGCAACCGGGGATGTTCGCCTTGTCCATCGCGTGCGGATGCCCTCCCGCGGCATGTTCGACAGCAATGATCGCCTCGTGACTCGCCTTATGTGCCAGCCACGGTGCGCCCGTAACGTCGCCTATTGCATAGATGCCCGGCACATTGGTGCGGCAGAACTCGTCCGCCTCGATATGGCCGCGCTGATCCTTCGCAATCTTCAACTCTTCAAGGCCAATGCCTTCATTGTTCGGCACGATGCCGACCGCGACAATGACATGGCTGAACTCCTCGGTCGTGACCTTGCCATCCTTGTCCTTGATCTCTGCGCTGATGCCCTTGCCGGTATCGGTGATCTTCTGCACGCCGGTCGACACGCGAAGGTCCATGCCGAGCTTGCCCAGCGCCTTCATCATGAAGTCGCTGATATCGGCGTCTTCCACAGGCAGGATGCGGTCGAGCATTTCCACGACCGTCACCTTGGCACCCATGTCGTTGTAGAAGCTGGCGAACTCGATCCCAATAGCGCCCGATCCGATGACCAGCAATTTTGTCGGCATCTCTGTGGGCACCATGGCGTGACGATATGTCCAGATGCGCTTCCCATCGGCCTTCGCGAACGGCAGGTCGCGAGCGCGTGCACCGGTCGCGATGATGATGTTTATCGCGCTGAGATCCGTCGCCTTGCCGTCTTTGGTCACAGACAGCGTGTTCTTGCCCGTCAGCTTGCCGTCGCCGAAGTAGACCGTGATCTTGTTCTTCTTCATCAGGCCGGTGACGCCCTGATTAAGCTGCTTGGCGACGCCGCGCGAACGCGCCACGACCTTTTCCAGATCGAATGCAGGCTTCTGCACCGACAGGCCATATTTGTCGGCATGTTGCATATAATGGTAGATTTCCGACGTGCGCAGCAATGCCTTGGTCGGGATGCATCCCCAATTGAGGCAGATGCCGCCCAGGCTTTCGCGCTCCACGATCGCGGTCTTCAAGCCCAACTGGCTCGCGCGGATCGCAGCCACATAGCCGCCGGGGCCGGAACCCAGAACGATAAGATCAAATTGGTCAGCCATTACCTAAATCCTCGGGGTGTCATCCGGAGTTGAAACAACAGGCCGCAAGTGTCGCCTAGCGCAATCGTCAGGAACCGTTTGCAACCGGCTTGATCGTCAAGCGAGCATCGCCAGCGGATTCTCGATCAGATCCTTGAACGCAGCCATCAGCTTCGCGCCGTCCGCGCCGTCGATAGCCCGGTGATCGAAGCTTCCGGTCGCGTTCATCACTGTCGCGATCCCGAGCGCATCATCGACGATATAGGGCCGCTTCTCGCCAGCGCCGATCGCCATTATCATAGCCTGCGGCGGATTGATGACAGCTTCGAATTGCTTGATGCCGAACATTCCCATGTTGGAAATGGACGCCGTTCCGCCCTGATACTCCTCGGGCTTCAGCTTCCCGTCCTTTGCGCGGGACGCCAGATCCTTCATCTCGGCGGAGATCGTCGCGACGCCCTTCGATCCGGCATCGGTGATGATCGGGGTAATGAGGCCTGACGGGATCGACACGGCCACCGAAATGTCGGCACGCTGGAACTTGAGCAACGTATCCCCGGCGAACTGCACATTACATGCGGGAACCTGCAACAGGCTTGCGGCGAGCGCCTTGATGAGCAGGTCATTCACCGACAGCTTCACGCCTCTGCCGCCCAGGCCCGCGTTCAATTCGCCACGCAGCTTCAGCAGCTTATCGAGACGAATGTCCACCGTAAGGTAGATGTGCGGAATCGTCTGCTTGGATTCGGTCAGGCGTCGCGCGATCGTCTTGCGCATGTTGCTGAGCTTGACCGCTTCGTGCGGAATGCCGAAGTCCTGCGCCGCGACTGGCGCGTGTGCGGCTGCGGGGGCCGGCGTGGCAGCGGCGGGTGCAGCCGCGACCGTAGGTGCTTCCGCCGCTCTGGCAGGCTTTGCGCCGTCAAGATCGGCCTTCACAATGCGGCCGTTCGGGCCACTGCCTTGCACAGTCGTCAGATCAACCCCGCTTGCTTCCGCGAGGCGGCGGGCAAGGGGACTGGCCTTCACGCGATCACCCATGGACGCGGCTTTGGCGGGAACCGGATCAGCCTTTGGCGCTTGCGCGGGCGTGGGTGCGGCTTCGGCCTTGGGCGTAGAATCGGCTTTCGGAGCCTCAGCTTTTGGCGCTTCTGCCTTGGGGGCAGGCGCGGCGTCCTCTTCCCCTTCCACTTTCAGCGTCGCAATGACGGTGCCGACCTTTACGCCATCCGTTCCTTCGGGCACTTCAATGCTGGCAATGACGCCCTCATCGACGGCCTCGAACTCCATCGTCGCCTTGTCGGTCTCTATCTCCGCCAGCAAATCGCCGGATTTGACTGTGTCGCCTTCTTTCACCAGCCATTTTGCCAGCGAGCCTTCTTCCATCGTGGGAGACAATGCCGGCATCTGGATATTGATTGCCATGAGGGAGCAGCCCTTCTCGCTATTTGATTCCATGGGGAGGAAGCCCGTTACTTGACGCTTTGGCCGCGACGGTCAAGAGGGCCGTACACCTGATCCGGCAAAGCCTTGCGCCAAGGCAGCTTATAGATCAGATTCACACCTCATTACAGGAACGGCCTCACATGCGCACATATCTGGTGGTGGTTGACGAAACACCCGAAGCCGAAGTCGCACTTCGCTTCGCCGCGCGTCGTGCCGCCAAGACTGGCGGGGCCGTACAGATACTTGCGCTCGTGCCCCCTACCGAGTTTGTGCAATGGGGCGGCGTTCAGGCGACGATCGAGGAGGAAGCACGCCTGAGAGCGGAAGCGCTGGTCATGGGTGCGGCCGGTACGCTGATGCAGGAGTCCGGCATCCGCCCCACGATTACCGTGAAGCAGGGCGATCCGGTGACGCTGGTCCGCAAAACATTGGACGAGAACGACGGCATCGCGGCCCTTGTGCTGGGCGCTGCGGCAACGGGCGCGCCGGGGCCGCTCGTCGCGCATTTCGCCGCCACAGAGGCAGGCAATCTGCCCTGTCCGATCATGGTCATCCCCGGCTCGCTCGACCGCGACGCCATCGACCGGCTGAGTTGAGCTTACTTCCGGTTCTTCCCGCGCGGATTATTGCTATGCCGGATGTTGGCGGGCCTGCCGCGACGCTGCAATCCGCCTGAAGGCCGACCCGGACCTCTGTTGGGACCACGGAACGGCAAGTGACTGGCGCCCTCGGGAAGTTCAAAGCGCAACGATCCATTGATCGGGTCGGCTTCCACCAACCGCAGCGGTAGACGCTGCCCCTGCGTATAGCGCTCGCCGCTGGACATGCCGACGAGAGTGCGGCTGGCTTCATCAAGCATGAAGCGTTCCGCGCCCAGCGTCGATACCGGCACAAGTCCATCGCCGCCCAGCCCTTCCACGGTCGCGAAGAAGCCGAAGCTCTGCACGCCCGTGATCCGTGCCTCCAGCACTTCTCCGACTCGTAACGCAAGAAACGCCGCAACGTAGCGATCCACTGTCTCGCGCTCCGCCTCCATGGCGCGACGCTCATGCTGGCTGATAAGTTCGCCGACCCGACCCATGTTGCTCATGTCTTCGCCCGAGAGCGAAGTCTTGTCCGGCAGGCTCTTGTCCTTGGGCGCAGGCAGTTCGAGGCCATAGGCGCCCACAAGCGCACGATGCACCAACAGGTCGGCATAGCGACGGATCGGCGAGGTGAAATGCGCATAGCTGCCAAGCGAAAGCCCGAAGTGCCCCGCATTTTCCGGACCGTAATACGCCTGGGTTTGTGTTCGCAGGATCTGTTCCATGATCTGCGGGCGCACGTCGCTCTCACCGATCTTCGCGATCAGCCGATTGAACGTTGACGGCCGGATAACCTGCCCCAGAGCAAATTCCACATCGAACGTCTTGAGGTAATCCTTCAGCGCGATCAGCTTTTCACGGCTCGGCGGCTCATGGACGCGGTACATGACCGGAGCTTTCTTGGCCTCCAGCGCCTTCGCCGCCGCGACGTTCGCGGCAATCATGAAGTCCTCGATCAGCCGGTGCGCGTCCAGCCTCTCACGGATCGCAACGCTGACGATCTTGCCCGCCTCGTCCAGCACCACGCGCCGCTCCGGCAAGTCCAGGTCCAGCGGCTCGCGCTTGTCCCGTGCTTTCGCCAGCAAGGCCCAGCACGCCCATAACGGCTTCAGTGCGGTTTCAAGGAATGGGTTCTCCGCTTCGCCATCGACTGCCGCCTGCGCCTGCTCATAGGGGATGTTCGCCGCTACCCGGATCACCGCACGCGTGAAGCGCCACGACGTTACCTTGCCATGCTTGTCGATGACGAGATGGCAAGCCATCGCAGCGCGATCATGCTCAGCGCGGAGCGAACACATATCGGACGAGAGTTGATGCGGCAGCATGGGCACAACGCGGTCGGGGAAATACACGCTGTTGCCGCGCTTGCGCGCCTCACGATCAAGCTTTCCGCCGGGCCGCACATAATAAGACACGTCCGCGATCGCGACGATCGCCCGGAAGCCGCCCGCATTGGCTTCGTCCTCGTCCGGGGCGGCCCACACGGCATCGTCGAAGTCACGAGCGTCCACGGGATCGATGGCGACGATAGGCAGATGCCGCAGATCCTCGCGCTTCGCTTCGTGCAGCGGCAGGTCGGCAACCGCCAGCGCTTCGTCCTCAACACTGTCAGGGAAAGTGAACGGTATCCCGAACTTGTGAATTGCGATCAGGCTGAAGCTTTTCGCGGCAAACGGATCACCCAGAACATCGGTGATTCGAGCCGTCATCTTGGGCGCACGCCCACCGGCTTCGGCAAGCACGAGGTCGCCAGGCTTCGCATTGCCTAGATCGACGATGCGCGTCACATTACGATTACGCTTATCCACTGGGCGTAGCAGCAGCGCGCCGCCCTCTCCCTGCTGCTCGACGACGCCCAGCAGCAGTTCCTCGCCCTTGGCGAGCTTCTTCATCGGATGCGCGACCCAGCCGGCACCCGCTTCTTCGGTCCGCGCCAATATGCGGTCGCCCACCGTCAGCGCGCTCCGCTTGCCTCGCTCCATGATGCGTAAGCGCGGCGGCGGTACGCCTTCGGCTTCCCACCGCTCGGGCACCGCCAGCAAAGTGCTACCGTCCACATCCACGATCCGCAGCACCGTGACCTTGGGCACGCCACCCATTTTGTGAAAGGCGCGCGCGGGACCGATGTCGATCAGCCCTTCGTCCGCCATGTCCTTCAACAGCGACTTGAGCGCGATCTTCTCCTGCCCCTTCAGGCCAAAGGCGCGCGCGATCTCCCGCTTGCCCGCAGGCGCGTCGGATTCCTCGATGAACTGCATGATCTGCGTCCGCGTCGGGAATCCGGCAGGCTTGACGCGGGATGCTTTGGTGCGGGGCGGCTTAAGGGGCGAACTCATAAAGCGAGACATAGGGGCTGGCGCGTAGACTGGCCAGCCCAAGTCCCGACAACCCAGTTAATAAGAGCGACCCACCAGCACGCGCTCGACCGCCGCATCGCCCGTGAAGATGCAAACGCCGTCAGCCGCCGCGGCATCCAGAGGCACGTTGCGCAGCGTCAGCTTCTCGCCCTTCAGCCACTGCACGACCTTCTCCAGCCCCACGCCCGTGGGCTTGCTCCACTGGACTTCGGCCCAGCCCGGCTTGTTGCTCTTGGCAAAGTGCGCCTTCAGCCCTTCGATGTCGTTGATGCTGCGATCGATGTTGCTGCGCAGACGTTCGGTCGCCTGCATGTGCAACGTGGTTTGGACGTCGGCAAGCATATCCGCAGCCGCTGCGACGAAATCGTCCTTCGCAACAATCGCGCTGTCGAGCTTGCCGTCATCCTTGTAGAGCCGATCGCGGCGCAGCACGGACACATTGCCGCCCGCCACATCGCGTCCGCCCACTTCGACGATGATCGGTGCGCCCTTCTTCACCCAGCTCCAGCGCTTGTTCGCCGCCTTCGCGGGACGGCGATCCAGCAACACGCGGACTGGTTCCCGGAATGCGTCCAATTTCTGCAATGCGCCGAGCAGTTCAGTGCAATAGGCGACGATAGCGTCATCCTCCGGCGCGTCGCGCAGCATAGGCACAATGACGATCTGATGCGGTGCGATGCGCGGTGGCACGCGCAGACCATCGTCGTCACCATGCACCATGATGACCCCGCCGATCATCCGCGTCGACACGCCCCAGCTCGTCGTCTGCGCCAGTTCCTGCACGCCTTCGCTGTTCTGGAAACGGATATTCTGCGCGGAAGAGAATGTGGTGCCCAGGAAATGCGAGGTGCCGGCCTGCAATGCCTTTCCGTCCTGCATCATCGCTTCGATCGAGTAGGTCGCGACGGCACCGGGAAAGCGCTCATTCTCCGGTTTTTCACCTGCAATCACCGGCAGCGCCAGGCAGTCCTCCGCAAAGCTGCGATACACCTCCAGCATCTTCAGCGTTTCCTCGCGCGCTTCCGCTTCGGTGGCATGGGCAGTATGGCCTTCTTGCCAAAGAAACTCACTGGTCCGCAGGAACATCCGCGTCCGCATTTCCCAGCGGACGACATTAGCCCACTGGTTGATGAGCACCGGCAAGTCGCGCCAGCTTTGCACCCAGCGCGAAAAGGCTGCGCCGATGACGGTTTCCGACGTCGGCCGAACGACCAGCGGCTCTTCGAGCTTCGCATCAGGATCGGGCACCAATCGCCCGTCCTTCTGGATCAGCCGGTGATGCGTGACGACCGCCATTTCCTTGGCGAAGCCGTCGACATGTTCGGCTTCCTTCTCGAAATAGGAGAGCGGAATGAACAGCGGGAAATAGCAATTCTCATGCCCGGTCCGCTTGATCTCCGCGTCCAGCAGCGCCTGTATCCGTTCCCATATGCCATAGCCCCACGGCCGGATGACCATGCAGCCACGGACGCCTGACTCCTCGGCCAGATCGGCCTCGCTGATGACGGCCTGATACCAGGCGGCAAAGTCCTGATCGCGAGTAACGGAAAGAGCGTGTTTCACTTGAGAGCGCCTGATTTGGAAAGAGGTTGGGGCGCAATAGAGCAGGCCCGCGGGAAAAGTCGAGCGGCCAGCGTAGCGCCACATCAAAAGGGCCGCACATCGCGGCCCTTTTGATGTATTCGGCATGTTGCGTAAGTTACGGAGCCAGCTTCTCGATCTTGGCGTTCAGCGAAGCCAGTTGCGCCTTCAACTGCGCAATTTCGTCATCCTTCTCAGCGGAAGCTTCTGACGCAGGCGCAGATGCGGGTGCTTCGAAGCCCGGTATGCCCTTCGCCTTGAATGCCGTCGTCGCCGCTTCGAACATTTCCATGTTGCGCTTGGCGATTTCCGCGAGCGGCCCACCGGCAAACGCACCCTGCATCGCCTCCTGGAACTGCTGCTGGTTCTTGCGAAACGCTTCCATCGACTGCTCAAGATACTGCGGGACCATCGACTGCATCGAGTCTCCGTACATCGAGATCAACTGCCGCAGGAAATTGACCGGCAGCATGTTCTTGCCGCGCTGTTCCTCATCCATGATGATCTGCGTGAGCACATTATGCGTGATGTCTTCGTTGCTTTTTGCATCCAGCACAACGAACTCGCGCCCCTCGCGCGTCATTTGCGAAAGCAGATCCAGGGTGATGTAGCTGGATGTTTCCGTGTTGTAGAGACGACGATTGGCGTACTTCTTGATTATGACCGTTCCCGACTCACCAGCAGCTTTTGATTTCGCCATGAACAGCCCTCCGCCTATACCTGATGCTGCAATAGCACCAAATGTTGCCGCACCGCAACATGGCCCTCGTCCTTTGCCTCTGTTTCTGGAGATTTTGGTGGCGCAAACGCAACACGATCCGTTGCTGCGCGCGCGTGCACTTGCAGGATTGACGCGGTATCAGGACGCCACTCGTCCTACCAGGCCGAAAGCCGCGAAGGTTCATGCTGTATCAGGTGTGGCGCGCCTGTTGTATTATGGGTCAGGTGAGTCAGGCGGCCCACCCATCGTGGTGATTCCCTCTCTCATCAATCCGCCCGACGTCCTCGACCTGTCCGAACGGATATCGCTGATGCGCTGGCTAGCCACGCAGGGGCACGATGTGTTCCTAGTGGACTGGGGACATCCCGACGCCGCCGACCGCAGCATGAACCTGAGCGGTCACATCATCACGCGCCTCGTTCCTCTTCTCCAAACTCTTGAAGAGAAGGTGCCGCCCGTTCTTGTAGGCTATTGCCTGGGTGGAACGCTGGCCGCGGGAGCGGCGGCGTGCTTTCCGGTCTCGGCGCTTGTCACTATTGCCACCCCTTGGGACTTTGACGGCTTTTCCGACAAGGTGCGGCAGGAGATCGCGCACCTGTGGCGTGACGCAAAACCTTTCTGCCAGAAAGCGGGCTATGTACCGATGGAAGTGCTGCAATCGGGGTTCTGGGCGCTGGACCCTGCACGGACGATTGCGAAATATGCTGACTTCGGCGAGATGCAGGAAGGCAGCGATGCCATGACAGCTTTCATGGCGCTTGAGGACTGGGCCAATGCAGGGCCGCCCTTGACCTACGCCGCTTCGGAAGAACTGTTCGAAGAGCTGTATCAAGCCAATGTTACTGGCCTCGCCCAGTGGAAGGTGGGCGAGGATGCAGTGAGGCCGGAACAACTCACCGTGCCGTCTCTCTCCATCCGCTCCTCGACTGACCGCATCGTACCGGCCACCTCCGCTCCCGCTCTTGCCGAAAGCTGGACGCTGGATATGGGCCATGTCGGCATGATCGTCGGTAGCCGCGCCCGCCAGCAACTCTGGGAACCGCTGTCCCAATGGCTGTTCAAGCATGGCGCCGAGTGCTAATGGCGGCCATCTCTTTATAGACAGGTGGAAACCCATGACCGACATCGTCATCACCGCTGCGAAGCGCACTGCCGTTGGCAGCTTCCTCGGAGCATTCGCCAGCACCCCTGCTCATGAACTCGGTCGTATCGCCATTGAAGCGGCGATCGCGCAGGCGGGCATCGACGCCAATGAAGTGGACGAGGTGATCCTCGGGCAGGTACTGACGGCGGCACAAGGGCAGAATCCCGCCAGGCAAGCCGCCGTGGCGGCTGGCATCCCGGTGGAACGCACCGCAATTGGCATCAACCAGATCTGCGGCTCGGGCCTGCGCGCCGTCGCGCTCGCTGCGCAGGCGATCCAGACCGGCGACGCCCGCATCATGATAGCAGGCGGGCAGGAAAGCATGTCCATGGCTCCACATGCGCAAATGCTGCGCGGCGGTACGAAGATGGGTGCGGTCAGTCTGGTCGATACGATGGTGCAGGACGGGCTGACCGACGCGTTCAACAGTTACCACATGGGGATGACGGCCGAAAATCTCGCGGAGAAGTATCAGATCACGCGGGAAGATCAGGATCGCTTCGCCGCCGCGAGCCAGAACAAGGCTGAGGCAGCACGCAGCGCGGGGCGTTTTGCGGATGAGATCGCGCCGGTGACGATCAAGGGCCGCAAGGGCGACACCGTCGTCGATCAGGACGAATATATCCGCGCTGGCGCCACCTTTGAAGCGATGCAGACGCTGCGTCCGGCATTCAAGAAGGATGGTTCGGTGACGGCTGGCAATGCGAGCGGCCTCAATGATGGCGCAGCGGCTCTGGTGCTTATGTCGGCCGAAGAAGCGGAACGGCGTGGATCGACTGTGCTTGGCCGCATCGCCTCCTGGGCTACCTGTGGGGTGGACCCGTCGATCATGGGCATCGGCCCCGCCCCTGCCAGCCGCCGGGCGTTGGAGAAAGCTGGCTGGAAGCTTGCCGACTTAGACCTCATCGAAGCCAATGAGGCTTTCGCCGCGCAAGCCCTTTCAGTGGGTAAGGAACTCGGCTGGGACGCAGAGAAAGTGAATGTCAACGGCGGCGCGATCGCCATCGGTCATCCTCTTGGCGCTTCGGGCGCACGCGTGCTCACGACTCTTCTTTACGAGTTGGAACGTCGCGACGGGAAGAAGGGCCTTGCAACGCTATGCATCGGCGGCGGCATGGGTATCGCCATGTGCATCGAACGTTAACGAACGAATAGCGCCGGGCAGGGTGCGTATTGCGCCCTGCCCGTTCTTAGATCCAGCGCCGTTCGAACCGCTGCCCAAGACCCGTAAGCAGTTCATATTGCGACAGCCCGGCCACGGAGGCGGCTATGGGCAGGTCATAAGCGATGTCGAGCCAGTCGCCTTCGTTCAGCCCCGGCGCGGATGTTATATCCACAATCAGCAAGTCCATGGACACACGGCCTACCACCGGAAGCGCCTGACGGTTGGCGAGAACCGTGCCGGTGCCGGAAAAGCCACGCAGATACCCATCCGCATAGCCGATGTTGAGAATTGCTACGGTCAAATCCTTTGGCGCAGTGAAGGTGGCGTTATATCCAACAGTGTCACCGCTCAGGACGCGACGGACCTGCAAAATCTCGGCCTGGGGTGTCACCACCTGCCTCAGCATCCCCGCCGCTTCCTGCCTCGGCACGCCGCCGTAAAGCGCCAGGCCAGGACGAGTCAGGCCGAAGTGGTAATCGGCACCAAGCATGATGCCCGCGCTGTTGGCCAAGCTATACCGTTGCGCTGGAATGCGTTGCGCTATCTCGTCAAACCGCTGCTGCTGTACAACGGAAAGCGCATGGCTGTCGTCAGCACAGGCAAGATGGCTCATTAGCGTGACGATCTTCAGACCGCGTACCGCCTCGGCAATATCGGATCGCCAATCCAGCCCCAGCCTGTTCATGCCGGTATCCACCATTACGTCGCAGGGTCCCCCACCTGCACCGCGCCACCGGGCAATTTGCTGCTCAGTGGAAAGCACCGGGCGCGCCTGCCCCTGAAGCGCCACCTTCAGGTCATCCTCCCGCACGCCATGCAGCACGGACAAGGCGAGGCCATCGACCAAGGGAGCCAACGCCTCCGCCTCTGCCCAGGTCGCCACGAAGAAATCCCGGCACCCCGCTTCCGCAAGATGCGTCATGACGGCAGGCGCGCCCAGCCCGTAGCCATTCGCCTTGATCGCGGCGCCGCATATCGCACTGCCGCTCATCTGCGCTAACCAGCGCCAGTTATGCTGCAACGCGGCCCGGCTAAGCTGAAGTCGAAGCGGTGCGGAGGGAGCAGACACGGTGGACATCATCCGCCGATAGCCCGCTCACCCCTTCGCGTCGAGCCTTGCGCCCCGCGTTTCGGGCAAACCCCATAAAGTCACGGCCAGCGACATCGCGACCACGACCATCGTATACCACAGCCCGGAATAAGGATCGCCTGTCCGCGCCACGATATACTGGCTCACTAGTGGCAGGAACCCACCGAAATATCCTGTTCCGATATGATAGGGAATCGACATGGAACTATACCGGATGCGCGCCGGAAACAGTTCTGAAAGGAGCGCAGCCACCGGACCGTAAGTCGCTCCCGACAGAGCGCCCAAAATCAGGATACCCAACAGGATCAACAACGACTGGGCCAACGAAGGTTTCACCTTTGCCAGATCGTACCCCGATTGCGCCAGTGTCCTGTCCAGTGCCTCCGGCCGTGTATCGGCCTGCACCGTGCCCGCCACTGACACCTGCGTGATATCGGACTCCGTCTTGGTGTAGTGCACACCTTTCTTGGAAAAATAATCCAGAAGCCGTGAGCATTCCGTCGCCTGCGATTTGGCGAAGGGGTCGAACCGGCAGTCCGGTCCCCTGACCACTACGGGCGCGCGACGCGCTGCTTCGGCCAGCCCCGGATTGGCAGCGCTTCCGATAAGATGAAACACCGGGAAAAGGAGCAAAAGGGTCGCGGCGTAACCAATGACGATGGGCTTCTTGCGCCCGATCTTGTCAGACAGATGTCCGAAATACAGGAACCAGAACAAGCCACTGGCGGCACCAATGCCGACCAGTATCTGCGCTGTGACCGGTTCCACGCGCAACGCGTTCTGCAAGAAGTATAACACCTGGAACATCGCGGTGTACCAGATGACGGTCAGGCCAGCCGCGATACCGAAAAGCGCGACGATCAGCCGCTTCTTGTTACCGGGATAGGTGAATGTCTCCTTCAGCGGGTTGCGCGCGCATTCCCCGGCCTGCTTCATTGCCTTGAAGACGGGGCTTTCCTTCAACTTCAGCCGGATCCACAAGGATATTGCCAGCAACAACAGCGAGAAAAGGAACGGAACACGCCATCCCCACGCGTCCCACGCCTGTGGCCCGACGATCCACTGCGTCCCCAGCACTACGGTGATGGATAAAATGAATCCGCCTACCACGCTCGCCTGTATGAAGCTGGTGTAGAACCCCCGCCGTTCCACCGGCGCATGTTCGGCGACGTAGATGGCCGCGCCACCATATTCGCCGCCTAACGCAAGGCCCTGAAATATTCGGAGGATTATAAGCGTCACTGGCGCGGCGGCTCCGATCGAGGCCGCGGATGGCACCAAACCCACGCCCGCCGTCGCCAGGCCCATCAGCGTAATCGTCGCGAGGAAGGTGTATTTGCGGCCCAGCCTGTCGCCGAAATAGCCGAACAGGACTGCGCCCAATGGCCTGAAACCGAACCCTACCGCAAAACCGGCCAGCGAATAAAGAAGCTCGACAGACGCATTGTCCGTGGGGAAAAATGTGCGGCCTATGATCGCCGCCAGCGTGCCGTAGATGAAGAAGTCGTACCATTCGAACACGGTGCCGAGCGACGATGCCGCGATGACCAGCCGATCGCGCCTAACGTCCATCACATAATCCGCCGTTCCCGGCGCTGCACTGTCCATCCCCACCCCTTCCGATTTTCCCTCCTATTGCCGCGTTTGCCGGGATGCCGCAACTATCACGAAGTCGGTCTCAGAATAGCCTTGCCCCATTCGGCACAGCTTTGTCCGGCGCAAACAGCGTGACTGCGCCGTTCTCGTCGGGAAAGCCGAGTGTCAGCACCTGCGACATGAACTTTCCGATCTGGCGTGGCGGAAAGTTGACGACGGCCGCAACCTGCCGCCCCACAAGCGGCTCGATCTCGTAATTCTCGGTGATCTGCGCACTGCTCTTGCGCTCCCCGATCCCCGGTCCGAAGTCGATCAGCAACTTGTAGGCTGGTTTGCGGGCTTCCGGGAAAGGCTCAGCCGACATGATCGTGCCTACCCTGATATCCACGGCCAGAAAGGCGTCGAAGTCGATCTCGGCGGCTGGCGTAGCCGCCGGGTCGTGGTTCAGATGCATATTAATTCCAACCTCGTCCATTTGTCGGCAGCAACCGATTACACGAACGAAGCGGAATAATCCTCACTCCATCTCAAGAATGATCGCGTCGACCGCCAGGCTGTCTCCAGCCTTGGCGGAAAGCGATTTCACGACGCCGCTCTTCTGCGCACGAAGGATGTTCTCCATTTTCATGGCTTCTATGACCGCAAGCGGCTGACCCGCTTCCACCTTATCGCCCTCACCAACGTTCAGCGAGACCAGCAGGCCCGGCATCGGACAGATCAGGTAACGCGAAAGATCCGGCGGGATTTTCTCGATCATATGCTGCGCCAGCGGCGCGACATGGGCGGGCAGCACGCGCACGACATGGGCGGCTCCATGCACGGTTAGTCGGAATCCTCCCCGCACCGGCGCTATCCGCACCGCCAAAGCCTCGCCGTCGAAATCCGCCTCGATGATCCGGTCGCCGGGCGTATATTCCAGGCTCACGTCCAGCAGTTCGCCATCGACCGTCACTTCGTCCATCGCGATGGTCACGTCGTGCACGACGCCTGCGTCCCCCTTGCCGACCTTGACCTGCCACCCCGTCGGCGGCTTCAGGCGACGTCCCAATTGTCCATCGATACGCCGCGCGCGATCCGCCTGCGCCATCGCCGCAAAGCCCCCGATCGCTGCCAGCTTACGCAGCAACTCGCGCGAAGCGGGGGCGCCATGGAAGCCTTCGGGATATTCCTCCGCGATGAACCCGGTGGTGATGTTGCCCGATCTGAAACGCTCATGCTGCATGATGGCGGACAGGAAATCGATATTGTGCCCCGGCCCATCGATCTCGAATCGGTCCAGTGCGTCGATCTGCTTGTCGATTGCCTCCAGCCGCGTCGGTGCATAGGTGATGAGCTTGGCGATCATCGGATCGTAGAACATGCTGACTTCACCGCCCTCGGTCACGCCGTCGTCCACGCGCACGCCTTCCGCCACTTCCGGCGGATTATAGCGCACCAGACGCCCGGTCGAAGGCAGGAACCCGCGATAGGGATCTTCGGCATAGACTCGGTTCTCGACCGACCAGCCGCTGATCTTCACATCATCCTGCGTGAAGGACAGCTTCTCGCCGTTTGCAACGCGGATCATCTGCTCGACCAAATCGAGGCCGGTGATCTGCTCTGTCACCGGGTGCTCGACCTGAAGCCGGGTATTCATTTCGAGGAAGTAGAACCCCTCTCCCGTCGTATCCGCGCCGCTGACGATCAATTCCACCGTGCCTGCGCTATAATAGCCCACAGTCCGTGCGAGTGCGACGGCCTGCTCGCCCATTGCCTTGCGCATCTTGGGCGTGACGAAGGGCGAAGGCGCTTCCTCGACAACTTTCTGGTGGCGGCGCTGGATCGAACATTCGCGCTCGTTCAAGTAGACTATGTTGCCATGCTGATCGCCCAGCACCTGAATTTCGATATGACGCGGGCTCTCGATGAACTTCTCGATGAACACGCGATCATCGCCAAAGCTCGCCAGCCCCTCGCGCTTGGTCGCCTCGAAGCCTTCGCGCACATCCTGCTCGCTATAGGCAAGCCGCATACCCTTGCCGCCGCCACCTGCCGATGCCTTCATCATCACCGGATAGCCGATGTCGTTGGAAATCCGCACCGCATGATCGGAATCGTCGATCTCGCCCACATAGCCCGGCACTACGTTGACGCCTGCTTCCTTGGCCAGCTTCTTGGACTCGATCTTGTCGCCCATCGCGGCAATCGCGCCCGGAGGCGGGCCGATGAATGCGATCCCTGCGTCCTTCAGCGCCTCGGCAAAGCTTGTCCGCTCCGAGAGGAAACCATAGCCCGGATGTACCGCATCCGCGCCCGTATCCTTGCACGCCTGAATGATCTTGTCGGCGATCAGGTAAGACTGGGCGGCAGGCGAAGGCCCGATATGCACCGCCTCGTCCGCCATCAGCACATGCGGCGCTCGCGCATCGGCATCGGAGTAGACCGCGACTGTGGCAATGCCCATCTTGCGTGCGGTACGGATCACCCGGCACGCGATTTCGCCACGGTTCGCGATGAGGATTTTGGTTATTGCCATCAGGGTCTCTCGTTTTTGCTATTAGCTTGTCATCGATATGGCCGGGCGCTCAAGACACCGATTATTTTCGCCAGATCAGCGACTTAAGTTCGCCAGTTCGTGCATCGGTCAGCCGTTTTTTACACTGTGCTGCTGCCAGCGGCTGCATGGAGCCGCCTGCAAACTCGCCCGACGACAGCACACATTGTGTATCGCGATATTTAAGCCAGGCCCTTTGGCTGGCCAACAATGACGCGGCATACCCAAAGCCGCCGCCGCGCGATTTATTCTGTGCATCGCGACCTTTCATATACGCATAGGTCGCTTTCCATTGCCGCGTCATAGCCGCATCCGACGTCGCATAAGCCTGACCCGCGCACTGTGTCATTTGAGCCTGCGTCTGCGGGTCGGCGCACCCTGCCGCCGCCAAAAGCAGCATCAGCAACATAGGCTTTCCTCTCTGACGGATTGCGGAGCCACCTGCATCGCATTCACGCCCAGCTTCGCAAACAGCGCCGCGTCGGCATTGTCCCCCGCGTTCGGCGTCGTTAGCAGCCGGTCGCCGGTAAAGATGCTGTTCGCCCCAGCCATGAAGCACAACGCCTGACACGCCTCGCTCATGCTCTCCCGGCCCGCCGACAGTCGCACCATGCTCTGCGGCATCACAATGCGTGCAACGGCGACGGTGCGAACGAATTCGATCTCGTCGATCTTGGCGAGCGGCGTATCGGCCAGCATGTCGCCCAGCGCCGTGCCCTTCACGGGCACCAGCGCGTTGATTGGCACGCTTTCCGGGTGCGGCATCGTGGCAAGAACATGGAGGAACCCGATCCGATCCTCCCGCGTCTCGCCCATGCCCACGATCCCACCACAGCACACGTTGATCCCGGCGGCGCGCACATTCTCCAGCGTCTCGATCCGGTCTTCGAAGCTGCGCGTCGTGATAACGTTCGCGTAGTTCTCCGGCGATGTATCGATGTTGTGATTGTAATAATCCAGCCCGGCCTCAGCGAGTTGCTGCGATTGCTCCGCAGTCAGCATTCCCAGCGTCATGCAGGTTTCCAGACCCATGGCCCGCACACCCTTCACCATCTCCACAATGGCTGGCATGTCACGAGCCTTGGGGCTGCGCCAGGCGGCGCCCATGCAAAAACGCCCGGAACCAGCGTCCTTCGCCTGCGCCGCCGATTGCAGAACGGCGCGGACGTCCATCAGCTTTTCGGCCTTCAGACCAGTCTCAGCATGGACGGACTGATTGCAGTATCCGCAATCCTCGACACAGCCGCCCGTCTTGATCGACAGCAGCGTCGAAAGCTGCACTTCATTGCGCGGGTGACACGCGCGATGCACGGTTTGCGCCTCAAACATCAGGTCGGAAAAAGGCAAGTCGAACAGCGCCGCGATCTCTTCACGGGTCCAGTCGGTACGGGCAGTGGCAGCGGTCACGCAGCATCCTCCAGCGGGGGCATGTTGTGGCCGAGGAGGCGCAGCACGTCGGCCGCGCATTCCACGACGTTGGAGCCGGGTCCATAAATGCCCTGCACGCCTGCGTCACGTAGATAGTCGTAGTCCTGCGGCGGGATCACGCCCCCCGCGATCACCTTGATATCGTTGCGCCCCTTCTCCCGAAGCAGCTTGATGAGCTCGGGGATAAGCGTCTTGTGCCCTGCCGCCAGAGATGACGCGCCCACCACATCGACTTCGCTCTCCAGCGCCAACACCACCGTTTCTTCCGGCGTCTGGAACAGCGGACCGGACACAATATCGAAGCCCATGTCGCCAAAGGCAGAGGCGATCACATTCGCGCCGCGATCATGCCCGTCCTGTCCCATTTTCGCGACCATCAGCTTGGGCTTGCGGCCCAACCGGTGCTCGACTGCGGCCACGCCATCCAGCACCTGTTTCCAGCGATTGTCATCCTTGTAAGGTGCGCCATAGACGCCTTTGACTGGCGTGGGCTGCGTGCCATAGCGGCCGAACACATCTTCCATCGCCAGGCTGATTTCGCCCAGCGTAGCACGCGCCCTTGCGGCCTCGACGGCCAGCGCCAGCAGGTTCTCGCTACCCTTCGCGCCCTCACGCAGGGCATCCAGCGCCGCCTTACAAGCAGCCTCGTCACGAGAAGCCTTGACCGAGTTGATCCGCGCTATCTGTCCTTCGCGGACCTTGGCATTATCGACTTCCAGTGTTTCCAGCGCATCTTCGGTCGCAAGGCGGTACTTATTCACGCCAACGATCACGTCCTCGGCCCGATCGACCCGCGCCTGACGCGCCGCCGCGGCTTCCTCGATCATCGCCTTGGGCCAGCCCGCCGCAACCGCCTTCGCCATGCCGCCATCGGCATCGACGCGCTCGATGATTTCCCACGCCTTGTCGACCAGTTCTTGCGTCAGGCTTTCGATATAATAGCTTCCCCCCAGCGGGTCGACGACATTGCACATGCCGGTCTCTTCCTGGATCACGATCTGCGTATTGCGCGCGATCCGGGCGGAGAAATCGGTCGGCAGCGCGATCGCTTCGTCCAGCGCATTGGTGTGCAGCGACTGCGTACCGCCCAGCATCGCAGCCATCGCCTCGATCGTCGTGCGCATCACGTTGTTGTAGGGGTCCTGCTCGGTCAGCGAAACGCCGCTCGTTTGGCAGTGCGTGCGCAGCATCTTGGACCGCTCGTCCTGCGCGCCCAGGTTCGTCATCACCCGATGCCACAGCACGCGCGCAGCGCGCAGCTTGGCGATCTCCATGAAGAAGTTCATGCCGATCGCGAAGAAAAAGCTCAACCGCCCGGCGAACTTGTCGATGTCCAGCCCCGACGCCACACCATATTTCACATATTCGCGCCCGTCCGCGATGGTGAAGGCCAGCTCCTGCACCTGCGTCGCCCCGGCCTCCTGCATATGATAGCCGGAGATGGAGATGCTGTTGAACTTGGGCATCTCCCGCGAGGTATAGCCGAAGATGTCGGATATGATCCGCATACTCGGCTCGGGCGGGTAGATGTATGTATTGCGGACCATGAACTCCTTGAGGATGTCGTTCTGGATGGTCCCGTCGAGCAGCTTGCGGTCGACACCCTGCTCCTCGCCCGCCACGATGAAGAAGGCGAGGATCGGGATGACCGCGCCGTTCATCGTCATCGACACGCTCATCTTGTCGAGCGGAATGCCGTCGAACAGGATCTTCATATCCTCGACGGAATCGATCGCCACGCCTGCCTTGCCAACGTCACCGACGACGCGCGGATGGTCGCTGTCATAGCCACGGTGCGTCGCCAGATCGAAGGCGACCGACAGCCCCTTCTGCCCTGCCGCCAGATTGCGCCGATAAAAGGCATTGGACTCCTCGGCGGTCGAGAAGCCCGCATATTGCCGGATCGTCCACGGCCGCCCTGCATACATGCTCGCCCGCACACCGCGCGTAAAAGGCGCAAAGCCGGGAAGGCCGGGATCGACCGTCACGTCCTCGGCCGTATACAGCGGCTTGACGTCGATCCCTTCGGGCGTGTGCCAGGTCAGATCTTTGCCCTTGACCTCTTTCGCTGCCGCGACCTGCCACTGATCCAAAGATGGCTTGTCGGTCATTACCTGCCCTCAAATTTGGCGGGACGCTTTGCGAGGAAGGCCTGCACGCCTTCCTTGAAATCCGCACTGCGCCCCGCGTCCCGCTGGTGCGCGCGTTCCAGCGCCAGCCCCTGCGAGAAACTCGATTCCTGTGCTACGGCAATCCCCTTGCGGATCAGCCCAAGCGCCACCGTGGGCATCGCCGCCAGCCGCTTCGCCAGCGCCAGCGCCTCGTCCGCTAACCCTGAGTCATCTACAGCTTTGTAGATCAGCCCCCAATCCTCGGCCTTCTCAGCACCAAGGCGTTCGCCCAGCATCATCATCTGCGTCGCCCGTGCGCGTCCCACCAGCCGAGGCAACATCCACGTAGCGCCGCCATCCGGCACCAACCCGATGTTGACGAAGGCCTGGAGGAAGTAGGACGACTTCCCCGCCACCACGAAATCACATGCCAGCGCCAGCGATGCGCCTATTCCCGCACAGGCCCCATGCACCTGCGCGACCATTGGCAGCGACGAAGCGCGAAAGCGCTCCATGCAGGGGTTATAGTCCCGCTCCAATATTTCGCCGATGTCCTCGGGCAATCCGCCCTCGGCCTGGAGGTCGGTTCCGCTGCAAAAACCTTTGCCTTCGGCCTTCAGCAGCACCGCCCGCGCCCCCTGACCCGGAAATGCCTCCAGCGCATCCACAATCTCATGAAACATCTGCGGCGTGAGCGCATTCAGCCGCTCAGGCCGGTTCAGGGAAAGAACGCCGACGCCATCGACGACGGAAGTGAGAATGGTTTCATAGGTCATGCTGCGGCCTTTGCTAACGACGTGAGACGCTCCCAAACTCCGTTCGCACCGAGCCTGTCAAAGGAATCTTCCGAGCGCAGCAAGACCCCTTCATTTTTTCCGAGGGAAAGCTTCGACAAGCTTATCCCGAGCGCGGAACAGCGCGTTCGTTCATCGATAGCGTGTTCCATCAATGCGCCTCACCCTTTGGTGTTTCCATGATCTCCGTCAGCACCCCGTTCATATCCTTGGGATGGACGAAGAAGATCGGTGTGCCATGCGCGCCTATGCGTGGTTCACCGAGCACCTTCGCGCCCCGGCCTTCGAACCACACTTTCGCCTCATGGATGTCCGGCACTTCATAGCACATATGATGCTGCCCACCCGCCGGGTTCTTGGCAATGAAGCTGTGGATCGGTGACGCCTCCCCTAGCGGCTCTATCAGTTCGATCTGCGTCCCTTCGGTGCCATTTTCCCCCGGCGTATCGACAAAACACACCTTCACGCCCTGCGCGGGCAGATCGAAAGGTTCGTGGATATGCGTCGCACCCATCACATCGCGATAATAGGTGATGGATTTCTCAATCGACGGGGTGGCAACGCCGATATGATTCAGACGTCCGAGTTTCATTGCGGCATCCTCACAGCGGAATATTGTCGTGCTTCTTCCACGGATTCTCCAGCGCCTTGTTGCGCAGTTTCCGCAGGCCCAACGCGATCCGCTTGCGTGTGGAATGGGGCTGGATCACTTCGTCGATGAAACCCTTTGACGCCGCCACGAACGGATTGGCGAAGCGATCCTCATATTCCTTGGTGCGCTCGGCAATCTCTTCCGGCGTCTTGCCGCGGAAGATGATCTCCACCGCGCCCTTCGCGCCCATCACGGCGATTTCCGCCGTCGGCCACGCATAGTTCAAGTCGCCGCGCAGATGCTTGGACGCCATAACATCATACGCGCCGCCATAGGCCTTGCGCGTAATGATGGTGATCTTCGGCACGGTCGCCTCCGCATAGGCGAACAGCAGCTTCGCGCCATGCTTGATGATACCGTTATGCTCTTGCCCCACGCCAGGCAGGAAGCCCGGCACATCGACGAAGGTGATGATCGGAATGTCAAACGCGTCGCAGAACCGCACGAAACGCCCCGCCTTCTTGGACGCGCCAATATCGAGGCAGCCCGCCAGCACCATCGGCTGATTGGCCACGATCCCCACGGTCCGCCCTTCGACCCGGCCAAATCCGCACAGAATGTTCCCAGCATGGGCAGGCTGCACTTCAAAGAAGTCGCCTTCGTCCAGAACCTTCCGGATAAGTTCGTGCATGTCGTAGGGTTGATTGGCATTGGCCGGGATCAGCGTGTCCAGGCTCTCCTCGACCCGGTCCCACTCGTCAGCCGTCGGACGCTCAGGCGCGGATTCACGGTTCGATGCGGGCAGGAAATCGATGAAGTCACGCGTCGAAAGCAGCGCCTCAATGTCATTCTCGAACGCCACGTCCGCCACACCGGACTTCGTCGTGTGCGTCACGGCCCCGCCGAGTTCCTCTTGTGTGACGATCTCGTTCGTCACCGTCTTCACCACGTCAGGGCCAGTGACGAACATGTAGCTGCTGTCCTTCACCATGAAGATGAAGTCGGTCATCGCAGGCGAATATACCGCGCCGCCCGCGCACGGCCCCATGATGAGGCTGATCTGCGGCACGACGCCGGATGCCAGCACATTGCGCTGGAACACTTCGGCATAACCGCCGAGCGAGGCGACGCCCTCCTGAATACGCGCGCCGCCGCTGTCGTTAAGGCCGATAACCGGCGCGCCGACCTTTAGCGCCATATCCATGATCTTGCAGATCTTCTGCGCGTGTCGTTCGGATAGCGATCCGCCGAACACAGTGAAATCCTGGCTGAACACGAACACCAGCCGACCGTTGATCGTACCCGATCCCGTGACCACGCCGTCGCCGGGGATCTTCGTCGCTTCCATGCCGAAGTCAGTGCAGTTGTGTTCGACATACATGTCGAGTTCTTCGAAACTGCATTCGTCGAGCAACACGTCAAGCCGCTCGCGCGCGGTCAACCGGCCCTTCGCGTGTTGCGCGGCGATCCGTTTCTCGCCGCCGCCCATTCGAGCCGCCTCGCGCATGGTTTCCAGCTTCTCTACTACGGCCAGCTTCGACATGAACATCCTCTTCCCGGAATAGGCAGCATGTCCTTTTCAGTCTTTGGACCAAAGGGCAATTGTGAATTTGCGGATTTGCAAAAACATACTTTGCAAATTACTGCGAAACGATGGCACGGGGCGCACGGATATTTGCGGGGCAGAAGCTGCGGCAATTGCGGCTGGATCAGCGCATGGATCAGGCAGCAATGGCGGCGGTCCTCGGCATTTCGGTTTCTTATCTCAGCCAGTTGGAGAATGACGACCGCCCGCTGACCGCCAAGGTCAAGGCAGCATTGGCAGGCGCCTTCCCTCTCGATTGGGCTGCGTTCGACGCGCGGGAAGAGGAACAACTTCTCGGCGCTTTCACTTTCGCTCTTGCGCATCCTGATGTCGCGAGCGGTCCGCTGGAAGCGGAGCGGATCGAGAAGCTACATCTGCAATTCCCCGAATTCGCTGCTCGCTTCGTGGACCTGCATCGCGCCTACGCCCGCGCCAATGAACGCCTGAACATGATGGAAGAAGCCATTGCGAACGACATGGCGGCGCAGGCGCGAATGCCCTGGGAAGCCGTTCGCGACTGGTTCCATGAGGCAGGCAATTACGTCCACAGCCTTGACTGCATGGCCGAAGATCTGTGGGCAGCGCTATCGGATGGAGAGCGCCTGACCGAGGCTAATTTGGTTGCGGCGCTTCGTGATCGCCACGGCATAGAAACCCGCATTCTGGAGGCGAGAGACAGCGCCCTTCGCGTTTTTGACGTCGACACCAGACAGTTGTTCATCAACGCTGCCCTGCCGCCGGAAAGCCGCAAGTTCATGCTGGCGCATCAACTCGTATCGGCGGAGGGCGCCTCGTTGATCGCAGAGGTGACCGCCGGGGCGGCCCTGTCCGCGCCGGGGTCGGACCGCCTGCTGACAATCGGTCTTAGCAACTACGCCGCTGGCGCGCTGCTGATGCCCTATGCCCGCTTTCGGGAAACCGCGCGCGAAGTCCGGCATGATATCGACAGGCTCGCCCGCCGATTCGGCGTGAGTTTCGAGCAGGCATGCCATCGGCTATCAACGTTGCAACGTCCCGGTATGCGCGGCATCCCCTTCTTCTTCTGCCGCGTCGACATGGCCGGCAACATCACCAAACGCCACAGCGCCACTCGCCTGCAATTTGCGCGTTTCGGCGGAGCCTGCCCGCTCTGGATTGTCCACGAGGCCGTCGCAATCCCCGACCGCATCCTCGTCCAACTCGGCGAAACCCCGGACGGTGTCCGATACGTTTCGATGGCGAAAGGACTTGTGAAGCCATCAGGCAGCTATGCCCGCGCGCCTCGCCGCTATGCCGTTGTTCTTGGCTGCGAAATCGAACATGCGGGCAACTTCGTCTACGCTGATGGACTACAGCTTACCGACGAAGCCGCCGCCACGCCGATCGGTGTCACCTGTCGCCTGTGCCCCCGCCAGAGCTGCGACCAGCGCGCGTTCCCGCCCGCTGACCGGCCCATCCGCGTCGATCCCAACAACCGGCAGGTCGTGCCCTACACTATCGAGTAGCGCTTTTTACCGTCAACTTCTCAATCTGCTTCACTTCAGCAGAACAAGCTCTTCCGCCATGCTCGGATGCAGTGCCACGGTGTCGTCGAAATCCTGCTTGGTAAGACCCGCTTTCACCGCGACCGCCGCTGCCTGCAATATCTCCGGCGCGTCGGGTCCGATCATGTGCAGCCCGACCACCCGGTTCGTCGCGGCATCCACAACCATCTTGTAAAGCGCACGCTCGTTCCGGTTCGCCAACACATTCTTCATCGCCCGGAAGTCAGAAGTATACACCTTGACCGTCCCTAACTTGTTGCGAGCTTCCGCTTCGGTCATGCCGACCGCGCCGATGGGGGGATGGCTGAATACTGCGGAGGGGATGCAAGCGTAATCCACCGTGCGCGGGTTGCCGCCAAATACGGTGTCGGCAAAGGCGTGGCCCTCGCGAATCGCAACGGGCGTCAACTGTACCCGGTTCGTTACGTCGCCCACCGCATAGATGCTCTCACACGACGACTTGCTGTATTCGTCCACCTTGATCGCGCCCTGCTTGTCGAGTTCGACGCCAGCATTCTCCAGCCCCAGCCCCTTCGTATTCGGCTGACGCCCGGTCGCGAACAGCACCACGTCGCAGGCTATCGGATCGCCATTCTTGATGCGGACGCACAATGTGCCGTCTTCATTCTTCTCGATCTTCTCGAACTCGGCATTGAAGCGGAAGTTGATTCCCTTCGACATGCTGATCTGGAGGAGCCGATCGCGAATCTGCGCGTCGTAACCGCGCAGGATCGTGTCGGAGCGATTGACGATCGTCACATGGGCGCCGAATTCATGGAAGATGCCGGCAAATTCGTTCGCGATATAGCCGCCGCCGCCGATAACGATGCGCTTCGGCGCTTCATCCAGGTGGAATACTTCGTTGGACGTGATGCTATACTCGACGCCATCAAAGTCGGGCAGCATCGGCCAAGCGCCCGTCGCGATCAGGATATATTTCGCGCGCACCGTCTTGCCGCTGGCGAGCTTCACTTCGTGCGGACCCGCTATGGTCGCGCGCTCGTGAAAGGTGTCGACCTTATTGCTGTCGAGCGTCTGCTGATAAATGCCGTTCAGGCGGTCGACATCGGCCAACACGTTGTCGCGCAACGTCTTCCAGTCGAAATCGCAGTCCGGCACGTTCCAGCCGAAACGCCGCGCATCCTTCAAGTCTTCGGCGAAATGCGCGCCATAGACGAGCAGCTTCTTGGGAACGCAGCCACGGATGACGCATGTGCCGCCAACCCGATATTCCTCCGCCACCGCAACCTTCGCGCCATGCGCCGCCGAAATGCGCGCAGCCCGGACGCCCCCCGACCCCGCGCCGATGACGAACAGGTCATAATCATAGTCGCTCATGCACAAGGCTTTCGTTATTTATCGCAATATGGCGAGGGGCGGTGCTTAATTCCAAAAGGAATAATCGGTAGCTGTGATCGGTCTCACCTCAACCCAAAGCAAGGTCGATCAACGCCATGGTCGAGGGATCAAAGCCAGTCGGTCCGTCCTGCTCGATCGACTTGGCGATCTGCTTGCCCAATTCGACGCCGAACTGGTCGAACGGATTGATCCCCATCAGCGCGGCATTGGCGAACGTGCGGTGCTCGTAGAACGCGATCAGAGCACCCAGCGACTGCGGCGTCACGTCCTCAAGCAGGATCGTCGTGGAAGGTCGATTACCCGGATAGGCACGCGCCGGATCATCCGCATTGTCCTTGCCCCGCATCAATGCCGCACCTTGCGCGAAGCAATTGACTAGCAGCGTCCGGTGATGCGCCGGGTCAAGCGTATGCCCAGGCTCGATCGAAGCGATGAACTCGACTGGCACGGTATGCGTGCCCTGATGCAGCAACTGGAACACCGCATGCTGCGCGTCGGTGCCAACGCCGCCCCAAGTGATCGGGGCAGTCGGGCCGTCAACCGGCTGCCCTTCGGAAGTGACGCTCTTCCCGTTGCTCTCCATCTCCAGTTGTTGAAGATAGGATGGCAGCAGCTTCAATCGCTCGTCATAAGCGAACAGCGCACGCGTCTGGCACTGTATCACTCGCGCATAATAGAGGTCGGCAAAAGCCGCGAGCAACGGCGCATTCGCCTCCGGCTCGGCCAGGCGGAAGTGCCGATCCATGACCGCCGCGCCTTCCAGCAGGCTCTCGAACGCATCCCATCCTAAAGCCAGAGCCGCAGGAAATCCAATGGAGGACCAAAGCGAATATCGCCCGCCCACATTCTCGTTGAAGGGAAGTACGCGCGTTTCGTCGACACCCCACTCCAACGCCTTCTCCGGATCGGCGGTCAGCGCGATCACGCGACCGTAGGGATCGTCGATCCCCGCCTCTACCATCCAGTTGATCGTGCTGGCGGCGTTTAACATCGTCTCGGTCGTGGTGAATGTCTTGGACGCCACGGCAAGGATCGTCGCCGTCGGATCGAACCGGTCCAGCGCCGCCTCCAGCGCGGTGCCGTCGACATTGGAGACGATCGCAACATCGTACCGATTGTCCGCTCCACCCAAAGCATCGACGATCAGGTTCGGTCCCAGCGCCGACCCGCCAATGCCAACATGAATGATGTGACGCACCGGCCCCAAGGCATCCGCCTCAATCGCATCGATCAGCGCACGCATCCGCGCGTGCAGCGCCTTTGCCGCAGCCACACTCTCCGGGTTCCCCTCGCCCCGCTCGGCGGGATGTTCGGCAGCGCGGCCTTCGGTGTTGTTGACCTTGGCACCCGCGAACAGCGCGTCGCGCTTGCCTGCAAAGTCGCTCTCGACAGCCAGTTGCTGAAAGGCCGAAAGCAGATCAGCGTTCAGGTGCGTCTTGCTCCAGTCGAACCGGATTGGGCCGACCGACAGGCTGTGCTTCGCCAACCGATCCGGATCATTGTCGAAAATCGTCTTCAGTTCAGGAACGGGCTGCGCATGAATGGCGGTCCAGGATGGGCTGGGCATAAACTTGTCCTTCTAAGTGGAAGTCGGCTTGCCCCCGGCTGCACGACGGAGATTCACCGCCTCCATAGCCAATCGAAGCGGCGCTTGCATAGGCAGGAGAATCACCGTCCCTTGACGTTGGCGACGGGACGCCGCAAAGCCGCGATCATAATTCGAGGGAAGCAACGTAGAAGCATGAGCGACAAATCGGAAACGCGGGACTTTCTGTGGTTCCTGCTGAAGCTCACGGTCTTCGTGGTGGTGCTGCGCAGCTTCATCATGTCGCCCTTCAACATCCCCTCCGAATCGATGCAGCCCCGGCTTTTGATTGGCGACTATCTGCTAGTGGCGAAATGGCCCTATGGCTATTCGCGCTACAGCCTGCCGTTCAGCGTGCCGCTGATCCCCGGCCGTATCTTCGCGTCGCAGCCACAGCGCGGCGATGTCGTCGTGTTCAAGGCGCCGCCGGACCAGCGCAATGATTACATCAAGCGCGTGATTGGTGTTCCTGGCGACCTCATCTCGGTTCAGAACGGCACTGTTATCCTGAACGGTCAGGCCATTCCCAAGGTGAAGGTCGCAGATCTCGTGATCCCGGCGTCGGCGAACATGGTCGCTGCGGCGGAGAAGGACGGCAACCCCTCGCCCTGCTATCGCCTGCAGTTCGAGGAGCAGGCAAAGGACGGATCGCGCAATTGCCGCTATCCGCAATATCGCGAGACGCTACCCAATGGCAAAAGCTATAATGTGCTGGACCTTGACCCGGACGGCCCCGCTGACGATCGTGACACGGTCGTCGTGCCGGAAGGACGCCTATTCCTGATGGGCGACAACCGTGACCGGAGCGCCGACAGCCGCTTCCCGGCTGAACCCGGCGGCGGCATTGGCCTCGTGCCGCAGGAAAATCTTGTCGGGCGGGCCCTGGTCTCGGTATTCTCGACCGATGGCAGCGCGCAATGGCTGCTGCCCTGGACGTGGTTCACCGCCGCGCGGTGGGACCGGATCGGCGAAAGCTTCTGATGCGTGCCGATACGGCGGACTGGCTTAACGCGCTGATCGAGCGCACGCCTGCCCGCCCCCAACTCTTCATGCAGGCGCTGACGCATGGCAGCGCCGCAGCGGCCAATTACGAGCGGCTTGAATTTCTGGGCGACCGGGTGCTGGGGCTGGTCGTGGCCGAATGGCTGTTCGAGCATTTTCCCGCGGAACCGGAGGGCAAACTCTCCCGCCGTTTCAATGCCCTCGTTTCGGGCGAAACCTGCGCCGAGGTGGCTCGCGACGTCGGCGTCCCAAAGCACATGGTGCTGGGCAAACAGGCTCGCGACGATGGGGCAACCGACAGCGACAATGTGCTGGGCGACGTCATGGAAGCGATCATCGGCGCATTGTTCCTCGACGCCGGGATGGAAGCGGCAAAGGCACTGGTCCGGCGTTTGTGGGCAGAACGCGTGGACACGCAATCCTCAGCCCCCAAGCATCCCAAGTCCGCGCTTCAGGAATGGGCAGCCGCCAATCGCCGCCGCCCGCCCGAATATGTGATGACCGGCAAATCCGGGCCACACCACAATCTGCGCTTTGCCGTCACCGTCTCTATCAACGGCGTGGGCGAAGCGTCGGCAGAGGGCGCGTCGAAGCAGGAGGCGGAAACCGCTGCGGCAAAGGCGATGCTGGCGCAGCTTAGTTAGCCTTCTCATTTCCGGCCCGCTCCTCTATGGCGGCGGCATGACATTCATTGAAAATCAAACCCGCTGCGGCGTTATTGCCGTGGTCGGCGCCCCCAATGCGGGCAAGTCGACGCTGGTCAATGCGCTGGTCGGGCAGAAGGTCGCGATCACCAGCCCCAAGGCGCAGACCACCCGTACCCGAGTCATGGGAGTGGCCATTGAGGGCGCGGCGCAATTGATCCTGGTGGACACGCCCGGCATCTTCGAACCCAAGCGCCGGCTGGACCGCGCGATGGTACAGGCGGCGTGGGGCGGCGCGCAGGGCGCTGACCTCATCGCGCTGGTGATCGACGGAAAGGCGGGCCTCGGCACCAAGCTGGAGCGCGCGGTAGAAGGACTGAAGGAACGCAAGGAGCCCAAGCTCCTGATCATCAACAAGGTCGACATCGCGACCAAGGAAAAGCTCCTCGTTCATGCGCAGAAGCTGAACGACAACGTTGGTTTTCAAGAGATTTTCTTCGTCAGCGCCGCTACCGGAGATGGCCTGCCGGAGTTCAAGTCGGCCCTTGCCAAGATGATGCCGGAAGGTCCCTGGCACTTTCCCGAAGATCAGGTCTCGGATGCCACCGACCGGATGCTGGCCGCCGAAATAACCCGTGAGCAGCTCTATCATCAACTTCACGCCGAACTGCCTTACGCCGCCGCCGTGGAAACCGAGAAATATACCGAGCGGCCTGACGGCTCTCTCGAAATTCACCAACAAATCCTGATCGGCCGACCGACACAGCGCGCAATCGTGCTGGGCAAGGGTGGCCAGCGCCTCAAGCAGATCGGATCGCAGGCCCGCGCCGAACTCGCGGCGCTGATCGGCAAGCCCGTCCACCTCTACCTCCATGTGAAGGTGAAGGAAGACTGGGAAAACGATCGCAGCGTCTATCGCGACATCGGGCTGGATTGGGTGGAGTAACCGTCACCCGATGGCGGTGGTCTACTCCGCAGCCACCGCCTTTTTCTTGGGTGCAGCGGCCTTCTTCGGGGTCGCCTTCTTGGCAGGTGCTTTCTTCGCCGCAGCCTTCTTCGGCGCGGCTTTCTTCTTGCCCTTCTTCGCCGGAGCAGCGGCAGCACGCGCGTCGATTAGCTGCGCCGCTTCCTCCAGCGTCAAAGCATCCTTGTCCACCGTCTTGGGCAAAGTCGCATTGGTCTCGCCATCGGTGACATAGGCCCCGTAGCGCCCTTCCATCAGCTTGATCTCCGCCTCGGTACGCGGATGCTTGCCCAGCACCTTCAGCGGCTCACGACCTCCCGCCGAACGTGGCCCCTTGTTCGCCGCATCAGCAAGCTTCGCGACGGCCGCGTTCATGCCGGTCTCGAATATCTCCGCCGTGCCGGACAGCCGCGCATATTTGCCGTCATGCAGCAGATACGGCCCAAACCGCCCGATGTTCGCGACGATCGGCTTGCCCGTCTCCGGGTGATCGCCAACAGTACGCGGCAGGCTCAGCAGCTTCACTGCCCAATCCAGCGTCAACTCACCATCCGGCAAATCCTTTGGGATAGACCCGCGCTTCGCCTCCTTGCCCTCGCCCATCTCGATATACGGCCCGAAACGCCCGCTCTTGCGCGTGATGTCCTGCCCCGTTTCAGGGTGCTGCCCCATCACTTCCGGTCCGGTATCCGCAGCGCCATCGCCACCCGGCTGTCCAAACTTCCGCGTGAACTTACACTCAGGATAGTTGGAGCACGCGATAAACGCCCCAAACCGGCCCCCGCGCAACGACAGCTTGCCGTCATCGCACAGCGGGCAGGCGCGCGGATCGCTACCATCCGCCTTGGGCGGGAACAGCATCGGCTCCAGGAACTTGTCCAGCTCGGCAGTGACTTCGGAGGGCTTCTGCTCCATCACCTCCTGCGTCTTGGGCTTAAAATCCTTCCAGAACGCTTCGAGCACGGCCTGCCACTGCGCACGACCACCGGACACATCGTCCAGTTCGTCTTCCATGCCCGCCGTGAAGTCGTAACTCACATAGCGCTCAAAGAATCGCTCCAGAAACGCCGTCACCAGCCGCCCGCTTTCCTCAGCGAAGAAGCGGTTCTTTTCGACCCGCACATAGTCACGATCCTTCAGCGTCTGCAGCGTCGAGGCATAGGTGGAAGGCCGTCCAATGCCCAATTCCTCCAGCCGTTTGACGAGGCTCGCCTCGCTGTAGCGCGGCGGCGGCTGCGTGAAATGCTGCTCCGCATTGACTGCCTTCTTCGCCGGCGCATCGCCCTGGGCGAGGCGCGGCAACAGCTTGCCGTCCTCGTCCTCGGCATCGTCGCGGCCTTCTTCGTACAGCGCCAGGAAGCCGGGGAAGATCACGACCTGCCCCGTCGCCCGCAGCGTATGGCTCCCGCTGCCATCGACCATGTCGATCGTTGTCCGCTCCATGCGCGCCGAAGCCATCTGGCTTGCCAGCGCGCGCTTGAACACCAGATCGTACAACCGCGCATGATCGCCGCTGCCGACCTTGTCGCGCGAAAACTCGGTTGGGCGAATGGCCTCATGCGCTTCCTGCGCGTTCTTGGCCTTCGTCTGATACTGCCGTGGTTTTTCAGGGAGATAGCCGCCGTCATAACGATCGGATATCGCCTTGCGAGCCGCCGAAATCGCACTGCCGTCCATCTGCACGCCGTCGGTGCGCATATAGGTGATCGCGCCATCCTCGTACAGTTGCTGCGCAATCCGCATCGTGTGGCTGGCCGAGAAACCGAGTTTGCGTGCCGCCTCCTGCTGCAATGTCGAAGTCGTGAACGGCGGAGGAGGATTGCGCGTGACCGGCTTGGTCTCGACGCTCTGCACGGTGAAGCGCCCCGCCTCGACATCAGCCTTCGCGGCCAGCGCATCGCCTTCCTTGCCGATGGTCAGCCGCTCAATCTTCTCGCCCTTCCAGCGGATCAGGCGCGAGGTGAATGATACCCCGCCCTGCTCCATCTCGGCAGAGACGGACCAATATTCCTGTGGCTTGAAGCTTTCGATTTCGCGCTCGCGCTCCACCACCAATCGCAACGCGACGGACTGCACACGCCCCGCCGACTTCGCGCCCGGCAGTTTGCGCCACAGCACAGGCGAGAGCGTAAAGCCCACCAGATAATCCAGCGCTCGCCGCGCCCGATACGCGTCGATCAGATCCTCATCCAAAGCACGCGGATGCGCCATCGCATCGAGCACAGCCGCCTTCGTGATCGCATTAAAGGTTACGCGGTCAACCTGCTGAGGTAGCGCCTTTTTCGCGCGCAGCACTTCCTGCACATGCCAACTGATCGCTTCCCCTTCGCGGTCAGGGTCAGTCGCCAGGATGAGGCGCGTGGCTTTCTTCGCCTCGTCGGTGATCGCCTTCAACTGGCGCGCCTTGTCGCCATAATTCTCCCACGACATTGCAAAGCCATCGTCCGGGTTCACCGACCCGTCCTTGGGCGGCAAATCGCGAATATGGCCGTAGGAGGCGAGGACATGGAAGTCCCCACCCAGATACTTCTCGATGGTCTTCGCCTTGGCCGGCGATTCTACGATGACTAGCTGCATATTGCTGCCGAAAACCTCTGTTGAAACGATCTCTCACGTATACGCGCGAGTCTGGCGGCCGAAGTTCCGACCCGTCAAGCGGCCTTTGCGATCAGCTTTGAAGGCTTACGCGCCCTCCCGCGTGGCGCTCCACCCGTGCAGCCAATTCCAGTTCGAGCAGGACTGTCTGAACCAGCGCGGGCGCAATGCCGGATTGCCTGATGAGTTCATCCACCTGCACCGGCACCGGGCCGAGAAGATCGACGATGCGGCGACGTTCCGCATCGCTCGCGTCCACAGGCGCTCCGGGCATGAACGGATCGACAGGCTGACGCAGCATCGCGCCGTGAATCGGGCCGACCGCTTCCAGGATGTCGGCGACGGACTGGATCAGTATCGCGCCTTCCCGGATCAATTGATTGCAACCCTGCGTCCGCGGATCGAGCGGCGAACCTGGCACGGCCATCACATCGCGTCCCGCTTCCCCGGCAAGCCGCGCCGTTATCAGCGACCCAGATTTCGGCGCCGCCTCGACAACCACGGTCCCCAATGAAAGACCGGCAATGATCCGGTTGCGCGACGGGAAATGTCTCGCCAGCGGCTGCGTTCCGGGCGGCTGTTCCGCCAGCAGCAGCCCGCGCATCGCAACCTGTTCCTGCAAGGCTTCATTCTCTGGCGGATAGACGATGTCGATCCCGCTGGCGATCACGCCGATCGTTCCGCCCTCCAACGATCCCTGATGCGCTGCCGTATCTATCCCTCGCGCTAGTCCTGACACGACCGTCACACCCTGCGCCGCCAGCCCCTGCCCTAGCATCCGCGCAAAGCGACATGCTGCCGCCGAGGCATTGCGCGCGCCAACCAGAGCGATGCACCGTTGCTTCGCAAGTGACAGGTCACCGCGATAAATCAGCGCAGGTGGCGCGGTTTCCATCTCTGCCAGCAAGGCAGGATAATCGGGCTCGCCGACGAACACATAGGATGCGCCCAGCGCCCGCGCGCGCTCCGCTTCCCGTGAGACCGCCGCCACATCGGCCAAGCGGGGTGGACGCCCGCCACCACGCGCAGCCAGCGACGGTATGGCCTCTATGGCTTTGGTCGCCGATCCATATCGTACGATGAGCTGACGATAGGTCACTGGCCCCACCTGAGCCGACCGGATAAGACGCAGATTGTCGAGGCGTGAGGCGTCCAACGCAGTCAGCCTTTCTTGCCGACTTTGGGTTCCGTGCCCGCTATCAGTCGCGCAATGTTGGCGCGGTGCCGCCACAGCACGATTGCCGTCATCCCGGCAAACGCCTGCGCAAGCATGGGATGGCCCATCGCCCAGGCGCCGATCGGCGCGCTGACCGCCGCCGACATCCCGCCGACCGACGACCGCCGCGAGAGCAGCAAGGCGGCTATCCACACGCCCGCAAACAGCAGACCACTTGGCCAATGCAGCGCCAGGACCACGCCCATCATCGTCGCCACGCCCTTGCCCCCGGCAAAGCGCAACCAGACGGGATAGCAATGACCAACGAACGCCATCAGGCCGCAGATCAGCGCCCCATGCGCTGGATCGATCATGTGACCGATGGCGACTGCGGCCATTCCTTTGGCCAGATCGAACACCAGGGTCAGCGCCGCCAATCCTTTGCGGCCTGTCCGCAGGACATTGGTCGCACCGATGTTCCCCGAACCGATTTTCCGCAAGTCGCCCTCACCGGAAAACCGGGTAATCAGCAAGCCGAACGGAATGGACCCGAGCAGATATCCGACCAGGACGGCAAGCAGGGGCGCGAACGAAGAGGATGGCATTTGGATCAATCCCATAATGAGTGCCGCACCCGCTGGCGAAATGAACCGAACGTGCTGGCGTCGCCGTGCTTTAGAGGCGAGTTCCTCTCCGCGCTACGGTTGACTTCACTATCGCCGCAGGGAAATGAAAGCATATGTCCGTATCTCCCGATGCTCCCGTGTTATTCTTCGATTCTGGCGTGGGGGGTCTCTCCATCCTCGCACCGGCCCGCAAGCTGCTGCCGAATATGCCCGTCATCTACGCAGCGGATTCGGCGGGCTTTCCCTATGGCACGAAAAGCGAAGCGGAAGTCGCGGCTCGCGTGCCTGCGCTCCTGGGGCGGCTTGTGGAGCGATACCGGCCCCGACTGGTCGTGATCGCTTGCAACACAGCGTCCACGATCGCACTTTCGGTCGTCCGTTCCGCGCTCGAGGTGCCAGTGGTCGGCACGGTCCCAGCGATCAAGCCTGCGGCGGAACAATCGCGCACGCGCGTCATCGGCGTGTTGGGGACCAACGCGACGGTGCGGCAACCCTATGTAGACCGTCTTGCCGCCGAGCATGGCGCCGATTGCACGATATTACGCCATGGTTCCGCCGATCTCGTTGCCCTGGCCGAGGCAAAGCTACGCGGCGAACCGCTGGACCCCAATGTGGCACGCAACGCGCTGGATGGCCTGCTTGGCCAACCCGGTGGCGACAAGATGGACGTCGTTGCCCTGGCCTGTACCCATTTCCCGTTGCTCCTGGAGGAGCTGACGGCCGCCAGTCCGCGACCGCTTACATTTGTCGACGGCGGCGCGGGCATCGCGCGGCGGATAGACTATCTCACGCAGGGGCAGCAATGGCCCGAAGCATGTGAGCCGGGCGTGGCAGTGTTCACTCGCGTCGATGAAAATACCCGCGCTTTGGCGCAGTCGCTTCACAACTTCGGCCTGGACCGCATCGAAGCGCTATGATTCATTTAAGCGACTAATCTAATCCGCCGTTTCTGCGAACGGTTATCACTGGTAAATCGCAAATCTCGCGGCTAAATGGCGCAAGCACAGGGGATGCAGCAGTCGGGACGGCGCCGTGAACTACAAGCATATCTTCAGCCAGGCGATCGACCGTCTGCATAGTGAAGGCCGCTATCGCGTCTTCATCGACATTCTGCGCAACAAGGGGAATTTCCCCAATGCGCGCTGCTTCCACGGCCATAATGGTCCCAAGCCGATCACCGTCTGGTGCTCCAACGACTATCTTGCCATGGGCCAGCATCCGGCTGTCGTGTCCGCGATGGAAGAGGCGCTGCATGACGTTGGCGCAGGTTCCGGCGGCACGCGCAACATTGGTGGCAACACCCATTACCATGTCGATCTGGAAGGCGAACTGGCCGACCTGCATGGCAAGGAAGGCGCACTATTGTTCACCAGCGGCTATGTGTCGAACGAAGCCACGCTCTCGACGCTCGCCAAGCTGCTGCCCGGCTGCATCATCTATTCCGACGAGCTGAACCATGCCTCGATGATCGCAGGCATCCGCAATTCCGGCTGCGAAAAGCAGGTTTTCCGCCACAATGATGTGACGCACCTGCGTGAGTTGCTCGAAGCATCCGATCCCGAAGCGCCCAAGCTGATCGCCTTCGAAAGCGTCTATTCGATGGATGGCGATGTCGCGCCGATCGACGCCCTCTGCGATCTGGCTGACGAATTCAACGCGCTCACCTATCTCGACGAAGTGCATGCTGTCGGCATGTATGGCCCACGCGGCGGCGGCATTTCGGACCGTGATGGGAATGCGCATCGCCTGACCATCGTGGAAGGCACGCTCGGTAAGGCATTCGGCGTGATGGGTGGTTACATCGCTGCCGATCAGATGATTATCGATGTGATCCGCAGCTATGCGCCCGGTTTCATCTTTACCACGTCCCTGTCGCCCGTACTGGTCGCAGGCGCTCTCGCAAGCGTCCGTCACCTCAAGGCCTCCAGCGCAGAGCGTGATGGCCAGCAAGCGGCCGCCGCGACGCTCAAGGGATTAATGCGCGACGCGGGCCTGCCCGTCATGCCCTCCGTCACGCATATCGTGCCGCTGATGGTCGGCGACCCCGTCAAGGCCAAGCGGATCAGCGATATCCTGCTCGCCGAATATGGCGTGTACGTGCAGCCCATCAACTATCCCACCGTTCCCCGTGGCACCGAGCGCCTGCGCTTTACCCCCGGCCCTGCGCATGACGAAACCATGATGCGCGAACTCGTCTCCGCTCTGGTCGAGATCTGGGACCGCCTCGAACTGCGGCTGGCGGAAGCGGCGTAAAACAAGTCTTGCGGAACTAACATATGTGCTCCCATCTTGATGGAGCATGTCATCCGTTCCCCACTGGATAGAGCCGCACCCCACCGGCATCTACGTTCGCCCCGCCGATGCCTGGATAGATCCCAGCCAGCCCCGTGACCGCGCGCTGGTAACGCACGGCCATGCGGATCATGCGCGCGGCGGTCACGGCCATGTGTGGGCAACGCGCGAGACGCTGGCGATCATGGCGCTGCGGTATGGGACCGCAGATGGCACGCCGCTCGCCTATGACGAGACCTTCACGCTCGGCGATGTCGCCATCCGGTACGTCCCCGCCGGTCACGTACTGGGCTCCGCGCAGATCGTGCTCGACCATGCGGGCGAGCGCGTCGTCGTCACCGGCGATTACAAGCGCCGCCCGGACCCCACCTGCCCCGCCTTCGTGCCGGTCCCTTGCGACATCTTCGTCACGGAAGCGACTTTCGGCCTCCCCGTATTCCGCCACCCCGACACCGGCAGCGAGATCGACCGCCTGCTCGGCGCACTCCACAGCCATCCCGAACGCTGCGTGCTGGTCGGCGCCTATGCGCTCGGAAAGGCACAGCGCATCATATGCGAATTGCGCGACAGGGGTCACCGTGACCCCATCTACATCCACGGCGCGATGGAGAAGATGTGTGCGCTCTATTCCGACTTCGGCATCGAGATGGGCGAACTGCGGCCCGCCGCAGGCGTCGCCGCCAAGGACATGCGCGGCCACATCGTCATCTCCCCGCCCAGCGCGCTCAACGACCGCTGGAGCCGCCGCCTGCCCGATCCCATTACTGCCATGGCGTCAGGCTGGATGCGCGTGCGGCAGCGCGCCCGCCAGCGCAATGTCGAATTGCCGCTGGTGATTTCCGACCATGCCGATTGGGAGGAACTCACCGACACCATCCGCGAAGTCGCGCCCAATGAAACATGGGTGACGCACGGGCGGGAGGAGGCGCTCGTGCACTGGTGCGCGATGCGCCAGATTCGCGCACGCGCCCTCGCCATGGTGGGCCGAGAGGACGAAGACGATGCGTGAGTTCGCACAGCTTCTCGACGGCCTCGTCTACACCCCCTCGCGCAACGGCAAGCTGAAACTGATCGGCGATTACATGCGTAAGACGCCTGATCCCGACCGCGGCTGGGCGCTGGCCGCATTGACTGGGGCGCTGGACCTGAAAGCCGTGAAATCCTCCGCCATTGGGGAGATGATCCGCGACCGAGTCGATCCCATCCTGTTCGAGATGAGCCGCGATTATGTCGGGGATTTGGCGGAAACGGTGTCACTGCTTTGGGTGAAGCGCGAACAGGAGGTGGTCGACCAGGATATAGATGACGGCACGCTGACGCTGGATCAGGTGGTGCAGCGGCTTTCCAATATCAAGCGGGCCGAGGCTCCCGCGGCCTTGGCGGAAATGCTTGACCACCTCGACACCAGCGGGCGTTTTGCCGTGCTGAAGCTCGCGACCGGCGGCCTGCGCGTCGGCGTATCCTCCCGCCTCGCCAAAACGGCGCTGGGCCAAGCGTTCGACGTGCCAGTCGACGACATAGAGGAAAGCTGGCACGCGCTCGCCCCGCCCTACGCCACGCTCTTCGACTGGCTGGAGGGCCGCAGCGGCCAGCCCGATCCGGCAGGCACGCCCTTTTTCCGCCCCTTCATGCTTGCCCATCCGCTGGAGGAGGAAAGCGTCGATCTCGCCGACTATGCCGCCGAGTGGAAGTGGGATGGCATCCGCGTCCAGATCGTCGGCACCGGCAGCGAAACGCGGCTCTATAGCCGGGCAGGCGACGACATCACCGGCAGCTTCCCCGATGTGGCGGAGGCATTCACTGGCCATGCCGTGCTGGACGGCGAACTGCTGGTCAAAGGCGACGTGCAGGGCGCCGACGCCCACGGTGGCGCGGCGGCCAGCTTCAACGCCCTTCAACAACGCCTCGGCCGCAAGGTCGTGTCAGGCAAGATGCTGGGAGAATATCCAGCGTTCGTAAGGCTCTACGACCTGTTGCTGGAAGGCGATGAGGACTTGCGCAGCCTTGGCTGGACCGACCGCCGCACCCGCCTCGAAGCGTTCATGCCGTCCCTCGACCCCACGCGCTTCGACCTTTCCGCAGTGATCGACGCCCCCGATTTCGAAGCGCTCGGCGATATCCGCGCGGGTGCCCGCGATGCCGCGATCGAAGGCGTAATGCTCAAGCGCCGCGACAGCCCCTATGTCCCGGGCCGTCGCGCCGGGCTCTGGTACAAATGGAAACGCGATCCGCTGACCGCCGACTGCGTGATGATGTACGCCCAGCGCGGCCACGGCAAACGCTCGTCCTATTACTCCGATTACACCTTTGGCTGCTGGACTGAGGACGGTGAACTACTGCCAGTCGGCAAGGCCTATTCCGGCTTCACCGACGAGGAACTGAAGGGACTCGACCGCTTCGTGCGCAGCAACACCGTCAACCGCTTCGGCCCCGTCCGAGAAGTCGAAAAGACCCTGGTGCTGGAAGTAGCTTTCGACTCAATACACGAAAGCAAGCGGCACAAATCCGGCCTCGCCATGCGCTTCCCCCGCGTCTCGCGCATCAGGCGCGACAAGCCCGCAGCGGAAGCGGACATGATCGCGACACTGCGGAAAATGATCGGCTGAACACACGCATAAAGCCCGCCGACGGGGAAATGTCGGCGGGCTCGCAACATTCCAAAGCGTCAGGTCATCGTCAGGTTCAGGGCATCAGAACCGTATCGACGACATGGATCACGCCATTGGACTGCATCACGTTGGGGATGGTGATCTTCGACTTGCCGCCTTTGGCGTCGGTCAGATACCAATCGCCCTTTTCCTTCGAAACCATCAGCATTTCGCCTTGCACGGTGGTCAGGTGCGCCATGCCATTGCTGGCCTTCGCCTGCTTCTCGATGTCGGCGGCGGTCAATCGGCCGGGCACGACATGATAGGTAAGGATGTTCGTAAGCGCCGCCTTGTTCTCGGGCTTCACGAGCGTTTCGACGGTGCCGGCGGGCAGCTTTACGAACGCAGCGTTCGTCGGCGCGAATACGGTGAACGGACCCGGTCCTTTAAGCGTCTCTACCAGCCCCGCGGCCTGTACAGCCGCGACGAGAGTCGTGTGATCCTTTGAATTGACAGCGTTATCGACGATGTCCTTCGTCGGGTACATTGCAGCACCGCCGACCATCGGGTTCTTGGCGTAGGCGACGGTGCCGCTGGCGAGCAGCATCGCGCCAGCAAGCGAGAGCGAAAGCTTGAAGAGGGTGGATTTCATCTGAAGGCGTCCTTCCTGTGTCGCACCCGGTTGCCGGATGCTGCGAAGATACGCGCCTAGACGCCGGAAGGATGCGCTTGGCCGCCTATATATGTTGTTGCAGTTCGATGACGAGCGCACCGTCCCGGCCGCCGTCGGGAAGACTCAGATGATGGTGATCTTGCCCGCGGCCACTGGCGCGCTGCTTGGCGCTTCATGCGGCACGGCGGCGGCAGGCTCCATCGTGATGGCCAGGGTCACGCCATCCTCCAGCATCACGCGCATCTTTGGCGACACCGCCATCCGCGTCGTACCCGTGGTGGCTATGAAGCCAAGCGAGCGTGGCTTGCCATCGGCCGGTATCACCCAAAGCTCCGGCACCAGTGCGCCCTGCGGCATATTGTCGGCACGCAGCTTCAACTGTGCCGTGGCGGCGTCGTAGCGAGCTACGACCATCATGTCCGCCTTGGGACTGACCATTTGGGCGACAGCGAGTTGCGGAGCCGCTTGTGCGACCTGCGGCGCATCGACCGACGGAGAATCGGGCGCACGGAACAACAGCACCAGCGCCAGCGACGCCGCAAGCGCGCCCGACAGCAGCGCCCCGGTTTTCCAAGCCATCAACTTCGCGTGCAACCCGGCATCCCGGCTAATGTCGTTCGGTCCGTCTAGCCGCGCCGCAATGCCGTTCCACACATTTGCAGGAGGCGCATGCTCCCCATAATTCAGGTGCAGAGGTGCAAAGCGTGCTTCCCACGCTGCAACTTCGGCTGCGAAGGCTGCGTCGGAAAGCTGAAGCCGCAACGCCTGCGCCTTTTCCGCACCGGTCAACATGCCGAGCGCCAATTCGGCGGCCAGCGCGTCGCGTTCGTCAGCCGAGAGGGGAGTGCCAGGCTCAGCCATCGCCCAGACATCCTTTAAGGCGCTGAAGACCGCGACGGACCCAACTCTTCATCGTGCCAAGCGGCACATCCATGCGCACCGCAAGATCGGCGTAGGTCAGGCCGTCGAAGAACGCGGCGCGAATGGCCTCGCCCTGACGGCCCTCAAGTTCGTCCAGGCAAAGGTTGATCCGGTCGCTTTGCTGCTCCCGCTCGATGGACTGGTCCGCGCGCGGGCGATCATCGGCGATGGCGTGGGCGGCGTCTTCTGGCGCAGTCACCACGCGACTCGATGATCGCTGCCAGTCAATCGCGGTGTTGCGGGCGATGGCGCACAACCAGGTAATCGGACTCGCGCGGTCCGCATCGAACCGGCCCGCACGATTCCAGACCTTTATGTACACGTCCTGCAATATGTCCTCCGCCGCTTCCCGATCGCTGGATATACGGAGACATATTCCAAATAGTTTCGCGGACGTCATTTCATAGACCTGCCGCAGGGCCGTGCGATCCTGCCGCGCCACTTGGGCCAATGCCGCGACCAGCCTGATTCTCGCCGCATCCGCTGCGGATAAGGGGTCTGCCTCGCTCACATGCGCGACCCTATAGGTCGCTGACCGCATTTCAAGCGGCGATCATCGATGCGTAAGTTTCAGGATCGACGTTGCGGCCCGAAAGCGTGATGACGGTCGCGTCATCGGGCGTCACTTTCCCGCACAGCATCGCGGCCAGCGCCACCGCTCCACCCGCTTCGAGCACGAGGCCAAGCGACGTCATGGCGACTCGCATCGCGTGAGCCACCTCCGCTTCACTGACGCTTACGCCGATAGCCCCCCGTTCCCGCAGAATGTCGAAGGTGAGCGGCGCAATCCGGAGCGTTTGGAGCGCATCGCAGCGCGTCGGCGGAGGATTGGCGGCAACCGGAACGATCTGACCCGCTCGCAGCGATTCGCCGAAATCGTTCCATCCCTCCGGCTCCACGATCGTGATCCGCGCATCCGGGAGCGCCAGCGCGCAACCGCTGGCCAAACCTCCGCCGCCGCAGCAGATCACCAGTTGCGAGGGCGCCTTGCCCGTCATCCCCTGCAACTGCGCGGCCGCTTCCAACGCAGCACTTCCCTGCCCTTCGACGATCCACGGATCATCGAAACTGGGCACGAGAGTCGCGCCTCGCTCCTCGGCAAGGCGGGCGGCTATGGCTTCCCGGCTCTCGGTCATCCGGTCATATGTGACGATATCCGCGCCCAGGCGGCGAGTCGCCTCCATCTTGGCCACCGGTGCATCGGCCGGCATCACGATAGTCGCACCGATGCTGAGCCTGCGCGCGCTCCATGCAATGCCCTGCGCATGGTTCCCGGACGAGAAAGCGACCACGCCACTGGCCTGCTCGGTCTCTGACAAATCCGATAGCCGATGCCATGCACCCCGAATCTTAAATGCGCCGATCGGCTGCAACGACTCCGCCTTGCACCAGATCGTCCGCCCCTCAATCTCCAGCGGTAGCAGCGGCGTAGGCGGCAATATGGCGGCAATCTTTTCCGCCGCGCGCTTCACCCCGGCCAAAGTGGGTGTTCGGCTCGCCAGTCTTTGCGCTGTCATTGTTCATCCCTATATGGGCGCATTCGCGCGGGTTCCGCGTTCCAAGCATGGAGCATTAGATTGAGCAAGGTCCTTGTCATCGGCGCAGGCGGCGTCGGATCGGTAGCCGTTCACAAGATGGCGCAGATCCCGGCAATTTTCAGCCAGATCACTCTCGCCAGCCGCCGCATCGCCAAGTGCGATGCGATCGCCGAATCGGTAAAGGCTCGGACAGGCGTATCCATCGCTACCGCAGAGGTCGACGCCGACGACATCGAAGCGACCGCGAACCTTGTCGAACATGTCCAGCCCGCGCTCGTCGTGAACCTCGCCCTCCCCTATCAGGATCTCTCGATCATGGAGGCGTGCCTGAAGACCGGCGTGCACTACATGGACACCGCCAACTACGAGCCGCGCGACGAAGCCAAGTTCGAATATCACTGGCAGTGGGCCTATCATGATCGCTTCAAGGAAGCGGGCATCATGGCGCTGCTGGGTTCCGGCTTCGATCCGGGCGTCACCAGCGTGTTCGCGACCTACCTCAAGAAGCATCACCTCGACACGATCGAAACGCTCGACATTCTCGATTGCAACGGCGGCGACCACGGCCAGCATTTCGCCACCAACTTCAATCCGGAAATCAACATCCGCGAAGTCACCGCCGTCGCCCGCCATTGGGAGAATGGCGATTGGGTGGAAACCCCGCCCTTGAGCCACAAGCAGAGCTTCGACTTCGAGCAGGTCGGCCAGAAGAACATGTACCTGATGTACCATGAAGAACTGGAGTCGCTGAAAACCCATCTCCCTGAGATTCAGCGCATCCGCTTCTGGATGACCTTCGGAGATGCGTATCTCAAGCATCTAGAAGTACTACAGAATGTCGGCATGACTCGCATCGATCCAGTGATCTACGAAGGCAAGGAAATCATCCCGCTCCAGTTCCTGAAAGCCGTGCTGCCCGAGCCTTCCTCGCTCGGCGAAACGACCAAGGGCAAGACCAACATCGGCGACATCGCGACCGGCACCAAGGATGGCGAAGCAAAGACCTTCTACATCTGGAACGTGTGCGACCATGAAGAAGCCTATGCCGAAACCGGCAATCAGGCAGTGAGCTACACCACTGGCGTCCCCGCGATGATCGGCGCGGCAATGATCCTGACCGGTGCATGGAATGCTGCGGGCGTCTTCAACATGGAGCAGTTCGATCCCGATCCCTTCATGGACATGCTGAACACGCACGGCCTGCCTTGGCAGGTCAAGGAACTGGACGGCCCGCTAGCGTTCTAAGGCCCGCCAGCCCTCAAGGATAAGAACAAATGGAAACCAGAGCCGGCGACCCCGGAGCCTTCGCGCATTTCGACTTGAATCGCGTGCCTTCGCCCACCTTTGTAGTGGACGAGGCCGCGGTGCGCCGGAACCTCGCGATCCTGAAGGACGTGCGTGATCGTGCGGGCATCCGGATGCTCGGCGCGTTAAAGGCTTTCTCGATGTGGTCGCTCGGCAGCGTCATCGGCGAATATCTCGACGGCGTCTGCGCATCCGGCATCTACGAAGCCCGCCTCGGCCGTGACCACTACAAAGGCGAAGTCGCGACCTACTGCGCCGGCTACAAGGCCGAAGACCTGCCGGAAATCTTCCGCATCTCCGATCACGTGATCTTCAACAGCCCCTATCAGATTGCCCGCTTCAAGCCGCAGATCGACGCGGCCCGCCGCGCGGGCGAAAGTTTCGACATCGGCCTGCGCATCAACCCGCTCCATGCCGAGGGCGAAGTCGCGAAATACGACCCCTGCCAGCCGCACAGTCGCCTCGGCTTCCCCCTCGACCAGTTGAAGCCCGAACATCTGGAAGGGGTATCCGGCCTTCACTTCCACAGCCTGTGCGAGCAGGACTTCCTGCCGCTCGAACGGACGTGGCGCGTCGTGGAGCCGTTCATCGCGCAATATTTCGGGCAACTGGAATGGCTCAACTTCGGCGGCGGCCACCACATCACGCGCGCTGATTACCAGCGCGATTCGCTCATCGAATTCCTGCAACAGATCAGACAGGAAACCGGCCTCACTCTCTATCTGGAACCCGGCGAAGCGATGGCGCTCGACGCGGGCATCCTCGTCGGCGAGGTGCTGGACGTGATCGACAACGGCATGCCCGTCGCCATCACCGACATCTCCGCCACATGCCACATGCCCGACGTGATCGAGGCACCCTACCGCCCCGCCATGCTCGGCGAGTTGGCGGACGGCGTCGCGACGCGCCTTGGCGGCCCATCCTGCCTCGCAGGCGACATCATCGGCGACTATCGCCTTCCCGGCACGGCTGAACCCGGCACGCGGATCGCTTTCCTCGATCAGGCGCATTACTCGATGGTGAAGACCAACACCTTCAACGGCGTGCCCCTGCCGAGCATCTATTTGTGGAACAGCGAAACCGATGATCTCAAGGAAATCCGCAGCTTTGGCTATGCAGATTTCAAGTCGCGCCTTTCATGACAGTCGGGTTACAAGTTTTTTCATAACAGCGCTTTACAGGGGGGGGCACTGGCCATATATCGGCCATCCGCTGCCCCATGGGACTTCCACCGCAAGGCAGCTTTTTACCTTGAACTACACTGGAGGTCCCTTGAATTGTACGAGCATCCCAGCGCGCTGGGGGTAGCAATTGCCCTCAAACCGGCGGCCCCGGTAACGCTTATTCGCCCGCAGGCAGCCGCCCGCGCCGCCCAATTCTTCTCTGAGAAGTTTCCGGGGCGCTCGCTGTACGCCGTAAAGGCCAATCCCTCGCCGGACCTGCTCCGGACGTTGTGGGATAGCGGAATCACGCATTACGACGTCGCCTCTATTGTGGAGGTGCGCCTCGTCGCGCAGACGCTGCCGGACGCCAAGCTGTGCTTCATGCATCCGGTGAAGGCCGAAGAAGCCATTGCCGAGGCATACCACACGCATGGCGTGCGCACCTTCTCGCTCGATACCGTCGATGAACTCGAAAAGATCATGCGCGCCACCAACGACGCCACCGATCTGGAACTCTGCGTCCGCCTCCGCGTGTCTTCCGACTACGCCGAACTCAGCCTTGCATCGAAATTCGGCGCGGAAGTCGGCGAGACCAAGGAACTGCTGATGGCCACCCGTCAAGCAGCGGACGCGCTCGGCATCTGCTTCCATGTCGGCAGCCAAGCGATGAGCCCGCACGCCTACACCCAGGCCATCGAGCGCGTCCGCGCCGCGATCGTCGAGGCAGCCGTTACCGTGGACATCATCGATGTCGGCGGCGGCTTCCCCTCGATCTATCCCGGCATGGAACCGCCCGCGCTGGAACTGTATTTCGACGCGATCCATCGCGGCTTCGAAAGCCTGCCGGTGTCCTACTCGTCGGAACTCTGGTGTGAGCCGGGTCGTGCGTTGTCAGCCGAATACAGCTCACTGATCGTCCGCGTGGAGCGCCGCCGTGGCGACGAACTCTACATCAACGACGGTGCCTACGGCGCACTGTTCGACGCCGCGCACATCGGCTGGCGCTTCCCGGTCACGCTGCTGCGCGAGGAAGAAAGCGCCGCAGAAACCAAGGGCTTCAGCTTCTACGGCCCCACCTGCGACGACATGGACCACATGGTTGGCCCCTTCATGCTGCCCGCAGACGTGCAGGTCGGCGACTATATCGAGATCGGCATGCTCGGCGCCTATGGCTGCGCGATGCGGACGGTGTTCAACGGTTTCTCATCAGAAACCATCGTAGCGGTGGACGACGAACCGATGGCCAGCCTGTATCGCGAAGAGGTGGAAGCCCCCCGTCGCGCGAATGTGGTTAAGCTGGGCCAGTAGGGTTCAGGCCTTACCGAAAAATCTCCAGCCCCCGCCCCAACCGGCGGGGGCTTCTTACAATCCGCATGCACCACACTCACCCTCAATCAGCGAAGGCTGGGCTCTCAGGCGATCACAGGATAAGCTGCCGGACGGCTATCGACCAATTTTGGTCGCTCTGCTTATCTAGCCTTGATGCCAAAAGCGGACTTCGGGAAATTATTCGGAGGCAGTGTGGGCATAGAGGTCAAAATCTATGGCAAGCCCGCGCGCCGATAGTGCGCCTAAGGTCTGAGGAGCCAACGTGATCCCGCCGGTCCAATCAACGAAATATCCGCCAACACTCATGTAGCAGTGGTAGCGCGCAGTAAGATATTTCCATACTTCGAGGTCATCCGTCAGCCTTGCTAACAGCGTTGATATTTGGTCATTGAGATCGACAGGAGTGTTCCAGTCACCACCAAGCTGCCACTTTCCAGTGCTCGCTTCGGTACATTTTCCGTGGCTACCAAGAAATTTCTCGCCTTTCGCAACCCCCAAGCGTGGCTCTGCACCCAACAGGGCTGTAATTTCTGATGGGACGAGATCATCCTCGTCGATCAACAAAGATACGCTGGCTCGTTGTAGATTATCCATCGCCTTTCCTACCCCGCATTATCGCAAGCGGGAAGCCATTCAGCGGCAGCTATCTCCGATGCTCAGCCCAATACCGGACGTTCCGCTCCCCACCCAAAGCTGTCCAATGGGTATGCTTCCTGAACGCTTTGGACCCGAATGGCGTTTTCACCCCACGCAGTAAGCTCCACCATCGCGTTCCGGTTTAGCCCAAACATTTCTGGCTCTTGGACAGAAATCTTTAGATATTTTAATTCAGGAAGGTCATCCAAGATAGCCTCAAACTCATCGGCATATATGTTCTTCTCGTTACCCTTGTCATTGAACGTGACAACAGCGCGCTTTTGCGAGAAATCCTTGACCAGCTGGGCAATGAGGCTCCGCACATCATCCGCATACAGGCGGATCGCTCCCATAGATCGGGAAGAAGTATTCATTTGTTCGGGGATTGCACCGGGGTTTGTCGAACGAACTTGATAAGCGTGAGGCCAAAGTTGGTAGGTGCCACCCGTTCCAATCGTGGTGGACCATTCGCCGTCTATCCTGCCTTCAGGCGTAAGCGCCCCAACAACCGTTAGCTCCCCAACAACTGTTCCCTCAGGAATCTCTCCTTGAGGCTTGCCATCTAACGTTAGTGTCCCCGCTTCGAAGCTACCAGTCACGTCATAAACAATCACGCCGTGTTGGTTGTCGCTTAGCCGAATCAAACCGGTAAGCGCGTTATCCTCGCCGTTTAGCGAAACCGAAACATTACCGATGTTTGTTCCGTAAACGTGACCGTTCCAATTTTTCCCGACATTAGCCATGCAATCCCCCTTGCTCGGAAGCTACCGGGACGTAGGCAGTTCGCCAAGCAAAAGGAACATTCAATCCTGGTCGAATCGTTATGTTGGTCATGATGTTGGGCGGATTAGATGTCACGCCATTTTATTCAGTGAAATCAGTAGCTTATTTAGCTAGATGGCGGAGAGGGAGGGATTCGAACCCTCGGTACCGTTGCCGGCACGCCGCATTTCGAGTGCGGTGCATTCGACCACTCTGCCACCTCTCCGCGAGGTATACGGGTTCAAGCTGGCATCTGCAGCCCGGCCCGGATTAGTCGAGGGGCGGGCATTAGCGAATGAAAGTGGCTTTGCCAAGCAGTGCTGTCGCCATTTTTCTTGCCTGCCCATCGCGCGCCACTACATATGTGTCATGAACAGCATAAATCCCCTTGGCGCGCTTGCCGCTCGCAATGCTCCCCCTGTCGCGCACGCCCGATTCTGCATCGGCGATGTGGTGCAACATCGCCTGTTCGGGTTCCGCGGTGTGGTGTTTGACGTTGATCCGGTCTTCTCGAACACCGAAGAATGGTTTGAAGCGATTCCGGAAGACGTCCGGCCCGACCGTAATCAGCCTTTCTACCATCTGCTCGCCGAAAATGGCGAGGCGAGCTATGTCGCCTATGTCAGCCAACAGAACTTGGTCGAGGACGAAAGCCTTGAGCCTGTCGATCATCCGGCCATCTCACGGCTGTTTGAGGACTATGCCGACGGGAAGTACAATCTCCGCTCCGTCCACCGGCATTGATCCTGCCGCTTATGCCTTGATCTTCCAACCTGTGCGCAGAAGCCGGTAGGTTACCGCACCCAGTAGCAGGTTGAGCAACAGGATCACGACCGTCCCCGCCATCACGTCGGTATCAGCCACCGCCAGGAAGCCATAGCGGAAGCCCGAGATGATGTAGAAGAACGGGTTGGCGTGGCTGATGACCTGAAACGCTGGCAGCAGGCGGTCGATGGAGTAGAACGTACCTGAGAGCAACGTCAGCGGCGCGATGAAGAAATTGGTGACTGCCGCCGCATGATCGAACTTTTCGGCCCATATCGACGTCAGCACGCCCATGAAGGCGACCAGCGACGCGCCGAGGATACCGAACCAGATGATTGCCCAGGGGTGGACCGGCGTCACATCGACACCGGGCCATATCGCCATCGCCAGCCACACAGCAAAGCCGAGCATACAGGCACGCGTCACCGAAGAAGCGACTAACGCGAACAACAACTCCCCCGTTGAAATAGGCGGCATCAGATAATCGATCAGCGTCCCCTGTATCTTGCCGACGAGGAGCGAAAAGCTGCTGTTCGCGAAACTGGCGTTCAACATGCCCATTACGATGAGGCCCGGCGCGATGAAGTCGGCAAAGGGCACGCCCAGCACGGTCCGCCGTCCGCCGCCGAGCGCTACGGTGAAGATGACGAGATAGAGGAGAGTCGTGACCGAAGGCGCCCAGACGGTTTGCAACTGCACCTTCATGAACCGCCGCACCTCCTTGACGTAGAGCGCACGGGTGCCTGCCCAGTTCACATTCCGGATAACGGGGACGCCCGGCTCGGAGCGAATGGCGGAGAGCGGCATGGAAGTAGCGACGGGGTCGCCATTTTGGGACTGGTCGTTCATGATCGGATCGCCTATCGAGTGCCGCTTGGCGCCGCAAGCGCTGTTTTGTGAATTGAAGGAGGCAATGATACTTCCCATATTCATCAAGACAAATAACAAGGAGCATCTAATTGTCCTGGACCGACGAACGCATCGACCAACTGAAGGCGATGTGGGAAAAAGGAATGACCGCCAGCCAGATTGCTGAAGAGCTTGGTGGCGTGAGTCGCAATGCGGTGATCGGCAAGGCGCATCGTCTGGGGCTTCAATCGCGTCCCTCGCCGGTTAAGGCGAACGAGACCGTCCGCAAGAAAGTGGTGGCCCCTGTCCGGAAGCCTGACGCCGCGCCGGTAGAGGATGTCAAGGATGTGACGCCCGCGGCGCCCATTATGCCGGCGCCCGTTACCGTTGCGACGCCCAGTGTCACGACGAACGATGACGCTGCGACAGATGCACCACCTGCCGCTCCACCTCCGCCCCGCATTGTGTCCGTCGGCCCCGGCGGCTTCCTGCGGCAAGGGCCCGGCGATCAGCAGGCGCCCATTCCCCCTGCCCCGCCCCGCCGTCTCGTACCTGCCAAGCCGAGCGCTGAGATTGCGGACAAGACATCGCTGCTCGATCTGACCGAACGGATCTGCAAATGGCCGATCGGTCATCCGGGCGAGCCGGACTTCCACTTCTGCGGCGAGAAGGTGAACCCCGGCTTCCCCTATTGCGTGGAGCATTGCGGCCGTGCCTATCAGGCACAATTGCCGCGCGGCACGCGTCGCGCACCCCCGCCCCTGCCCTTTGGCGGGCCGCGGGTTCGCTAAGCATCGGAATGCCAAAATGATAAGGGCCGCACCAATCAGGTGCGGCCCTTATCATTCCTCAAAGTTAGCCCGGTCGCTGGCTTCCCCAACGACCGGACCGATCTAGTTAGAAGCGGAAACTGGCGGTTGCTTGCACGCTATGATTTTCGAACCGGTCGCTGGTGCGCTGCATGTTCGTGGTGCCTGACGTGAAGGCCGGGTTTACGAACGGGTTGTTCGCCGCCGCCGCGCCACGTGTTACGTTGACCGTATAACCGTCATCATTGAAACGCGTATACTTGTACAGCACGCCGATCGAGAAGTTCTGCGCGACCTTCTGCTCGATGCCGCCACCGGCAGTCCATCCGAAGTCCTTGTCGCTCCGGTTCGTTTCCGTAAAATTGTTCAAGCCGTTGCTTGTGACGAAGCTGTTCTTGATCTTGCCATAGGCAAGGCCGCCCGTTCCATAGATCAATGTTCCGGTCGGCAGCGCATAGCCCGCACGCAGACGGGCCGCGCCGTCCCAGCTCAGTTTGCGCGTAAGCGTGTAGAACGCAGGCGTAGTACTGAATGCGCTGACGCTGTTCTGGATGTAGCTTTTGCCACCTTCAACTACGCCACCAACCACGAAGTTGCCGATTTGATAGTCATAGCCCGCATGCACTTTCCATGCGGTGCGGCCATCCTTGTCGCTGGTGCAGCTGCTGGGCGAAGATCCAAGCGCGCGACCACGGCAGAAGCCTGGGGAGAACGCGTCATCGCCCGACGGCAAACGCACTCTGTCACCATAATTGCCATCGCTGTTCGTGTCGAAGGTCACGACTTCCCGCGTGTCACGGTCGAAATTCGGCTGCCAGCCATAGCCTAATGATCCGCCCACATAAGGGCCGGTCCAATTCTGGGCGTCGTCGGTCGATTGCGCCAAGGCGGGAGTTGCGGCAGCGATGGCCAGCGCGCCTAGCGATACTGTCAGCAGAGTCTTCATGCACATAGTCCTTTTGATTTGTCTAAGTAGGGACGCCACAGATACGAACGGTCGTCGCCGTCGGTTTCATGAACCTCACACAACAACATAAACTGTTGCTCTACGGCCACAGACCTTGCGCAGCGGCTTGCCCCGACCCTATAGCTGATCCATGGCAGACGACCTTTTCGCCGGCGGCGCGCCCTCACCCTCCGGTTCTTACGATGCATCCTCGATCGAAGTGCTGGAGGGCCTGGAACCCGTCCGCCGCCGCCCCGGCATGTATATTGGCGGGACGGACGAACGCGCCTTCCATCATCTGGCTTCCGAAGTGCTCGACAACGCTATGGACGAGGCCGTTGCGGGCTTCGCCACGCGCATCGAAATCCAGTTGGAGGCGGGGAACCGGCTCAGCATTACTGATAATGGTCGCGGAATTCCCGTAGACCCGCATCCGAAATTCCCGGATCAGTCTGCGCTGGAAGTCATCATGACGACGCTGCATTCGGGCGGCAAGTTCAGCGACAAGGCCTATGCTACATCCGGCGGCCTGCACGGGGTCGGCATCAGCGTCGTCAATGCGCTTTCGCTCGAAACCATTGTAGAGGTCGCGCGCAACAAGGAACTATATCGCCAGAGCTTTTCCAAGGGTCTGAAGCTTGGGCCGTTGGAGAAGGTCGGCGCGGCACCGAACCGGCGCGGCACATCAGTCAGCTTCATTCCGGACAGCGAAATCTTCGGCGAAATGAAGTTCAAGCCGGCGCGGCTGCATAAGCTGGCGCGATCGAAAGCCTATCTGTTCGCGGGCGTGGAAATCCGCTGGAAATGCGATCCTACGCTCCTGACGGACGATACGCCCGCTGAAGCCGTGTTCCAGTTTCCCGGGGGCCTCGCCGATCATCTGAAGGAGCAGGTAGGAGACCGCGAATGCGCGACGACCAGTTTCTTTTCGGGCAGCCAGGATTTCCCATCGAACGCGGGACGGGTCGAATGGGCGATCGCCTGGCCCCTATGGTCGGACGGAAGCTATAGCTGGTATTGCAACACCATTCCGACGCCCGATGGCGGCACGCACGAAGCGGGCCTGCGCACTGCGATCGTGAAGGGCATCCGGGCATTTGGCGATCTGGTCGGGCAGAAGAAGGCGAAGGACATACAGGCGGAGGACATCATGTCCGGCTGCGAAGTCATGCTCTCCGTCTTCATCCGCGATCCGCAGTTTCAGAGCCAGACGAAGGACCGCCTCACCTCGCCCGAGGCCGCGCGGCTGGTCGAGAATGCCGTCCGCGATCATTTCGATCATTTCCTTTCGGACCAGATGGATCGCGGCAAGGCGCTGCTGGCCTATGTGCTCGACCGTATGGACGAGCGGCTGCGGCGGAAGCAGGAAAAGGAAGTCAAACGCAAAACCGCGACTTCAGCGCGCAAGCTGCGCCTCCCGGGCAAACTCACCGACTGTTCGGCGGACGCGCCGCAAGGCACCGAAATCTTTATCGTCGAAGGCGACAGCGCAGGTGGATCGGCCAAGCAGGCGCGCGACCGAAAGACGCAGGCGATCCTGCCAATCCGGGGCAAGATCCTGAACGTGGCGTCGGCCACCAGCGCAAAGATCCTCGCCAATCAGGAAATCGCCGACCTTATTCAGGCGCTCGGCTGCGGAACGCGCAAGGACTGCAATCCTGACCATCTTCGCTATGAGCGCATCGTCATCATGACTGACGCCGACGTCGATGGCGCGCATATCGCGACGCTGCTGATGACGTTCTTCTTTCAGGAAATGACGGAACTGGTCCGCCGTGGGCATCTCCACCTCGCCCAGCCGCCGCTCTATCGCCTCGTGTCCGGGGGTAAGAGCCTCTACGCCCGCGACGATGCGCATCGGGTGCAGCTCATGAACAAAGAGTTCAAGGGCAAGAAAGTGGAAATAAGCCGCTTCAAGGGTCTCGGCGAGATGAACCCGATGCAGTTGCGCGAAACAACCATGGACCCCAAGACCCGGGGCATGATCCGCATCACCCTGCCGCAGGATTATGAAGAGCGTACCGCCGTTCGGGATCTGGTGGATCGTCTGATGGGAACCAACCCCGCACACCGCTTCGCCTTCATCCAGGAAAATGCGGCCGCCGTGGATGAGGAAGCCATTGACGCGTAGCGCAATCAAAAAAATGGGCGGCACAGTCTCCTGTGCCGCCCGATCGAGCTTTTCAGCTCAGCCTCGTGACCAAACGGGGCGTTGTATTAGGCAGCACCACCGCTGAGATAGCTCACCAACTCAGCCTTCGTGATGGTGGTGCTCTTGTCCGCGTCGGCCGTGACGAACGCACCATCCGCCCATGCCGTCACCTCAGCGGGCGGCAATGTCTTGCCCGTCGATTTCAGCTCTTGGTCTTTCAGGGCAACCAGCCATTTCGAGAACTCGGCTTTCTCAAGCTGCCCTGATTTGTCCGCATCATATGCGGGAAATTCGCTATCGACGATTGCAGCGACTGTTGTGGCACCTGTTGCTGGCTGGGCCGGCTGCGCGTCAGTCGTGGTTTGCGCAGGATCTTGCGCAGGCGCTGCCTGAGCCGGGGCAGCAGGAGCCGCAGGCGCCGTTGGAGCGGCCGTCCCGGCTGGAGCCGTAGTTTGGGCAATTGCAGGCGCCGCAATAAGCAGCGCAGTCGAGCATAGAAGGGTACGGATCATATCGTCTCTCCATCAAATTGCGGGCGGATCACTGCGGCAGAGGCCGTGAAAGCAAGTGATCCAGTAGCGTACGGACAACGGCGCGTTCACCGTCTTCGTTCCACTTCCGCACGGATTGGCGAGTCGACCCGCCCCCTTGTCGCATCAGTTCGTCGTCGGTTTCTTTCCTAAGCGCGATGAACCGTGATCGGCATGCACGTTGCCGCTCCCGATCTTGCCTGCTAGGCGCGGGCCAACTCTCCAATCAGGATTCGCCCTATGATCCCCCGCTATTCCCGCCAAGAAATGTCGTCCATCTGGGAGCCGGAAAGCCGTTTCGGCATCTGGTTCGAGATCGAGGCACATGCAACGGAGGCTTTGGCCGACCTGGGCGTGGTCCCCAAATCTGCCGCGAAGGCGCTTTGGGACTGGTGGGCGACCAACCCCAAAATAGATGTGGCCGCGATCGACGCGATCGAGGCCGTCACCAAGCATGACGTGATCGCCTTCCTCACCTGGGTCGCGGAAAATGTGGGCGACGAAGCCCGGTTCATGCATCAGGGCATGACGTCAAGTGATGTGCTCGATACCTGCCTTGCGGTACAGCTTGCCCGTGCGAGCGACATCCTGATTGCGGACATCGACGCGCTGCTCGCCGTCATCAAGCGCCGCGCGTTCGAGCATAAGCTTACCCCCACCATCGGCCGCAGCCACGGCATCCATGCCGAACCCGTCACCTTCGGCCTGAAGCTCGCGGAAGCCTATGCGGAGTTTTCGCGCTGCCGCGTCAGGCTCGTCGCTGCGCGCGAGGAAGTCGCCACATGCGCGATATCCGGAGCGGTCGGCACCTTCGCCAACATCGATCCGAAGGTGGAAGAATATGTCGCCAGGAAACTCGGTCTAGCTGTCGAACCCGTTTCGACGCAGGTGATCCCCCGCGACCGCCACGCGATGTTCTTCGCGACTCTTGGCGTCGTTGCTTCCTCGATCGAACGGCTGGCAATCGAGGTGCGCCATCTGCAGCGGACCGAGGTCCTGGAAGCGGAGGAATATTTCTCCCCCGGCCAGAAAGGCTCGTCTGCGATGCCGCACAAGCGCAATCCCGTTCTCACCGAGAACCTCACCGGCCTTGCTCGCATGGTACGGGCCTATGCCCTTCCCGCAATGGAAAACGTCGCGCTCTGGCATGAGCGCGATATCAGCCATTCGTCGGTCGAGCGATACATCGCGCCGGACGCCACGATCACTCTCGACTTCGCCCTCGCCCGCCTCACCGGCGTCATCGACAAGCTGCTCGTCTACCCCGAGCGGATGATGAAGAACCTCGACAAGATGGGCGGCCTCGTCCACTCGCAACGCGTCCTCCTTGCCCTGACTCAGGCTGGCGTCAGCCGCGAGGATAGCTACCGTATGGTACAGCGCAACGCGATGAAGGTGTGGGAATCCGACGGCGCGCTCTCGCTGCTCGAATTACTGAAAGCAGACCCCGATGTCGCAGCGGCGCTGACCGCGCAGGAAATCGAGGACAAGTTCAACCTCGACTATCATTTCAAGCATGTCGACACGATCTTCGACCGTGTATTCGGCGCTGCCTGACACCGCTTTCGGCAGGGGGTGGAACGTCCGACGGAAATCTCCTACGCTGCTGACGCAACAAGGCAGGAGGGGTTCCCATGCAGTTCCTTAAAACGGCGTTCTGGGTGATCGTCGCCGTTGCGATAGCACTGTTCTGCAAAGCGAACTGGGCGTCGGTGCCCGTGAAGCTATGGGGTGACCTGGTGGCGGACGTGAAGCTACCGATCCTGATGATGTTGGCGTTTCTCCTTGGTGCGGTGCCGTTCTGGGTTGCCCTGCGCGCAACGCGCTGGCGGCTGCGAAAACGGCTCGACGCGTCGGAAAAAGCGCTTGCAGCCGTGATACCGCCTGCGCCTTCGACCGAGGTCGTCGCTGCGGAGGCTCATTCCATCAGCCCGAGTGCCCTATGACCAGCCCGATCTATATCGCCATCGACACCCCGGACCTCGTCAAGGCGCAGGCTCTCGCGACTAAGGTTCGCCGTCATGTCGGCGGGGTCAAGCTGGGGCTGGAATTCTTCTGCGCCAATGGTCACCATGGCGTGCACGAGATGGCGAAGCTGGGCTTGCCGATCTTCCTCGACCTGAAATTGCACGACATCCCCAACACGGTAGCCAAAGCCGTACAGGCGCTTCACGTACTGGAACCCGCAGTCCTGACCGTACATGCAGCGGGCGGCCGCGCCATGTTGGAGAACGCGAAAGCCGCAGCCGGCCTCAATACCAAGGTCGTTGCGGTCACCGTCCTCACCAGCCTAGACGACAATGATCTCAACGACATAGGCGTCAGCGCGCGTGCCGAGGATCAGGTCAGCCGTCTCGCCGAACTCGCCCGTAGCGCAGGCTGCGACGGCATCGTCTGCTCCGGCGAAGAAGTCGCGATAGCCAAGCGCGCGTGGCATGACGGGTATTTCGTTGTCCCCGGCGTCCGTCCCGCTGGCGGCGCGATGGGCGATCAGAAGCGCGCTGTTACACCACGCGAAGCATTGGACCGGGGCGCCTCCATGCTCGTAGTCGGTCGCCCGATAACCTTGGCGGAAGACCCCGATCTGGCCGCGAGGGAAATCGAAGCGACGCTTTGAGGCGTCCACTTCACCGTCCGCTCTTCGCCCGGTGGCGCAGAATGGTTGGCCCCTGCCCCCAACCGGTCTAGACGACGGCCATGTCCCGACTCGCCATCAAGATTTGCGGTCTCTCAACGCCCGATACCGTTGACGCTGCCCTTAAAGCGGGCGCGAGCCATTTGGGCTTCGTGTTTTTTCCCAAAAGCCCCAGGCATGTCGACTTCGATAAAGCCGCAGGGCTCGTCGCTCGCGTGCCCCAGCATGTAGTCGGCGTAGGCGTCATGGTCGATCCGGATGACGAGACGCTCTCCCGCGCCGTACAGGCAGGCGTCAAGACCTTCCAGCTCCACGGCCACGAAGCACCTGAGCGCGTAGCGGCGATCCGCGACCGCTTCGGCGTGGACATCTGGAAGGCGATCTCCGTGAAAACCCGTGCCGACCTAGAGCAGGGCCGCGCTTATGTGGGTATCGCGGACTTCCTCCTCTACGATGCCAAGACGCCCGATGGTGCCGCGCTTCCCGGCGGCATGGGCCTCCGCTTCGACTGGACGCTGCTGCGCGGATTTGCGCCGCCGCTGCCATGGGGCCTGTCCGGCGGTCTCGATCCCGAAAGCGTCGCCGACGCTGTCGCTATTACGGGCGCACCACTTGTCGACGTATCCTCCGGCGTGGAAAGCGCGCCGGGCATCAAGGATGTGGACAAGATAGCCGCCTTCTGCAAAGCGATTTCCTGACCATGACCCAAGAAACACCTCTCGCGAACAGCTTCCGCGCACAGCCCGACGAAACCGGCCACTTCGGCCAGTTCGGCGGCCGCTATGTCGCCGAAACGCTGATGCCGCTCATCCTCGACCTCGACCGCCATTATCGCGCCGCGATGGAAGACCCGGCCTTTCACGAAGAGTTCGACTGGCTGATGAAGCATTATGTCGGACGCCCCAGCCCACTTTATTATGCCGAACGCCTCACCGAAACGCTGCGGGAAAGCGCACCGGAGGGCAAGGGCGCACAGGTCTGGTTCAAGCGCGACGAACTCAATCACACCGGCGCGCACAAGATCAACAATTGCATCGGCCAGATCCTGCTGGCGAAGCGTATGGGCAAGACCCGGATCATCGCCGAAACCGGCGCGGGCCAGCATGGCGTAGCGACTGCAACCGTGGCGGCGCGCTTCGGCCTGCCCTGCGTCATCTACATGGGCGCGCGCGATATCGAGCGGCAGCAGCCCAATGTGTTCCGCATGAAGCTGCTCGGCGCAGAAGTGATCGCCGTGCAGAGCGGCGCGCGGACGCTGAAGGACGCGATGAACGAGGCGCTGCGCGATTGGGTTGCGAATGTGCACGACACTTTCTACATCATCGGCACCGCTGCCGGTCCGCACCCCTACCCCGAACTCGTCCGTGAGTTTCAGTCGGTGATCGGCCGCGAAGCCCGCGAGCAGATTCAGGAACTTGCCGGACGCCTGCCCGACCTGCTCGTTGCGGCGATCGGAGGCGGATCGAATGCCATCGGCCTGTTCCATCCGTTTCTGGACGACAAGAGCGTCAACATGCTGGGCATCGAAGCAGCGGGTCACGGCATCGACAGCGGCGCACATGCGGCCTCGCTCGCGGGCGGCACGCCGGGTATCCTCCACGGCAACAAGACCTTCCTGTTGCAGGACGAAGACGGCCAGATCGCCGAAGCCCACAGCATTTCGGCGGGCCTCGATTATCCCGGCATCGGCCCCGAGCATAGCTGGCTGAAGGACATCGGCCGCGTCCAATATGAATCCGTGACCGACACCGAAGCACTGGACGCGTTCCAGCTTCTCTGCCGCACCGAAGGGATCATTCCCGCTCTGGAACCCAGCCACGCCATCGCTGCCGTGGCCCGCAAGGCGCGCGAGATGGATCGCGACCAGATCATCCTCGCCAACCTGTGCGGTCGCGGCGACAAGGATATCTTCACGGTCGCCGAAGCACTGGGAGTGGAGATGTGAGCGCTCCGGATCGCCTCTCCACTCGCTTCGCCAAGTGCCGGGCGGAAGGTCGTGCCGCGCTCATTACTTTCGTGACAGCCGGTGATCCGACTCCCGGAGACACGGCGGCGATCCTCGACGCGCTGGTCTCGGGCGGTGCGGACATCATCGAACTCGGCATGCCCTTCACCGATCCCATGGCGGACGGCCCGGCCATTCAGCTCGCCAATCTGCGCAGTTTGGGCGCGGGCACGAAGACCGCCGACATCTTCGCCATTGCGGCAGCCTTTCGTCAGCGCCATCCTGAGACTCCGCTTATCCTGATGGGTTATGCCAACCCTATGGTCCGTCGCGGCGCTGATTGGTTCGCGCAGCAGGCCTTGGGCGCGGGCGTAGACGGCGCGATCTGCGTCGATATCCCGCCGGAGGAAGATCAGGAACTGGGTCCGGCCCTGCGCGAAGCCGGGCTGCACCTCGTCCGCCTCGCAACGCCAACGACCGACGATGCACGGCTTCCGGCGGTGCTCGATAGCGCCAGCGGCTTCGTCTATTATGTGTCGGTGGCGGGGATCACCGGCAAGCAACAGGCACAGCAGGCCAGCATCGAAGACGCGGTCAGAAAGCTGAAAGCCTCGACCGACATTCCGGTCGCGGTCGGCTTCGGCGTGCGTACGCCAGAACAGGCGTCCGCTATTGGCCGCGTGGCTGACGGCGTCGTCGTCGGTTCGGCCATTGTCGAGATCGTCGGCACGCATGGAAGTGCAGCGCCGTCCCATGTTCAAACCTATGTCGCGTCGCTTCGTGCAGCCCTCGAAGCGCGGGAGACCGTCGCATGAGCTGGATCAATCGCGTCCGAAATGCCATTCCCTTCATCGCCAAGCGTCAGGAAAGCGCCGACACGCTCTGGCACAAGTGCAGCAGTTGCGGGCAGATGATCTTCACCCGCGAATGGGAAGAGAATCTGTCGGTATGCCCCAAGTGCGATCATCATGGCCGCATCGGCCCGAAGGCACGCTTCGATCAACTGCTGGATCAGGGCTTTACCGTGCTGCCCACGCCCACCGTGCGCGAAGACCCGCTCAAATTTCGTGACTCGAAGAAATATACTGACCGCATCAAGGCCGCCCGCGCTGCGACAGGCGACACCGACGCACTTATCAACGCGCGGGGCGCCATCGACGGCAAGCCGGTCGTGCTGGGCGTCCAGAATTTCGCTTATATGGGCGGATCGATGGGCATGGCTGTCGGTGCCGCCTTCATTCAAGGCGTAGAGGCGGCAATCGAAAGCCGTGCGCCCTATGTCATCTTCACCGCTGCGGGCGGCGCGCGTATGCAGGAAGGGATTTTGTCCCTGATGCAGATGCCCCGCGCCACCGTCGCCATTCGCAAGCTGCACGCGGCGGGCCTTCCCTATATCGTCGTGTTGACAGACCCGACCACGGGCGGCGTCACGGCCAGCTACGCGATGCTGGGCGACATCCAGATTGCGGAACCCAACGCCCTGATCGGCTTTGCAGGCCAGCGCGTCATCGAAAACACCATTCGCGAAAAACTCCCCGAAGGCTTCCAGCGTGCCGAATACCTGCTCGCGCACGGCATGATCGACATGGTCGTTCATCGCCGCGATTTAAAGACAACGTTGGCGCAGGTCGTAAGCTATCTTGCCCCGGCTCAAGCAGCCTAACACCTCTCCTCCCCACGGCAGGACGGCTGAAATTCGCCATGCCCGATAACGCCACCTCCACCAACCCTGCGGTTCAGGCGCAACTGGATCGCCTCTGGTCGTTATCGCCCGGTGCGGACGTGCTGGGGCTGGACCGCATTACGCAACTGCTCGATCGGATCGGCAACCCGCATCTTTCACTGCCGCCCATATTCCATGTGGCGGGCACGAACGGTAAAGGCTCCACCTGCGCATTCCTGCGGGCCGCTCTGGAGGCTGACGGCAAGAGCGTGCATGTCTTTACCTCCCCCCATCTCGTCAGGTTCAATGAGCGCATTCGAATAAATGGCGCACTGATAAGCGACGCGCTACTCGCTAAGTATCTGGAGCGAATTCTCGACCTGGCCGGAGATATCGGGGCGAGCTTCTTTGAGGTCACGACTGCCGCGGCCTTCCTCGCGTTCGCCGATCATCCCGCAGACGCCGCGATCATTGAAGTCGGCCTTGGCGGACGCCTCGACGCCACAAACATCCTGCCTGCGCCCGCCGTATGTGGAATCGCGCAACTCGGTATCGATCATCAATCATTCCTGGGCGATACGCTCGCGGAAATCGCAGCGGAGAAGGCCGGGATCGCCAAGCCTGGAGTGCCGCTCATCACCTCGCGATACGCGGCGGTGGTCGCGTCGATCATCGCGACGGCGGCGGAAACGGCAGAGGCGCCCTATTTTCCGATGGGATCGGACTGGGACGCCGCGGTCTATCGCGATCGCCTGCATTATCGCGACGGCATGGGCAAGATCGAGTTGCCGCTTCCTCGCCTGCCCGGCCCGCATCAACCGATGAACGCCGCGCTTGCGATCGCGATGCTGCGCCATCAGGATGCCGTGCCCGTATCGGAAGCCGCATTGAAGGCCGCGCCGCTTTGGGCGCAATGGCCTGCCCGCTTGCAACGGCTCGATCATGGACCGCTGACAGCGCTCCTCTCCCGAGGCAATGCCCTCTGGCTGGACGGCGGGCATAATGAGGCAGCGGGGGAGATGCTTGCAAAATTTTTGGATGGTTTATCGCCACAGGAAAAGCCTGTGCACTTGATAGTAGGAATGCTGTCCAACAAGGACGTTGCCGCATTTCTTCAGCCCATGCGGGGCAAAATCTCGCACATCTATTCGCTTCCGGTGCCGGGGCATGACCATCATCGCACCGACCGCTTCGAAGCCATTGCTCGGGAATGGGGCATAGTCTCTTCCGCACATGACAATGTGGCGGATGCCCTGGCCGCCGTCGCAGCCAGCGGAGACTCCGCGCCAATTCTCATCGCTGGCTCCCTTTACCTCGCGGGCGATGTGCTTCTCCGAAACGATCAGCTACCGGATTAGCGCGCTTCTCATTATTGCGATTGACTCGCATTATACGATCTATATGCTGCCCCTATCACTGCAGGAGCAGCATGCATGACCTATCAAAGCCCCCGTGCTTCGGCACGGATCAGCCCTCAACTTCAGCGTCCAGTTCTCGATGAACCGGTGCCGCATACGATTGGCAGCCGGCTGTTCCTTTTCGCGATCCGCAGGATGGCCTCCGGCGGCGTCAACGATGCGCACGCGACTAACGCGCTCCTCGGCAGTTTCGGGAAGAGCTACCGCCGACCGCTGATCCTGATGCGGGCGATGATGCTGGAGCTTTCGCGGGTGTCCAACCGTAAGATCATGGTGGCGCCATGCTGCTGCACACGCATCACCAGCGACGAGGCGCGGCTGACGCGAGCTATGGGAGTCGGCCTGCGCGAGCCGCAAAAGGCGTTCGATGACTTGTCGGCACTTCTTGCCAGTCCAGCGGTGCTGGGCGCCCTCACCTGTGCGCAGGCGGTGGCGCAGAGTTACATGGACCTGGGCTGTCCGATCGACCTTTACGGAGCAGACTGAGGCGCGGGTTCTTCGGTGCCCGCTGTCCCGACGCTGGCATCGATCAATCCCGCTCGCATCATCAGCCAGAACAGGACGATCCCCGGCACGGCAAGCGCTGTCGTCAACAGGTAGAAGTCGACATAGCCGAACGCCTCGATCATCGCGCCCGCGCTGGTGCCGGTTAGGAACCGCCCGACTATGCTCGCCGCTGCCGAGATCAGCGCATATTGGGCAGCGGTGAAACGCAGGTCGCAAAGGGCGGAGAAATAGGCGATCACCGTCACACCCCCGATGCCGCTAGCAAAGTTCTCGAATCCGATTGCGCCCGCCATGCCCCAATTATTGTGCCCTGCGGACGCCAGCGCTGCGAAGCTGAAATTGGAAACACCCATCAAGATCAGGCTCAACAATACCGATCGCTTCATCCCCATCCGCGCGTACACTATGCCGCCGACGAAGATGCCGATCAGGTAGGCCCAAAAGCCTATGCCGACGTCGTAGATGGCGATTTCGTCATTCGTGAAGCCGAGATCGTCGAACAGCAGCCGAAACGTCAGGTTGGCGAGTGTGTCGCCGATCTTGTGCAGCAGGATGAACAGCAGGACGAGGAACGCGCCTTTCCGCTGGAAGAACTCGACCAAAGGTCCGGCGATCGACTGCCACACTTCGCCTGTGGCCCGCTTGGCGACGGGATCGCGATGCCTCTCCGGCTCACCCATGATAAGCCCCGTCAGCATGGCCGGAAGCGCGAAGATCGCGCATGCGAGATAGGCCCATTCCCACCCTATGCGGGATGCGAGTACGAGCGCCAGCGCGCCAGCCGCTACCGATCCGATCCGCCACCCATATTGTGTCATTCCCGATCCGACGCCGAGTTCTTCGGGCTTCAGTATTTCGATCCGATAGGCATCGATGACGATGTCGAACGTCGCCCCGGCAAAGCCCACCAGCACAGCGGCATAGGCGGTTGCCAGCAGGCTGGACTTGGGATCGACAAATGCCAGGTTGGCGACTGCCGCCATGACGAACACCCCGGCCAGCAATAGCCAGGACACGCGCTTGCCGAGATGACCGATCAACGGCAGGCGGACTCCATCGACTGCCCAGGCCCACAGCCACTTTAGATTATAGACAAGGAAGGCCAGCGTGAATGCCGTAACGGCCTTCTTGTCTATCCCATCCTGCGCAAGCCGAGTCGTCAGGTTCGCCCCAATCATCGCGAAGGGAAAACCCGACGATATTCCGAGGAAGAACGCCGCTAACGGGGCGGGTTGCGTGTAGGGTCGAAACACATCCGGCACTTTGGCCCGCCAGCCTGCCGACTCGATTACAGTTGTCGCCATTCGCTCGGTCCCCCGCCCGTATCAACTATGCAAAGCTACACAGTTTAATGCGCGGTGACGCGTCATTCGGCAACACGAAACAGGCTCATCCCCGCTGGTGCACGCGGCAGCCGCACTTTTCGGATAACCGCGTCGATCACCTTGATGGCGCTGAGCAAGTCCTTTTGCGAGTAAGGCTTTGCAAGGCAACCATAAGCGATGTCCTGCGCCTCTATCGGACACGCCCCAGTCACGAACAGCACCGGTATAGCCCGCTGGCTGCCAAAAGCGGCGACCTCCACGCCATCTCGCTCGCTGGATAGCTTCACATCAGCAATCACCAGGTCGATTTCCTCGGCCTCGATCAATGCAACGGCAGCTTCGTAGCTGTCGACTGTTCCCACCACCGCATAGCCCGCTTGCGCTAGGAAATGCTCATTATCGAACGCAACCAGAGGTTCGTCCTCGACAACCAGGATGCGGCGGATGACTGGTCCCTTGCGCGCAGACGGCTCTTTCCCGAAAAACATTTGCCGTTTCGCCCCATTTCCGTCATCAGGCCCGCCACCATGGCGAGCATACATAAACGCTCGGCCACGCTCCGCAGTTGCTTGCCCAATGTCGTTTGAGTCTTCAAATTAGCGGCGCGATCGCACAGTTCACCATAACGCACGCGGCTCTGCCGACGAAAGGATTCTCTGTTGCAACCGCCAAAAAAAACGTTTCGCATCGTCGGCCCTGCGCGCGGCCCGCGTCGCCCGCGTGCCGGCGCGCTGAAGACGCCCGGTCCTGCCAATCCACATCCCGCCCGCGCAAAGGCTGCGGCCGGAGGCGACAAGGAGCCACAACGGATCGCAAAGTTGCTGGCACGGGCTGGGATCGCATCCCGACGAGAGATCGAGCGCATGATCGAAGAGGGTCGCATCGCAATCAACGGCGAAGCGGTGACCACACCCGCGACACTGCTGACGAACCTTCAAGGCGTAATCGTCGACGGCAAGCTAGTGGACGCGCCCGAGCCGACACGACTCTTTCTGTTCCATAAACCTTCGGGATATCTGACAACGGAGCGCGATCCAAAGGGCCGCCCGACAATCTATGACCGCCTGCCCGCTGGCTTGCCGCGCGTCATGCCGATCGGGCGGCTCGACATGACTACGGAGGGCCTGTTGCTGCTTACTACCGATGGTGAGTTCAAGCGTCAGATGGAACTCCCTTCCACGGGCGTAGAGCGGAGCTATCGTGCCCGCGCGCATGGCAATGTCAGTCAGGCCCAGCTTGAGGAACTGGTGATGGGCGTGGAAATCGACGGCATTCGCTATGGCCGGATCGAAGCCAATCTGGAACGCCGCACCGGCACTAACCAATGGATTGAAATGACGCTGACGGAGGGAAAGAATCGCGAAGTTCGGCGCGTCCTCGAATATCTTGGTCTTGAAGTGAACCGCCTCATCCGCACGCGATATGGCGTATTCGAATTGACGGACCTTCCGGTCGGCGATGTCTATGAAGTGCGTCAGCACGACCTTGCGCAATTTCGCAAGACGCTGAAGAAATGAGGATCATCGCAGGTCAATGGCGCGGCCGCCCGATCATAGCGCCGAAGGGAGAAGTCACGCGTCCGACGGCCGATCGCACACGCGAAGCGCTATTCTCCATGCTGACGAGCCGCCTAGGCAGCTTTGAGGGTATTGCCGTTGCAGACCTGTTCGCGGGATCAGGTGCGCTGGGATTGGAAGCCCTTTCTCGCGGGGCTGCTACATGCGTCTTCGTGGAGCATGACAAGGCGGCCGTCGATGCCCTGCGGGCCAATTCCGAGAAACTGGGTGTGCGCGCCGACATACGGCAGGCCTCGGCCCTTGCGCTGGGCAGCGCGCCAAAGCCGCTCGACCTTGTAATGATGGACCCCCCTTACGAAACGGGAGCAGGAGCAGTCGCGCTCGACAAGCTGTCGCGTCTCGGGTGGATAGGACCAGCGACTTGGGTCAGCATCGAAACATCGAGGCGTGAGAATATAGATGTGAAGGGTTTCGAAGCGGAAACGGTACGCGACATAGGCAAAGCGCGCATCCATCTTATGCGGCTGAGCGACACCTGAAACCGCGCGAAAGAGGGGGCGAGCATAAGCCCGCCCCCTCTTATCCTTTTGACAAAATTATCTGCGCCTTTTCGCCTTACGGGCGTCAGAGGGATTGATGCAGCTATCCTGTACCGTCTTACTGCAAACCGGATAATCTGTCCGCGGAGCGGGCGGCGGCGCTGCATCCATGGTCGCGGGTGGCGCTGGCGGCGTAGGCGGAGTAGCGGAGTCGGCGGGCGCCATACCTGGATTCACTGGTGCTTCGGGTGCAGCGGGGGCAGTGCTGGGGTCTGACGGGGGCATCTGCCCCGTCTGCGGCATCTGCTGTGCGCTCATGTCATTGGGCGGTGCGGGCGGTTGCGGCTGCGCTTCCCCCGCGGGAGGAGCCGCAGGTGCAGTCTGCCCTGCATCTTGTGCAATTGCAGGCGCGGCAAGTGCCAGGGCCGCCGTACTCAGCAGGATGGACAATCTCATGACATATCTCCTTTTGTAGTTTTGATACGATGCAGGAACAACCAGTCATTAATGGAGCCGTTCCGCTTCAGTAATTTTTGCACGACCAGACGTGCAGCAGCAGACGTGAACGGAAAGTACAGCATTGGCGCTTGCCCCACTCTGTTCCGTTCCCTAATTGTTCGGCATGACATCGGCTATCGACATGAATTCTCGAGATTACGATCCGCCCTACATGCGCGGCTTGAATGAACCGCAGCGTCAGGCCGTTTTGACAACGGAGGGACCCGTGCTGGTTCTGGCGGGCGCGGGAACCGGCAAAACAGCGGCTCTTACCGCGCGGCTCGCTCACCTGATCGCGACGCGCAAGGCATATCCGTCAGAGATTCTGGCGGTAACGTTCACGAACAAGGCAGCCCGCGAGATGAAGGAGCGTGTCGCCCGGATGATGGGCGGCACGATGGAGGGGCTGCCCTGGCTTGGCACCTTTCACGCAATTGGCGCGAAGATGCTGCGCCGCCATGCCGAGTTGGTCGGCCTGCAAAGCAACTTCACGATCCTCGACACCGACGACCAGCTCCGGCTGATGAAGCAGTTGATCCAGGCGGAGGGAATCGACGAGAAGCGATGGCCCGCGCGGCAGCTTGGCGGTTTAATCGATAGCTGGAAGAACAAGGGCCTAACGCCTCGCGACATCGACGCGGGCGAGAGCGAAGCTTATGCCAATGGCAAGGGACAGCAGCTTTATGCGGCCTATCAGGCACGCCTGCTCGCTCTCAACGCCTGCGACTTCGGCGATTTGCTGCTCCATGTTCTGACACTGCTCAAGACCGACCGCGAAGTGCTCGCCAGCTATCAGCAGCGCTTCCGCTACATCATGGTCGACGAATATCAGGACACCAACAGCAGCCAGTATCTCTGGCTCCGCCTGCTCGCGCAGGAGCGCAAGAACATCTGCTGCGTCGGAGACGACGACCAGAGCATCTACAGTTGGCGCGGCGCACAGGTCGAGAACATCCTGAAGTTCGAGAAGGACTTTCCCGGCGCGAAGATCGTCAAGCTGGAGCAGAATTACCGCTCCACGCCCCACATCCTCGCCGCAGCGTCCGGTGTCATTGCGGAAAATGGTGGGCGCCTCGGCAAGACACTATGGACCGATGAACAGCAGGGCGAGAAGGTCCAGGTCATGGGCGTATGGGACGGGCCGGAGGAAGCCCGCCGCGTTGGAGACGAGATCGAGAACCATCAGCGCGCTGGCGGCACACTGGATGATGTCGCGATCCTCGTCCGCGCCCAGCATCAAACCCGCGAATTCGAAGATCGCTTCATCCAGATCGGCTTGCCCTATAAGATCATAGGCGGCTTCCGCTTTTACGAACGCGCCGAAATCCGCGATGCCCTCGCCTATCTCCGCCTTGTCAATCAACCTTCCGACGATCTGGCCTTCGAACGCATAGTCAACGTTCCCAAGCGCGGCCTTGGCGACAAGGCTGTCGAGAAGATCCATCGCCTCGCCCGTGCCGAAGGCGTTCCCCTGACGATCGCCGCCGCGCGCATTATCGATAGCGATGAACTAACCCCGCAGGCCCGCCGTGCACTCGGCAATTTCGTGGGTGACCTCGCCCGCTGGCGCGACAAGGCCACGCAGTTGCCACATCCCGAACTCGCGCGCCAAATCCTCGACGAAAGCGGCTACACCGCCGTGCTTCAGGCGGAACGGTCCACCGAAGCCGCAGGCCGCCTTGAGAACCTGACGGAACTCGTCCGCGCGATGGAGGAATATGAAACTCTCGGCGCATTCCTTGAGCATGTCAGCCTCGTCATGGACAATGAAGCGCAGGCGGACAGTCAGAAGGTCACCATCATGACCATCCACGCCGCAAAAGGGCTGGAATATGACACGGTGTTCCTGGTCGGATGGGAGGAAGGCATCTTCCCCTCCCAACGCGCGCTGGATGAAGGCGGCGTCGCCTCTCTGGAAGAGGAACGCCGCCTCGCCTATGTCGCTATTACCCGCGCACGCCGGAAGTGCATCATACTGCACGCTGCCAATCGGCGCATCTATGGCCAGTGGACAAGTTCCATCCCCAGCCGCTTCGTCGGCGAATTGCCCAAGGCACATATCGCGGAGGAAAGCAGCCTGAGCGGAGGCGCATCGCTTTGGCGCGCCAACTGGTCCGAACGCGACGATCCCTTCGCGGATGTCGTACGTGGCACCGGGCGCGGTCCTGGATGGCAGCGCGCCGTTTCCGGCGGGCAGTTCACGCGCGAACCGACCCGTATCGTCGAAGCGCGCACGTCCGCCGTATCGATCGGCAACAAGGGACGCAGCGACATCAGCGTGGGCCTGCGCGTTTTCCATCAAAAGTTCGGTTATGGAACAGTCGCCGAGATCGAAGGCAACAAGCTGGAGATCGACTTCGAAACCGCCGGCCGCAAGCGCGTCATGGACAGCTTCGTCAGCCTCTCCTGACGGCTCAGTCCAGTTGATCGAATAAGGATGTGGATGAAGTGGAGGCCATTCGCGCCGCATTCAGACGGGTTTGCGGCGTGTAGCCCAGAACGCGGCGTTCTTCCGGACTCTTCGCGTCGTAGTTTTCGGCGAGTGTCTTGCCATAGCTCGCCAACGTCGCAACCGACATGCCGCTGGACAGCGCGCTGGTCAGAACGTCGCGCTCCCGTGCCTTCATCTCGCTCCGCGCTGCGGCCTGTTCCTCATGTGAGAACTTGCCGCCCTCATTCAGAACAATCGAGGCAAGTGCACGTCCTGACAACGCGTTCACTTCGGCATCCTTTTTGCCGGACGCATATTGCTTGTCCAGAGCAGCCCGGGTTTCCTGCGCCAGGGCGCCGAACTCCTTTGCCCGATCCGCCTGATTAGCTTGCGCCAACAGGCCCGAAGCAGAGATTGTTGCTGAGTCCGCTGAGTTGCCCGCGGCCTTTTCCTTAGCCGCCTGTGCAATCGCCAAACGCGCCTGGGTGGCCGTAATCGCGCTACTGCCCGTGGACGTTGAACCGTTCGTCAAAGTGGACATTATGGAAAGCAACGACATGGAATCCCTCGGACATTCAAGCAATCCGAAGGGTAAAGGATCAGGGTTAATAAATCCTTGTGCGTGTCAGGACGTTTCTATCCGGACGAGACCCTCATGCGTCACGCGGCGATAGAAGCAGCTCGTTTCCCCTGTGTGACAAGCCGGCCCTGCCGCACGGGCAATGATCCAGATCGCATCCTGATCGCAATCAATCCGGATGTCTTCGACAGCCAGCACATTGCCGGATGTCTCACCCTTCTTCCAAAGGCTGTTCCGGCTCCTGGACCAGAAATGCGCTACCCTGGTTTCAAGCGTGAGAGCCAGTGCTTCCGCATTCATGTGGGCCAGCATCAGCACTTGCCCAGTCGCGAAATCCGTCACCACCGCAGTGATAAGGCCGTCGGAACTATATTTAGGATCAAGATGAAGACCGACATCGCGGGCTGTGGAAAGGTCTGCGTTCATCCACGCGCTATAGGGTTAGCGAAGAGCCTTGCCAAAGGAAGATTACTGCAGGGTTTCTCCAGACGCCTCGACTAAACGCTGCAACTGCACACCATCGCAGTCCGCTTCACCACAAGAGCACGCGTCTATCGAGTATCTGATGCCGCACAGAATGAGCTTATCATCATCAAAAGAATAGTTGGCGATTCCAGCGCGTTCTATCTTTTCCTGTGCTCTGGCCTTCAGCGACATTCGTAAACTCCCAAGCAACTCGCCCCAGCATCTTTCAGAGACGTAAGGTCCATGTTGCGGCGCAGCATGTCAACGCCATGTGGCACCTTTGGTTCCCGATAAGGGACGCCTTGCGATAGAATGAAATCTGCGCACGATGACCGTCTTGCGGCAGGAGACAATCCGACCCATATCCGGCCCATGAACGCAGAACAGAACAGCAGCGGATTGCCGAAATGGCACGGCACCACCATCCTTTCGGTCCGTAAAAACGGTCGAGTGATCGTTGTCGGCGACGGTCAGGTCAGCATGGGCCAGACCGTGATGAAGCCTAACGCACGGAAGGTCCGCCGCCTGCATGACGGCTCGGTCATCGGCGGCTTCGCTGGCGCAACTGCCGACGCCTTCACGCTGTTCGAACGACTGGAATCGAAGCTGGAGCGGCATAATGGCCAATTGATGCGTGCCGCCGTCGAACTCGCGAAGGATTGGCGGACCGACAAATTTCTCCGCAACCTCGAAGCGATGATGATTGTGGCCGACAAGGATGTGACGCTGATACTGACGGGTAATGGCGACGTACTGGAGCCAGTTGGCGGCGTCGCCGCGATTGGATCGGGCGGCAACTTTGCGCTCGCCGCTGCCCGTGCGCTGGTCGAATATGAAGCCGACGCCGAAGTGCTTGCTCGCAAGGCCATGGCGATTGCAGCGGACGTCTGCGTCTACACCAACGATCAACTGACGCTCGAAGCCATCGATAGCGCCACCTGACCACCTTCTCCCACGCCGGGAGAGCAATCAAAAGCGAAACAATGAACGACGCCCTTACTCCCAAAGCCATCGTGGCTGCGCTTGACGCGCACATCATCGGCCAGACTGACGCCAAGCGCGCTGTCGCAGTTGCCCTGCGCAATCGCTGGCGCAGGCAGAAGCTGGATGCCGCGCTCCGTGATGAAGTCACGCCAAAGAATATCCTGATGATCGGCCCCACAGGTTGCGGCAAGACCGAGATAAGTCGCCGCTTGGCCAAACTCGCCGACGCGCCGTTCGTGAAGGTCGAAGCGACAAAGTTCACCGAAGTCGGCTATGTCGGCCGCGACGTGGAGCAGATCGCCCGCGATCTGGTCGAGGAAGCGGTGCGCCTGGAACGCGACCGCCGCCGCGAGTCTGTTCGTGAAGCTGCGTCCGAAGCGGCGATGAACCGCCTGCTGGATGCGCTCACCGGCAAGGAAGCGAGTGAGGCGACGCGTCTTTCTTATCGATCGCGCATCGAATCAAATCAGATGAATGATGCCGAGGTGGAGATCGAAGTTGCCGACGCGCCTTCCATGCCGATGGAGATACCCGGCATGGGTGGCCAGGTCGGCATGATTAATCTGTCCGATATGATGAGCAAGGCTTTCGGGCAGCAGCAGAAGAAGCGCCGCAAGATGCGCGTACCCGAAGCATGGGACAAGCTAGTGGAGGAAGAGCAGGACAAGCGGCTGGATCAGGACGATGTCGCCCGTGTGGCGCTCACCAATGCCGAACAGAACGGCATCGTGTTCCTCGACGAGATCGACAAGATCGCCGTCAGCGACGTGCGTGGCGGCTCGGTCAGCCGGGAGGGCGTGCAGCGTGACTTGCTGCCGCTGATCGAGGGAACAACGGTGGCGACCAAATATGGCCCGCTGAAGACCGATCATATCCTGTTTATAGCGTCCGGCGCGTTCCACGTTGCTAAGCCCAGCGACTTGCTGCCCGAACTTCAGGGCCGCTTGCCGATCCGCGTGGAGTTGAAGGCGCTGACGGAGGATGATTTTGTCGCCATCTTGTCTGACACGAAAGCGTCACTTGCGGAGCAGTACAAGGCGCTGCTGGCAACCGAGGGGTTGACCATCGACCTGACTCCGGAGGGCATCCGCGCAGTGGCCAAAGTCGCCGCCGAAGTAAACGAGCAGGTCGAAAACATCGGCGCGCGTCGTTTGCAAACCGTGATGGAAAAGCTGTTGGAGGAAGTCAGCTTCGATGCAGAGGACCGCGTGGGTCAGACCTTGGTCGTCGATGCCGCCTATGTCGCCAGCCAGCTGGATTCCATCGCGAAGAATACCGACCTCAGCAAATACATTCTGTAAATGGCGACGGGGCGGCGCCAGCGCCGCCCCGTCCTTCACTTGCCCGCGCTAACCCCCTCGGGCAGAACAACTGCCGACCAGCTTTTCTGATCGACCAGATACTTCTTCGCTAGAGCCTGCACTTCGGCAGGCGTGACGCTCAGCAGATCGCGGCCCATATTGTTGACGACATCGACATAGCGCGGGTCGCGTGCAGCACCTTCGGTTTGCTGCATCCAGAACGCATTACCCGTGCTCGCCCGCGACAATAGCTGCCGCATTGGCGCCACAGTCCGCTGCAGTTCATCGTCACTCACGGGACGTGCGGCCAGATCTGCGGCCGTGTCTTTGATTAACTGGAAGAAGTAGCCGACTTTCTCCGGCTTTACCTGGCTATTCACGAGAATATATCCACCGCTTTCCGATGAGAATGGCCAGTTGTTTTGAACGCTTGGCGAATAGGCCGCACCATCCGTGGAGCGTAGCTTCTCGAACAGGCGATCATTGAAAATCTGTGCCAGAATCTCAAGCTGCCTGCTCTCCCGCGAATTGGTGAACCCGCCTGCTGTCGGCCAGGCCATGACCGCTGCTGCCTGATCCTTGTCTCCCCGATGCCGTAGCACCACGGGGGTCGCAACGTGCGCCGGGAACCGCATCTCTCGATTGGCGGCAGGAACCGGCTTGTCCGGCCTCTTGGGCAGCGCCCCGAAAGTAGCGGCTACCTGAGCGATGGCATCATCGGGCTTCACCTGCCCGAATATCTGAATCTCAATGGGCCCGGATGCCAGCGCCGGCTCCCAAGCCGCGCGAAACGCGGCGGGCGTCAGCGCAGCAATCTCTGCTTTGTCGGGCGTACGATAGCGGATGTCCTTCGCGTGCAGCAGCCAATTAAGATCGCGGCTCAACACCGCGTCCGCTGACGTTGAAAGCGTATCATAGGCCGCAGCCATACCTGCCTTCACGCGCGCGATCGGCGCAGGGTCCCAGCCGGGATAGGCGAGCTTCGTCGCAAACAGCTTCAACTGGTCCGCGTAGTCCGCTGGCCGCGTAACCGCCGCCATCTCAAACGCGTCGTCATCCACAGAAAAGTCGAAGCCCAGCCGCCGACCATTAGTCAGTTCGTCAAGATCACGCTGACCCAGCTTGCCAATTCCGCCAGCCATCAGCGCATAGCCTCCGGCCCAACTCGGCACCGGCTTGGTCGGAGAGAAATCCTGTTGCCCATGACCGAAACGCACATTGATCCGCACCTTCTCAGGCTCGGCATCATTGGCGAACAGCGTCAACTTCACGCCGTTAGAAAACGTGATCGTCTCAAGCCCCAACACGCCCATTGGCGCGCGTGACACAACTGTGCCTGGTGTCCCAAGCTTCGGCAGGTCGGCCATCGTCACGGGATCGTCGCTCAGGCGCACGCCCTTGGCCGCAATTGCGGGGATCTTCAGCACTGCGTCCAGCTTTGCCTGAGCGCCCGGCTGTGGCGCGGGCAGCATCAGGAGCGCACGCGTCACATCGGCCGTGAACAGCTGCTTGGTGGAGGCCAGCAGCTTGTCCGGTGTCATCGCCGCCTTGCCGCCACGGAATATATCGAGCGCGGCCTGTGGGCTGACGGTCGTCTCCCGAATATCAACGGCATTTACCAGATCCCAGGCCTGCTTCGACCCAGCCTCGGTTCCCGAATTCTCGACTTGTATCGCGAGCGCCGTGTCGAACTGCGCGTACTCGCGATTGATCTCCGCCTGGCTCGGCGCAGTCGTACGCGCGTCTTCGATAACGGCGCGGACATCCATCAACGCCTTCGCCCAATCCGCGCCTATCGGCATGATACTGATGAACGTCCCGTCGACCGAGCGGGAAACGTCCTGCTGCTCCACATTGGCCTGAAGAAAGCTGCCGCCACTTCGCGCCGCCTGTTCAAGACGACGATTGATGATCTGGAGAGCCAGCGCGTCCGTCAACTTGTCCTGATTGTAGATGATTGTATCAGCGCGCGGACGCCAGGGGCGCAGGAAAGCGTAGCTCAGGCCGGTTGGTACACCCGGCTCCACGATCACACCGGCGGCGGGCTTGGTCGGGTCCGGATCGCCAAAGTCAGGCAGAGGTTCCGCCTTCCCCGTCGCCTTCCAGGGCGTGAAATGTTTCCGGATGAGCGCCTCGGCCGCCGCAGGTTCGATGTCACCCGCGATTGAGATCACCGCGTTCTCCGGGCGATACCAGCGCTGGTGGAACGCCTCCATTCGGGCGGCCGTCGCGGCGTTGAGCGTAGGCAGCGTCCCAATCGGAGAACGCGTCTCCATGCGCTGCCCTGCAAACAGGAAGGCGCGGGTCGCGTCACTCACCCGACTGCCGGGCCCATCCCCTTCCCGCTTCTCCGCCAGCACCACAGACCGCTCGGCAGTAACGGCACTATCCACGATGTTCGGATCAGTCATCATGCCGGACAGTATCTTCATACTCTCGTCCAGCCCCTCAGAAGTCGCTTGAGGAAGGTCCAGAGCGTAGGTGGTTCCGGTCGGCGTCGTTTGCGCATTGCTGTCGCTCCCGAACGTCACACCCAAGCGCTGCCAGATACGTTTGGACTCTCCATCAGGCACATATTTCGAACCGCGGAACGTCAGATGCTCCATGAAATGCGCATAGCCCAGTTCGTCGGGCTGCTCCATCAACGACCCAGCGTCAATTCGAAGGCGGATAGCTACCTGCCCCGGCGGCACACCGTTACGGCGCACGGCATAGCGGACTCCGTTGGGCAAGGTTCCGAAGTGCCACGCCGGGTCCATCGGCACGTCGCTATTCTCGTAAAGCCATGGCCGTTTCTGCGCAATGTCGTTCGTGAGCGGAGACGACGCAGGCTTGCTGTCCTGTGCCTGGACTGTAATCGGAGAAGCCGTCAGCAGAAAAGCTATAACGGAGAGCGATGTGGCGGCGCGCCGGAAGGGTAATGTCATATCGCGCCAGCCTAGCGCCATTTTTATGAATGGCCACTGACAATGCGGGCGAGCGCGCCATTGTCAGACAAAACAATCCGCTCGTCCTGAGTAGCCTCTGAGCGAAGTCGACGAAGCATATCGAAGGCAGTTGCTCAGTGCAATGCTTCGATACAGGTCTTTGACTTCGCTCAGCGCTTACTCAGCACGAACGGCTGCTAATTAATTCGTATCAGCGTCCACCGACTCGCTGCACAGCGCCCTTATGCGCGCCAACGCCGTTGCGGTTGCGCGGCCGGAAGGGGCGCTTGGCAGGAGACGCACCGTCACCCGTTGCGCCGTCGCGACCACGATGCGCGCGGTCGGGACTGCCCCGGCCCGGTCCACCACGGCCATTGCCGCCCTCGTTGCCCTTCTTGGGCGGCGCGGCCTTGGGCAGGTTACGGACGGCTTCAGAGAAATTCTCCGGCAGCACCTGAAGTTCGCAACGCACGCGCGTCACCTTCTCGATCGCCTTCAGATACTGGCGCTCATCATCCGCCACGAAGCTGATTGCGATGCCCTCTGCCCCGGCACGCGCGGTGCGGCCGATGCGATGGACATATTGCTCCGCCACATTGGGCAGCTCGAAGTTGATGACGTGGCTGACGCCCGAAACGTCGATGCCGCGCGCCGCGATGTCAGTCGCTACCAACAGCTTTACTTGTCCCGCACGGAACGCTTGCAAGGCCGCAGTACGCTGCGCTTGGCTCTTGTTCCCATGAATTGCGACAGCAGGAATGCCCGCACCCTCAAGGAAACGCACTACGCGATCCGCGCCATGCTTGGTGCGCGTGAAGATCAGCGCACGTTCGATCGGCTCGTTCTTCACGGTGATCGTAAGAAGCGCCTGCTTCTCGGCCTGGTTCACATAGGTCGCATATTGCTTCACGCGTTCCGCCGTCGTCGACTGCGGCGCGACAGACACCTTCACCGGATCGACGAGGAACTGACTACCCAGATCAGCGATCGCTTTGGGCATCGTTGCCGAGAAGAACAGGCTCTGGCGCTGCTTCGGCAGCATTTTGTCGATGCGCTTCAGCGGCTGGATAAAGCCGAGATCCATCATCTGGTCGGCTTCGTCGAGCACGAAAATCTCGACATGGCCAAGGCTAAGCGCGCGCTGTTCGATCAAGTCGAGCAAACGGCCCGGCGTCGCGACCAGAATGTCGATGCCGCCGCGAAGCTGATTGATCTGCTTGTTGATCGGCACACCACCGAACACCGTCGCGACCGACAGCTTCATGAAGCGGGCATAATCGCGGAAGCTGTCCGCAATCTGCGCGGCCAGTTCGCGCGTCGGCGAAAGCACCAGCATCCGACACCCCTTCTGGGGCGTCTGCTTGGGATTGTTGTGAAAATAGTCGAGGCTGGGTAGCGCGAACGCCGCCGTCTTGCCGGTGCCGGTCTGCGCGATACCGCACAAGTCGCGACCTTCCATCAGCGCCGGAATGGCCTGCGCCTGAATGGGCGTCGGCACTTCGTAATTCTTGGCGGCGAGCGCCTGCAAAATGGGCTCGGCAAGACCAAGTTCTTTAAAGGTAGTCAAAATGGTATACTCACAATGGAGCGTTGCGCTCCGGAGACTGCAAGACGCAGTCCGGGCACAAGGCGGGTTACGAAACGACCCGCGTGAAAAGGGAAGCCTCAAGCAAAGCGCAGGTCATTGGCCGGTCCGTTCTTCCACCTGACTCCGTCAAGAGGATTTAGAGGACGATCACGCTACCAATCGCTACGGGGCCGAAATGGCCCGATGCTGCGCTGCGAAGCATCTAAATGAGATAAGTAGAAATAGCAAGCAATTCCCTCGGCCCGCTCTCCATAGACTGGGGAGCGGGCCGATCGACATTCCTAAAGGCTGACTTCCACGTGCTTGCCCTTCATTTCAGATCGCACATTTGACCCTACAAGCATCTTGAAAACACCTTTTAGCGTCATGTCGGCCAACCATATCTCTGCGTCGCCCAAATCAAATCGAAGCATCAAAAGATTGGGGTCCTGTCGACCGCCTTCATACCATGCAGCGACGTCGTTCGACCAATGGGCATCAATGATTGCCTGATCCGTTTCCTCCGTCAGAGTACCCGCGATACATGCAAATAAATGGTGATCCTTCCCCGCAAACTGCGCCATTGCCGGGCCGCCAGCCGCCAAGCGGTTGTCGCGCGACGTGTAGAACCAGAAAGCGCTGTTGGCATTTTTATCCAGTTGGGCGGTCATTGGCAGGCTATGCTGATGCGCATTTTCCAGTCCGACCATCAGGAAGGGGCTTTCGGAGAGTTCTTTCCAGAACCGATCCTTGATCGCTGTTTCGTCACTCATTTCCAGTGCACTCCTGATTGTTGGGGGTGCATTATAAAGCGCTGGAGCGGGGTACGGGTTCCCCCGGGCGTCACCAAGCTTGCTTGATTTCGGCGTCAGGTCGCCCCACATAGCTGGAATGTTGATCGAAACTGAAACGACACCCAACCCGTCTACACTGAAGTTCCTGCCGGGACAGACCGTCATGGCGACCGGAACGCGTGACTTTGCAACGCCGGAAGAAGCAGAAGCCTCTCCTCTCGCAGATGCGCTCTTTTCCTTAGGAGACGTAACCGGCGTATTCTTCGGCTACGATTTCGTCTCGGTAACGCTCGTGGCTGGGGCCAACTGGTCTGAGGTGAAGCCTGATGTGATCGGCATCTTGCTCGATCATTTTTCCGGCGGCATGCCACTGTTCAGGCCGGGATCGGCGTCCGACATAAACGTGCCCTCAGACGAAGCATTTGAAGACGATCCGGAAGATGCGGAGATTGTCGATCAGATCAAGGAACTGATTGAAACGCGAGTGCGCCCTGCGGTAGCAAACGACGGCGGCGATATCATCTATCGTGGTTTCAGTAAGGGCAAAGTATTCCTGAAGCTTCAAGGGGCCTGCGCTGGATGCCCCTCTTCATCCGCCACATTGAAGCAGGGAATAGAGTCGCTTTTAAAGCACTATGTGCCCGAAGTCACCGAAGTCCGCGCAGTCTAGCACTCCGGCTCTACCAAGTTCATTGCAGGAGTTCGAAATGGCCAATGCTTTGCCACAGGAAGCGCTCGACCAGATTTTCGTGAACGGGCGCTCTTACAACGGTTTTCTGGACAAGCCGGTATCGGAATCTGATCTTCACGCAATTTGGAACTTAATGAAATGGGGGCCGACCTCCGTCAATCAGTTGCCGGCGCGGATCGTGTGGTGCGTCAGCCAGGACTCGAAAAATAAATTGGCAGCTTTGTCGTCGGGCACCAACAGCGCCAAGATTCAGAAGGCTCCGGTGGCGGTCATCATCGGCATGGACGAGAACTTCCATGAACATCTTCCCGAACTTTTCCCGCCAGCAGATGCAAAGTCCTGGTTCGACGGCAACGACGAACTGAGAAAAACGAGCGCATTCCGCAACTCGACGCTTCAGGGTGCTTACTTCATCATTGCGGCGCGCGCCTTGGGGTTCGACACCGGTCCGATGTCGGGTTTCGATAATGCAGCCGTCGATGCGGCTTTCTTTGCCGACACCCCTCATGTGAAGTCCAACTTTATCTCGACCTTGGGCTATGGCGATCCTGCCACGATCTTCGGGCGTCTTCCGCGTCCAGAATTTGGCAAATTCAACCGTATCGACTAACGGCGGGAGGCATAGCTTCTTTTTTGGGCAGTATCCTTGCGTACTTTGGTGATCGACACGGCAACAGAGATACTATCCGTCGCTTTAATTGATGAGACGCGATGCTTGGCGCATCTGCATAAACGGGTGGGTCGCGGCCATGCCGAGCGGCTTATTCCTGCAATCGCCGGATTTCCAGAAGGCGGACGTGCTGACCTTATTGCCGTAGATGTTGGCCCAGGCAGCTTTACCGGCGTTCGTATCGGACTGGCGGCCGCCAAGGCGTTAGCGTTTGGCTGGGGCTGTCCGGCGGTCGGTTACACGTCGCTGTCAATCATCGCCGCAGCCGTCGTTCGTAAACACGAGCCGACGAACGACTTTCCCATAGTTATCGTTGGAGGCCACGGAGAGCTGTTCTGGCAAATCTTCCCCTCGCGCTCGGACGAGCCAGCCACCGCCATCCGTTCAACTCCCATTGCAACTTTGGCAAGCACCCTTAGCGACGAAGTAGTCTATGGATCGGGAGCAAAGGCGCTTGTTTCAGCGCGAGGATATGGAACGGCGGTAGATGTGGAGGCAAACAGTCTCTGCTACCCGCTCATCAACGTCGGTGCCGCATTGCCGTTGACGCCCGTCTACGGCCGTGGCGCCGATGCAAAGCCGATGGCTGATAGATCGCTCAATGATTAGCGGTCTCGTTCTAGAACGGCATGACCGCTCCAACGCGCAGGCGCAGTCCTGCGCTATGAAGGTGATGGATCGCGCGTTCGATCCTGCTTTTGGGGAAGCGTGGACCGCATCGCAACTGGCCGGGATCATGGCATTGCAGGGAACATGGTTGACGCTGGCTAAGCTCGATGCAGCCACACTCGGCTTTTGCCTCACTCGATCGATCTTTGACGAAGCCGAACTCCTTCTACTTGCAGTCGATCAAGGTTGGCGGGGCCGTGGAATAGGCTCATCGCTGATCCGTGACTGCCTAACCGTTGCGCGCGGACGCGGCATAAAATCTGTGCACTTGGAAGTTCGGGCAACCAATAATGCCGTTCAACTTTATAACAAATCAGGCTTTAATCATGTAAACACGCGACGCGATTACTATCGCGGCGCAGATGGGCAACTTTATGATGCCATGAGTTTGCGCCTTGATCTGTAGAACACGCCAGTATTCACTTGAATTTGGATATTCTTTGGAATAACGCCCAAAAACCCTGATTGAAATCAATGTTTTCAAGGGTCGCGAATAATCAGGCCAGGAGTATCGCCATGGAAGAACAATCCGCTCAAGCAGAAATGCTCATCACATTGACGTCGGACATTGTCGCGGCCCACGTGTCTAATAACAGCGTCTCGGTTTCCGACCTGCCTGTACTTATTCAGAACGTATATGGCGCGCTGGCTGGCCTATCTGAAACGCCTCCCCCGCCTGAAGTGAAGCTTGAGCCTGCCGTATCGGTGCGTTCTTCGATAAAGCCGGATTATATCGTGTGCCTGGAAGATGGCAAAAAGCTTAAGATGTTAAAGCGCCATCTTATGACCCATTATCAGATGACGCCCGACGACTATCGTGCCAAATGGAATCTTCCCGCAGACTACCCCATGGTCGCTCCCAATTATGCCGAGCAGCGGCGCACATTGGCCAAGAAAATCGGCCTTGGCACCAAGCGGCGCCGGCGCGGCGTAGCGAAATAAGTTTTCGATCTCAGATCGTGTAGGCAGCGCAGGTTGAAACACTGCGCTGCCTTTTGCATATATGGTATAGGGTCGGTATGAACGGCCATTGCCTTTAATTTGCAGAACAGGGTTTCCATGAACCGCAAGATCGACGTTGAAGCCCTGTGCGCCGAAAAAGGGCTACGCATAACCGAGCAGCGTCGCGTGATCGCGCAGGTGCTGTCCGAAGCGGAAGACCATCCGGACGTGGAAAAGCTGCATGCTCGCGCCTCCTCCATCGACCCGGGCATTTCGATCGCCACCGTTTACCGTACCGTGCGCCTTTTCGAGGAAGCGGGCATATTGGACCGCCATGATTTCGGCGATGGCCGCGCCCGATATGAAGCCGCGCCGGAATCGCATCATGACCATCTGATTGATGTGGAAACCGGAAACGTCATTGAATTCGTCGACCCGGAACTGGAACAGTTGCAGCGCATGATTGCAGCAAAGCTCGGCTTCCGTCTCGTCGATCATCGGATGGAACTGTACGGCGTGGCTCTCGACCGAAAGAGCTGATTTGCAGCTTCGGGCGTTGGTGATCCATCTCCGCCAAGGCAGGCGGCTCTTCGCGCTGGCATGTGCGCTGATATTCTGTCTCTTACCTCACTTGTGTTGGCGGGCGCTTCAGATCCGCTCCCCGTGGCCGCGCATCTTCATGAGGCTGGCAGCGCATTGCGTCGGCGCGAGGGTAATAGTTAAAGGCACACCGCTGCGGCGGAATGTGTTGTTTCTGGCGAATCATCTAAGTTGGATAGACGTGCTGGCAATCGGCGGCACGACAGGCAGCGCCTTTGTAGCCAAGGATGATGTGGAAGATTTGCCGCTCGTCGGATGGCTCGCAGCGCAAAATCACACTTTGTTCGTCGCACGGCACAACCGTCATGAGGTTGGGGAACAGGTGAATGCCCTTCGCGCCGCGATCGCTTCAGGCTTTGCCATGACCTTGTTTCCAGAAGGAACGACGGGTCACGGCGATCAACTGCTTCCCTTCAAACCTGCCTTGTTGGCCGTCATGATGCCCCCACCCCGCGACCTTCAGGTGCAGCCGGTTTATATCGACTACGGTCCTGCCGCCACCCAGATCGCCTGGCATGAACCGAGCCTTGCGACCAACGCGCTACGCGTGCTCGCTCGCCCCGGCAACCTTGCTGTCACCTTGCATTTTCTGCCGCCATTCGATCCGCAGAACTTTCCCAACCGCAAAGCTCTGGCCGAGGAAAGCAGAAAAAGGATTGGGGCGTTCCTCCCGCCTATCGCCCCGGCATCTCCCACTGTATAGCAAAGCCAATGAATCGACCTGTCCTACCCAAGCACATTCAAGCGCCTCGCAGTACTGCCGCGCCCGCCACTTTCCGAGTCAAGTCTTTCGGTTGCCAAATGAACGTCTATGATGGCGAACGGATGGTTGAAATGCTGGGCGCGCAGGGCATGACAGCCGCTCCTGAGGGTGCGGACGCAGATTTGGTAGTCCTCAATACCTGCCACATCCGGGAGAAGGCGGCGGAGAAGGTATATTCCGATATCGGCCGTTTGCGCCGCGACGACGGCACGCGCCCGATGATCGCCGTCGCAGGTTGCGTGGCGCAGGCCGAAGGCGCAGAAATCTCCCGCCGGGCGCCGTCCGTGGACATAGTCGTCGGGCCGCAAGCCTATCACAATCTGCCAAAGCTGATAGCGAAGGTGACGCAAGGCGAGCAGGCCCTCGACACCGACATGCCTACCGCGTCCAAGTTTGATGCGCTTCCAACGCGGCCGCGGCAGGCGCGTCCCACAGGATTCCTCACCATTCAGGAGGGTTGTGACAAGTTCTGCACTTACTGCGTCGTACCCTACACACGCGGCGCGGAGATAAGCCGTCCCTGGTCGGCGATCCTTGACGAGGCCAAAGCACTGATCGATGGCGGTGTTAGGGAGATAACTCTTCTAGGACAGAATGTTAACGCATGGACCGGTGAAGACGTGAGAGGCCGCCCTCAATGCTTCGATGGCCTGATCCGGGGCTTGGCGGACCTGCCGGATCTTGCCCGCATCCGCTATATGACCAGTCACCCCAACGACATGACAGAGGGCCTGATCGCCGCTCATGCCGAAGTCGAAAAGCTGATGCCCTTCCTGCACTTGCCTGTGCAGTCAGGCAGCAACTCCATTCTGAAAGCGATGAACCGCAATCACACGGCGGAAAGCTATCTCGCAATCCTTGAAAAGGTGCGCGCGGTCCGGCCGGACATAGCGTTGAGCGGCGATTTCATCGTCGGCTTCCCCGGCGAGACGGAAACCGATTTCGAAGCGACCATGGCGCTTGTGGAGCAGGTCCGCTACGCCATGGCATACAGCTTCAAATACAGCCCCCGCCCCGGCACCCCCGCCGCCGACATGGATCGCCAGATCCCGGTCGAAGTCATGGACGAGCGGCTACAACGACTACAAGCTGCCATCAACACGCATCAGGTCGAATTCAACAGCGCATCTGTCGGCAAGCGCGTGCCCATCCTGCTGGAACGTGAAGGTCGCTATCCAGGGCAGAAAATCGGCAAGACACCGTGGCTGCAATCAGTCCATGTTGTAGCGCCCGACTCAGCGTTGGGCGACATGATCGACGTTGAACTTCTCTCTGCCGGGCCAAACAGCCTTGCAGGCGCATTGATCGAGAGGAAAGCTGCTTGAACGAAACCACCATGGGGGAACGATAATGGCGAAAAAGCATCAGGTCCGGGCTGAACCCGGCGAGCGCGCCCGCCTCGAAGTGACGTTCGAGAAGCCTTACCTCCTTGGCACATTGTTCGGGCAATTCGATCAGAACCTCGTCGCTATCGAGAATCGGCTTGGCGTCTATATCGCAGCACGCGGCAACCGTCTCCAGATCGAAGGGGAAGCGGAAGCAGCCGCGCGCGCGCGTGACGTCCTGACCGGCCTATACAACCGGATCGTGGAGGGGCAATCCATAGATAATGGTACAGTGGAAGCAGTTATCGCCATGTCTTCAGAGCCGATGTTAGATGGTATAATCCGCCACGATGTCGCCGAACCGCCAAAGGTGATGATCCGCACGCGCAAGAAGACGATCGTCCCGCGCTCGCCGACACAGGTCACCTATATGGAGGCGCTGGTCCGCAACGATGTGATCTTCGCCCTTGGTCCGGCAGGCACCGGCAAGACCTATCTTGCTGTAGCCCAGGCCGTCAGCCAGCTCATTTCGGGAAGCGTGGATCGCCTGATCCTCTCGCGCCCGGCGGTCGAGGCGGGCGAGCGGCTGGGCTTCCTGCCCGGCGACATGAAGGAGAAGGTGGACCCATATCTGCGTCCACTTTACGATGCACTTTACGACACGCTGCCTGCCGAACAGGTGGAGCGGCGCATCGCATCGGGCGAAATCGAGATCGCGCCTCTCGCCTTCATGCGCGGGCGCACCTTGGCCAACGCCTTCATCATCCTCGACGAAGCCCAGAACACCACCATCGCGCAGATGAAGATGTTCCTGACTCGCTTCGGCGAGAACAGCCGCATGGTTATCTGCGGTGATCCCAAGCAAGTCGACTTGCCGCAGCCCGGCGCATCCGGGCTTGCCGATGCCGTGCACAAGTTGGAAGGCGTGGAGGGTATTGCGGTAGTGCCGTTCGGGATATCCGATGTCGTCCGCCATCCGGTCGTCGGCCGCATCGTGCAAGCCTATGAGGGTCCCGATGCTTGACGTTGCCCTTATCAACGAGGGCAACGATTGGCTCAGCGGCGTTGATTGGGAGCGATTGGCGACCAACGCCGTGACGGCGGCCATCCGCCATAGCCCGAATGCCGATTACGAGACTCAGTCGGCCGTCTATGAAATCGCGGTGAAATTGACTGACGATAAGGAAGTGCAGGCCCTCAATCGCGACTATCGCGACAAGGACAAGCCCACCAACGTTCTGTCGTTTCCTATGGTGCAGTCGGATCTGCTTGAAGCCATGGGCAATACGGACGATGGGGAGGTGTTGCTGGGCGACATCGTGCTGGCAGCAGGAGTGTGCATTCAGGAAGCAGGAGCCAAAGGGATTTCCGTTGCCGATCACGCCGCGCACCTGATCGTCCACGGCACCTTTCACCTCCTTGGCTACGATCACATGGAAAGCCTCGACGCCGAGGCGATGGAAGCATTGGAAATACGCGCGCTTGCCTCTATGGGCCTAGCTAACCCCTATTCGGATTGAAGGCTCAACTTCACCGGCAACATAAGGAAGTTCAACTCCCATGGCTGACGACAGCCCGACGCCTTCGAAAGACGCGGACAGTAGCAGCGGTAATGCATCTTCCAGCGAAGGTGGTTTATGGCAGGGCCTGAAAGCCCTCATCTTCGGTGAAGAAAGCGAACACAGTCTCCGCAAGGAAATCGAAGAAGCGATAGACGAATATGACGAAGACGATGAGGACGGCCGCTCGGCCCCCATCAAAGGCGATCTATCCGCGATAGAGCGGCAAATGCTCCGGAATCTCCTTCATTTCAGCGAACATACGGTCGATGATGTGGCCGTTCCCCGCGCCGATATCATCGCCATTGAGGAAAAGGCCAGCTTCACTGATCTGGCGGCGCTCTTCGCAGATGCCGGACATAGCCGTATCCCCGTTTATCGCGATACGCTCGACACCATCGTCGGCATGATTCACATCCGTGACGCCTTCGCAATCCTGGCGGGCAAGGAACCGCCGCCCGCGACGTTGGAACCGCTGATCCGTCAGCCTCTCTATGTGCCTGAGAGTATGGGCGTGCTCGACCTGCTCGCTGAAATGCGCGCCAAGCGGACACATCTGGCGATCGTGCTGGACGAGTATTCCGGCACCGAAGGTCTGCTGACGTTCGAGGATCTGGTCGAGGAAATCGTCGGCGACGTTGAGGATGAACATGACGAGGCACCCGAAGCCCTCCTGATTCCGCTGGACGATGGCATGTGGGATGCAGACGCCCGTGCCGAGCTGGAAGATGTGGCCGAAGAAATCGACGAGAAACTCGCGGATGTGGAGGAGGATGTCGACACTTTGGGTGGGCTTGCCTTCGTCATCGCAGGCCGAGTGCCCGAAGTCGGCGAGATATTCATGCATGAACAAAGCGGCTGGCGGCTGGAGATCACCGCGAGCGACAGTCGTCGAGTGACGCGCCTGCGCCTTCATCCGCCGGAGCATGCTGAGGCTGAGGACAACGAATAGAGCCAACCTTGCGCATCGGCGGCCGCCGATGCAGCTAGACACTCAAGACGGACGGGGGAAATAAGTCGATGGAAACGATCAACTGGAACGCGGTGTCGCAACTGCACGAGCGCGACGACGCGGGTTCCGACATGTTCGTCGAGTTCAAGACCCTGATGAATGGAACGCTCGGCGAGTTGATCGCCTATGTCATGACATTACCCACGGATCAGAAGGCGCGGCTGGTCATCGATGCCTCCGGCGTCGGATCGCTCAACATTCATGACATCACCAATCTGGCGAAACGGCCCGACTTTCCCAACGCTTGATCTTCACGCCGCAGCGAGTTTCCGCGCACGCTGTCGCCACGCTTCCGCCAGCAGCGTCATACCCGCCAGCGTCCGTACAGCTTCCGGCTCCTGGCGGTGCCCGCCTGCAATCAGCAGTGTAAAAACCCGAGCGACCGTCCATTCGGGCAATGGCCGTTCAATCAACGCCATTTCAGTTTCTGCCTCAACTTCACCCTCTCGAACAACGCGGAAATACACGCCTGCCCGTCCGGTCGATATCACCATCGACATGATACCCGGTGCGCCGAACCGGTGGTTTAGTTTCCAGCATGGCTGACGACCATGACTGACTTCGACTATCGCGCTTCCCATGGAAAAGCGATCCCCGATACACAGGTCCAGCTCTGTCATGCCCTTCGAGGCGATATTCTCGCCGAACGCACCGGGAGCGCCCAGCACATCATGTTCGGGCATTATCTCCCGCCAGAAGGGATAATGTTCCTGCGGGTAGAGATGAATGGCCTTGTCCCAACCGCCATGGTGAACGGGGTCTGCAACCGCGTCCCCTTCAAAGCCAGACCAGTTCAACCGTACCAGACCGGAGCGCGGCACTTTGCCGATCGCGCTATAATGCTGATCGCGAAATAGCACCGGTTGCCCAGTCAAAAGCGCGGAGATCGACATACGGCTCATGCCGCTTCATTGCAGAAGCGCTGCTTCGTTTCCAGTCCCCAACGAAATCCTGCTCAGGCGGAGTGAAGTTCTGATCCCAATTTCAGCACCTCTCCGCCGTTTTCGCTATCCACCAGATAGGCGGGATTGTCGGCGCTACCATTGCGGGAGACTTTTGCCCCCTCAATGGTTCGTTCGACGTGCCTGTCGAACCGCTCCTTGATCTTGCCATGTCCTGTACCGGTGCCCCAGTTCCAGCGCACGCGCTGTCCCTTGTGAAACGCCTGAGCCATATTCCTCGATCTCCTCTCGTCGTCCATAAAGCGAAACTTGTAGAGGCGGTTCCCTTGGCCTTTCCGGCAGTCTCGTTTAAGGGGCCGGGGATGAACTCTGATGGCCTTCGCATTGCCTTGTTCAGTGGCAATTATAACTATGTCCGGGACGGGGCGAACCAAGCGCTCAATCGATTGGTGGGCTATCTGTTGCGACAGGGCGCCCAGGTCCGTGTCTACGCTCCGACGATCAAAACACCCGCGTTCCCGGCAACTGGCGACCTCGTCAGCGCGCCATCAATGCCGATCCCAGGGCGCGGCGAATACCGCGTGCCCTTTGGCCTCTCGCCACGACTGCGCCGCGACCTCGCAGCTTTTGCCCCTAATATCGTGCATGTTTCCAGCCCCGACCCACTCGGCCATCGTGCGCTTAGCTGGGCGCGGGCGCGTTCTCTTCCGACTATCGCTTCCGTTCACACGCGGTTTGAGACCTACCCTCGTTATTACGGGCTGGCATTCATGGAACCGGTGATCGAGGCAGGATTGAGGCGCTTTTATCGCCGATGCGACGCGATCATGGCACCCTCGGATTCCATGGCGCAGTTACTTCGCGATCAGCGGATGAACTATGATGTGGGCATCTGGACGCGCGGCATCGATCAGGAGATATTCAACCCGAACCGCCGCGATCTGGAATGGCGGCGGAGCCTTGGCATAGCGGATGACACCCCCGTCATCGGCTTTACCGGCCGGTTGGTGATGGAAAAGGGTCTCGACGTTTTTTCCGACACGATCGAGCAACTACAACGACGTAACGTGCGCCATCATGTTCTGGTGCTGGGCGATGGTCCCGCGCGTAGCTGGTTCGAAAATCGCCTGCCGAATGCAAGCTTCGTCGGCTTCCAGAGCGGTGCCGATCTTGGTCGCGGCGTGGCGAGCATGGACATGCTGTTCAATCCCTCCGTCACAGAGACTTTCGGCAACGTCACGTTGGAGGCCATGGCCTGCGCCCTTCCTACTGTCGCCGCTCGCGCCACGGGGAGCGAATCCCTTGTCACCGATGGCGTTACCGGACGCCTGATAAGACCCGGCGCGGTCAACCTCTTTGCCGACGCGCTTCAGCATTACTGCGTCGATGTCGCAAGCCGTGAGCGCGCCGGGGAAGCGGGACGCTTCGAGGCGGAGCGCTACGGCTGGGATCACGTCAATCAGGCGCTGGTCGATACCTATATCCGTGTCATAGGCCAGCGGCAGCGCGGGGCAATGGCGCTGGCAAGTCCGGTCCCCTGATCCGCCATGCCTGACCTTTTCGGCGATCCGCCTGAACGTACGGAACCGAAGGAGCGCCCCGATGCGCCGCTCGCGGACCGGCTGAGGCCTCGTACTCTCGCGGAAGTGGTGGGACAGGAGCATCTGACCGGACCGGACGGCGCGATCGGCCGCATGGTGGCGGCGGGACGCCTTTCCTCCATCCTCTTCTGGGGGCCACCCGGCACCGGCAAGACGACGATCTCGCGTCTACTGGCCGACGCGGTGGGGATGCGCTTCGAACCGATTTCAGCAGTGTTCTCCGGCGTCGCGGACCTCAAGAAAGTATTTGCGTCAGCGCGCGAACATGCGCGCCTGAGCCAAAAAACCCTTCTGTTCGTGGACGAAATCCATCGCTTCAATCGTGCGCAGCAGGACAGCTTTTTGCCCTTCGTGGAGGATGGCACCGTAACCCTGGTCGGCGCGACGACCGAAAATCCGAGCTTCGAACTGAACGCCGCATTGCTCTCCCGCGCGCAGGTTCTAATCCTTCGGCGCTTGGACAGTGATGCACTGGAAAAGCTTCTGGATCGTGCCGAAGCACTGATGGAACGACCGCTTCCTCTAACAGCCGCGGCACGGGAGGCGCTGGTCGCAAGTGCCGACGGCGACGGTCGGTTTCTGCTCAATCAGGCCGAGACGCTCTATTCCGTTGCCGTTCCCGAACCACTCAACCCGGCGAGCCTGTCTGCGCTGCTTCATCGCCGTGTCGCGGTGTATGACAAGGATCGTGAGGGGCATTATAACCTGATCTCCGCCCTCCATAAGTCTCTGCGTGGGTCCGATCCGCAAGCGGCTCTCTATTATCTCGCGCGGATGCTGACGGCAGGCGAACAACCGCTCTATGTCCTGCGCCGCCTTGTTCGCTTCGCCAGCGAAGATATCGGTCTCGCTGATCCACAGGCGCTTGTTCAGTGCCTCGCAGCCAAGGACGCCTACGACTTCCTCGGCAGCCCCGAAGGCGAACTCTCGATCGTGCAGGCATGCCTCTATTGCGCGACTGCACCCAAATCCAATGCCGCTTATGCCGCACAGAAAGCCGCGTTCCGCTCAGCCCGCGAAACCGGATCGCTGATGCCGCCTCAGAACATCCTGAACGCCCCAACAAAGCTGATGAAGGATATCGGTTACGGCAAGGGCTACGCCTATGACCATGATGCTCCGGAGGGTTTTTCCGGCGCGAACTACTGGCCGGACGAACTGCCGCCGCAGACCTTCTACACCCCTACCGATCGTGGCTTTGAACAGCGCATCGCGGAGCGCCTAGCCTATTGGAATGCCCGACGCGCGGAGCAGCGCGACAATTGAGCGCTCCGCATTTCGATCAATTCGCCGTTATCGATTGGTCCGGGCAAGCCGTGGCGCGTCCCGCCGGTCTCGCTGTTGCACAGGCATCCTCTGGAGACGATGCCCCCACCCTGCTTCGTCCCGATGGCGGATGGAGTCGCGAGGCAATCCTGCAATGGCTGTTCCAACACGCGGAAGCCGGAAGGCGCATCCTGATCGGCCTCGATCTCTCCCCTGCCTTCCCATATCTCGACTGCGGCAGCTACTTCCCCGGCTGGAACATCTCTCCAGAGACGGGACCGGAATTGTGGGCACTGATCGACGCATTATGTACGAATGACTCGCATCTTTCGGCCAACGGTTTCATCAACCATCCGGAGGCACGCCGCTATTTCCGGCAACGCGGCGATTGCGGCGATCTCTTCCCCGCGGGCAGTGGCCGTTTCCGCATCTGCGAACATGGCCAGGCAGCCATGCGGCTATCCCCTTATAGCTGCTTCAACCTTGTAGGAGCGGCGCAGGTGGGTAAGTCGAGCCTCACTGGAATGCGCGTGCTGCATCGATTGCGGGGCATCGTTCCGGTTTGGCCCTTCGATCCCGTTCCAGACAGCGGCCCCCTTATTGTCGAAATTTACACGGCGTTGGCAGCCAGGGCAGCGGGCCTTCGCAAAGGCCTTTCAAAAATCCGCACTGCTCCCGCTCTTGACGAAGCTCTTGCAGCATTCGCTACTCGACCGCACGCGCCGCTTGACCGCTATGACGACCATAGCACGGACGCAATCCTCACGACCGCGTGGCTCCGGCGGGCAGCACAAGATGATCGCTCCTGGCATCCCGAAAAGCTGACGCGTGAAATTGCACGAACGGAGGGCTGGACGTTCGGTGTGATCTGATAGTATGGGCTTCGCAGCAACGCGGTAGCCGGCTTAGCTCAGTTGGTAGAGCACCTGATTTGTAATCAGGGGGCCACGGGTTCGAATCCTGTAGCCGGCACCAGTTATCCTTGCGTTAGCACTCTCATCAACATGAAGCCGGGCACGGCCGCGATGCACAAGAAGGTGCCGAGCGGCACTTGGGTCGTAGCGCTTAACTGTTCTCCTCGCGCAGTGCTGAAGAGCACCACCAGAAGTGCAACCACGCTGGCGATCAGCAGCACAAACGGCAGCGCCTGCCATCCGAACCACGCACCAATCGCGGCAAGCAGCTTCGCGTCACCCAATCCCAGTCCTTCCCGGCCACGCCAAGCACGATAACCAAGTGCGATCGTAAGCAGCGCTCCATAGCCTGTCACTGCGCCGATCACGCGATCCATCAGCGTGACGTCTGTGGTCCATACGCCCAGCGTCATGCCGAGGAATACCAACGGCAACGTGATCGCGTCCGGCAACCAGAAATGCCGCCAATCAAGAACCGCTAAAGTCAGCAGCCCCCACCCCAGCGCTGCCCAGCCGACGCCTTCCCATCCTGGTGCCAGCATCAGCGCGACGCCACCAATCATGGCGCATCCGAGTTCAACCCAGATATGCAGCGGATGAATGCCGCCACGACAGTGGGCACAACGCCCGCGCCTGATCGCAAAGCTCAACAAGGGAATAAGATCAAGCGGTCCGAGCGCCGTCCCGCAATGATCGCACATCGAGCGTCCGCCGACGACCGACCGGCCCTGCGGCCACCGGATGATGAGGTTTGCCAGAAAGCTACCAATTATAGCGCCTACAACCGCGCCTATGACAAACGCCAAGAGCGGCGTCACAACGCGCCGTCTAGCCTCAAAGCATAGCCGTCCCCGGCTTTTGCGAAGCCAGCGGCAGCGAGGCCCGCTTCCAGCGCAGGATCGCTACTCTGCACGAGCATCTCCGCGCTGTAGCGACCATCTGCGCCGATCCGGAGATTAAGCTTCTCGAGACCGGATTGGCTGACGAGCGGCAACAGGATCGCCGTACCATCGCACCGGACATCGCCGCTCACTCCCTGACTGAGGTTCAAGCCGGGCAAGTCACCGCCGATGTAGGCCCTGATCCGCCCTTCCGCATGGCCGCAGTCATTGCCACTAAAATAGGCGCTGACATCTTTGAACTCGATGGCCGTGATCGGCAGCGGCGCAAACACCGGACCGAGCGGGATATTGCCGGTCACGTCATCTATCCCGACCCGATTGAGCCCAGCCGTCAGCGCTCCCTCGATATCGTCAGGCGCGCCAGCCTGCCGCCAGATGTCGAGCCGCGCCCGTCCAACCAACAACTGAACTGGAGAGAGTCCTGCATTGACCGTGCCCAGCGAAACCTTTCCCACCGTCAATTTTGAAGTCTGTCCCAACCAGATGCTGCCCCGTACCGACTGCGCGGCGATATCGTAGCGGTCCAGCCGCAACATTCCCATCGCCAGCCGCAGCGGGAAGAAGGCGACTAGCCCAAGCAACAGCGCGACCAGTAAAGCCAGCTTTGCCCGACGGGAGAGAATAAGGCCCATCATTGGCCGGCCCTCTTCAGAACTGCCCGGACGGAGATCGTGCCTGCGGTCGCGGCAGGCTGCATCGTCAGAGTGTCGACCACCACGCCCTGCATTTCCAGCTTGGCCAGCCATCCGAACAGCGCCGTAGGACGAGCAGAGGCAATCGCGATCTCTACACGGCCTTCGCCCTGCGCTTGCGTCCGTTCCAGCGTGAAGCCTTCTTCACCCGCGCTTTGGCCGACAATCTGATCCAGCGACCCTGACGCTGACGCTGGCGTTCGCGCAGGCATCGCCTGTAGCAACTTGACCTTGGCGCGGATTGCAACATTGCGATCCAACGCTTCAACCTGCCGCGCCCGCGCGTTTTCCAGCGCGCCCTCCACGGGCCGGGCAATCCCAAGCCAGATCACGACGATCGCGATCAATACGCCCATGATCGCCACCAGCACGCGCTCCCGCGCGCTTAGCTCCCGCCACCAAATTCTGATCGCGCTCATGGCTGCACCGTGATGTCGGCGAGCACGCGCCCGCTGGGGTCGGAGGAGGAAGTTGCGGTGATCGTGAAGCCGGACGCCTGCAACGCGAGCAGGGCCACATTGATGTCGTCCGCTTTCGGTGCAGCAAGCGTAGCCTTCACCGTTCCGTCAGCCGCGCGATCCAATATCGTCAGGCTGACCCCCGGTGCGGCACGCATCGCCGCCATCAGCCCGGCAGTCGATCCGGAGAAACCATAAGCGCCGCTCCCACTCGCGCTGAGTCGAGCATTGAGATCCTGTTCGACCGCTTGCGCATCATTGGCGTTGGGCAGCACCTTCTGCGCGATCGTGACACTCTCGGCGTCCAGGCGGCTGGCATCGGCGTTCAGTTTCACGATCAGGATGAGCGTGATGAGCAGGCTGAGCAGGGCAACCACGCCGCACCACATTGCAATTCGCGCCAGTTGCCGCGTATCAACCGTAGTGCGTGTACGCTTCGCGAAGTCGCCCTGCCGCAAGTTGATCGGCGAGACTTCAAGCGCACGAATTAGGCACTCCGTCACCCGCTCATCCGGGAGGTCAACCACATCGGCGCCCACAATCAACAGCGAGGCCAGCGGATCATCGGCTGCCAAGGCGATATGGACGCCGCGCACCACGACATCATCGCCGATCGTACCGCGGACGAACCCATCGGCAGGTGCGGGAAGGACAAGCGCGGCAGGAATGAGGATGTCAGGATCGATCCCATTGTGCTGTGCCCACAACAGCCAGTGCTGCACGTCCGCGCGCGCCGCCACTGCGACCAGATGGGCGACAGTGGGGTCATCCTGCTGATCGGTCACTGCAATCATAGTTTCGGGCTGGCCGATGCTGGCGTCCAAAGCAGCTAGCCGTGCCGCCGCTCGTCCCTGCCGGATTGGCAAATCAGGCATCGCGATCCAGTGGTACGACGCCCCCTCTACAGGCACCACCAGCATCACCGGCGCGTCGGAGGGCCATTCGCGGAGGCCACAGGACACCAGCCAATCTGTGCCTGCGCCACGCTGCACGATGGCTTCATCGATCACACGCATCCAGATCGGCGCGCGCTCGGCATCGGACGGCACTATGACGATCAAACCATTGCGGACGGTCATATATCCTCGCCCCACCTGCGATAGACGAGTTTCGCGGGGGTGGACTGCGCGTCGATCAACGCCGTCTCGCTCATGTCCATGCCCCCCAATTCGACATCAATATTCACAGCAAACCAGCGGCTTGTCAGCTTGGTTTGCGTACTCACCTCATCCGTAGGAGCGAACCCCGCTCGAGACGGAACCGCCCAGAACGCAGGCAGGCTCCCATAGCCTTCAGCCGGGCGCTGCGCCAGCCATTGTCGCGCCTGTTCGACACTTGCCTTTCCGTCCAGCAACATCGCCAGCAGCGGGGCCTGCTGTGGCAGCAAAGTATTGACGTTGATCGGCGACAGATCGCTGATTGGAAGCGCACAGGTCCAAGGCCGAAGCACGCTGTAGACGGCAGGTGTCACGCCTTGTACCGCCCGCAGTTCGCTGGGGTCGCTCATCAGGCGGTTGGATGTGCGATAGGGTTGTGGGAGGCGCAGATAGACTTCGTCCTCGCCGCCACCCGGCAGAGGAATGGCATCGCTATCGATCCAATCTGCAAGCGATGTGGCAATGAACTGTGCCTGCCGGGGATCGACGGCCAGAGCCTTCATCAGCGCCTGGAATTGATTGATCCCGGCCGGCCGGAATTTCAGGTCGGCGTCGCCACCTTGCACCACGCTGTTGAGGTTGAAGCAGTTACCGCTATCCGTGACCCGTGCCGTCGCAGTGCCGCCCGGCACCGGCAACTGCTGGGGCGTCCCAAGCCATCCGCCTGCCAGCGTCGTCTTGCCGGGTTGCGCCGCCACCAGATCGGCAATACGCAGGCGGGCGATGGTCTCCGCAGCATCGGCGTAAGCGCGGGCCTGCGCTTGTATGCCCGCGTTGCCAGTGAGGCGCGTCGCCAATGTCACGCGCTCCAACGCAGTCGCTGCGATCACCGACATGACGGCGACGAGCAGCAGCACCGTCAGCAGCGCCGCTCCGCGTTCATTTTCTGGAAGAGCCTCAAGCACCGGGCGCACCCGTCCCAGTCGCCTTTGATCGAGGTCCGGGACCTACGCCAAAGATCAGGGTGAGCGGCGGATTGCCTGTGCGGGCGATCACCATCTCCACCGCCTTGGGCAGCAAGTCTGGCTGCTGCGGCGTCCAAACATTCAGCCATTCGCCCTTCTCATCGCGAAACCGAAGCGCCACGGACTGGACGCCTTCCAGCAAGGCAGCAGGGTCTCCACCCGCACCACCATCGACCTGATCGTATGTCCGGCGCTCGAATCTTCCCTGCCGCACCCAATATTCGATCTTTTGGAGCGAAGATCGCGGCGCATCGCTGAAGTTGCTTCGCCCCGTCCGAACGAACTGCATCACGGGCGCATTCTCGCCTTGGGGGTTGGCGAAGAACGCGGGCGCTAGCGTGCCCGTATCGGTGCGGCTGATCCGGGACACCGCTTGCCCCAGGTCGGCGGACATCGCGCCATCCATCCGCTCCAGCGCCGCCATGTCGTCGAGCCGCAGCTTGATCCCTGATTGCGCCGAGACGCTGTTGCCCAGCAACAGGACGCCCGCGCCTGCCAGCAGCGCGAAGATGGACAGAGCGACCAGGAGTTCGATTAGCGTGAAGCCATTGCGGAAAGGCGCGGTCATTCGATAGCCCGCACGAATGTGAGCACCGCGGGCGCGGGGCTGTTCTGTCCCTCGACGCGTACATCAACCCGCATCAGGCGCTGGTCGTCCAGCTTGGTCGCCTCTCTGGTCCATCGCCAGCGCTGCCCGGCATTTTCGACCTCGCCGTTGGCTTCACCGAGGCTCGGTGGTTGCGTGTCCGTTTGCCAGCCCACCATCAGGTTGCGTGCGACCATCTGCGCGAGAACCTTCGAATCCAGATCGGCGGCCGTGCGGATCGTCACGCCCTGCAAGCGGATCAGTGCGAGTGCGGCGAGGCTAAACACAGCCAGCGCCACCAGCATCTCCAGCAGTGTGAAACCGGACTCGCCGCGCCGATTAGCCATCGACGTTGACCTTGCCTGACATGTCGATGCGGACCGTCACGACCTGACCGTCGCGCACCAGCTTCACGGCCAGCGGATCGGCAGGCAGGCCGGTGCTGTCGAACGTGATCTGCGTCCGCCCTGCATCGCCGACCACCGCCGTTGTGCCCTCGCGCCAGTTCGTGGTGACGAACGGCTTGTCTTCGATCGGCACCCACTGTCCTTCGCGGCGCTGCTCGAAACCATAGCCTGAAGTTGACACCCAAACGGCAAGCGGCTGCGCCAGCACGATGGCGTTGTCACGTGCGGCGAGCGTGCGCGCGGCGAAGCGCTCTGCGTCGTCCATCACCCGGCCACGCGGGTCCGGTATTGCAAGCAGCACAGCTGCCGATGTCAGGCCGATGATCGCCACCACCACCATCAACTCGACAAGCGTGAAGCCGTGTTCGGCGGAACGAGCAAGAGACCTGAATCCGTGTTCGGCTGGGCGCACAACAGATTTGGAGTCGGTCTCAGATCTCGCTGGAGTAAATGTCGGCATTATCATTCTCGCCGCCCGGCTGTCCGTCCGCGCCTAGCGAATAGATGTCGAACGGACCCTTCTTGCCCGGCACGGCATATTTATAGGCGCGGCCCCAGGGATCTTCGGGCAGCTTCTTGATATAGCCGCCGCGACGGTAGCGGGCAGGCTGCGCAAGCGTGGCTGGCGGCGCCAGCAATGCCTGAAACCCCTCTGTGGCGTTCGGATAGTTCAGGTTGTCGAGGCGATACTGATCCAGCGCCTGCTCGATCGTGGCGACATCGGCCTTCGCCTTTTCGACGCGAGCCTTGTCGGTCGCCGGGATCACGTTGATCGCAACGATGGTGGCGAGCAGGCCGATTATGACGATCACGACCATCAATTCGACCAGTGTGAAGCCGTGTTCGGCGGAACGCCTGGAAAATGCGAAGCCGTGTTCGGCAGAGCGCCTCGACGACAAGATGCCGTGTTCGGCGGAACGGCGAAGGAAGGGGGACTTCATGGACTCAAACACCTGTAAGGCTTTGCAATTGCAGAATGGGGAGAAGAATGGACAGGATGATGACGGCAACAATGCCGCCCATCAAGATAATGATGATCGGTTCCAGCAAGGCGAGCGCGGTCGACGTGAAGCTGTCGAATTCGCGTTCGAGGTAGTCAGCGGCCCGCTCCAGCATCGTGTCGAGGCGTCCGGCGGCCTCCCCACTCGCCGTGAGGTAGACCAGTAGCGGCGGGAACACGCCTGCACGACGCAGCGCTGCGGACAGACTTCCGCCACCACGGATGGCCTCCACGATATCGTCAGAGGCGCGGCGGAGGACGCGATTGTGCACCGTGTTCGCAGTCAGTGCGAGCCCCTCCATCAGCGGCAGACGGCTCGCGACCATCGTGGAAAGCGTGCGTGCCATGCGAGCGGCGTGGAGATCGCGGATTAGGCGGCCGATGATTGGCAAACGCAGAAGCAGACCATCGAAGCGATAGCGGATGCTGGGCTGTCTAAGCGCATACCATGCCGCAAAGCTGACGATGAAGATGACGCATAAAATCACATACCAATAGCTCACGAGCGTGTTGGATATACCCATCACGATGCGTGTAAGTATCGGTAACTGTTGTCCAATCGTGTCAAATTGCTCGACGATCTTCGGTACGACGAACATCATCAGCGCGATCACGACTGTCACAGCAAAAACAGCGAGCACCGATGGATAGGCGATCGCAGTGATGACTTTGGAACGGATGGCCGCCTGGCGCTCCATCAGGTCCGCCAGGCGTTCCATGATCGTGGGCAAGCTCCCCGAGCTTTCACCTGCCGAGATCATCGCCCGATAGAGCGGCGGGAAGCTGCGCGGATCGGCGCCGAGGGCATCGGAGAGTCGTCGTCCCTCCATGACGCCCGCATGTACGCGGCCGATGACAGCGCGAACATGATCCTGCTCGCTCTGACGCGAGATCGTGCGGAGCGACTCTTCGAGGGGACTGACCTGTACCAGCGTGGAAAGCTGGCGCGTAAAGAGCGTCAGTTCCTTGGCCGAAAGCTTCTTGCCTCGCCGCGCGAGGAGTGCGCGCCCGGCGGGTGCAGTCGCGGCGACGCCGGCGTCCATCTTGACCACGAACAGCTTGCGCGCATCAAGCCGCGCTTTGGCGTCGTCTGCGCTGTCGGCGCGGACCTTCCCACGCCGCTCGCGGCCCGCAGGATCGATGGCAAGATAGTCGAATTCAGGCATCGGTCGGGAGCGTCACATCCGGCGATGGTTCCGGCTCGGCCTCGCGGCGAGAAATGCGGATGGCTTCCTCTGCCGTGGTCTGCCCATCGCGAACCAACGCCCGCGCCGCCGATCCGAGGTTCGGTGCATTCAGGAAGGCATGCCGCGCGATCAAAGACTCATCGCCGCCGTCGTTGATCAGGCGGCGGATAGTGTCATCGATACGGATCGCCTCGAACACGCCGATGCGGCCCTTGAACCCGGTTTCGCTGCATTCGGAACAGCCTTTCGCCTTGTAGACGATGGTGCCGAGGTCGAAGCCGAGTAAGGCGGATGCCGACTTGTCCGCCTGCACCGGTTCGCGACAATGCTGGCAGAGGCGGCGAACAAGGCGCTGGGCGATGACGGCCCGCAAGGTAGACGCCAGCAAAAACGGCTCGACGCGCATGTCGCGCATGCGGGTGATCGCGCCGACCGCGTCGTTGGTGTGGACAGTCGAGAGGACGAGGTGGCCTGTCAGAGACGCCTGCACTGCGATCTCCGCCGTCTCGCGATCGCGGATTTCGCCGACCATCACCACGTCCGGATCTTGGCGCAGGATCGCGCGCAATCCCGCCGCAAAGGTGAGACCGACCTTCGGATTGACTTGCGTTTGCCCCACCCCGTCGATCGCATATTCGACCGGATCTTCGACGGTCAGGATATTGCGGCTGCCATCGTTCAACTGGCGCAAGCCGCCATACAGCGTCGTCGTCTTGCCCGATCCCGTCGGCCCAGTGACGAGGATGATGCCATTGGGTTCAGCCAGCGCCTCGCGAAAGATACGGTCGGCATTGCCGGTCATGCCCAGCACGTCGAGCGACAGGCCGGCATTCTCCTTGTCCAGGATACGCAACACGACACGTTCGCCAGCGCGACTTGGCAGCGTAGAGACGCGCACGTCGAGAAGCTTGCCACCGAGCGTCAGGCCGATGCGGCCATCCTGCGGTACGCGGCGCTCTGCAATGTCGAGACGCGCCATGACTTTCACGCGGCTGACGACAACCGGCGCGACGTGAGGCGGCATGCGTAATGTTTCACGCAATACGCCATCGATACGCATCCGCACGACAAGACCGGTCTCATACGGCTCGATGTGAATATCGGACACACCTTGTCGTGCCGCTTCAGCGATGATGCCGTTGATCAGGCGGATGGCGGGCGCATCGTCGGCGCTGTCGAGCAAGTCGTCAGCAGTCGGTATGTCGCCTGCGATCAGGTCCAGTTCGTCCGCCCCGACCTCAAGCGAACCGGCCATGGCAGCGGCGCTGCCGTCCATCGCATAATGATCGGACAAATGTCTGTCGAACTGCGCCGGGTCAACGAAGCGCACGTCGAAACTCTGCGCAAGATGGCGGCGGACTTCGAGGAGAATGCGCGGATCGCCGCCCTCCCGGAACGCCACCGAGAGGCGCGCGCCTTCTTCCGTGCCGAGCAGGACTACGCCGAACTTTCGCGCAAAGCCGTAGGGGATGTCGATCAGGCGTGGCGCAATGGCATGGGAAATGGCGAGCGGGTTCTCCGGCAACGAAGGAATGGTTTCCGTTTCGGCAGATGTATTGCCGCGGCCGATCCTCATGATTGACCCTCCACTTTACCGTCATGATGAAGGTAGTGTTCAGGCGTCATCGCTTCGGCTCACTCGGCGGAATCTGCACCGGACGCACAACACTGGTAGAGGAGCGGACTTCTGGCGTCGTGATGACCGGCGTGCTGGGTACGGGAGCAGGTGCAACCGCCCCTCCACTCGCCGTCACGTCGCCCGGCTGTGGCGCAACCGGAGGCGTTGTACCCATATAATCGCGAAGAAGCTCGTCGAGGCTCGGTTCTTCATTGGGATTGCTGAGCAATTGCTGGCCGCGGATATAGCCATAACGCTGGGCGGTCAGGCGTTGCGCGTCTTCCTTGCTGCGCAGGATCGTCGGCCGGATGAACACCATCAGGTTCGTCTTAGCCCGTGATTTGCTCCGCGACTTGAAGATTTCACCCACCAGCGGAATATCGCTCAGGATCGGAATACGCTCGATCGTGCGACGCTCATTATCGTCGAGCAGGCCGCCCAATGCCAGTATCTCGCCATCGTCCACGGTGACAGTCGTCTCGATCTCGCGCTTGTTAATGATGAGATCACTGCTGCTGCTCGATACGGGGCCAGCGATGCTGCTGACTTCCTGCCGCAGGAACAGCTTGATTGCGCCGCCCGCGTTGATCTGCGGCTTTACCTCAAGTTGCACACCGACGTTCTGACGTTGCACAGTGCGGAATTGATTGTCGAAATTCTGGCTCAGTGCCTCGCCGGTCGTGACGGGTACTTCCTGACCCACGAGGATGCTGGCCTTCTGGTTGTCTAGCGTCATCACCGACGGCGTGGAGAGGATGTTGCTGTCGGTATCGCTGCGCACCGCATTGATGATCGCCCCGAACAAGCCGTTCCTGCCCAAGCCCGTCGCTACGCCGCCGAAGCCGCCTGTCGCATTCAACAGCGAATCGACTGCTGCCTGCTGCAAGGTGTTGGAAAGATCTCCATTCTCAGTCGTGCTTGTGGTGGTGCGGGTGCCGTCCGGCGCCACGACGGTGGTTGTGGTTTGATTAAGCGTGGTGGATGCATAGGCGCCCGCCAGCGTCAGGATGTTCGGGCTGGCATTGCTGTAGTTGGTCGCCGCAAAGCCGGTCTTGGTGCTGCCGATCAGGAATTGCACACCCAATTGCCGCGCTGCATTGTCGCCGATCTCGACGATGATCGCCTCAACCAGCACCTGTTCGCGACGCGTATCGATCTGACGAATGGTCTCGCCCAGCATCCGCTGTACGTCGCTGTTCGCCGCGACAATGATCGCATTTGCGCCTTCATAGCGCGTGACGATCGCGGGGCCGCGCGTCGATATGCTGCTGCCCGTGCCCGCATTGCCGGAGGTGCTCGGTGCCGGCGCAGGCGCAGCGGCAGGCACGGCTGATCCGCCCTTGGCTACGGTGGCGGCGGCTTCGATCGCTTGCGTGCCTCCACCCTGTCCGACGAGTTGCTGGAGGACAGGCAACAGCTTCTCGGCATCGGCATGTTCAAGCCAGTAGACGCGGATTTCGGTGCCTGCGGCAGCCTGACGATCCAGTTGCCGCGCCATATCGGCAAGACGCGCAACAGTGCCGGGATCGCCGCGAAGGGCTATCGCATTGCTGCTGTCGATCGGCACTACAGTTGCGGTCGCACCCGCAGGCGCGCCTTCGCCGCCTCCACCAGTGCCGACCAGCGCCTGTAGCGACGTGGCGATTTCACGCGCGCCCGCGTTCTTCAACATCACCATCTGCGTGGCGGCGGTGTCGCGATCGATCCGCGCGATGACCTGGCGGATGCGCTGGATGTTGTCAGCATAGTCCGCGACGACCACACTGTTCCCGCCTCTGTTTGCGGTGACTGATCCATCCTTGCTCACGAGCGGACGCAGGGTTTCCAGCGCCGACGCCGCATCGATCGACCGGAGGCGGAAGACTTCGGTTACGAACTGATTGCGGTTAGCGGCGCGGCCGACGCTGCTCGGTTGTCCCGCCGCGCTGTCGGCCGGCTGGATGCGATACGCGCCGCCCGCCGACGGGACAGCGACGAGGCCGTTGGCGCGCAGCGTGGACAGGAATATTTCGAAATATTCGGATCGGGAGAGCGGTCGGTCGGTAACCACCGATACTTTCCCTTGCACACGGCTGTCGATGATGAAGGTCCGCCCGGTGACGCGCGCGGCGTCCTGAATGAAGGCGCGGATATCGGCATCGCGGACGTTCAGCGTCTGTTGCGCCTGCGCAGCTGAGGAGAGCGGCGCGGAGAGGACCAGCGCCAGGGCGGCGCCGCGAAGAAGAAGCTGGATTTTCATGAACCTTGCAATGTCAGGGCGATGGGTACGGTAGACGCGCCGCGTTCCACCATCAGGGAAATGCGGGCGCCGGGCGCAATCTGGTTCTGCAATGCCTGGAGGTCGGACATCGACGTGATCGGACGACCGTTTACTTGCGTCACGATATCGCCGGGTTGGAACCCGGCGCTTTGAAACATCGCACCTTTAGGTGAAAGGACGAGGCCCGTGACGCGTCCGCCTTCCGTGCGGGGACTAAAGCCGATGTCCGACCTGATCGCTGCGGGGGTGAGGCTTTGCGGCACGACATTTTGCGGGACGGTCTGTCCAGAGCCGGAGGACGGATCGGCTGAGGCGTTCGGATCGGCCACAGGTGCAGCTTGCGACTGGTCGAGGAAGACTGTTTCCTCAGCACCACCCCGGTCGATGACGATGTGATCGAAGGCAACAGCCTTCAGCTTCACACCGGGCAGAATCTCATCACCCACGGCAAAGCTGTTCTGGAGACCGTCGGGTGTGGCGACGATCGCGCTCCCCTGCCCTGATCCTTCATTGACGCGGATGCCGTATACCGTGAGCGCAAGCGACGTGACCACGGGGCTACCGCTTGTTGCAGCTTCAGGCGTACGGAAGAACGGATCGAAGCGTGTAAAAAGCGCCTGCCGCTCTATTGCGGAAGGAACGACGACCTGTCGTCCTGCCCATGCTCCAAAGCTCGACACCGGGGTAGCAATGGCCCAAATGAGGCGTGCAATCTGGATTGCGACTAGCGCCAGGACAAGCCACTCCAGCACGGAGACCGGATTGATGGAGCGACCGCCACGCGGCAGGCGTCGCGCCAGCAACGCAGCGCGTGCGCGGATGGCATCCGTGATCGCTCTCGACATGTGTTGCGCAGCTCCCCCCGGAATGGCCCGGTGCAGTTCAGTTAGGCGTCCATTCTTACCGTTACGTGACGCAAATACGACACTTTTATTGCAGTACATCAAGCAATTGGCGCAGCCTTTAATTTTCGTTAGGCAGAGCCATGTCTACGACCTCTTCCGCTGCGCCTGGCGCCGATGCTACCGCTCGAATCGCCGCTTACCCCGGCGTCCAGCGATTTCCCAGCCGCGATCTCACGCTCTTCATTCAACGCCACTTCCTGTCGGAAGCACAATGCGTTGAACTCGTCACACGCATAGAGGCAAACCGCCGTCCATCAGACATAGCCGATGCAAATGGCGACGGCTATTTCCGGACCAGCGAAACCTGCGATCTCGACCCTTTAGACCCGTTCGTCGCGCAGATCGATCAGGCGATTGCTAACTATGTCGGGATCGACCCTAAATTTGGCGAGCCGCTGCAAGGGCAGCGCTATTCTGTGGGTCAGGAGTTCAAGGCGCACACCGATTATTTCGAGCCGAATGGGCAGGACTTCGCAAAATACTGCACTGTCGCGGGCAACCGGACCTGGACAGTCATGGTCTACCTGAACGAGACCCCCGCCGGCGGTGCAACGCGCTTCACGAAAGTCGGGAAGACGATCCAGCCTGAGCTAGGCAAGCTGCTGGCGTGGGACAACAGGCAACCGGATGGTACACTGAACCCCGCTACCATCCATCACGGGATGAAGGTGCGCAGCGGCCTTAAATATGTGATTACCAAATGGTATCGAGAGCGGCCCTGGGGGTAGCCCCAAGGCCGCTCGCCAATTTTAGAACTTTACTGTCGCACCCAGTGAGAAACTCCGGCCCAGTTCATATCGATTGATGTCGACACGATTGGCTCCGCTGCGCTGGAATTCTTGATACTTGGTCCGCGTCAGGTTGCGGGCCTCTGCCTTGAATTCGACAGGTATGCCCATGAAATCCGTTCCTGCCCGCATGACGAGATCAAGTCGGAAGCCCGGCTTTTCGATGATGTCAGGCTGCTGCACGCTATTAAGACCACGGCTGGTCACCCGTTCGCTGGAATAGTTGCCGAGCACAGTGAATTGCAGGAGCCGATCCGTATCTTCAAGTCCGATCTGGACGTTAGCTATATGGTCTGACTGACCCGTGAGAGGCTGGCCATCGCGGAACAAGACGTTTGCCGTCACGGCCTCGCCATTCGGTCCAATCACAGCGCTGTTGTCGATTTTCAGTTCGGACTGCGTATAGGTGTAGTTGCCGATCAGTACCAGACGCTTGGATTCGAACCATGCGCCTAGCCCCTGTAGCGGCACATACTTCTGCACTTCCAATTCTGCGCCGTAAAGCGTCGCTTCAGGAGCATTTGCGAAGCCGGTAGAGAGCTGCGCGCCGCTTGCCAGGAACGACACCTGCTCAATCGGGTTGTCGATTTTCTTGTAGAACCCGGCCAGCGACACTCGCTGATCCCGGCCCCAATACCATTCAAAGCGAGCTTCTGCATTTAACAACTCGCTATCCCTGAGAGCAGGATTCCCACGGAACTCACGATCGGCTTCAAAGTCTTGATAAATCTGGCGCGCGAGTTCGCGGAATTGAGGACGGGCTATTGTTTTCGATCCCGCGACACGGAATTGCCAGTCCGGCGCAAAATTCCACGTCACGGTGGCCGACGGGAGCCAATAGTTATTGCTAAGGTTGGTTTCCTCGGTAGCGCCACCCGTTGTCACCGACTGCGTGGCGTCTTCATACCGAACGCCACCTGTCAGACGAAGGCCATCGACGATCTCGATCTCGGCCTGGCCATACCCGGCGTTGATTTCGAGGTCAGCGGTATACAATGCCGCCCCTTGCGCGCCCGAGTCATCACGGAGACCGATGCCGTAGTTGTAGATGTTGTAGTCGGAAATAAGATAATCCGGGCGCTCTTGCGCAACCGTAAGGGGCAAAGTGCTCGAAGCGATGTAGGACAGGAGGTAGCGAGAGGATTGGCGCTGCGTCTTCGTATACGCGTAACCACCCGAAAGGACGATCCTGCGGGCGCCCGGAACGCTGTAAGACACGTCCGCTGCTCCAGAATACAGATCCTCGCTCAGATCCGAAAATGCGATGCTGGCTTCCTGCCCGCCGCTGCTTGTAAGGGAATTGATATAGTCGTTCACGCCACTGTTGTAGGTGTAGACGAAAGTACGCTCATAGGGCGATTCCCGTTGCGTATTGGCGTAAGCGCCACGCAGGTCGACACTGAGGTCGCCGAACTTGAACTCGCCAACCAACTGCGTGTTGATCAACTGACGTTCAAACCAGTTGGTGTTCTGCTCGATAACGGGCGGCGTGCCATAAAAGTCGGGGTTCGCCACAGGCTCTGCGCCGCCGATGCTGTCGGTGTATCCAACCGACAAGCGGCCCTGCTTCACAGTGTCGCGAATGTAGAGGTTGGTCCAGCGCAGCTTGTGCTCGCCAAATTCAGCGCCGACGCCCAGCAGGCCGTTTACGACCACACGATTGTCGGTGATGACGGTCTGGCGGTCGGTATTGATGCCAGCAAGGTTGGGATCAGCCGAGAATTGCTGACGGATGTTGCGTGTGCGCCAGGTGCTGCTGTAGCCCGCCGCGGCAATGATGCCGATCCGTCCATCCGGCAGATCCGATGAAGTACCAAAGCTGACGTCGCTCGCAAAGTTGGCGGGAATGTCGGAGTTGCGCTGCAAAAGCGACGTTTGGGCATTCACCAGACCTGCGGCGAACGCCTGCCTCTCGGCAAGAGGCCTGCTAGCAAGCGTGCCGCTTCGTACCGCATCGCTGAGACCTTTTGGAAAGTCACGTAAGCCGTTGTCGAAACCCAGGAAGTCGAGGTCACTTCCGTCGTAGGTGTAGCCAAGCCTGGCGGTGGTTTCAGAATTGCCGCTGAGCGATGTGCCGACATTGAAGAATGTTTCTTTAGGGATGGCGATGGTCGTGAGGTTGATGACGCCGCCGCCGAACTCACCGGGATAGTTGGCCGAATAGCTCTTTTGCACCAGAGAAGACGCAATGACGCTGGTCGGGAAGATATCGAGGGGAACGACGCGACGAAGCGGCTCGGGGCTTGGCAATGGCGATCCGTTGAGGAGCGCCAGGGAGTAACGATCGCCGAGGCCGCGAACGAAAACGAAGCCGTTGCCGACAACACTGAGACCCGTAACGCGCTGGAGAGCACCAGCGATGTCGCCCTCGCCCGTCCGCGCAATATCGGCGCTGGAAAGAACGCTGACGATCTCGGGGGTGGCCCTCACCGGCTCTGGGATGTAGCGGCCAACAACGACGATATCGCCGCCCACGTCTCCGCCTGGCGTAGAGACGTCAACCTGGTCCTGAGGCGTGTCCTCCTGCGGCGCGGCGGCAGCATCTGCGGACTGCGCCGCTCCCTGCGGTGCGGTCGCAGAAGGGGTCGCGGTGGCGGAAGGCGCGCTCGATGTTGCAGGATCAGATTGCGCAAGGGCAGGCGGAACGAGCGCAGTGGTCAGCAGCAGCAGGCTACCAAAGGCGATGGGCTTGGTCATGATATTACCCCCGAGGGATTATACAGGATCAGGGGGCGGCGACGCTTGCGCCGCCGCCCCCTGACTAGCGCGCATTGGATATCAGTTGGTCGGAAGCGCCGTGCAGTTAGCACTCGTGCTGCCGAAGCTGACATAGCTCGCGTTGCACGTCCAACCCGCGTACCATGTGTCCGAAGCGTCACGGACCGCACCGATGTAGCTGGTGTTGACGAAGAAGCTGCTGCCTGTCGGGTTCAGCGTAGAGGCGTTGAATGCGGCCACTGCACTTTCGTTCGCGCCATTGGTGAACACGTTGACCAACGAGGAAGTGAAGGCAGCATTGTTGCCCGAACTCGGCGCCGTCGTGAAGATCGTGTTGATCGTCGCCGCGGGAACATTGTTATCTTCCGTGAAAGCCGTCTGGCACGACAACACAACCGAATTGAAACGCGGCGGACCATTGTCCTGCAAAGTGGTATCCGGCGCACGCGTCGTCGTGCCGTTGGTGGCATCAATGTCGAGGCAATTGCGGGGCGCGACAACAACACCGTTGACCATGGTGTAATCCGTACCGCCGCGAAGCAGCATCGCATTTAGACCCTGGACGGTGCTGCGCTGGACAAACGTGAAGTTCGCAAGACGTGTATTCTGACGCGGCAGTGCATCTTCATTGAGGTTGGTGTCGGCTTCCACCATGGAGTCGCCGTTGCTCGCGTCGCGTTGCACCGCGATCAGGAATTGCACAAAGCCCTGGTAGCCAAGATCGGTGTCCAGACCATCATCGTCCGCACCGGTAACGACCAGGTTTTTCAGGTTCGCACGGCCACCGAAGATTTCGATGCCGTCGTCCGAGCTGTTATGGACCTGAATGTTGTTGATCGTGGTCCCGCTGCCGACACCGCCCAGCGTCAGGCCCTGAAGCTCATTACCTGGCGCAATTGCAAAGCCGGAATAGCGGATTTGGACATACTGAATGCTGCCGCTGTTATCGGCAGGTGTCGCGCCGCCATACAGTGCACTAGTGGTGCCTTCGATGACGTTCTGGCAGGCAACGTCGCCACCAGGTACGTTGGTGTTGCAATCGCTGATCGGCGCACGGCCCAACACGATGATGCCGCCCCAAAGGCCTTGACTGCTGTCCGTCGTCGTACCTTCAAGATTGGCACGAGCCGTGAAGATGATCGGCTGGCTGGCGGTGCCGACTGCGTTCAGGCGCGACCCGCGATTTACGATCAGGTAGTCATTGCCGGAAGATGCGATCACGACGACGCCGGGCTGAATGGTGAGCGTCACAGCCTGGCCACCGGCTGCATTTCCTGCACCACCGACATCCGTGCCTACGTTGACTGGACCAGCCAACGAATACACTGCGCCTGGAAGGTTCTGTAGAGTAGTGTCCTGGGTGAAGCGTGTCGGCATCTCCAAGACACGCCTGTTGTTCACGACACCGCGGTCGATGAACCCCGACGGAATTGGGCCACTGTAAGGAGCGCCAGGTGTCGGCGTAGGTGTAGGAGCCGGCCCGGGAGTTGGCGTAGGGCTAGGCGTCGGCGTAGGAGCAATGATCACGCCTTCGCCCGGCGACGCAACGTCGTCGGCACCACATGCGCTCAGCGCCGCTACCGCGCAGGTTGCGAGCAAAATCTTCGAAATGCGTGAAGTATAGGACATATCGTCTCCGCTCCGGCCCTGACCGGTTTGTGAAAATCAACGGAGCGACATGGGGATTAGTAAGCGAATCAGCGTGCCCCCTGCCGCCCTCGAAGCGGCGACTAGGCGTCCCTCATGACAGCCTGATTGTATTTGGAAGTCTTTTCAAAGACTCTGATGTTACGCTTTTGCGTCTATTGTTACGCAAAGATGACAACCGTAGCGTAGCTGACGGAAAGTAGGTCTTTATACCGGATCGTCGCGCAGCACGCGGCGGCTGACGAACAGACCATCCATTTCGACGAGGCGTGGGAAATGTCCCTTGTTGTTCGCGAAAAAGGCGCTTGGTACGAAGCCGTGGCCGTCGAGCAGGTCGATCATGGCACGATATCCCGTGCCGCCCTGATAAAGCGGTCTTATCGCCAGTTCAGTCTGAATGCCGACCATGCTGTCCAGCATCGCACCGGCGCCTTCGCACACAAGGCGATCGTGTCCTTGCGTATCCATCTTGAGTAATGTTCTTGAACATCCATGGGCTACCTTAAGCTCTGGATAGAGGCCATCCAGGCGGCGGCACTGCACGTCGACAGTTTGAGCGACGCGATTACGATCGTGGAAGATTGGGTCCATCGCATCTGCGGGCGTTTCGAGCGAGCTAAACTGATCGGCGGCCATCACGTTGAATTGCGCGGTGCCGTCAACATTCGACAGCGCGATGTTGAAGGCGTGCCAATGTGGATCGCGCGAAGCATTCTTTTCCAGCGCGGGAAAGACTTGCGGGTTCGGTTCGAACGACAAGATCGTGCCGCTGAACCCGACGTCGCGGCGGAGCATCGTGGCATGCTGACCCGCATTTGCGCCGACATCAATGATGCAGTCGATGTCGAAGGCTGCGACAAAGCGCCGCAATTGCAGAACTTCGGGATATTCATGCACGCGGCCCCGGAACGACAGCCGCAGGGCCAGCCAGCGATCGCGCAACTCACGTTTGACGCGTGGGCTCATGCGCGTGCCCCGGCGCGGTGCGCGGCGCGTAACTGGGCCTCCCTGTAAACATCCACCGTCAATGATCCTGCCTCATTCCAGTCGCCAAGGCGTTGCCCCAGCGCCGCAGCGCGTGCGCCCATTTCGCGCCTGATGGCAGCGCTCTCGATCAGCGGCAAGAGGCTCTGCGCAAGAGCAGGCGCATCTTCGGTCGGAACCAAGGTCACGGGGGATTTGCCTTCGGAGGTGTCAGGGAGAGAGCCGAACAGCCCGGTGTCGGTGCAGACGGTCGCCTTTCCATGATGAAGTGCGGAAAGGAAAGCGCCACTGGAGTCAATATGACGATAGGGGAAGGCCAGCAGATCAGCGCTTTCGATCCAGGCTGTGAGGCGGCTTTCTTCAAGGAAGCCAAGATCAGTTCGGAGATGATCTCCAAAACCAGCATCGGTTACGGTCGTGAGGAGTGGCGCGATCTCCATGAATGGTTTGCCCGCGATGGCGAGTTCGAAGCGCGCGCCGCTTTTCCATAGCGAGAGGCAGGCGTCGATCAGCAGATCGAGCCCCTTATACGGACGGATAGTTCCAAAGAAGAGCAGGCGCGGCAGCGCGGCATGGGGGACTGCGGCTCGACTTTGCTCCGTCGCGGCCGCCAAACGCATCGGCGGGTGCGGTACGACTGCAATACGATCCGCCGCCACGCCTTGCACGACCAGCGCATCGCGCGTGGTTCCGCCATGCACGATCAATTGGTCGAAGTGGTCGAGCAATGAGGCGTAGCCCCTGCCCTGCAACGCCGCATCGCCATGATATGCGCTGGCGTTATGAACCGTGTGGACAAGGGGCGTTCCCGCAACTTCCAGGCGGCGGAGAATGTGCCGGTCTGCCGGGGCAAAAGGTAGCCACTGATAATGGATAACATCTGCGGCGGGCTTTGGGCCGATGAGGCTATCGGCCATATATTCGGCGGCCTTGATGGCACGAAAGGCAGCGCCTTCGCCGATCAGCGGGCGCAGCGCCTCGCCGAATCGAAAGTAGCGTTTGCTATATTTGTAGAGTTGCGGCTGAATCGCATCGGTGCTGCGTAGAGGGCGCCCGTAGAGTGTCACCTCATGCCCCTGCCCTCCCATGGCAGTGCACAGGCTGTCGTCATAGCGCCCGGTAAAGAGCGATGGATCAATCATTGCGACTTTCATCACGCTACACTGGCTGAAAGACGCCGCAATGCGAAGGCATGCAGGATGCCGGTGCCGAGATAAGTCGCTACGACGAGAAAGGGGAAGATCGCCATGAACGGCATGGTCGGTGTCGCCAAAAAGGCTGACACTGGAACGCAAAGCAGCGATCCGGCGAGGAACGGCAGCGACTGACGCAGCAGCAGACGGAAGCGTCCGAGCGCGGCCTGCACGTATACCGACACGCATGTGACGCCGAGACCCAGCAGAAGCAAACCGATCAACGCGAGTTCCCATCGGCCGACGACGAGCTTTCCGTCAAAAAGCGTGGATACCAACTGCGGACCGATCACCATCAGTGCTGCGGCGATGCTTGCCGCCATGACGCTGGCCACCGCAACGCCGCGCAAGAGCAATTGGCGAAACCGGGGCGCATCGCCTCTATACCAGGCGGCAGTGATGCGTGGCAGCGCCGCTTCTATCGTGGCGCGAACAAGGGCACTGAGCGCGCGGCTCATCTTGAACAGAAAATCGAACAGAAGCAGCGGGCGAGGATCATGCGTCGCCAGAGCAATCAGAAAATAAGGCGCGTTATAGGCGGCTACTTCCGACACGGTTAATGCCGCCGACGCGCCGAAATCCGCGAGGTAGTGCTTGCGCACATGTCCGCCGCCTACACGCAGTGCGAGCCACTGCATCGGCTTCAGGGAAAGGCGGCGGTGCAGGAGCGATAGAGCCAATAGAACTGTGGCGATCGTCAGCAGCAGTTGCAGCAGGACCGATATCGTGATGTCCAGTCCGTGCAATGCAGCGAACAGGAGGAGCAGCGACGCGAGCCGTCGGCCGATATCCAGCCCTTCCCACAGCATGTTGCGATCTACGGCGGCCAGTGCCCGTTTGGAGAGCGTCGCGAACAGATTGAGACATGCGGTCAGGAAGAACAGGATGAAGAGCCAGGGGTAGGTTGTTGAAATAATGCCGGAGAGTACCGCGCCGATCATCATGACCGTGCTGGCCAGCATCAATCCGCCCAGCAGAGCCACAAGGACGCCTAGTTCCTCCGCTCGAAAGTCGGACGCGTCCCCCTGCCCCTTCGCCGCAAGCCAATGACGGCGGAGGCGGTTATAGGCTATGCTGGTAAGCCCGAGTTCCGCAGAGACCGTGAAGTTGCCGAACGCCACCAGTAGCAGAAACGCCCGAAACTCATGCAGTGGGAGCAGGCGGACAAAGACATAAGTGACAGCGAAGCCCCACAGCATCGTAAGACCGACATTGCCGATCTTCACCAGGGCCAGAATGCGGGCTGAGTTCTCCAGCCGGGCTACGATGGATGGGCGGGCACCTGCCGGACCGGCCGGCCCTAACTCGGCTTGCGGCAAATCAGTAGGCCTTGTCGTGCACCAGCACGCGTAACGTAGCAAATACGATCCGCAGATCACGCCACACCGACCAGTTGGTGACGTATTCAAGATCGGATTGGAGGCGATCGATCAGATCCTGATGTGCATTCGTCGCGCCGCGATGCCCGCGTACTTGCGCGAGTCCAGTGATCCCCGGCTTGATGCAGTGCCGCTCCCAGTAACGATCGTCCACTTCCCAATATAGCTTGTCGGCGGCGCGGGCGGCGGGCGCATGGGGACGCGGCCCGACAATGCTCATATCGCCTTTTAGTACGTTCAATATCTGCGGCAGTTCGTCGATGCTGGTCCGGCGGAGGAAGGCGCCCACACGTGTGACGCGCGGATCGCTGCGCTGGGTCAGTTGCGCGGCGGCATGATCGGTCATGTCGCTGCGCATCGTTCGAAATTTGTAGATCGAAAACAGCCGTGCGTCGCGCCCGAGCCGCTGCTGCCGGAACAATATGGGGCCGGGGCTCGTCAACTTTACCGCCAGTGCGGTTAGCAACAATACAGGTGACAGAAGCAACGTCGCGATACCCGCGACAAGAACGTCGAACAGCCGCTTGATGATCCGGTCGCGATATTGGAGCGGCCCGCCTGCCACGACAAGCGTGGGGTGATGGTCATATTCGTCCAGTTTGGCCGGCGCGAAACGCATCAACTCAGGCACCAGGATTTCGCCGCGCGCTTCCAGTGACTTCAGCGCGATCGACCAGTCATTAATACGTTCGCTGGGACAGGCCACTATGACGCGCTCGGCATGGCCGACGGCAGAAGCCAGCCGCGCTGCCATTTCTGCATCATGACGAACTGGGTCTATTCCCAGAACGCGAGCATCCAGCAACACTGTACCCGTAGGCGCCGTGAAGGGTACGCTGTCTACAATCACGACGGCAATTGCGGGCATTTCGCCGATCATGCGCGGGATGAGCCGCGCCATCACCGGTCGCAGCAGGATCAATCCACACAAGCTGAAACCCACGCCAACGACGAATGTGAGACGCGAGAGCTGTTCTGCGATTTTACCGAAATAGACGATGACCAGCATCAGCATGACGGCTTGCGCAAACGCCCAGCACGCCCGCAAGATAGTCTCGCGCACGGCGGCCAGGCTGCGGATGCCGTAAACGCCTGCCTGAATCGCCAGCAGCGCATAGACCGGCGCGATCATGGCGAACATGACCAGTCCATGCGGCTTGGCTGGCTCGCCGACGAACTTGCCGATCACAAGCAGGTTGGCGAGTGCGAATGCGACGAAGAGGGTTGCGAGGTCGGCGGCGAGGCTGCACATATAAATGCGCACGCGCAGCGACGAAAGGCTGGCGCCCGGCGTCTTTATCGTCTGATGCAGCGCTGCATTCACCTGAAAACGTCCCCAAAAGCCGCGAGCCTGGCAGAATTGCCCATAGGCGCTCTTGATCGGCCTCGCAATTACCCGCTGCAAGGCGGGAAAGTCATTAGTAGCATAGCACCGGCCGTAGTTGATGGTGAAGTTTAGGCAGAATCCTGATGGCAATCCTGCCTTTACTTGGCCCCCACCGACCGGCAAAAGCGCCCGATGAAGCGCATCGTTCGCACAATAGCGGCCTCGCCGTGGCACGTCCTACAACTCGCCACGGGAGCTAAGTCGTTCAAGGACAACCCGTTTATCGGATCCAAACGGTTGAACGGATGGGGTTTGCACGTCAAACGAATGCAGTTGGCGCATGATGCGGCCGCCTTTCGGCGGCGGCGGCTGGCGCATCTCGTTCACCCTCAAGATCGTAGTGAGTTCGACGCGCAAGGCTATGTCGCCATCCCGAATTTCCTTGCGCCTGCTCAGTTCGATACGCTGCGTCAACGTCTGCTGGAGCGCGCCTCCCCTGCGCGTGAGATGTTGCAGGGCGATACCATTACACGCCGCATCGCGATCGATGAGAAGACGTTGCGCGACATTCCCGAACTTGCAGAGTTGCTAAGGGCGCCACGTTGGCGAGGCTTGGTGCGGTACGTGGCCAGTTACGCGAGTGAGCCGCTTTATTACATTCAGACGATCCTTTCGCACCGCGCGGACGCGCCTCCAGATCCGCAGGAAGTGCTCCACGCCGACACCTTTCATCCCACGATGAAAGCCTGGTATTTCCTGACGGACGTGGCGGAGGATGAGGCACCGTTTACCTATGCTCCGGGTTCGCATCGGCTCACGCCCGAACGTCTGGCATGGGAAAAGGCGCGAAGCCTCGCCGCGCCCGAGGGTGTCGATCATTTGTCCGCGCGCGGTTCGATGCGTGTGAACGAAGCCGAACTGCAACAACTGGGTCTCCCTAAACCTACAGCCTTGGCAGTTAAGGCCAACACGCTCGTGGTAGCGGATACCGGCGGCTTTCATGCGAGAGGTCCATCGGCCCGGCCAGCCACACGCATCGAGATATGGGCTTATGGGCGTCGCAATCCTTTTTACCTCTGGACCGGGTTGGACCCGTTTTCGGTTCCGTTCATTGCCTACAAGCGGATCGGGCTGATGTGGAAAGCCCGAGACAAATTGAAGGGGTGGATCGGCCAGCCCTGGCATGACGTAGGTGCGAAACGCCCTGGCGACTTGTAGGCGGGGCTTGATCTGTATGAACATGGAAATATTAAGAAATAAGTATGTATTAACGTGGAACCGCCATTGTGCGCTGCAAGATGTGACTTGCATTAGCAGGCGTCTTGACTAGAGAGAACGTCCAGTTCGGGACATAAAAGCGTAAGTAGTTACAGGGATACCCGCTATGACCACGCATACAACCATCTCCTCAATTGAGAGCGGTCGACGGGTAATCGAACAGGAAGCTGTAGGGCTAAGTGCGCTCAGCGCTGTGATTGACGAGAAGTTTGCTGCGGCTGTTCGGATCATTACCGCAACCACCGGCCGAGTGATTGTAACCGGCATCGGCAAATCCGGTCATATTGCGCGCAAAATCGCTGCGACATTGGCCGCTACAGGATCGTCAGCCTTCTTCGTACATCCTGCTGAAGCGGCCCATGGAGACCTCGGCATGGTGATGCCGACGGACAGCTTGCTGGTCCTTTCCAATTCGGGCGCAACCGTCGAATTGAGGGCGATCATCGCCCATGCCCGGCAGACGAGCATCCCTATCATCTCCATTGCTTCCAAATCGGACTCCCCGATTGCGCGGCAGTCGACGGTTGCTCTTTGCCTGCCACGCGTAGGCGAGGCCTGCCCGGTGAAGATCGCGCCCACGACATCTACGACCATGATGCTGGCCTTGGGCGACGCGCTGGCGATTGCCGCGATGGAGATGCGCGGCACGTCGCGCAAGGAATTGATGCGCTTGCACCCTGGCGGCAATATCGGCTGGAAGCTTCTGCCGGTGGACAGCCTGCTTCGCGAAGACGAAGCGCTGCCTCTGGTTCGGCCGGGCACCGGTATGCGCGATGTGGTGCTCGAAATGACGTCCACCGGAAAAGGCGCGGCGGGCGTTGTCGATGATGACGGGAATCTGGTCGGCATCATAACGGACGGCGATTTGCGTAGGTCTTTCGATCAGATGCTGATCGCTACAGCAGGGGATGTCATGACGCGCAATCCCATCACCGTTCCCAGCGGGACAGCGATCGAAGATGCGCTGACGCTGCTGTCGGAGGCCGCGATCACAGTGGTTTTTGTAATGAGCGCGCACAACCCGCGTCAGCCGATCGGCTTGCTGCATATTCACAATATGGCGATTGCCCTCTGACCCGTTCGCGCGGGACGAGGACAGTGCGATGACTACAGCTATCGTAATCCCGGCGCGCTATGCTTCGTCGCGCTTTCCCGGCAAGCCCCTGGCCCCGTTGATGGGTGCAACCGGCATAAGCAAGCCGCTCATCCAGCGGAGTATAGAAGCGGCACGGGAAGTTCCCGGCGTGGCGCATTTGTATGTCGCGACGGACGATGACCGTATAGCCGACGCGGCTCGTGCGTGTGGCGCGGCCGTGGCAATGACCCCGCCAGAGTCCGCGAATGGTACGGAACGAGTAGCCGCTGCGCTCTCCTCGTTGCCTGATGACATCGACGTCATAATAAATTTTCAGGGCGACGCCTTGTTGACTCCGTCATGGCTTGTGATGGACCTCGAAAATCATATGCGCGCTGACCCCACTTGCGATGTCGCCACCGTCGCGGTGCGTTGCTCAGGCACGGTCTATGCACATCTGGTCACGGATCAGATGCAAGAGCGCGTTGGGGGCACCACAGTCGTCTGCAATGCAGAAGGAAAGGCGCTGTATTTCTCCAAGCGCGTGTTGCCACACATAGCGCCAGGCAGCACGCTTGAGGCAGCGCCCCCGGTGCTGCTGCATTTGGGACTCTACGCCTATCGCCGTTCCGCACTTACCCGCTATGCGGCGCTGCCCCCACCGACCTTGAAACAATCGAAGGGCTGGAGCAGTTGCGCTTCCTTTATCATGGGATACCCGTGGCCGTCGTCACTGCCGATCCGCCGGCATGGGATGCGATCGAACTTAACAACCCCACCGATACGGCGCCGATCGAGGCTATCCTGAACGCGCGCGGGATAGTATAGGATCACCGATGAAGATTGCCGGACACCCTGTTGGCGGTGACGCACCTTTGTTCGTCATTGCAGGCCCTTGCGTCATAGAATCCGAAGCGTTGGTCCTCTCCGTTGCCGAAACGCTCAAGGGTGTATCGGAGCGGCTGAACCTGTTCCTTATCTTCAAGAGCAGCTTCGACAAAGCCAACCGCTCTTCCGGCGCGACCTTTCGCGGCCCCGGAATGGAGGAAGGTTTGCGGATACTCGAAAAGGTTCGTACCGAAACGGGCCTTCCGGTGCTGACGGACATTCATACGCCCGAGCAGGCGCGCGCCGCGGCCGATGCGGTCGATATGCTGCAAACGCCTGCCTTCCTTGCGCGGCAGACGGATTTGATCGAGGCCGCCTCATCGACAGGCAAGCCCGTCAACATAAAGAAGGCGCAGTTTATGGCCCCTTCCGATATGGCGCAGGTTGTTGCGAAGGCTCGCGGTGCCGCCGGGCGCGCTGGCGTCGACACAGATTGTATTACCGTTTGCGAACGTGGCACGAGTTTTGGCTATAACAATCTGGTAGTGGATATGCGCGGCCTCGCGACCATGGCGGAAACGGGGTGTCCCGTGGTGTTCGATGCGACACACTCGGTGCAACGGCCGGGCGGCCTGGGCGACCGCTCGGGCGGTGACAGGCAGTTTGTGCCGCTGCTGGCCCGCGCGGCCGTCGGTGCGGGGATCAACGGCCTTTTCATGGAGACCCATCCCGATCCTGAAAATGCTCTGTCAGATGGTCCCAATGCGTGGCTGCTCGACAAGGCAGAAGCATTATTGGGCGACTTGCTCGCTCTGTCGCGGGTTCCGCGCTCAGTGGGCTGAGGCATGGATGGATATGCCCTTAAGCTTTACCTCCCATTGCTTTTGGTTGGCGTAGAAGCGCTAAAGCCATGACCGACTTCCTGCGCGTTCCACCTTTTCCCGGCAGCAAGCCCGTCAAGTTCAGTCAACCAGGTGCGTCGGCAGAAGATCCCGAAGCTATCATCGCACTGCTGAAAACGCATCGGGTGGGCGGAAGTTTCTGGGGTTCGCAGCCGCCCATCGCGCCTGAAACGATCGTCGCCTGTCCATGGGACAGGTCGAGCGCCCTTGCTATGGCCAAACGGGCTGCAGGATGCGAGACACCAGTGCTGTTCTGGATCATCGACCCGCGTGTCGGCGATGTCCCATACGCGACCTGGAGGGGTCAGGCAGACCCGTGGCACTTCGCGAGCCGTGCGCAGGTTCTCTGGGGCCGCTCCGACGACGAGCGCCTGATGATTGCGCGTATCGCGGGATGTGCAACCGAGTTGATGGATGACCGCGAATGTCCTTCGCTGCGCGATCAAATCGTAAGCTCTGTCTTGCAACACAGCTACATCGATCCGTTCTCGGCTGAACCAACCACTGCCGCCAAAATCATAGAACTCCTGGGTTATTGGCGCAGTCTCATCGACGCCAATCGGCCGATCCGTGCTGCGGCCGGTATGGCATTCTGGAAACGTGAAACCGTCGATCCATTGTTGTGGGGTGGTGGAGAGACAGTTCAGCATATCAGCACTGTCCGGGCGTTGCAGGCATTACCCGCTGACGCCGCTGTTGCCGTCTGGAAAGCGAAGACGCCACCCGAACTTCTTGCCGCCATAGAGGCGCGCGCTGTCGGCAATCCCGCTCTGCTTCACGAAGTTGAGGATGGGTTTATACGCTCGATCGGGCTGGGCGCGGATTGTGTGCCGCCGTTGTCGATTACGGTGGATTCCGTGGGCGTCCATTTCGATCCCGCGAAGGAAAGCGGCTTGGAGCGCATACTGAACTCCGCCGACTTTGCTCCCGAGGAGATTGAGCGCGCCGAAGCGATCCGTGCTCTCATCCTCTCATCCGGTTTGTCCAAATACGGCGTTGGCAGCGAAGCCATGGCCCGGCCCGGCGGCGACAAAAGACATGTGCTCGTTACGGGGCAAGTAGAAGACGACAGATCCGTGCTCGCCGCACGCGGTGAAGTGCAGGGCAACCTCGACCTGCTGCGCCGCGCGAGAGCGGCAGAGCCCGATGCCTTCCTTATCTATCGCCCGCATCCCGACGTAGACGCAGGGCATCGCAAGGGGCACGTGCCTGACGATTCGGCGCTTCGTTATGCTGATGCGATTGATCGCGGCACGCCAATATCGTCATTGCTGGACATGGTTGACGGCGTTCATGTCCTATCGTCATTGGCAGGCTTTGAAGCACTGTTACGCGGCAGTGACGTAACGACGCATGGCGTTCCGTTCTATGCCGGGTGGGGTTTGACGCGTGACCTCGGCGCAACACCTGCAAGGCGCAAGCGACGCTTGAATATCAATGCTCTGGCAACCGGCGTGCTGCTGCTCTATCCACGCTATCTGGACCCCGTGACCGCCCTCCCCTGCCCGCCCGAAGTGTTGGTGCGGCGGCTGATAGCGGGAGTGAGGAAGGAGAGCCGTTTCATCGTGCCGCTGCGCAAGCTTCAGGGAAAAGTGAATCGCTGGCGATTCCGGGCAGGGTCCATTGAAGAAGTTTGACCTTCATTCTGGATCTCCGATGGCAGGCTTTCCGCATGCAAAGGGAAAGCCGCAGCTAAGGTCGGTAGCCAATGACGCGGCCCCTGAACCCGCCGCTACGCTGGAGGGTCGCGTCTTCGTAATGTTGCAGGGTCCGCCCGGTCCTTTCTTCTGGTTGCTGGGCAAGCACATGCGCGAACTCGGCGCAACCGTGCACCGCATCAACTTCAACGGTGGCGATCGCGTAGACTGGCCGGGTGAAGGCGCAGTCGACTTCAGGGGAGCGCCGAAGTCATGGCCACGCTTCTTCGATCATTTCTTGCGGGACAATGGCGTCACTGATGTCATGCTGTTCGGCGACTGCCGCCCGCTTCATCGCGCGGCACATGGCATGGCGAAGCTGCGCAACGTCAACATCCACGTGTTCGAGGAAGGGTATATTCGTCCTGACTGGGTCACGATGGAAGTGGACGGGGTAAACGGTCACTCGACCTTGCCACGCGATCCGGAATGGTTTCTGGAGCAGGCGAAAACCCTGCCCCCCGTCCCCAACCTGCCCCCTATCACCGCCAGCTTCGATCGGCGAGTGCGCGATAGCTATCGCTACTTCCATCATGTTGTGACCCAGTTCTGGCGTTTTCCGCATTACCGCTCGCACCGGCCCGGCTCAGTACTTATCGAAGGCGTCCGCTGGGGCTGGAAACTGGTGGTGAGCAACAAGACGGTCGCGCAACGCACGGCGCGGGCGCTGGCACAGATAAAGGGACGGAAATATTTCCTGTTCCCGCTCCAACTCACGTCCGATTATCAAATTCGCGAGCACAGCCCTTTCCCCGACATGGCAAGCGCCGTGCATTATGTGTTCGACAGCTTTCAGCGCCACGCGCCTGCCGGCACCATGCTGCTGGTGAAGGAACATCCGCTGGACGCAGGCACGACGATCTGGTCGCAGTTCGTGAAAACCGAGGCGGAGAGACGCGGCCTTGCCGGTCGCATCGTGCATATCGCGGGAGGCGATCTTGCGGAGCTGGCGGCGGGGTCCAGCGGCATGATAACAGTAAACAGCACCTCCGGGAGCTTGGCGCTGACAGCGCAAGTGCCAGTCGTGGTGCTCGGCGATGCTATCTATGACGTCGCAGGACTAACGCATCAGGGGCCGCTGGATGATTATTGGACGGGGAATGCCTGTCCCGATCAACGCGTATGGCAAGCCTTTCGTCAAGTTCTGCACGCCCGCTGTCTGGTGAGAGGTGGATTCGCCAGTGAAAGCGCGGTGGCTACGCTGGTGACGTCTGTCGTCTCTCGCATACTAGATGGGCGCCCTTCAGCATTGTATCATTCCAATAAATGGAAGGCATGAGTTGAGAGCTGCTTTTGCCCTTAAATAAGTCTGATTGAATTACCTTGGCCCTAACAATTACCGAAAAGCGCCCGATATTGCTGGACGTGCGACGCCTCATCTGGCGCATCTGGGTTGGCGGAATGCCGACAGGCGTCGACCATGTGTGCCTTGCCTATCTGGAACATTACGCGCCACATGCACAGGCGGTGGTAGAGCGGGGGAAAGTTCGCCGGGTCTTGTCGCCGGCTCAATCGGACAAGTTGTTCGATCTCCTGAAATTCGGGCTGAATGGCTTCAAGCGGAATATCTCGATGCTGGGTATTCAGGCAGCGCTTTCCAACTTCGGTAGTGGCCAGCGTGGAATGGGCCGTCTTTATCTGAACGTCGGTCATACGGGCCTTGAACAGACGTCCAGCATCGCCTCGCTGGATGTGAAACCGATATACTTGTTGCACGACCTTATCCCGATCACCCACCCCGAATATTGCCGCGCAGGAGAAGATATTCGGCACGCCGAGCGCGTCAGCACCGTGCTGCGCAGGGGCCGCGGCGTGATCGCCAACTCGGATGACACTGTCGCGGCGCTTAGTGCTTTTGCCCAAAGCCAAGGAATGACGGCACCCCCCGCGATCACCGCTTATCTCGGCACGCGCCTGATGATTACGCCGAAGGATGCTACGTCACCGCTCGATCGTCCTTACTTCGTGATGCTAGGCACGATCGAGGGACGGAAGAACCATCTCCTCATGCTCAACGTCTGGCGCGACATGGTGCGGGATATGGGCGATCGTGCGCCGGTTCTCGTCATCATTGGCAAACGCGGATGGGAGTGCGAACAGGCAGTCGATCTGCTGGAGCGATGCACCGCGTTAAAAGGCCATGTCGTTGAATTGCCGCACTGCCCCGATGAGGAAGTCGCACGCTATTTCCGTCACGCACGGGCGCTGCTGTTTCCTTCGTTCGTCGAAGGTTATGGTATGCCTCTAATCGAGGCTCTGGCGTCCGAGCTACCGGTGATTGCCAGCGACATCGGCGTGTTTCGGGAACTTGCCGGCAATATTCCGGAATATTTTAGTCCCATTGATGGTCCGGGCTGGCGTCGCGCTATCGAAGCCTATCTTCCGGTGGACAGCATGCCACGACGGCAGCAACTGGCGCGGATGACGGGGTTCACGGCACCGACGTGGGACGACCATTTCGCCAAAGTGGACAAGTGGTTGCCCACGATCGAATAACTTATCCGGTCGGCTCCAGCCCTTCGTCGCGCAGCCAACGCCGGTTGTAGGCAGTCGCGAAAACCCTGTTCAACAAGGGATTACTCCAGCCGCAATTGGTGCTGAAATCCCGTTTGAGCGTATCGTGATGTAGCTGGTGGGCTTGCGGGGTCATCAGCAGGCCAACCGAACGCATTCCTTCGACGATCCAAGGGTTATGCGCGCGGTGCAGCGTACCGTGGAAATATTGCGCAAAAGCGCCGCCCAGCAGAAGCGCAACCATGCCTGCGACGGCCCAGCTTGGCACTTGCCAGATCAGGCATGCCACATTCATCAGTATCGACAGCGGCAAGGCACCTGCCAGCACCGTCGAACCGATCAGCCGCACAACGCCCCTGCGGCCCAGAGCGTCAGGCCGCGGGTGATGGTTCTTGAAATCATAGACCAGCCGTTCCAGCGGGTTGATCCGCCGCATCGCAGTGCGGAACATCGTCTGATATTCCTCAGACTCGCGCGATCCGGGATAGAAATAAAGCTTGTCGAGGCCCATTCCCGGTCTGCACGGCCTGTAATCCATATACATATGGACCGCCCCCGACAGCATGTCCGCCAGATACCAGCCGAGCAACATGGCCGGTATCGCGAGCCAATGCGGATCGCTCAACGCGAAAGCAACATTGGCGGCGAGCGACAGGAAGAACAGGGCAAGGACGATCCGCATGAGCATGACCGCCCTGTAGCAGACGAGCGCCGCTCGTCCAATTATCTGAGTTGTTGGAAAATGTTGCGCTTAAGCGGCCCCTGCTACTCTTGTCAAAGAGGCTATAGGTGCCGGCTGATCGGGCCATATTCCCCGGGTGTCGTACACAACCTTGCCCGCACGCTCCTCTACGGGAACGGACTTGAAGATGTCGTGATCCACCAGCACCACGAAAACGCTACAGCGTTCAAGCGCACTGTCAATATCGATGAGTTCCGCGCCCGTGCCGACGAAATCCACCGGCAGGTCGCTGGCATAAGGTTCGACGAGCTTAACCCGTCGTCCATATCTGCGCGCCAACCGCGCGGCGACCTTGACCGCAGGGCTTTCGCGGAAGTCATCAATGTTAGCTTTAAAAGCAAGGCCGAGGCAGGCGATCTCCGCGCCCGGATACGCGTCGGTCATGTCCGATGCGCGGGCGACGACATGATCGGTCTTGGCATCGTTCACTTCGCGAGCGGTGCGGATCATCCGCGCATTCTTCGGATCGCCATGCACGATGAACCAGGGATCGACGGCGATGCAATGCCCCCCCACCCCCGGCCCCGGCGACAAGATGTTTACGCGCGGATGGCGGTTGGCGAGGCGGATGACTTCCCACACATCGATGCTCATGCCCTCGGCAATCACCGACAGTTCGTTGGCGAAGGCGATGTTCACATCGCGGAAGCTGTTTTCGACCAGCTTCACCATCTCGGCCGCGCGCGCGGTGGTGGTGATGCACTGCCCGCGCACGAACTGCCGATAGAATCCCAGAGCCTTGCGCGCGCATCGCGGCGTAATCCCGCCAATGCAGCGGTCGTTGTCGATCAGTTCAACGAGGATGCGGCCGGGCAGCACGCGCTCGGGGCAATAGGCGATGGAGATATCCGGCACCCCGCCCTGCCCCGGCATCCGCAAATCGGAACGCAATTGCGCCAGCAGGTCGCGCATCGCCTCAGTCGTGCCGACAGGAGAGGTCGACTCCAAAATGACAGTATCGCCTGCCTTCAGGACCGGCGCGATGGTACGCGCGGCACTTAGCACATAGGAAATGTCCGGCGCATGATCCTCCGACACCGGCGTCGGCACGGCGATCACGAACACGTCGCTCGGCTCGACCTGCGTAGATGCCCGCAATGTGCCGCGCGCGACCACGCCCTGCACCAGTCCGTCCAGATCGACTTCTTCGATATGAACGCGACCGCTATTGACCGTTTCCACGACATGCGGCGAGACATCGATGCCCAACACCCGCGCGCCTGACCGCGCGATCAGTGCCGCGGTAGGAAGGCCGATATAGCCCAGACCAATAACGGAAACCTGTTGTTCGACATCGACGGGCATGGGTTCACTTTCCCTGGGCAATGATCCCCGCGATGCGCGTGCCGCTTGCTCCGTCACCGAACGGATTATGGGCGCGCGCCATCGCGGCGTAGGCACCCTCATCGTCCAAAAGGCTGAATATTTCGGAAACGATCCTTGCCCGATCGGTGCCCACCAACTTCGCCGTACCCGCCGCAACGCCCTCGGGCCGTTCCGTCGTCTCGCGCATCACCAGCACCGGTTTGCCGAGCGATGGCGCTTCTTCCTGCACGCCGCCGCTGTCGGTCAGCACGATATAGCTCATGTCGAGCAGGCGGACGAAGTGCGGATAGTCCAGCGGGTCGATCATCGCCACGTTGTCGAGACCGCCAAGTTCCGCGTCCATCACCCGCCGCACATTGGGATTGGGGTGGACCGGGAAGATAATCGCCACACCGGGACGCGCCGCAATGTCGCGCACGGCTTGCGCGATCGCTTCCATCCCGCCGCCGAAGTTTTCGCGTCTATGGCTGGTCACGGCGATGATCCGCTTGCCCGAAAAGCGTGCGGCCAGGTCATCGAGTCCGCTGGCTAGAATCGGCTCGGCATCGATCCGCGTTTTGGTCGCCAGCAACGCATCGATCACGGTGTTGCCCGTCACATATATGCTCTCCGGATCGCGGTTTTCCGCCAACAGCGCATCGGCGGCCCCCTGCGTTGGTGCGAAGTTCAGATCGGCAATACAGGCCACGACGCGGCGGCTCACTTCCTCTGGCCAAGGATGATGAATATCACCGCTGCGTAATCCCGCCTCCACATGGGCAACGGGGATCTTGCGATAATAGGCCGCAAGGCTTGCCATCATCGTCGTCAGCGTGTCGCCATGCACTAGCACCCGGTCCGGCTTCTCGGCATCGAACGCCTTGCCCAGTTCCACGATAAGGCGCGCCGTGAGGCCATCGAGCGTTTGATCCGCCTGCATGATATCGAGGTCAATGTCCGGCACGATCCCGCTGATCTCCAGCACCTGATCGAGCAATCCACGATGCTGGGCCGTCACGCATACCCGCACGGCTATCCCCGGTGTATCGCGCAACGCGTGGATCACCGGAAACAACTTGATCGCTTCCGGTCGCGTACCGAACACGCATAATATCTTCATGGGAACTCCGCGACATTGTTAGCGCCGTTATGGTCCCAATTCCTTCACAGACGCTAAACGCCACCCCTTCTTGGTTCATGCTGCACATGCTAAGGGGCAACCAACTATTCACGAGCAGGGTTACCTTTCATGACGGCATCTGTTGTTCCGGTTATTCTTTCCGGTGGCTCTGGCACGCGCCTCTGGCCCGTTTCGCGTCCAGAACGACCGAAGCAACTTCTGGCTTTGACGTCTGCGGAGACCATGCTGCAACTTACGGCCCGCCGGACGGATTCCACCACTACTGCGTCCTACATCTCCTTCGGTGCACCGATTCTCGTCGCCAATGCGGGGCACGCCGATCTGATCGAGGAACAGCTTGCGGAAATCGGTATCACCGAGAGCCATATCCTGCTGGAGCCTTTCGGTCGCAACACCGCGCCTGCGATCGCACTGGCGGCGCTGGTTGCGGACGACCCGGCGGACGCGTTGCTCGTCATGCCGAGCGATCACGTGATTTTGGACCTTCCCGCCTTCCATGCCGCGATCGCGCAGGCATTGCCGCTGGTCGCGGAGGGCTGGCTCGTGACCTTCGGGATCACGCCCGATGCTCCGGAAACCGGCTATGGCTACATTCAGATGGGTGAGCCTGTGCAGGGCACTGTCAACTCGGTGACGCGCTTCGTGGAAAAGCCGGACGCAGCGCGCGCCGCTGAAATGCTGGCCGAGGGCGGGTACGCCTGGAATGCAGGCATATTCCTGTTCCGCGCCGACGCCTATCTCAACGCGCTCGAAACCTTCCAGCCGCAAATGCTTGCCGCCGCGAAAGCATCGCTCGACAAGGGCCGCAAGGAGGGGCAGCGCCTCTATCCCGACGCCGCCTCGTTCGAAGCCTGCCCTTCGGACTCGATCGACTACGCCGTCATGGAGCGCGCCGAGAAGGTAGCCTGCGTGCCCGTCGACATGGGGTGGTCGGACGTTGGGAGCTGGGATTCGCTCCACACGATCAGCGACAAGGATGACAATGGTAATGCCGTGCGCGGCGACGTGCTCACCATCGACGCTGCCCGCTGCCTCGTCCACAGTGATGGGCCGCGCGTAGCGATGGTCGGCGTCGAGGACCTGATCGTTGTCGTGGCCCAAGGTGACATCATGATCCTGCGTCGCGGCCAGTCGCAGAACGTCAAGAAAGTCACCGAAGCCCTGAAGAACAGATGAGGATGCAAAACCCGCCTGCGGCTTCCCGGCCCACGCTCAAGAACTGGGGAAGCGCGTTTCTCCTGCTATGGGCGGTGCAGCTTGTCATACCCTTCTTCGCTGCATTTATTTGAAATCCTCGCATTTTTCGCGCCTACCCTCTTAACAATCTCCAACAGCGTCGCTATATCGCGCTTCAAGAGTTAACGGCCCTCCCCTGCTTCCCCGGCAGGATGAGCCAGCCTTCCACTGCCCGGGACCCGGTTCGATTTGCGCTCGAACCGAGACGAATAGGGCAGAAATGCGAAGGTTCTGCCAGACGCTGACAGTGCGGATCGGACAGCCCCGACCCGCACTTTTTTGCGTCACTGGTATGCGCGAATCGGCTGAGCTTTCGCTGCGATGCGAAAATAAATAGTTCTATCAAGGCAGGACCAACGCATGGCGACCAAGGCAGCTCCCACCATCAGCATGACGGGCGCAAAGAAGCGCATCCGCAAGGTGTTCGGCAACATCCACGAAGTCGTGCAGATGCCAAACCTGATCGAAGTGCAGCGCGAAAGCTACGAACAGTTCCTCCGTTCCGATCCCTCGATCGGTTACGTCTCGGGCCTCGAAAAGACGTTGCGCAGCGTCTTCCCGATCCGTGATTTTGCCGGCACAGCCGAAATGGATTTCGTTCATTACGAACTGGAAGACCCGAAGTACGATACCGAGGAATGCCGCCAGCGCGGGATCACCTATGCCGCGCCGATGCGCGTTACCCTTCGCCTGATCGTGTTTGAGGTCGATCAGGATACCGACACCCGCTCGGTCCTCGATATCAAGGAGCAGGACGTCTACATGGGCGACATGCCCCTGATGACGGGTAACGGCACCTTCATCATCAACGGCACGGAACGCGTGATCGTCAGCCAGATGCACCGTTCGCCGGGCGTCCTGTTCGATCATGACCGTGGCAAGACTCACGCCTCGGGCAAATATCTTTTCGCCGCGCGCGTCATTCCGTATCGCGGTTCGTGGCTCGATTTTGAATTCGACGCGAAGGACATCGTGAACGTCCGTATCGACCGCAAGCGCAAGCTGCCGGTCACGGCGCTGCTGTTCGCACTCGGCCTCAACCCCGAAGAAATTCTGGGTGAGTTCTACAATAAGGTAACCTTCGTTCGTGGCGAAGGTGGCTGGAAGATCCCGTTCACTCCCGAAGCTTGGCGTGGCCAGAAGCCTGCCTTCGACATCGTCGACGGCAATTCGGGCGAAGTCGTGTTCCCGGCGGGTCAGAAGATTTCGCCTCGTGCCGCTAACAAGGCGCAGAAGGACGGCCTCACCGACCTGCTGATCCCGACCGAGGAAATCTTCGGCCGCTACAGCGCCTTTGATCTCGTCAACGACGCGACCGGCGAAATCTACATCGAAGCTGGCGACGAAGTTTCCCCGGAGAACCTCGAGAAGCTCGACAAGGCAGGGATCGAAACGCTCGAACTGCTCGACATCGATCATGTCACGACCGGTCCGTGGATTCGCAATACGCTGAAGGCCGACAAGGCTGAAGATCGCGACCATGCGCTGTCCGACATCTACCGCGTCATGCGCCCCGGCGAACCCCCGACGCGCGAAACCGCGGAGTCGCTGTTTGACGGCCTGTTCTTCGATCCGGAGCGCTATGACCTCTCGGCTGTTGGCCGCGTGAAGCTCAACATGCGCCTCGAACTCGATGCCGAAGACACGGTCACCACCCTGCGCCGCGAAGATATCCTCGCGGTCGTCAAGGAACTGGTGAACCTGAAGGACGGCAAGGGCGAAATCGACGACATCGACAACCTCGGTAACCGTCGTGTGCGTTCGGTCGGCGAGCTTCTGGAAAACCAGTATCGCGTCGGCCTCCTTCGCATGGAACGTGCGGTCAAGGAGCGTATGTCTTCGGTCGACGTATCGACGGTCATGCCCAACGATCTCATTAACGCGAAGCCCGCCGTGGCGGCCGTGCGTGAGTTCTTCGGCTCCTCGCAGCTTTCGCAGTTCATGGATCAGACCAATCCGCTTTCGGAAGTCACTCACAAGCGCCGCGTGTCCGCTCTCGGGCCGGGCGGTCTGACGCGTGAGCGCGCTGGCTTCGAAGTCCGCGACGTTCACCCGACTCACTATGGCCGCATCTGCCCGATCGAAACGCCGGAAGGCCCGAACATCGGTCTGATCAACAGCCTCGCGACCTTCAGCCGCGTCAACAAGTATGGCTTCATCGAAACGCCGTACCGCAAAGTCATCGACCATAAGGTGACGGACGACGTGGTCTATCTGTCCGCTATGGAAGAGGCCAAGCACACGATCGCGCAGGCCAACGCCGACACCGATGCCGACGGCCACTTCATCGAAGACCTCGTGTCGTCGCGTGAAGCCGGTGAATTCCTGATGGCTCCGCGCGATCAGATCACCTTGATGGACGTCAGCCCCAAGCAGCTCGTTTCGGTCGCCGCATCGCTCATTCCGTTCCTGGAAAACGATGACGCCAACCGCGCGCTTATGGGATCGAACATGCAGCGTCAGGCCGTGCCTTTGGTACGCGCCGAAGCGCCGTTTGTCGGCACCGGCATGGAAGAAACCGTCGCCCGTGACTCCGGCGCCGCCATCTCGGCCAAGCGTTCGGGCATCGTCGATCAGGTGGACGCCACCCGCATCGTGATCCGCGCAACGGATGACGTCGAACCCGGCAAGTCGGGCGTCGACATCTACACGCTGCAGAAGTTCCAGCGGTCCAACCAGGACACCTGCATCAACCAGCGTCCGCTGGTGAAGGTCGGCGATCTGGTAGACGGCGGCGACGTCATTGCGGACGGCCCATCGACCGAGTTCGGCGAACTGGCGCTGGGTCGCAACACCCTCGTCGCGTTCATGCCGTGGAATGGCTACAACTACGAAGATAGTATCCTGATCTCCGAGCGGATCGTTAAGGACGACGTCTTCACCTCGATTCACATCGAGGAGTTCGAAGTCATGGCCCGCGACACGAAGCTGGGTCCGGAAGACATCACCCGCGACATTCCCAACGTCGGCGAGGAAGCCCTGCGCAACCTCGACGAAGCGGGCATTGTCTACATCGGCGCCGAAGTGGAGCCGGGCGATATCCTGTGCGGCAAGATCACCCCCAAGGGTGAATCGCCGATGACGCCGGAAGAAAAGCTCCTCCGCGCGATCTTCGGTGAAAAGGCCAGCGATGTGCGCGACACCTCGCTGCGTCTACCGCCGGGCGTTGCCGGCACGGTAGTCGAAGTGCGCGTGTTCAATCGCCACGGCATCGACAAGGACGAGCGCGCGATGGCAATCGAGCGCGAGGAAATCGACCGTCTTGCGAAGGATCGCGAAGACGAACGCGGCATCCTCAATCGTGCGACCTTTAATCGCCTGAAGGAACAGCTTCTCGGCCAGACCGCGACGGCTGCACCCAAGGGCATCAAGAAGGGCATCGTCATCGACGACGCGCTTCTGGATGAAGTCGAGCGTCACGAATGGTGGAAGTTCGCGGTGGCCGACGACAGCGTTCAGGTCTCGCTCGAAGCGATCAAGGGCCAGTATGACGAAGCGGTGAAGACCATCGTCGATCGGTTCGAAGATCGCGTCGAGAAGCTGCAGCGCGGCGACGAGCTGCCCCCGGGCGTGCTCAAGATGGTCAAGGTGTTCGTCGCGGTGAAGCGCAAGCTGCAGCCGGGCGACAAGATGGCTGGCCGTCACGGGAACAAGGGCGTTATCTCTCGCATCCTGCCGATCGAGGACATGCCGTTCCTCGCGGACGGTACGCATGTGGATATCGTGCTGAACCCGCTGGGCGTGCCATCGCGCATGAACGTCGGACAGATCTTCGAAACGCATCTGGGCTGGGCCGCACGCGGTCTGGGTCAGCAGATCAAGCATGCTCTGGAAGAATGGCGCGAAGCTAATCCGAACCCGGAAAGCGCCGCGCCGCCCGAAGCGGTCAAAGAACGCCTCAAGACCGTCTATGGTGAGAAGTATCATGCCGAGATCGAGGCACGTACCCCCGATCAGATCGTGGAACTTGCGTCGCATCTGACGCCGGGCGTACCGATGGCGACGCCCGTGTTCGACGGTGCCCGCGAAGCCGACGTGTCGGCGATGCTGGAACTCGCCGGATTGAACACTTCGGGTCAGAGCGATCTGTTCGATGGCCGTACGGGCGACAAGTTCGACCGGAAGGTCACGGTCGGCTACATCTACATGCTGAAGCTGCATCACCTTGTCGACGACAAGATCCATGCCCGTTCGATCGGCCCCTACTCGCTCGTCACGCAGCAGCCGCTGGGTGGCAAGGCGCAGTTCGGTGGCCAGCGCTTCGGGGAAATGGAGGTTTGGGCGCTCCAGGCCTATGGTGCCGCCTATACGCTGCAGGAAATGCTGACCGTGAAGTCGGACGACGTTATCGGCCGTACGAAGGTCTACGAAGCGATCGTCAAGGGCGACGACACTTTCGAGGCCGGCATCCCGGAAAGCTTCAACGTGCTTGTGAAGGAAATGCGCTCGCTTGGCCTCAATGTCGAACTGAACTCGATCGACGAGATTCTGGAAGACGACGGTCCGGCGCTGGCTGCGGAATAAGGGAACGCAAGGAGCGCTGTCCCCAAGGCGGCGCTCCTCCCCCGCTCCGATATTTTACCCTCCTGAGGGAATTTGAAAATGAACGAACTGACCAACTTCGCAAACCCGGTCGTAAAGCCGGAAACCTTCGACCAGATCCAGATCGGTCTCGCCTCGCCAGAGCGTATCCGCTCCTGGTCCTTCGGCGAGATCAAGAAGCCGGAAACCATCAACTACCGCACGTTCAAGCCTGAGCGCGACGGCCTGTTCTGTGCGCGCATCTTCGGTCCGATCAAGGATTACGAATGCCTGTGCGGCAAGTACAAGCGTATGAAGTATAAGGGCATCGTCTGCGAAAAGTGCGGTGTCGAGGTCACGGTATCGAAGGTCCGCCGTGAGCGGATGGGCCACATCGAACTGGCAGCGCCTGTCGCGCACATCTGGTTCCTAAAGTCGCTGCCTTCGCGCATCGGCCTGCTGCTCGACATGCAGTTGAAGCAGCTTGAACGCGTCCTCTACTTCGAAAGCTACATCGTCATCGAGCCGGGCCTCACCGCGCTCGACAAGTATCAACTGCTCAACGAAGACGAACTGCTCGACGCACAGGACCAGTATGGCGAAGACGCCTTCTCCGCCGGGATTGGTGCCGAAGCGGTCAAGCAGATGCTGATCGACCTCGACCTGGAAGGCGAAAAGAAGGTTCTTCTCGAGGAACTGGCCGTCACCAAGTCGGAACTGAAGCCCAAGAAGATCATCAAGCGTTTGAAGGTCGTCGAGAGCTTCCTGGAATCCGGCAACCGCCCGGAATGGATGATCCTGGACGTCGTTCCGGTCATTCCGCCAGAACTGCGCCCGCTGGTGCCACTGGACGGCGGTCGTTTCGCCACCTCGGATCTCAACGATCTGTACCGCCGCGTCATCAACCGTAACAACCGCCTAAAGCGGCTTATGGAACTGCGCGCGCCGGACATCATCGTCCGCAATGAAAAACGCATGTTGCAGGAAGCCGTCGACGCGCTGTTCGACAACGGCCGCCGTGGCCGCGTCATCACCGGCGCGAACAAGCGTCCATTGAAGTCGCTGTCCGACATGCTGAAGGGCAAGCAGGGCCGCTTCCGTCAGAACCTGCTCGGCAAGCGCGTCGACTATTCGGGTCGTTCGGTGATCGTGACCGGTCCGGAATTGAAGCTGCATCAGTGCGGCCTGCCTAAGAAAATGGCGCTCGAACTGTTCAAGCCGTTCATCTACGCCCGTCTTGATGCCAAGGGTCTGTCGATGACCCTGAAGCAGGCGAAGAAGTGGGTTGAGAAGGAGCGCAAGGAAGTCTGGGACATCCTGGACGAAGTGATCCGCGAGCATCCGGTCATGCTGAACCGCGCGCCCACGCTTCACCGTCTCGGCATCCAGGCGTTCGAACCCGTGCTGATCGAAGGCAAGGCGATCCAGCTTCATCCGCTCGTCTGCTCGGCCTTCAACGCCGACTTCGATGGCGATCAGATGGCCGTCCACGTTCCGCTGAGCCTTGAGGCCCAGTTGGAGGCGCGCGTGCTGATGATGTCCACCAACAACATCCTCTCGCCCGCTAACGGCAAGCCGATCATCGTGCCGTCGCAGGACATGGTCCTTGGCATCTATTACCTTTCCATGGAGCGCGAAGGCGAGCCGGGCGAAGGCATGATGCTCTCCGACATGCCCGAAGTGCATCAGGCGCTGTTCAACAAGGCCGTGACGCTTCACTCGAAGATCATCAGCCGCGTTCCGCAGACTGATGAAAACGGCAAGTCGTACATGAAGCGTTTCGAAACGACGCCGGGTCGCATGCTGCTGGGTGAAACCCTGCCGCAGAGCCATAAGGTGCCCTTCGACGTCATCAACCGCCTTCTCACCAAGAAGGAAATCGGTGACGTGATCGATCAGGTCTATCGTCACACGGGTCAGAAGGACACGGTGCTGTTCGCCGACGCCATCATGGCGCTGGGCTTCCGCCACGCGTTCCAGGCCGGCATTTCCTTCGGCAAGGATGACATGGTCATTCCGGACTCGAAGGTCGGCACGGTCGACGACACCAAGGCGATGGTTGCCGATTACGAGCAGCAGTATCAGGACGGTCTGATCACGCAGCAGGAAAAGTACAACAAGGTGATCGACGCCTGGTCGCGTTGCGGTGACGTTGTCGCGAACGCGATGATGGACGAAATTCGCGCCCAGCCAAAGGACGAGAATGGCCGCATGGCCCCGATCAACTCCATCTACATGATGGCGCACTCGGGTGCTCGTGGTAGCCAAGCGCAGATGAAGCAGCTTGCCGGTATGCGTGGCCTGATGGCCAAGCCGTCGGGCGAGATCATCGAAACGCCGATCATCTCGAACTTCAAGGAAGGCCTGACCGTCCTTGAATACTTCAACTCCACCCATGGCGCCCGTAAGGGTCTCGCCGACACCGCGCTCAAGACGGCAAACTCGGGTTACCTGACTCGCCGTCTGGTCGACGTCAGCCAAGATTGCACGATCGTCGAGGAAGATTGCGGCACCAACCGCGCTCTGGAAATGAAGGCCATTGTGCAGGGCGGCACCGTCATTGCCTCGCTTGGTGAGCGTATCCTCGGTCGTACGACGGCTGAAGATATCGTCGATCCAAAGGACAGCAGCGTCGCCATCCCTGAAGGCACTCTGCTTGACGAAGCCCTGATCGCGCAGATCGAAGGCATCGGCACGCAGGCCGTGAAAATCCGCTCGCCGCTGATCTGCGAAAGCAAGATGGGCGTCTGCGGCAAGTGCTACGGTCGTGACCTCGCTCGTGGTACGCCGGTCAACATCGGTGAAGCCGTCGGCGTCATCGCGGCCCAGTCGATCGGTGAACCGGGTACGCAGCTTACCATGCGTACCTTCCACATCGGCGGCGCGGCGCAGCTCAACGAAACGTCCAACCTCGAAGCGGTTGCCGACGGTACGCTGGAACTGCGTGACATGCCGACGATCACGGACAGCCGTGGCCGTCGCCTGTCGCTCGCCCGTAACGGTGAACTGGCGATCATCGATCAGGAAGGCCGCGAACGCGCGGTCCATCGTCTGCCTTACGGCGCGACGATCCTGTTCGAAAACAATGCAAAGGTGAAGCTGGGCGATCGTATCGCCGAGTGGGATCCGTTCACCATGCCGGTGATTACCGAGCGTCCAGGCGTCGTGAAGTATGTCGACCTGATCGACGGCAAGACGCTGACCGAGCAGACCGACGAAGCAACGGGTATCGCCCAGCGCGTTGTCACGGAGCATCGTGGATCCGCCCGTACGAAGGAGGATCTGCGTCCGCGCCTGACCCTGCTGGACGACGGTTCGGGTGAAGCGGCGCGCTACATGCTCGCTATCGGTGCCACGCTCTCGGTCGAGGACGGCCAGACCGTTCAGGCCGGTGACGTGCTGGCGCGTGTCTCTCGCGAAGCCGCGAAGACGCGTGACATCACCGGTGGTCTGCCGCGCGTGGCCGAATTGTTCGAAGCGCGTAAGCCCAAGGACAATGCGATCATCGCCAAGATCAGCGGTCGCGTCGAATTCCTCAAGGACTATAAGGCGAAGCGCAAGATCGCCATTCGTCCCGAGGATGGGGGCGAGCCGGTCGAGTATCTGATCCCCAAGAGCAAGGTGATCGACGTTCAGGAAGGCGACTTTGTGAAGCGCGGCGACAACCTGATCGGCGGCTCGCCTGATCCGCACGATATTCTCGAAGTGCTCGGCATCGAGCCACTGGCCGAATATCTCGTGTCGGAAATTCAGGAAGTCTATCGACTGCAGGGCGTGAAGATCAACGACAAGCACATCGAAACGATCGTTCGTCAGATGCTGCAGAAGGTCGAGATCACCGATGGCGGCGAAACCACGTTGCTCGCTGGCGAGCAGGTCGATGCCGAAGAGATGCACGAGATCAATGCGAAGCTTACCGCAGGGCAGCAGCCCGCCGTCGGCAAGCCCGTGTTGCTCGGCATCACCAAGGCGTCGCTGCAAACCCGCAGCTTCATCTCGGCCGCTTCGTTCCAGGAAACCACGCGCGTTCTTACCGAAGCCGCGGTTCAGGGAAAGAAGGACACGCTGATCGGTCTGAAGGAAAACGTCATCGTTGGCCGTCTGATCCCGGCCGGTACGGGTGCAGGTATGAACCGCCTGCGCGTGGCGGCCTCCAGCCGCGACGCCGCCATGCGCGCGCAGATCAAGGGGCTTCAGGCCCACCTGATCGCGCCGCAGACCGCAGCCGAGGAACATGCCGCCGAACTGGCGCAGGGTCCGGAAGCGGCGATCGGTGACGATCCACTGGGCGCGATCCAGGGTGAAGACTTCACGACAACCGACGCGGAATGAGAATGAAGACGCCGCGACCATGAGGGACGCAGCGTCCTGAAAATGAGAAGCCGCCGGGTGCAAATCCGGCGGCTTTTTTCATGCCCCAAACACCGCTGTCCTGCGGTGAAAAAGCAGGAGGCGGGGTCACAGATTATCCCTCTTCAGGCTGAACTAAACGGGCTGCCTTGACGTTGACGACGCACGACGTGCACAATGCTTTCATCGGATGTGAGGGCCACCAGCGCACAAGCGGGTGCTGGATCACATAGGATAAAGAGCCGAGACTCAACGATCGCCATAAAGCCACCGGGAGGACAATGATGCGCGCAGTCCCATCTCGTTTGGCGAAAATATGTTTGCGGAGCATGGGCTTACCTCTCGCATTAGCCGGTTGCTCGCCGGCTACCATTCTTTCGCCTGACGGCCCCATTGCAGACGCAAACCGGACCATCCTGCTGAATTCGCTCGTCATCATGCTGGCGATCGTAATCCCGACGATCGTGGCGACCTTGGCATTCGCATGGTGGTTCAGGGAAGGGAACACAAAGGCAAAGTACCGCCCCGATTTTGTGTATTCCGGCCGCATAGAGATGATCGTCTGGTCGATCCCGATCTTGGTGATCCTGTTCTTGGGCGGCGTGATCTGGGTCGGCAGCCATGATCTAGACCCGCGCCGACCGATCCAATCCACCATGCCGCCGCTGGAGGTTCAGGTCGTCTCGCTCGATTGGAAGTGGTTGTTCATCTACCCGCGCGAGGGGATTGCGACCGTTAACATGTTGATGATCCCCGTCGGGCGTCCCGTGCATTTCAGGCTTACCTCGGCGAGCGTCATGAATACCTTTTTCGTGCCGCGGCTGGGCTCCATGATCTACACGATGAACAGAATGGAGACGGAGTTGAACCTGCGCGCCGATCGGCCCGGCACCATCTATGGACAGTCGGCGCACTTCAGCGGCGATGGCTTTTCCGACATGAACTTCGGCGTGCGATCAGTTCCGCCAACGGAGTTTGCCAACTGGGTAGCCCGCACGAGGACGCAAGGCCCGACGCTCGACGCGAGGGGCTATGCGGCGCTCTACAAGCAGAGCAGCAATGTGAAACCTTTTAGCTATCGCGCGACACAACCAGGATTGTTCGAAGCGATCGTCAGCCAGAAGATCAAACCGCAACCTGGCCCCTCCACAGGCGGCGGTCGCGACCCGAATATTTCGCCAGAGCCGCTGGAGCATAAATGATGTTCGGGAAACTCGATTGGACGGCCATCCCCTTCGATGAGCCTATTCCGCTCGTGGCGGCGGCTGTCGTGTTTGCCGGCTTGCTTGGTGTCCTCGCGTGGGTCACGAAGAAGCGCTATTGGCCCTATCTCTGGCACGAATGGATCACGAGCGTCGATCATAAGCGGATCGGCGTCATGTACACGATGCTCGCTCTGCTGATGCTGATCCGCGGCTTCGTTGACGCTATCATGATGCGGACGCAGCAGTCGATGGCCGTCGGTGGCGCGCAGGGCTATCTTCCCCCCGATCATTACGACCAGATTTTCAGCGCCCACGGCACCATCATGATCTTCTTCGGTGCGATGCCGTTCGTGATCGGACTGATGAACTTCGTTGTACCGTTGCAGCTCGGCGTGCGCGACGTGGCCTTCCCGACACTCAATTCCGTGAGTTTCTGGCTGACGGCGGCAGGCGCCTTGCTGGTAAACGTCAGCCTCGTCATCGGCGAGTTCGCGCGGACCGGGTGGCTTCCCTATGCGCCGTTGAGCGAGACGACCTACTCACCGGGCGTAGGCGTCGACTATTACCTGTGGGCGATCCAGATATCGGGGGTGGGCACGTTGATGTCGGGGATCAACCTCGTCACGACAATCCTGAAGATGCGTGCGCCGGGCATGTCTTACCTGCGGATGCCGATGTTCTGCTGGACGTCGCTGGGCTCGAACATGCTGATCGTCGCGGCCTTCCCGATCCTGACCGCGACGCTCGCGATGCTGACGCTCGACCGGTATCTGGGCTTCCACTTCTTCACCAATGAAGCCGGCGGCAACATGATGATGTTCGTGAACCTCATCTGGGCGTGGGGCCATCCCGAAGTGTATATCCTGATCCTGCCCGCGTTTGGCATCTTCTCGGAGATATTCTCAACTTTCTCCGGTAAGCCACTGTTCGGCTATCGGTCCATGGTCGCGGCGACGCTGTTTATCGTGATTGTATCGTTCTGCGTCTGGCTTCACCACTTTTTTACGATGGGCGCAGGTGCGGACGTGAATGCGGCGTTTGGCATTGCCACTTCGGTCATTGCCGTTGGGACAGGGGTCAAGATCTACAACTGGCTGTTCACGATGTATGGCGGTCGCCTCCGCTTCCCGACGCCGATGCTCTGGTCCCTCGCCTTCATGGTCACTTTCGTCATCGGCGGGATGACCGGGGTTCTCCTCGCCGTGCCGCCAGCCGACTTCATGCTGCACAACTCGATGTTCCTGGTGGCGCATTTCCACAATGTCATCGTTGGCGGCGTCGTGTTCGGCGTGATTGCAGGCTATACGTTCTGGTTTCCCAAGGCGTTCGGTTTCTCGTTGGATGAACGCTGGGGAAAGATCGCGTTCTGGCCTTCGCTGATGGGCTTTGTTCTCACTTTTGGCGCGCTCTACGTCGTTGGACTGGAGGGCATGACGCGGCGGCTCCAGCATGTCGAAGTCGACGAATGGGTGCCTTGGCTCCATGTGGCGCTGGCGGGCGTCGCGTTCATGATCGTAGGCGTGGCGGCCCAAGTTGTGCAACTCGTCGTCAGTATCCGCGACCGCGAGCGGTTGCGCGATATGACGGGAGATCCTTGGGACGGCCGTAGCCTCGAATGGTCGACGCCTTCCCCGCCTCCAGCCTTCAACTTCGCGGTCATGCCCAATGTGCAGGGTGAAGAAGCCTATTGGGGCGTCAAACAGCGCGCAATTGAAGAGCAGCGGTTGGGCGAGGAGCCTGATTATGAGGAGATCGAGATGCCGCGCAATTCGCCGACCGGCATCATTACTGCGTTCTTCTCGACTTTGATCGGGTTCGCCTTGATCTGGCACATCTGGTGGCTGGCGATCGTGGGCTTTGTCGGCGCCTATGCCACGTTCGTGGTGTTCGCGTGGCGCGACATTGAGGAATACGACATCCCCGCAGAAGAAGTTGCACGCGTCGACCGCGCCCGCCGCGAAGCACGCCAGCAATGGCTTTCCGAACGTGCGGAAAATCCCGCATGAGCAGCGCGCCCGCCCATCCAGCGGAACATAGCGCGCGTCATCAGCACAGCGACCCCTATGCTCTTGGCCGCGGACATGGAGGCCATGGCAGGGGCGCAACCGGTCACGGCGAGGGCGGTCCGGCGTCCAAACGCGTCATTGTCAGCTACGGGTTCTGGATTTACCTGCTGTCAGACATCGTCATGTTCTCCGCCTTCTTCGCGGCGTATGCCGTGCTAGCTGGCGAGACGGCGGGCGGGCCGACGGGACGCGAAATCTTCGGTCTTGGCCGCGTGGCGATCGAGACGACATGTCTGCTCCTGTCCAGTTTCACTTGCGGGTTGGGCAGTATCGCCGCCGAAAGGCGCGACATGCGCGCGACGCAGCTATGGCTTCTCGTCACCGGTATCCTCGGCGCGCTTTTCCTAGCCATCGAACTTCAGGAGTTCACCGAGCTGATAGCACAGGGCGCGGGGCCGCAACGCAGCGCCTTCCTGTCCGCCTTCTTCGCGCTTGTTGGGCTGCATGGCCTACATGTCGGCGTAGGACTGCTCTGGCTGGGCACCATGATGGCGCAGATTGCCGTGAAGGGCTTCCGGCCGAATATCCGGCGGCGGCTGCTGTGTTTCAATTTGTTTTGGCATGCGCTCGACATCATCTGGGTGGGTGTCTTCTCCATCGTCTATCTACTGGGAAGCGGCATATGAGCAGGGAAGAGGACGATTTTCAAGACAGCGCCCCCGGCGAGGAGCACGTCAACGCGCATGAACCGATAGGCGGCGCACGGGGTTACATTCTGGGGCTTGGCTTGGCCGCGTTGCTGACGGCGGCGTCCTTTTGGGTCGGCTGGACGGACATGATCTGGCGCCCAGCGGTTCCTGCCGCTATCGTGGTGCTGGCGATTGCGCAGATGGGCGTGCACCTTGTTTTTTTCCTGCACATCACAACGGGTCCGGACAACACCAACAACGTCATTGCGCTGGCCTTTGGAGTGTTGATCGTCTTACTGGTGGTGCTCGGCTCGATCTGGATCATGGCGCACCTCAACCATGGTATGCAGATGGGGCCGGACGATATGAAGACGCATATGATCTAGAGCGCCGTCCGTCTTCGTCGTGCCGCCATGTCTTGCCAGGGGTTCATGCAGAGGGCATTGACTTGAGTGAGGCCGACGCCAGCGTCGAAGCAACCAAGGACTGCCACCGTGACGAATATAGCCTGGGATCAACCCGCAACACTGATCGATCTGGACGGGAAGGCACCGCTTATCTCCAACATCCGAGAATGCGCCCGTCACTTCGCCGCGTTAAAGCCCCAGCATCAGCAAGAGGCGCGCGTGTTGCTCACCCAGCCGGTTTTCCGCGAGGGCAGGAAAACGCGAACCTGGATACTAGAGCCTCAAGAAATCGCGGCGTTGGTGACGCAATTATCGGACGCGTGAACACGCCGCCTTATCCCGTTCTCTACAGTTTCCGCAGATGCCCCTACGCCATGCGGGCACGCATGGCGCTGCTGGTCAGCGGCACCGTCTGCGAATTGCGCGAGGTGAAACTTGCAGACAAGCCCCAGGCAATGATTGACGCCTCGCCAAAGGCCACGGTTCCGGTGCTTGTGCTCGGTGATGGGCAGGTACTGGACGAAAGTCTGGACATCATGCTTTGGGCGCTAGGCAACCATGATCCCGAAAAGTGGCTGGAAGGCGATCCCGCGTCTTTGATCGAGACTAACGATGGCGCGTTCAAATATCATCTGGATCGATACAAATATGCGACACGATACGATACCGACCCTATCGAGCATCGAACCGCCGCCGTCCGCATTCTGCTGAACTTAGAAGAGCGTCTGTCACACAATATCAATCTGCTTCGGGACGAGCGGTCCCTCTCCGATATCGCCATCCTGCCCTTTATCCGGCAATTTGCAGAGGCAGATCGCGCACACTTCGACTCACTGCCACTTCCACGCCTTCAATCCTGGGTTAAATGCCATATCCAATCACCCCTCTTTTGCGGGGCTATGGTTCGGCTCGCACCGTGGCAGCCGGGTCAGGCACCCGTCATGTTGGGATCAGAGCACGCGCATTGAAATGCTCAGGGTGGATCAAGCGCCCGCGATGCCCTCCATAACCTTACCATGGCCGTTGCAATATTCGCATTGCTCACCGTCGACTTCGCCAGTGCCATTGCAGCGGGGACAAATATTTTCGCCGATGCCTGCCGGTCCGGGTGGTCCCACATCACCGGGAGCAGGATTATCAGGGTCAGGGGATTCCATAAACTACTCCATTGCAAGCGGAGCGCCGCATGGCGCGGCAACCGGGCGACATAAGCTAGCTAACGACCAACTTCTCAATTGGGTCCACACTATTAGACGCCTGAGGAGTTTGGCGACGCAAGCTCAGATGCATTCGCCCGCTGGATTGCGGCGGCACTTTCGGAGAGGGAAAGCGCTGCCGTCAGATCGTTCGTCATGTTCGCATTTATAATAGGCCGAACACCCTGCACGATCAGGTCCACCTCGTCGCACAATGCCAACATCCGCTTCGCCAGATCATCCAGCGCCTGCGCTTCATCGTCCACGCAATCCGCCGCAGCAGGCCCCTCATGCTTTGCCGCCAACATCGCCGCAAACCGCGCGGCGTCCTCGTCAGCCAACGCGAGCGCGGCTTCACCAATAGTGGCGAGCCGACCGTCGGCTTGGGAGAGTTCAGCCTCGCGACGATGTTTGAGAGTCATCAGCACCGCCTTGCGCGCCAGTGCTGAGGCCATTGCCAAGGCGACACCGCTCGCCGCACCCGCGCCTGGCGACGGCTTTATAGTGGCGATGTCCGACAGGAATCCGCCGATTACTTCGTGAGCAATCCTGTTCACGCTCGTCTGCGCGTTCTCATCGACGGGAATGCTGCGTTATTGATAGCCGCCTTCTTCCTCACGCTCTTCGGCGGCATCCTTCTGTGCCTCCTCCATTGCCTCTTCGGTGTCATCTTCGTTTTCGGCCAACTCTTTGGGATCATTCGGACCTGTAGCGGAAATCATCACTGTATCCTTGGCTGTGGTTGCACAGGATGATTTAGAACCTGCTGCGTTAAGCAAGGTTCCCCTGTCACGAGCTGCGGCAAACAGCGGAATATAGGTCCACCTGTTCAAATGCTGGCGTGCCGTAGCATAAATTAGCGACACGGCGGTGTAACGAACATAGGGAGAATGCGCCCTCAACGCAAAGATCGACGGCATGCAATCTCGGGCTCGGCAAGCCCCCCTTGGCCGAGCCCAATTTTTCTGAGCAGCAACAATCGCAAGCCGATCAGACCGCAGGCCAAAAAAAGGCGGGCGATAACTGCACTTGCAGCTACCGCCCGCCTTTCAGTTACATATTAGAAGGCGGCCGTGACAGAGAACACCACCGTTGCGTCGGCGATAGACCCCGTACCGTCCTGCCCCTTGCTGAAGCTGTCCTGTAGGTAAGCCGACTCGCTGCCCGAAATGTCGGTGTCCACGTAAGCCACACCCAGCGTGACCGGGCCGAGCGCATAGTCTGCACCGATGAGCCAGTCCCAATATTCACCCGTAGGTGCAACCGACGTCGCGAACGGGCCAAGGCCGGAATTGCCGTTCGAATAGCCCAAGTGGCCCTTCACGGTCAGGCCGGTGTTGGGAACGCCAGCAGATGCATCACCCCAGATATAGAGGTTGTCGTTCTTGTCGCCTGGAACATCATACACGCCAGTCCCGGCCGACGTGCCATTCAGGAACCAGTTGCCCAGCGCTTCCTGCTTCGGCGCGTAAGCGACGCCCGCCAGCAGGTTCAACGGACCCGTGGTTCCGGAAAGCTTTACATAAGGTTCGATGAAGTCCGTGTTGTCGAAACCGCCCGGATACATATACCAGGTCGCGCCCACATCAAGTGAACCGCCGGCCAGCGGCAGCTTGTAGCCTGCTACGAGGTCCAATTCCATATTGGCGCCGCCGAAGGTACCCCACCCGGAAAGGTTGGAACCCCAGGTGCCGACATAAAGGCCGCTTTCATGAGATACCGTGAAGCCACCCTGCACGGCCAGTTGCTCATCCGACTGAGATACGCCGCGGAACCGGTAATCGGAGACGAGCGCCACGCTGCCAGTGACCGTGACCGGCGCAGGAGCTTCCTGTGCCAAGGCAGGTATGCTGCTGCACGCGAGAGCGGCACCAGCGGCTAAATAGAAATTACGCATGAACATCCCCTTTTGGAAAGAATGTTCCATCCTGCATCCCGCTGCCGCTATCTATACTTGCGAGGTCCGCAAGCTGGCGATCATTCGGGATGACTTGGCCTAAGCAGACCGAGAGGCGCTTGCCTGCCTAAAAGATCAATGCTTCGGCGCTTTCGTCAGAATTGTAACGTGAACGCCACAGTTTGTTTCTGATACATTTCCACGACATGTCTAATGATTAAACAACACGTACTCATTGTTTCTGTGCGTTCAAGAGGAAGCCGAGGCAGATCAAAATCGAATCAGTACGTCGCCACAAGCTATTCCCGCGTGACTTCCGTGCTGAACATATACCCGGTGCCCCGGACTGTTACGATCGGCGCACGCATGTTCCCATGAGTGATCTTGCGACGAAGACGGCTAATCAAGACGTCGATGCTGCGTTCGGAGGCATCGCCCAATCTCGCCTTCGACAACTCGATCAGTTTTTCACGTGCGATGACCCTTTGCGGATTTTCGAGAAAAGCCGTCAGCAGGTCGAATTCCGCACCTGTGAGTTCGACGACAGCGTTCGCCGGTGACAGAAGCTGACGCCTTGGGAAGTGGACAGTCCATCCATCAAAATGGGCTTCGCGATAGCCGGCCGCATCCTGTCTGCGATCCATGCCACCTCTCCGCAGGACTGCTCGTATCCGGGCAATCAGTTCCCGCGTGTCAAAGGGCTTGGCCAGATAATCGTCGGCTCCCACTTCCAGGCCAACGATGCGATCCACTTCCGTTCCCTTCGCGCTGAGGAAGATGATCGGCACATCTCTTTCCCGGCGTATTTCACGACACATGTCCAAGCCGTTTGTACCGGGAAGCATCACGTCAAGAACGATGATGTCGACACCCCCCTCCTCAAGCGCGGCCCATGCTTCCGCCGCCGAGCCTGTGGGATTAGCGGAAAACCCATTTTGTTGGAGCGAACGCGTCAGCAACGTGCGGAGCGCGGGATCGTCCTCCACGATCAAGACATTGGTATTCATGGAACTCCACAGGCAAGACAATGCGCTTTGAGACAAGCGGATCAAGAGCGCTTGCAACTCCGCGACTGACCTAATGCTGGTCTATGTCGCCTGGATTGTCTCTTCGTAACATTATGTTTCTGCCGGATATCAAACTCTCGATGAGAGTCTCAGCGTATTTCCGGCGCTCCATAATTAATATGGTGCCAACCATTTCGGTGTAAGGTTTACCAACCCTAATTGGAACGCGCCATGTCTAGATCTGATGCCCTAGCGTTAAAGCCCAAGACGTTCATAGAGCGTGCCCCTCGGCAGAACCTGAGCTGCACGGCAGAAATCTCCGGTCCCACCGTGCCGACATTTCAAAGCAGGGTACGCAACATTTCCAGTTCCGGTATGCTGATCGACCATTACGGCCATGTCAGCGTCGGCGATGTGGTTATATCAAAGCTGCCTGGCGCTGACGATATGGTGGGCACAATTGTGCGAGTACGCGACGGCACCGCCGGGGTAAGATTTCTGTCGGCGTTTGACGTCAACGGCTACCGCAGCAGCCTTTGAAACGCGTTCGGCCTCAGTCGTTAGCGACATTGGCGTACAGCGAGCCGGTGCTTTCGATGCAGCCATACCAACCAAGGCCCGCATAGGTTTCGTAGCCCGGTGTCAACGCGAATGATACCAACCGCCGGCCATCTGTATAGAACCCCTGCTTCTGGCCATCTGGCTTCAAATTGAACGTTTCCGTCAGAACACCCCGCTTGTCAGACGATGCTATGACTCGGAGGCCCGCGTCGAGCAGCATGACCCGGCTTCCGGTCTTCTCATCATCGCTGAGTGCGATGTTGCTGATAACTGCCTGCGCCTGCGGCTCCCAGTCGAAGAATATGCCCAATACACCCACCGGCTCGCCTATGGTATCACCGTCACGGCGGATCGCAGTGGAATAGGCCGCGACCGCAGCATCCTCCAAGAGCGGGTTGCGGCTGATGTTGCAGACCGCAAAGTCGTCGCCACTCTGCGTCTTCAACGCCTTCTGGAACCACTCGGCGCTAGACACGTCTGTTCCACAGAGGCCCGGGTAGCGATCTCCACGGCCATTGGCGACAATACGCCCTTTCAAATCAACGATCCACAGGTCAAGATAGACCGTATAGGAGCGAAGGATCGTCGCGAGCCGATTGCTGGCATGGGCCAGCACGTTGCTGCCATCTTGGCTACAGACTGCATCTACTACCGCGCTGTCAGTCGCCCACCAACGAACGTCGCAAGAACGCTCGTATAAATTGCGGTCCATGATCTCCACGACGTTCCGCGCGAGATCCGAAAATCTTGCACCCCGGAAGTCGAGCATCATCCTTTCTCCCGCCGTTTCTATTCGCGCCATGTTCGATCCTATGGCGCTTCGTAACTCTGTCGACAATAAAGCGACTTCCTTAGCAAATTCAGACATCTCCTGCGCCACGACGGCAAATGCCGATCCCTGAATGCCCGCCCGCGTGGCTTCTATTCGAGCGTTAAGAGACAGGGTGTTGGTGCGCCTAGTCAGATCGTCAATTACGCCAATCTTCTCTTCGGTAACGCGATGTACTTCAAAGGCCAGCTTCAGAATATCTTGCAACTGCAAGCCCTTTCAATAGGCAAATGCCACATGCGAGCATTCTGCCTCAGAATAGGTCTCGCCCTCTTCAACTGAGCATTACGTATAAGAGACAACTCATCAACTTAATTTAGAACGGTTGCAACATTTGCAACCCACGTTCTTACTAATTATCTTAGAAAAGGACATTCGTTATATATAACAAAAGGATAGCTCAAATTCGCAATTGCATGATTTACAATTTTGACTTAATCTTTGACTTGGAAAAAATGTCATACCAGGCAAATCCTTTTCTTCCGCCGGCCAATGCAGTTGTCTCCGCATGTCTTTCGCGCCTCATTCGTTGAACGACTGAAATAAGATTGGTAATACTCGTCAGCACGGCAGCGAAACCCATAAGCGTGGGTCCATCGATATCCATTTTCCTGCGACTCCCTAACCGTTTTATGCTGACATTGTTCACTTTTTGTTCTTTGTAGGAAAGAGCAAAAATTAAGCCCGGTGCAATATAAACGGTTGAGTGACGAACATTCAGGCTGCGGAGGTGGGAGAACCTTTCCCCACCGAAAGCATAGGAAGCGCTATCGTACAACGCACAACTCCGGCGTCGATCTCATATGACGTCGTTGCGCCAAGCTCATAAGGCAGAGCACGTTCGATCAGCTCCCGGCCATATCCCCCAGAAGTCGAAGACGCATCGTAGGCCGTGTCGACCCCGCTTTCCAGCCATTCCACGCTCAAGAGTGTTTCTCCCTCCCTGTCCGTGTCCTGCACGTCCCATCTGACCAACAAGTGGCCCTGATCCTTCAGTGCCCCGTATTTAGTTGCGTTAGTTGCAAGTTCATGGAGAGCCAGGGCGAAGGTCTGCACCATATCAGGAGACAGATACACATCCGCTTCCCCTTCAAGAGTCACCTTTTCGGCAAACTCGTCTTCATCCAGCAAGGCCCCGTGGGCAGAAAGCTCGGAAAGCAGCAACTCACGAAAAGTCACGCCCCCTCCCCGTTCTATCTGTGCCGTGAATGCCTGCACGCGGGCCAACGCGCTGAGCCGGTGCCCCAAATCTATGGCGAAGTCCTCCATCGAGGCGGAACGCATGAGCGTTTTACGCGCGATGGAATCTATGAGGCCAATCAAGTTGCGGGAACGGTGCTGTAACTCGCTCAGCACAAGTTGTTGTCTTTGCGTCACCGATCGCTGCTCCGTTATGTCGTACATTGCGCCGATCATCCGTTCGGCTTCCCCGACTGCATCAAAGAAGAAGCGGCCAAAAGCTGACGCCCAGACGATGCGTCCATTTGGATGCTGAAAGCGCAACTCGTGAATATAGGGGACTCCACTCTCACGCGCCTCATTGAGTTTTGCCAATGCCGAAAGTCGATCCTCTGGATGAACGCGATCGGCCCATTTCTCTAAACCAGGTTCGACTTCACCGACTTCATAACCCGCCATCCGGTAATGCTCGTCCGACCAGATCACTTTCCCCGTCTTCACATTCCAGTCCCAGATGGCGAGGCCAGCGACATCCAGGGCAAGCCTCAGCCTTTCTTCGCTTTGTTCGAGTATTCTCGTCAGCTTGAGAGGAGGATCAGCGATTTCAGCAGCCTCACGCTCCCTGTCTGTGGCGAATTGGGCTGGATCAGTCCTCAAGCTCGTGACGCGAACCTGGACCCACGAAACCCTGAGCTTGTCGTCAGTTACCGGGGTTAGCTCCAGGTCGAAGATATGAGGGGGTCGGATGGTATGATCGGCTGTCGGCCATAAGAAGTTTCGGACTATCCCCGGCTTTCCGTCGAACGCCTCGTCAAACTGGTACGAAGCTTCTTCAGATTCCGGAAATGCTTCAGCAAATGGCTTACCGAATGCGTTGGGATGACGGGCATCAAGCAATTGTGCGAAAGCGCCATTATAGATGACAATCCGCTGCGGTCCGCAAAGTATGAAGCCGGGCACCCGGCTGTTGAGCAGAACTTCTGTCAGATGCTGCAACCTTGTCGGCCAGCGCCGTGGTTCTCCCAGCGCACTTTTACTCCACCCGCCGCGACGCAACAAGCTTACCACTTCTCGCCGCGCGAGTTGAAATTCGTTGGAACTATCTGCGCTTAAGATTCTCATTCAAGCCATTATAACTAAGAAGAAGTTCACAATTATAAAAGAAAGGAATGTTAATTTTTTGCGCGCTTGTAAATTCATCGATGGACGTAGCGGGTGGAAAAATCGGACACTTCGGGTACTCCAAATGGTTCTGCGGTTTTAATATCAGTGTTGTTTTGTACGCCACCCCGATTACAGCGGATATGCTGGACATTCTGCTGTGGAAATAACCAGTTTAGATTATATTTGTCGCATTCTTGGCCAAGGGCGATTGGCATGTGAAAGGCATAACGATCATTGCGCGTCCTTAGCAGCCCGCTCCGCCAGCATCGCATGGATCTGGGCGACGACGGCCGCACCCTCGCCCACTGCCGCCGCAACCCGTTTGGTTGAACCGGCGCGCACATCGCCGATCGCAAACACACCGGCAGTGCTTGTTTCGAGCGGCAGCGATCCACGGCCGGTAATGACGAACCCCTTCCCATCCGTTTCAATGCAATCCTGCGCCCAGCCGGCATTGGGATCGGCCCCAATGAACAGAAACAGGTGACGCAGCGTGCAACGATGTGTTGTGCCGTCTTTTAGGTCGCGAAAGATTGCGCCCGTGAGGCCGCCCGTTCTATCCCCTTCAAGCTCTACAATCTCTGATCCCACATGAATTTCTACATTGGGGAGCGCATCGATGCGGTCGATCAGGTAGCGTGACATCGTTTCCGAAAGCTCTCGCCGAACTACAAGATGCAGGCGTTTGACCTGCGGCGCAAGGAACACCACGGCTTGCCCCGCTGAATTGCCACCGCCGACAAGGGCGACCTCCTCCCCCGCACACAGTCGCGCTTCGACCGCAGAGACCCAATAAGAGACGCCTGCCCCTTCGAACGTCGAAAGGTTTGGTACGTGCGGCCTTCGATATCGAGCGCCTGATGCGATCACCACGACGCGCGCCTGCATACGGCGATCCCCGGCGCAAAAGACCGTAAGTTTGTCGCTCTCGCATTCAAGCCGCTCGACGGCGACAGGAATGGCAATTTCCGCCCCGAACTTCAGCGCCTGATTGAAAGCGCGGCCGGCGAGCGCCTGACCAGATATCCCTGTTGGAAAGCCAAGATAATTCTCGATCCGGGCCGATGCGCCCGCCTGCCCGCCCATCACGCGCGCATCGAGGACGATCACTGACAGCCCCTCGGACGCTGCATAGACGGCGGTGGCGAGACCTGCCGGGCCAGCGCCGACAACTGCAACGTCGTAAATTCGGTCGGGATCGATCGAAGGGACAATGCCAAGACATGCGGCCAGTTCCTCATCAGTGGGTCGCTTGAGTACAGGTCCGGCCGGACACACCACCAGTGGTAATTCCTCCGGCAGCACACCCATGCGCTCCACGAGTGCCCGGCCTTCTTCATCGACATCCACATCGAGTACGAGGTTTGGCAGACCTCCGCGGTTGAGGAACGCCTGAAGGCGCAAGATATCGGGGCTGTCTGGAACACCGATCAGGATAGTTCCAGCACCGCCCTCTTCGATCAAGCTGACGCGCCGAAGGATCAGCGCCCGCATCACGATTTCCCCGACGTCGGCTGATCCAACCATCAACGCGCGCAAATGCGGAGGATCGAACGGCAGGGCAAGGCAGCCATCAGGTCCGGCACGCCCCGCGGCGATGGACGGTCGTCCTGCCAACTGGTTCACTTCGCCACTGAATTGTCCGGCGTGATGGGTCGTGATCGGCGCTTCCCCGCTCAGACCATCGCGACGCACGACTTCGATCGAACCTTCCAGCACCAGCCAGGCAGGAACATCCTCTGCGCCCACCGCATAAAGCGTGTCGCCAGCCACAAAGCGGGTTTCCGGCCCGCTAGCGAAGCGACGCGCCGTCTCTACCTGCGCTGGTGACAATGTGGGAAATCGCTGATGCTCGCGCGTGTCGATGGTGCTCATGATGCCCTCCGTCCGATGTCAGGCGCGCCGCACCCGCCGTATCGTGACATTGCTTCATGACAACGGCGAGCGCTTAGATCAACTGCGGCAAACTTACTCTCGGTAGCGCCTTGTAAAACCGTCATCGCCTACCCCATCTGTCAACAGCCCTGAATGGAGTGGAACATGACGCTCACCGGACGTGAAATGCGCTCTACCATAGATGCCGACGGCGTTCTCACCCTGACCCTGGAGGAGATGACGATCGGCGATCCGGGGGATGACGAAATTATCGTGCGGGTCGAAGCGGCTCCGATCAATCCTAGCGATCTGGGCCTGATGTTCGGGCCTGCGGACATATCCTCAGTGACTCTTCCCGTCACTTCGGCAGGTCCAGCCATCAAGATGAGCGTGCCTCGAGAACGGCTGGCGGCGATTCGCGGACGAATCGGCCAATCCCTGCCGATTGGCAATGAGGGCGCTGGAACAGTCGTTGCTACGGGCCGGAATGCTAGGGAACTTGAGGGCAAGCGAGTTGGCATGGTGGGCGGGAGTATTTACGCCGACTATCGAAGGATAGCCGCCAAGGAAGTTATTGTCTTGCCAGAGGGTGCAACGGCAGCGGACGGCGCATCGATGTTCGTCAATCCATTGACCGCGTTGGGCTTCGTCGAGACGGCACGAAGCGAGGGACACACTGCCATCGTCCACACGGCCGCCGCATCGAATCTTGGACAGATGCTACAGAAAATCTGCCTAGCGGATGGCATTCCACTTATAGACATCGTCCGTAGCGAAACGCAGAAGCAAATCCTGCGGGACATCGGCGCGACCCATGTCATCAACAGCAAAGACGATGATTTTCGCCTGCAACTCGTTCAGGCGCTGAAGGAAACCGGCGCAACGATCGCCTTTGACGCCATCGGCGGGGGAACGTTAGGGAGCGATATCCTCTCGTCGATGGAACGCGCTGCCGTCAGCACCATGACCGAATATAGCCGCTATGGCTCTGATAAGTCCAAGCAGCTTTACATCTATGGCGCGCTCGACCCCGCGCCTGCTGTATTCAATCGCCTGGCGTTCGGATTTCAATGGAACGCCGGCGGGTGGCTTCTTTTTCCCTACCTGCGCAGGGCGGGCGAGCAAGTGGCAACGCGGTTGCGCAAGCGTGTCATCGACGAACTCACTACGACCTTCGCCAGCAAATATACGCGGGTCATCGGCCTTGCCGAGGCTTTGCAGCCCGATGTCCTGCGTGCGTATGAGCGAAAGGCGACGGGTGAGAAATTCCTGATTGATCCGACACTTAGCTGACGGCTGACGCGCACAGGCGAACGGCGCATCGCCCTTCCTGGTCACACTGCCTTTAGTTTCCTGATCCTGATCTCGTCCAGAACGGCTTGCTCCAGGCACGTCAGCGGCTTTCCCTGCCGGATAGCGCGAGCAATTCGAAGAAGAGCGCCATCCGTCATTATCGCCACGTCTGCGGCCGCCTTCAGGTGATCTTCCATACTGCCCCCGGGCACTTTGTAGTCGAGTAAGTCTATAAGCTGTGGGAGCGCGCGCTACAAACCTAGGTCAGTATTACCTTCGATCAAAAGCCGTGGCACTTTTTTGTGCACGGTCCGTTGAGCGGGCAGGAGAATGGGATGCCTGAGCGAATAGTATCGATTGGCTTACTGACCGAAAGCGATCTTCGGCGATTGGGCAACAGCTTTACTCGGCATTACCCAATCATTGATGATGACCAGTTCGATGAACTGTTGGCAAAGCTGGATCGATTGCCTGCTACGGAAGGTCCCCACGCCAGTAAAGCGCCCGGCAAGTAGAGGTTCGTTTGGCCGTATTTGGAGCCAAGCAGTTCACGGACGATGGGATATACTGCCTGCAGAGCGACGAACCGCATTTCTCGTTTCGATTTTGAGCGAGCAGGCGTAATGGAGCAGAATGACGGAAGTTGAGAATCTGGCGAGCAACGTTAACAAATTCGAATTGCTCGTACAAAGCGTTACCGACTATGCCATATACATGCTCGATCCGACCGGGCGCGTGACGAGTTGGAATGCCGGTGCAGCTCGGCTGAAGGGCTATGAGCCGAACGAGATCATAGGCGAGCATTTTTCGCGCTTCTACACAGATGAAGAGCGTCAAAGGAATATTCCTAAAGTTGCCTTGGAAACCGCGGAAAATGTGGGCCGGTTCGAAGCGGAGGGCTGGCGTGTCCGCAAAGATGGCAGCCGGTTTTGGGCGAACGTCGTCATTGATCCCATTCGCGATCACACGGGCAACTTTTTGGGTTTCGCGAAGGTTACTCGCGATCTGACCGAACGACGTGCAGCAGAGGAAAAGCTTCGTCAAAGCGAGGAGCGCTTCCGCCTGCTAATCCAGGGGGTGATCGATTACGCCATCTACATGCTGGACGCCGAAGGTCATGTAAGCAGTTGGAACGCAGGCGCCGAGCGCTTCAAAGGCTACACGGCGGATGAAATCATCGGTCAGCACTTCTCGAAATTCTATTCGGAGGAGGACCGACAATCGGGCATTCCGCGCAACGCCCTTGAAACCGCGAAGCATGAAGGCCGCTTTGAAGCCGAAGGTTGGCGTATACGAAAGGACGGCTCCCGCTTTTGGGCCAGCGTCATCATCGACGCGATCCGGAATGAGCAAGGCCAACTGATCGGCTTTGCCAAGGTCACGCGTGATCTCACGGAAAAGCGAGCCACAGAGGAGCAACTGCGGCAATCGCAGAAGATGGAGGCGGTTGGCCAACTAACGGGCGGCCTCGCCCACGATTTCAACAATCTTCTGACCGGCATCAGTGGTAGCCTGGAGATGATTCAAATTCGCATGGCGCAGGGGCGCACTGAAGAATTCGACCGATATTTGACTGCGGCGCAGGGCGCAGTTCAGAGGGCCGCGGCGCTCACGCACCGCCTTCTCGCTTTCTCGAGGCGCCAGACGCTCGATCCAAAGCCCACCAATGCCAACCGGCTCATCAGCGGGCTTGAAGAGCTTATTCGACGGACCGTCGGCCCCGGCGTGTTCGTAGAGGTCGTCGGCGCCAGCGGGCTATGGCCCATTCTGGCCGATCCCGGCCAGCTTGAAAACGCCGTCCTTAATCTCTGCATCAATGCGCGTGACGCAATGCCTGACGGCGGCAAGCTGACGATCGAGACAGCCAACACGTCTCTGAAAGGGTTCGCAGCACGCCAGCAGGATTTACCGGATGGAGAATATGTCACGGTGTGCGTGACGGATACGGGATCAGGCATGACCCCCGAAATCATAGCCAAGGCGTTCGACCCCTTCTTCACCACCAAGCCGCTCGGCGAGGGCACCGGACTGGGACTCTCGATGATATACGGATTCGTGCGCCAATCCGGTGGCCAGGTCAGTGTCTCATCGGAAGTGGGGCAAGGAACGACGATGTGCCTTTATCTGCCGCGCCATGCGGAAGATGCCCTGATCGAAGAAGAGCCGCTGCTATCACCCCTCCTGCAGCCGACAGGCGAGGGAGAAGTGGTGCTCGTCATAGATGACGAGCCGACGATCCGGATGCTGATCGCTGAGGTGCTGGCTGAAGCCGGATATGCGGTGATCGAAGCTGCCGACGGACCCGCAGGACTCAAAGTCCTTGAATCGAACGCAAGAATAGACTTGCTCATCACCGACGTCGGTTTGCCGGGGGGGATGAACGGCAGGCAAGTGGCGGACGCGGCGCGCGTGAGCCGTCCGGACCTTAAGGTGCTTTTCATCACAGGTTACGCAGAGAATGCCGTGGTCGGCAGCGGCCGCATGGACGACGGTATGTTCGTCCTTACAAAGCCCTTTCAGATCGACGTACTGGACGCGCGAATCCGGGAGATCATCAAGGATTAGCCTCTGGGTGCGTTCATGGCGCCATGGCAATGGAGCCCTATAGTGGCTCCTTGCTCATCCCGTTGAAGAGTCGGATGCCATTTCGGCGATCGCCGATCCTTCCGCCAGCGCCCGGTGCGCCGCCTCGACGGGGACGGCAAAGGATGTCCCCGTCGCCCTGACCTCCGCTCCTGAAGCGTTCACAGTGGGAACGTCGACGCCCGGTTGCCAAACGTAAGTATATTCTGTTTCATGAGGTTCCGGGCGATTGGTTCCAGACCAGGGCTTTCCATCTGCTCCTACAGCGCCAACCAGCACAGCCCGTGGAAAGCCTGATCGGGCCATGGCGACGTTGTCGGGATAGTCTCGCCCCTTGTTTCCAGCCGCCATGACGACAGTTACGCCTTCATGCGTAGCGCGTGAGACAGCAGCCACAATCAGCGGGTCGTTCGCAAGCGCGAGCGAGAGGTTTATTACATTGGCACCAAGCTGCACGGCCCTGTCGATTGCATCAGCCACGGGTTTCGGGCTTGATTGGCAAGGCGGCAAATCTCCGACGGGGCACCCGTGCATGTCGTCGATACGCAGCGATATGATATCGACTTGCCCACCAGCAGCGTGATTTAGGATAGTCGCCACCATGGTTCCATGATCGTACTGCGGCTTGAAGGGTGCGCGAGCAGGCGTCGCGGCCATATCATATTCAGACTTCAACACGGCCGCCAAAGCCGGTGTCCTCGCTATTCCGCTGTCGATGACGGCCACGATCGGACGGGCACTGACGGGATAACTTGTAATTAGGACGAGCGCACTCGTCAGACAGCGTAAAAGGTGCACGGTAGCGTCATTCAGTTATTGCTGATCCCCCGCGGATCGCACCGATCGATACTAACCCATGTAAGGTTAATAAAGTGCGACGTTAGTCTGTGAGCGCAGTGAATATCCTGGTGCCAAAGATGGCCAATTGAGAAATTTGAGCAGATGCCGGATCAAAGCTTGTACGCGACACCTCACCTCCATTAAGGCGTATGGGTCCTATCTTGACACGTGAAGAACATAGCGCGAAGGTGTATCCACTTTTAAAGGGATCGCGGTTTCGGGATTACCTTTGACCTCACGAAGGAAGGTGAAGCTGATGCCTATCATCACGGTCAACCTGCTTACCGGGCGCGACGCGAGCAAGAAAAAGGCCTTGATCCGTGAACTGGCGGACGCCGCTGTACGTGCGCTCGATGTTCCGATCGCATCGGTGCGCGTGATCTTGAATGAAGTTCCTCCTGAACAGTGGGGTATTGGCAACGAGACCAAAGCGGATCAGGTAGCAAAAGCTGAATTAGAGAAATGAAAGGCCTTAACGCCTGGTGAGTAACGTCCGAGTATTACGCAAGCGCGCTGCGCGACTACCCGTCATGCGCCTCATGGCCGATCAACTTGCGCAACATCCTTAAGAAGGTAGCCTGATCGGCTTTGTTGAGGGGGGCGAGTATTTCGCTCTGCGCCGCTGCGACCGCCGCCATGCGACCGGCAAGTAGCGCCTCTCCGTCAGGGGTGATCTGCATGGTCCACGCCCGGCTGTCGTCGGGATCGCGCTCACGTGAAATCCAGCCTCGCTTGACCAAACGACCGATCATTTCTTTCAGGGTGCTTTTGTCCGTAGCCGTCGCCTCGACGAGATCGCGTTGCGAGGCTCCGGGTTGGCTGGCCAGAGCAATAAGAAGTGCAATCTGCTGCCGCGTCACATCATCTCCGACATGGCGGCTAAAAATTTCATAAGATCTCTGATGATTACGGCGCAGGAGATGTCCAGGGGCATCCAGCAGGCTGAAGTCCCTCAATTGACGATCCAAATCCTTCTTATCCACTTCATCTCCCGGCATGGCCCACAACGACCATGACAAGGAATGGGGCAAAATATCAAGCCCTCCATAACATCTGCTCGTTTGGCGGTTACATCCCGTTGCGGTTCCCCACGAACGAGGAAAACTGCAATCTTCAGTTACCCCCAGCGACTGCTCCGGCGGCGGCGAAATGCAAACTCATACGAACCCTGCTGGAATCATATTCGGGCGCGAGTGCGGCTAATAATTCCAAGGCCGTTCTCGCCAAATGCCGCGCGGTTAACTCCCCTGCTAGAACTGCATCGCCCTTCTTCACTGCGGCAAAAAGAGCGCGATGCTCCTTCTCGCCCCGTTGCCACCATCCCGGCAGATGCTCGCCTTTATACGCCGATTGGTATCGTTCACTGCGCTTTTCCAGCGCTTCAAGGTCTGCGGTGTAAGACGCTCCGGCTCGGGAGACGATCAACGCGTGGAATCGACGGTGCAGTGACTGCCAAACAGAGAAAGACGCGTGAGCGTCTTCGCCTTCCAGCCCGTTCACGACATCTTCAAGCTCTTCCTTCGTGGATAGGTCCATAGACCTTGTGGTGAGTGTCACCGCCATCGATTCCAGAAGAATGCGCTTCATGTACAAGGCCTCGATGTCCATCGGATCGAAGCCTAGCACCCGACTTCGATAATTGGGATCGCTCGTGACGAGTCCTCCTTCCTGCAACATTCGCATAGCTTCGCGAACGGGCGTCCGGCTCACTTGCAAGGCCTGGGCAACCTCGACCTGCGTCAAGACCGCGCCAGGCTTGATACGACCGCTTAATATGAGTTCCTGAAGCGTCTCGTACACATCCACCGCAGTCCGCCGCCCCTCGCCGCGAGCAAGAGGTGTGAGAACATCGGGTTCGAGATTGCCGCCTTTAATCATTACGTACTGCATCCATCCATAGAAGCTCTATTCCAGTCGGGAATATAGCGATCAGGGCAATCCAACCAGCCTATCCCGCATTTCGAAAAATTGAGACGTACAGCTCTCATATTGACCTGAATACATTATGCTGCGAAAGTGTGTCCACTTGTTTCACACGTTGGATAGCTCAGGCGAGATATTGGGAAAAACGTGCCTCGTAGAAAAGTACACTCGGATATTGGCTTTTTGGTCACCATTGCGTCGGCTTTGCCTCCCAATCGTCCTACCCGACCGACGAAGAAGAGAAATAAGCGGGGGCAAGCATATCGGCGCAGCGAACACGCTCAAGACACCCAATGAATGGCATACGCAGGCCAATACGGAACATACTGGAGAGGAGACAAGATGATAACGGAAGCCATTAACGAGCCGACAATTGCAATCGACGGCGACGATTGGGCGGCTGACTTCTTCCGCGACGCGGACAGCTTCGACATCGACCGATTGGCTGGCTGGTTCGCAGATGACGTGGAGGTCCGTTTCGGCAATCAGCCTGCCATTCTGGGCGCAGCGAACGCGCGTGAGGCCTTCGTCGGCTTCTGGTCCGGCATCAAGGGTATGCGCCACCAACGTGAATCGCTCGTGCTGCTCGGGGATATGGCTACCCAAATGAGCATCGTGACTTATACTCGCCATGACGGCAGTGAGATCGGAATGCCCGTCGCGAGTCACTTGCGTCGAACCAGTGCGAAAAAGATCGACAGATTGTGGATCTTCATCGACATGGCTCCCCTGTTCGAAATGGCGGCCTGAGATGGTGGACCTGACGAAGCGCTTTGCCGGGAAAACCTGCGTCATTACCGGCTCAGGCGGCAGTATCGGTCGAGCAACTTGCTTGCGCCTCGCATCGGAAGGCGCGAACATCGTCGGATGCGACATTGCTCCTGCAGGAGCAGAGGAAACCGTTCGACTCGTCGAGGATGCTGGCGGAACGATGATCTCCGTTCATCCCGCCGATCTCACTCAGAAGGACGAGTGCGCACGATTAGTAAAGAATGCGGCAGACCACTTTGGCGGAATCGACGTCCTCTTCAACAACGGCGCAATGGCGTATTTCGCCTGGATAGAGGAAATGGATGACGACACGTGGTACAAGACCATCAACCAGGAGCTTGACCTTGTATTTCTCCTCACGCGGGCGGCTTGGCCCGAATTGGTGAAGCGCAAGGGGTGTATCGTAAACACCGCTTCGCTCTCGGCGTGGGCCGGGATCGAACTCCTGCCGGGTCTTGCTCATGCGGCCGCTAAGGGTGGCGTGCTGTCAATGACGCGCCAGCTAGCCATGGAAGGCCGCAAGCACGGCATCCGCGCAAATTCAGTATCTCCTGGGACGATCGAGACCAATCAAACCCGCTTCATTCTGGAAAATCCGGAATGGTCGCGCATCCAGCTTGGCCGGGCTATGATTAACCGTATGGGGCAACCCGAAGAAGTGGCAAGCGTAGTCGCGTTCTTGGCCAGCGACGACGCAAGTTATGTTACCGGCGCGGATATAGCAGTGGATGGCGGTGTAAGAGCTTGGTAGCGCCGCAGATGAAGGCAACCGCGATCCAAAGCGAATGATGTGGCCGAAGCCCACGCGGTGCCCGTCTGCTGGGTCTATCTTTCAGAAGGCATGAGCCAAGGCAGTCATACGCGAGGTTATCTCGCCGCTTGCCTTTCGCAGAAGAGGCACGATTTTCAGGTTGGTCGCCGACGCCCCAAATTCATCAATTCGAGCCAGGGAAATTGCCGCCGTCACACTTTCATCCGGCCCGAATATTGGCACCGCAACACACACGAGATTAGGAGAGATTTCCCGATCGTCCAGCGCAAATCCCGCCTGCTTCACTTCCTTCAAGTGCGCGCATAGTACTTCGGGTTCAATAATCGTCGTGGGAGTCAGCGCGATGAAAGGCCCAGTGCCTAGGTACGCCCCCCGATCCGTCTCCGGCAGGTTAGCGAGGAGCACTTTCCCAATCGCCGAGCAATACGCTTCCAGCTGCGTGCCCTCACGGGTGAAGAGCTGATCGGCGCCATGATTTTCCTTGACGAGGTAGGTCACCATAGAACCCTGCAATACGCCCAAATGCGCGGTGAACCCTGTCTTCCGCGATAATTTCTTCAGGATGGGACGAGCAACGGAACTCAAGACATCAGAAGGTCCAAGCACCGCCATAAGGCTCCGCAGCGCAGGACCGCCTACATGCTTGCCCCTACCGACATTGGCTAGATAGCCCGCATCGTTTAAAGCCTTCATCAGCCGATGAGCCGTTGCCTTCGGAAGATTAAGCCGCTCTGAAAGCTCAAGCACGTTGCTGTGCCCGTTGTCCCGCACGGTGATATCAAGAAGCTCAAGGGCGCGTGCCAAGGCTCTAACGGGAGGCGTTCCAAATCCCATATCGTGAGATATAGAAGCAGCGCCCTCGTAGCGGCAACTCCTAATTTGAGATAGCTCAACTTCATCCAGACACGCGATATTCGAAAGAGAATGCAAGGTTGTGAGCGCCACCGCCCACACCCGTTCTGACCTTCGCGAGAGTGGAAGCCGTCGTCACCTGCGACCATCAGGGCAACGGGATTTTGGGCTGATAGGAGAACAAGATGCGTAAAACCGGCGTAGCGATTATCGGCTCAGGCAATATCGGCACCGACCTCATGATTAAGGTGATGCGCCTCTCTAACGTCTTGGCCATGCGAGCGTTTGTAGGCATTGACCCTGAAAGCGACGGATTGAAGCGAGCCGTTCGGCTGAATGTACCAATCACGGCGGATGGTATCGACGGGCTGATGGCGATGCCAGAGTTTGCGGACATCGACATCGTGTTCGACGCGACTTCCGCAGGCGCGCACAGGACGCACAGCGAGAAGCTGATCGCAGCAGGCAAGCGGGTAATTGACCTTACGCCCGCTGCCATTGGCCCCTATGTCATCCCCTCGGTAAATGGCGACGCGCATCTGGACGCCGCCAACGTCAACATGGTGACCTGCGGAGGTCAAGCGACGATCCCCATTGTCGCCGCGGTGAACAGGGTTGCCAAAGTTCATTATGGTGAGATCGTCGCCTCGATCGCATCCAAAAGCGCCGGTCCAGGAACTCGCGCGAACATGGACGAATTTACGGAAACAACGTCGCAGGCGATCATGGACGTGGGCGGCGCTGTCCGTGGTAAAGCGATCATCGTCCTCAATCCCGCCGAACCGCCGCTCATCATGCGCGATACCGTCTATTGCCTGTGCGATGATGCCGATCAGGATAAAATCCGCAAAAGCATTGAGGATATGGTGGCGGAGGTGCGGACATTCGTGCCGGGTTATCGCCTGAAGCAAGCAGTCCAGTTCGAGCATATTGGATCGAACAGTCCCCTGCATATCCCTGAGATGAACCAAGGCGCCGGCGGCGACTTTACCGGTCTTAAGGTCAGCGTGTTCCTCGAAGTGGAAGGTGCCGCACATTACCTGCCGGCTTACGCGGGCAATCTCGACATTATGACGTCAGCGGCTCTTAAGACAGCTGAAAAAATAGCTCTGCGCGAACAGGAAAGGGCAGCAGCATGACTCCTGATACAACCGATAAAAAGCTTTACATTCAGGACGTCACATTACGCGACGGAATGCACGCTATACGCCATCAATATAGCCTGGATCATGTCAAAGCGATTGCGAAAGCACTCGACCGAGCCAAAGTTGATGCGATCGAAGTGGCGCATGGTGACGGCTTGCAGGGTTCGTCCTTCAACTACGGTTTTGGTGCCTATACCGACTGGGACTGGATCGGGGCCGTCGCGGAAGTGCTGGAGCACAGCGTTCTTACCACCCTGCTCCTGCCCGGCATCGGCACCGTGCACGATCTTAAGCACGCTTATGAATTGGGCGTGCGGTCCGTGCGCATAGCCACGCATTGCACCGAAGCGGACGTTTCGAAACAACATATCGAAGCCGCCCGCAACTTAGGCATGGATGTTTCCGGCTTTCTGATGATGAGCCATATGTCGCAGCCCGAGCCGCTGGCGCAGCAAGCAAAGCTAATGGAGAGCTACGGCGCCCATTGCGTCTATGTGACGGACAGTGGCGGCGCCATGAACATGGATGAATACGCAGCCCGCTGCCAAGCCTATGATCGCGTTCTGAAGACGGACACCCAGCGCGGTGTGCACGCGCATCACAATCTTTCGCTGGGCGTCGCTAATTCAATTGTCGCGGTGCAGAACGGCGTGACCAGAGTCGATGCCAGCCTTGCCGGAATGGGCGCTGGCGCAGGGAATGCGCCGCTCGAAGTATTCATCGCTGCGGCTGACCGCTATGGCTGGAATCACGGCTGCGACCTCTACGCGCTCATGGATGCTGCCGAAGAGCTGGTCCGTCCGCTGCAAGATCGCCCTGTCCGAGTCGATCGGGAGACACTGACCCTAGGCTATGCAGGCGTGTATTCGAGCTTCTTGCGTCACGCGGAAAAGGCGGCCAGCGAACATGGACTTGATACTCGCGCGATCCTCGTTGAACTGGGTCGCCGGAAAATGGTTGGCGGGCAGGAAGACATGATCGTCGACGTTGCGCTGGACATGGTAAGGCAGCGGGAAAGTGTATGAGGCTGATGTGCGGCCTGAGTTCGACCCGGCGCTAAAGCACGTCACCGAACATCAGCCACAGCATGATGAACCACGCGAAGAGGCCAAACAGTCCTACTATGACTCCCCTTCGATCGTTCAGCCAGCCAATGAGGCCAAGCCTCTCCTGATCTTCCTCATCTACCATGGCATGACGCTAACATAGCACAGCTGCAAAGCACGATCATTTCGACCATAAGATCGCGCTTCTGCCTGCTGCTACAGCTTTGTCGCCATTGCGTTCGCTGGTGGGAAGACGCGTCTGGAGCGGGTAAAAGGAATTTAATTGCAAGATCCGGTGATAATTGAATGGCTTGGATGCAATATTGCACAAAATGGCCCCCGTCAGGTCCGGAATTTTTGGCTTTAGTTGGAGCGCCACAGATTGGGACCTAAGCGATTCGTTCATCGCTAAACCTGAATGTAGGATACCTTCACTCAGAGCCACAAAAAGTCTCTATTCGAGATAGCGGTCCGATAGAACGGCTAGCCTTGGGACTTTCGCGACAGTCAGGTTTGGAGCACTGATAATCGGATAGCCGACATTCCCGCCCGTAAATACCGGTGTCAGTTACCGCCAACATAGCCGTCATTCGAGGCCATTTTCCCATTTTCCGATAGCAGCCGGCCGTTCAGTCAGCGCGAGCAGTGACCCTGTGGTAGTATCGGCACTTTCAACTGACTGGCGCTGCGATTATGCGCGTAAATTTGCGCGATCTTCTCTGGAATGCCTTCGATTACGACTTACGTTAAGACTGTTCGCGCTATATAGAGGCTTTCGCTGACAGAGAATGACGGCGGCGAAGCTGATGCAGGACTCTTGGAGAAGCACGTGGTGACCGGCAAGATCAAGTTTTTCAACACCGCAAAAGGCTTTGGGCTCATCGAGCCCGATAATGGCGGTGGGGACGTTTTCGTGCACATCACGGCCAATGAGCTTCCGCGTTTCCAGACGATGGAGGCCGGACAGAAGGTCGAGTTCGAAGTGCATGGCACAGACAGCGGCAAGATGGCAGCATCGCAGCTCAAATGCGCGCTATGATTTATTAAAGTATGGTTCTCATCACCTAGGGCGAAGCTTTTCGAAAGGGACGCATGGCGGCCATACCAAGATCCCTAATCGCCTATTTCCTCATGGGACGGGCGGGTCCCGGAGAGCTCCAGCGCTTCACTCAGGATGCTGGCATAGTCGCCGACGTTTGGCTCAAATTCGCGGAAGATCTTTCCAAGCCAACCCGCATCCTCCTGGCACCTGTCGATGGCATTCCCGCCATCAAGACGGCAGCATCCATCCACGAAGCGCTTCGGCGCTACCGTGCGGACGGACCTGGCCTGGCCAGCAACAGGTCGCCCGACGACGCGCTGCTGATGGACATTCCCGAGAGCCGGGACTGGACGACCGTCGCGCCCCTTGAAAGCTTCGTCGCCGTCACTGTCTATTTCGATGAATTGGTCAGGGTCATTCTGCCGCTGACGAAATGGTGGCACGACAAGAAGCTCGAGACGCTGCGTGGCAGTGGCGGGAGAGAGGCTCGCAGCGACCTCGAAAATGCGATATCGGCGCGCCTGGGGCGAAACGGGACCGAAGAACCCGCAGCTTTGCTGCCCAAGCCTGACCGCACCCGATCGAGGGTGCTTGAGGCAACCTCGATCATTGCACTGATCGGTGTCTTCGTGGCAGCGGCCCAAGCCCGCGCGCGGGGTAGGGAAGAAGGCGAGGGCGCCGGTGGCCCGGACGAGAATTCAACGCCCAGCGACCTCTTCATTTCGAAGGAGATAAGACCCGACGGCGCGGCGGATACCGCGCTTGCCAAATGGACTGCCGCGAAGGCACGCGAGATCGCCCGCGCCGCGATTAGCGAACTGCAGCGGCCGATCCAAGGCGCGCTCGAAGAAACACTCGCCGAATATGGCGTAGGCGAGCAGCCGCGCGGGCTGATCCAGCGCGTGTTCCTAGATCGTCAATCACAGCTTGCCGACGTCGAGGCGGTATGTACGGTGAAGGCCGATGCCGCCGAACGGCTGTTCAACATTTCCTGCTCGAGCCTCACCTGGGCGATAATCGATTGCGGCATTGCCGCCAGCCATCCCGCCTTCGCACAGTTCGGGCCGAATGGGCGCACGGACAACAGCCGGATCAGGGCCACCTATGACCTGACAATGATCGATCTGATCAGGAATTTCGATCTTACGACCGATAATGAGATCCAGCTCGAAACACTGATCCAGCTCATCATCATCGAACTGAGGAAATTACCGGGGACGCGCGCGGCAGACTTTGACGAGGTTGCGGACAAGAATCTCCGTCTCATCGCGACGCAACTACGCGACTGCCTCCTGCCCGACTGGGGTCTCATCGAGCCGCTGATAAAATTGGACGGAGATGACGGCGACAGTCTGCGGTCCGATCATGGCACGCATGTCGCCGGCATCCTTGCGGGCAATTGGTGCGACATGCCCGGCGAAGAAGATTCCGTCAGAGCGCGCCAGGTAACGTTGCAAGGCGTTTGCCCGGACATCTGGCTCTACGATTTGCGCGTGCTGCACCCAAAGCTCAAGAATACAGAATTTGCGGTGATTGCCGCGCTCGAGTTCGTCCGACACATCAATTCACGCGCCGCCGGACCGCCGGTCATTCATGGCGTCAACATCAGCCTGTCAATTCCGCACGAGGTCCGCAACTATGGCTGCGGGGTCACTCCGATTTGCATCGCCTGCGATGATCTGGTCCAGTCGGGAGCGGTGGTTGTGGCGGCGGCGGGCAACCGCGGCTGGGATGAGCGTGAACTGGGGTTCGGCAACTTCGTCTTCTGCTCAATCACCGATCCGGGCAATGCGCAGCAGGTCATCACCGTGGGCGCAACGCACAAGCTGAAGCCGCACAGCTACGGCGTTAGCTATTTTTCGAGCCGTGGCCCCACTGGCGACGGACGGGTGAAACCCGACCTGGTCGCGCCGGGCGAGAAGATCCGCGGACCTATCCGTGGCGATACAGACGACGAGCTTGACGGTACCAGTATGGCAGCCCCCTTTGTCAGCGGGGCTGCGGCAATGCTGATGGCGCGCAACCGCGAGTTGATGCGCAATCCGCAGCGGATCAAGAAGATCCTTTGCGAGAGCGCTACCGATTTGGGTCGAGAACGCTATTTCCAGGGTCATGGGCTCGTGGATGTCCTCCGCGCGCTCCAGTCGATCTGACGGCATGGCGACACTCTTCAGCCTCGAGGTCCTGCCCGCGGATGAAGGGGACTGTCTCCTGTTGCACTGGGGGGACGCCAAGCTAGTCGGTCTGATCGATGGCGGGCCGTCGAAGGTCTACGCCGCGGCATTGCGAAAGCGGCTGCTGGCGCTCCGAGAAAAGCTCGCGGTCACGACGCTGCCGCTCGCCTTCGTAATGATCAGCCATGTCGACAACGACCATATTTTAGGCGTGAAGAAGCTGTTTGCCGACCTCAGGAAGGAGGTCGAGAACAATGTTCCGAAGGGTCAACGCCCACTCAAGGTCGAGCGGCTGTGGCACAATGCCTTCACCGATATCCTCGGCGACAGCCTCGACGCCTATTATGATAGCGCTTCGCTAGCGGCGCTGGCTGCCCATAGCCCGACTCCTGATCCGGCCGAGATCAGGGCAGCGCTGTCAGCGGCGGGGCTCGACGACAGTCCGGAAGCCTTCGAACTGGCGGTCGTGCTGGCCGGCCATGCCGAGGGCCGTACGATCCGTGACGCATACGAGATCCTGTATCAAACGCATGACATCCAGGTTCTCAACGCGCCTTTTGCACGCACGGGCCGGCCTACGCCGATCATGCGGATGCAGCCATCGGAGGTCACCCCTGTCGAGGGACTCAACATTCAGGTGCTCGGACCGAGCAAGGCCGAACTGGTCAAGCTAAAGACGGATTTCGAAGCCTATTTGACAGATAATGGCCTGGTTGCGACGGCGGCCCTAGCCGCGGCGATCCAGAGAGACAGCAGTCCGACCAACCTTTCAAGCATCGTATGCCTGGTCGAATATGAGGGCAGACGCATCCTCCTGACTGGCGACGCGCTCGGAGACAAAGTGTTGGAGGGGCTCAAGGAAACGGACAAGATCAAGAACGGCCGCGTCGAGGTTGATATCCTAAAGGTGCCGCATCATGGCAGCGCTCGGAACACCGCGCCACCGTTCTTCGACACGATCCGCGCCAAAACCTATGTGATTTCTGCCAACGGCCGCCACTCCAACCCAGACCGCCAGGCGATCGAGTGGCTCATCGCGTCGCGGGACAAGGCGGACGCCTATCTTATCGTGTTCACCTATCCGGTCGAGGTTATCGACGCGAAACGACAGTCGCTCCAGAGCGACTGGGTTCCCGATCGCGACGCGATCGGGGCGCTGCTCGCGCGCTGCAAAGCCGAGGGCTATGCCTTTAGTTACCGCGAAGGTCATGCGGTCCTCGACATTGGCGACATCGAGATGCACTGGTAGTCCGAGTGGATGGCTAAATAATCGACCTTATGACGCTGATGCGACAGGCGGCCTCGAAAGAGGCGATTCCGGTGAACTGAACATTCAATCGCGCGGGCTAATCTCCCCTCGCGCTCGCCAAATCTTACCAAAATTGCGCGCCTATCTCCCTGTAGAGGGAAAGAGACACTTTTAAATGGATCAGTCGTGCGGTTTCGCTTTGAGGCAGTGGCCGATCGAAAAGTCTATCTTTGTGCCATCGCTTCTCACGACCCAAAAGCATCTTTTTGAGAACTGCTGAACGCCTTCCGGCGGTTTATTAACCTCAAAACCCGAAATGCCACCTTCAGCCTTTTCGTTAAACTCATCGTGGCGCTCGAGTAGCGCAGACAGATCAGTTGCGTCTTCGGTGTTGACTCGGTCGCCGATGTCGTAGCGATTCAGCATAGCTGTGAAGAACGCGGTCCCGTCACCAGCCTTATCAAACGATCGCGTTGCGAGCGTAATCCGCCGTGCCTTCCCCATTGACCATCCCCTTCCCAGGGAGAGTACCATACCGGTTGTCAGAGTCTACACTGGCCCGGAGGGTGTTTGTGGGGGGGAGCGCTAAACGGCTTGTGCGGGCGGACGAACTGACGGTGTCTCGCCGAGCAACTTCTCGCGCAACTCACGCACAATGATGGAGGGGATCCCAGCACCTTCTAGCGCGTCCGCATTAGCACGCATCCAGTCGCGACACGCGTCCTGATCCAAGTCGTCCATGGCAATCACCTCATACAACGCGACGGCGCTCATTCTAGAAAGGCCTAGCTCCATCATCGATAGCAGCGTCGGCGTCGAGATGCCGAATTCGAGGGCCAGTCCGATGTCGAAGCCCTCTTGAAGAAGTTCGGTTCGTCCAACTCCATTCAAGTGCACTTTCAGAACACCCATGTATGCGGCGATGTACTTCGGAGCGGCGAAACGCGCAGTCTGCTCGACCATCTCCATTGTCTGGCGACAGACCTTCGGGATGTTGACAGCCTTTCCGCTTCTTTGAAGATTCTCGATGCGCGTTTTGATCATGCGCGCTAGCGACCAACCGCGAAGCCAGCGCTGAACGGTCACAGCATGGCCGTAGATCAACTCATCCGGCTTGAAGGCCGGGTAAAGGTGATCGTTGATCGCCTTCATGACGAACATCATGGAAACCACCGCCTCGTCATCCTCGGTGGCCGCGAGGACTAGGTCCTCGGGCTCGCCCGGATGCCGACCGAAAAACTCAAGAAGGGATTGCATCGCGATGGCACTCACGCCCGGATGCCTTGCGACCAATGTTGGAGGCAATCGCGTAGCCTCACACAACTCGGCAAGCGCTGCATCCAATTCCGCAATAAATTCCGGATTGTGTCGCTTTGCGAACGCGGCGTCAGAGACGGAGTCGGCTCGCAGGAATGTCGAGATGAGATAGGCCGAGACTTGTTCGAGATTAGAGTTGCGTCCGACCTCCTCCATCGACATGCTTGCGCGCGCTTTTAAAAAGCCGAGGATCTTCTCCGGGGCCTCCATCACTGCGTCAGTCTCACGTTTGATCTCGTAACTGGCGCGTTTGGGTACTCCCAAGGGCCATGCTTCTTCATCGTGAGGATCGATGCAAACGATTTTGCCCTGAAACTCGTCCCCCCATCGTCCCGCGCGACCTGCCAAGTTCCAAAAGTCGTGCGCCAGCATATGCTTGCCGCTTCCCTTCCTTGGCCCGCGGAGCACGATCATCCGGCAGGAGAGGTTGACACCCTCGATGAGGGTCGACGTGCACACCAAGAAACGAATCTTGCCGGACTTGAAAAGCCGCTCGATTTCTGAGCGCAGTAGCGACGGCATATTGCCGTAATGAAATGCGACACCTCGCTCTACTAGCGGCGCGAGCAAGTAACCGGGATGCACTCCCTTTCGAGAAAGATCCGCGAGAGCCGCCAACTCAGGGTCGACAGCCCCTCGGGGTGAACTTTGGTTCAGTAGAAAGGCGATCTTCTCGGCCTCGTCGGGACCGTTGGCGTAGATCAGGGTGCCTGACTGCTGACCCGTCAGGGCCTCGGCAATGAATGCCACCCTCTTTCGAAGCCCGACCGGACGGTCTGGTAGGCTTAGGATGCCGATGTCATCAGGCTCGTCGCCTCGCCGGACTGCCAGTTCGTACTTGGTTGTTTGACGCTTGACCTGCCGGGCGAAAAGCACGTTCTGCAGCACCGTCGGCGCATCGCTTTCGATAACCCGGCGATGAACGGATGCTGGAGCGTCGTCGAGCAAGGTCTGCGGGTTCTGCGTCGCAGGACTGATAAAAACTGCCCGTACCTTCGGGCTGGCCCGCGTCACGCGCTCGATCGCGTCCTGCAGGATCACGCCTCGTTTCGTATCACCGATCTTGTGAGCCTCGTCGACGACCAGGAGGTCGATTTCCATCTCGTCGGACAGCGCGTTAGCAAACAGATGTAGTCGTTCCTGCGTGAAGACGGTGATCAGCGAAGGTCCGCTGTCCCGCATAGCTAAATACTCGTCGGTCAGTGGCAGCGAGCTGACCCGCAATTGATCCGTGCCGATGCCTGCAGTTGCCAACATGCTCCTGAGGTTCGTCTCGGTCTCGCTCACAAGCGCACGGGTCGGAGCAAGATACACCACCATTCGGGCTCTCTTCGCCCGTACTTGATCCAGCAGCCACTGCAGCACCAGGTACGTCTTTCCGCACGCGGTTGGCGCCGAGGCGGACAGCCAGCTGCCATCGTCCTGCGCGCTAGTCCAGAAGGACCGCTGGAAGGCGTTTACTTCCATGAGTCCGCCGTCCGCCTCAAGAACCACAGAGTTCTTAAGGCGGTTTCGCGTCAATTCCAGCCGAGCACCGACACCTAACCGGGTGTCGAGATCCAGCCCGACCTCATCCCTCCGCTGCGCGAGCGAAACCGCTAGCTTGTTCGACAGCTGCTCAAAGAGCAACGCCGCGGCATCCCGCGTCGGACCGCGCTCTGCCAACGTCATTGCGGAAGTCGCGATCAGAAGCGCTGCCTCCCGCGGAGGCCGGCTGTGGGAGCGCGCAAGGATGCTACCGGCGAGCAGCAGCCGGTTCCAGTCGATGGCCATCATGGCCTTTCCGATGGCTTCCACCGGCTCTATGTTTTCGAGCTCCTGGAGCGCGTTGACCCGCGAGAGCAGGCTGAGATCGCTAGCCACGCCTTCGGCAAGTAGCCAATGGATAAGCTCATCTTCGCTCACTTGGCCAATCCCAGAGATGCGAGCACAGCCGTGCGGAAGGCTTCGGCGTTAGGAAGCGGCAGGCAGAGAAATTCGATCCGACAATCAGCCAATTTCTCAAGGACTAGCCGGCTCCCGACGTTCTTAGACCACTTCTTGAGGGCCTCTCTCGACGCATCGATGATTTCATTAGCGCCACACTTCGAACCAGCGACGGGGTAATCATCGCTATCAAAGCCAACCAAAGCAACTGCGCGGTACCGCTTTCTCTTCACTAGCGGGTCGGTCTGGTCGAAAAATCGACGCAGCGAAGCGTTGAGTTCGGGCTTCCCGAGGTCGGCTCGCTCGCTTAGCAGCACGAGGTCCCGTTCGCGCTTGGCCGCCTCTCCCTCTTCCTCGTCGAGAAACGGCTTCAACGAGCTAAGGCACTCGCGGATCGCCTTGGCGGCATCCGAGTGAATCTTCGACTCGCCCCAATACAGATTCAGCACCCCATCCTCGTCAACGTCAGCATACACGCCATCCGCGCCATGGTAATGCACTTGCGCACTGGTCTTGAGCGACATCTTACAAAGGATTTGGGGCAAACCGAGGAAGCGCTCGGCGAGCAGATAAAGGAGAAGCTCGCCACCTTCGCCGGAAGTTTTCAGATCTGTGAAAGTGCCAAGTGCGCGATGATACAGTTCGATTGTGGCCGCGAAACCACCCTCCCTGCCGTCTCGCTCCTTGGCCCGCTGACGGGTCTCATGCGGGATCGCGTAGTCGATTACCGCTGTGCGTATGAACTCGGCGAGCCGGGCCGTGCTCACGCGTCCGTCGGCATCCACCTTTAGACAATGGCAGTGGAGGCGGACCTTACAGCCCGCAATCTCTACATCACGCTCGACCAAATCTAGGTGAACCTCGAGGGTATTGGGCTTGGACTCGATCGCCTGCCTGAAGTCTGCCAAGGACAGTGGCGCCAATACATTAGTGTAAACCAAGCCTGATTCCCCGCTCACTAGTTCATGCCGTCAATGTTTAATGTTAATAATTCCGCTAACCAGCGGTCTCGACTATTTGATTATCGCAGCAGCCAAGACGGAGTGCGTAGGAAAAAAAATCGGCGCGCCGAGCCGAAAGCGAGCGGTCAATAAGATTCATTTCGGTTCCCGAACATCTTGACCCAGCAAGTGAATGGTGATGCTTGTAATGCAAGGGGAAAATGATGCCACGTAATTTGGTGCTATTGCTCGACGGCACGAGTAATGAGGTTAAGGGCAATCTGACCAATGTAGTGAAGCTCTATCGCTGCGCCGAACGCAGCGGCAATCAGCGCGTCTTCTATCATCCCGGCATCGGCACTGTGCCGCTGACCACGGACTGGAGTCCTGCCGCGCAAAGCGCGATCGCGACGTTCGGGCTCGCCACTGGCTGGGGCCTCGATGCCAATATCCTCGCTGCCTATTGCTATCTGATCGATATCTATGAGCCGGACGATCGGATCTTTCTCTTCGGATTCAGCCGCGGCGCCTATACCGCACGCGCGGTTGCCGGCCTGATTCACCTGATCGGCCTGCTCGAACGCGATCAGCGCAACCTCGCCGAATATGCGCTCAAAGCATATAAACGCGCGCATCGGGAGGACCGGCTCGACATCGCCTGGCAGTTTCGTCGCGTGATCGGCGGGCGCCGGGTGCTGATCCATTTCCTAGGGGTCTGGGACACGGTCGCCTCGGTATTCGTGCGCCCGGGGTTGCTGCGCTTCCCCAGCCAATCCTTCCTGCCGTACACTAAGTCAAACCCGAGCATCCGCGTCTTCCGCCAAGCAGCGGCGATCGATGAACGTCGACGCATGTTCCGGCTCTACCACTGGACGCCGGACCAGAGTTTCAAGCCCGATCCGTTCGCCGACGCCGAAGGCGCGCAGGATCAGCAAACCGTCTGGTTCGCCGGGGATCATTCCGATGTCGGCGGCGGCTGGGTTGAGACCGAGAGTCAGATCGCCAAATTCCCGCTGATCTGGATGGCCCGCGAAGCACAGAAGCATGGCCTCGAACTCAACGAAGCGCTGTTCGATCATCTCGCTGAAGGGGATCCCCTCCCCGGTGGCAAGCGCATGTATGTCGCGCCCGATGCGAAAGGCCCAATTCATAACTCGATGACGGCCGCCTGGTGGCCGTTGGAATATCTTCCGAAGAACCGCAAATGGAAGCGCTTCCCGGAAAATGCGACGAGCGGCGGTTATTATCTACCGCGTGCGGAGCCGCGCAAAATACCCGAAGGCGCGCTGCTGCATCACTCGGTGATCGAGCGGATGGCCATGGGCTATGAACCGGTCAACCTGCCGTCCGATTTCATGCCCGTGCCGCCAGATCCCGAAACCTCTGTCCCGGATGAGAACGACCAATGATCGACCATCTCGAAATCGCGCAATCGGGCTATTTCCACCAGCGCAAGCGTCGGCTGTCTAACGATGCGATCAATCGTCTTTTCACCACGCTGCGTGCGCAGGCGCGCCAGCCGTCGCAAAATCTGTTCCGCGCTGACCGGGTAGTGTTTGAGGACGCTCGCTATTCGGCGATCTGCTTCTCATACGAACGCGACGTCTCCTTTCTCGCCCCGGAAGCCAATGTCGTCGAGCGGGTATATGGCTATGCGCTGATCGTCGAGCATGGCCCGAACATCGCCGTGTTCAAATCCGGTATCGACCTGCCCTCGGCGTTCAAGACCGCCTATCTCGGCAAGATCGCCAACGAGCGGATCGAGCGCGCGATCGCCAGGCAAGACGCGGTGTTCGAAAAGCTTCGCCTGCGCAACATGTCGATCTCGCCGCTTGCGCTGCGTTCCAAATCGCTAGAGGCGCGTGATCTCGAAAACGCGGTGGCGACCAGCAGTGCCAGCCGCTTCATTCCGCAAGCCTATAGCGTGCGGCGGGACGACGGGGTCTATTCCGCAACGCCGACCACGGGCCGGATTTCGCTGCGCGCCGATCGCGCCGGGGTCGAAGAGACCGTCGCCTGGGCCGTCCAGATTTCGGAGTTGCTCCAAGCCGATGGCGGAGTGGTTGCTGGCTTCATCCGCAATTTTGCTCGCCCTGTCGAACTGACCGCGCTGCCCACCGATATCCGGCCGACTTTTGCCGGTATCGACACGATGGGCCTGGCCGACGCACTATACAGCGCCGAGGACGGGATTCGCCTGATCCGCGAGGGCGCAGACGGGATCGAGGAACTGCCGCAGCCCGAGGCCGAAGCCGTGCTGGCGGCGCTCGAGCCGGCATTCCCGGTAGTCCGCCGCCGGCGCATTCACGAAGTCCGCGCCGAAGATGGAATCGCCCCAATCGCCACGCTGCGTATCGGCGCAACGCGGATCGCATTACGGGGCCTCGATCTCCCGTTGATCGCCGACATCTCAGTGGAGCGGCGTAGCCAGCCGCTTGGCGAGGACGTCAATGCGGTGCCGCTCTCGCGATACCTCGACCGGGAAAATCTGTTCACGATCCTCTTCAGCGACCTTGCCCTCGCCTATATCGACGGTGCGCTGTTCCGCGACGAGGCGCTGGCTGGCGGCGGCGCCTCGCTGCTCGCACATCTCCGGGCCGACGCATCGCTTGCCCAAACCACTAGCGAAAAGGGCGTGTTCGCTGTCGGCCAGATCGAATTTGCGCAAGGCTGTGTGTTCCGCTCGGTGGTCGATACGATCGCGGACGGGGACGACGTGCTGCTCTGCGATGATCTTGGGGATGAATGGGCCGACTTTATCGGGGTAAGTACACAGAGCAACCCTACCATGATCAGCTTTTACCATGCCAAGCATGGCAACCAGTCGCTTAGCGCGTCGGCCTTTCACGAGTCGGTTGGCCAAGCGATCAAGAATCTTGGCCGGATGAGCCTGCCGGCGGACATGCTGCCCAACAAGCTGATGGGCTGGGACAACCGGTATCGCAACAACGGCGTCCAGACAGACATTGCCCGAATGATCCGCGGCGGAACCCCGCAAGAGATTTCCGAGAAGCTCGACGTGGTCCGCGCCGCTCCAGATGTGCTGCAGCGGGTGTTTATCGTAACCTCCTCGCTCAGCCGCGCACAGGTGGAAGGTGTTCTGGCCGCAGTCGTGCAGGGAACAGCCCCGTCTCCGCACTTCGTCCAACTTTATTGGCTGTTGATGAGCTACTTCTCGGCCTGTGTTGAGATGGGTGTCCGGGGATATGTGGTGTGCCGCCCATAAGGTGGGCGACGGCCGAACGCTCCGGACGGACATAGGTGTTTGCCAATCTCAGGGCGGCCCCGGGTTCCGGTACTTGACCGAACCGCGAGTGGGCCGATCTGCTGACGACCCCTCGATTAGCGTCATCAACTCCTACAGCGAGCGCGAAGTTCGCCGACGAGCAGCAAATGGCAGCGTTCAGACACGGCGCCAACGCGGTCAGAAATCGCAAGCTGATAGGCCGGTCCACCGTCTGAAGGGTCCGTTATCTGATTTGCGCTATTGAAAGTGAAAGGCGCCGTTCCAGATCGTCCGACCTTTCGGACGTTGAGAAGCCGGCAATCGCACGTTGGCCTATGTCCGCCTACCGGGAATGAAAAAGCGATCGGGAAGGACTGCAAAGGGTCGTTTGCGACTCTGCACATGTCGAAGGGTGAATAGGCAACGTCCTTGGCCAGAGGACGGAATGATGTAATGCGTGCCACTGCCGGAATGTGACGAAGCAGAATGCCGAGATCTCTGGGTGGCAGAGCGCAGAGCGTTTGTTTGCTGCCTAGGCGGTGCACCACTACGCTGGTCATGATGGCGGCAGCGAACAGCGGCGAGCTGCGAAAACACTGCAATGGATGTGCGATGGGTCAGACTTTGGAAGATCTTGGGTGGCGGCCCTTTTTCAGCGCGCAAATTTCGGAAGCTGATGGTGCCGGATGTCATCCCGCGCGCGTGACGGCGGTTCATCGCGGCAAAATTGCTGTGGCGGGCGCAGGAACGATGCGACTGATCCCACCCTATGTCGCCGACGCTTCCGTTCCTGAAGATCATCCCACGGTAGGCGACTGGTTGCTGGTCGATGATGTGACGCTGGAGGTCCGGCGCGTCCTTCAGCGCGAAAACCTGTTCAAGCGGCAGGCGCCAGGCACTGATAAAAAGACGCAACTGATCGCTGCGAACGTCGATACGCTCTTTGTCGTGGCCTCCTGCAACAAGGATTTCAGCACAGCACGTCTGGAACGGTATCTGGTGCTGGCGCAGGAAGTCGGCGTGCAGCCGGTCGTCATCCTCACCAAGACGGACCTGACGGACGCGCCAGAAGTTTTCGTGGCAGCGGTACGGGATCTGCGACCGGGGCTGCTGATCGAAGCCGTCAACGGGCGTGATCCCGTCAGCATCGCGCGCCTTGCCACCTGGTGCGGCAGAGGCCAGACCGTGGCCCTTGTCGGCTCCTCTGGCGTTGGCAAATCGACGCTGGTCAATAGTCTGCGTGGCTCCGACGGCATAATGACGCAGGCCGTCCGCAAGGGGGACGACACGGGGCGCCATACGACTACGGTGCGAGAGATGCACCGGCTGGCGGGGGGCGGCTGGTTGCTCGATACCCCCGGCATGCGCGAATTGCAGCTGACCGATGCAGGATCGGGCATTGCCGAGATTTTCGACGATTTCGTCGAGGCCGCCGAGCATTGCCGTTTTTCCAACTGCACGCATGAGGTGGAACCGGGCTGCGCCGTTCGCGCGGCCATATCCGACGGAAAGCTGTCATCCGCACGCCTGGATCGCTGGCGCAGGCTGGGGAACGAGGAAATCTATAATACGGCAAGCCCAACTGAACGGCGCGCCCTTGATCGCATCGCGACAAGAGTTTCAATCAAAAAGAAATAAGCCGTAAGCCTGCAACGATCCCTTCCACAACCTAAGCGGAACGTCTGCACTTGGCGACGGAAATCTAGCTTATGAAGGGCTACTAAGGGTCCGCCCTCCTATGGCGCGCTTTGCCTATGGCCATCATGGCAATAGGAGAATTGTCATGGGATTATCAGAATTTGATCGCCGCTCGCGAGCGGGTATCATGGAATGCGGGACGCAGAGTCGGAGCGAAGCGCGCCCTCAAGTCCCGCCAGACTTGCGCAGTCCGTTTCTATCTGGATCAACACGGCCGGCTTCGAGATCGAGCGCTTTTTGATCTGGCTATCGACAGAAAACTGCGCGGTTGCGATCTACAAGGCGACAGGAAATCTCCGCGCTGTCCAGATCCTTCTTGGGCACACGAAGATTGAAAGCACGGTTCGATACCCCGGTGTTGATGTAGAGGATGCCCTGACCTTGGCGGAGGGAACAGAGATATAGAAGTTGGCTGCCTCCTTGTGGCTGCGACGGAGCCAGCCTCCATCATGACCGTTAACGTGTGCCCTTGGGCGCCAATACAGAACAAATAACGCTCATCCGTTCAGTGTAGTATCTTGAAGATGTCGCGTGCGCACGTACGCATCTCGTCAGATCAAGATGACGCCCGTCTTTTCCGTCTTTCCTGCACCACCGATCCATCTTGCTGCAGAATATGGTCATGCTTAAGGGGATAAATGTTGCACCGCCGCAACATAATTCAGAATTGTGACACTCGAGTATACAACATCGCAGTATTGCGATTGCCAGCTTTGAAACATAGGCCCAAAACCGCCCTATATTATGAGTGATGGGGGCTAAATTCATGTTGAAGACCTTACTTCGGTGCAGCACCGTTTTGCCTGTATTGGCGTTCGCAACTGCGGCAATGGCGCAGGATACTAGTGCTGCTGCTCCTCAGGCGGAAGAGGGGGGCGAGGCGATCATTGTTACCGGATCGCGCATCCGCCAGAATCCGCTTGAGCAGGATTCCCCGGTCATCACTATCGACCAGACGGCGCTAGCCCGCACTGGCCTGTCGGCAGTGGCCGATGTGCTGCAGCGGCTGCCCAGCGCTTCGGGTGGTCTTAACTCGAAGGTCAACAACAGCGGCAATATCGGCAACCCACCAGACGGCGGTGGCGTTGGCGCGGGTTCGGCGGAAATTGAGCTGCGTTATCTGCAGGCCAAGCGTACGCTGGTGCTTGTCGACGGCGTTCGTTACATTAACGGCACGAGCGGCAGCGGTATTCCCTCGACGGTAGATCTGAATACGATCCCCGCCAATATGATCGAGCGCATCGAGGTGCTCCAGTCCGGCCAATCGCCGCTGTATGGCTCGGACGCGCTTGCGGGCGTTGTCAACGTCATCACCAAGTCGCAGCAGGACGGCCTGCAGGCCTCCGCCCAGTTCGGCACCTTCCGTCAGGGTGACGGCCACACGCAGGACTATCAGCTAAGCTATGGCATCAATGGTCCGACGACGCACATCGTCATCGGCGGCAGCTATGTTAAGCAGGAAGCGGTGCGGACGCGCGATCGCCGTACGTCGCAGTTTCCCAATCCCGGTCAGACCAGCTGTACCGATCCGGTCGGCGGCTGCTCCAGCGCGACGGTGAATGGCTTTATCGATCTGGGCAGCGGGTCGGTGCTGACGCCAAAGAATCCGCCGCTCAATGGCCGTGGCCGTTACGATCCGCTGAACCCGACCGGCCCAAACAGCGACTTCCGTGCGCTGACGACGGCGGATCGCTTCAACTTCTCGCCCTTCAACTACTTCCTCACGCCTTCGGAGCGTTACGGCGCGTTCATCAGCGCGAAACAGGAATTGAGCGACAGCGTCAACTTCCGCGCAAAGCTGGTCTACAACCGCCGCAATTCGCAGAACCAGGCGGCGTTCCTGCCGCTCTTCGTTGGCCCGGACGCCGGCAACGGCAATCTGCTCGACACGATCTCGATCGATGCGACCAACCCCTTCAACCCGTTCGGTTACACCTTGTCGGCAGGCGGTAACGGCCAGCCCGCGACATATTCGACGGTACGCCGCCGTCTAGTCGAAGCAGGGCAGCGTACCTACAGCCAGCGCGTCGATACGATGACGGCCACCGCAGGACTGGACGGGTCGTTCGATATTGGTGACCACAAATGGTATTGGGACGCTACGGCTATCGTCGGGTTCAACGATGCGCATCAGACATTCACCGGCAACATCAACGCTGCAAACCTGGCGCAGGCGCTGGGACCAGTCGGCAACTGCACCGGACCGTGCGTACCGTTCAACATCTTCGGCGGGGCAGGGTCCGTCACGCCGGCGATGCTGGCTTTCATCGGCTTCACCGAAAAGGATCGCAGCAGCCAGCAACTGCAGGACTACACCGCGAACCTTTCGGGTGAGCTGTTCGATCTTCCCGCTGGCCCCGTCGGCGTCGCCATTGGTTACGAGCATCGCTACCAGCGCGGCACGTTCACGCCGGACGCCATCATCACGGCAGGCCTGGGCGCGGACATCCCTGCACAACCGGCGCGCGGCAAGTATAACTCGGACGAAGTCTATGCCGAGTTGCGCGTACCTGTGCTGAAGGACACGCCGTTCTTCCACTCGCTCGATCTGGACGGCGCGGTGCGCCATTCCAATTACTCGACCAGCGGCAGCAACACGTCGCTGACCGGCAGCGTGTTGTGGAAGCCGGTCGCGGACTTCCTGTTGCGCGGCTCCTATGCCGAAGGCTTCCGGGCACCAAGCATCGGTGAACTGTTCGGCGCAGCGTCGCGGTCGGACGCGCCGATCGACGATCCATGCACCAGCGCTGCGGGCGGTCTGTTTGCTGGCAACGCGACGGTTCGCACGAACTGCATCGCCAACGGCGTGCCTGCCAGCGGCAGTTATGCCGAGCCGACCGGCGGTCAGTTGGGCGTTTTGACGGGCGGCAACACCAACCTGAAGCCGGAAACGTCAAAGACCTGGCTGTTCGGTGGCGTCTACAGCCCGTCATGGGCGCGCAACGGCGGTTTCGCCAGTTTGCTTAGCCTTGAAGTCAACTATTACGACATCAAGGTGAGCGATGCGATCGCCAACATAGCGCCGCAGACGACGCTGTCGCGCTGTGCCTTGAGCGGCGACGCGCTGAGTTGTGCTTCGGTAATCCGCGTGGCCAGCGGCAACATTGCCCGCATCAACGGCGTGCTGCAGAACATCGGCAGCATCAAGACGAAGGGCATCGACGTAACGTTCAACTATCGCACGCCGGAGACTTCGGCGGGCATGTTCGGGCTGGCGGTCAATGGCAACTTCCTGCTGCGCTACAACGAAACTTTCCCGAGCGCGACGGGCTTCGACACGACCAGCTATCGCGGAACGACGCGCGGCTTCCCCGACCAGTCCTACCCCAAGTTCAAGGGCAACGCAGTGGTCGACTGGTCGCTGGGTGACATAGCGGCATCCTTCACTGGCCGCTATATCCGCGGCGTCGTCGAAGCCGATGGCAACAAGCTTGGCAACACCTTTTATGGTGATGTGCAGTTGAGCTTCACGCCGTCCTTCCTGGACAAGCGTACCGTCTTCACGATCGGCGTGAACAACGTGTTCAACCAGGATCCACCGGCGTGCAACACCTGCACCGGTCCGAACTACGATCCCACGACCTATGACGTGCCTGGCCAGTTCGGGTACGCGCGGATCAGCTACAAGATGTAAGCTGGCTGCCTAGCGCTCTAGTAAAGAAGGGGCCGCTACCTGATTGGTAGCGGCCCCTTCTTTAGCTTCGTAAGCAATCTGGACCGGCTATTTGGCGGTGTTGGGGAACAACTCCGCTTCGATAAGTGCCGGCGGCAGAATGCCGATGCTGGTGATGCGGGCGTAGAGTTCGCCCATGTTGAACGCCCTCTTGTTCGTATCGGCAGCATGGGACGCGCGCGCTATCAAGCCGTCGAGCTGTATCTTGCCGATGATATAACTTGGGCCATAGCCGGGCTGCCGCAGGTAGAGCAGTTGTTCGAAACCCACGAGCGGACTTGCCGGATCCGACCAGCTACGCGGCGTCCAATCGGCATGAAAGCGCCCCGCCTCATCCAGCGTCATATCATTGGCTTGGACATGGAGCGATGCCAATCCTCGCGCGGCGCGGTTGGCGAGCATGATCCACACCAGTTCTCTACCATGCGGGATATCGTCATAGAGGCCAGCCTGCATGACGAGCTCCTCCATCGCCGTCGCAAATCCCTCCGACCGATCGGAGAAGATGTTGAAGAGGGGCGGCGTGTCGCGGATCGGATCCGGATGCGGCTCGTGTTTCAGCCGCGCAAGTTCGATCCAGTGTGTCGAGTGAGAAAGCAGGGGTAAAGGATCAAGAGCGGCGCCATGGCTGAAAAAGTTGCGTTCGGCGGGTGGCACATATCCGCTGGTCTGGGCCACCAGGGCAGCCCTGAAATAGGGTCTGTCCGGCACGATCCCGGTAGCGACCAGAAAATCATTGAACTTGGCTGTCTTCGCATCCGCCATCTGCTTGTACCCTGCAGGGTCGCTTATCTCGATAACGGGCGGAACATTGCGGTTTCTCAGTTCCTCTAGGCGGAGCGAGGCCAACGATCGGTCCAGTTCGCGCTGAAGTAACAGTTTCTGGTCATCCCAAGTATATGGGTTCAACTGGACATGCTTGAGATACCAGTTGTAATTGTCTTTGCCGACGCCGGACGGACCCGTACGCGAGGGGGCTTCTGCTGCGATCCACCTGGCAAATTCGTCGGTCGCGACGCGGGCCGCGGTAATTGCGCGCATGAGCTTAGGGCTGGCACCTGTCATTGTTGCCGGATTATAGCCATCCAGCGACCGCATCTTCAGCGTGCCAGCTTGCAGCGCGGTAAGCGTTTGGCTTTGGTCCTTCAATGCGCGATCGCCGTAAGCCCACAGGTCGTGCGCCTGACTGTCGGCGAGATTGACTCTGGCCGATGCTAACTGGCGCGGGATCGCGCCGATCAACATGGTGAGTGTTGCGTCATCCTGACGCGACAGCGGGAAGCTGTACGAGAACAAGTCGATACTCGGCGCGGCCGACGGGCCTTCATGCGCAGGGACGTCACTTTGGTCGGCGAAAACCGTTTGATAGAACGACGGATCACGGGCCCATGGCTTCAATATTCGCAGGTTGAAATCGAACGCGTTCATTTCCGCCTCGATCAGTCGGTAGTCATTCTGCTGTGCGATCGTCCATCCGGTACGATCCAACCCCGAAAGCCGAGATTTATACGAAGTCAGGTCCGTGGCGGCTTTGGCCATCGCGGGCTGGCTATAGTCAGGCAACCCTTTGCGCACGACCGGCGTAACAAACGTGCGCCAGTCCTTGAATAGCCTGTAGAGCTCGCGGTCTTGCAGGATCCGCGCCGGGGCGACATTCTTCGACGCATCTTTAGTCGCGGGATTTTTCGCCTGGCCAACCGCAGGTGCGTTCGCCAGAGCAAAACAGATTGCGAGGCAGGCGGCAGTGTTCGAAGGTTGTCGCATTACGTTCCCCATTAGCAAACGCGTGGAGCATGCACGCTAGCCTAAGCGCAAGCGGCGGCAAGCTGGGAATGCCAATGGCATGATTGGAAAAGATTTTAGTTGATAGCGAGCCAACAACGTCGTGGCTCAACAGTTACGGAAAAATATGCCGCTCAATATGCCGAATACCGCTAATCAGCGAACACAGGATCGCGCTACTCGACATCCAATATCAAAGCCGCCCGTCCGCAATCGGGAGGACAGAAGCAACGGTTGAACGTCTGCAAAGGGTCGGGTCTTCTTCGAAGCGTTCTTCCTGCGGCCATCATGGCCACAGGAGATGTGTCATGGGATTATCAGAGTTCGATCCCGCCGCCCGCGAGCGGGTATCTTGGAACGCCGGGCGCAAGGTTGGCGCAAAGCGGGCGCTCAAACCCTGTCAGATCTGGGCGATCCGCTTCTTTCTCGACCAATATGGGCGGGTCCGCGACCGCGCCCTCTTCGATCTCGCCATCGATAGCAAGCTGCGCGGATGTGATTTGGTCAAGATCAGGATCAGCGATATCGTCTGCGATCGGAGAATTCGGACCAGAGCCACGGTTGTACAGCAAAAGACCGGCCGGCCGGTACAGTTTGAGCTGATGGACGACGCTCGCGCCAGCCTGCTCAAGTGGCTCGAGCTGCGCGGCGGCTCTCTGGAAGAATATGCCTTTCCAAGCCGCACAGACCATTCCACCCACATAGGCACGCGACAATACGCACGTCTGGTCGACGAATGGGTCACGGGAATTGGCTTGCCTAGCGAAGACTACGGCACCCATTCGCTGAGGAGAACGAAGGCGTCGATCATCTACAAGGCGACCGGAAATCTTCGTGCCGTCCAGATCCTACTCGGGCATACGAAGATCGAAAGCACGGTCCGATATCTCGGTGTTGATGTGGAGGATGCTTTAACCTTGGCAGAAGGCACGGAAATCTAAAATCGGCTGGCTCCTCGCCGTTGCGGGGAGCCAGAACCGTCCAGGGGACGGCTATGCGCCATTTGTTGCCGTTCTATCGCGTCTGCAAGAGGGCTTTGATACGTGCGCTGCGGCTTAGCATACCCACCGTTTGATCATCCCTCGACGACGCAGCGGAAGCCGATGTGCGATGTGGAAGTATCGATCATTTCGGGGTGCCGGGCGGCTGGTCGATAACGCTGGCAAAAATTGGCTGCGCACAAATGTGAGCCGCCTTTTAATACCTTGCGGCCGATCCTCACGCCTGGCTGCGACGAGTCAAAACTGTTCTTCAGCGTGCCGCCACGGGGGTTGCTGAGCGTGCAGCAGGAGCCCTTGGACTTCTTTATCACCTTTATCACCGTTCTCCGATCGCTCCACCAATCGCTGGTCCATTCCCAGGTGTTGCCGATCATGTCGACAATGCCGTAGCTGTTGGCCGGGTAGGTTCCGACAGGAGACGTTCCTTCCCATCCGTCGAGCATCTGGTTGGCGAAGGGGAACAGCCCCTGCCAATAGTTCGCCATCATCGAACCGTCAGGTGCCAGTTCGTCTCCCCACGCATACTCCTTGCTTACAAGGCCACCGCGGGCGGCGAACTCGAACTCGGCTTCGGTCGGCAGGCGCTTGCCGGCCCAATGGGAATAGGCCAGCGCGTCCGCATAGGCCACGTGAACGACGGGATGATCCCACAGATCCAAGTTGTCCAGGTCCTCCTCGGGCCCGGCCGGGTGGCGCCAGTCCGCCCCGAATTCGAAATGCCACCAGTTGGAGGGATCAGCGAGATCAACTGGGCCAGACGTCTTGCGGAAGACCAGTGAGCCCGCCTGATCCATGCCAGGGAGCATGCCGGGATAGTTTTTGGGATCGGGCGCGATCTGCGCGATAGTGGTATAGCCGGTAGCCTCCACAAAGGCCGCAAACTGCCGGTTAGTCACCGGAGTAGTGTCGATCCAGAAGGCATCCACGCTGACGCGGCGAAGAGGGGCTTCCTCGGGGTAGAAGCGGTCCGAGCCCATCGTGAAGGCACCCCCGGGCACCCAAGTCATTCCAGGCTGCCCGGACTCGGTGTCGCCTGAACCATCATTGGTGAAAACCATCTCGCCTTCTCCGGTGGATGCAAGCCTAGCTTCCGCTTTCCCAAGGAAGCCCGATCGCTGCATACGCACGTCCCTCATTTAAGCTGGATGTCGATCTGCCGGATCGTGCCCGGAAAGTTGCTGTCCGCTATGGTATAGTCGGTATTCACCGGTGTGATCGTGTCCATGCCTATGTCGAAGCCTTCCGTGTGAGACATCCAGCCCCGTACAGTGCGAGCGATACGCCCACTACCCGCCGGCTTGCCATCGATGCTTATGGTGAGCATGCCGCCCGAACCCGGTTCCGCCTTGTCGGCCTGGAACGACGCCGAGACCTTGTGCCGCCCGGCACCAAGCGCGCTCGTGCCGCGGATGGTGAATTGGTCCGATCCCACTGCATTGTAGTGGAATACCGGAAAGCCTTGTTTGAGGTAGAATGCGTAGCCACCAAAGCGCCCGCCCTGCGTGACCAGCACGCCCTTTGCATTCGCGCCTATGTCGACGTCCGCATCGATAGTGAACGACTTGCCGATCGTGTGCGGTGCCGCATCTTCGTTCAAGCGACTGAGCGGCGCGCGATATACGAAGCGGCTGCGATTGCCGCCTAAGGTCGGTCGGCCGGCAGCCCCTTCGCTGTAGTCATGGATGGGCAGGATGTGGTTGGCCGCCGCTTCCTTCCAGAACAGATCCTGCAGTTCCCTAAGCTTGGCGGGGTTGCTGGCGGCCAGATCGTTGGCAGTGGTAAAATCCTTGTCGAGGTTAAACAGCGTCCATTTGCGGCTATCGGGACCCAGGTTCAATTTGCGGTCGACGCCCGCGCCGACTTCCCAGGCCAAACGCTTGGGAAGTGTGCCCGCCATCCAGCCGTCGTGGTAGATGCCGAAATTCTCCATCATCTCGTACACTTGCGTCCGCCGAGCGGACGGTGCCTTGGGCGCGGTGAAGCTGTAGGCAAGACTGATGCCGTCAATTGGCTGCTGCTTGACTCCCCCCACTGTGTCGGGTGCCTTGATCCCCGTAGCTTCCAGGATGGTGGGCGCGATATCGCTGACGTGGGCGTACTGCGTGCGGAAAGTTCCCATGTCCTTGATCCGCGCTGGCCATGAGATAACCATGCCATTGCGGGTGCCGCCCGTCTGAGAGGCGATCTGCTTCCACCAGGGATAAGGGCTGTTCATTGCCCACGCCCAAGGTGCCGGGAAGTGGTTGTAGACGTTCGGCCCGCCGATGTCGTCGTAATGCGAGGCAAGCTCGGCAAAGGTTTCCTTGCGGCCAGTGATGCTGGACTGTTCGAAGGCAAGGCCATTAAGCCCGCCTTCCGCACTCGATCCGTTGTCGCCCTCAATGAAGATAACCATTGTGTTGTCTAGCTGACCGCTATCCCGGAGGCTCTGTATGATGCGGCCCGTTTGGTAGTCTGAGTATGCGACAGTGGCAGCGAACGCCTCCATCAGCCGCACGGAAACCTTCTTGTGTTCGGCATCCAGCGAATCCCAGGCTGGCAGTGATTCCGGGCGAGGTGAAAGAACAGAATCTTTTGGAATCAATCCCATAGCCTTTTGGCGCTCGAAGCTTTCCTCGCGCACCTTGTCCCAGCCCTGATCGAAGCGGCCCCTGAACTTTTCCAGCCATTCCTTTGGCGCGTGATGCGGCGTGTGCGCGGCACCGGGGGCGTAGTACATGAAGAAGGGCTTTTCCGGCGCACTGACGTGCTGTGCCTGAAGCCAGCCGATCGCATGCGTGGCGATGTCCTTTTCAAAGTGGTAATCTGGATCATCAGGCTGATCGACCGGCTTCTCGTTCTCGACGAGGTTGGGGTTCCACAACGACGCGTCAGCCGACAGGAAGCCATAGAAATATTCAAATCCGAGGCCCGTTGGCCAGCGATCGAATGGCCCGGCAGGACTCATTTCCCATTCGGGCGTAACGTGGCCTTTGCCCAGCATCGCGGTGTTATAGCCGCCAGCCTTGAGCATCTGCGCGATTGTCGCCGCTGTCTTGGGGATGACGCTCGTGTACCCGTCGTAGCCAGTGGGTATGTTGGCGACATTGCCCATATTGACGTTGTGCGGCGCGCGGCCGGTTAACAAAGAGGCGCGAGTGGGTGAACACAACGCCGTGGTGTTGAATCGGCTATAGCGCAGGCCCTGCTTCGCCAAAGCGTCGAACGTCGAGGTCTGCACCGGGCCGCCGAATGCGCTACTGACGCCGTAGCCCACGTCGTCCGTCATGATCACCAGCACGTTGGGCGCGCCCTTCGGGGCGGTGGGTTCCGATGGCCAGCGCGGGGCGTGGGTCGTCTCGGCAGTCTTGCCTACGACCCCGCCGCCCACCTGGCCAACCACTGGCGAGGTGAAGGCGAGCGCGGAGCTGGCAAGCAAGGTTGTCCATAGGCGCGAAGATCTGATCATGATGGACATCCTCTTGGTGGTCACTCTTCCCCCTAAAAAGGGAGGGCTCCGGCTATCGCGATCGGAGCCCCCAGGGGGAGTCGGGAAAGTGGGTCAATAGCGGAACGTGACTTGCGCCTGCACGGTACGCGGCAAGCTGGCGAACCCGGTCTGGTCGGCCAATACGCCAGCGTTCGTGCCTGTGCCCGAGCCGCTGTTGGGGGTATCGTTGCCGCCGATCACATAAAACCGGTTGGTCAGGTTCTTGCCGATGAGCTGAAACTGCAGGTGCTCGTCTGCTGTGGTGAACGAGATCGTGCCATCCAGCGAGATGTAGCGCTTTTGCCGAGTGAACGGATTGCCAAAGGCAGTCGCGATGTAGCTGCCGCTGTAACGGGCATCGAGGCCGAGGGCGAGCTTGCCGCTGCCTCCGAGTTGTGCCTCGTAGGATGCACCCAAGTTCCCGGTCCAATCAGGAGCATTGGCGGTTGGCTGGCCCTTAAGGTTCTGCCGGTTCGCAACAGTGTCGGTCGCAGGATTAAACGGGCGTGAGCTATCGGTTGCCGCCACATAAACGAGATTACAGCCCTGTCCGCGCGTTTGACCGGCCCAGCACGGCGTGCCAGGTGCATCGCCATAGCGTGCACGGTTGTAATTGACGCTGCCGTGGAGGTCGAACCCGTCCAGCGCACGCGGGGCTACCTGGAACTCAAACTCAACGCCCTTCGTGCGGGCCGAACCGGCATTGATAGTGGTGAAGGCGAAGATGTCCGAGCGGAAGAAGTCGAGTTGCAGGTTGCTGTACTTGTAGTTGTATGCCGTGAGGTTGAGGCGCAATTGGCGGTCGAGCCAGGTTGTCTTGATACCCGCTTCGAAGCCTTTGGCATTCTCGGGATCGAACTCGAAATCCGGCAGCCCGGCGCTTGGGCTGTAGATGCCCGAGTTTGAAAATCCGCCCGACTTGTATGCGGTTTTGTAGGCACCGTAGATAGTGATGTCACCTGTGGGCTTGTACGTCACGGTGGCTTCGGGCGACCAGTCATCGAAGTCCTGATTTGAACGCAGTGTTACCCCGGGAAGGAAGATGCCCTGCGCCACGCGGATCGGGTGGGAATAAGGCTGGAGGAAGTAGCTATCCTTGCTTTCCGCCGTATACCGCACGCCGCCAGCAATCTCGAGTTTGTCGAAGGGCCTTACAATGAACTGGGCGAAGGCCGCGAAGGTCTCGCCCTTGGTCTGCGAGTCCTTCGAGTTAGCCAGATAGCGCCGGAAGCCTGGCGTTGCTGCACTGTTTTCAAGTCCGCCAGAGGCTGTCCAGGCGTTATAATCGCGCTTGGTCGATTGATAGTAGCCGCCGATCATCGCATCCCAAAAGCCGCCGATGTTTGTCTGTGCGCGCACTTCCTGCGAAAAGGCGTGCCAGGTCGAATCCTCGGTAGCAAAGACCCCGGGCGCGCCTGCGCGCGAAACGCTGTCGCCGTCGAACTGGAATGTGTTTCGGTTCCAGTTGTAGTTGGTGATGGATGAGATCGTCAGCTCATCCATCGCCCAAGTCAGGCCCAGATTTGTTGCCCAGGACGTGTACCGGTTACCCTGCTGGCCGCTCGCGTTGGAATAAGGCACGCTCGCGGCAATATCCGTCGGTGTGCGGTTTGCCGACGAAGCGAAACGACGATCGCACGCAATCGCTGGATTGCTGGCCAGCGCGCCCGTGGGACAATAATAGACAACCGACCCAGCGCTGGGATTGTTGTTTTTATTAATGCCATAATTGGCTTTTAGCACGGCGGTGAGCGTGTCGGTCGGCTCCCATTTTAGAGTGCCGCGAATATACGCTTCCGTGGCCCGACCGTCACCTGCGGGACCAGAGGTGTGGATTGTGGTGGTGCCCGGAACCGCCGTGGATGTGCGATCGATCGTAGGATAGGGCTGCGCCGTCCCAAGCTGCTTGTAATAGCCGTCGAACTGTTTGGAGGCGCGCGCGGCTATGCGAATGCCCAGCGTTTCGCTCAGGGGACTGGAGACAATCGCCTCACCATAGACCTGCTTGGCGGTGAACTCGTAGCCAGCGCGTGCAATGACTTCCAACTTGTCCCCAGGATCGGCGGTAGTGATCGAGACAACGCCAGCGGTGGCGTTCTTGCCGAAGAACAGGGCTTGAGGACCCTTTAGAATTTCCAGTCGACCAAGGTCGAAGAAGCCTTCGTTGATTGTACGGCCCTGCCCGGAATAGGCTCCGTCGACGATCACCGCGACCGATTGTTCCAGCCCGATGGAAGTCGTGTTCGAACCGATGCCGCGTAGCACGAGTGTGGCGCCCGACCCTGATGGCGTTCGTCCGATAGAGAAAGACGGCGTCTGCGCTGCGACCCGTTCAAGGGAACTCAGGTCATATTGCTGCATGCGCGCGGCACTGATTGCGATGACAGAAACGGGAACGTCCTGCGTGGTTTCTTGCCGCTTGCGGGCCGTGACGATGATGTCGCCGATGCCGCCTTGCTGCGCCTGCTCCGTTTGCGTTTCCTGGGCCATCGCAGTTGGGGAGTAGATGAAACCCAATCCTGCGCTTGCAGTCAAAAAGGCCGAGCGGATCATCGTGCGACGGCGAAAGGGGGCGGCCCGGCTCAGTTTAGGCATGTCATCTTCTCCCAAATTTTTTTGTAGGCGACTTCCCATCGCGGTGTCAGCGATTAAAACATATGCGTTAATCATAATAACGCACCTGTTTTAAATGTTAGGCCGCAACTAGTGCTACGCTTGCTACCGCGCAGCTTCAGAGCCTTGTAGGAAAGGAGAGTGTCTTGCTTCGCGAGCTGGAATTTGCTTGCGGCTCGTGTACGGAGGGCGAGGTGACCGAACCACTTCGACACTTCGCCGACGAGACCAAGCTGCGGATCATCGCTGCCGCAGAATCGCTTTATGCCCAGCGCTCGATCGAGAGCGTGTCGCTCCGCGAAATTGCCCAGGCGGCGGGCAACCGAAACACCAATGCGGTGCAGTACCACTTCGGAAACCGCGCAACACTAGTGCAGGCGATCTTCGCTTGGCGGGTGTGGCAGATGGAGGGGCCGCGCGGCAGGGCACTGGCGCAGGCGGAAAAGAGCGGCGGACGATTCGACCTCGCAACCCTCATGCGCATTTTATGCGAGCCGATCCTTGACCTCACAAACGACGAGGGCCTCCATACTTACGCTGCGTTCATGAGTAAGTACCTGCTTCAGCAACGACCTGTCGGAGTGTTTCATCCGGGCGACACGCGCGCCGATCTCAACCAGAACCTGCGGCGCATCCTTGATCAGATTAACACATTGGTCGCCGCAGAAGATCCGCACTTTGGGGATTACCGCATCGGATTGTCCTACCTCGTGGTGCTCAACATGATTGTGCTCTCGAACAACGAAGGCTTGCACAAGCGCGAACCGGAACAATTCCGCAGACGCTTCGAAACCGCACTCACCATGGCAGTAGCCGCGCTAGAGAGCAGCTACACCTGACCACGCTCCGAAAACCCTGCACTTCAAATCCGGCCTCACTTCGACGCCAAATAGAAAAACGCTTCAGCATCAAGGGCGATGGGAGAGTTGCGTGTCCAAAGCATTCACTTACCCCACTTCCTTTGGGCTGATGATTGATTGCCGACGGTCCGCACCTGGGAACAATAAATCAGATGCTGAACGTCTTAAATGGGTCGTTTCGAGCGGGGCAGCTTCGGGCAACGGCCTTATCTCTCCCATGTCACCCGGAAAGGGTGGTTTGTGGACAGGCGGCTTCTGGGGAGATGATCGGCGATAGCTGACGTCGCATGGTGAAAAATGATCCGTCTACAATCGCCCCCAGTTGCGGTCATAAGTCGCCGGTGGTTATGTAGGCCCATGGCGAATGCAATCCTCACGTTGGACCAAATGGACACGGGAGTGATCTTTTGGCATCGAGCAGATGAGCGAGCATTCTTCGAATGGCTTGAACGCATTTCGTGCGTTGAGAGCGTAAAGGGCGAAGGCCAACGCGGTTTAGTGGTGCGATTGAAGCGCAGACCGGGCCAAGACGATTTACGGCAATTTCTCGCTCTAGCGCATCGGTATGGATTAGAGATGAGCAAGTTCGCCAAGTTTGAGACCAACGCCAACCGAGACTGGTTCCGCGATCCCAAGATGTTTTGGTATAAGCAAGTGTTCGGCGGAGCGAGCAGCACCAACTAGTTGGCCGCTAACCAGCAAAGAAGGAACATCTGCGGGTGGATTGCAGACTGCCGGCTTACGAGGGAAAATGTCGCAAAGCGGTCAGCCTACCTTGCCAATAATCTCTTCCAGCTTCTGCTTTTTGAGTGGCATTCTTCGTCCCTTTGTGGTCCAGATTATCATAGTCTTTGGGCCACTCAGCGGGGGGGGCAGATCATTGGTGCCCAATTATATCGACAACTACTTCAGCAGTGATGACGATCCTGAGGTTATGCCATTGACCAGTTAAACGGCAAAAAAATGGTCGCCTGTGGCCGAGGCTGGGCCACGTGCCTTGTCTGGTACTTTGGCGGCTTGCGGAACCGACTAACGTACGCCAACTAATTCAGTACTCGTTCGACTTCCTCTCGAAATCAGATGCGCAACGCTCCCCAGCTATGCCAAAAATTAAATATCAATGTAGTAGCATTGATGTATTTTAACCGGCAGAGAAAATCCCAAGAAAAAGCCTTGAGGGGAAAGCCGTGGAGAAAGCGCTCATTGAAGCGATCAAACAGCATCCTCGCTATAATGGCCTGGTGGCGCGCCGCTCTCGCTTCGGCTGGATGATGTCCGCTGTAATGTTCATCGCCTTTGTTGGCTTTACGATGTTGGTAGCGTTCGGCAAAGAATGGCTGGCCACGCCGATCGGGCATGGCGTCACCTCTGTAGGCATACCTGTCGGGCTAGGCCTGATCGCTCTCGCCGTTCTGCTGACCGCCATTTACGTCGTGCGAGCCAATACTGTGTTCGACCGCGAAATGATGGCAATCCTGAAGGATGCGCGCCAGTGAAGGTCGCGCGCGCCGTGATCGTCGCACTCGCCCTGCTACCGCTCCCGGCCTATGCCGCGGCATTGGAAGGGGAGGCTGAGCGCCAGCCCATGAACTGGGTCGCGATCGGCATGTTCACGCTGTTCGTCGCGCTCACGCTCTCGATTACCAAAAAGGCCGCCCAGCGTACGAAGACCGCGGCGGACTTCTACACGGCGGGCGGGGGAATCTCCGGATTCCAGAACGGGCTGGCGATGGCCGGAGACTATATGTCCGCGGCGTCCTTTCTCGGCATCTCGGCGCAGATTTTCAACGATGGCTATGATGGGCTGATCTATTCGACCGGCTTCCTTGTCGGGTGGCCGATCCTGCTGTTCCTGATGGCAGAGCGGCTGAGAAACCTTGGCAAATACACGTTTGCCGACGTCGCCTCATATCGTTTTGCCCAGCCGCCGGTGCGCAGCTTCGCAGCAGGCAGTACATTGCTCGTCGTGTCCTTCTATCTCATCGCGCAGATGGTTGGCGCGGGGCAGTTGATCAAGCTGCTGTTCGGCCTGCCCTACACCTACGCCGTCATCATCGTTGGTGCCCTGATGATGCTGTACGTCCTGTTCGGAGGCATGCGCGCAACGACCTGGGTGCAGATTATCAAGGCGGTGATGCTCCTCGCAGGGGCGACGTTCATGGCTATCATGGTCCTTGCGCAGTTTGGCTTTTCGCCCGAAGCGTTGTTCCGCCGCGCTGTCACGGTGAAGACCGATCTCGCACTTGCCGCCGGATCGTCCCCGGGCGAAGCGGCCGTAAAGGGCAGGTCGATCATGAGGCCCGGCAATTTCATCAAGGACCCCATCTCCGCCATTTCCTTCGGTTTGGCGCTGATGTTGGGCACGGCAGGCTTGCCCCATATATTGATGCGTTTCTTCACCGTCCCCAATGCGAAGGAGGCGCGCAAGTCCGTGCTCTGGGCAACGTCCTGGATCGGTTATTTCTACGTGCTGACTTTCATCATCGGTTTTGGCGCGATTGTGCTGGTCGCAACGGAACCAGGCTATCTCGACGGTGGTGGCATGTTGCGGGGCGGTGGCAACATGGCTGCCATCCATCTCGCGCACGCAATTGGCGGCAATCTGTTCCTCGGCTTCATATCCGCTGTCGCCTTTGCCACCATTCTTGCGGTAGTGGCAGGCTTGACACTCTCAGCCGCGTCCGCCGTCAGCCACGATGTCTATGCCACGGTTCTTCGCAAGGGGAAGGCAGACTCTGCCAGCGAGTTGAAGGTCTCACGGATTACTACACTCGCATTGGGGACTATGGCGATCTTGCTGGGCATCGCTTTTGAAAAGCAGAATGTGGCGTTTATGGTCAGCCTCGCCTTTGCGCTTGCAGCATCCGGCAATTTCCCGGTGCTGATTCTGTCCTTGCTGTGGAAGGGCTGCACCACGCGCGGCGTTGCGATCGGCGGCACAGTTGGGCTGCTGACCGCGTTCACTCTGACGATCCTGTCGCCAGCAATCTGGGTGAACGTTTTTCACATGACGAACGCGCCCTTCCCTTATGCCTCTCCTGCGATCTTTTCTGTTCCGGCAGGCTTCCTTGCCATCTGGCTGATCTCGCTACTTGATACAGGTACCCGCGCCGCCATCGACAAGGCGGGCTATGAAGCGCAACGCATCCGGTCGGAGACAGGGGTGGGTGCGGCGACCGCGTCAGCAGATCACTGATGCGGCTTATCTTCCGGGCGGGAAGCACGCCCAGTAAGAATGACTTGGCTATTCTTTGCAGGTCCAATGTAACGGCCGTTTTCGAGTGCCTCAAATCGCGACTGAACGTCTGCAAGGGGTCGACATTGGAAGGCGGTACGTGGGACGATGCTGCCGATCTACAGATATAGAACGAACGGCAGCTCGTATGGGGAGCTGACAGCCCCACGTTTTTGCCATCACATCCCCCCTTAACGACGCCACGCTCAATCTATCGACGAGTCGGTGAATAAAGCGTCCCTTCTTGACCAATCTGCTATGTGAGTGGTCGAAAAAACTGTTGCCCCCACGCACAGGCGGCGTTGACTAATGTGCATCATGTCATTACATTCACCACATGACTCGCGACAAAGCGCACCCGTTCCAGATGAGGGTCTCCTCGGACTGGCTCAACAAAATTGACGACTGGCGTCGGACCCAGGCTGACCTGCCATCGCGCGCGGAAGCGATCCGCCGCCTCGTCGGCATGGGCCTCAGTTTCGGCATCGAGGTCGGCGACGAGATCTCGACGCCGGTCGGCCGAGCTACCGTCAAGCGGATCATGTCTGCGATTGGTCAGGTGGTCGTCGAAACGAAAAACGGCGACGGCCATGCTTTGCATTGTCCGAGATCGATGCCGTAGACGAGAACGGCTAAACGCAGAATGCTGACACGCGGGCATCTGATCGGCCAGATCATCGACGACCTCGCCGGCATTGCCGCGCAGGCCAGGCAGCGCGGACGGCTGCACCTGTTCGACATCCACACCCACGTCGAGGACTTCGCCAGGGAGGTGCTCAACCGCGCGCTTGGGCTCGGCCTGTCGAACCTCAACCAGGAGCATTCAAACAATCCCGGGCTCGATCTAGGCGACGCCGCCGCGGGTTGGGCATTTCAGGTCACGGCCGACAAGTCCGGCGCCAAGGTCAGGGAGACGCTCGACAATATCGGCGACCAACAGCGCGCGAAATATCCCAATATCCGCATCCTCGTGATCGGCGAGAAGCAAGGATCCTACACCTTTACCGGCGAGCCGTACGCGACGTTCGGCTTCACGCCCGAGATGGTCTGGGACTTCAACGACGTGTGCGGCCGGATCATGTCGCTGCCGATCGACGCTCTGGTCGATCTTGCCGGCTACGTGTCGCGCGAAACGCGCCGCGTGCGGATTGAACTCGAAATTCCGGATGAAGACGGGAAGTTCCCGACCAGCATCGACAATCTGATCGAGGCGCTGCCCCGGCCGCAATTGTCGAACGCGGCCAAGATGGAAGTATATTTCGACTCGGAGGAAACGCCCTTCGAGCGCGAAGAGACGGCCAAATCGATCGCCGAGCTGAGTGCGAGGCTCGCCGCGCTGCCGCGGCTGACCCGCGAGGTGTTCAAGTTCCTGGTCGAGCGCCGCGACGAGCGGTCGGCCGGCTTCCACGACGAATTTCGCATCAGCGATCCCAAGCTCAGACGCATCTATCACGGCGACGATCTCGACGGCGACCTCGCGCTGCTCCAGGAAGCCCGACTGCTGAGCGCCAACGAGCCGGACAATTACGGCGAACCCGGCTACTGGCAGATCCACTTCCCGGGCTCGGGCTACAATTTCCACCTGATTTTCATCGAATATGTGACCGATCTCGGGCTCGACCTGCGCAAACCGCTCGTGACGCTCGACTTCTCGGATTTCTAGGCCGTTGGTGACGTTACGGAAGTTTACTGCAGGGGCATTGCGCGCATCCGCAACAAGGCGGCGGGCGAGGTTCTCGAGATCGAGAGCGACGAGCTCAACTGGGATGCCGTCGGCGGGACGAGCGGCAGATGGGGATCGAGGCACCTTCGACGTTTGGTTTCGTCAGTTCCGGACACTGAGCTGACACACCCAAACATCGCCTTGTGGTCGCGTTCTGCCGGAATAGCTGCCGGTCCGCACGTGGGGAGCAAAATTGTGGCGCTCAGCGGCCGATTTGGGTCGGCTTCGTAGAAAGCGAACGCCGCATCGTGGCACGAAGCCGCTATTCCTACCAGGGTCGCTAAACATCGGCGTCTTTACAAAAGCCAGCATTCGCGCGTTCTGCCGTCCGGGGTTCTGCGACCAATGGGACAGAAGTCGTGCGCGGGGCGGTTGAAAATGCGTTCCCGGTGAAGGTAAAGTAATGCGTCGCTCAACGGACTCATAGCCTTTATGAAGGACGTGAGCCACTCGATTGATCCAGGGCCGTCGCAATCTCGGTGAGCAACGCCAGCCGCTGCTCGAGCATGGTTCGCGATAACAAATCCGTCCTTGCCCAGTCAAACCGCTCGAACAGCGCCCGGTCAGAAAACAACATCTCATGGGCCTCGGCAGATGCCTGAGCAGCACGCAAAGCATCAGACCAGTTCACCTGACTGTGCGCCGACCTGGCGGCGATCTCTGCTCCGATACGCGCCTCAAGCGCCTCGATCGTCTGTCTTAACCGCTCGCGATCATCCACTGGATACCCGTCCTGCGTAAGGAGGTTAGGGAAGTCCGATGGAGCATTCTCGGTGATCGTGGTCTCAAGAAGCCGGATCGTCGAGATAACGTTCTGACAGAGCCACATCACCCGCTCTGGGGGCCAGGTTTCGCACAGCGAACGTCCGGAAGAGCTCCCGTACCCGATCTCGTGAACGAGGGCATGGCGGGTCATGAAGAGTTCCTCGAGCACGTCGCGCATCAATGGCTCTCGCACGACATCGCCGAACAGGCCAAGCTGTTCGATCACTATAGGCTGGATCGTACTATCAGGCGACGTCGCGATGCCAAGCGCCTCGAACAGCGTCTTGAACACGCCGAGATATTCAGTCACCGAGCCAACGGTGAAGGAGACCCCGAGGAGCTGCGGGATAGACACCTTGGCCTGGATCATCTGCGAAAGCACCTTCGCCGGAACCTTGCCATCGAGCGCCTTGGCGTCGATCTTTTCCGGAAGAAAGGTGTAAAGATCGGTCAGCCGCGACCGGGCATGCCATTCCAGACAGGTCGCAAGACCGACCAAAGTGTAGGGTACGATCTCAAACCCATTCCACCACCAGTCGGCTCGCTCGTCTTTCTCGCCTTCGAGCTCGAACATTTGCGTGATTTGCTCGGTTTCGCGCAGAAGGAGGCGCGCGCGCTCGAGTGCTGAAAAGGCATTGAACTTGTTGACCGGTCCGGATGCATAGCGCCCGGCATAAGCGACATGCCGGTTGGGAGTGTTGTCATTGGCCACGTTGATCATCCATAAAAATCGACACGCGATATCCGATGCAGCGGTGCTGCACAGCCCCTTATCGTTAGGCCAGCCATTGCCGACTGCGGAATGGCAACAGTTGGTCGATAACGGTGGCGATAGCTGCCGGTCCGCACTCGGCGATCGAAAATCGCTGGCTGAATGGCGGCAAAGGGTCGACAGCGCATCGGCAGCAACGCGCTACTTCTTGCAGTTAAGAGCCGAAGCCAAACTTTGAGGAACAGAGCACCCGTTCTCTTGTAGGGTGCGGCCGAAGAGCGCCCTGCTCGACACTTATGGCACCGGACAGTCGACCCCGTCATACCTGCGGACGCTGCCGCTTTCCGAATTGAAGAACGACCGCAGCTTCGTTGAGCATGCGCACCGCAATCGTAACGACAATGGTGCGCTCCACTATCGAGCGTGCGCACGACCTTGGCCTCAAAGTGGTCGCGGAAGGCATCGAGGAACCCGCCTGCCTTAAGCTTCTGCGCTCGGTAGGCTGCGAACTGGCACAAGGTTATCTGATCAGCAGACCTTACTGGCCGGGCAGGTAAGTGCGCTGCTGGAAGCGGAGGCGGCTATTGCATGCACGCCACAGCACATCGATCCGGCCCGCATGGCCTATGAACAACAACGCACGAGGGCGTCAGCATGTTAAAAGCGCTCTCTCCACCCCAAAGCTTTCTTTCGTCAGGATTAATTGCGCCGCGTCAGTGGCGATGCGCATGTCCCTAAAAAACATTACCTCGCCGCTGCATCCATCTTGGATTAGCCACGTAGCTTAACGGCAGATTAATTTACTCTCTCCCGCGTCCGCGCGGTGCACGTTGGTAAGGACCATCTCAAAAGATCGCAACGGCGCTCCACTGCTCGACGGTTCAAGTAGAGGTGCTTCGCGAACGACCGACGGGTTCAACAGGAGGAAGCCAGTGAAACATTACACTAAACTTTTGCTCGCGGGAGGCGGCGTGCTTCTTGCCATTCCGCTGGCGTTCATGGCTGCGGAGACATTTGCACCAGCGGCCGATCACCTCGATCCTCCAACCCGCACCGACCCGGCCATGGATACGACCCCCGATCGCCCGGCGGACATCGCCGACGTTTATGCCTGGCATACCGACACCAAAGTCATCATCGCGATGACCTTTGCCGGTCCACAGGCCACCACCGCGCCTGCTACTTACGATCGCGATGTTCTTTACACCATCAACATCGCCAATGGCCCCAACAAAACGGTATCGACCATCCCGGTCACCGTTCGATTTGGGCGCGACAATACAGCCAATGGTACACAGTTTGGTGTTCAGATTGCCGGGTTACCGGGTGTGACCGGCGCTCTGACCGGTCCGGTCGAAACTAACCTCAGCAAGGATGGCGTTACGGCTCGCGCCGGGCTTTTCGACGATCCGTTCTTCTTCGACCTTCAGGGTTTCCGAACGACGACCAGCACGGGGACGTTGAGTTTCGACAAGACCCGCAACTTCTTCGCCGGTCAGAACCTGACGGCTGTGGTCCTGGAAATTCCGCGTGACCGTATCGCCAATGGCACGAACCCCATCGGCGTTTGGGGAACAACCGCCCGCTTTGGAGGACAGCTCTGATGTCTCGCACTCACCACATGCTGATGGGCTTAGCCTCGTTGAGCGCCATTGCTGCACTCTCGGGCTGCGGCGATGACGACGCGCCACCCGTCGTCACTCCGGCCCCCGCACCAGCGCCGACGCCAACTCCCACGCCGACGCCAACTTCCTTCAATGTGCAGCGTTGTCTGGATCAGACTGTCGGCACGGGCGGACCCACCGTCGCAAGTCTGGTCGTACCAGACACACTGACGCTAAACCTTGCGGCTACTTCCGGCTTTCCAAATGGTCGGAAGTTGACCGATCCCGTCATAGATGTGACCCTTGCGGTTATCTTCCTCGACCTTACGAAGCACAGTCCGCTGACGCTTGCCAATCTGCCGCTCAATCCAGCGGCTAACGATGTCGCCTTTCAGTCGGCATTCCCCTACCTTGCTCCACCCCAAGGTTCGCCTCCGCTGAGTGGAACAAGCGGCACAAGCTTCGACTTCCGCTCCGATCCGGCAAGTGCTTATGTGCGTGTCGACCGGATGGGCATGCCCGCCGTTGCGACCGCACTGATCGCTTCGTCCCGTAAGACAGCCTATAACGATGCCGATCCGTCCGACGACGCGGCAGGCACATTCGTCCCCGATCTGAAGGGGCAGCTCACCACGCTGACAAACGCGTTGGCGGATGATCTGGTTGGGGCCGGTCTGACGCCTTGCGCCACACCGGGATGATCGGTCGCTAGGACAGTAAAGCAGGTGAGGCGCGATCAAGTGACGCGCCTCACCTGATCCGAAAGCTCAGCTATGATAGCATCAGTGGCGCCACTCCAGACGCTCAACAAGGTCGGTCTCTACCTGCTTGCCGCGACCGTCGCGGTAGCCGCTGTTACGATCTCCGTGGACCAGTTCTCCTTACCCGCGCCAACCGCCGCCAACGAAGTCGCACCGCATTTACGCTTTGGCCCGAAAAGCTTCGCTGCTGCTTTGGAACTTGCTGCCGGGCCGATCGCCTTGGGAAGGGAGCGCGTTGCGCGTGCACCGGACCAGTGGGCGTATCAGGAAAGCTATGCACGTGCGCTGATGGGACGTGCGCGCCTGACAGGATCGTTTGACGATCTTCTGGCGGCGCGTCTGGCATTGATGCGCGGGCGCGCAGATGCTCCCAAGGGCGCAGGTCCGCTACTGACCGATGCCGTCAGCAATTTGACTATTCACCGCCTGGCGCCGATCGCATCGACGCTCACCTTGCTGGATGGTGCCGCCGTTCCCGCCGACCGGGGAGATCAAGCAGAGGCGCTGGCGATCCGCGGCGATGTCGCATTCTACTCCGGAAAGTATTCTGCAGCTTGGCGCACGTACCGCGCCGCCGCTCAGATGGATAATGGTCCGGGGATTGCCGTACGTGCGGCCAACTACTTCAAGAAAATGGGCAGGTTTGACGACGCGATCCGCCAGCTCGAATACGCAATGAAGAGCGTCAAGGCGCCGACGCCGCAGTTCTACGCCAACATGATGCTGCAAAAGGGTGTGATCGAACTGGATCGGGGGAATTGGGAAACCGCCACACGACTGTTCTTACTGGCTGACGCTACCTTTCCCGGCCATTGGCTCATCAAGGCGCACCTCGCTCAGATGACCGCACTGGGCGGCGACCTCGACGGTGCCGAGCAGCAGTACCGCACCATATTGGCTAAAGCGGGAAGCGAGATAGCCATGCCCGAAGTAATGGATGCTTTGGCCGCTTTGTACCGTGCGAGGGGAGACGCCAAAAACAGCCGATATTGGTCCGATCGCGCGGGCGCACTATGGACCCGCCGCCTGTCGCAGTTGCCCGAGGCGGCGTATGGCCCTGCGCTTGAGCATGAGCTAGTGCTGGGAAACCCGGCCAGAGCGCTGGATCTGGCGCGGCTCAACTTTGCTGCACGGCCTTATGGCGACTCCTGTATCATGCTGGCGATGGCCTTGTTGGCGAATGGTCGCCCTCAGGAGGCGGTCGCTATCCTCAAGGCTGCGGAGCAGACCGGCTGGCGGACCGCGCAGCAATATGTCGTATTGTCGCAAGCATCGGCGATGCTTGGCCAGGTTCAAGCGAGCGAAGATTCCCGCCCCAAGGCACTCGCACTTAATCCCAAAGCGTTCGACCCGGCAAGTTCGCTTATCTGGTTCGGCAATCACTGATGCTTGCGCTTCCCAGGCTGCTTCTCGTGATGCTGGCAGCCCTGCTGGCGCAGCCCCTCCAGGCGCACCTGACCCCAAATTCGGAGATGCAATTCGATTTCGGACGCCGTGAAGTGCTTGGAGACCTGATAATTCCGGCGGGTGAATATGCCTATGCAACGGGTAACCCCACTGGCAACGATCCCGCGTCGCTCAAGCGCGCTGAAGCGTTCCTGCGCCGGAACATCAATGTGACCGCGAAACGAGGCGCAGCCTGGAAGTTAACGGTAGAACGTCTCGAGTTCGCGCAGATTGCCGGACCGCCCGACCTGCATGCCGTCTTGCGGTTGACGCCTCCTGCTGGCGCATCTGCTCGGCAGTTCGATATAAGCTGGCGCGCCGTCATCGACCGGGTGCCGAACCACTTCGTTCTGTTTGTCGCCAGAAGCGACTTCTCCAGAGGCACGCTGGATGGTGGCCGCGAGATTTTGGGAGCGCTGCAGGGTAGCCAAGGGTCGCTATCTGTCGACCGTGGAAAGGCGAGCCTGACCGACGGCTTTCGCGCTGCGGTCGGGTTGGGCATGCGCCATATTGCGGAGGGCTACGATCATCTTTTATTCTTGATCGTCCTGTTGTTGCCAGCGCCACTCCTGGCAGCCGGGCGGCGTTGGGGAGAGAACAGACCCATTGGCTCGACACTTTGGCATCTTATCGGGATCGTCTCCGCTTTCACGATCGGTCACAGCCTGACGCTAATCGGTGCTGCTGTGTTCGACTGGCGTCTGCCCGTACAGCCAGTGGAAATCCTGATCGCATGTTCGATCCTGATATCGGCAATCCACGCCCTACGCCCCCTGTTCCCGGGTCACGAAGCGCGCGTCGCGGGTTGGTTCGGCCTGGTCCATGGATTAGCGTTTGCAACCACCGTTAGCCATTTCGGCCTGGGTATGGAAGAAAAGGCGCTTGCCATACTGGGTTTCAATATTGGCATCGAACTCGTTCAGCTTGCAGTGGTGCTCTCAATAATGCCGGCGCTGCTGCTGTTGGTCCATACGTCCTACTATAAAATGATTAGGCGGGTGACGGGTGGATTGGCTGCTATTGCCGCAATAGCCTGGCTCATCGAAAGGGTATTTGGAGCAGGCAACGCTTTCACTGCGGCGATGGAAAGCGCATTTAGATACGCACCATGGGTCGTGGGGACGCTGACCCTGTTCGGCGTTGTTATCCATACGAAAAGGCATCTTCAATCGTCACGGATCATCAAGTCGGCCGCGTTGGACCGGTAAATCGCTCGCTGCGATGATCGTGCCGACTCGTTCACCGGCGTGTCTGCCACTTGGAGAAGCTGTGATGGCCCATGTTCATAGCAATTAGCGGCGCTGGCAGAAGATAAAATGCTCGGCTTATGACAAAGCAGACCGACCGCAGCTGAGAACAACAAATCAGCCGCTGAATGTCTCACTAGGGTCGACTTGAGAAATTCGGCAGTTGGAACGAAGCTCTTGTTCGAAAGTTTCGGTGAACCGCAGGTTCCAATGAGAGCTGTCGTTTTTGGCGAAGCTAGCCGACAGCCATCCATCGTCGATGCTGTAAATTTTCGCCCGACATAAGACGTTTGTACAGAACTGTGTTTTGGAACGTACAAGTCTACAAAGTAGCTTAAAACGCGCGTCATTTATTCCGCGGAACATTAACCATACCGTTAATCCCAACCGCCTTCTGCCGCATCGCTAGTTTATGGTAGCGATACCAGATTTTCCCCGTCATATTGGCTTGGACAAGTAACGCGATGCTCTCGGTAGATGGTATAAAATCTAAGACGCGTTCACTGGCCGCAGACAAGCTGTTGAAGCGATGGGGGCTTTGAAGGATGCATAGCACTGGCAACACTCTGTCCAGGCGGACACTGTTAGGCGCTGTCGCGGGAGTGGCTGTGATCGCTTCGATCTGCCCGGTCGTTGCGGCGCCAGTTGTGGCGCGTCGCTTCTCGCTTGTCACGCAAGGCCGTCCCGTCAGCATCCTCATTGATGAGTCGCCTGACCAGGCTGTTACCCATGTCGCGGAAAGTTTCGCTGCGGACCTTGAGCGTGTAAGCGGGTCGAAGGTACAACTGATCCGTGGTCGCTCAGAGGTTGCGTCGGGACCACTATTGATCATCGCCGTGAAGGGACAGAGTGCCCTCGCCGATCAGATGGCTGCCACCGGTAAACTTTCGGTGGAAGATCTCGAAGGAGAATGGGAAGCTTATCGCCGCATCGTCGTGCAACGCCCATTCCCCGGCGTGCCTCGTGCGCTGGTCATCGTAGGGTCGGACCGTAGAGGCGCGATATTCGGGACGTATGACACCTCCGAACGCATGGGCGTCTCGCCTTGGCACTGGTTTGCCGATGTGCCCATCCTACAGCGCAAGAACGTAAGCCTGCCGTTTCCTGAGAAACTCGACCGACCCAAGGTGCGGTATAGAGGTTTCTTCATCAATGATGAGGATCCATGCCTCAGCGGCTGGGCCATCAAGAAGTTCGGCGGCGTCAACTCGGCCATGTATGCCCACGTCTTTGAACTGCTGCTCCGCATGAAGGGCAACTACCTGTGGCCCGCTATGTGGGGCAAGGCGTTCGCGCATGACGATCTCCAGAGTATGGTACTGGCCGACGCCATGGGCGTGGTAATGGGCAATTCCCATCATGAACCCATGCTAAGAGCACAAGCGGAATGGCACCATGCAAAGGAAAACGGAGTTGCTGCGGGGGATTGGGACTACACCCTCAATGCAGATAATCTTCGTACCTTCTGGAGGGGAGGCATAGAGCGGATGATGTCGAAGGGCGACGGAAAGGGCTACGAGTCCGTGGTCACCGTCGGCATGCGCGGGGACGGCGACGAGGCGATGGCTGAAGGCACCGCCACCGAGTTGCTCGAGCGCATCGTTCATGACCAGCGTGCCATCATCGCCGGCGTTACAAAACGCCCAGTAGAACAGCAGCCTCAAGTCTGGGCCCTTTATAAAGAAGTGCAGGATTACTACGACAAGGGCATGCAGGTGCCGGATGACGTAATCCTGCTCTTCGCCGACGATAACTGGGGTCAGATCAGGCGGCTGCCGAAGGTAGGCGCTCCCGCACGGTCAGGCGGGCAAGGTGTCTATTACCATTTCGACTATGTTGGCGTGCCGCGGAACTACAAGTGGATCAATACCAACCAGATCGAGAAGGTCTGGCAACAGATGGATCTTGCATATCGGCGTGACGCGCGAGCGATGTGGATCGTAAATGTTGGCGACATCAAGCCCATGGAATATCCATTGAGCTTCTTCATGGCGATGGCGTGGGATCCTGAAGCCATGACGCCTAGCGCACTTGCGAACTATCCCAAGGCTTGGGCACGGGCAGGCTTCGGCGAAGAGCAGGCACCGCCTATCGCGGACCTTGTCACGACATACAGCAAATACGCCGCCCGCCGGAAACCGGAACTGATCGACCAAAACAGCTTCGCCTTGGGCGGCATCACGCCTGCGGGGCTGGACGGCGGCGAGTTCGGCGACCTGATGGCTCGATGGGACGCGCTGGAGGCAGACATGCTTGCGACGCGAGCAAAACTGCGGCCTGACCAGTTGGACGCCTACTTTCAGATGCTGGAATACCCGATCTGCGCAATGGCCAATCTCTATCGGCTTTACTACGCCGCAGCCTGGAACAAGATGCTCGCTTCCCGGAACGACGCACGCGCCAACTACTTCGCAGATCAGACGGAAGCGGCATTCAAGAGGGACGGAGAACTGACGGCTCAATATCACCGAATCAACAATGGCAAATGGGACGGCATGATGTCGCAAGTCCATATGAGCTACGTGATCTGGAACGATCCAACCCAGCAGACGATGCCAAGCATTACGCGGGTGGGCGGAGACACGCCCAGCGATCGTCTCAGGCAGAAGCCGGTCTTAGTGCAACGATCTATCACTGCGGACGACGTGCTTGAAATCGAGGCAGTAGATTTCGTGAGTGCCAGCCAAGGTAACGAGATACGGTGGACGCCGATACCACATCTTGGCCGGACAAAGGGGGCGCTGGTGGCATTGCCGCAGGGTCTTCCGGCGACCACTCAGGCACACGGGATCACCGTCGATTATGATATCGTCGTGAAGCGCGCGGGACAAACCGGAGTCACCCTTTACCTAACACCGACCCTCGACACCTCAGGAGGCAAGGCTGTAAGCATCGGCCTGTCGATCGATGAAGGCCCGATGCATATCATGCGGGCCGAACTGGAAGCCACCGGCGGCGCACAGGACAACCCGGCCAAGAAGCTGTGGGCTGAAGCTGTGTCCGACAACGTCCTTCGGCTATCAGCGAACTTCGGAGAATTGACTGCCGGGCGTCATCGCTTGAGGGTGTGGCGGTTGGATGACAATATTGTCCTTCAAAAGCTGGTGTTGGCAACGACGCCTTCCGCGCCTTCGTAGCCAAAACCTTCCCCTATTTAGCGCACGAAGGTAACGTCATAGCCTTAACCCGCCCCCTGCCGGTCCTGCTCGTCTCAGGCTATGCCGAAGCGGACGGCAGCCCCGGGGGACTTGCCGGTCTCACCAAGCCTTTCCGCAGCGCTGACCTCGCCGCCAGCATTTGCGCTTTGCTGCCGCACGGCGGTAGCAATTCTGGCTACGGCTAAAGCGCCATTGCAGGCGAGCATGCTACGACAAGGAAGGCATTTCAGATCCACACGGCGGCTCTTCCACCACCTGTCAATCGAGCATGCGCGGGATCATGGTGGCCCGACCTCTTCGGAATCAACGATCCCGACGCGCAGATGAAATCGGCTGAGACAGATCGCGGCTGTAAGACCTGCTGGTCTTGCGCCGATCATCAGGCAATCCAGGCTCACTATGAATCCGTTGCCGCCGTAACCAGGCTTTCAAGGAGGGTGGTCACCTTGGCAAGCCGATCAGCCTCGTCGATCTGCTCCTTCAGAAGCCAGCGGCCATCTTTGCTGGAAAGCCCAGACCATTTCCTACTGTCGCGCGTAGCTTCACGCGGGGTCAGCGCTATAGCTGTGGGGCCTGTATCAATCCGTGCGACGCCGGCTGCGCGCGCAAGAATAGCAACTCTGATGGATTCGATCAGACGTTCGGCAGCGAGCGGCAGCGGACCGAGCCTGTCGGTCAGTTCCTCCTCCAAAGCGTCAAGCTCGGTTTCATCCACAAGCCGCGAAAGCCTGACATACAACCCCAAGCGGATGTCAGGGTCGGGTATCCACTCCTCGGGCAGACCGCCCGCATCGCCCAGATTGAGCTCGGGCGTCCAAAGCCCCGCGTCTTCGCCTCGCGCCTCTCTCAAAGCCGCTTCGAACAAATGTTGATAGAGATCGAGCCGATCAGCTTCATGTGGCCAGCCTGCGTGTCGGCCAACGGATCGCCAGCGCCACGCTGATCGAGATCGGCGGCGCTGATCGCGAAGCCCGCGCCAAGCTGATCGTAGGTTGCAAGCGTCCGCAACCGCTTCATGGTGCGTTCAGCGATCTCTCCAGCTTCGGTAAGCAGGATGACCTGACCACGACGGTTGCCGCGACCCACCCGCCCGTGAAGTTGATGAAGCTGTGCGAGGCCGAAGCGGTCTGCCCGCCACACGATCATCGTGTTGGCTCGCGGCACATCCAGTCCCGCCTCGATGATGTTAGTGGCCAAAAGAACATCGCCTTCGCCACCGCCAAAGCGAACCATGGCGTCATCGATCGCGGCGACCGGCATCTTGCCATGCGCTTCGATCAGTACGAGGTCGGACGCGATGCGTGCCAGACGCTCAGATAGCGGCCCGAGATCCTCGATGCGAGGGACAACGATAAAGCTCTGTCCGCCGCGCAATCGCTCACGCAAAAAGGGCCGTCCTGATCATCGCATCGTCAGGGCTGGCAAGGCTTGTCCTGATAGGCTGGCGACGAGCCGGAGGCGTCGCGATCACCGACATTTGGTGCAGGCCGAACATCCCGCGGTGCAGTGTTCTTGGAATGGGTGTCGCGCTCATCGCCAGAAGGTGAAGGTCGGAGCGTCCCCGCAGCTTTGCCTTATCGGCAGCGCCGAAGCGCTGCTCCTCGTCAATGATGACAAGCCCCAATTTTGCATAGCGAATGTCCTTCGCCATGACGGCGGCGGTTCCGATAACTATACCGATGGAGCCATCGGCCAGCCCTTCCTTTGCGGCCTTCTTCTCCGCAGCGCTCGATAGGCGCGACAGACTGACCACCGTCACACCCGTATCCTTAAATCGCCGCTTGAAGGTTTCGGTATGCTGACGAACGAGAACCGTCGTTGGCGCAACCAGGATGACCTGATAGCCAGCAAGCGCCGCGAGCGCGGCGGCACGCAGGGCGACCTCGGTCTTCCCGTAGCCCACGTCGCCGATCACCAGGCGATCCATCGGCCGTCCGCTGGCAAGGTCGTCCCGCACCGCCTGAATGGCACGAACCTGATCTGCCGTCTCGTTGAAAGGGAATGTGGCAACAAATCGTTCGTACGCTGCACTATCGGGTTCAACGACAGCAGCTTTGACCTTGTCTTTCTCCCGAGCCAATTGAAGGAGGTCGCGGGCGCTTTGGGCAACCGCCTCCTCAATCGTGCCGCGACGCTTCTTCCAGGTCGAGCCGTCTAGCTTGTCGAGCCGCACCACATCGGCATCGGCGCCATAGCGCCACAAAAGGCCAGCCTCATGACAAGGAACGAGCCGCCGGGCGCCATCGGCATATTCAAGAGCGATCAGTTCCGCGTCGCCTTCGCCGGGAGCCGGCTCGAGGCCAAGGACCCGTGCCACGCCATGATCCTCATGCACCACAAGATCGCCTGCGCGAATGTCGCCGCCTGCATGAGAGAGGGCGGCAGCAACGCCGTCTTGCGCGGCACCTAAAACTGCGCGGCTGCCGAGAAGATCGGCGGCCGCAATCACAACGAGCTTAGGGCCAAGAGCACCCCGGTCGATCGGCGCGACAAGCGCGGCTATGGCTCCCTCGGAGAGTTCATCGACAGCCGCAATGGCTTCGATGGCCTCAACCGTGGTGTTGAACGTCTTGGCGATCTTTGGCCTGAGGAAACGGACATCCCGCTCGCTGCCTACCAGCAGCATGCGCTTGCCCGTCTCCAAATGCGGTGCCGCAAAGCGCTTCAGCGCCGATAGGGGTGAACGTTGTTCCGCAAAGCGGGGAATGGAAGACACCTCCAATGCTTCCGGATCGCCTGGACGCCAAGCATTGAGGTCCTCTGCCCATCGCGCCTGCGAAGCGGCGCCGATCGCTGAACCGGAGGTGCTGGCGGCTTGGTCGGCGAGGCGAATGAAACGCTCTCGCCGCTTGTCGGCTTTTTCCGAAACATAAATCCGGCCGGCCGCAGATGGGCCAAAATTGTTACCTTCTGCTCCGACTCCGGTTAGATCGCGCGGCCGATCTCCAAAACCTCGCACGGCTCCTGGGTGCCCTGCGTTGCCGGATCATAGCGTCGGATGCCCACGACGCGACCGTCTGCGATGTCGATACGCGCCGGCAAGCCGGTATCTGCCGGAAAGATGTCGATCACCTCCCCTCGGACCGCCACCTCGCCTGGCTCATCGACACGATCGTCGGCGACGTAACCAAGCTTTTCCATCTCAGTGGCGAATTCTGCCGCATCGATCGGATTGCCGAGGCGCAGGCTGGGAGGAGCAGCATCAAAAGCGGCCGGATCTGCATAAAGCCGCGCCGCCGCTTCGCCGCTCATAATGGTGGCAAGAGGCCGGCGTTCGGGCTCTTCCCTAAGGCGTCGAAGTTGCAGCAAGGCTGAGACACGTCTGCCGATGTTCGCGGGAGACGCAGGCGCGCTGTCGCCAGGCAAGGTATCACTCGATGGCACGAAGACGATATGATCACTCGGTGACAGGGGCATAAGCGCATTTGCCACCGCTTCGGCTTCCTGCTCGTCATCGGCGAGATAGAGCAAATCGCCGGCCTGAAGCGCCTCAACAGCATGAGGACGGTTTCGCTAAGTCCGCGTGAAGCGCTCATGTCGCTACACCTGCGCAAAAATGGGCCCGATCAAGCCCAACAGTAAACCGGTTCAAATGCCTTCTTCGCCCTTATGATCGCCATGGCCTGAAGCGCGCAGTTCTGCCCGGTCACGATCTGCACGCTTGCGTGCAGTCTCGATCATCGTCCGTTCCTTAGCGGTCGGGCGATCCGTGGATTTAGGCGCGGCTTTCTCATAGAGGCCGCCACTCCCTGCTGGCCTTGGATCTGCTTCTGGATCCTGACCGCTTCTCTTCTCTTCCATCGTGCGCCTCTTCTACAGATGAGCAGCTAACTGCGAGACAATGTCGCGGGTTCCGCCTACGCCGAAAAGTTTGGACCAAAGATCACAGCTACGAGACATGCGGTAGGCTGCCGATTTAAGGTTCAGGATGACTGCTTCCTGATCGTCTGCTTGGATCCGATCGAGCGGTAGCTTCCGTCAGCATCGAGCATTTTTCGATGCGCACTTGAATGACCGGCTCTGGTCGGCAACCCGGAGAATAGCAGACGGTCGACGCCAGGAGAGCAGAAATTCTATTAAACGGCCGGCATGGGCATCTGTAGCAAGGCGCATCCAGCGGCATTCACTCAGGTTGGTGACCAATTGTGCATCTCGAGAATGGAAGTGATTGTACCACCGTTAGCGATCGGTTGACGCCGGCAGCTTAAGTGAATGTCGCAGAAATCCTCTGCTGCCATCAGGCGCTATCGCCGCGATCCTGCGTGCCACGTGGCCGGTCCGTGTTTCGCTTGCGCGGCCAAGGGCCGGTCACGACAACGCGTTTCCACCGCTTGCCAACCCACGTGAGTGCTTTCAACGGCTGTGGTCGCCATTCGAATGCGGCAGATTTGTGTACCTCACGATAGCGGATGTGCAGCAGGAGCGCCGTGATGCTGAGAGCCAATTTATCAGTGCTGCCTCTGCGATGGCCAATCATTCTCGGCATGGCGTTCAGCGGATTCTTTGATGGCATATTGCTGCATCAGCTGCTGCAGTGGCATCATTTCCTGAGCCTTGCGACCGGCCCCGCGATGCAGGACATCCGAACACAGATCCTTGGCGACGGCCTGTTTCATGTCGCGGTCTACATGCTGACCGTCGCCGGCTTGTACGGCCTTTGGCGGCACCGCTCCGTGGTGTCGGGGCCGGGATCCGGGCGTCGCCTGATCGGCGGCGTTCTGCTGGGGTTTGGAACCTGATCGATGTCACGATTCATCTCGCGCAGCAGCTTGGTAAGCGTCATGTCCGACATGGGGGCATCCCCTTTAGCGCCGGGGAAGATAAGGGAGCGCGATCCGATGCGAAGTTCTTGGCATCGCATGATTATGGAAAGCGCCGGCTTGGATAGGGGAATGACATGTTCGCGGCTCGCCTTCATGCGCTCCTTGGGAATTGTCCACAGCTTGGCATCGACATCGATTTCGTCCCAACTCGCTCCACGGACCTCGCCGGACCGTACGGCGGTCAATATGGCGAAACGCAGCGCAAGACGGCTGAAAGATTTCCGCTGGACCAGCCTGGTCATAAAATCGGGTACCTTTGTGTAAGGCATGCTGCGAAGTGCGCGTCTTTCTTTGGTTGGCGGGGCAAGCCTTTGGTCACCGCACGCATTGGAGCTTCGCTATCGCGGTATCCAGAGGCGTAGGCCCAGTCCAAAACGGTGCCGATCCTCTGTCGCACCCTGCGTGCCGTTTCCGGCTTGGATAACCAGATCTCCGAGAGGACATTGCGGATCATGGGTCCGGTGATGTCATGCACTTGCAGGTCGCCGATCCCCGGGAACACATAGCTTTCGAGCGTCTGGAGCCATTGCTTTGCGTGCTTCTCATTTCGCCAGTTCTTCCCATGCGAGGCGATAACCTTTGCGGCTGCTTGCCTGAAGGTGGGAATGCCCTGCAGCTTGCGTCGCTCGAACAGAGGATCAAGGCCCATTTCGACCCAAGTGCGGATTTCTCGAGCGCGCTCCCTGGCTGTCGAGAGCGATACCTTAGTAACGCTGCCGAGGCCGAAGTCGCGGCGGTTCCCGTTTTTCTGCACGCGGCAGACCCAGCTTTTCGCTCCACTGGTCTGAATCACCAAAAAGAGGCCATCGCCATCGCCGTGTCGTCCCGGCCGCGTGGCCGCCTTCACCGAGGTAGCAGAGAGCTTTCCCATAGCTCAGAATCTCCCACATTTTTTCCCACATTGCCAATCGGTCACCGATGGACGAGCGGGGATGGGAGCGGACGCGAATCACGCTAAAACCCGCAGAAAAGCTGGCCTTTCGCGATTCGCAGCGGATCGGGAAAAATTGAGTGTTGGCGGAGAGGGAAGGATTCTTAAATTATGTCCATCTAGCTGTATTTATTGAACTAAATTATCTTTTAGGGATATGCGCCCCACATATTTCCCCACACTGGCATCGGGGCATACAGACGAATAAATATAGCGCCTGCGAGGAACGAGATTAGCACCGCCTACGATCTACTATGATGTGAATATAAAAAGACTCCGACAGGTTTCCCCAGTCATCTGCACCCGCTGATTCTTAATGAGCAACCAAACGCTTCAGGCACCCTGCCGGACAATTCTTGAGCCGCCACGAGGCGGCATTGACCGGCAATGGTGATGTCGACAGATGGGACCTTATGCCCGGTCGGCTTCGGAGCACTGCAGCTTCGATTACGGACACTAAGCCGGAGCAAAACTACCGTCCGCTGGAGCCGACATTGCTGTCGTCAGCGGTCATAAATCACTCCATCGATAGCTGCCGTACATTCATGGCCTGCGAATGACGTATCATTGTCATCTTCAGCTGCATCGCTGCGTTCATTCGGGCCGAGCGCATCAATGATATCGAGCCAAAACTGTGTTCTAGGCACCACCTCGCTCGATAGGTGTTATGCATTGATGGCCAAGCGTCCTTTCAAGGTGTTCCGAACCTCTACCGGCTTTCAGGATGCCTATGTTGCGGTGACGAGCCGTAAGGCAGCGCTGGAGGCCTGGGGCACGGACAAGGATCTGTTTTCTGCGGGCGCAGCAGAGCTGGTTACCGACCCGGAGCTAATTAAGGCGCCGCTGGCACAGCCGGGAGTCGTCATCCGCATTGCGCGGGGCACCGCTGCACAGCACCTCGCCGCCGCCGGCGATGCATGCAAGCCCGTGACGGGCAAAGCCCATGCAAGGCCGCGATGGCAAGCAAAGACACAGAGCGCGGCCGCGCCTAGGCCCAAGAAGCACCCGCCCAGGCCGAGCCGCACGATGCTCGATCGGGCGGAGGCGGCGCTGGAACGTAAGGAACAAGACTATTCGTCTGCGATCGTCGACATAGAGGCGCGGATCGAAGATCTTCGTTGGAAGCGCGATGAACTTCGGTCCCGGCGGAATTCGGAAATCGCTAAGTTGAAGGAGCGTCGCTCGCGGGAGGAAGAGGCCTATCGCAATGCCCTGGATGCTTGGGAAGGATAGTAGAACAGCAAAGGCGTGCTGATCGGTATGCACGGCGGCATATAAATGCGTGTCACCCAACAGGCCCTTGGCTGCATGTTGGCGAAGCCGCCCGCGGAACGTTCTCGAGCAGCGCAGCAGGGCAGGCGAGTTCATACAAGTGATATCATGTCCCCACCCTTTCTAAGTAGGTCCGTCATCCTGAATTTTCTCGAGTAAAAAATCTCCGCTCGCGAATAAATTCGCCAGATGAGCTAACGGCATGCCGCATAAAGGCAGCCTTAGGTTTTCCGAGATGCATGGTGGGCGGCAAGATAGCCAAAGGTCATTGCTGGTCCGATGGTAATTCCTCCGGCTATGATATTGCCCCCGGTGACGGCAGCCGCGTCGTTTCCGACGGCGTAGAGTCCGGGGATCGCGCCTCCGTCAGACCGTAGCACTCTTGCGTCGGCATCCGTCGCCAGACCCGCATGCGTCCCGCCGCAGCCGGCCGTTCCCTTGACGGCGAAATATGGACTTTGATCAAGCGGGCCCAGGCAAGGATTGGGCTTATGGTCAGGATCGCCATTAACGATGTCGTAGGCGCTTTCGCCGCGCCCGAATTCCGGATCGCTGCCTTGCAAGACGTTGGCGTTGAAGCGCTTAACCGTGCTTTCAAGACCGTCTGGATCTATACCCACTATCTCTGCCAGTTCTCGGATAGTATCCGCTTTTTTGAGATAGCCTGATCGCACGAATTTTCTGTGGGGCAGCGGCTGTGGCGGTACCGCGCAAAGGCCGTAACGATCGAGTGAACGCTTGTCGCAAATGAACCATGCAGCGGTTTCCGCTTCGTCATACGTCGCGCGCACCAGTGCGGCGCCCCAATCATGGTAGGAAGCGCCTTCACTGATGAAACGCCGCCCGCTGCGCGTAACGCATATCTGCCCGGGCACCGCGCGCTGAATGAAGATTGGGAAGATCGACAGGTCGCCTTCGTCATGAGCAGACTGAGTAACGGGGGAATAGGCGATCGGCTCGATCATCTTATCGTCGAAATGCCCACTAATCTGCTCGGCCATCCGAAGGCCATCGCCAGTGTTGCCATAGGGCATCAGGCCCCAGGCCAAAGAGTTCGTTGCGACATCTCCCATCGCGTCGCCAAGCAGTTCGTTACGACGACGCGTGTCATGCGGAAAGCCTCCGGTACCCAGAACCACGCCTTTGCAGGCGCGAACTTCGATATTACGACCACCATGTTGGACAATCGCTCCGACAACTCGGCCCTGCTCAATTAACAGCCGGCGGACTGGTGCGTCGGTCCAGAGCCGCCCTCCCCGGTCGAGAACCGCCTTCGCAAGCCCGCCGATCAAAGCGCGACCGCTGGTAAGCCTCGTCGGCTGCCCTGAACGCAAACGATCGACGATATTGCCTGCGACCAGACGCAGCACGCGCAGGGCCGAAGAAGGCTTGCGGCCTGCGGAGATGAAGGTGGACAGATCCTCGTTGCCGATCTGCACCCCAAAGGCCGTCATAGACTTCAGGGGTTTCCGCAGGCGATCGAGATCCTTGCCCAGGCACCTTCCATCCCAGACGCTGGTATAGATGACCCGACCGCTTTCCACGCCTCCCGGGGCGGTGGGATGATAGTCTGGCATTGCCTTAAAGAAGGTAAAACGAACCGGCGAATTGGCGAGGACGAAATCCATCATTTCCGGCGCCTTCGCAACATAGGCCTCGGCCCGTGCCTTATCGAAATGGGGCCCAGCTTCATGCCGAAGATAGGCCAATGCCGCTTCTGGGGAATCCTGTATGCCAGCAGCTTGCGCGAGGCTGCTGCACGGGACCCAAAGCCACCCGCCGGACCTCGCCGTCGCGCCTCCGAATACCGCTTCCTTCTCAGCGACAATCACATCGAGGCCAAGATGAAGGGCGGTCAGGGCAGCAGTCATCGCACCGCCACCCGAGCCCACTACCAGCAAGTCGCAGCTATATTCGTTTTCGATGCCCTGCTGGCTGTCCATCGGTATCTCCCAAAATCTATCGCTCAGTGTCAGCCCTGCGGATGGCTAAAAACCTTCTCCGTGCCATCCATGGCCTGTAACAATTGCCCGCCGTCGACAGCCAGCACCTGCCCCGTCACGAAGCCGCCCACCGGCGACGCCAGAAAAATGACCGCGCCGGCCATTCCTCTGGAGGCCCGAACCGCTTAAGGGGAATGCCGCCCATCAGCGCTTTGGTCGCTGCCGGATTGGTCTGAACGAAGTTCGATCCTTCCGTCGCTAGTAACCCCGTGGCAGTGCCGTTGACCGGAACGCCATCGCTACCCAGTTAGACCGCGAGAATGCGGACAAGGTGACATAGTGCCGTGTTGGCAGGCTGTAAGAAAGATTGATTGGGCTCGCGAACAGGCGAGCGACGAGGTTTTGAAGGTCAGGCTTCCGATGTGTCCTCCACGCATATGCGGCAGCATGGCACAGGCCAAGGCTATCTGCCCTATCACATTGGCATCGAGCGGCCCGTCGCGTTTGCTCGTCACAAATCTGCATGATGCCGCCCAATTCCATATGCGCTGCAATCGCCACAAGATGATTGGCTGCGGTTTGCGCGAGGTGTTCTGCCGCCTTGCTCAAGAACGTCATAAACGGCCGGCAATGCGCGACTTGCTCCATAGATCGCCTCGATTTTCGCTGCCACCGCTTCTGCCGCGCCCAACGTCCGGCTCGTCACGACGACACGAGCGCCATGCTCCGCAAGGTGCATCGCGGTCTCCCGCCCAATGCCTTTCGTCGCGCCAGTAATAACGCATGCAGCGCTGGCCAGATCGGACATTCCCAACTTGCGCCTCCTCACTTCTTGATGCGGATTATGCGATCGCCCCGAAAGGTTCCTATCCACCGTTCAGTCCCCACATCTATGGCAACTGACCCGCCAGTGAAGGCTCCCCCCTCTGTTTCAGGGGACAAGATTTCGGTATGAAGGGTTTTGGGATCTATCTTCACGACTCGATAGGGCACTGGACAGCTCGCGGCGGTGCTGCCAAGGCACTGCATAACCGCCTGTTCCCGACCTGCGAACAGCTGGCCAACGGTCAGCAAATTACCTTCACTATCCCATCGCAGGTTATCCAAGTGAATACCGAGATCAATGCTATCGCGCCGCACCGGCTCGCTTCCGCGCGATAGGCGCACCAAGCGCTGGTCGCCCCAGGCAGCTATGAAATAAGTCTTGCCATCCAGTGAAATAGCCAGCCCGTTGGATCCCGAAACAGCGCTGTCCGCAACCTTGTGCCAGCCAGCTTTCGGATGCCACTCCAAAACATAACCGCTTGGCTCTCCAAACATCAAATCGGGAAGCCAGCGTTGCGGAGGATCGCGACCATCATGCGACTTAGTGATTGCAATCCCGCCTTCCGGTAGGGCAACAACGCCGTTTATCTGGACGTTGGCAGGTGCCAGAAGACAGCCGGCCCAGCGTAATGTAGGCTGCTTTTTCTTCGATCCCTTTTCAATGTCAAAGATCTCGATGGACTCGCGGTCCCCGTGGTTGACCGCGTACAGGCGCAGGGGATTGTCGCCTATATAAAGCCCATGGCCATCGAAGCTGCTAGGTGCCGGCTGGCCGGGACAGCCGGCAAACTGGGGATCCACCTTGGCTTCCAGCTTCCCTGGATCAATGGTTTCAACGTTGCCTGAAGCGATGTTAATCAGGTAGAGACCTTCAGATTTTGCCGCTGGACTGGAAGCGCTGCTCGCAATGACCAAGTCTGTTCCGGGTACTTGGTCCATGTCTTCAGGATTGTGCAGGCCACACAGGAACGCGCCACCACCTGCTCCACACTTCGCCGACCCTGCAGTTTGCGCAAGCACAATGTGAGGCGAATCGACCAGCATGGCCGCAGCAACTGCGAGGATCGAACAAAACACTGTTCTAAAGGTCAAGCTCGGCTCCTTTCCTGCCTCGTCGACGAAACAGCAAAATCCAAGTCAGCGACCAAACGTGGAAATTGCGCGCTGTCGCCAATTTATTTTTCCGACAAGATCATGTCGTGAGTGAAGATAATTTGACGCTTGCGGGACACTCACGCGACCGGTGCCATCACTTTGCGCCAAACCGATAACGGAATGTCACGCCATAGGTCACCGGCATCCCGGTATACCGTGTGGTGAAGTCCGAATTGCGCGTGGCACTAATAACGTAGAATTTGTTGGTGACATTTCTACCCCAAAACTCGACGCGCCAGCTTTCATCCGCGGCAGCAAAGCCTGTCCGAAGATCGAGCAATTTATATCCCGGAATGCGCAACAGCGCCTCCTGATCTGCAAACGCAGGCGCGTTGCTAAGCAACACAGCGGTCGTCCTGGTGCGACCCGCAACATTACCACCGACAAATGCTGTGAGGCCGGACGAGAGCGCAAAATCATATTGGGCATCAAGAAACCCTTGCCATTTTGGCGTATAGGGAAAGCTCTGCCCTTTGAAATCCGTGACGTTGCCGAACGGTCCGATGGGTGTGGCGGGGTTTTGCTGGATACGGGTCGACAAGTAAGTGCTATTTGCCGAAAGAGTAAGCCCGTCCATTGGCCTGGCGACAATCGAGAACTCTCCACCTGTGACTCTCGTTTTCGGGATAGGAACCAGACTGGGAAGTGTTCCAAAGACTGGGTCGATGATATAGCCTACCAGCTGCTTATCGCGATAATCATAATAGAAGGCGGCAGCGGTAATCTGAATTTTGCGCGAGAGCAGGCTAAGCTTCGTACCAACTTCGTAGGCAAGCACCGATTCTTGGGATATTGGCGTCAAAGCGACTGACGTTCCTGAAGGAAGGGTTGGAAAACTGCCGGCCTTGTACCCTTTGGTCACGTTCGCGTAGAGTAGCGTATCCGAATTCGGCTTGTAGTTGGCGCTTACCCGCCACGACAGATTGTCCTGGTTAAGCGAATTGGTCACGATCGGAAGCGGTACATAGCCCGGACTCAGCGTTGCGCACACACCTGCTGGAATGGTCGCCGCCTGCCCTGTTACAATAGTCGAGAGAAAAGCGAGCGCCGCTGACAATTGGCCGTTGCCGGCATCACGGACACAGCCTGCGAAATCACGATCCTGATCGGTATAGCGGATCGAACCTTGAACCGTAAGCTGCTCAGTGATGGCATAGTCGAGGCTGCCGAAGGCGCTTTTTGAGGATATTTTCTGGTCATTATCGACATAGGTCGTATCAAACGTAAAAGGTCCCACGCCGGTCCCAGATGTGATCAGCGGATCGAAAAGCAGGTTCTCAATGACCCGATCGTTTTGATAATTGCCGCCAACCATCCATTTGATTTTTCCCGCATCTCCGCTCAATCGCATTTCCTGCGAAAAGCTGCGAATATTGCCGAAATCTCGACTCACGCCAGAAGAGTAAGTGGTACTGTCCAGATCAATCGGAATGTCCTGCTTGTACTTTGCGTAGGATGTGAGCGAGGTCAGCATGACATCATCACTCAAATCCGCCTCGATCCGACCGGCGAACTGGTAAAAATAATTGTCCTGACTAAGATCCAGATTTGGATCCCAAGCCGCCGCACGCGAATTGCGCGGTGCCGTGGGGAAGGTTTCGATTGGAAATGGCAAGGGGCGTCCCATCGGAGCGGGCACCAAGGCCGTGTATTGCGTCAACTGCGATTGCTGCGAGTCTGAATGGTCTCGCCAGCCCGTGACGGTCAGCGCTACACGAACAGTATCGGCTGCATCCCAATCCAGACTGACGCGCCCGGTGTAGAAGCGCCGCTTTCCATTCGACTGTCGCGCGGTGTAACCCTTCTGCCAATCGTCCTGATATTCATTACGAAGCGCCACGCGCATGCGCAGGGTATCCGTGATCGGCCCGCTGATATAACCTTCCGCGTTGACTTGATTGAAACGGCCATAGCTGAGGTCGAAACCCGCCTGCAGTTGTGGGGTTGGCTTTGCCGCAATATAGTTTACCGCGCCGCCGGTCGAATTCTGACCGAACAGCGTCCCCTGCGGCCCCTTCAGGACTTCTACGCGCTCAAGATCAAGAGTAGCGCCGCGAGCCATAGGCGAGAAAGGCAGTGGTTGCTGATCAACATAAACCGAGACAGCCGGACTGACACCTAATGTCGTGTCATTGAATCCCACGCCGCGGATGAAATAAACCGGCAGGCCATAGACCGTCTTCTGAAAGGTGAAACCCGGGACTAATTTCTGCAGGTCGTCAGTACTGGAAACGCCCATTGATTTGAGTTGATCGCCACTGGCCGCGTTTATGGAGATCGGGACATCACTCAGCCGCTCTGACCGTTTTTGCGCGGTGACGATAATATCACCCATTAGTGCCTGGTCCTGCCCAGCTGCGGATACTGTATCCTGAGCTTGTGCCATTCCCCCAGCGACCAGCACAAATCCTGCCACAGACGATAGCGCCATCACGCGAAACTTAAACATTGACATACCAATCCTCCCACTTCTGACGCCTGATCTCACTGCCAAGCTAAAGATATAAATAGTGCGTAAATTACTAGGAGCACTATCATCATAGTTTAATTACTATCAATCTATACCGATACGACCGTTTGATTATATTATAATCGAAAATTCATGATATTTACTTCACTGTCCTTTGATCTAGAAGAACAACTCTGGTGTCACTGACACTGTCGACGGCACGAAACTTGGTTTTCGCATGTCGCTCTCTCGGAAAATACATGAATATGATTACTTCCTCATATTCGTATCTAACTGCGATGTGGCCGTCAAGGAGCAGACGATAAATATTTTACCGTCCGGTCGGTCTATGCGAATTTTGTTCTTCGGAGGGGATTCATTGACGTCACGTAAAACAGCGGATTTGCTCGACCCGAGACAGACCCGAGACAGCCGAAATCGCACGGGAAGCACGAGAATCGCGTATTTTGATATAGCTACTCGGCAAATCAGGCGCGCACATTCCCGCAGAAAGGACGATCGACTCGAACGAATCCAGCGTTGCACCTGCAGTTGTCGTGACGCATCCGGCGCGCATCGAGGAGCTTCCGCGATGACTACCGCGGGCTATCCGTCGATCATCAAAGTTCGCCCACGCGCTTTCCGATCGCCGCGCAGGACTTCTTTTCCGTAAGCCAGCGTTTAGGTTCCCATATACTTTCGCTCAGTTGCGGCCTTTAGCGCCGGACCGCCATTTGGCGAGCGTTGGCCCCATTGCCCAGATCACATGCTCAGCGTCTTGAAGAAAGTCTGGTCCCACTTCGGTGTTAAGAAAAATTCGATGCCGAGATATTCGAGTTTGCGCTGCCACTAATGGATTATCCGCTGTGTTTCCCTGCGTTCCCGTCCTGCGCGGCGAGCGCCAAATCACCGCCAAGCTGCCGATCGTGCGAAAAGACGCACTGTATGCCCCCAGACGCCCAGCAGACGTGCTGCCTCCAAACCAACAGGTCGTCCCCCAGCCCGTCTTGCTCGGCGCTTCATAGACACGACCAAGCGGGACCTGCAGGATCATGACATCTGGCACCTTTTGTGGCTCATCCTAGGGTGGACGCAAGGCGGCAGTGCCGATAAAACTAGCGGCCCCTCATCTGCTAAAACGATCGCCAGGTCAGTGTGACTTCGTCCTAGTCCGCCCGCTCGAACAAAACCAGGAAGGGTCGGCTCAAGCCGCTGTGTAACGCGATGGCAGCGCCTGTTACAAATGATGCGCCTTCGGACAATAACCACAGGGCAACCTGAGCAATCTCCTCCGGTGGGGCGACCCTGTTGAGCAAGGCCGCACCTTCAACCAAAGCTTTTAAATCAGGAAATTCATCGAATTCCTGTACAAGCATTGGCGTGCTCGTGGCTCCCGGCAGGATAGCATTGATCCAGATGCCAGCTTGGCCGTACGCTGCAGCAGTCGATCTTAGTAGTTCAAGCAGGCTGCTTTTACCCGCACAATATCAGGTGCTATATCAGTCCCTTTAATGGCAGCAGAAGACGTAATCACAATTGAACCTGCTCGCTGCCCAAGCTTTGCTGGAATTTGATACTTTATACAATAAAATGTGCCAGTAAGATTGATTGCTTTGCTACGTTACCACTCTAGGGATGGGAGTTGGTCAAGGATCTTACCACTTTGAGATATGCCAGCATTGTTGAAAGCTCAGTCCAGTTTTCCATACGCGCTCGTTGCAGCCTCGACTATGGATGCCGCTTCATTTTAATTGGAAGTATCAGCAACGACCAGTGCGCGCGGCCTGCCGCAGCATTTATTGCTTCGACAGTTTCTCTGCCCGACGCTTGACTTCCATCGGCAATTGTGAAGCTCGTATTTTCCTTGCCTAAAAGAAATGCGGTAGCCCGCCCGGTACCGTTCCGCCGCCGGTAACGATCAGTGACTTTCCTTCGAAAGACATTGGGATGCTCCCCGGTGCAGATCACAATTTCTGACGTCGATTAGGCTTTTCTCTTGGATATTTATCAGCACGCCGCAAATCCTTCACCCGCACAGCCTTGCCCACTGAACGGTCCAACGTACCTGGTGAGAGCAGCGTAATGCGGGCCGAGATGCCGATTATGTCTTTGACGAATGATGAGAGTCGTCTGGCTTCGGAACCATGGGCGCTCACGTTATCCTCGCGGCATTCGACCTGAATGCTCACCTCATCCATCCGTTTTGGCCGGCTGATCTCGATCATATAATGCGGAGCAAGGCCGTCGCATTTGAGGATCTGCTCTTCGATCTGCGTAGGAAAGACGTTAACGCCGCGAATGATGAGCATGTCGTCCGACCGGCCAGTAATTTTCGCCATCCGCCGCATCGGCGTTTCCGTACCCGGCATCAGTCGGGTCAGGTCGCGGGTGCGGTAGCGAATGATAGGCAGTGCTTCCTTGGTCAGCGAGGTAAAGACCAGTTCTCCAGCCTCACCGTCGGGCAGTACTTCGCCAGTCTGCGGATTTACGATTTCGGGATAGAAATGATCTTCCCAGATGATCGATCCGCCTGGGTCGGTGACGGACTCCTGTGCGACGCCGGGACCTATGACCTCCGACAGGCCATAAATGTCGGTCGCCTTGAGATCAAAAGCGTTTTCGATTTCCGCCCGCATGGCTTCGGTCCAGGGCTCCGCGCCAAAAATGCCGTAGCGCAGCGATGAATCGCGTGGATTGAGGCCCTGACGGCGGAACTCGTCAAGAATGGCGAGCATATAACTGGGCGTTACCATGATGATTTCAGGCTTGAAATCCGTAATGAGCTGGACCTGCTTTTCGGTCTGCCCGCCCGACATCGGGATTACCGTGCAGCCCAGCGCTTCCGCGCCATAATGGGCACCCAGCCCCCCGGTGAACAGACCATAGCCATATGCGATATGCGCCTTCATCCCGCGACGACCGCCGGCCATATATATGCAGCGCGCGACAGCATTGGACCAGGTCTTGATGTCGTTCTCGGTATAGCCCACCACTGTGGGCTGGCCGGTAGTGCCCGAAGAGGCATGAATGCGCGATATCTGATCCTGCGGCACTGCGAACATGCCAAACGGATAGCGAGCGCGCAGGTCGGCCTTCGTGGTGAATGGAAATCTTGCCAGATCGGAAAGACTTTGGAGATCATCGGGCTTTACGCCCGCATCGTCGAAAGCCTCCCTGTAATGCGGGCTGTTGGCATAAGCGTGCCCCAAGGAGGCCCGCATGCGCTTGAGCTGTAGCGCCTTGAGTTCAACCGTGCTTTTCGGACCGAAGTCTATTTCTGGCATGACCGTCTCAATATGCGTTCATGGTGAGCAGATCGTAGGTCGCTATGATGTCTGTTGTCGAATCTGTGACCACGACTGCCCAGCGGACCTCGCCATAGTCGTCATTGCGCGGTGTCTTCGCCTTCACCGTTAGCGCGACCTTGATAGACTCGCCCGGCGGCAGGGGTTTGAGAAACTTCAAGCTGTCGAGGCCCGTATTGGCCAGTACCGGACCTTCAGCCGGATCGACGAATAGGCCAGCGGCGAAGGAAAGGATCAGATAGCCATGAGCAACCCGGCCAGGGAAGAATGGATTGGCGGCGGCCGCTTCCTCATCCATGTGCGCATAGAAGGCGTCGCCGGTGAAATGAGCAAAATGTTCGATGTCCTCCATTGTGACGATCCGCGGCGGGGTGTTGAGCGTATAGCCAATATTCAGCTCACCAAAGCGCATGCGGAAGGGATGTGTAACGCTTTCGATCTGCGGAGCATTGGGCAGATAGCGGTCGATCACGGCGCTCAGAACGCGCGGGCTACCCTGTAGGGCGCTGCGCTGCATATAATGTTTGACACCACGCACGCCGCCCATTTCCTCGCCGCCGCCAGCACGGCCCGGGCCGCCATGAATCAGCATCGGCAGGGGCGAACCATGTCCAGTCGATTCCTTTGCGCTGTCACGGTCGATCAATACTATGCGACCGTGAAATGCACCCGCCCCGAGCACGAAATCGCGGGCTACCTGCGTGTCATAGGTGAAGAAGGACAGGGCTAGCGACCCCATGCCACGATTGACCAGCGCAATAGCGTCGTCGAGATCGGTATAGGGCATCAAAGTGGACACCGGACCAAATGCCTCGACATCGTGGACCAGCTTTGCGGTCCACGGCGCATCATTGCGGAACAGCAATGGCGAAATGAACGCGCCAGCACCCGGTTCAACGCCCTTGGCATCGACTATATCGATATCGCCGAATACCAGCGACGACTCTGTGGCCAGCCTGCGAGCATTGGTGCGCACGTCGTTCAGCTGCACCTGACCGGCGAGCGCACCCATCGTAACGCCCTCCACGGAGGGATCGCCCACGACGATCTTTGCGAGCCTGTCCTTGAGTGCCGTTTCGGCTGCATCCATCCATATTGCGGGCACGAAAGCGCGACGAATGGCGGTGCATTTTTGCCCCGCCTTGGTCGTCATCTCACGGACGACTTCTTTGATGAACAAGTCGAATTCGGGCGTGCCGGGTCCGGCATCGGGACCAAGAACAGATGCGTTGAGCGAGTCTCGTTCCGCCACGAAGCGTACCGATTCACGCGCGATAACCGGATGCGTCTGCAGCTTCATCGCCGTATATGCCGAGCCGGTAAAGGATACGACGTCCTGACAGGTCAGATGATCGAGCAGGTCGCCGACCGGTCCGACGATCAGCTGCAACGCGCCGGCAGGCAGCAGGCCTGATTCAATCATGATGCGGACGGCACCTTCTGTCACCTGGCAAGTAGCGGTGCCGGGTTTGACGATCGCGGGAACGCCCCCCAGGAGCGTCGGACCCAGCTTTTCCAGCATGCCCCATACCGGGAAGTTGAAAGCGTTGATGTGAATGGCCACACCCTTGAGCGAGGTGTAGACATGCTGGCCGGCAAAAGTTCCGCGCTTGCCTATCGGCTCGAAATCGCCATCGATCAGAATGACGTCGTCGGGCAATTCGCGGCGGCCCTTTGACGCCATGGTGAACAGCGTGCCTGCCCCACCCTCAATATCGATCCAGCCGTCACCACGCGTCGCGCCGGTGGCGCTGGACAGAGCATATAGCTCCTCCTTACGCTCCATGATCGCCTGGCCCAATCCCTTGAGCATCCGGGCACGGGCATGGAAGGTCATGGCACGCAGTGCCGGGGCGCCTACGGCACGGGCATGGTCAAGCATGGCTGCGAAATTCAACCCCTCGCTACCTGCGTGCGCGACGACCGAACCATCGATCGCCGACAGCACGGGCACCGTCCCGCCGGTAGCAACCACCCACTGATCGGCGGCATAGTTTTTAAGCAATGTGGTCATGAAACCCTCTAGTTGATGTCAGCGCCCGGTAAAAACCGGAGGACGCTTGGCCATGAAGGCGGCGACGCCTTCCCTATAATCTTCGCTGTTGCCAAGTTCGCGCATCAGGCCACACTCGATCACCAACTCGTCATCGAGCGATTTGGGCATGGACTCGCGAATAGCATGCTTGGTCGCGGCAAGACCGCGCGTTGGGCCGATGGCAAATTTGCGCGCCGCCGCCATGCTTTCTGCTTCGAGCGCGTCGTCATCAACGCACTTCCAGATCAAACCCCAGCTTTCGGCCTTTTCCGCCGACAATGGCTCGCCGGTCATGGCAAGGCCCAGCGCCCGCGCCTGCCCCACAAGGCGCGGCAGCACCCAGGTGCCGCCCGAGTCAGGGATCAGGCCGATATTGGCAAAGGACTGGACGAATTTCGCGCTGCGCGCCGCGAAGACCATGTCACAAGCAAAGGCGATGTTGGCGCCCGCCCCCGCGGCGACGCCGTTGACGGCGCACACCACTGGCTTGTCCATTTTCGCCAGTCGCTTGACCAGCGGCGCATAATAGCGCTCGACTGAGTGGCCTAGATCAACCGGCTTGTCACTGGGAGCGACGGCCCGGTCGGACAAATCCTGTCCGGCGCAGAACCCCCTGCCCGCTCCTGTCAGAAGAACGGCGCGAATGGCGGGGTCGGATGCTGCCACGTCAAGCGCCTCGGCCACTTCACCATGCATCTGGACAGTGAAACTGTTCAGCCGTTCCGGCCGGTTCAGTACCAGCCGCGCCACGCCGTCGATCACCTCCAACTGTATCGTCTCAAATGCCATACGTCGCCTTCAGCCTTTCGTATTTTTAATAGACTGCCCGGTCGGACAATTATTGGCAAGCCTTAAATTTGCGGCTAGGAGCAAGGCCATGGAAATTGCTTCGGATTCGATAGTCGCCATTGTGGGCGCGGGGACAATGGGCGCAGGCATCGCGCAGGTCACAGCAGCCGCGGGACATCCGGTGCGCGTCATTGACAGTCAGCAGCACGGTCTCGACCATGGTCGGCAAAGCGTGACTAAGTCGTTGGCCGGACTGGTGCGTCGCGGCATCATGACCGCTGAAGCGCAACGCGAGATCGAAGCGCGGATCTTCTGGACGACTGACATCGGTAATACAAACGACGCGACGCTGGCGATCGAGGCAATTGTCGAACGACTGGACGCGAAGGTCGCATTGCTCTCTGCCTTGGCGGAAATTATGGCGCCCTCGGCGATATTGGCGACCAATACCTCTTCCTTATCGGTTGATGCCATGTCGGCGGCTCTGGGTGACAGGCGCACCTTGGCGCAGCGCACCGGCGTGGATGTGCTGATCGATCATGCGCGCGACTTCGCCACCGCATCACTGCTTGTCGTAACGGCGCGAGCCCATGAGGCAGCCGCCACCGTCGCAGCGCTTGGGCAGGCCATTGGAAAGGGCGCAATTGCCCTGCCCGATCGCCCCGGTCAGATTGTGCTGAGGACCCTGGCACAGCTCGCCAATGCGGCGCTCGATGCCGTAGCGGACGATGTCGCCGGTGTCGAAGGTATCGACGAGGCGATGCGTTTCGGCGCAAATCATCCCGAAGGGCCATTGCAATGGGCAAGGCACGCGGGCTTGGTGGAGGTCTCCAAGGCCCTTGCCTATATCAGCGCGGCGACGGGCGATACGCTGTATACGCCCGCCCTCGCCCTCCCGTGCGGCGAGGTCCTTTGATGTCGGACGCACTCGCCCGTCGGATCGCCGATCATCTCTTCTCGCGAGAGGGCACCGCCGGCGCATGGGGTCTGATGATCGAGGAGGTCCGTATCGGCTATGCCCGCGTCAGAATGACCATACGCCACGAAATGGCCAATGGTCATGGCACCGTACATGGCGGCATGATCTTCGCACTGGCCGACAGCGCCTTCGCCTATGCCTGCAACTCGCGCAATATCGCGACGGTGGCGGGCGGGGCGTCTATCCTGTTTCTGAGCCCGGCGCGGATCGGCGAAAACCTGATCGCGGAAGCGCGTGAGGACGCGCTTGCAGGCCGCAGCGGGTCATACAGCGTCGCCGTCCGCACAGCGGACGGGCGGGCGGTTGCGCAATTCCAAGGATTATCGCGCAGCATCGGCGGCGCATTGATTGATGAGCAGGAGAATTAAAATGGCTGACGCTTTTATCTGCGACGCCGTGCGCACCCCCATCGGACGCTATGCCGGCGCGCTGGCCGCGGTGCGCCCCGACGATCTGGCCGCCATTCCGATCCGTGCGCTAAAGGAACGCAATCCCGGTGTAGACTGGAGCACGGTCGACGACGTCATTCTGGGCTGCGCCAATCAGGCGGGCGAGGACAATCGCAACGTCGCGCGCATGGCTGCATTGCTAGGCGGGCTGGGCGTAGAGGCACCAGGCACGACCATCAATCGCCTATGCGGCTCCGGAATGGACGCGGTCGCCATGGCGGCGCGCGCAATCAAGGCTGGCGACGCGGAGCTAATCATTGCGGGCGGCGTGGAGAGCATGAGCCGAGCTCCCTTCGTCATGCCCAAGGCCGAGGGCGCCTATTCCCGCGCCAACGCGGTCTATGACACGACGATCGGCTGGCGTTTCATCAACAAAGCGCTGAAGGCCGCGTTCGGTGTCGATTCGATGCCGGAGACGGCAGAGAATGTTGCCGACGATTTCGGTATAAATCGTGCCGACCAGGATGCGTTCGCTGCCGAAAGCCAACGCCGTGCCAGCGCCGCGCAGGCCGCCGGGCGCTTCGACGCGGAAATCGTGCCCGTCACGATACCGCAAAAAAAAGGCGATCCCCTGATCGTATCACGCGACGAGCACCCGCGCGAAACGAGCGTGGAAACGCTGGCCAAGCTGCGCCCAATCGTCCGCTCCGACGGGACTGTGACGGCCGGCAACGCTTCAGGCGTTAATGATGGTGCCGCCGCGATCATCGTCGCTAGCGAGGCCGCAGTGAAGAAATACGGCCTGACGCCGCGGGCCCGCATGCTTGGTTGCGGCGTCGCTGGGGTGCCGCCCCGGATCATGGGCATCGGCCCTGCCCCGGCCAGTGAAAAGCTGCTCGCCCGCCTCGGCCTCGATATCAACGCGATGGATCTAATCGAGTTGAACGAAGCTTTTGCCAGCCAGGGTCTTGCCGTGTTGCGCCGATTGGGCTTGCCGGACAATGCCGATCATGTGAATCCCAATGGCGGAGCCATTGCGTTGGGTCATCCGTTAGGCATGTCGGGCGCGCGGCTGGTGCTGACCGCTACGCAAGAGCTTTCGCAATCGAGTGGCAGGCTTGCACTGTGCACCATGTGCATAGGCGTAGGCCAAGGCATCGCGATGGTAATCGAGCGTGTCTGAAAATATAAGTTGACCGTCCGGTCGGACAATTATATGAGATTGAGCAACCTTTCCTGCGAGGAGGAATGTGATGTATACGACTGAGTTGGACAAGGGCGCGACCAATGCTCCTACCCCTATCTATAATGACGATCTCGCGTTGGTCGCCGCATTCGAAGCGCGTGTCGCGGCCGATGAATTCATCGAGCCTAAAGACTGGATGCCTGAAGCCTATCGCAAGACTTTGGTGCGCCAGATCTCGCAGCACGCTCACAGCGAAATTGTCGGCATGCTGCCGGAGGGCAATTGGCTGACCCGCGCGCCTAGTCTTCGCCGCAAGGCGATCCTTTTCGCCAAGATCCAAGATGAGGGCGGGCATGGCCTCTATCTTTATTGCGCGGCGGAAACGCTGGGCACCAGCCGCGATCAGATGATCGAGGCGTTGCATGCTGGCAAAGCGAAGTACAGCACCATCTTCAATTACCCCACTCTCACCTGGGCGGATATCGGTGCGGTCGGCTGGCTGGTCGACGGCGCGGCGATCATGAACCAGGTGCCGCTCCAGCGCACCAGCTATGGTCCCTATGCCCGCGCCATGGTGCGCGTGTGCAAGGAGGAGAGTTTCCACCAGCGCCAGGGTTTCGAGATCATGATGGGTTTGGCGGCCGGTACGCCGGAACAAAAGGCGATGGCGCAGGATGCGCTCAATCGTTGGTGGTGGCCCAGCCTGATGATGTTCGGCCCACCCGACGACAATTCGCCCAACAGCGCACAGTCGATGCGGTGGCGGATCAAGCGCGACACTAATGACGATCTGCGCCAGAAATTCGTCAACGCAACAGTGCCGCAGGCTGAACTGATCGGCCTGACGATTCCCGACGCAGACCTCAAATGGAACGAAGAACGCGGCGCATATGATTTCGGCGCGATCGAGTGGGAAGAATTTTATGCGGTCGTCCGGGGCGAAGGCGCCTGCGCCAAGGAACGCCTGCAGGCCCGCCGCAAGGCATGGGACGATGGCGGCTGGGTGCGTGACGCCGCCACCGCCTATGAAGCGAAACGCCAGGCACGCGCTGCGGCCTGAAGGGGAGAATGAGGTTGAGCAAGGATTGGCCGCTCTGGGAGGTTTTCATCCGTGCACGCGGTGGCCTCAGCCACAAGCATGCGGGATCGGTGCATGCGCCCGATGCGGATTTGGCACTACGCCATGCGCGGGACACCTACACTCGCCGCATGGAGGGCGTCAGCCTGTGGATCATCAAGTCGACCGACATTATCGCGTCCGATCCGGCTCAGTCCGGGCCGCTTTTCGAACCCGCCGAAACGAAGGTCTATCGTCACCCGACTTTCTATGATCTTCCCGACGAATTGAAACATATGTGATGCCCTCATTGCCTACCATATCTCCCGAAGATGAACGCAAGGCCGCCAAGGCAGCGACGAGCGGTGCCATCGGTGACGCACCCGCGCCCGAATGGCACCCCGCCCTATTCGATTATCTTCTGCGCTTGGGCGACGACAGCCTGATCCTGAGCCAGCGGCTTGCCGAATGGTGCGGTCACGCCCCCGTGCTTGAGGTCGACCTGTCGCTAGCAAATCTGGGTCTGGACCTGATCGGCCAGGCGACCTTGTTCCTCAACTACGCTGGCGAGGTCGAAGGCAAGGGCCGTGATGGAGACCATCTGGCCTTCCGACGCGATGTTCTGGCGTTTCGAAACGCTTTGCTAGTCGAACAGCCCAATGGTGATTTCGCTCAGACTATCGCCCGGCAATTTCTTTTCTCGACATACAGCTTAGTGCTGTTCGAGGCGCTGAGGCAGTCACGAGATCCACGCATTGCGGAGATCGCAGCCAAAGCGGTTAAGGAAGTGCGCTATCATGCCGGGCTGTCGGCCGACTGGGTCATCCGCCTTGGCGACGGCACAGAAGAAAGCCGCCAACGAATGATTGATGGCCTCGATTGGTTCTGGCGCTTCGTCGATGAACTGTTCGATGTCGATGCGGTAGAGTCTGAGATGGTCGACGCAGGCATTGCGCCCGACAAATCGACCCTGCGCACAGCATTCGACGTTACGGTCGGCAATGTGCTGCGCGAAGCCACGCTGCCCTTGCCAAGCTACCCCTATCCCATCAAAGGGGGACGCAAGGGGCATCATACCGAGCATCTGGGGCATTTGCTGGCGCCCATGCAATATCTGCCGCGTGCCTACCCTGACGCCGTCTGGTAGGATCATGACCCTGGCCGCGCCCTTGGACAGCGATGCCGAGCAGCGGATCATGGCCGCACTCGCCACCGTACCCGATCCGGAAATACCGGTGGTCTCGGTCATGGAGCTTGGTATCGTCCGTTCGGTACAGTGTGATCCGCCTGCCGTGCTCATCACACCAACCTATACCGGGTGCCCGGCGACGCTGGTCATCGAACAATCGGTGCGTGCGGCCCTGAACGATGCGGGGTTCGCGCATGTGCCGATCAAAACCGTGCTCTCGCCGCCCTGGACCACGGACTGGATCAGCGAGGACGGGCGCAACAAGCTGAAGGCCTATGGCATCGCCCCGCCCCCGCGTGGCAGCGCCGCCCGGTCGCTACGCGGCCCCGAACTAGTCGAATGCCCGCGTTGTGCATCAAATCAAACCTTAGAAATCAGCCGTTTCGGTTCCACGCCCTGCAAGGCGCTCTGGCAGTGCCAGGACTGCAAGGAACCGTTCGACCGCTTTAAATGCCATTAGGAGTCAGCTATGTCCGCCGGTTTCCACGCTCTTGAAATTTCCGAAGTCCGGCGCGAGATCGATGATGCGGTTTCGCTCCGTTTCGACTTACCGGACACGTTGCGCGAGACCTTCCGCTTCACGCCGGGCCAGCATCTGACACTGCGCACGGAGATCGATGGCGAGGATGTGCGTCGCAATTATTCCATCTGCGTGGCTCCACATGAGGATGAGCTGCGGGTCGCGATCAAGCAGATCGCCGGCGGCGCCTTTTCGACCTGGGCGAACAATAGCTTGTCGGCTGGCGATCGGCTTGAAGTCATGCCACCGCATGGCAGCTTCACCTGGACCTTCGATCCGGCGCGCGAAGCCACCTATGTCGGTTTCGCCGGCGGCTCGGGGATCACGCCCATCCTGTCGCTGCTTAAGACTGCGCTGAACAGCGAGTTCAAGAGCCATTTCGTGCTGTTCTATGGTAATCGTTCCAGTGACACCATCATGTTCCTGGAGGAGATTGCACAGCTCAAGAACAGGTTCATCGACAGGCTGCAGGTCTATCATTTCTTGTCCGACGAGGAAGAGGATGTTGAACTGTTCAACGGGCGGCTGGATATCGAGAAAATCGCGGACATTTTGTCGACGCTGATCGATCCGGCGATAATTGACGCAGCGTTCGTCTGCGGCCCAGCGCCTATGATGGATTCGGCACAGGCGGGCATGGAGCAAGCTGGCGTGCCCGTCGACCGCATCTTGGTCGAACGCTTCACCGTCGGCGAAATGTCGGCCGCCCAGATCGCAGCATTGCGGGAAGTAGAACAAAAGGCCGCTGGCCTGCCGGTAAAGGTCACACTGGAAGGCCGCCGCCGCATCCTGACCTTCGATGCCGACAAAGGCAGCATCCTCGAAAATGCTCGTGCGGCGGGAATGGCAGCCCCCTTTGCGTGTAAGGCTGGCGTCTGCGCGACCTGCCGCGCAAAGCTGGTCAGGGGTGAGGTGACGATGAAGGCCAATTACGGTCTGAGCCCTGAGGAAGTAGCGCAGGGCTATGTCCTGACCTGCCAGGCTGTGCCGCTGACCGATGACGTGGAACTAGACTTCGATGCCTGACGCTGCGCATGCCAATGCCTTGCTGCTGGTCGAACATTCGGCGATGATGCGCTGTTGCTCCGCCTCAACATGCCGGAGCAGCGTAATACGCTGTCCACGCCTCTGATGGTGGAAATCGCACGGGCATTGACGGCCGCAGAAACCGATCCAGCCGTCCGCCCCGTCGTTACCACCGGCAATCTCAAGGCCTTTGCCGCGCGCGCCGAGATCGACGAACTGGCGCAATCGACCAGCGACGATCGGATCGAAAGCTCCCGCTATCTGACCTGGTAGTCAGTACGCGGCTTTTCCAAGCCGTTGATTGCCGGCGTCGAGGGCGCTGCCTGGGTGCGGGTATGGAATTGATGATGTGCGGCTCAGCACGCTGGCGACATCAGGTCAAAGGCCATATCCGCGACCTTCTGCGCGCTGATCGTGCCGCTCTCGCTGAACCAGGTCTTCGTCCAATTTATCATGCCGAAAAGCAGCATCGTCTGCACCCGCGCCTTGGCCGGGTCGGCTGCCATCGCCGGGTCGATCGCGACAATCAGGCTCTGCACCGCTTCAATGACGATCCGCTGCTTGCCGATAATGCTGCGCCGCTTGTCATCGGGCAGGTTCGACAGTTCATTAAGCAAGACCTTCTGCCGACTGGCCGCGCCGATATAATGGGCCATGAAGCTGCGTAGCAGGTGCCGCAACCGCTCGTGCGGCGGCTTGTCCAGCGCCATCACAGTTTCGACGTCTTCGACCAGCTGATCGATATGCGAAAGCATGACGGCGTAAAGAACGTCTTCCTTGGACGGATAATAGTGGTAAATCAGCGACTTCGAGGTCTGGCACGCCTTAGCGAGGTCGGATACAGATGCGCCGCGAAAACCGAATTCGGCAAAGAGGTCAGCGGCCCTTTCCACGATAGCCTCGCGTCTTTGCTCATAATCTGCCGCCTGGGTCCGTGCCAAAACTTACATTCCCTAAAAAATTTGGTCTGAATCGACTATCATAAAAAGGGTTGGGGTCAATTCGTGGATAAGGCACCGATCCATACTTCCCCAGCAGCTGGCTGCGAAACCAATCTTTTTATGCGTTGTGGCGATCAAGACCGCAAATTAATCCCACAGCCCGGCAGCACAGGCCGTCAGGAGCGCTGCAGATTCTCTCACATCCTGGCGATAATCATGGTCATCAATCGCCGTAAGGCACAAAAAGTGATTTCGTCGGCGATCGCCGTGTTGATCCGTCCAACTGCAAACTTCTTCCAGACAGCCGGGTACGCCGTAATTCGACACCTAACTGCGCCAGTCCAGCAGCCGCTGCATGGCACATAGATCAACATTAGTAAATGGTAGTGAATTTTTTTCAAGCTTAGACCGCCATCATCTTCTCCTACTTATTTTTCCTGTTCGAGCCATGAGGAACTCAATACCGCAACCATCAATATAACATTCCTTTATTCGCAATATTAGTCTTCCTCGACAATAATCAACGTCACTAAACTCTTTGCAAATCCCATAAGATCTTTGCCAGCCGCACGATTTTCAGGTGACTTCATCGCCTCATCAAATTTTAAGGCATCTGCAAAGTACATTTCAGTCATCAGGAAATATGGCGGCTCACCCATGGGTGACCCAATTACGCTGTTCACCACTGCCTTCATGAGATGCGGCGTCTTCGCGACGAGCGGCATGTGAACGTTATGATAATGGTCGAGGAATGCGTTCACATCATCGGGCTTACGGTAGAGGGCGATCAACTTGACGGTCATGGCTAACCTTTCTCGCGTTTAAAGATGTATCGGTTTTCCGACCACAGCGAGTGCGGCTTCCTTCAGGGCCTCGCTCTGCGTTGGGTGAGCGTGGCACGTGTAGGCAATATCTTCTGCCGTCGCACCGAATTCCATCGCTTGGGCCGCCTGCGCGATCATCGTGCCCGCCACGCTCGCAATGATATGGACGCCCAAAACCCGCCCGGTTGCGGCATCCGCTATAATCTTCACGAATCCGTCCGTATCGTGATTGGCCTTCGCCCGGCTATTGGCGATCATCGGAAATTTGCCGATACTGACCTTGCTCCGTGCCGCCGCTTCTTCTTCCGTCAGTCCTACCCCCGCAATTTCAGGCGTGGTGTAGACGACGCTCGGTATAACCGCATGATTGACCATGCCAGGCTGGCCGGCGATCAGTTCAGCGGCAGCAATGCCCTCATCCTCCGCCCTATGTGCGAGCATCGCGCCAGGGGTTACGTCGCCGATCGCCCAGATGCCATTTACCCTAGTGCGAAGGTCGTGATCGACCTCGATCTGGCCGCATGCATTAATGGCAAGACCCGCCTTTTCAAGCGCGAGGCCCCGCGTGTTGGGCGTACGGCCGACGGCGACGAGAACGATGTTAGCGGAGAGTTCCTCCTCCGCGCCTCCCGCTGCCGGCGTCAATGTCAGGATAACGCCATCGGCGCTCTCGCGAGCTTGCGTCACCCTCGTCGAAAGGCGCAGGATCAGGCCCTGCTTTGCAAACAGCTTCTTTGCCTCCTTACGGACATCACCGTCCATGCCGGGTAACAGCTGATCGAGATATTCGATCACCGTTACATGCGCGCCCAGGCGGCGCCAGACTGATCCCAGTTCCAGCCCGATCACGCCCCCGCCGATGACGACCAGATGGCCCGGCACCTTGGGCAGTTCTAAGGCGCCGGTAGAATCGATGATCACCTTGCCGTCAATTGCCACTCCTGGCAGCGGCGCCACGGTCGAGCCCGTCGCGACGATGATATTGCGCGCACGGTAAGTCTTTTCGGCCACCGTTACGCTGTCAGCGCTCGCAAACGCTGCATGGCCCTTCAACCAGTCCACCTTGTTCTTGCGGAAGAGGCCGGCAATCCCACCGGTCAGGCCTCTTACCACGTTCACGCGGGACGCGTGCATTGCATCCAGATTCAATCGGCTGGCAGAGACCTCGACTCCCAAGGCAGCAAGCGCCCCCGATGCGACTTCTTCATATTTCTCGGAGGCATGCAGCATCGCCTTCGAAGGTATGCAGCCGACATTGAGGCAGGTGCCGCCAAGCGTCTCGCGCGCATCGACGCATGCCGTTTTCAGGCCAAGCTGGGCAGCCCGGATAGCCGCAACATAGCCTCCCGGTCCTGCGCCAATGACGAGCACGTCATAATCATAGTCATCCATCAGTGTGGCCACTGCTCGATCGTTTCCACAAATTTGGACAGCCAGCCGTTGGTCTGGTGCCCGTCGACAACGCGATGGTCGATGGTGAGCGAAACATAAGCGAGCGGACGAATTTGAATTGTATCGACACCGTCCACTTCGCGCACAACGACGCGCTTTTCGGTCTTACCAATGCCCAGTATGGCCGATTGCGGCTGGCTGATAATGATCGGCGAAGCAAACAGCGAACCCGATACGCCATGGTTCGAAATCGTGAAGGTGCCGCCGCGGACATCGCCGCCACTTAGACGGCTGTCCCGCGCTCGTTCGATGAGGTCACCCAGCCGCAGTGCTATACCAAGCAAGGACAACTCCTGACAACGCGGTACGACGGGCACAATCAGTCCCTTGTCGCCCAGCGCAGTACCGATGCCGATATTGATGTCGTCATAGAGTTCCAACCGGTCTTCATACCAGCGGCTATTGATTGCGGGCGACGCTTTCATCGCGGCGACGCAGGCAGCAATGAAGTAGGCAGTAAAGGTCAGGTTCGCCCCTTCCTTCTCGAAAGCGATCTTATGCTTCCTGCGATGGGCAATGATTGCGCTAAAATCGCATTCGAACATTGCAGTCACATGCGGCGCGGCGGTAATGGAGTTCAGCATGTTCTGCGCGATCGCGATCCGCATCCGATCATGCGGGATCGCTCTTACGCCGCCACCTGAAGCTGGCGTTGACGCAGGTTGCGTTGGGTCCAGCTCGGCTTTCCGGCCGCGCACTGCCACGAACCGGTCGACATCCAGGCGCGTGAGGCGGCCGCCCCTGCCCGTCCCCTTGATTGAGGAAGCATCGAGGCCATGTTCGCGAACGGCGCGACGGACGGCTGGCGAAAGCACAGTGACCGATTCAGCCGCTGCCGTATGGGATAGGGATGCTTGCGCTGTGCTCGCGGCTGAGGTTGGCACCACTCTGCCCGCCGCCGCCGCCACGGCCCTACCATCCAGCGCGCTCAGACGGCCCAGCAAAGCGCCCGGTTCGGCTTCCGCATCCGTATCGAGCAGGATTTCCGTCAGGACGCCGGCGGCGGGCGCAGGAACTTCCTGCGTCACCTTGTCGGTTTCCAGTTCAACTAACGGATCGTTCAGCGCGACCGTGTCACCGACCTTCTTTAACCAGCTGCGAACGATCGCCTTTGTGCCTTCCTGTTCGGCGGGGACGAGTATATCTGTCATACGTATATTCCCCTCAGAAGCCGATGAGATCGTCGATTTTCGCCGCGATGCGCTCGACTGAAGGTAGGACCCATTCAAGCAGCACAGCGTTATGGGGGCTGGGAATGTCGGGCATGGTCAACCGCGCGACCGGCGCATCGAGGTCGATAAACGCCTCGTCAGCCACCACAGCGGCAATCTCAGCGCCAAAGCCTGCCGTTTGCAGATCTTCATGAACGATGAGGCAGCGACGCGTCTTGCGAACTGATTCTAGCACCGCTTGCTTATCCCACGGCATCAGCGTGCGCAGGTCGAGCACATCAGCGGAACGTCCTTCAGCCGCTTCCTCGCAGCGATGCACCATCGCACCCCAAGTCACGATGGTGATATCGTCACCTGTGCGGGCGCGTTTAGCCTTTCCGAAAGGCAATACATAATTATCACCGGGATAAGGGCGGCGTGCCCAAGCATGATCGAGCATGGCACGATGTTCGAAAAAAATCACAGGATCGTTGCCACGCAGTGCACCGCGCAACAGACCAACCGCATCCTCCGCGTTGGACGGCACGGCGACTTTCCATCCCGGGCTGTGGACGAAAGCGACTTCGTTGGTCTGGCTGTGCCAAGGATCCCCACATTTGAAAAAGCCGCCTGGAATGCGGACGACCATTGGCGCAGCGAACTGGTTATTAGTGCGCCAGCGCATTGATCCACAATCGTTAATCTGCTCGGTCGCCGGTTCGGCGTATTTACGGAACTGGATTTCGGGCACCGGCATCAGTCCCGCGATAGCCATGCCTACGGCTCGTCCAATAATGCCTTCCTCAGACAGGCTAGTGTCGAACACTCGGTCGACCCCATATTTTTCCTGCAAGCCCAGAGTTACCGCATGGACACCACCCTTGGGGCCGATATCTTCACCGAACAGCACGACACGCGGGTTGAGCATCAGTTCATGGTCGAGCACACGTCGGATTGCGGTTACCATGTTGATCCGCTGCCCTTCGGGATTGGGCGTTTCGGTTGCTTCCGGCGCCGTGTAGCCATGGGTCCATTGCCCGCCCATTGCCTGCATCGCGCCATCCTGGAAGAACACATTTTTCAGTACGGTTTCGGGCGCGGCGACGGACCGCGCCTCTGCCGCCTCGCGCGCCGCTTCCGCCGCCTGCGACGCATCGGCTGCGATCCGGTCCCATTCGGGTTCACTGAGCATCGCGGGGACCAAATAGGATTTGAGCCTGGGCAAAGGATCGCGCGCCCGTTCGGATGCGACGAATTCATCCGACTTGTAGGTTTGCGTATCCTGAAAGCTATGCCCCTGCAGACGAGGCACGGTCAGCCGTAGCAGACACGGCCCGTTGCGGCCGCGCACGAACGATACCGCATCCTCGATGAGTCGAGCCGCCTCGGCCGGCTCAGTGCCATCGCCGCCCATGATCTCCAGATCATGCCAGCTTGCCAGATTCGCTGCGATATTTCCGCCTGGCGTCTGGAAGGTAGATGGCACGGAAATGCCGTAGCCATTATCTTCGATGTAGAAGAGCATCGGCAGCTTCTGCGTGGTTGCAATGGTGAGTGCCGACCAAAAGCCGTTGGAGGCGACCGATCCATCTCCTCCCAGAACGACAGCAATACCCTTTTCATACGAGGGATCGCTGAGCACTTTATGGTGATATTCAATGGCCTGTGCCCAGCCCGCGGTCGGGGTATATTGCGCGCCCACACCACCACACATTGGCAACGCCGACGCGCCTCCAGGGTTGGGATAATTGAATACTGTACCGATATCGCGTCCGCTCGAGTAGCCTCCCTCCCGCGCCATTGCCGAAGCGAGCGCGACTTCGGGATCAACACCCAATGCAAGCAAAAGCGGCCTGGAGCGATAATAGCCGCAAGCAGCATCGGCCGGTTGATCCAAGCTCAAGCCCAGCATGATCTGCGCCATATCATGTCCGCGTGCCGAGAACTGGTACAGGACCTTCTTCTCGGGTACGAGCCGGTCTTCTTCCATCGCATCGAGTACGCGCGAAAGCGCGAGCAGATAGGCGATCCGCTTCCAATCGTAGCGATCATCGGGAGCGTTTCGCTGCGGTGGAGCGGCAAGCGTCTTAGCCATATCAATATCCAATAATCATTGCCCGTCCGTTCGGACTATTTATTCCGCTTAGCAGTGCGTTCTAAATGGCGCCAGATCAAAGTGTAAAGGTGAACTTCTAGCGAGCCTGATGATCCTCAAGAGCGATGTGCTGTCGCTAGTATCTGGCCGGGAAAGCAGCCGTCGAAGCTGGCGTCTTTCCCGACCGCCCGTTTCAGGCAGCAACATCCATACGTCGGCGAAGGCCCTGCTTCTCCATAAGCGGCAGAACCTCCCTTATGAAAATATCGAGGCCTCGCTCATAGTCCATCCATGTCAGGCAGATGCCTTCAACACCGGCCTCTGATAGCGAGGCGATCTCGTCAGCGACCTGTTGATAAGAGCCAACCAAGGGGAACCCGCCAACATGAGCAGCCGCCTGACGGGTCATGTTGGCTTTCTGCTCCGGCGACATGCCGGTGCCCCCCATCATTGCGTTGACCATGTTCTCAACCGCTGGACCATCGACCTGATCTTCACTGTAACGTTCGACATAGGCGCGCGCAGCGCTTTCTGTTTCGGCTGCCGCTATGCTGGTTGCTACCCATACTTGAATCGATCGCCCTCTTTCGGCAGCCAAGCGGCGCAGATTTGTAACCTGCTCGGCGGCACTGCCGGGCCTACGCGCATCGGGAGAAACGAAGGCGACGTCGGCCCACTGTGCGGCAAATTCATGTCCAGCGGGCGAAAAGGCGGCGTTCATAATGGGGGGCCGGGGCGACTGGAGCGCCTTAGGCTGTTGATATCCGCCTTCGACATTGAGATAGGAGCCGTGGAAATCGAATTCGTCGTCTTCCACGAGCAACTTGTGCAGTACTTCCATCCATTCGGCCCCGTAACTGTAGCGCTCATCATGGCCGAGCTTACCAACGCCGAACATTTTAGCCTCTTTCTCCATCCAGCCGGCGACTACGTTGAGAACCGCACGGCCATGCGAGATGTGATCGATCGTGGAAAGCTGTTTGGCTGCCGAGACCGGCGAGAAGGTGAGCATGTTGATCGTGGATATGATCGAAATTCTGCTAGTGGCCGCAGCCAAGGCGGCCGCCCAGGTGAAAGTTTCGAAGCTACGCCCCCAAGGATTAGTAATCCCCCCAAATCCACGCCAACGCGCGATGGGGACCGCCGCCTCGAATCCCGCCGCCTCGGCCTGTTGTACAAGGCGGAGATTTTGGTCCCAACTTATTTCGTGCCGGTCGGGTGCTTGCGTGATCGCACCGGCGCTGTTCACATTGATGCCAAACAATCCCAGCTTCATGCGGTTGTCATTAAACAGGGGACCGCCCTGCGCACAATCCAGCGCCACGCCTGGAATCGCCAATTGGTTGCTCATTTCCTCCACCTTTCATTTCACTGCGTGCGGCGTGACTCCGGAACATCCGACGCCCCCGGTCCACGCTGGGTCAGTTGATCGTTGCGAGGGCCTGTTCCACGATTGCCTGGTCTTGACTGTAATGTCCGCCCGCTACGCCGATCGCGCCAATCAGTTCACCATCAAGACGGATGTCCGAGCCGCCCGGGAGAAGCGAAAGAACCCCCTGAGCGAGTACTGATTTGATGAGCAGATCATCATCCTTCACCATGTTAAGAACCGCGTGCGTCGGCGCACCGAAATTAACCGATGCGACCGCTTTCTTCTCGGCCACGTCCAAATTGATGTATCCGACATTCTCATGCCTGCCGCTGGCAAGGACGCGCCCCCCGCGGTCCACGACCACGACGGCGACGGCAACATCCTGTTTAGAGCCAGCTTCAAAGGCGGCGGCAATCAAGCGCTGTGCTGTTTCGAGAGTGAGCGTCATGCGATTTCTCCTGCTACTGTTTCACTAAATTGGGCCGGACCGGTTGGTCCAAAGTGGTAATGACTGGGCTAAGTTGACCGGCGCGCGGCGCGTCATAATGAGATCCCATGCTGAGATATTATTCCGGCCGGTCGGACTTTTAAACATGCGTGAATATCGATACGATCGAGCGAAATATTTAGCCGATGAAGCCCCCGTCGGCGGAAATGACTGTGCCCGTGATAAAGCCCGATTTTTCCCCCGCCAGGAAAAAGAGAAGATCGGCGATCTCGCTTGGTTGGCCGAGCCGTTTGACAATCGTTCGATCAATCATCTGGCTCATAATCTCTTTCTCCTTCGGATGTCCTTTCAAATAGTTATGCGGCATTTGTGTATCGAGCGGCCCCGGGCAAACAGCGATGACCCGCACACCTGGCCCCATCTCAAGCGCTGCAATTTTTGAAAGCGTAACCACTCCCATTTTTGCCACCGAGTAGGCAGCTGAAAAGGCTGTGGGAGCCAGCGCTGCTGACGAAGACATATTGAGAATAACGCCTTTTCCGCCCATGATCGGTCCAACCGCCTTCATCATGAGAAAGGCTGAGCGGCAGTTGACGTTTTGAACCCTCTCCCACTCGGCGAGCGTCGTCTGCATGACGGGGCTGAAGCTCAGTGTTCCAGCGTTGTTCACCAGAATGTCGATGTAGCCCAGCGTCTTGGCGAGGGATCCGCCGAATTTCTCAATGGATTCCGGATCAGCCACGTCAAGCAGCGCAAAGGAAATATCTAGCCCTCGCTCCTGATACGCCAAGGCGAGCTGCCCGTTCTCGTCTGCCTGTCGGTCGAGTCCAATGACCTTTGCTCCTGCCTCAGCAAAGCGCTCGCACGTCAGGAGACCGATCCCCCCCGCGCGCCCGTAACAATCACATTCTTGCCGTAAAAATTCGACTGCGGCGCATCGGCATTAGACTTGAAAGCGAAACGAGGATCCGCATGGCGCAAGGCGCGCGTCCAGTCGGCCAGCGCCTGTAGCGCAATAGTGTGGTCTTGACTGTAGTGGCCGCCCGCAATTCCTAATCCACCAACGACCCTTCCATCCAAAATGATTGGCGCACCGCCGGGCAATAGGGAAAGAGGTGGCGTCGCGATCACGGAGTCGTTCAGAAACTCGTCGCCTTTTACAACGGCAAAAACATCCTCGCTCGTCGCTCCAAAATTAGCCGCGGTAGCCGCCTTGCTACCTGCTGCAACGAGGTTTACCGGACCTGCCCGTTCATCGCGAGCCGTGGCGACCGGATTTCCCGCTAAGTCGCACACGACTGCGGCAGCCGTCACATCTTGGCGGCGTCCATGAAGAATTGCAGCCTTGACTATCGTATCGGCTATGGAGTGTGTAATCGCCACGCACGTCATCCTTCTGCGCCTCGCCTGAAAGCAAGCATGGCAAAATGGTCAGCAGGCAAGGCAGGAGAAAATGGCTATGTGTCGCCGGATGTCTTGACAGCCATCAGAGCTTACAGAGACAAGGCCTCTCCCGATTGACCACGTTATGAGGTATTCCTCATGTTCCTAGCCTTCGCATCCGATTGTGTCAACAATGCACATTCTGCGATAATATGCGCGGGCTTGTGGCTGCAACGAGGCCGCAGATGTTGGATTGGCTCAGTGGGCAGATCGACGTCGAGAAACCGCTTAGCCTCCCAGCTTTAATTTGGAGAAACCGTCTTGCAGAAATTAACGCATTCCGACACCGGAGACAGAAGTAGCAAGGCGAGCGGTGCTGCAACGAGAACGTCCGAGCGAAAGAAGCCCATCCTCGACCGTGGCGTTAAAAGAGTAAAATCACTGCTCCGCGCGGCTGAGCAATGCTTTGCAGAGGTGGGATATGGCGCGGCGTCCATGACCGCTGTAGCGCGCCGCGCGAACGCCCCGATCGGATCCCTGTACCAGTTCTTCTCAACAAAGGAGAGCGTGGCAGTTGCGTTGATCGAGCAATATGTGGCAGAACTCAAGACATGCTGGGATTCACTAAGCACGGACGGCCCGCATGACGATTATGCAAAATTCGCACGGCAGCTGGTAACCACGACGCTCGAACAGATCGATCGTCAGCCAGCTTTTTCCACGCTCGAGGATGCTCAGGCCAACTTTGGTCTGCGGCCGGGGAATCATGACGAGTTGCTGCTTGCGGTCATCGGCCTTATTGGCCGCTTGGCGCCGTCAGCCAGCGCAGCGATGCGCGACAAACTCGGACTCATAACATTCCAGATGCTTAAGGCAGCCTACGCTCTTCATCAGAATGACAACGAAATAAAGGGTGATATCGATGTTGTTGTTGAAATGTCATCAATCATTGCTGGATACTTACGCCGCAATATCACGTGATTTGCGCTACGGCATTAAGAACAGGCCGTATGCAGAGCTGCAAGCCATGGTTCCTTGCAATCACTAAGACCCTAGGTCCCCTCAGCAAACAGCGCACGCATCGCGGCGGTAGCATGGCGGCCTCTTCCAATTCACGAAATGTAACGTCTGGAAGAATTACTATGGCCGCAGAGGATCTCGACAGTCAAAGGTTCGTTAAGTACTTGGCCATTATCCAACCGGCGTTTGCATCGTTGCATCCACAACAGTCGATGGCTCGGCCGGCATGGTAGTCGGCTCGTTCACATCCGTTCCACTCGAACCACCGCTGGTGGCATTTTTCCCGCCAAGTCGTCGAAGATCTGGCCAAAGATCGAGGTGGCTGGAGCCTTTTGCGTAATATCCTCTCAAGCAATCAAACGCGATATGCACCCGCTTCTCTTCTAAGGGCGATAAGAAGTTCACCGGACTTGACTATCCTTTTTCGGCTATGGATCACCGATCTAGGTCGGGTCGTGGCATGGATGGACAGCAGACTGGAAGCAGTCCACGAGGCCGGCGACCATCATGACGTCGTTGGTCGTGCATGCAGCTTGAAGACTGATCAACCAGAGCGCCCATTGCTTTTCCTTCGGAAAAATTATGGGGATTTTTCCGACGGCCAATCATAAGCTGGCAAATGACTCGGCGCGCAGTACAAGCTGCAGCGGCATACGCGAAGCGGTGTCAACAAGCCGCTTCCCACTATTGCGCGCATGGATATATCTGGGCAAATTTCGCCCTGATGGCTTCTTTGCTCTGTTCAATATGCTGCCGCATCAGTGCTTCAGCCTCGATACCGCGCCTTTCTTCGATAAGCGCGAATAATGACACATGCTCTTGATAGGAACGCTGTGTGTCTTCTGCGGCAAAAAGGCGGCTGACTTGTGACGGATTCCTAAGGCGGAACTGCGCATCAAAAATCAACGGTAAACGCTGCGTTCTTTGGATCGTGTCGGCAAGAACCGGATTGCGAGCCTCCTCGATCAGCACTTGATGAAATTGCGCATTGAGGTCGAACCATTCAAGACTGTCCTCATTTCCCCACTCCTCCGAGTAAGCAATGGGCTGCATCCTGCGTAACAGGCGCTTGAGCATACTTGTGCCTGCCTCACTCACCCCGCGGTGTGCGACAACGCGACAGACCATTCCTTCCAGCGTCGCCCGCACTTCGAACGCATTGGTGATATCTTCGATTGCGAAGCGTCGAACCACATAGCCGCGATTGGGTGAGTAGACGACGAGCTGCTCATGCTCCATAAGCTTGAGCGCCTCGCGCACAGGCGTGCGCGACGTCCCTGACTGTTCCGCCAGGACCTGTTCTTGCAGATGCTCTTCTGGCGCGAAAGTGCCGTTGATGATCCGCTCTCGGATCCACTGCGCAACTACTACACCACGGGTACCAAGTCCGCTTATAGTCCGCGTCATCTCATTTCCATCCAGCTTTAGCGACGCCGCGGCCTTCCTTTATCCAGCGCAATGACACCCGTTATCGTTCGGCTGTCTGCCCGGTCAAGCACCATCGCTGCCGCCAACTTTATGATTGACCACTCATATCATTGCTTCTAGTGTCTTCCATACACGTATACAATGTGAGGCAACGGCAGTGGACCGAACTTTTTTCCAAAAAATATGGGACGACCATACTGTCGCTGATTTGGGTGACGGTGCCTTTCTTATCCATATTGACCGTAACTTCCTGCATGAGGTCAGCGGAGCGGTATCGTTGAAAAACCTGGATGCCGAAGGGCGTTCCGTGCGCTGTCCCGAACTGACCTTCGCCACGCTTGATCACGTACTGGAAACGGTGCCCGGCCGAGGTATGACGACACGCATGCCGGGTGGGAACGATTTCCTACGTGAATTCTCTGAACGTGTCGGTCCCCACGGAATTCGCTATTTTGACCTTGATGATCCGCGTCAAGGGATCGTGCACGTTATTGCGCCGGAACTGGGAGCGGCGCTTCCAGGCATGACGTTCATTTGCGGCGACAGTCATACCTGCACGGTCGGCGGCGTCGGCGCCTTCGCATGGGGCGTAGGATCTAGTGACAGCGAACATGCACTTGCTACCCAGACCGTAGTCGCAACCAAGCCGAAGACGTTGAGGGTCAACTTCACAGGAACGCTTCCAGAGGGCGTTTTTGCCAAGGACATGATCCTCGCGCTCATCGGCAAATATACGGCTAATGGCGGAACTGGGTATGCCATTGAATATGCGGGCGAGGCAGTCGCGTCGCTGTCGATGGATGGTCGCCTGACCCTTTGCAACATGGCAGTGGAGTTTGGCGGTCGGACCGGCATGGTGGCGCCCGATGACATCACATTCGAGTATCTTAAGGGACGCGAATTCTCGCCGACCGGGGATGAGTGGGATCGTGCCGTCGAATATTGGAGATCGCTGCGCAGTGATCCTGACGCAAAATATGACGCCGAATATGAGCTTGATTGCTCTACGCTGACGCCGCAAGTCACATGGGGGACCAGTCCTGAACATGTGGTGGGAATTGCCGAAACCGTACCCGACCCGGCGGGCTCCTCAGATGCTGTCATGCGATCTTCGCGAGAACGCGCGGCTAGTTATGCGGAGCTCAGTGGTGGCCAGCAGGTTGCCGGCCTACCCATTGAGGGAGCCTTCATCGGTTCATGTACGAACAGCCGCATCGACGATTTACGCGCAGCTGCGGAAGTCTTGCGAGGCCGCAAGGTAGCGCCGGGAGTTACAGCTATCTGCGTGCCCGGATCAACCGCTACCAAGCTGCTTGCCGAGGCCGAGGGACTGGACAAGGTGTTCATCGAGGCCGGCTTTGAATGGCGAGAGTCGGGGTGCTCGCTTTGTATGAGTGGCGCGACAGGAGGCGAGAGCTTCCCCAAAAACGCCCGGGTGATCGCTTCGACCAATCGAAATTTCGAAGATCGTCAAGGCCCCAATGTGCGCTCACATTTGGCCAGCCCCGTCACCGTCGCCGCGTCGGCTATCGCCGGCCACATCATGGATCATCGCCAACTTGTTCCGCTGGAGGCCGCTCAATGAGAATGGAACCATTTGTTTCAGTTGCCGGCCCTGCCGCCGCGATCATGCGCAATAATATTGATACAGACCAGATCACCCCGGGTCACACCGGGATGAAAGTGCAGAAGTCCGGCTTTGGCGACGGCCTCTTCTTCAACTGGCGCTATCTTGAGGACGGGTCAAACAATCCCGATTTCATCCTGAACCAGCCGCCATTCACGGAAGCAAAGTTTTTGCTTGCCGGACCCAATTTCGGTTGCGGCAGTTCACGCGAATTTGCGGTCTGGGCGCTCCGCGATTTTGGTGTCCGCGCCGTCATCGCGGCCAGTTTCGGTGCCATATTCACATCGAACTGCTTTATGAACGGCGTTGCGCCGATCATTTTAGATGAAACCGAAGTCAATGCAATCACGGCAGAAATTTCTCCAGCGAGTCCCGAAATCACCGTTGATATGGCGGCCCAGAATGTGATCTCGCCCTCCGGCCGAATATTTCCCTTCCAGCTTCCTGCTCTTCAACGGGAACGGTTGTTGGAGGGGCTCGATGCGATTGACTTCACGCTGAGGCGCGAGCCGGACATCAAATCGTTTCAAGTGGCCGACGGTGCGCGCCGTCCTTGGGTCTACAAAATTACCAGCAGTCGTGAGATAGTGGCATGAGCAGCTTCGTTCCCCTAAAGGATTTGCTCGCCCAGGAGTCCCCTCTTAAGCTCCCGGTGGCGCACGACGCGCTATCACTTCGCATGATACAACGTGCCGGCTTTCGAGCTGGAACGATCGGAGGATTTGGGGTTATCGGCTGTCGCCTGGGACTCCCCGATCTGGGCCTTGCAAGTTTTGGCGAGATAAGCTCCGCCGTGCGTGACATTGCGGGGTCCGTAAGCATTCCTCTTATCATCGATGGCGACGATGGCTATGGCGACGTGAAGAATGTCGTGCGGACCGTTCGCACTTATGAAGACATGGGTATAAGCGCAATTGTGCTCGAGGATCAGGTGAGCCCCAAGAAATGCGGCCATATGGTCGTTGAGCGTGAGATTGTGCGGGTTGAAATGGCGGTTGCCAAACTACGGGCCGCGCTCCACGCCCGAAAAAACCCGGAGTTCTCCATCATCGCGCGCACCGACGCTCGCCATGTCGAAGGCCTCGACGCCGCAATCGAACGGGGCCATCGCTATATCGAAGCTGGCGCCCAAGCCCTCTTTGTTGAAGCCCCAACGTCCGTAGACGAATTGGAGAAGATCGGGAAATCGTTCGATGTTCCACTGCTTGTAAATGCGGCGGAAGGCGGCCGTACACCGATCCTTACGCCGGAGGAGTATAAGGCGTTGGGGTTTTCCATCATCATCTATCCCGCAACACTGCTTCTTCGCATGGTAGGCATGTTCGAACGTACCCTCGCTGAATTGCGGCATGGGCGGTTCGCCCACGAGGGCAAATTGCCGGAATTCAACATCCTTACCGATGTCATGGGCATGAATGATTGGATGGACATTGACCGTCAATTCTCTCCAGAAGCCTGAAGCGGAGGGACGCCGGACACTGATTACGGCTTCCGCTACGGGCATCGGAGCCATCCTCGCTGAACGCGCCATATCCCGGGGATATGAAGTCATCGTCTCGGACTGCGATATCGCGGCCGGTCAAGCGCTCTGCGAGCGCCTTAATTGCCGTTTCGAGCGCTGCGATCTGGCGGTGGAGGCAGAGGTGGTCGATCTCGTCCAGCGCGTCGGAGCGGTTCATCTACTGGTAAACAACGGTGGCGTCTCCGGCCCCACCGTGCCGCTCAGTGCAGTCACCAGCGCGCAATGGCGACGGGTGATGGAGGTGAACGTGACTGCCCAGTTCATTGCGTGCCGGGAAATGGTCCCGTTGATGCTTGCGGCCGGTAAAGGCGGCTGCATCATCAATATGTCGTCGGTCGCAGCGCAGATCGCCTATCCCTGCCGCGCGCCTTATGCCGCTTCAAAGGCCGCAGTGCTGGGCTTAACAGCAGCGCTCGCCCGTGAGGTCGGACGAGATGGTATTCGCGTGAACGCCATTCTGCCCGCCACCACACGAGGTGACAGGATAGATCGAGTGATCGCGGCATATGGCGAGGCGAATAAACTTTCTCTCGATGACGCCAAATCTCATTATCTCACACGCCATGCGGACGGGCGCCTCGTGGATCCCGAGAATGTAGCAGACACGATTCTGTTCCTGGCGAGCGACTCCGCGCGTTCGATCACCGGGCAGTTTGTCCGGGTAGACGGGGGTTTTCAATGACCGAAGTGCTGCAAACAGCGCGTTTGCCCGTCGAACGCCAACCACGCGATCTCCTGGAAGAAGATGTTCCAGTCCTCGACGAGATGCAAGACGCGGAATCGTGGCTGGACCTTCATGGTGCCGAAGTTCGGTGCTTGGTGACCCACGCGATGCGCGGTGCATCACGTGAACTGATCGAGAAACTTCCCAATCTGGCTCTCATCACCAACTATGGCGCTGGACTCGATCTGCTTGATCTGGAACACGTGCGGGCAAAGGGCATTAGCATCGCCGCATCGGGTGATATCCTGACTGACGATGTCGCCGACCTTGCCATCTGGCTTGTCTTGACGCTGTTGCGCGGCAATGGCGATGCGGATGCATTCGTGCGCGCGGGCAATTGGCGCAAAGGCCCCTTCCCTCTTGGTCGCGGCGCAAGCGGTAGACGCCTTGGCATATTAGGCTTCGGACGGATCGGACAGGCGATCGCGCAGCGAGGGCGGGCTATCGGCATGAGCACGGCCTATCATAGCCGTAGAGGGACGATTGCCGCACGGGCCCTTTATTTACCTACCCCCCATGCGCTGGCCGCTTGGTCGGACCTGCTTGTTCTCGCTCTGCCTGCAAACGATGCCACCAAGAGGATCATCGATGCTCACATCCTGGAGGCGATCGGCCCACAAGGAGCACTTGTCAATATTGCACGGGGCAGCATCGTCGATCAAGAAGCGCTGGTTTCAGCGCTTAACGATGGGAGGCTCGGCGGCGCCGCGCTTGATGTATTCGATGACGAGCCCAGGATCGACGAACGCCTTCTTACCGCGCCGCGACTGTTGCTCTCGCCCCATCTGGGCTCTGCGACATCAGACAGTCGTTTGCGAATGCTGGATCATGTGGTCAAAACAATACGACAATGGCGGAGCGACAAGGCGGTGAGCGGGCTGCTCCCCTAATCCTGAACGGCATCCAGACGATCGCTTAAGCTTACAAACCCCGACCCATGAGCCGATTTGGCATAGACCGCACCCCGTGTCGTCCCAACGTTGGCATGCTGATAGTCAGCCATCCTAATTGTACCATCGCCAATAATTCTCCGACCAGACGGTTTATTTTTTCTCGATACCTCGCATGCTTTCCCCTCGCCTATTAGATGAAGTGTGTAAACATCTGATCTAACGCGATATTCCTGAGACATCAGCGGAGCATCGCGCATCCCGTCAACACTTGACACACAATTTGTATACACGGATACAGCGGAGGCATAAAATTCGATGTAGTTGGGGAGAGAAGTGATGTCAGTGGCAACCCGGCGCGGGACGGCAGTATTGCTTGCTACGGCCGCGAATTGTATTCTGGGAGCGCCCGCTTTTGCCCAAGCGGCGCAACAGGCGGATGCGGCCAGCGCAGATATCGTCGTAACAGCCCAGCGGCGTACCGAGCGCCTGCAAGACGTTCCCATTTCCGCAAGCGTGATCGGTGGCGCCGAACTGCAACAGCGCAATACCAGCACACTGGAATCACTGTCGGCGCAGACGCCTGCTGTCGTCGTGACCAAAGGCGGAGCTGGTAACCGCCTATCCATTCGCGGCATAGGTTCTGGGGACAACAACCCGCTGTTTGAGCAATCGGTGGCAACCTTCGTGGACGGAATTTACCAAGGTCGTTCGCGCTCGAGCGGCGCTGCTTTTCTCGACCTTTTGCGTGTCGAGATTCTTAAAGGACCGCAAAGCGTCTATTTCGGCAATAACGCCATTGCGGGTGTGCTTAACCTCGTCTCCCGCGACCCTGGGGAGGCGCCTGATGGATATTTGCGCAGCGCGTATAATTTTAGTTTCGACTCCGCCACGGTTGAGGGGGCATTTGGTGGACCTGTTAGCGATACATTGGGTATCCGTCTGGCCGGTACCGCGACACGCGGCGATGGTTATATTCGTGACGAGACCATAGGTATTCGCATCCCGCGCGTTCGATCCTATGCCGGCCGGGCGACCATTAAGTGGGAGCCGACCCAGAATCTAAGTTGGGCGATAAAGGCTAGCGCCGAGCATTTGCGCCAAACCGGTGCCATCTCGGACGAGATCGCCTACTGCCCGCCCAATCCCCTTTTCACTGGCGGGGCAACCGGAAGCTGCCTCGCCGCGCTGGGCCTGGCGGAGGATGTGGTTGTCAACCAGCGTCGTTCGCATAGCCGCGGCCAGGGCATTGATACGGATGCCTATGCGCTGTCATCCAATCTCAACTACGATGCCGGCCCCCTCCAGCTATCATTGCTTACGGGATATGCGCGCACGAAATATGACCAGCGGCTGGACTCGGATGGAACGAGCGCGACATTAGCGCACTTCACCACCCCCGAGCGTTTCACGCAATTCAGCCAAGAGTTTCGCATTGCAACGCCACGCGGCGATGTTGTGGCGTTTGACGCGGGCCTATATTATCAGCGTGAGCGCATCCACGGGGGTGTTAATTATAACTTCGCTGCGCTTAACCCGAGACTGACGGGACGTTTTGCTGCACTTGCGCCGATTGGCAATTATGGCGCATTCGATGATTATGTACAGAAGTCCCAGACAATGGCGGCTTATCTCTTCTTCACGGTGCGACCTGCAAAAGCAGTCACCCTGAGCTTTGGCGGCCGTCAGAACTGGGTCGACAAGTCGATCGTCCTCAACCAGGGCTTTGGCTATTCTCCTGGGGTATTCGGCTCAATATCGCCCTACCCTACTGTCGCCTTGCAGCAGATCGGCGACGCGTTCGGACTTGCTGCGGGTCTGGGCGTGACGGGTACCCGGAAGTCACGGCGGAGCGATGAGCATTTCAGCCCCTCAATCGTCTTGTCCTACGAGCCAAGTTCCGAACTCAACATATATGCCAAATACACCAACGGCTTCAAAGGCGGAGGCTTCAACGGACTTGAGCATACGGGGAGTACACTGGCGCTGACATTTGGCCCGGAATATGTGGACGGATATGAACTGGGCCTCAAATTGCAACTTTTCAACCGCCGACTAACGGTTAACGTGGCTTTGTTCCGGAATGATTTCGACAATCTTCAGGTCTCGACATCACAAAATTTCGGGGCAGGAGTCGTCAACTCAATCGGTAACGCTGGCGGCGCACGCGCCAAGGGGCTTGAGCTGGAAAGCCGGCTTCGCTTAGGCAGAGGGTTCTCAACGGGGCTGAGCTTCACATTGCTCGACTCTAAATATACCAGCTATCCACTCGCGGGCGGGAGTGCGCTGGATGTCCAGCAAGGCAGGCCCTTCGTCGATCTTTCTGGAGCGCGGACCCGCTATGCCCCCCGTTATAGCGGAAATTACGACTTAGATTACATCAGATCTCTCGGCGCCGGGCTTAAGCTGCATCTGAACGGTAGCATGTTCTTCACCAGCGCGTACAACTTCTCCAACAATAATGATCCTTTCCTTTCTCAAGGCAAATATGCTCGCTTGGGTGCTATTGTCGGTATTGGCGACGAAAGTGACCGGTGGGAAGTGTCGGTAATCGGAAAAAATCTGACCGATCGAACAGTCCGGATTTTTGGAACAAATCTCGCTCAGTCTCGCGGATCCTATCTCATTGGCACGGATGAACCGCTCAACGTCACCCTTCAAGCACGCGTGAATTTCTGACCGTGATGGAAGGCGACCAGCGCAAAGGCGATTTGAACCGGAAAGAAGCTGCCCCGTTAGGCGAGGATGCCCCAAATCCAATACAGACAAGTGGTGTTGGTCCTTGGGGAATCGTCATCATCTTCATGATCCTTTATGCCTTGGCCTACTTCGACAAACGGCTCATCACTTTGCTGATCGAGCCAATCCGGCAAACGATTCACGCTACCGATCTTGAAATGAGCATCTTGTCAGGTACCGCGTTTGTATCCTTCTACGTAATTTTCTCCTTCCCGATCGGTTGGGCCGCAGACCGTTTCTCCAGGCGTAATATCATCTTTTGGGGCGTAGTGAGCTGGTCGGCATTCGCGACATTTGGCGGCTTCTCAAGGACGTTCTGGCACCTCCTTGGTTCTCGCTTTGGCGTTGGCGCGGGGGAAGCATCCTTGATGCCCTCGGCCCATTCGATCATCGCTGATATCTTTCCGCGGGAGAAGTTGTCCCGTGCTTTAGGCGTGTTCACTTTGGGTGCTTTCCTGGGATCTGCCTTGTCCTTCGCTATAGGCGGCGCACTGTTATCGCATTTCGCAGGCCAATCGAGGGTCTCGCTTCCGCTGATAGGGGATGTGTTACCGTGGCAGGCCGTTCTGCTTCTCGCCAGCGCTCCTGGCATTCCACTCGCTTTCTTGCTTTTCCTGTTTAAAGAGCCAATGCGTTCTGGGCGTGTGGCCGCTAGCCACTCAGAGCCGAACTCAAGTTCAAACGCTTTTTTCCGACGACATTGGCGGTTCTTCGCGCTGCATTTCAGCGGCTTTAGCATCTTGAGCGTCATGACCTCAGGACTCGCGTCCTGGTTGCCGACGCATATGCTACGCACGTTCTCTGAACCCATAGGTCATGCTGGCCTAATCCTCGCCGCGCTCCAGTTGACCGTAGGCCCGGCTGGGATGCTCCTGACGGTGCGAACGGTTGATCGGATGTTTCGCGCGGGGCGCAAAGATGCGCACATGACATTCTATGTAGTCGCGGCCCTTATCTTATCGTGTGCGGGCATTCTCGTCGGCGTCGCCCCCAACGCTCGCGTCGCATATGGGGGCGTGATGGTATTCGACATGTTGCATGGCGGCTTTCTGCCCGTTGCAGGCGCGGTTCTCCAACTCGCCACCCCGGCGCAGTATCGAGGCCAGGCTACGGCGATTTTCTTCGTTTGTTACAATGTCGTGGGTCAGGCCTTTGGCCCTATAGCGGTTGCTCTTGCTACCGATTATCTGTTTGCAAGCGAAGGTCGGATTGGCGCTTCGATCGCTCTTACCTGCGCAGTCGCTGGCCCACTTTGTGCCTTCCTCCTCTACGCGAGCCGCAGTTCGCTACGCTCTGTGCTCGCGGAGGCGGAATAAGGTTTCTCTCCCGAAAGCCGAACGCCAAAAGAAATTGGAATTTCTGCATGATCATCGATTGGGTTAAGTCTAGCCGACCCCTGGCGGGAAAAGTGGCCATCGTAACCGGCGCAGGTCGCGGTTGTGGACGTGCAATCGCCAAAGGCCTTGCTTTGGCAGGCGCCGATATTTGCTGCGTTTCGCGTTCACAGGCAGAATTGGAGAGCCTAACGCAGGAGATCGAAGTCAGCGGTGGGCGAGCGCTGCCCGCGGCGGCTGACGTAACCGACCTAGCGGCGATCGAAGCAATGGTCGCTTCGACTGTTGAGCATTTTGGCGGAGTCGATATTGCTGTTTTAAGTCATGGCGTGGCGCTCGCCATCGGTCCCATCGATGAAACCGCTCCTCAAGAATGGCGCCGGACGGTAGAGGTCAATCTCGTCGGGACCTATCATTGTCTTAAGGCCGTGATTCCCGCGATAAAAGCGCGAGGCGCAGGAAAGATCATAATCGTGGGTTCAGGCCAAGGCCATAATGGTACGGCCGCCACTTCTGCCTATGCCAGTTCCAAAGCCGGAACCTGGGCGCTTACGCGCTCGGTTGCAGCCGAGCTGATGCCATACAATATCAGCGTGAATGAGTTACTCCCCGGCAATGTTCGCACCCAGCTTTATGAACAGACATTCCATAAAGTGGCCTCCTCGACCCCGGAAGGAGGGGACTCAATAGCAGCAAAACGTTCGCAGGAATGGCTGAAGGAGCCCGAGGACGTCATCCCTCTCGCCCTTTTCATGGCCTGTCAGCCGGATATCGGACCCAGTGCGCAGAGCTTTAGCCTGATGCGCAGGAGCTAACTGTTACCCAGAATCAATAGGGAACCAGACGAAGACCGCGGCTGCAGATACGGGATTAATGGGCGGTGGCGAGTAAGTGTTGGCAAGGGAGGTTGCATGACCGAAAGGCATTGGAGATCATCAACGATCTACGAGGGCGTTGTACGTACGACCACCCGTGCCTTCCTTTACGCTTTAGGACAGGATGACGAAGATATTGTTCGTCCCCATATCGGCGTGGTTCATACCGGAGGGGAAATGAGCCCCTGCAATATGCTGCTCCGCGACCAGGCACTGCACGCAAAAACAGGCGTCTCAACCGGTGGAGGTACACCGCATGAATGCCCGGTTGTTTCGGTATCCGACGGATTGTCGGTCGCCCATTCCGGCATGCGCTTTTCCCTGCTGTCACGAGAGTTGATCGCAGATAGCGTAGAGGCCACTACTCGCGCGCATCAGTGGGACGGTCTTGTTGGGCTGGGTGGCTGCGACAAGAATATGCCAGGGATCATGATGGGCATGATTCGATGTAACGTGCCCTCTGCCTTTCTATACGGAGGATCGGCCCTACCTGGCCGGAGTGGGGGCAAGGACGTAAACATCGTCGATACTTATGAAATGATCGGAAAGGTTTTAGCGGGGGAAGCGGAGGAAGCTGAACTTGCCGCAAATGCCCGGATCAGCGTTCCCACGCCTGGCGCCTGCGCTGGACAGTATACCGCCAACACCATGGCCATGGTTTCTGAAACAGTCGGTCTGGCATTGCTTGGCTCGTCAATGGTTCCGGCAGTATATTCCGCGCGGGCGCCGCTCGCGCGCCGAACGGGTCGGGAGCTGATGAGAGCTGTCTTGAACGACGGACCGTTGCCTCGTGATCTCGTAACCCGCGCCTCGCTGGAAAATGCAGCTGCGCTGGTTGCTGCAACAGGCGGATCGACTAACTCCGTCTTACATTTGCCGGCGCTCGCCCATGAGGCGGGGCTGCGCTTTACAATGGAGGACGTTGCCGAAGTCTTGGCGCGAACACCATTAATTGCGGACCTGAAGCCAGGTGGCCAGTATCTCGCCCGTGACGTGTACGAAATCGGAGGCGCACCAGTTATTCTGAAGGCGCTCCTGCAAGGCGGCTTTATCAACGGTGATACGCCGACCCTTACTGGAGTGACATTGGCTAAAGCCCTGGAGCAATTTCCCAACGCCGACGGTCGGGTGGTAAAACCGGCGGATCAAGCGATCGCGCCAACCGGCGGCCTGACGGTCTTGAAAGGAAATTTGGCCCCTGATGGCGCTTTGCTGAAAGTTGCAGGATTGCGCACATTGAAGCATCGCGGACCCGCAAGAGTATTTGAGTCTGAAGAGGAGTGCTTGGTCGCTGTGCGCGCTGGTGCCTATTTAGCAGGCGATGTGATCGTCATCCGGAACGAAGGTCCTAAAGGCGGCCCAGGCATGCGGGAGATGCTGGGGATAACTGCCTTGATCTATGGACAAGGTAACGGTGAAAAGGTTGCGCTGATAACTGATGGACGGTTCTCGGGCGCGACGCGAGGCCTGTGTATAGGGCATGTCGGTCCGGAATCTGCTGACAGCGGTCCTATCGCCTTCCTTCGTGACGGCGACATTATCGCGATTGACGCAAGCGCCGCGGAGCGGAGCCTCATGGTTGAAATCACAGGAGAAGAACTAGCACTCCGTAGCGGCGAAGGCTTTGCGCATTCTCAACGCAAACTGGGTGGGGCACTAGAGAAATACGCGGCCACTGTTGGGCCCGCTCGGCTCGGTGCCGTCACGCATTCGGGCGGTGTCGTGTGGGAGCGAGATGGATGATCGGGTTTGCGGGGTTAGGTGATATCGGCATGCAAATGGCCCACCGGTTGGCAGTCGTTCACGGCAAACTCACTGTGTGGAACCGCACTGCAAAACGATCGGAATGCTTGATTCACCTGAAGGGCGTCTCAATTGCGTCATCGCCTGAAGCGCTCTTCCAGTCATGCGAGTTGATTGGCCTTTGCCTCACGTCAGATGTCGCAAGTGGTGAGATAGCGCGACGTATGTTCCCTTGCGCACTCCCCGATGGAAAACGGCGGATAATTGTCGACTTTTCAACAGGAAGCCCCGACGCGGCGCGCCGTCTGGCTGAAGAAGCCGAACGACATCGTGTCGATTGGATCGATGCGCCGGTTTCGGGAGGCCCCCTCTCAGCTGCCGAGGGCACCTTGACCCTTTTCCTTGGCGGAAAATCAGACGTTTTGGAGACTGCCGCGCCACTGCTAAAAGCCGTGAGCGCGCATCGGACCGCCATCGGCGGTGCCGGTGCGGGCCAAGCCATGAAGTTGTGCAATCAGATGATTGTCGCAAATACGATGCTGACACTTGCCGAAACGATCGCTGCGGCCCGCCAGGCCGGTATCAATGTCAGCCTTTTGCCCTCCGCGCTACGTGGAGGACTGGCCGATAGTGCGCCTCTCCGTCTGTTTGGCCCCCGCATGGCAGCCAAGGAGCATAGCCCGCGGCTTGGGTCTATTGCGCTTATGGAAAAGGACTTGGCGCTGGCTCGAAAGATGATGTCACGCCCCGAAAGCTGGACTCCCATGTCCGATTTATGTGCCGATCTTTTATCGCGAGCCGCAAATCCTGAAGCTGACCTGTCCTGCCTCATCGACATCTTCCTCAAGACTGAACGATGATCTTTTCAGGCAGCAAGCGACATTTTGGCGGGCATCTGCCTTCGCCCTAGAGGTCTTCACGCGTTTTCTGGAATTCGCGGGCCCGCAGAATAGCCGACTTTGAGGATAACCGGCGATCGCTGCGGAGACTTCGGGGCGCGTTTGAACAGTCCGTTGAAATCTCACGAGTCAAGAATCTAAGCGGCCTTGATCATTATAGCATGACGATGCGCGTGGTCGCGAGCACTTGCTCTGGAGCCTTCGTAGCGAAGCGTGCGATCAGTTGCGCCGGCGCCTCCCGTCAATGCATCCTGGCTCCCGTGGCGCAAACCTAACTAGGTATGAGCCTCACCCAATGTAGAGAATGCCCTCTGGCTCGCGATGACGGGGAATGTTTTGTGACAACGTCATATCCGAAACCGGAAAAAATCGCCCTCCTTCCCCGATCCGTCGATCGAGGCCGAGCAGCCCTTGATCTCTTTCACGTATCGCCCAAATTTAGCAAACAACGACGGCAACTTTCGTTGGAAAAAACTGGTAGAGCGATCCAATCGCGACGTCGACATGACGTGTGATCGAATTTATTGAAACCGAACCGTAGCCATCTCTCGCAAACAGTTCCTAGGTGGCCGAAAGCAGCATGCGCTGACTTCCAGAGGGTTTGAGCCGAAAGTTTTAAAAGATTGGACGCTTTCTTTCGTCGCTCGGGGCCCTGGCACCAATATGCGCCACGCCACGTGTCCTGGCGAGATGCTCCTGCCGGTCGCGTTCGGCATAACCGGCGCGCTGGGCATCCGTGCGGGTTCCATAGCAGGCCGGACAGCTTACTCCAGGCACGTAGAGCGGTGAACCCTGATCTCCACTGCTGACCGGTAGGCGGCAGCCGTGGCACTGCACATGGGTTCCAGCTTCAAGTCCATGACCAACCGCGACGCGGTGGTCGAAGACAAAGCATTCACCTTCCCACAGGCTTTGCTCAGCAGGGACGGTCTCGAGATATTTGAGGATACCGCCCTGAAGATGATAGACCTCGTCTAGCCCTTCGCCCTTCAGGAACGCTGTCGATTTCTCACAACGAATTCCGCCGGTGCAGAACATCGCGATCTTCGGCCGATCGACTGTGCCGAGCAGCCGCTCGCGCTCCGCGCGGAACCAGGCGGGAAAATCCCGAAAGCTGGCAGTCTTTGGATTGATCGCACCGGCAAAACTGCCGACCGCCACCTCATAGTCGTTGCGCGTGTCGATCACGATCGTGCCGGGTTCGCTGATCAGGGCGTTCCAGTCCTGTGGCGACACATAGTGACCAACGCCGGTGAGCGGATCGATCCCGGGCTGACCCATCGTCACTATTTCGCGCTTCACCCGCACTTTCATGCGATGGAATGGCATGGTCTCGGCCGTGGCGTATTTTACCTCGAGATCGCGGAATCCCGGCAGCCGGCGGATAAATGCCAGGACGCTTTCGATCGCGTGATTCGATCCGGCGATCGTGCCGTTGATCCCCTCGCTGGCGAGCAGCAGCGTTCCCTTCAATCCTTCGGTGAAGCATATTAGCGCCAGTTCGCGGCGCAGGGCATTGCAGTCGTCTAGCCGGGCAAACTTGTAGAGCGCGGCCACGCGAATGGAGGAGGGGGAACCGGTCAGGGCAGCAGACCTTTCAGCGCTGCTTTTTGGCAATGGTTGCCGTGAAGTCTGGATCCTTGTTCGCCACCCATTCCACGAACTTCCGCACGTTCGCGTTGTCTAGCAGGCCAGCGACCTCCATCCCGTGGCGCTGAAGCTCAGAATTGGTAAAGTTGGCGATTAGCGTCTGCTGGCAGATGGAGTGCATCGGCACGACATCTCGACCTCCACGGCTCTTGGGCACAGGATGATGCCAGACGATGGTTTTACCGGTCGGACGACCACATAGCCAGCAAAGTACAGGCGCTGCTGGCGCCTCGTCTTCTTGCGGGAGATGGTCATAGGGATCATGTTTCGAACGTTTTCGGGCCATATAGCGATCAAACTGCCTTGATTTCGTTCAGCCTATAGCGACACGAACGCCTGCATCCCATGTCCAAATTCATAGTGCCGGCTTTTGACTGATAAAAAAACAACAGTTCCCTCCAAGCTGTGAATGGCGGGATAGGTGCCGATCGCCAGCTTTCGCTCTCTCCCGTGCATTCGATACTTGAACCGCCAAAGCTTGCCACCAGTGGGCTCGACCTGAACGAAGAGTACAAGGCTATCGCCCTCTTGTATGACTTCTCCCGGGGCTTTGCGTTTCAAATTGCAATGTCGGTAAGTGCCATGATCCAAAGCCTTTTTCCGCAATAGGCCCCTATGCTGGGGGCTTCTTGAAATGCCCGGAACCGACCACCCCCTCGAAAGGCCCCCACACGGCACGGATGCGGCCGGAAAGAGATGGTCAAATCTGGACAACCGAGGACACAAAAGTCCAAGGTTTCTGCGGTTTTTATACACTAAGGAGGGTGATTTTTGAAGAGGGAGCTGGAGCGGGTGAAGGGAATCGAACCCTCGTCGTAAGCATGGGAAGCTTCTGCTCTGCCATTGAGCTACACCCGCAAGGTGCTTCACTGCGATTGCCACAGCGCATTGATACTCGTCAATGAAAACATCAAACCGCTGCTGGCGGTCTGATTGTACGGATGCCTATCCGATCGTCAGCACACCGTCATATGCTGTGTCCTCCAGCGCTCTCCCCGCGCCCATTGCCACGCACATCAAGGCATCGTCCGCAATCTTTACCGGCAAACCCGTCGTTTCCGACAACGCTTCGTCAATCCGGCCCAACAGCGCCCCTCCCCCGGTCAAAGTGATGCCTTCGTCGATGATGTCGGACGACAGTTCGGGCGCGGTTTGCTCCAGCGCGGACATGACGGCGCTCTTGATCTGGCCAACCGGTTCCGCCAACGCGTCTGCGATCTCCGCTTCGGTGATGGTAATTTCCGCCGGGCGGCCATTGACCAAGTCGCGTCCCTTGACAGTCAACGTGCGGCCTTGGCCTTCTGGCGCTACAGCGCTGCCGATCAGATGCTTCACGCGTTCGGACGTCGCTTCGCCGATCATCAGGTTATGGGTGCGTCGGACATGCGAAGATATGGCATCGTCCAGCTTGTCGCCCCCGACGCGCACCGAGTTGCTGTAGGCGATCCCTCGCAACGAGAGCACGGCGACTTCCGTTGTGCCGCCGCCGATATCCACCACCATTGCGCCGCGCGGCTCAGTGACGGGAAGGCCTGCGCCAATCGCGGCCGCCATCGGCTCCTCAATCAACTGCACGCGGAATGCTCCTGCATTGGACGCCGCATCGCGAAGCGCCCGGCGCTCCACCATCGTTGATCCCGAAGGCACGCAGATCACGACTTCATGCCGCCGCCCGAAACGGCTGCTGCCGCCCAGCGCCTTATCCACGAAATGCTTTATCATCTGCTCAGCGACGTCGATATCGGCGATAACGCCGTCTCTCAAAGGGCGGATGGCCTGAATACCGGCAGGCGTTTTGCCCATCATAAGCTTCGCCTCGTTGCCTACGACCTTCACCCGCCGAATACCATTCTGTGTCTCGATAGCGATTACTGACGGCTCGTTGAGGACGATGCCGCGGTCTCGGACATAGATGACCGTGTTCACAGTGCCCAAATCGATGGCCATGTCGTGTGTGGACGACGAAAAGAATTTGGGTAACTTCATGAAGCTCCGGGCGATTTACGTTGCGGATAGATTTTCGCGGGCTTGGGCGGACAGAGGAGGCGCGTCAACAGCGGACTGCGCCAGACCGCACGTTTCCCGAGGCTGATCGAATATGGCGCCTGTAACTCAGAGCGCAAGAGGCATATGGAAGTGCCCTGCCCCCGCTCGGCCTATCCGCTCGTTTCTTCCGCGTCGGCTCCTTCCGCGATCACCGAGTCCTGCACCCGGTAAGGATCAATCTCGCGTGCGGTAAATTGAACCGTTTCCACCTGCGTATCGTCGGCCGGGGTAGCGCTGGCCTCTTCGTCTGACAGCGGCGCAGGCTCCTCCGGCTGAGCAAATGAGCCGGGGATTGCCAAAGCGGGAATGGCCGGTGCTGGACCAGCCTTCGGCGGATCGGCGATGACGACAAGATGCCTTTGATCCGCGTCCGGCCCTTTTGAACAGGCGCTTACAAGCGCAAGAACTACGCAGCCAAGGATAAAGCTGCCCGAGCGGCGTCCGGTTGGAAATGCGAACATGATTTTTCCAGTGAAACGCCCGCCAGCGGGAAGCTGACGGGCGAGTTGTCCCATCAGCGACCCACAAGCGTGGTCAGATAGGCGCTAGGCGCGGCGGCCGCGAAGGTGCCCTTCTTCGGCTCGATCTTGTAGAGATAGCTTTCTTTCCAGCCATTGCCGCCACCCCACCAGCTTACGCCGACATAGGTGTCAGGCAGCGACCGCATACGCTTGATCGCGTCCTTGCCAAGGGCATCGCAGACCGGATTGACCTTCGTGCTGTTGCCGAAAGCGAATTCGCCGACCCACACCTTCAGTCCACGGGCCTTTGCCGCGAGATCGGTGTTCCAGATCAGCTTCGTGCCGGTCGTATTGCTGACGCAAACCGGGCTTGTGCCCGAGCCATCGGAATCCGGGTAGCGATGGCCCGACACCATCGTGAGGCCCAATGGATCCTTCAGCCCACCCGCGCGATCGAACGAGCAGGCCGGGCTTTCACACGCCTTCGATGCGGCTTCGCGCTTGTCGAAACGCACCATGCCCGACGATCCGCGCCATTCGATCAACAGCTTGTGCTTGAAGCCCGCTTTGCGGAACGCCGCAATGCCTGCGTTCACTTCGGTAGCATAGGATTTGCCGGTCTTAGGGTCGGCCTGATACGACGCGCCCTTGCGCGGCTCATTCATCGTGTCGATCATGACATAGGTCGTGTTCGGGAAGTTCTTGATGAACGATGCCCACCAGGCCGCCTCATTTGGATCGAAGGTCGCCCCATAATCATGGCGATCCAGGATGACATAGACGCCCCGCTTGACGGCCGCATCTACAACGGCCTTGATCTTGGAAACTATGGCAGGATTGCTGGCCTGAGCGCCGCGAAATGGCAGCCGAATTGCGCGGAAGCCCTTGTCAGCATAAATGTTAACGGTGCTTGCCGAAGGACAGAGTACACCGTCAGCCGCAAACTCACATCCGGAGAGATTTACGCCCATCAGCGGAGAATTGCTCAAATTGATGTTGCGCGATGCTTCGGACACCACTGGAGCGGCTTGGCCAGCGCTTGATAGGCCCCCTAGCCCCAAAGAAAAAACGATAGTTGAAACGGAAAGGAAACGATTTAAAAGTAAAGACATAGCTGTGCATCCCCGCATCTTCTGCTGGATCATGCGCTAAACGTAAATTATTAACGTGGATTAAAAATTCGACCAATGGTGTCGCGATATGGGTATGTCGAATGGATGCGTCGTTGGTTGAACGACAGGACCTGTTTGACGGGTCGGCTGAGGATGCAGAGGTTTTAAGGGCTCCAGCACTCAAGCGGAGTTTCCTCGCTTGAAGCGTAGAACGCCGACGGTGATGGTGACCAACTTATACTGATAGCGCCGAGCCATTCTCGCTACAGCCTTGGGACCAATCGGACGATGTTCGCGACCTTATGTGAGCCTTTACCGCTGGCGTGAGGAAAAAGCGTGTTGCCGCAGTCAAGTGACTTAATGGCCTTGATGCACGAACCGCAATCCTTCGTCAGGACGCCTACAAGTAATACATCACAGCTTGAGATATGCCGGGATCGCGGCCTTCGCCCACCTAAAAGCGGCAGAAGAGGCGAAACCCGTGGGTGGACTACTGACAAGGGCCTGTAAGGCTGCCCCTGTACCGATGCGGGCCGCCATCGCGCGACATGCCAAAACCCAGAAATAATCCCGTGCCAGCTTAAGCGACGCTTCTTCAAGCACCTGGGTCCGTGCGTTCGCCGCTTGCAAACCACTCAACCAGACACGCGCCCACGCCAGAAATTCACTGCCTACCTCAGAGCCTTCTATCCTGGATTTGCCTAGCAGAACATGACGCTGGAGATCGTCTTCACACACTTTCATTCCTATTCGATCCAGCATTGGTCGAGCTAATGTCGCCGTCCGCTCATGAATCTCACATTGTCGCTGATGTATGGTTTGACCGCGATGCAAACGTCGATCGATCAGAACCCGCGGAAGGTTCGCCAGAGTATGTTTTTGCTGGAGACGAAGGAACATTTCGATGTCCTCGCATACCGGATATGCCGGATCATACTGGTAATTTTTCAGAACCTCCGCTCGCCCCGTGACAGAAGATTGTTGAAAAGCTGATCGAAACAGCAGCCAGGCCTCGATCATCTGCGCGCAAAGCGGCGGCACACGAATTCCTGACCTGCGCGTGCCGTTGGAGCGCAGCTTGCCAGCGCATGCTCCCACCATGGCTATGGCCGGATTCGCCTCCAGAAACGCAACTTGTTCGGCCAGACGATTGGGACGCGCGATATCATCGCTATCAAGCCACGCGACGTATTTACCTCGCGCGGTTTCGAGAGCACTGTTACGCGCGGCGGGAATGCCAAGGTTCTGCTTGTGCTGGATCAATCGCACGCGAGGATCGTCGATATCATTGATGAGTGCGGCCGTAGTGTCCGTCGATCCATCATCGACAATGACGACTTCAATATCGCCAAGCGTCTGCTTCAACGCACTTTGTATGGCATCGCCTACAAAACAAACCCGGTTGTAGGTGGGGATGAGAACAGAAACCATGGGGGCGGCGGTGCGCTTCATGCACCCCCCAACATTATTCCACCGAACACCACGCATCTCATGTCACACTTGAGGATCAGCACCTGCGCGCTCCTGCTAGGGAGAAAGCGAATGCTACCTGTACAGAGCAAACGACAGGCAGGGAGTTCGCTTGCGGCTCACTAGCTCCCTTGATGTGCGATTACTGCAACTTAGGTTTGGCAGCCTACGCAGATAGGCCCTGCGGTGCCCCAAGCTGATATAGACGCTGGCGTGCATGAAAGTGCGGCTGCAAACTTGAGGCAGCGCTTCGTGGGCAGGTCACTAAGCCTTAGTCGGGGTGACGATCCCAAATGTGGATCGGTGATGAACCAGATCACACGCAGGCCGGGAAGGCCAATCCTTGCATAAATAATAATCCTACCGTCACTCTCCTTTGGGCAAGTTCAGGGCAGTCGCAATGTCCTGCCATGCCACAAGTTTGAAATTCTGCGCGCCTTGTGGATTATAGCCATCCTGCGCAACCAAGAGGCCCCCTGGAAAGTTCGGCCCGAAATCGCCTAGAGAAAAATCTATGCCATCTGTTTCTTCAGTGCCGCCGACCGCGCCCGCGCTGATGCGAAAGCGCCCGACATAGCTGTTGTCCGCAAGAGTATAGAGGACATAGGCATTGTCGCCCTGGCTCGACAGTACGACGTAGCCGCCACGAGCACCCTCCGGAATGAGGGCTACACCTTCGGCATCCGCAACGATATTCCTTCCGTCCGCACCCGCGATCTTGAACGGGATTTTCGATCCGTCGGCCGCAGCGTCGAACCGCCACAAACCGACATCCTCTTCGGTCACATACAACAAGCCGGTGCGGTCATCGACGGCACACCCTTCCGATTGCGTGCCGAGCTTCATGGAGCGCACGATTTGGCCCTTCGTAGTAACGCCGGACAGATCAAGAGCGACCTGATTTATTGTGCCATCCTTCAATACCGAAAATGCGGATACGCGGCCGGCGGAACGGCCAAGGCAAACGCCATATGCCTCCCCGTTTCCTGCGTCTACAGTTCCCAAGGCCGTCAGCTTTGCCGTATCGGGGTCCAGCCTGAACAGCGCAAGCTTCGCATGCATCAGGTCGTTACGGTCACTAGCTACGGCCAATATTCCCCTGCCGTCAGCGAAGATCACATCGTCTCTAAGGTCTATGTTGTTGACGCGCCCTGCGTTCACGAAGTCACGCACTTTACCATTCAAGCCGTAAACATAGATGCCCGCCTGCTTGTCCGTGCCAAGAACGAGGCTGGCCGATGGGTCGGAGCGGTTACGCCAGATCGCTGGATCATCCGCAGCATCGGCATTGGCCGTACCGACAGGAACAGTCTCTCCCCGCGCCTGCACCGTCGTCGCAGACGAGACATGGGCCATGCGCATCTCGCCTGGCACCTCGCTTACCGCGCAACCCCCCGCAAGCATCGCAACGGCAATTATAACCCAATTTCGCATGTGGCGCCCCCGTGTTCGATGCGCTGCTTTGGCGCCGCTAAATGACAACGCCGTTACAGCGCCGCAGGATGACGCTCACAAAACTGTAGTGATTGCGTAACCATCGCGTCATCGAAGCGTCGCCTGCGTGTCTTTTACCAAGGCTAAGTGCGCCTCGTCTCACCTCTCTGGCGAGCAACAGGGGAACCACCAATGACCAGCCTTTCCACCCAGCGGCCGTTCGCTGTGCGCAGCAACATGCGGGTACTTCTTTCCTGCGGCATCGCGCCTTTGACACTAATCGTCGCGCAGGCCCACGCACAAGATACGGCCCCTGTGGATGAGGCAAATGCGGACGCAATCGTGGTAACCGGCACCCGCCCCATCGCAGAATCGGAAGCAGCCGCGCTGCAAGTTCAACGTCTATCTGAATCTCTTGTCGCCGTCGCAGCCTCCGATGGTGTTGGACGCTTGCCGGACCAGAACATCGCTCAGGCTGCGGGCCGCCTACCTGGCGTAGCGGTTCAGCGCGACCAGGGTCAGGCCCGCTACATAAGCCTTCGCGGCGCACCTATCAACTGGACCACATTGTCCATCGACGGTGTTGCCATCGTAAGTCCCGAAGGCCGCGATACGCGTTATGACAGCATTCCCTCAGCCATTGCATCGCAAATCATCGTGCGCAAGGCCGTAACGCCCGACATGACCGGGGAGACGGTAGCAGGCAACGTAGACGTGAAGACCCGCTCCGCCTTCGACTATGATGGCTTCCATTTGTCCGGCAAATTGGGCGGCGGCTATGTCGAACTGGGCGAGCGTCAGGAATATGAAGGCCAAGCCGTGATCTCCAATCGTTGGAACACCGGCATCGGCGAGATCGGCGTCTTAGTGGCGGGCAGTTATTATCAGCGGGACATGGTCACCGACAATTTCGAAACGGATTGGGAAACGGTGTCGCAGGATAACCAGCCCGGCAACGCCGAACGCATCTGGGCGCGCGAAACCGAAAACAAGCTATATCGTCTGACCCGCAAGAACTATTCGTACTCCGGTCGCCTCGACTGGAAGCCAAGCGAAGGCAACCACATCTTCGCACAGTCGATCTTCACGACGTTCACTGACGATGAAGCACGCGACAACTTCCTCTTCGATCTGGATGATCGCCAGTCTGCGGACCCCAGAGCGGCCACGCCTTGTCCGGTAGTGACCAACACCAGCCCAAACAACAGCGGCTATGCGAACGTCTGCATCGGGAACACGCCGTTAAAGGGCACAGAATACGGTATCGACATCAACCAGCGGGCGACCTTGCGTGCTTTCGAACAATCGATCTTCACCAATACATTGGGCGGAGACCATGAATTTGGCGAAGGCTGGAAACTCAACTGGAGACTGAACTATACGCGTGCAAAGGATGACCGTTCGGTTGTCGGCGAAGCCCGCTACGAAAGCCCCTCGACTCGCAATTTGCGTCCTACCATCGCCTATGACTTCACCGATCCGCAATTAGCGAAGGTCACCCTCTTCAGGACGACTGGCGGCAATAACGGCCCCTTCTCGGCTGGCGCCGCCGTAACCAACATCGACGACTTTACGCGCCCTCTGGTATCGCTGACATCCGGCAAGTTCGTTGACGTCACCAAAGCGTACACTGCCAAATTCGGCGTCAGCAAGGAACTGCCCATGTTGGGTGGCGAAGCGACCATCACCTTCGGCGGCCAGTTCGACCAGCGGACGAAGGAGGCGAACGAAGCGCAACTTTCCATAACGGGCGCACAAGCCGGCACGGCGGGTATCAACATGACCTACCTTCCCGACTCACTCGATACGCCGTTCAAGGGCAAGATCCCGCTCGGCTATACCTTCCGCTACTTCGACAAGGACAAGATGCGCGAGAACGTTAAGAAGGCGCAGACAATCGCGAGTTATGTTCCCTTACTTGAGAATTACTATAACGTGCGGGAACAGGTGTACGCAGCGTATGTGATGGGCACCGTCCGCTACGACTGGGGCAGCATCCTTGGCGGCGCAAGGGTAGAGCACGTCAAGAACCGCGGTCGCGCTTTCGTTAATGGCAGTGCCGCAACGCCTATCGAGGCCGAGAACGAGCTGACAGGAGTCTATCCGAGCCTCCATTTCAATTTTGACGTGGCGTCTGACAAAAAACTGCGTCTATCCTTCAACAGTGGCGCGGCCCGTCCTGACTACGATCAATTGCGGCCGAATTTTACTTACAACGACAGCGATCAGACCGTCTCTGGCGGCAATCCAGATGCCAAACCGGAGCGGGCTTATGGGGTCGACGCATATTTCGAATGGTATGTGCAGCCTCAAGGCTACATCATGGTTGGCGCATTCTACAAGAAAATCAAAGATGTGCTATTCGATAGCAGCCGCACCTTCAATTCCGGCGCGCTGAGCTTTGGCGGCGTTGATCGTTCCTCCTACACATTCGACACAATCCTCAACGGCGGTGACGGTTACATCTACGGCGCGGAGGCAGCGATCCAGCACCAACTCGAACCTTATACCGAAACGCTGGGAATTCCGGAATGGATGGGCGGCTTCGGCATTTCGGCAAATCTGACGTTAAACAAGAGCCGCGCGACGACGCCCGAGGGTGAAAAGGTGTCGCTGCCCGGAACGTCCGACGTCGTCTATAATATCGGCGGCTACTACGAGAAATTTGGTCTATCCCTGCGTCTCAACTATCAAAAGCGCACCGAATGGCTGGATACGCTTGGCGCTCCGGCCGATGGCGGGCATCAGTATTGGGCGGCGGATGACGAAATGGACTTGTCTGTTCGCTATGCAATCACGCCGAATTTTGAAATCTATGCCGACGCATCGAACCTGCTCAACCAGCCTGGCCGCCGGTATGTGCGGGATTCGCAGTACACCATCGAATGGGAGCGCTTTGGCCGCCGCTACACTGGCGGCATCAGAGTGAACTTCTGAAGTTGTCGGCTGGCGACCACGTCGCCAGCCGGTATTCGTGGCGAAGACGCCAAGCTATGGCACAAAGAACCCTGCGCATGGTTGCGACGGCGGAGATTCCAATGCTTCACACCGCCGAACAAATCGGCACTCCGATCAGTGAACTCCGGAAAACTGTTCCAGTCAGCTATCGCCACAGCATCTCGCATACCGCGCAGTTAGTCGATGCACTTGACCTGTTTCAGGCCTACCCTCAAATGAGGATGCTTCCCGTGGTGGACGATCATCAGCGGCCCGTGGGGGCAATTTTTGAGCAGGACATGCGGCTCATCCTGTTCAATCCCTACGGCCACGCGCTGTTGAAAAATCCAAGTTACGGCGCGCATCTGCACGGGCACATTCGTCCCTGCCCTGCTGTTGAGGCTACGGCTTCGATTGAAAACCTCATCGACACCTTCGCGCAAGTGAAGGGGCATCGGGAGGGGCTTATTGTAACGCAGGACGGCCGCTATTGTGGGGTCATTAGCAATGCCGTGCTGCTGCAACTGGCGGCGGAACGAGACGCGGAGGCGGCTAAACACAAAGCGGCGCGTCTTCAGCGTTTACAAGATGCGAGTGACGAATTCCGCGCCGATGCGAGCAACTTGGCAGCTACATTGGTGGCCATAGCAGGCGAACTATCCGATGCTGCCGAGACCATGGCGGATAGCGCTTCTGAAAACAGCAATCGAGCGGCTGACGTTGCCGCAGCTGCATCGCAGGCTGCGGCAAATATGACGGAAGTCGCCAGCCGGGGTCGAAGTCTTGCTGAATCAGTGCATTTAGTCGAGCAACAGGTTGCACAGGCACAGACCGCCACGCGAGACGCCGCCGTGCGCGCTGAACAGAATGATGCCCAAACGCATCTCCTTAGCGGCGCCGCGCGCGAAATTGGTGATGTGGTGTCACTGATCGACAGCGTTGCAAAGACGACGACGACGCTCGCCTTCAACGCGGCTATCGAAGCTGCGCGTGCGGGAGAGCCGGGAAAGAGCTTTGCGGTCGTTGCTCATGAAGTGAAATCCCTTGCTCAGCAGACGCGCGAGGCAACAGGCCACATTTCGAAACGCGTCACAAACATCCAGCAGGCGACCGAGAAAGTATTCGAGGGCCATGAACGTATCGCCCTCGCTGTGGCGGACATGAACATCCTATCCGAATCCGTCGTTTCTTCGGTGGTCGAGCAGAGCGCTGCTATTCGGTCGATCACGGCAAATGTCGACGAAGCCAGCAGAGCGACGGGTCATATTCATCTCAGCTCTGACGACATTCATCAAAATGCAGTCAGGGCCGCTCGGGATGCTGGGAAGATTCATCAGCATTCCAGAGCACTTTCAGCGCAAGCTCAGTCGATGCGGCTTCGCCTAGAGAGATTTCTGGATATTGTCCGAACTTCTTGAATCAACACTAGCTGTCATGGTGACATTGCTGCTTGGAGGCGGTTTAGGGGGTTATGTTGATCGCGGAGATTTGAGCTGGCGACGTCGAGGTGATGCGGCGTCATGCAGCGCCTGCGGGCGAGCTGCGTGAGGTGTAGGTTTTGGGAGGTTGGGTTGTGGGGGCAGGATTTGAACCTGGGGCCTTCAGGTTATGAGCCTGACGAGCCGACATCACAGAGGCAGTCCGGGAGACTGCCTGACTGATGACGTGGGCTGTGGTGGAGCGTAGGCGACCTGTGGTTGCGGGAGTAGGATTTGAACCTACGACCTTCAGGTTATGAGCCTGACGAGCTACCGGGCTGCTCCATCCCGCGCCAGAGGCACGACCAGAGGTCACCAACATCATGAATGGGTTTTGTATATCCGAACGGGAGCGTATCTTATGCGCCAGCTTCAATGCCTGGCGACGACCTACTCTTCCAGTGCTTGAGCAATAGTACCATCGGCGCGGTCTGGTTTCACGGCCGAGTTCGAGATGGGATCGGGTGGGTCACAGACGCTATGGTCACCAAGCAATGAAGCGGGCGCATAAGGTTGCGTTATTGTTCGGGTTTTAATCGATGCCGTGCACTATTGGTTATGACCTGTTTATCGGGCTGCGAAGATCATCCTTATCACCGTCAATGGGGTTACTGGTTATGTCCAGCATTGTCATTGATGGTGGGACTCTCAAGCGCGAAAAGAGCAATTAGGACTGGTTAGCTCCATGCGTTACCGCACTTCCACATCCAGCCTATCAACGTGGTGGTCTTCCACGGCTCGATGAAATCTTATCTTGAGGGAGGCTTCCCGCTTAGATGCTTTCAGCGGTTATCCCGTCCATACATAGCTACCCTGCTGCACGCCTGGCGGCATGACAGGTACACCAGAGGTATGTTCAACCCGGTCCTCTCGTACTAGGGTCAACTCCTCTCAAATTTCGACGCCCACGGCAGATAGGGACCAAACTGTCTCGCGACGTTCTGAACCCAGCTCACGTACCACTTTAATTGGCGAACAGCCAAACCCTTGGGACCTGCTCCAGCCCCAGGATGTGATGAGCCGACATCGAGGTGCCAAACGATTCCGTCGATATGAGCTCTTGGGAATCATCAGCCTGTTATCCCCGGCGTACCTTTTATCCGTTGAGCGATGGCCCTTCCACGAGGGACCACCGGATCACTATGACCGACTTTCGTCTCTGCTCGACTTGTCAGTCTCGCAGTCAGGCGGGCTTATGCCATTGCACTCTAACAGACGGTTTCCAACCGTCCTGAGCCCACCATCGCGCGCCTCCGTTACTCTTTAGGAGGCGACCGCCCCAGTCAAACTACCCACCACAGAGGGTCCCTGTACCGGATAACGGTACGAGGTTAGACATCAGAAAACAGCAGGGTGGTATTTCACCTATGGCTCCACATCATCTGGCGACGATGCTTCAAAGCCTCCCACCTATGCTACACAGCTCTTTCCTAATGCCACTCTGAAGTTGCAGTAAAGGTGCACGGGGTCTTTCCGTCTAACCGCGGGTACTCCGCATCTTCACGGAGAATTCAATTTCGCTGAGCATGTACTGGAGACAGTGGGGAAGTCGTTACGCCATTCGTGCAGGTCGGAACTTACCCGACAAGGAATTTCGCTACCTTAGGACCGTTATAGTTACGGCCGCCGTTTACTGGGGCTTCAATTCAGAGCTTGCACTCCTCCTCTTAACCTTCCAGCACCGGGCAGGCGTCAGACCCTATACGTCGTCTTGAAGCCGACTTAGCAGAGTCCTGTGTTTTTGCTAAACAGTCGCTACCCCCTGGCCTGTGCCCCCCATGAGAGCTTGCGCTTACATGGGGCCTCCTTCTTCCGAAGGTACGGAGGCAATTTGCCGAGTTCCTTCAGTACACTTCTCTCAAGCGCCTTGGTATACTCTACCATCCCACCTGTGTCGGTTTAGGGTACGGTCTATAATGGAGGGGCTATTTCCTGGGACAACTTCCCTGCCTGGATCAATCCGATAAGACCAGACAAGTTACGCCATCCGTCACACACCTCCAGGCCCACGAATATTAACGTGGTTCCCATCGACTACCCCCTTCGGGCTCGTCTTAGGGGCCGGCTTACCCTGCTCAGATTAGCTTTAAGCAGGAACCCTTGGGATTTCGGCGAGAGGGCATCTCACCCTCTTTATCGCTACTCATGTCAGCATTCGCACTTCCGATACCTCCACGACCCATTACCAGATCGCTTCATCGGCCTACGGAACGCTCCGCTACCGCGTGATCGTAAACGATCACACCCTAAGCTTCGGTACGTATCTTTAGCCCCGTTACATCTTCGCCGCAGGATCTCTTATTTAGACCAGTGAGCTGTTACGCTTTCTTTAAAGGATGGCTGCTTCTAAGCCAACCTCCTGGTTGTTTTG